>CAVTTR010000013.1:0-114530 GCA_963737745.1 uncultured Acidimicrobiaceae bacterium | reverse complement strand
AAGCCTCCCTGTAGCTTGATCAGGGTGGGCGCCCAAGGAACGCGCGAACTTCTCGCCCGGGGTCGCCGTGCCTTTCGGGGGTTAGCCCGCCGCGCTGGCCGATGGCTCGGTCCGCCTGCCCTTGACTCCCAGATTTCTGGCGCGGCCAGCTCCGAGCTCTCGCCGGTGTTCAGCGACTACTTGGAAGCCCTCCATCAGGCGAGGTCGTTCTGCTTGGCCGCCATGCCATCGGGGGCACGTACGGTCCTCAGCGTTGGAGCGAGCGGGAACTGGTACTTCGAGTGGTTCGCACAGGCCTACGGCGAGGTCGAGCGTCATATCGGCGTCGAAGCATTCGTCGACCGGCCTTCCGAATTGCCGGGAAATGTGGAGTGGGTGGCCGCTGACCTCGCCGGTCCCGACGGTGTGGCCTCGGTCGAGTCGAGCAGCGTCGATCTGGTCTTCTCCGGCCAGAACATCGAACACCTCTGGCCGGAGCAGGTGGTTGCCTTCTTCGTCGAATCAAACCGGGTGCTGCGGGACGGGGGTTGGCTGGTGGTCGACAGCCCGAACCGTGACATCACAGCCTCCTACCACTGGACCATGGGCGAGCACACGGTAGAGCTCACGCCTCATGACGCCTCCGTCCTGCTGGCCGCCGCCGGGTTCGAGGTCGTGACAATGAAAGGAATATGGCTCTGTCGGAACTCGGGAAAGCTCATGGACCTTGAGCCGCCCGGGACCGTGGCGGGCGCGCCCCAAGTACTTGCTCGCATGATGCTGGCCACCAACCGACCCGAAGACTCATTCCTGTGGTGGGCAGAGGCCCGCAAAGTATCCGAGCCAGACGTCGTGGCCTTAGAGCGCTCTGTTGGTGCGATCTTCGCCGAGCACTGGGAGGAGCGCGTCGGGCGGATGCGTTCGAACGAGGGCGCGTCGGTTGCGCTGAGCGACGGGAGAGACGGCGTCCGGCTCGAGAAGGGGAGTCTCGGCTACCTCCTCTTCGGGCCGTATCTGGCGCTCCGTCCCGGGTTCTACGAGCTGTCCATGGAGCTCGAGTGGTCCGCATGCATGGACCAGTCCGATCCCATTGGCATCATGGAGGTGGTGGCAAGCCAGGAAATCCTCGGAGAGGTCCCCGTCTTCGCCAGTTCGGTCTCCGGAAAGACAACAGTGCGGTACACCGTCGAGCTCGGAGAGCTCACGTTCGGAGTCGAGGCGCGATTGAAGTCCACCGGGACGGCCCAACTGACAGCCCCGTTGACCCTCTCTATGAGTCCTAACCCGTTTCGCTCACCCGAGGTCCGATCAGGCGCCGTAGCTCGGGTCCGATGAACACGAACTCCTTGACGACGTGTGGGCCGAAATTGACGGTTACCTCTCCGGCCCGCGTCCATCCACTCCTCTCATACAGCTTTATCGCGGACTCATGGCGATCCACCACGTCGAGGATGGGCCGTAACCCGAGCTGCATGGCATAGCGGGCAGCGACATCCAACAGTGAACGGCCGACGCCCAGTCGGCGAACGTTCGGGGAGACCAGGAGCCGGGCGACCACGCCAAGGGACGTCGCCGGAAGTCCCGTCATCCGTACTGCGAGATCTATGACGGCACCAAACGTGCCCGGTCGTAGGACGACGTGACCCACGACCTCGCTGCCCTGGACCGCCACCCAAGCTGCCATTGCGTCGGGCGCGGCGATGAACGACAGCAGGTCATCCGGCACATAGACCGGATAGCCATCCTGCTCGTGCACGTCTTCGGCCAGACGTCTGCAGTCCGCCAGGTCAGTCTCGGTGCGGGCTCGGACTTCCACGTCTCCACCATCGCACACGCGCGCCGCAGGCGAAATGCTTCGCAGTAGTACGCGACGAAACGGGATCAGCCTGCGATGGCGGGCTCCACGCTCTCTTGCTTGATCATTTTGGCGTCCCACTTTGCCTCGACGTTGGCTAAGCGCCAGTACAACAAGGCACCGAGCCACGTCAGGACGAATGCGCCAACGATGACGAAGCCGGCTGTGTTGATATTGAAGGTTCGGAAGAAATTGAAGAAGCCATCGTTCAGGCCCGCTTGCTCCCCGATGAGGCCGACGATTTCGACGGTTCCGATGAAGAAGGCAACGAAGACCGATAGTCCGGTAATGGTCAGGTTGTAAAACACCTTCCGGATGGGCTTGGCGAAGGCCCAGTCATAGGCGAAGTTCATGAAGCATCCGTCAATGGTGTCGAAGAGGCTCATGCCGGCCGCGAAGAGAATCGGTAACGACAAGATGGCATAGAACGGGAGCCCACCGGCCACCGCTGTTCCCGCAAGTACCAACAGCGCCACCTCGGTAGCGGTGTCAAAGCCGAGCCCGAAGAGCACCCCGATCGGGTAGATCTTCCACGGTGTGTCGATCCTCTTGGCGTAGCCTCCGAAGAACCTGTTCATGAACCCGCGGTTGTTCAGTTGCCGCTCGAGCTCCTCATTGTCGTATCGCCCCGACTTCATCTCCCGGTACACCTTGACGATCCCGATCATGATGATGAGATTGAGTGCGGCGATGAGGTACAGGAACCCACCTGAGACCGAGGTGCCGATGATGTTGGTCGTCTTGTGGAGCCCGGACGAATCGGTTCCTACCTGACTGTCGAGGGCCCGTATGCCGAAGTTCAGGAAGATCGCGACCAAGAACACGATGGTCGAGTGTCCGAGGGAAAAGAAAAACCCAACGCTCAAGGGACGCTTTCCCTCGTTGACCAGTTTCCTCGTGGTGTTGTCTATGGCCGCGATGTGGTCGGCATCGAAGGCGTGCCGCATCCCGAGGGTGTACGCCAGTGCACCAGTCCCGAAACCGAAGAGCCCAGTTTTCGAGATGTGGTAATGATGGCCTGCGGCCGCCGCCAGCAGACCCCAACCAATCACGTTGAGACTCACGATCGCCGCGATCATGCCGCCGACCCGCAACCACTCTTTCGGCGTGAGTCCATCACGAAGCTTCGCCAGCCGGGACTGCGAGATTGCTCCGTATGTCGCGGCGTCAACCATGTGGCCCCTCCTGGCGATTTCCCTCACTGGCAACATAAGGTAGTTGCGACTGATACGCAAGAGAGAATCTCTCCCACATGCTGTGGATTATTCGGTACCGAGGCGGCGCCGGATGACAAATACCCCGGAGCCGGCGTCGACCAGCGGCGATGGGCCTAGGGCGAGCCGGCGGAGCGGGATCGTTTGACCCGGACGCCCTGGCCCGCCGATGCCACAACGTTGCCACCGGTGTCCGTCAGGGTGACCAGAACGAGGGCATGTTCACCGTGGCGGGTGCTCAAATTTGCTTCGAGATACAACCAATCGTCGAACCGCGGCACCCCGTGGAACCACAGAGTGTGATCAACGGTCAGCGGCCTGGCGTGGACGTCGCCGACGGCTTTGTGGGCCACCATGACAATCGCCAAGTCCGAGACGAAGGCGATCGCCGCCGCATGCAGCGCCGGGTCATCGGGCAGATCGACTCGCGGCCTGACCCACAGGGGATGAATCGCCTCGGGATCCTTGTGAATGACTTCGATCTGCTCAAAGCCCCACTGCTCCTCGACGGGCGACTTTGGGTGCGGGCCTTTCGGCACCGTCGGAGCGAAGGGAGGTCGAGGTCGAGGTCGAGGTCGCCTGACGGTGGGGTGTACGTCCTCGAGCGGGACACGCACGAGCGCAACTTGGAACGCCGCGACGGGACGTCCACCCTGGCTCATGACAACGTTTCGGTGCAGCGTCGAACGGCCGTCACGCAGGTTGGTCACGGAAATGTCCATGTCGGATCCGGCTTCCCCACGGTCGAGCATTTGCGCCTGCAGCGACATGGGCACCCAGGGGCCTTGCGCCGACTTCACCGCTGCGACCACGGCCAATCCGAACAATTGGCCGCCGAACACGGTGGTGTTGCCGATGACGGTGGTCTTGCCAGAGCACTCCGAACCTTCGCCCGAGACCTCGAAGAGATCGGCCAGTCGCCGGTTCATGCCGGCATCGGCCCCATCCTGATTCGCCGACTCCGCCACGACGACAACGTTACCTTGACGACTGTCGTCGCGGCTGAGCCACGTCAGCTTCTCGACACACGCCGCCGTTCGATCGAAGCGAACGTCTTCTCTGCGTCATCGTTGATGTTCCAGCTCCAGATGACCGCGGGCTCAATGCGGATGCGCAGCCGTCCCTCATGTTCCTCAAGGCTGGCGGAACCACGGACCTTTATGCCTCGTGGGCTCCAAGGATCCATCGAGGTCAGGTCGTCGATGACGATGGTGGCGCGCGGGTTCTCCTGCAGATGTCGGTAGCGGACCGTCTTCGTCAGGTCGATGCCGCCGCTCACGATCGAATCTCCCTCAAGGCCAAATCCGACGGCGGACACGTCAGGTTGACCCGCCGCCGATGCCGTAGCCAGACGCGCCAGGCGCTGAGAACGTAGATATGCAATTTCAGGATCCGTGAATATGCCCATGCCGCTCTCCTCACTCACCGGTTGCTCTCTGAGGGAGGTTAACGATTGTCGATTTCACGCATGCGACGATGGTGCACCCGGACCCACCGACACCGAACAGTTCGGGCTAGTCGAGCCGGGCGGCAGCGCCGCCTCGAGGACCGCCTTCATGATCGGACCGGCCACCGAAGCCCCGTCAGAGGCAATGGATTGCTCGGGTACCACGACGGCCACGGCAACTTTGGGATCGTTCGCCGGCGCAAAGCCGATCATCCAGGTCTCGGTCACCTGCTGGCTCGGGCTGGTCTGCGCCGTCCCGGTCTTGACCGCGGCGCAAAGGTACGAGGGAAACCCAACGCCGGCGGCCGTGCCGTGTTTGACCACGCCCTCCATCAACGACGTGACCTGCAACGCTGCTTGCTCGGCGTGGCCGTCCGAGGCAGCGCCTTGGGCGTGTACTCTCCACGAGCTCTCCCTGGGAATCCCGGATCTCCGACATCAGATGCGGGGTCATCACGACGCCGCCGTTAGCGATGCCCGACGCCACCATGGCGTTCTGAAGCGCCGTCGCCGCCACGTTGTACTGGCCGATAGCGCTGTATGCCGAGCAGCGCCTCGGAGTTGGCTGGGATCGTCGGAAAGACCGAGGGAACCACACTCGGCAAGGTCGATCCCGGGAACCGAGTTGTAGCCGAAGAATTCGGCCTGTTTCTGCAGCACCGACACGCCCTCTTTGACCCCCAACTCGGCGTACCCGGGGTCGCACGATGCGGGGAGCATGGACGCCATGGTTCCCCCGCACGGGGTGGACCGCTCGGGGTCGACACAAGAGGCACATTGGAGTCAGTGAACGTCTGGCACTGCTGCACGGGGTAGTCGAAGTTCGCCAGCGGTCGGCGCCAGGTTGTAGGCCGCCGTGCTCGTGACCACCTTGAAGGTTGACCCAGGTGCGAACCTGTACCCCGTCGCAATGGGCTGCAGCGGGAAGAACCCCTCGTGATCCTTGGTGTTGTAGCTCAGATACGCCAGTTGCTCCGCCGCCAGGTCGGGACTCACCATTGCGTTGGGGTCATACGTCGGGTTCGACACCATCGCTTCGACGTCACCGGTAGACGGCTGCAGCACCACGACCGCTCCATCCTTATAGACGCCGGGCGGCAGGGTGGTCAGGGCGTTCCATGCCGCCTGTTGCAGACTCGGATGAACGGTCAAGGTCACGTCGTCGGTGATCGACGGGATCTTCTCCCCGAAGATGAGCTGGCTCAGGTTCTGCGCCCCTTGGCTGTGAGCACTCAGCTCGGCGTTGTACTCCTCTTCGATGCCCGCGGTCCCGTAGTACAGGGGCGAGTAGTAGCCGGTGATGCCGGCATAGAGCGGACCTTGCGGATACTGGCGAATGTAGGAGTACGGATACTTGTACGTGCCCGGCGTGGTCGCGACCGACTTGGCCAACACCGTCGTGCCGTCGGCGGCGTAAATCGTTCCCCGAGGATTGTCGTACTTCAAGGCGGCGACTCTCGGATTGTTGGGCGACGTAGTGAGCTGGTGCGCCTTGACGAATTGAATGTTCACGAGCTGGACGGCGATCAGCCCGAAGCACAGCACCATGAAGACACCCAACCAGCGGATACGCCGTCTCATGACGTTGGCGGATCACCTTCGAGCCCGTCCCAGCCCCAATGGGGAACGGCAAGGTCGGCCGGCACGACCGATCCCTTCGGGTTGTAGGCGTGGACATCGTCTGTCGCCCACTCCATGTAGGAGCGGAGCGCAGCGCGGAAATCTCGGGATCCTTCGGCAGATCAGCGTCGTCGATTGCCTGCAAAAAGCACGCAAGGAAACGAGCGCCGAAATCGTCATCGGCCTGCATTCCCGCATGGAGCCACAGCATGCCGGACTGTCCTTCGGACGCTTGGGTGTAGAGCGGAGGCCCGCCGAGCACCTCGGCCCAATAGTTGCCCAACCGTTCGATGTGATCGGGATGACCGGGATGTGAGAACGGGTGTTCGAGCACCGGATCCTGCAGGCACCGGGCATGATGCGCCGTCGCCAGCCGCAAGAACGCGTCCCGACCACCGGCAAACTCGTACAACGACGGCCGCGACATCGGAATACGTTGTCATATTCTCCGCCGGAGCCGAGACCATGTCCCGGCCGGAACTCCCACCGTGCGCTGCTGCGCCGATCAGACGGGTACGGTGAAGCAGGTGAAGGCAGAGCCATCCCGTTGACGCCACCACGCAAGTCCAATGATCCGTGTTGGTGCGGAAGCGGACGCAAGTACAAGCGATGCCACCAAGCGAGCCAGGAAAAGGTCCGTCCCGGCGCTATCTCGCCGCGACGAGATGTGCCGTCGGCGATCCCCCGCCCCGACTATGCCGAGAGCGGACGACCCCTCAGGGTGGACGAGCCCATGATCAAGAGCGCGGACGTGATCGATCGGATGCGCAAAGCCAGCCGCATGGCCGCCGACGTGCTGCAGACCACGGCGCGTGCCATCGGGGTTGGCGTCACCACCGACGAGCTCGATGCTGTCTGTCACGATGCGACGATCCAGTTGGGGGCGTACCCCAGTCCCCTGAACTATCACGGCTATCAAAAGTCCCTCTGCACGTCGGTCAACGAGGTCATCTGTCATGGCATACCCGACTCCCGACCACTCGGTGAGGGCGACATCGTCAATCTCGACGTCACTGTCTATCTCGATGGGGTGCACGGCGACACCAACGCGACCTTCGGCGTCGGGAACATCGACGACGAGTCGCGCCGGCTCATCGTCGTCACCCGGGAATGCCTTGACAGAGCGATAGAGGCCGTGGGGCCGGGCCGGCCCATCAGCGACATCGGTCGTGCCATCCAACGACATGCCGAACCCGCCGGCTTCGGCGTCGTGCGCAATTATTGTGGCCACGGAATCGGCGAGGTGTTCCACTCGCGGCCGCAGATTCCGCATTACTACGAACCTTCGGCCAACACCATCATGGAGCCGGGCATGACCTTCACCATTGAGCCCATGATCACCGCAGGGACGTGGCGACATCTGATGTGGGATGACGGCTGGACAGCCGTCACGGCCGATGGACGTCGCACGGCACAGTTCGAACACACGATTCTGGTGACGGAGACCGGCGCCGACGTTCTCACGTCGAGCGGTTGAACATCAGTCCGAGGATTCGAGTTTCTCCAATCGGTCCTCCAGGGTCTCCTTCGAGGGTGGGCCACCCAGGTAGTCCTCAATGGCGGCCAGTCGCTCCTCGATCTTCCTGATCCGGATCACGAGTTCTTGAGGGTCGGCCGGACCGCCGGACATGGCGGCCTCCTCCTCGTACTGCCGGGCGATCAATTCGCTTTGCTCCTCCGGCTCCGAGGCGGTGGGATCTTGGGAAAGGGTCACGCCATGCAACTACCCAAAGGCCAAGCGCTCGAAAACGCAGAGCTCAGCCGTAGTTCGCTGTTGGGCCACCCTTGACGTCTTTGCGCATGCGAGACTCCGCCTCGGAGGTACGACCCGTTGACGAGAGCTGAAGTTCCCGCAGGCAATGCGGGCGCGCCGGACCAGCTTGCATTCGGAACCAGTCAGGGACGTTGGGTCATCGCGGCCAGCGTGCTTGGCTCGGGCATCGCTTCCCTCGACGCCACAGTGGTCGGCATCGCGCTCCCCACCATCGGCCGGAACTTTCACAGCGGGGTCGGGACCCTGCAATGGGTGGTCTCGGGCTACGCGCTGACACTCGCCGCTTTCCTCCTCCTCGGAGGATCGCTCGGTGACCGCCTCGGGCGCAAACGCATGTTCTCGATCGGAGTCATCTGGTTCGCCCTGGCCTCCATGCTCTGCGGGCTCGCTCCCAATGCGGGAACGCTGATCGCCGCCCGTGTCCTCCAGGGCGTGGGCGGGGCCCTTTTGGCGCCCGCCAGCCTGGCCATTTTGCAGGCCTCCTTCCGCCCGGACGACCGGTCGCGAGCAATCGGGGCCTGGTCGGGACTGGGGGGCGTTGCCACGGCCGCGGGCCCTCTCCTGGGCGGTTACCTGATCGCGGCCGGGTCGTGGCGGTGGGTGTTTTTCATCAACCTCCCGGTGGCGGTCGTCGTGCTCATCGTGACGGCACGCCACGTGCCCGAGACACGAGACCCCTCGAGCGCCGGGCACGTGGACCTTCTCGGAGCCGGGTTGGCCGTCGTCTTCCTGGCCGGGCTGACCTACGGGCTCATTGAGGCGCCGAGCCACGGCTGGACCAGTCCGACCGTCCTCGTGAGTTTGGTCGTTGCCGTTCTGACCGCACCGTCGTTTCTCGTCGTCGAACACATGCGCGCGCATCCGATGCTCCCACTCGGGATGTTTCGCACCCGGCAGTTCAGTGGAGCGAACGCCGTGACCTTCGCCGTCTACGGCGCTTTGGGCGGAGCGCTCTTTCTCCTCCCGGTCGAGCTCCAACTCGTTGTGCACTACAGCCCACTCGAGTCGGGGCTGGCGCTTCTCCCGGTGACCGTGATCATGCTGCTGTTCTCGGCCCGCTCGGGTCAGTTGGCGGCGCGCATCGGCCCCCGCCTCCAGATGTCAGTCGGACCTCTCGTGGTCGGAGGCGGCCTTCTGCTCTTGACCCGCGCCACGCATCACGGGAGCTACCTGGTCCAGGTGCTACCCGCGGTGGCCGTCTTCGGAATCGGCCTCGCCCTCACCGTGGCGCCGCTCACTTCCACGGCCATGGGTGCCGCCCCGGCCGAACACTCCGGGGTGGCATCTGCCGTCAACAACGTTGTGGCTCGGGCCGCCGGCCTGTTGGCGGTGGCCGTCCTTCCCCTTCTGGCCGGGATCACCGGTTCGGCCGCCCTCGATCCGCACCACTTCGCCGGCGGCTTTCGCACCGCCATGGTCATCGCCGGACTCACCTGCGCCGCCGGCGGTCTCCTCGCCGCGGCGACCATTCGAAACCAACGAGGGAAGCGTCCGCTGCTGCACCACCGGCATCCGCGGAGCTACCACTGCGCCCTCGATGGGACACCACTGCAACCCGACTCCGCCGCGGCGGGCGGTTGAACAGCGCCGCCTCGAACTTGCTTTCAGCCTCTTGAACCAGGAGTGGTCGGTAGCCCAGCGCTTTTCCAGGCCATGAACCCACCGGCCAGGTCGGTCACGGCCGCGCGGCCCATGTGCAGAAGGCTGGCGGCAGCCAGGCTGGAGGCGTACCCCTCCTGGCAAATGATGACAACCGGTCGATCGGGTTCCGCGGCCTCGGGGATGCGATGCGAGCCCTCGGGATCGAGGCGCCACTCGAGGTTGTTGCGCTCGACGATGAGTGCACCGGGGATCTCGCCGAACTCGGCCCGCTGCGCGGCCGGTCGAATGTCGATCAGCAGGCCACCGTCGTCTTGGAGCTGTTTCGCCTGCTGTGCATCGACACGGTGAAGACCCCGACGGGCCTGCGCCAGCAGTTGATCGACTGCGCTCAAGGGGCCCACGAGGGATCCGCACGGTATTCGGCCCGGTCGACGATCAAGCCCTGTGCCTCTTGGCGGTAGAAGGTCATCGATGGCATCGGGGGGGAGTAGGCGTGCACACTGGTAGCCGGGGCTGGTTGCGCGTTCACCACATCGTGAATGTAAGCAGGCCCGAAAGCCGCCCCGCCGCCCGGGGCGAGGGTCCGGCGGGCCACGGTGCGCTGGGACTCGATGTAATGCTCTTCGAGCGTGCCCGATACCACCCACAATGCGCCGACCGAACCACCGTGGTCGTGCAGTTCAAGTCCCTGGCCCTGCGGCCAGTGGATGGCCCAGATCTCCAATTCATCCGTCAGCTCCAGCAACTCATAGGCACGCTCGGTCAGACCGGAGGGGGCCCCGGTAGCAGCCCATCCATCTCCGTGACGTAGCCCTGCAGGACATCGAGAAGCTCCAGTGGCCCCAGTCCGGCGCCTTCTCCATTACGACTCGAGGATCGTGGGGCATTGGGCATCCACCCTCGTCTGCATCGAATGTTCCTGGGTGATCGTCATCTGAACCCTCCGAGCGTCGCGCCAGTCTCTGATCGCTATACCCGATGAGTTTAGTCATATTTCGACCGGGCGGGCGGCCTCGGAGAGGGCCAGACCGGGGGGCTGGGGTCGGCGAAGCCGGCCGGATCAGGATGATGGATCGGACGGAACGCTCAGACGGAATCTCGGGCGCTTGAGGCACCCACGGGGACGCCTTCGCCAGCCACCGTGTCGTCCACTGGACGATGGGCTCCCGTACGCACAGCGATCGCCTCGGTGACCGAGACATCGGCTCCGCAGGCCGTACAGCGCCGACGATCGTCCAGTTCACCCCCACAGCCACGATGTTCGATCACGATGGGCGGTTCGCCCTCAATGGCGTAGCGATCGCCCCAGTGCAGGAGCGAGACCAGGACGGGCCACAAGTCGGCCCCTTTGGAGGTCAGTCGGTATTCGTAGCGGACGGGCCGGTCCTGATAGGGACGCTTCAGCACGATGCCGTGCTCCACCAGTCGCTCCAGCCGACTTTGGAGAATATTGCGCGCCACCCCCAAATTCCGTTGGAGATCGTCGAATCGACGGATCCCCAAAAATATGTCCCGCACGATGAGAATCGTCCACCGCTCGCCAATGATCTCCAGCGTGGAGGCCATGGAGCAGTACTGGGTTGGGTAGTCCCGCTTTAACATGCCTCCCAGGATAGCGCCTTTTTTCGCAGAGTACATTGCATGATACAACTAAGTCGTCTAGCGTTCATTGCATGAAAGAACTAACTACGTTGCGTGGAGAGACCGGAGAGCCTGCCGCCGGGCGTCCGACGTTGACGGCCTTGGTGGTATTGACCGGCGTTTTCTTGTCCTCTCTCGACCTCTTCATCGTGAACATCGCCTTCCCGAGCATCTCGCACAGCTTCCACGGCGAGTCGCTCCGCTCCATGTCGTGGGTGCTGAGTGCGTACACCATCGTCTTTGCTTCGTTGCTGGTCCCGGCCGGCCGGTGGGCTGATCGCGCCGGTCGCAAGAAGGCTTTCTTGCTGGGGCTCGGGATCTTCACGGCCTCCTCCGCTCTGTGTGCCGTGGCGCCGTCGCTCGATCTCCTCGTGGCCGCCCGTATCCTGCAGGCCAGCGGGGGTGCGCTCATGCTGCCGACCTCACTGGGTCTTCTCCTCCCCGCCTTCGGTCCATCCCGCAAGGGTGCCGCCATCGGTCTGTGGTCCGCCGTTGGCGGTGCCGCGGCTGCATTCGGGCCACCCATCGGCGGCCTTTTGGTGCAAGCCAGCTGGCGGTGGGTCTTCCTCGTCAACCTGCCTTTCAGCCTGGTGGCGCTCGTGGTGGGCGTGCGCGTTCTGCGAGAGATCAAGGACCCGGTGGCCCATAAGGCAGACCTTTTGGGGGCCGGCTTCCTCTCCATCGCGGTGGCCGCCGTCTCCGCTGGCATCGTGGAGGGCTCGACCTGGGGCTGGACAAGCGTTCCGATCCTGGGACTATTCACCCTGGCCGTCCTCGCCACCTTGGCGCTCGTGGTGCGCTCGGGCCGCCACCCCAACCCGATCATTGAGCCGGCCGTCATTCGGCATAGAGCCGTGGCCTTGGCCGACGCCAGCTCCCTTGTGTTCTTTGCCGGCTTCGGGGCCATGGTGCTCGGAGGAGTCCTTTTTCTCACCGGCGTATGGCACGAATCCGTGTTGCGAGCCGGCTTCATGATCGCTCCCGGACCACTGGTCGCTTCGATGGCGGCCTTCCCCGGCGGATTGCTGGGATCGCGCTTCAGTCATCGAGCCGTGGGGACCGTCGGCAGCCTTCTCTTTGCCGCGGCCACACTCTGGTGGATTGTCCGCGTGGGAATCGCGCCCGATTACGTGGGTGCGTATCTTCCCGGAAGCCTGGTGACCGGCGTCGGGGTCGGCCTCATGCTGCCCGCCTTGGGAGGAGCAGCCACCGCGCCGCTGCCACCCGAGCGCTCAGCCACCGGCACCGCCCTCTACGCCATGTGCCGCCAAATCGGGTTGGCCCTCGGCGTCTCGTGCCTCGTGGCGGTGCTCGGCACGGCCACCGGCCTCAACGCGGTGCATGCCTTCAGGCACGCATGGATCTTCATGGCCGTTTGCAGCCTGGCGGCAGGGCTGATCCTGCAAGGAATCCCCCGCAAGGCGCGGGCGCATCGCATCAGCGTGGACGTCCGGGTTGAAAAACGCGATGCCCTCGTGTGGGCAGCCGGCCAGTAGGCACCGGCTTTCCGGACGTCGCGCCACCGGGCTCGCAGTGATCGATCTCACTGGGCCACGGGCAGCATGATGTCCAGATGACCTATTCCATCGTCGCTCGCGACGCCACGACCGGCCACCTGGGTGTGGCGGCGCAGAGCTGTTATTTCGCGCTGGGCTCGGTTGTGCCCTGGGCCCGCGCCGGCGTAGGGGCCGTCGCCACGCAGTCGATGGTGGATCCCGGTTACGGACCTCGCTGTCTCGATCTGTTAGCGCAAGGCACTCGTGCCGTCGATGCTCTGACACGCGTACGGGACGCTGACGAAGGCCGAGAGCTTCGCCAGGTCGGCGTCGTCAGCGCAGCAGGGGAGGTTGCGTCGTTCACCGGCAACCTCTGCATTGATCACGTCGGACATGCTGCGGGAGAGGGCTATTCCGCCCAGGCCAACATGATGGCCGGCGGCGGCGTGTGCGAGGCCATGGCAACCGCATTCGAGTCGACCATGGGCGCAGCACTGGCCGACCGCTTGTTGGCCGCCTTGGTGGCGGCCGAGTCCATGGGTGGTGATGCCCGTGGCCAGATGTCGGCCGCCCTGATGGTGGTCGACGGCACACCGCACGAACACCCGTGGCAGGGCGTGCTGACCGACGTCCGGGTCGACCACCATCGTGACCCGCTGCGCGAGTTGGCCCGCTTGACCAAGGTGGCCGAGGCTTACCGTCTGTGCGACGTGGCTGAAGCGGCACTAGTGAAGGGAGACGTCGCTGGTTCGTTGGCCGGTGCCGAAGCTGGACTGCTCCTCCTTCCCGGCGAGGGCAATCTCCTTCTCAGCTATATCGCGGCCCTGATCGGAGCGGGTCGGACCGAGGAGGCGGCGGCGGAAGCCCAGGAGCTGGTGGCATCGCACCCGCCGTGGGAGGGCGTGCTGCGTTCGGTTCTCGGAACCTTGCTCCCGATGCCCGAAGGGCTGACGCTCGACGCGCTGTTCCACACGCGTCCCGGCGATGTGAAGGTGACCCTGATCCCGCTCCCGGCCCAACCAAAGGATGTGCCGTGGCCAACGAACACATGGCCGCAAAGCGATCCTCCCGAAGCAAGTCGGTGACGAACTCCGGGCGATGCTCGACCGTGCGTTCGACGATGCGGGACCACTCACCGAGACGCATGCGGTCGTGGTGGTCCTGGGAGGCCAGATAGTGGCTGAGCGCTACCACGGTGCGGTGCCGCACTTCGGCCGCTCACCTGAGCCGGTCACAGCGGAGTCGCTCCTGTTGAGCTGGTCCATGGCGAAGTCGATGTTGCACGCTGCCGTGGGGTTACTCGTCGGCGACGGGCTCCTCGACCTCGACGTTCCGGTCGACGTGCCCGAATGGTCCGACGGCGGCGACCCGCGTCATGCCATCACGCTGCGCCAGTTGCTGGCCATGCGCGACGGACTGGACTTCGTGGAGGACTACGTCGACGAGCGGGCCTCTGACGTCATCGAGATGCTCTTCGGGTCCGGGCAATCCGACACGGCGCACTTCGCGGCAGACCGGCCATTAGCGGCGGCGCCGGGTGAGCGCTTTCACTACTCGTCGGGAACCTCCAACATCATCTCGTCGATCGTGGCCCGCGTGGTCGGTCATGGACACAGGTACGAAGAGTTCCTCCGCTCGCGGCTGTTCGCTCCACTCAACATGCGCAGCGCGGTGCCCGAGTTCGATGCGAGCGGCACGTGGGTCGCCTCCTCCTATGTGCGCGCCACGGCCCGCGACTTCGCGCGCTTCGGCTTGCTCTACCTGCGCGACGGGGTGTGGGATGGGGTAGGCGTGCTCCCGGCGGGATGGGTCGACTATGGCCGCACCATGGTGTCCAACGATCCGGTGGACGGTCCGTACGGCGCGCACTGGTGGGGGGTCGAGGGCGACACGTTCGGATCGTTTCGGGCCGCGGGCTACGAGGGACAGTCGATCACCATCTGTCCCGCCCTCGACCTTGTCGTCGTTCGCCTCGGCAAGACGGAAGCGGCGCACGACCCCGATCTCACGAAGTGGCGCGCCGATATGGTGCGTGCCTTCAGCCGGGTCGGCGAGAGACGTCCAGGCGGGGTCCGCTGACATGCAAGAGCAACCCCAATTGCTTCGGACGGCGCAATCAGTTCGCGTGGAATTGTCGCCGAATCGACACATTTCTCTCGCCTCTCGCTAGGGTCGCTAGCGCAAGGTGAATGCACCCTGTGGCGAGATCGACCCGCCGGATGGCCGCGGAACAGAAAGTTGGGGTGGGCAGGTATGCACATCAAGAAACTCAGCAAGATCGGAAGCATGGCCGTCGTGGCGGCCATGGCCACGACCGGGTTGACGATCTCGTCGGCCGGGGCGAGTGGCAACTCAACTCCGAAGTTGACGACGAAGTCCTTCACCAACAACTTCTCCGCCATGAAAGGGCTCAAGAGCTTGGCCAAAGCGGGCAGGGGAAAGGTGGCGGCCATCATGCCCGACACCGTGAGCTCGACCCGGTATGTCGAGTTCGACCAACCCGACATCAAGAAGGCTCTGTTGGCCGCCGGGGTCCCGAGCTCGGACATCATCATTCAGAACGCACTAGGCAGTGACGCCACGCAGCTCACCGACGCCCAGACCGACATCACCAATGGTGCGACCGTGCTCCTCATCGACCCGTTCGACTCAGGGGTCGGCAAGTCGATCGAGACCTACGCCCATGCACACGGCGTCGATGTCATCGACTACGACCGCCTCACGCTAGGTGGCAGCGCCGAGTACTACGTGAGCTTCAACAACGTGGCGGTCGGGAAACTCATCGGCCAGAGCCTGGTGAGCTGCGTAAAGGCCTGGGGCGTCGCCAAGCCGCAAGTGGTGGTCATGCACGGCGCGGCGACCGACAACAACGCCACACAGTTCGCTCAGGGCTATGACGCCGTTCTGAAGCCGTACTTCAAGTCGGGCAAGTGGATCGACGTTGCCAATACGGCCGATACGTGGGACCCACCAACGGCTGAAACCGAGTTCCAAGAGGCCTACACGGCACATCCGAACATCAATGCCGCACTGTTCCCCAACGACGAGACCGGCGCGCCGATCATCACGTACCTGCAGTCGCTGCACATCGCTCCGAAGACGTTCCCGACCACGGGGCAGGATGCGACCGCGACAGGACTCGACAATGTGCTCACCGGCTACCAGTGCGGGACCGTCTACAAGCCCGTCTTCATAGAGGCATCGGCGGCAACCGCCATCGCCCTCTATCTGCGGGCGGGCAAGACACCACCGACCAGCTTGGCCAATGGAAAGACGACCGACCCGACATCGCACCGGACCGTGAAGTCGTCCCTCTTGACGCCCGAGTTGGTGACGACCAAGAACATGAACGCGACGATCATCGCCGATAACTTCGTACCCGCGTCGCAGCTCTGTGCCGGCTCATTCGCCGCGGCCTGCACCGCAGCGGGTATAACTCCATAAGCAGTTTGCGCTTTTCGCCTGGAACCCCAGGTGATCAATCAGGTCAGAGCCCACCCCTCCCGTCTCTCGCGGGAGGGGTGGCCTGACCCATTGAGGGGGCGATGTGAGCAGTGAAGGTTCAGGATCCGAGGGGACGGTCCTCCTCGAGTTGCGGGGTGTGGCCAAGAGCTTCGGAGCCGTGCAGGCGCTGGCCGAAATCAACCTCGAGGTGTACGCCGGTCAGGTGACCGCGCTGGCGGGTGACAACGGGGCCGGCAAGTCGACCCTGATCAAGACCATCTCGGGTCTGTGGGAGCCCGATCGGGGTGAGATCATCTGGGAGGGCAAGCCGGTGCGCCTCCGTGGGCCCAAAGACTCCGAGGCGCTCGGCATCACCACCATCTATCAGGACCTGGCGCTCTGCGACAACCTGGACATCGTCCAGAACATGTTCCTGGGACACGAGGTGCTCCGCCACTTCATCCTGGATGAAGCGAGCATGGAGATCACGGCCCGGGAAACGCTCAAGGAGCTCTCGGTCACGACCATACGGTCCATCCGTCAGCCCGTGGCCTCGCTGTCGGGAGGCCAACGCCAATCGGTGGCCGTGGCCAAGGCGGTAATGGCCAAGGCCAAGTTGGTCATCATGGACGAGCCGACGGCGGCGCTCGGCGTATCGCAAACGGCGACGGTGTTGGCCTTGATCAAGCGCTTGTCGAGTCGGGGCACTGCCGTCCTGATGATTTCGCACAACCTCAATGACATCTTCGAGGTGGCCGATCGAGTGGCCATCGTCCGGCTCGGCCGCATCGTGGCGCAAGGGCCCATCACCGACTTCGACAGTCAGGTCGTCGTGGACTACGAGACGACCGGCCGCTCCACGAGAACGTCGGCCAGCAACGGCGCCGTGCAATGAGTACTGACTCTGGAGGAAGCGTGGAGAATCCCCCGCCGGGCAACCAGGTGACGGTCGAGCCGGATCCTCCGGTCCATCACGACGATCCCGACCTCGCGCCCACCGACGATGCTCCGGTCGCACTGATCGCCGCCGCACCCGAGCTCCTGGCCAACTCACTCGGCGAATACGTCCACGCCTGGATCAGGCGGATTCGCAGCGGCGAGAGCGGCGCCCTGCCCATCTTGGCCGGGCTCGTGCTCATCATCATCATTTTCCAAGCCCAGCAATCGAAGTTCTTGTCATCGGGCAACATCGTGAACCTGCTGGTGCAGGCCGCCTTCTTTGTGCTGCTCGGACTCGGTGAGACCTTTGCCCTCATCTTGAGCGAGATCGACCTCTCGGTCGGCTTCGTCGCCGGCGTCGGCGCCACCATCACCGTCGCCCTCGTCTCGCCCTCCTATGGCTGGCCCTGGTGGGCCGCCGTCATCATGGGCCTCCTCGCCTGCGCCTTCTTCGGCGCCCTCCAGGGCCTCCTCGTCACACGGCTCCACCTGCCCTCCTTCGTGGTCACCCTGGCCAGCCTGCTCGGCCTGGGCGGTGTGCTGATCTTCCTCTTCGACACCTTCAAGGGGGCAGTCGGCGGCGTCATCAGCGTGCCCCAGAGCGGACCGCTGTACAACTTGGTCAATGGCAACATGAGTACGGTCGCCAGTTGGATCACCCTCATCGTCGTCATCGCGCTCTATGCGGCTGTCTCCATCATCCGCAACCTGCGCCGGCGCAGCCGAAATCTGAGCACTCCTCCACTGAGCATCACCATTCTCACCGTGGCCGTGGCGGCCGTGGCGGGAGCCGCCCTGGTGATCGTGTGCAATCTCAACCGCGGCAATCTGGTCCCCCTGCGCGGCGTGCCCTGGGTCATCCCACTGGTGTTGGTCGTGGTCGTGGCCTGGAGCCTGCTCCTGAGCAAGACGCGCACCGGCCGCTACATGTACGCCATCGGGGCCAGCCCCGAAGCGGCTCGGCGCGCCGGCATCCGGGTCCAAACGATCCGCGTCGTCGCCTTCACCCTCTCCGCCTTCACGGCGGGGCTGGGCGGCCTGGTCTATGCCTCACGTCTCGGCTCGATCTCGGTCGGCTACGACGGCTCCACGTACGTGCTCTACGCCGTGGCCGCCGCCGTTATCGGTGGTGCCAGCCTCTTCGGCGGTTACGGCAAGGCGGTCCATGCTCTCCTGGGTGGCGTGCTCATTGCCGCCGTGGTGAACGGCCTGGCCCTGATCGGCGTGAGCACGGCCGGCGAAGAGATGGCCACGGCGCTGGTGCTGCTGGCCGCCGTCACCGTCGACTCCCTGGTCCGACGCCGGGGCTCGACGGCGAAGTAGCACCGCACGCCAGAGCGAGCCGGCTCAGGCCCCCTCGTAATCGAAGCCCAGATCGGGTGCGGTCAAGATGGCGCGGAACGCCAATCCCTCCGCCGCCGCCATCGCCTCTGCCGTACCACCACGGTCGACCACGGCCACCAGAAGAATGGGTTCGGCTCCGGCTTCGCGTACGGCCAGGGCGGCCTCGAGCAACGATGTGCCGCGGGTCACCGTGTCCTCGGTCACGACAACCTTGTCACCGGCGTCCAGCGCGCCGGCGATACGGCCGCCGCCACCGTGGTCCTTCACCTCCTTGCGCACGCTGAACGCCTTGAGTAAGCGCCCCCTCGTTGCCGCCACGCCGGCCGTCACGAAGGCCACCGGATCGGCACCCATGGTCAATCCCCCGATGGCGGTCGCGTCGTCGGGTGTGACCGAGAGCACGGCCTCGGCCACCAGCACCATTGCTTCGGGACGGCACACCGTCTGTTTGGAGTCGATGAACCAGCTGCTGCGACGCCCGGACTTGAGCACGAAGTCGCCCCTCCGCACGGAGTGCTCCAGAATGTGGGCCCGCAGCTCGGGAAAGTCGTCGGCCCCACTCATTGGATCACCACACCTTCCGCTTCGACCACGCCGCCGATCACGGTTGACGGCAATCCCGCCTCGATGAGCGCATCGAGCGTCTCATCCTCCGCGGCCGCGGCCACCACGAGGGCCATGCCGATGCCACGGTTGAAGACCCGATCCATCTCGGACTCTTCGACCGACCCCAGCCGCTGGATCTCGGCGAAGATGGCCGGCTCGACCCAGGCCGCACGCTCGAGCACGGCGCCCAATCCTTCGGGCAGGACGCGCGGCAGGTTGCCGACAATGCCCCCGCCCGTGATGTGGGCGCATGCATGCAGACCGTGGCGAGAGCTGCCATCACCCGAGCCCGCATTGAGTGCGGCGGCCACCGCCAGCACAGCCGGGGTGTAAATGACAGAGGGGCGCAATAGTTCGTCCGCCAGCGTGTGCGTGGCACCGGCCCACGCCGGGTCCCCGAGGCTGCGGCCGGCCCGCTCCAACAACACATGGCGCGCCAACGTGTAGCCGTTGGACCGCAGGCCCGGGGATGGGATCCCGATGATGACGTCGCCCGCCCCGACCCGCTCGGGGCCGAGCATGCGGGCCCTCTCGACCGCTCCGACGGCGAACCCGGCGATGTCGAGGTCGTCAGGCGCCATCACCCCGGGATGCTCGGCCGTCTCGCCCCCGATCAGCACGCAGCCAGCCTGGCGACAGCCGCCTTGGATACCCGACACCACGGTGGCGATCCGATCAGGATCCACCTTGCCGGTGGCGATGTAGTCGAGCATGAAGAGTGGCTCGGCCCCGAGACAGACCAGATCGTCGACGCACATGGCCACGAGGTCGAGGCCGATCGTCTCGTAGCGGCCGGTGGCTTGGGCCACCGTGAGCTTGGTGCCCACGCCGTCGGTCGACGAGACCAGCACCGGGTTGGCGAAGCGTGCCGTATCGAGCGGGAACTGGGCTCCGAAGCCGCCGATCCCGGGCACCAACCCCCGCATCCGCTCGACGGCCCGGTCGCCCGCCCCGATGTCGACGCCGGCCCCGGCATAGGTCGCACCGTCACTCATGGGCGGCGGCCCCGACCCTCGGGCCTCGCCCTCGGTCACGCCGATCAGACTCCGGGGAGCGCAGCTTGATACGCCACCGGGTTTTCCCGGACGCTGAACATCACCGGCGTCGACGTCGGCACCGCAGTGGGATAGTCACCGGTGAAGCAGGCGTCGCAGAATCCGCCGTCGGCCCCGATGGCCGCCTTGAGGTTCTCCACGCTGATGTAGGCCAGGGAGTCCACCCCGAGCAGCTCGGCGATCTCCTCAACACTGTGGTTCGTGGCCAGCAACTCGTCGGTCGACGGCGTGTCGATCCCGTAGAAACAAGGCCAGCGCCAGGGCGGCGACGAGATCCGCAGGTGCACTTCGGTGGCCCCGGCCTCGCGCAACATGCGCACCACCGAACGCTGCGTGGTTCCACGCACGATGGAGTCGTCGACCACCACCAGACGCTTCCCGTGGATGGTTTCGGGGAGCGGGTTGAGCTTGCGTCGCACCGCGTCACCGCGGGCCTGCTGATCGGGGGCGATGAAGCTACGACCGATGTAGCGGTTCTTGACCAGACCCTGGCCGTAGGGGATCCCGCTGGCCCGGGCGAATCCCTCCGCCGCCGGGACACCGGACTCTGGGACGCCCATCACCAGGTCGGCTTCGGCCGGAGCCTGGGCCGCCAGCAGTTCGCCCATGCGACAGCGCGTGGCATGGACCTCGCGCCCGTAGAGCTTGGTGTCGGGACGGGCGATGTAGGCGAACTCGAAAATGCACAGTCGCGGCGACACCTCCTTGAGCCACGGGATGGTCAAGCTGCGCGGCCCGTCCTGGTCGATCACCACCAATTCTCCCGGAGCGATCTCACGGACGAACGTGGCGCCGATCACGCTGAGGGCCGGCGACTCCGATGCGAGTACCCACCCTTGTGGTGCCTCCGCCGGACCGAGGCGGCCCAGGCACAGGGGACGGAAACCATAGGGATCGCGTACGCCGAAGAGCTTTTGCGTGTTCATGAGCACGAAGGAGAACGCGCCTTCGACAATGGGCAGGACGGCCTGGAGCGCGGCCGAGAGCTCTTCTGTCTCGGGGAAGGCACGGGCCAACAGTTCAGCCACCACATCGCTGTCGGACACGATGGAGCCCGGGAACATGCCCACCTTCTCCGCCAGCTCGGTGGTGTTGGTCAGATTGCCGTTATGACCGAGCGCGAATCCGGCTCGCCCGACGGGCCGGTAGACCGGTTGCGCGCCGTCCCAATCCGAGGCCCCATGCGTGGAGTACCGCGTATGGCCGATCGCCATGTGGCCCTGCAGGCCCGACAGCGTGCGCTCGTCGAAGACCGTGGCGACCAGTCCCATGTCCCGCACGACCGTGACGGTGTTGCCGTCACTGACCGCCATGCCGGCCGACTCCTGGCCCCGATGCTGGAGCGCGAAGAGGCCGTCAAAGGTGAGGTTGGCCACCTTGCGCCCGGGGGCGTACACACCGAAGACACCGCAGGCTTCCTTCACGGTGCGCCCATTCTCCCACAGGCGAATACCCTCATGAGTCTCCTAACAACTGTGCCAAATTCCCTTCGTACGCCTCCCGCAGGGCCTCGAGGGGCAGGTCGAGCAGATCGCCCACCACCATCCGGCCTCCCCCGGCCCGTCCCAACACGAAGGTGGCCAGGCCGAGGTTCTCGGCCCTCGAGCACAACTCGTCCGGCATGGCGGTGGCCACCACAAACCGTGAGGCCAGCTCCGTGAAGAGCTCGGACGGGTCCTCGAGTGCCACCGCACAGCCCAGTCCACTGGCCACCGCCATCTCCCCCAGTGCCACCGCCAATCCGCCCGAGGAGACATCGTGCACGGCGTTGAGCAATGGCGGTTGAGGGTCGCCCGAGACGATGGCGCTCACCAGTCCCGCCACGAAGCCACACACCGCAGCATGACGGTCCAAATCGACGGCGGACAGCGTTCCACCGCGGTGGTCCCGGCGCTCGGTGGCCCAACGGGACCCGTCCAGGGGAAACGACCCGTCCGCCGCACTGCGGGTGCCGAGCAGAACAAGGGTGTCCCCTTCCCCCCAGGTCAGTCCCGGCGGGGGTGTAACGAGCACGTCGACCAGCCCGAGAACACCCAGCACGGGTGTCGGGTCGATGTCCGCCCCGCCACTCTCGTTGTAGAGGCTCACGTTGCCCCCGATCACGGGCAGCGATAAGGCCCGACATGCCTCGGCCATCCCGTCGATGCACTCCGAAAGCTGCCACATCACTTCGGGATGCTCGGGGTTGCCGAAGTTGAGGCAGTTCACGACGGCGGTGGCGGTGGCACCGACGCAGGCCAAGTTGGCCACTCCTTCGGCCAAGGTGAGCATCGTGCCGAGCCGGGGGTCGAGGGCGCAATAGCGCGGGTTGGAGTCGGTCGTCACGGCCACGCCTCGCTCGGAGGGAGGAAGACCAGGACCCGCCAACCGCAACAGCGCCGCGTCCCCTCCCGGACCGACCACCGTGTTCAAGAACAGTTGATGGTCGTACTGGCTAAAGACCCAGCGCGGCGAGCGCAAGAGCTCCAACAGATCAGTTCCGCACTCGACGGGGGGACCTACCTCGGGCGACATGGTCCTGGCCGGAGCCTGACGTGGTCGATCGTAGAGGGGAGCGTCGTCGGAAAGCGACGCGGCGGGAACGTCAGCCAGTATCGCCCCGTCGAAGCCGTCCCGGATGCGCAAGCGTCCGCCCTCGGCGGGATCGGGGGCGGTGACCTTGCCGATGACCGTGGCTCGTACTTCCCATTTGGCACAGATATCGGCCACGGCGGCCCAGGAGTCCGGAGTGACGATGGCCAGCATGCGCTCCTGGCTCTCGCTGGTCATCACTTCCCAGGGCTCGAGGCCAGCTTCGCGCAGCGGGACGGCGGTCACATCGACGTCCATGCCCACCCCGCCACGGCCGGCGGTCTCGCTCGTGGCACAAGCCAGACCAGCTCCGCCGAGATCCTGAATCCCGACCACGAGCTTCTTGTCCAAGAGCTCGAGACAGGCCTCAATGAGACGCTTCTCCTCGAAGGGATCGCCCACTTGTACGCTCGGCCGCTTGGTGTCGTCGGCCTTCGGCACGCCTGGCGCGCCCTCGTCGCTCCCGGTGAAACCGGCCGAGGCCAGCACGCTCACCCCACCGATGCCGTCACGGCCGGTGCTACTGCCGAGCAACACCGCCAGGTTGCCCGGTCCCGAGGCAATGCCGAGCACCAGGCGATCGGTCGGAAGGGCGCCCATGCACAGAACGTTGACCAATGGATTCTGGGCGTAACACGGATCGAAGGTCAGCTCGCCACCGACCGTGGGCACGCCGACCGAGTTGCCGTAGCCGGAGATGCCGCTGACCACGCCCTCCAACAACCAGCGCTGGCGGGCGTCGTCGGGCGAACCGAAGAACAGCGGGTCCATGATGGCGAGCGGGCGGGCCCCCATGGTGAAAATGTCCCGCAGGATCCCCCCGACACCGGTGGCCGCTCCTTGATACGGCTCGATCGCGGAGGGATGGTTATGGCTCTCGATCCGAATGGCGATGGCGATCCCGTCCCCAGCGTCGATCACGCCCGCGTTCTCGCCGGGCCCCACCAGGACCTTGGGGCCCTCGGTGGGCAACCGCTTCAGATGCATCCGGGAGGATTTGTAGGAGCAGTGCTCGCTCCACATGACGGCGTACAGCGCCAGCTCGAGGTGGTTCGGTGATCGGCCGAGGATTTTTCCCACGGCCTCGAACTCGTCGTCGGTCAGGCCGAGCGCCCGGTGCAGTGGGACTTCGGGGAGCGCCACTTCAGGCAAAGGCTCCTCGGCGGCGGGAGTCATGATGCCTCACAACTTAGCGGCCGAAAACTCGTCACCCGGTCGATGCCGGAGTGACGGCCCGGTCGGTCAGGCCGCGGGGCGGTCGGCCACGAACACGGCCAGATCATCCTCCGCCCACACCACGGTCGCCACCAGCCCGGCCTCTTCCAACCAGCGCACCTGATCCTCCACCGTGCTGGGCTTGTCCCAACCGTCGGTCAGGGGGATGACGGCGCTCACCGGGTCCTCGGGCAGAATCACGTCGCCCAGAATGAACCGTCCACCGGGGCGGAGCACGGCCGCCACCCTCTCGAACAGTGTTGCCTTGCCCTCGCCGTCGAGATGGTGCACGGCCAGAGCCGACGTCACCACGTCGAACGGGCCCGGGGGAAGGTCGTCGAGCAGGTCCGCCTGCCGAAGAGTGACGTCGTAGGGCTCCAAACGGGTGCGAGCCACGTCCAGCATGCCTTCGCTCTCGTCGAGCCCGATCACATGCGCCGAAGGGTGCCGAGCCAAGACGTGACCCAATGTCTCGCCGGTTCCGGTGCCCAGGTCCAGAATGGACGTGACCTTGACGGACGCCGTGGCGGCCGCCACTGACTCCTGCAACGAGTCGTAGTGCGATATTTCTCGCCTGATGAATTCCGCGTACGTCGCCGGATCGAAGTGCACTTGGCTCACCCCACCAGCTTTTCTTCCTGACCCGCCGGTGTCCACTCCCTCAAGAACGCTGCCCGCAGTGCGACGAGCGACGAGCGACGAGCGACGGCCGCAACGTCAGCTGGCATCCTCGCTCATGCGGTGCGCCCCCTCATGGCGTTCGATGGCGACCGCTTCGCCGTCGGTGAAGATCCAACCAACCTGGCGGCCGGCCAAGAGGTGGGGCAACGGGTCGGCGCAGTCCGTGACGTCGTCCGTCTCGCTCTCCGTGACGTCGCCTCTCGGACCCTTCACCATCTCATTCAGCCTGATCCCTCGCCGTAGCAAGTCCGGTGTGGTCCGGTTGCAAGCAGGGTGCGGCTCCCACCTCGAGTCACGAATGTACTCAGGATCACCCGACAACACGTGGATGGAGGTCGTACATTTGGCCAAATGACCTCAGAGGTATTACCTCAATGGACCGCGAAATCTTGCCAAAAGCGAGCGCGCGCTGACCCCGGGCGAGTCACAATGAGGACATGGTAAAAGCAAAGACCCCGGCACCTCGCAAGCCAATGAGCAACGGCCACAAAGCGGCGTTGGCACGGGGGCGGGCAGAGAGTGCGTCGGTCCGCCATTACCTCGAAGCATTGGAAACATCCAAGCCCAAACGCGGTCGGAAACGAACGCCGGCCTCCATCGACAAGCGCCTGGCCGCCATTGAGAATCAGCTCGCCAACGCCGATGCGTTGACGAAGTTGCATCTCCTGCAAGAACAAAAGGACCTGACGGACGAGCGGCTGCGGGTGGCCAAGGTCAAAGACCTGAGTGCACTGGAAAAGCAGTTCATCAAGGTCGCTGAGGCCTACGGCGAGCGTAAGGGGATCTCCTATGGCACGTGGAGGGCGGCCGGCGTGAGTGCGAACGTGCTGCAGGCGGCAGGGATCTCCCGCTCGCGCAGCTAGGGCCGCCCGCGGGCGATGCGGTCAGGCGGCAGCCCGCGAAGTAGCGGCGGCCACGAGCGACCGTAGGAGGACCAGGCCGTCTTCGGAGCCCAAGAGGACATGGGAGGCCCGCTCGGGGTGCGGCATCAATCCGACGACATTGCCGGCTTCGTTGGCGATCCCGGCGATGTCGTCAATTGAGCCGTTCGGATTGTCCAGATAGCGCAATACGATCCGATCCTCTTCGTGCAGCCGGTGCAGTGTCTCCTCGTCGCACACGTAGCTCCCCGAGAAATGATTGATCGGGATCACCAACTCCTCTCCCACCTCGGCCAAGCCGGTCAGGACCGAGGCGGCTGAGCTCACCTGGACGCGCGTCGGCTGGCACAAGAACCGCAAATGACCATTCTTCTGCAGTGCGCCGGGGAGCAGTCCGGCCTCGGTCAATACCTGGAACCCGTTGCAAATGCCGACGACCGGCCCGCCCTCGTGTGCAAAGCGGGTCACCGCCTCCATGATGGGAGAAAAGCGGGCCAGTGCCCCCGGCCGCAGATAGTCGCCATGTGCGAAGCCACCCGGCAGCACGACGGCATCGACCGATCCCACGCTCGAGTCGCCATGCCACAGCAATTCGCCCGCGGCCCCGAGCCGCTCGGTCGCCTGGACCACGTCATACTCGCAATTGGTTCCCGGAAAGACGACGACGCCGACGCGCGGTGCCATTCAGGTCCCGAGGTACACGAGTTCGAGATGGCTCTCTTCGATCACCGGATTCGCCAGCAGGCGATTGGCCAGCTCGATGGCCTTGTCACGCGCCGCGTTCTCGTCGAGGGCGTCCACCTCGAAGCTGAACGAACGCCCGGCCCGCACATGGTCGACCCCGACAAAGCCCAAGGCAGGCAAGGCCCGCTCGATGGTGGCACCCTCGGGATCGGCGATGCCGGGGCGCAGTTGCACCTCCACCCGCGCTTGGAACCTCATGCAGTCGCACCGTACCAGTCGTCCAGCGCCCTTCCGGTGACTCGCTCATAAGCGGCCACGTAGCGCTCGGACAGCGCGGTCGTCACGCTGGTGGGGAGAGCAGGCGGCGGCGGCGTGCGATCCCAGGGCTGGGCGGCCAACCAGTCACGCAGAGGCTGTTTGTCAAAGGCCGGAGGGGTCTGCCCCGGGATCACCTGATCGGCCGGCCACAAGCGAGAGGAGTCGGGCGTGCACACCTCGTCGCAAAGGGAGAGGACGCCGTCGACATAGCCCAGCTCGAATTTGGTGTCAGCCAGGATGAACCCGACCTCGGCCGCTCGTGCCGCGGCGCGGGTGTAGAGCTCGATACAGATGGCGCGGGCCGCCTCGGCCGTTTCCGCCCCCACCAGGTCGACTGCCTGGGCGAAGTCGATATTGACGTCGTGCCCTTCGGCCGCCTTGGTCGACGGTGTGAAGATCGGTTCGGCCAAGCGGTCCGCCAGCTTGAGGCCGGCCGGCATCGCCGTTCCATGCACGGTGCCCGACTTCGCATACTCCTCGTGCGCTTGGCCGGCCAGGTACCCCCGCACAATGCACTCGATCGGGAGCATCTCGGCTCGCCGCACCAAGACGGCACGGCCCGCCCACTCCGAAGGAAAGCCGAGCGCGGGGAGCGCCGCTTCAATTTGCTCGGGATCGGCGGCCAGCAACGTGCCGGGCACGACGTCTGACATCTCCTCGCACCAGAACACCGTCATGGCCGTGAGGACGCGGCCCTTGTCACGGATCGGCTCCGCCATGATCACATCGAAGGCACTCACCCGGTCCGACGCCACCATGAGCAAGCGGTCGTCCCCGGCGTCGTAGAGCTCGCGTACCTTCCCCGAGTGGATCTGCGGTAGGTCGATCATCAGGCCGTCTCGCTCACGCCAGTGCGCTCAGCGCGTCCGCAAACCGGTCGACGTGGCGCAACGTGCGCGTGAGGTCGAATGCCTCGTCGAGTTGTGCCTCACTGATCGTGACATCGGGATCAGCCGTCAAGACCTGGCGAAAGGGGCGGCGCTCGGTCCAGGCGGTGCGAGCGTCGCGCTGCACGATGCGATACGCCTCGTCCCGGGTCAGCCCGGATGACACCAAGGCCAGGAGGACGGACTGGCTGAAGACGAGGCCGAAGCTGCCGTTGGTGAGGTTGTCGAGGGCACGGTCGGCGTGCACGACGAGGCCAGAAGCGAGACCGGTGGCCTTGCGAAGGACGTAGCACGTCAGAAGCGAGGCGTCGGGTAAGGCAACCCGCTCGACCGAACTGTGCGAGATGTCGCGTTCGTGCCAAAGAGCGACGTCTTCCAAGCCGGCGCCGAGGTAGCCGCGCAAGAGGCGGGCCAGGCCGCAGAGGCGCTCGGAAAGGATGGGATTGCGCTTGTGCGGCATGGCAGAACTTCCCTTTTGGCCCGCCCCGAAGGGCTCTTCCGCCTCCCCCAGTTCGCTGCGGGCCAAGTGCCGGATCTCCGTGCACATCAGTTCCACCGTGGCCCCGATGGAGGCGCATGCCCACAGGAACTCGGCATGACGATCGCGGGCGATCACCTGGGTCGCCGGCACCGGCTGCAAGCCGAGCGCACGGCACACCTGCGCCTCGACCGCCGGATCGATATTCGAATAGGTGCCCACGGCACCGGACAACTTGCCGACGGCGATTCCCTCCCGGGCCTGACGCATGCGGCGCCGATCACGATCCGCCTGCAGTGCCCATAACGCGAATTTCGCCCCGAATGTGGTGGGCTCGGCATGCATGCCGTGGGTTCGGCCGGTCACAGGGACGTGCATCAACTCCAGGGCGCGGGCACGTAAGGCTTCGACGAAGCGATCAAGATCAGCCAACAGCAGATCTGCGGCCCGGGTGAGGGTGGCGCTCAGCGCGGTATCAACGACGTCCGACGAGGTCAGTCCGTAGTGGATGAAGGAGCCGGCGGGCGCACCGATACGGTCCTGGACGACGTCGACGAAGGCCGCCACATCGTGGTCGGTGATCTTCTCCCGTTCGAGCACATCGGCCACGAAGACATCATCCACGGTGGGTGCCTTAGCCCGACAGGTGGCCGCGTCTTCGGCCGGGACAACCCCGACGGAAGCTTGCGCCTCGGTGGCCAAGAGCTCAACCTCGAGCCACAGGCCGAACCGGGCGGCATCGGTGAAGAGGGCCGCCATGTCGGGAGGCGAATAACGGGGAATCATCGAACGAACTCCTCCACATCCTCGTTGGTCTTGTCGTGAGCCGTTTTGTCGGCCGCCGATTCGGTCGCGACCCCGGCGGCGATGTCACGGCGGACCAACATGCCGGCCCATCGAATGGGCTCGAGGGCGCCGTAGGCCTTGGTGCGCGCCGCCGACAGCGTCGGTGCGAGAGCCGTGACTCCGAGCACGCGTCCCCCGGCGGTGAGAAACGGACCCTGGGGATCGAGCCGGCTCGTGCCCGCATGGAACACCGTCACACCATCGGCGGGGGCAACGGATTGTCCCGATGCATCCAGACCGGCGATGGGCGCACCAGTCCGTGGTGACTCGGGGTAGCCGGGCGAGGCGAGAACGACACACACTGCAGCGTCAGACGAAAAAGTGGGTCGGGGGATGCGTGCCAGCGTGCCCGTGGCGACCGCCATGAACAACTCGGCGGCATCGCAGGAAAGAAGCGGCAGCACGACTTGCGTTTCGGGGTCGCCGAAGCGCACGTTGTACTCAATGACCTTTGGCCCGTTGTCACCGAGCATGAGGCCGGCATAGAGCACGCCGCGATAATCGATGCCTCGTTTTCGCAGGGTGCCCAGCAGCGGCTCCACCGCGGTCGCCATGATCGTGTCGACCTGGCTCGGGGAGACATGGGGCATCGGCGCGTACGACCCCATACCGCCGGTGTTCGGGCCGCGATCTCCGTCGCCGATGCGCTTGAAGTCCTGCGCCGGCAGCAGGGGCACCGCCGTCGTCCCATCGAAGAGCACCAGGAGCGAGCACTCCTCACCCTCGAGACCCTCTTCGATGACGATGCGATGGCCCGCTTCGCCGAAAGCCTCACCCGAGAGCTTGGCCCGCACGTCAGCCTGCGCTTCTTCGATGCTGCGGGCTACCAGCACTCCCTTGCCCGCTGCCAACCCGTCCGTCTTTACCACCCAGGGTCCGGGCAGTTGGCGCAAGTAGGCCAGGGCCTCGTCGCGCTCGGGCGCCCCGAAGGCGGCGAAGCGGGCCGTCGGAACGCCCGCCTCCGCCAGCATCTGCTTCATGAACGCCTTGGATCCCTCCAACCGGGCACCGTCGGCCCCGGGCCCCATCACCGCGCGTCCGTTGGCCCGCAAACGATCGGCCAGCCCATCGACCAAGGGGGCCTCGGGACCAATGACCACGAGATCGGCCTCGATCTCATCAGCGGGCTGTGCCGTGACACGAATCGGATGGGCCATTCCGGGATTCCCGGGAGTGACGACCACGTCGGCCGTGCGTGAGAGCACATGGGCCAGCGCATGCTCGCGGCCGCCGCCGCCGACGACACAGACCTTCATAGAGCGCAGACTCTCACGGACGACGGACGTTCACGCCGTGGCGAACGATACGAACTGCTCGCGGCCCGGGCCCACCCCGACCAGGCGCACCGGGACGCCGATCTGTTCAGAAAGGAACGACACGTAGTTGCGGGCAGCCTCGGGCACATCGGCCAGCGCGGTGGCCGCCGTCAAATCGGTGCGCCAACCCGGAAGCTCCTCATAGATCGGCGTGACGTTGTGGAACGTCGACTGGTGATACGGCAGGTGGGTGTACCGCACGCCGTCCGCCTCGTAGGCGACACAGACCTTGACCGTCTCGAACGTATCGAGCACGTCCAACTTGGTCAGAGCCACTTCGGTCAATGAGTTGAGACGTACGGCCTGACGCAACATGACGGCATCGAACCAGCCGCAACGGCGGCGGCGCCCGGTGTTGGTGCCGAATTCGTGTCCCCGTTCGACCAAGAGGTTCCCGGTGTCGTTGTCCTGCTCAGTCGGGAATGGTCCCGCGCCGACACGAGTGACGTAGGCCTTGGCGATGCCGATGACCCGGTCGATGTCGCGAGGCCCGAGGCCCGAGCCGGTGCACGCGCCACTGGCGACGGGGTTGGACGAGGTGACGAACGGATAGGTGCCGTGGTCGAGGTCGAGGAACGTGGCCTGGGCCCCTTCGAGGAGGACCGACTGGCCCGCCTCGAGGGCATCGTGAATCAGGCCGACGGTGTCGCCCACCATGGGCTCGATCCTCGGCGCAAACTCGTCGAGATACCGGTTGGCGATCTCCTCGGCCGAGAGCGGGAGGCGGTTGTAGACCTTGGCCAAAATCGCGTTCTTCTCCTTGAGCACGACGTCGAGCTTCTGGCGAAAGATCTTGGGGTCGAAGAGGTCCTGCACGCGGAGGCCGACCCGGGTCGCCTTATCGGCATAGGCCGGTCCGATTCCCCGCTTGGTGGTCCCCAGCGCGTTCTTTCCCAAGAACCGCTCCGTCACCCGGTCCAACTCCTGGTGGTACGGCATGATCAGGTGCGCGTTGCCACTCACCACCATGCGGCTGGTGTCCACGCCCTTCGAGGTAAGACTGTCGAGCTCGGCCAGCAGGACGGCCGGGTCCACCACCACGCCGTTGCCGATCATCGGCGTGATGTGCTCGTACAAAATGCCGCTGGGAACCAGCTGAAGAGCGAACGCCTCGCCATTGACGACGATCCGATGGCCAGCGTTGTGACCACCCTGGTAACGCACCACCATGTGCATTTCCCGGGCTAGCAGGTCGGTGAGCTTGCCCTTCCCCTCATCGCCCCACTGGGTCCCAACCACCACGGTTGCGGGCACGCGTCATCTCCGTTCACTCCGTCGGATTACGCACAATTGTAGCGCCCTTCGCCACAGGGGTCCGAAAGATCTGCCCCTCTTTGCCCGCCCTCGGTATTCCTACGCAAGCGTGAGCCTTGCCAACCGGTCTAGCCTTGGGCCCGTGACCAACCCCTTGAAACGCCTTGTCGCCTCCTCCGCAGTGGCCAGCCTGCTCGCGCTGGGAGCACTGCCGATCGTCAGTGCCGCCGGTGCAGCCGGGGCGAGCACGCCCACGGGTGCGCATGCCGTGAGCACGGTCGCCTTCGATCCGACGACCCTCGGTGACTATGTCGGCCCCGTCACGGTGACCATCACGAACAGCGGGACGACATCGGTGAGCGGTTTCACGACCGCAGGTGCCGATCCCGACGACTTCCTCGAAGCTGACACCTGCACACCACTGGCGGCGGGGCAGTCCTGCGCCGTCGACATCTACTTCCTCCCCGGCGCGCTCGGTCCCCGCCAAGCCACGCTCGTTCCCATCACCGGTACGACGACTCCGTCCCAAGTAACGCTGAGTGGCACGGGGACCGAGGGCTACTACGAGACGACCGCGCAAGGGGCGGTCTCGGCGCATGGCGACGCATTGACGTACGGCGATACTTCGGCCATCCATCTCACCCAGCCCATCGTCGCCTCGGCTGCCACAGGTGATGACGGGGGCTATTGGCTCGCCGCCTCCGATGGCGGCATCTTTACCTTCGGCGATGCCGGCTACTTCGGTTCGACCGGGAACATTCACCTCAACAAACCGATCGTAGGCATGGCGGCCACCATTGATTCGGGCGGCTACTGGCTGGTGGCCTCCGACGGCGGGATCTTCACTTTCGGCGACGCCGCCTTCTTCGGCTCGACCGGGAACCTTCACCTGAACAGGCCGATCGTCGGCATGGCGATCACCCCCGACGGCATGGGCTACTGGCTCGTGGCGTCCGACGGCGGCATCTTCACCTTCGGCGATGCCAGTTTCTTTGGTTCGACCGGGAACATTCGCCTGAATCAGCCCATCGTGGGCATGGCGGCGACGCCCGATGGCGGCGGCTACTGGCTGGTGGCGTCCGACGGCGGCATCTTCACCTTCGGCGATGCCGGCTACTTCGGTTCGACCGGGAACATTCACCTGAACAAGCCGATCGTCGGCATGGCGGCGACGCCCGACGGCGGCGGCTACTGGCTGATGGCGTCCGACGGCGGCATCTTCACCTTCGGCGATGCGCCGTTCGATGGGAGCTCGGCCACCACGTCGGGTGCGAAGTACGTCACCATCGCCGGGGATGGTCCGCCCACGGACCAGGCGATCGACGACCTACCGGCGGTGCGCCACGACATTGCGGCGACGCACTAGCCAGCGCGTCGGATGCCGCCGCCCGTCAGTCCAGAACGATCTTGTCGTCGTCCAACTTCACGGTAACGACGGAACCCTCCAGATAGCGACCCTCGAGGAGCGCCAAGGCCAAGGGGTCCTCAATCTGGCGTTGGAGCACACGGCGCAGAGGCCGGGCCCCGTAGTCGGGGTCGTAGCCGGTACGAGCTAACCAGGCCTCGGCCTCGGGGTCGACCACCAGAGCCAGGCGGCGCTCGGCCAAGCGGTCGCGCAACTTGTCGAGTTGTATCCCGACGATCACCGTGAGATCGGCCTGACTGAGCGGGCGGAAACGCACGATCTCGTCGATGCGGTTGATGAACTCGGGTTTGAAGTACTGCGTCGGCTCGCCGACCAGGTTCGAGGTCATTATCAGCACGGTGTTGGTGAAGTCGACGGTGCGGCCCTGACCATCGGTCAGCCTTCCGTCCTCGAGCACCTGGAGGAGGATGTTGAACACATCAGGATGAGCCTTCTCCAACTCATCGAGCAGGACCACGGCATAGGGGCGGCGACGGACCGCTTCGGTCAGCTGCCCGCCCTCGTCGTAGCCGACGTATCCCGGAGGAGCACCCACCAACCGACTCACCGCGTGCTTCTCCATGTACTCACTCATGTCGATCCGGGTGATGGCCCGCTCATCGTCGAAGAGGAACTCGGCCAGCGCCCGCGCCAGCTCGGTCTTGCCCACGCCGGTCGGCCCGAGAAAGAGGAACGAGCCGATGGGACGATTCGGATCGGAGAGCCCGGCCCGGCTCCGGCGGATGGCGTTGGAGACGGCGGAGACCGCCTCGTCCTGTCCGACCACCCTCTCGTGCAGGGTCTGCTCGAGGCGTACCAGCTTTTGAACCTCACCTTCCATGAGGCGGGAGACCGGCACGCCCGTCCAACGACTGACCACCTCGGCGATGTCCTCGGGGTCGACCTCTTCTTTCAGGAAGCGCGTACCGGACTGCAACTTGGAAAGGTCGTTCGTGGCCTCGACGATGCGACGCTCGATGTCGGGCAGCTCGCCGTAACGGATGGCCGAGGCACCGGCGAGATCTCCTTCGCGTTCCAACCGGATCGCGTCGTCGCCCCGCGCCGTCTGCTCCTCCTTGAGCAGGCGAATGGTGTCGATGAAGGCCTTCTCCTGCTGCCAGTGCGCCGTCATCCCATCGCGTTGCTCGGCCAGGTCGGCCAGCTCGGCCTGCAGGCGGGCCAGGCGCTCACTCGAGGCCGCGTCGGTCTCCTTCTCCAACGCCACCTTCTCGATTTCCAGCTGTCGGATGCGGCGGATGACCTGGTCCAACTCCGTCGGCAGGGAATCGATCTCGATGCGCAGCTTGCTGGCCGCCTCGTCGATCAGGTCGATGGCCTTGTCCGGGAGGAAGCGGCCCGTGACGTAGCGGTCCGAGAGCACCGCGGCGGAGACCAGAGCAGCATCTTGGATGCGTACGCCATGGTGCACCTCGTAGCGCTCGGACAAGCCGCGCAGGATGGCGATGGTGTCTTCGACCGAAGGCTCGCCCACGAAAACAGGCTGGAACCGGCGCTCGAGTGCGGCATCCTTTTCGATCGAGGTCCGGTACTCGTCGAGGGTGGTGGCGCCGATGAGGCGGAGCTCACCGCGAGCCAACATGGGCTTGATCATCTGCCCCGCATCCATGGCTCCCTCGGCCGCACCAGCGCCCACGAGGGTGTGCACCTCGTCGATGAACGTGACCACCTCGCCCTCGGCGTCGGTGATCTCCTTGAGCACGGCCTTGAGACGCTCTTCGAATTCGCCCCGGTATTTGGCTCCGGCCACCATCGAACCGAGATCGAGCGCGATGACGCGCTTTCCTTTGAGGCCTTCGGGCACATCGCCCTCAATGATCCGGTTGGCCAGCCCTTCGACGATCGCCGTCTTGCCCACGCCGGGCTCCCCGATCAACACCGGGTTGTTCTTCGTACGGCGCGACAGAACCTGAATGACCCGCCGGATCTCCTCGTCGCGGCCGATGACCGGATCGAGCTTGCCCAGGCGTGCCGCTTCGGTGAGATCGCGCCCGTACTTGGCCAGCGCTTGATACGTCTGCTCGGGATCGGCCGTCGTCACGCGATGGTTGCCGCGCACCGCGCGCAGTCCCGTGAGCAAGGCGTCCTTGGTCACCCCGATTTCGTCGGCCAGCGCCAGGAGGAGATGCTCGACCGAGACATAGTCGTCGCCGAGATCGCGCCTGTTCTCGTCGGCCGCCTCGAGGATGGCCCGCGCTTCACGCGAGATCCCCGGCTCGGCTCCCCCCTGAGCCCGGGGCAGCCGAGACAGCTGAGCCCGTACCTTCTCGCCCAACGCATCGGGGTCCACCCCAACCTGGGTCAACAAGGGCCGGGTCATGGTCTCGTCCTGCGCCAGAAGGGCGTCGAGGAGATGAGCCGGCGTCAGCTCGGGATTATTGGACGACGCCGCGTGCGCCGTGGCCGCACTGAATGCGGCCTTGGTGTTATTGGTCCAACGTTCTGGGTCGATGGGCACGATGCGTTACCTCCTCGTATACGCAACCGGCGACTGACGCAACGGGACCAGATCCCGCCGGTAGTGCCGATGCGTCGCCGCCACGGCGTCCCGCGACTGGTCGCGGGCTTCTTTCAGCTCGTTGCGCAAGCGCTCGAGCTCGTTTTCGAGTTCGAGCACGCGGCGCACACCTTCGAGGTTCAATCCGGTTGCCGTCAGTTGTTGAATGTGTCGCAAGCGGGAAAGGTCGGCGTCGGAGAAACGGCGGCTTCCCCCGCTCGTGCGTGAAGGGTCCAAAAGGCCCTTGCGCTCATAGATGCGCAACGTCTGCGGGTGCACGCCCGTCAGTTCGGCCGCCACCGAAATCACATAGACGGCCCGGTTGTTCTTGGCATCGCTTTCTGCCATGTCAGTCCTCCACCTCAGCCTTCAACCGCCACCCGTGGCGCGTCATCCGTCACCGCAGCCAGCGATTCCACCGCCGCCCGTTGCTCGTCAGTGAGCTGGGTCGGCACAATCACTTCGACCTTCACCAAGAGATCGCCCGGCTTGCCGGCATTGCGGCCGGTCCCCGCCGGCACCCCACGACCACGCACACGCAGCACCGTGCCAGACGCCGTTCCCGGCGGTACCTTGAGCGTTACCTTGGACTCCAAGGTCGGCACCGTCACGGTGGTGCCGAGCGCCGCCTCGGGGAACGTGACCGGCACCGTGATGGTCAAATTCCGACCACTGCGCCCGAACACGGGGTGGGCGCCCACGTGAACCACCACGTAGAGGTCCCCCGGGGGCGCCATGCCCTGACCGGGGGCGCCCCGGCCTTTGACCCTGATGCGCTGGCCATCTTCTACCCCGGGCGGAATGCGCACCTTGACCGAGCGCACCTTGCGCTCGGTGCCCGAACCCTTGCAGACCGGGCATGGCGTGTCGAAGAGGGTGCCGCGTCCCACGCAATCGGGGCACACCGTGCTGAGCGAGAACAAGCCCTGGTCGTCGTTGAGCGTGCCGGTGCCTCCACAACGCGGACAGGTGTGCGTCGCCGTCCCGGGCGCTGCCCCGGTGCCGCGGCAATTGGAGCAACGGACGTCCTCGGGCACGTTGACCGAGGTGGTGACCCCGTGGACGGCGTCCGAGAACGACAGGTGCAACGCGGCTTCCATGTCGGCGCCGCGCGCCGGTCCCCGCGTCGTCGTGGTGGTCCGCCCGCGGTTGCCGAACAGGCCACCGAAGAGGTCACCCAAATTCCCCATGTCCTCCATGCGGAACGTCCCGCCTCCTGGAGCGCCGCCGCCGAAGCCGCCGGCCAGAGGACCCTGTTTGCGGACCTCGTCGTATTCCTTGCGCTTGTCGGCGTCGCCCAACACGTCATAGGCCGCGCTGATCTCCTTGAAACGGTCCTCGGATCCCGGATTGGCGTCAGGGTGATACTGCTTGGCTAACTTCCGATAGGCGCGCGTGATCTCCTTGTCGGTGGCCGTCGAAACGACCCCGAGCACCTTGTAGTAGTCCTTCTCGAACCACTCCCGCTGGGGCGCCATGTATCAGTTCACCCCCGCACGCTGACCATCGCCGGCCGTAGCACTTGGCCGCGCCAGCGATAACCAGATCGCAGGACCTCGCCGATCACTTCTTCACCACCATCTCCGTCTATCCGGGCCACCGCATCGTGCACGGCCGGGTCGAATGGCACGGCCGCCTCGTCGACTCGCTCGAGCCCTTCCTTGCCCAATGCGTCGAGCAACATGGCACGCGCCGCACTCAATGCCTTGGCGTCCTCACTGACCGCACTCGACTCGGTTTGATGGGCCTGGGCCAGATCAAGCGTGTCGAGTACGGGGAGCAACTTGGCCACCAACGCCGAAGCGGCGCGAGCCGACTGCTCCTCTTGCATGCGCTGAATACGCTTGCGGTAGTTCTCGAAGTCAGCCTGGGTCCGTTGCAGAGCGAGCAGGTACTCGTCCCGCTCGCTCTTCAACACCAGTACCGGGTCGCGCTCTTCCTCGACCACGATTTCACCTTCCACCACCCCGTCATCGAAGTCGTCGTCGGTGACCAGTTCGGGCTCCGGCGTGACCTCCTCGGCGGGGACGGCCTCGTCGGAGAAGCTCATTGCTCGTCAACGATTTCGGCGTCGACGATCTCGTCGTCGGAGGCACCTCCGGCGTCACCGCTCCCGTCGCTGCCGCTCGGGGCGCTCTGGGTTTGCGAGGCCTGCTCATACAGCCGCTGGCTGAAGCTCTGGCTCACTCCCATCAACTTCTCGGTGGCGTCCTTGATCGCCTCGACATTGGTCCCGGCGAGCGCGTCCTTCAGGTTGGCCACGGCGGTTTGGACGTCGTCCTTCTCCGTGCCCTCGAACTTCTCGCCCTGATCCTTGAGCAGTTTCTCCGTTTGATAGACGAGGGTGTCCGCAGAGTTGCGTACTTCGGCTTCCTCGCGGCGGGCCCGGTCGTCCTCGGCGTGCGCCTCGGCGTCACGCACCATGCGCTCGATGTCGTCCTTGGCCAGTGACGACTGGCCGGTGATCGTCATCGATTGCTCCTTGCCGGTGGCCTTGTCCTGAGCCGAGACGTGCACGATCCCGTTGGCGTCGATGTCAAAGGTGACCTCGATCTGCGGGATGCCTCGTGGGGCCGGAGGCAGATCGACCAGCTGGAACTTGCCCAGGGTCTTGTTGTACATCGCCATCTCGCGCTCACCTTGGAGCACGTGGATCTCCACCGAAGGTTGGCTGTCCTCCGCTGTGGTGAAGATCTCGGAACGCTTGGTCGGGATGGTGGTGTTGCGCTCTATGAGACGGTGCATGACTTGGCCCTTGGTCTCGATGCCCAGAGACAATGGCGTCACGTCGAGGAGGAGGACGTCTTTCACCTCACCCTTGAGCACGCCGGCCTGCACGGCCGCACCGATCGCCACGACTTCATCGGGGTTGACGCCCTTGTGGGGCTCCTTGCCCGAGAGCGACTGCACCAGTTCCTGCACGGCGGGGATCCGGGTCGACCCACCGACCATCACCACGTGGTCGATGTCGGACGTCTTGAGCCCGGCATCCTTAATGGCGGCTTCGAATGGCCCGGTGCACGCGGCCACCAGATCGGCGGTCAGCTCGTTGAACTTGGATCGCGTGAGCTTGAGGTCAAGGTGCTTGGGGCCATCGCTCGTGGCGGTGATGAAGGGCAGGTTGATCTGGGTCTCCTGCACGCTGGACAGCTCGATCTTGGCCTTCTCCGCCGCTTCCTTCAGGCGTTGCATGGCCATTTTGTCGGTCGAGAGGTCGACGCCTTCGGTGTCCTTGAAGGACTTGACGAGCCAGTCCATGACCTTTTCGTCCCAGTCGTCCCCACCGAGCTTGGTGTTCCCCGACGTGGACTTCACCTCGAAGACTCCCTCGCCAATCTCGAGCACGGAGACGTCGAAGGTTCCTCCACCGAGGTCGAAGACCAGGACGGTGCGATCGGCGTCCTCCTTGTCCAGACCGTAGGCGAGCGCGGCCGCCGTCGGCTCATTGATGATGCGCAGGACCTCGAGCCCTGCGATGGCGCCCGCTTCCTTGGTCGCCGTCCTTTGGGCGTCGTCGAAGTAGGCCGGCACGGTGATAACCGCCTGGTCCACCGTGTCACCCAGGTACGCCTCGGCGTCCCTCTTCAGCTTGCCCAGAATGCGGGCGGAGATCTCCTGGGCCTTGTACTTCTTGCCGTCGATGTCGACGGTCCAGTTCGTGCCCATGTGGCGCTTGACCGAACGGATGGTCCGGTCCGGGTTGGTAATGGCCTGGCGCTTGGCCACTTCGCCGACGAGCACTTCTCCCGTCTTCGAGAAGCCGACGACCGACGGCGTCGTCCGTCCGCCCTCCGCATTCGGGATCACGACGGGCTCGCCCGCCTCCATCACGCTGACCACCGAGTTGGTGGTCCCCAAGTCGATTCCCACGGCCTTAGCCATCTGCAGTCCTTCCAATCGTGTCGTTTCTGCGTTTTCGCTTGTCGCAAGTGTAGCAAAGCTGAGTGCCTCTGTGTCAACTTTTCTGTTGGCGGACCTAGATCCCGGGTATCAGCTGCGACTTTCGCCTGGGAATCAGCTGACTCGGGAGTCTCCGATACTTGGCTCGCAAAACAATCAACCGAACGGCATTGTTAGGTTAAAGGCGCGCTATTCCTGGGTGGACTTGGAGGGATCAATCCCTTCGCCGGCCTTGTGCGTATCCCTTGAGAGGTATCACCCCCGCTTTAGGAGACGATCAATATGGACAGGCAACCCCGAGAGATGTCGAAGCAGCGACGAGTCGGCACCATGGCCGCCCTAGGGCTCTCAGCGGGGGGTCTGGCCCTCTGGACCATCGCCGCCCCTTCAGCCGGTGCGTCGACCAGTCGCGTGGCGAAAAGCGTGGTCGTAAAGACCGTCAAAGTGGCAAAATTCGGCAAGGTTCTGGCCAGCGGGAAGACGCTCTACACCTTGCAGCCCAGCAGCACGCCCTGCACCGCAGCATGCCTCAAGGTGTGGCCCGAGTTCGTCCTGCCCAAGGGTGCGACCAAGGCGACGGCCGGCACGGGTGTGAGCAGCTCCAAGTTGGGCACGGTCGCCCGCTCCGGTGGTGTTCGCCAGGTGACGTACGGTGGCAAGCCCCTGTATTGGTTTGTCGGCGACACCGGCCCGGGTCAGGTTCACGGAAATGTGACCGACACGTGGGGTACGTGGACCGCCGTCGTGACCGCCAAGGCGACCTCGGGGTCGGGTGGGGGATCAAGCTCCACATCATCCACCGCCGGTGGCGGCGGAACCGCGTTCTAACGCCGCGGTTTCTGGACTAGGAAATCGACATGGTGATCACCCTCGATGCGCCGGATGCGCCCGCCATAGCGCCCGCCATAGATCCCGCCATAGTTTTGGTCACCGGAGCACTTGCCAGAACAGAGAATGAGGGCAGCGAGCCCACACGCACCCCGCCCTCTCGCGTGTACTGGCCTGCGTTCTCGATCGTGGCGATCGCCGCAGCCCTGGTCATTCTCGGTTGGGCCATCCGTTGGGGTGGCAACGACTTCGCAGCCTCCATGACCAGTCTTCGAGTTGTTCTGGTCGGTCCGTTGTCCCTGGCCATCATTGCGGTCCTTCTCGTTGTTGAACGGCTGCGCCCGGCCCAGAGAAGACCGATGTTCGCCCGCGGCTACCGCCAAGACGTCATGTTCACGGTGCTCAACGCCTCGGTCGTGGTCCCGCTCGTGACTGCGCTCACCATCTCTTTCTCGGTCCTCGCTCAGCGAGCTTTTCCCTGGCTCGTCCTGCCCAGGATGGGCGCCGTGCCGCGCTGGGGAGCGATTGCCCTCATCTTCGTCGCCATGGATGGACTCAACTGGTTCGCCCATCTGGCCAACCACCGGGTTCGAGTGCTCTGGCGCTTCCATGAGCTACACCACTCGCAAGAGGACATGAACGTGCTGACGGTCTTTCGTACGCATCCGTTCATCCACGTTTCGTATCTCGTGGCGCTGATCCCCGGCATCGTGCTCCTGGCCAATGGCACCCTGCCCCTCACCCTGCTCGTCATCTACGGAGGGTTCGTGGCCTTCGCCCACTCCAATACCAACATGAGCTTTGGGCCTCTCGGACGCATCTTTGTCAGTCCGAATTTCCACCGGATCCACCATCAACTCCATGGTCCGCAGGACGTCAATCTCGGGTTCTCGTTATCGATCTGGGATCAACTCTTTCATCGAGCCATATTTCCCACCGCCGCAACCATCAGGATGGACACCGGGTTACCGGGCCGCCCTGTCATCGTCGAGCAAGCCGGCGAACGTCCACATCATTTCTCCGTCTTCGCGCAGCAGCTCGTGGCACCATTCCGACCGCTCGACACAGACCCGAGCCGCGGGTCTTCGCCGAACAAATCAGCTTCCAGGAACAGCCAGCAGGGCGCTACGCACCCTGACACTGGTGGCATACCATCGAAGAGTGCTCGACCTCGTTCTCCTTCGCCACGGGCAGTCCACTTGGAACGCCGAGAACCTGTTCACCGGATGGGTCGATGTTGACCTGACCGAGCTCGGTGAAGCTGAAGCTCGCGCCGGGGGCATACTCCTGGCCGAAGAGAGCGGTCTGGACCTTCGCATTTTGCACACGTCCGTGCTCACCCGAGCCATTCACACCGCTGAATTGGCCCTCGGCGCGGCCAGGCGCAGCTGGTTACCCGTTCGTCGGGACTGGCGGCTCAATGAACGCCACTACGGGGATTTGCAGGGGAAGAATAAGGTCGAGACGGCGGAGAAGTTCGGTAAGGAGCAGCTCTTGCTCTGGCGCCGGAGCTACGACACCCCCCCGCCGCCCCTGAGTGCGGACAACCCCACATCGACGGCAGATGATCCTCGCTATCGTGACATCGACCCGGCGCACATCCCGACCACGGAGTGCCTGGCCGACGTGGTCCGACGGGTTTTGCCCTACTGGGAGTCAGCCATTGTCCCCGACCTGCGCCAGACGGCGGAGCGAGGGGGCGCCGTCTTGGTGGTCGCACACGGAAACAGCATTCGTGCCCTGCGCAAACACCTCGAGGGAATCACCGACGAGGACATCACCGAACTCGAGGTGCCCACGGGAATACCCTTCCGGCTCCTCCTCAATGAGGACCTCACCGTGCAGTCCTCGGAGTTCCTGGGGGACCCGGCGGCGGCTGAGGCTGCCGCGGCGGCCGTCGGACGCCAGGCCGGCTAACCGCCTCTTCGGTCAAACACACCCAGGGCCAGCCCCCGGTATGCATCCCTGTCTCAGGGTCCGGGCCGCCTGCGAGGGCCACGGACCCCAAGACCCCTCCAAAGGGACAACGGTTGGGCTTTGCAGCCACCCGTCGGAGACTCAGTTCAAAAGAAGCTCTGAGAGCCGACTGCTGCGGCCGGGGGTCGGGGCGCCTCGCCGCACCCCGACCCAACCCGACCATTTGCGCTAGGCCGAGCCCTTAGAGGGCGTCGGACCCGCGTTCTCCAGTGCGTACCCGCACCACGGTCTCCACCGGGATCACCCAGACCTTGCCGTCACCGATCTTGCCGGTGGCGGCTGAAGACACGATGGCATCCACCACGTCTTCGGTTTGGGCGTCGTCGACGAGGACCTCGATCCGGATCTTCGGAACGAAGTCAACTTCGTACTCCGCCCCTCGGTACACCTCGGTGTGACCTCTTTGACGTCCGAAGCCCTGGGCCTCGGTCAGGGTCATCCCCTGCACGCCGAGGTTCTTGAGGGTCTCTTTGACATCATCGAGCTTGAACGGCTTGAGGACTGCCACAATCAGCTTCATTATTGAGCTCCTTTCGTCCTGGTAGCTCTAAAGCCCTGTATCGGGCGGTGGCGACATCTCCGAGGTTATCGGAGGCGGATCTGAGCTCCCGATGCCGGCCAGAGCAAAGGCTCCGTCGGAGCGGGTGGCGAAGGTCTCCTCCGGGAAGGCTTCCTCGCCGTGGATGGCCAGGTCACCAACTTCGAGGATGTCGTCCTTGTAGCGGAGTCCGCCGAGGACCAAACCGATGAGCTTGCAAAGGATGAAGGTAACGAAGGCCGACCAGAGGATCACCCAGATGGCCGCTCGGAACTGTTCCCATAGCTGGTGCGCCGAGCCCGTGTAGGCCAGACCGCTCACGCTGAAGGGCACACAACTGCCCTTTGCCGTCACGTAGGTCGTCGCCGTGGTGTTCACCACCTGCCCGGCGGCGTTGAGGTGACCGCACCCGTACTCGATCATGTTCGGGTCGCCGAAGACACCCAGCAGCAGTCCGCCGAAGAATCCAGCGATGCCGTGGGTGTAGATGACACCGAGCGCATCGTCCACCTTGGAGAACGGAGGCACCTTGGAGAGGTAGTTCCAAGCGAACCACACGATCACGGTGCACGTCGCTCCCACGATGATTGCGCCCCAGCCGTTGACCCAGCCGGCGCACGGCGTGATGCCGACCAAACCGCAGATCATGCCGTTCACGCCGCCCAAGAAGGTGGGCTTGCGCTCCTTGGAGAGCCAGGCGTCCATGGCGATCCAGACCAGCACGCCGACCGCGGTGGCGAGGTTCGTGTTGACCACCGCACCCGCGGCGCTCGAACCGGCATAGTACGGGTCACCACCGTTGAAGCCGTTCCAACCCAGCCACAGGATGCCGGCACCGACGGCCGCCATGACCAAGTTGTTGGGCAAGGCATGCTGTCTATCTCGTAGGAGCCGGGGCCCCAGACACCATGCTGCGACGAAGCCGGACACACCAGCCGACATGTGGATGACGTATCCACCGGAGAAGTCGAGCGAACCCTCCTGGGCGAAGTAGCCGCCGCCCCAGAGCAAGAAGGCGTCGATCGTGTAGACGAAGGTCGACCACAGCGGGACCAGGAGGCACCAGGCGCTGAACTTGATCCGGCCGAGCACGCTTCCCATGAACAGCAGCGGTGTGATCGCTGCGAACACGAACTGGAAGTACGCCAGAGTCGACGTCGGGAAGTGGAAGGGCACGTCGGTATTCGCCGCCGAGAGTGCCTGGCCCTGTTCACCAACGCTGTTGAGGATCTGACCCGGCTTCCCCCAGAGGTTCTCGAAGAAGTGCTTGAACGTTCCCGTCGGGTTCACCGCCGTCGTGGGCTGTTGGGTCCACAAACCGTTGTGGACACCTCCTCCGAGGGAGGTCGAGCCGAAGCCCAACTTGTACTCCCACAAGACCCATGCGACGAGCACAAGGGAGAAGCCGGCGAACATCATTGCCAACACGTTGACGGCCCATTTCTTGGGCACGATCGACGCATAGAGCACCGCCAGGCCGGGAAGGCTCATCAGGCCGACAAACGTGGCAGCGGTTATCTGCCACGTGTTGTCTGCTGGATTTAACCAGCTTGGATACGGCACATAGGCCGTTGCGGCACCTACGAGGTGGATCACTCAGCTCTCCTATCTGTGTTTCCCGGTGCCCCGCCCTGTGACCAGAGCGTCACAGAGCACCAGGTGCGGCAAGGCCACAGCATGCGGATGGTTGTTCCGCCACGGAAAGAATGAAGGGCACGAGTTTCGTCAGGGTCACGCCCGTGTTTCCAGTGCGTTAAACCATGACAACGACACGGAGAGCGGTCATCCGTAGGCAGGAATCAGCTTCGGACTCCCGGTACGGCGATTCCTCGCTCCCGAGTATTTTTCCAGAAATTCTGCCCGGTTGAAACGTCACCCAGCGCGAAAAGGCAATGGGTAGGGCATCACCGCTACCATCATCGGGTCGCACGAGGCTCCGCCGCATGGCGCACGACAGACCCAGGGGGACCGAACAGCCGATGACCGCTCCGCAAGCACCGGCTCCCTCCGGGCCGCCCAGGTCGTCCAGTGAGCCCCTCACGACGCTGCGGGGAGCGGGGGTCAACTACAACGCCCGGCGGGTGGGTCAGGTGGCTATCGGGCTCTGTCTGGCGACGCTGGCCGTTCTCGCGATTGTGCTCACCGTGGCCGGAGTCCACAGCAACAACCAGATCGACGAACTGCGCCACGACGGTGTCCCAACGACGGTCACTGTCACCAACTGTCTCGGGCTCATGGGAGGCAGCGGCAGCAATGCGGCCGGGTACTCGTGCACCGGTAGCTTCACCATTCACGGCACCCGTTACACCGAATCCCTCCCTGGCACCGGGTTTCACCGTGTCGGTTCCACGGTGGCGGCCACGGTCGTGCCGAGTGATCCAGCTTTGGTGTCCCCGGACGCCGTCCTGCGATCCCAGCACACGTCGATGGGCGTCTTCGTGCTCCCTCTGGTGCTCTTCGTCGTGCTGGTTCTTCTCGTGGCCCTCATCGTGTTCGTATGGCGACGGCGACGGGACACGGCGACGGACGCCCGCTGATTCAGAAGCACGGCCCTAATTCAGCACCACGCCCCACTACAGAGGAGGCCCCTCAGATCAGGGTTGAGGCTTGGCCTTGAACGGCCGCTTGACCTTTTCGGTGGGAGGCGTGTAGCGCTTGTTGGGCCGCGGCAACACGCCGCCAGCGGAGGGAAGCCGACTGGTGGGAGGCCCGTACGTGCTGCCTGATCCCCCCCCAGCCAAGCGCAGCTTCTTTTGCAACCGGTAGGCGCGCACCAACAGCCAGGCGCCGGCCAAGAGGAACGGGATCCCAAAGCCCCAGAAGCGGAGATTGAAGATACCCAACCCGAACATGGCAAGCACGATGCCCAGGAAGAGGCGCTTGCGGAACCACGCCATGGCCAGCATGAGCACAGACATGCCCAACAGGACGAAGGTAAGGGTCTGATACACCGACGTGCTCTGTCCGAGTGACCTCGCATGGTTGATCAGGTTGGCGGTGATGAGGAGCCCGATGACGGCGCCAACCGGCGCTGCGATGAGACCGATGTTGCGTTCCTTGTCATCCGCCCTGGCGATAGCGGCTTGGAGCTCTTCGATCGACTGTTCCGGCTCGGTCGCCTTGCCCTTCGGCGAATCGAGATCGTCCGGCTTGACGATGGCCGTCTGGAAGCGCATCCATAGGCTCGGCTTTGGTGATGGATCGCCCTCGGAGTCGTGCACATCCTGGTTCGAGGGCATGGTTGGAATGCTAGTTCGCGGCATTAAGCGCCGAGTATGGAGCCGAAAGATCACGTCTGGGCTACGTGGGTGTTTCAAGCTGATGAACAGCCAGGCCAGACCACCTGATCGGCAATTGCTACAGGTGGCGTCATACCTAGGAGCCGGACCTGCTCGGCGTGGCGCTTCACCCGGGCCCGGGGTGGCACCGGTGCGGCCGGGCTGACCAAGGAAGCCTTACTCCCACTCCCCGAACTTTCGCATACGGGCGCCCCAGGTAGGCGATGTTGCAGGGGCCCGCAGCGCCTCGGGTCGGTTGGCGCTCAACCACGCCCTGAGGTCGTCGGTGTCGTCGAAGATCATTTCGGCGCTCGTTTCCTGGTCGTAGAGTTGGATCGCGTTGCGGTCCACAGCCACCGAGAACTCGATCTTTGCACCAGAGCGGAAGCACCAGATCGGTGGGACACCCGGCGTCAAACTCGTCTCGAGATGCCACCCCGGGCGACCACTCAGCAGGTCGACGAGATCGTCTCTTGTGGGGGCGACGCGTGAGGTCGTGCGTAGCCCCATATCGTCTTTCGCCTGTCCGCTGGTTTCGCCCTGGTCTCCACCACGCGACGTGTCCAGGAGCTTCTGGTAGGTCGCCAAGGACTCCTCAGGTTCACCGAGCCATCGAAGCATGGCGACGAGGCTTTCGAGTGAGCTCAGCGTCGCTGGGTCTTCAGGCCCCAAAATTCGGTTCCGTACTTCGTAGATTTGTCTGCGCAGGTCACATGCCTCGGAGACCCGCTCGAGTTGAAAGAGGGTGGTGGCCAAATGGGACACCGTTCTCATGCTCTCTTCGGTCTCCCCGGCTTCCAGGCTTTGATATCGATCGACCGCCTCTTGAAGTAACCGACGGGACTCCTCAAGGTTGCCAAGACTTCTCTGAATACACCCGAGTCGATCCAAGGTGAGCAATGTCGACAGGTCGTCGCGTCCCAGGGCAGTGGTGCGAACAGAAAGAACATGCTCGAATTGAGGCAAGGCCTCAGCGTGTCTACCAAGTCGCTCGAGGATGACTCCTTGAAACTCTTCTGCTTCGAGCGTGCGGGGATCGTCCATACCGAATTGATCCCGGAGAGATGCTGCAACCTCACTCCTGAGCTGAACCGCTTCGTCGAACCGACCGGCCCGCTCCAAGAGCTCAGCAACTTCACGCTTGGCATTCACGGTCAACGCAGAGTCGCGACGGCGGTGACGGAGCGACCAACTCAGCGTTGTTTGGGCCGATCGAAGTGCCGCCTCTGGGTCGGCGTCCATCTGCTCCGCCGTACGTTGGGCCGATTGGGTCACCCGGCCCCGTAGCCAAGGAATCAGACCACGTTTGGTCTCTTCCGGCTCCTGCACTCGATCAGCGTACGTCGAACCGAGTGTGACGCGAATCGAGGACCGGGCTTCACTTCGGGTCGACCTACTCACGTGGGTCAAGGACGACATGGTGGATGGTGCACACGTTGTCCCGATAGCGTTTGGACGTGCCTTCTGCTGGTTCGCTCGATCTCTCCAAGATCTGGCTCTTTTCGACCTGCACAGCCAAGGAACTCCGCATGATCCGCCGGGCTCTCGAGGAGGTAACCGTCCCCGCGGGACGCCTGCTCACTGAACAGGGCAGAGTCGGGCGCGAGTTCTTCCTCATTGTCTCCGGTCAGGCATCGGTGCGACGGAACAACCGGAAGGTCGCCCTACTCGGGCCGGACCAGTACTTCGGCGAGCTTGCCCTCCTCGACCGCCGGCCTCGGTCCGCCAGCGTGATCTCCGACACCGAGATGACCCTTCTGGTGCTCGGCCAGCGGGAGTTCAACGACGTGCTCGACAGCGTGCCCGCCCTCTCACGCAAACTGCTCGCCGCCATGGCGACACGCCTGCGTGAAGCCGACGAGAAGGCCTTCACCTAACCCCACTAGTCGCAGCCTTCATGCCGATTCCGACGTTCGAAGGAGCATTCGAGGTCTCCGGCGTACGTTCTGCCGGCGTACAACGGAGTGGATGCTCGCCCAGGATCCGCGCCCTGGGAGCGGCGCGACTGCAAAACTTCCCGAGTCCGCCGTTCCTCGCCTGGACAAGGAGGCAGAAATGCTCAACCCGCAGAAGCTGGCCGCAGAATTCGTAGGAACGGCGGTGCTGGTGTTCATCGCCGTTGGGGTCGCCACAGAAAACTTCGGGTTCAAATTGTTCGGCGGCAGCGTCGCCGCGGGCGTGGTGACGACCGCCTTCGCCTTCGGACTTGTTCTCATGGCCCTGGCGTACGCGATCGGGCCCATCTCGGGCTGCCACGTGAATCCGGCCGTCACTCTGGGGTTCGTGGCCGCCGGCCGGATGAAAGCGATCGAAGGACTCGGATACATCGTGGCTCAGGTGGCAGGGGCCATAGCCGGGGCGGCAGTGCTCTGGCAGATCTTCAGCGATGTGCCCGGCTATAGCCGCAAGAGCCAGGGGCTGGGGACCAACGGCTACGGCGCTTCCTCTCTCGTCCACCTCAACCAGAGCGGCGCCTTTGTGACCGAGGTGGTGCTCACCTTCATTTTCGTCACGGTCATCCTCTTCGCCACCCACAAAGCAGCCATTCAGGGCGCCGCCGGCTTGGCCATCGGCATGTCGCTGGTCGTCGTCCACCTGATCGGCATCCCGCTGACCGGTACTTCGGTGAATCCAGCCCGGAGCCTGGGCCCCGCTCTTATCGTGGGCGGCTCCTCCTTGAGTCAGGTGTGGCTCTTCATTTTGGCGCCGTTGGTCGGCGCCGTGATCGCCGCCGCGGTGCATTTGCTGATCTCGGGCCGGGGGGACGTCGTCACCCCGGAGGCCGCTACCGTCTCATAAATGGAACTCACAGAGGCGCTCGACTTCGTTCGAGCCCGTAAAAACGGGGTGCTGACCACCATCCGGGCAAATGGCCGGCCCCAGCTCTCCAACATCCTCTATGTGGCAGCCGAGGACGGGAGCTTTCGTATCTCGATTACCGCAACCCGGGCCAAGACGGCCAACATGCGCCGCGATCCCCGCGTCTCCCTCTACGTGCCGGGCGACAATTTCTGGCAGTTCGTGGTGATCGAAGGAACCGCCGAACTCACACCGGTGGCGACCGATCCGCACGACGACACCGTCGAGCAACTCATCGCTTACTACCGGGCCGGCAACGGCGAGCATTCGGACTGGGACGAATACCGCGCCGCCATGGTGGCCGATCAACGATTGATCTGTGCCGTGCGCCCGGAACGGGCCTACGGCATGGTGAGCACCAACTAGGGGAGCGTCTTCTCCGCCCAGGCGTGAAGCGGCTCGGCCAACAACGGCCATCGTGGGAAGGCCCGTATGCCGGCGGCCATCCGATCAATCCACTCGGTGTCCGGCCACGGCGGTTCGAGTAGGTCGGCGTTGGGGAGGACCTCGGCCGCCTGCTCGGTATTCCGCCTGGGGTGGTACATGTCGCTGGCGCCGCTGCGAAATACCAAGGTGGGGAGGGTGAGCTTGGCGGCGTCGCTCAACGACAGCCCGGGCACCAACTCGCTTTCGTGCGGGTAGTACGCCAACATCCAGCGTTCGAACGTGGCCAGGAACTCCTTGGGGTCCTGGTCGAGGAACTTCTGGCGGTTGGAGGGGGTGTTGGTCAGGACGTCCTGCCACTCGGGCAACTCGACCACCGCTTCCATGCCGCCGTTCCAGACGGCGCGGATCGACTCGGCGCAGTAGACGGTGCCCAGCGTCATAAGCCCGAACGGACCACCGCTGATCCACCACAACGCCAGCGCCGCTGCGGTGCTCGGGTGGCGTGCGGCGGCGATCAATGAGGTGCGCGAACCGGCAGAGCCCCCGGCGATCACCGCCGGCGCCATGCCGAGCTCGGTCAGCAGGCCCGCCAGCACATCGGCGTGCATGATCGATTCAGCCTCACCGGTGAAGCAGACGTCGGAGGTCCCCGTGTTGGGTCGGTCCCAAATAAGGACCCGATTGCCGAGCTCAGCCAGAGCCACGGCGAGCTCCCGGACGCCGGCCGTCTCCATGGTGTAGCGACCGCCCGGCGTGATCGCCCACGTTCGGGCCCCCTCGTCACCGATGATCTCGTAGCCGATGGACAGACCCTCGACTTCAGCTTTCGGCATTGCACTCCCCCTCATGACCAGTCTGGACCTTCTGCACAATAGACATAAAGGTACGTCTCGATCTCGTGGAGCCCAAGGCGTCGCCCGTGGCCCTCTGGGCTAACGGAGCGATTCCTCGACAAGCTGGGAGAGATCGAGCACCCGGACGTCGTCTTCCTTCGCATTGGCGCGCACGGCGTCGTCCAACATGATCATGCAATAGGGACAGGCGGTTGAGACGACGTCTGCTCCGGTGCCCAGCGCCTCGTCCATCCGCTCCATATTGATGCGCTTGCCGATGTTCTCCTCGAGCCACATGCGGGCACCGCCCGCTCCGCAACAAAAACCGCGTTCCTTGCACCGTCGCATCTCGATCTGCTCCACGCCGGGAATGGCGCTGAGGACAGAGCGGGGCTCTTCGATGATGCGGTTGTGCCGGCCCAAGTAACACGGATCGTGATAGGTCACCTTGCCCTTGTAGCCCGTACCCGGGGTCAGTTTGCCCGTGCGGACCAAGTGCTCCAGCAACTCGGCATGGTGTATTACCTCGTAGTTGCCCCCCAGTTTGGGATATTCGTTCTTAATGGTGTTGAAGCAGTGGGGGCAGCTAGCGATGATCTTCTTGGCTCCCGCCTCGTCCAAGGTGGCGATGTTGGCTCTTCCCTGTTCCTGGTAGAGGTACTCATTGCCCAAGCGGCGCACCGGGTCACCCGTGCACGATTCCTTCGGTCCCAAAATCCCGAATGTGACACCAGCCCGGTGCAGCATGCGGGCTGTGGCCTGGACACCCTTGCGAGCGCGCTCATCGAGGGCGCCGGCACAACCGACCCAGTAGAGGTACTCGATGTCGTCGGGGATGGCCCCGGTGATCACGGGTATCTCGAAATCGAGGCTCTGCGTCCACTCGGTGCGCTTGTTTTGGCCCAATCCCCATGGGTCGCCCTGATTCTCCACGTTGCGGAGCATTAAGCCGGCTTCCGAGGGAAACTCGGACTCCATCAGCACTTGATAACGCCGCATGTCCACGATGGCGTCGATGTGCTCGATGTCCACCGGGCACTCCTCGACACAGGCCCCACAGGTGGTGCAGGCCCACAGCACGTCGGGGTCGATCACGTTGGGTACGAGAGCGGTGAACTCTCCGTCCTGGGCGATCAAGGGAGTCGCGGAGGCGAACATGTTGTCGCGCAACGCCATGATGAGCAGCTTGGGCGACAAAGGCTTCTCGGTGTTCCAGGCCGGGCAGGCCGACTGGCAACGACCGCACTCGGTGCATGTGGCGAAGTCGAGCATCTGCTTCCAGGAGAAGTGACCGACCTCACCCACACCGAACACGGTGTCTTCTGTGACGTTCTCCATGTCCATGTCGGGCGTCTTGTCCAGGGCACCCAATGCCCGGGGCCGGCGGGAGAAGGCCACGTTGATGGGGGCCATGAAGATATGCAGATGCTTGGAGTAGGAAACGAAGACCATGAAGCCTGAAATGACGGCCACGTTCAAAATAAGGAACGCGGTGGCCAGGTCACTGTTGATGCCCGGGCCGGCCGGGTAGAGAAGCTTGGCGATGGCGTGCGAAGCGAAGGCACCCCAGCCAAAGGGGAACTGATGAGGGTCGGTGGTGTTCACCTGCGCCGCCCGATAGAGCAGCAAGGTGATGATGACGCCGGCGATCATGGCCAATACGGCCCAGGCGGCGCCCGTGTGCGACCCGTAGAAGCGTGACTGGCGCTCTTTCTTCGCTGGCGCGTTCTTTATCCGGATGATCGTGAACACCACCAGCGCTACCAGGACCATGACGGCGAAGAAGTCCTCGACGAATCCGACCCAGTCCCACTGTCCGATTCCGGGGAAGTGGAACGTTTTCTGGAAAAGGGCCCCGTAGGCCTCGACAATCGTGAGGAGAAGAATGGTGAAGCCCCACATGGTGAAGAAGTGGGCCAGGCCCGGGATGGTCCACTTCAGGAGCTTTCGCTGCCCAGCCACCTCCGTGACCTCGGCTTCTGCTTTGGGGAGAATGCTCCCCCGGGTGCGGCTCGGGGCGGGCTTCCCTGACCGAATAAGCCTGGACAGCCAATGAAATCGTCGGCCGGCAATGCCGAACCCGACCACGGTGACGCCTAGCCCCAGAATGATCCTGACCAGCACGGATGCTCCTCGCATACTTCGGTTGTCGAACAAGCCCGGCGGCGGAAGCTGCGAGCGCCGCCTGGGATTCAGATGCCTGGGAGAGGATAGTGTGCGTGGCCTACGCGGGCGTAGTTCAGAGGCAGAACATCAGCTTCCCAAGCTGAGAACGCGAGTTCGATTCTCGTCGCCCGCTCTCTACGAAAGGCCTGGTCAGGGGCCACCCTTGTGGTTACCGAAGGGCTATTCTTGGTCGAAAACTTAGCCACGTGCAACACCGAGCGACTCGTCGCAGATGGTGTGCGGGTCGTGAATTTCGCGCCAGATCCGAGATAGCCACCGAGAACTCCGCCTACGCACGGAACATCGAGCCACCTTCCCCGCAATATCTCCTCAACGTCCGCCGCGAGCTCACCTATATCGGGGCGGATGAGCACAAAGCGCCGGTCGCTACAACACTGGCGCCAACGATTCGTTTCATCCGATCCTCCGGAGGCGCCGGCATGCCACTGACAAGATGGACAGACAAAGCGGGCGATCCGGTTGTTACTTGCCTTTGAAGACATCGGCGCAGACCACGCCCATTTTCGCGGCGAACTTGGCCGCAGCTGCATTGGCGACGACCGGATTTCCGCCCGAAATCGTGTACGCAAGTGTCGTGTGGTCAACTTCTCCGTTCGTCGAGACCATGCAGCCGATCTTCCCCTTTTCAGCATTGACCTGCGGTGCATTGGTCCCTGGGTCTCGCTCAAACCAATAGGCCTTGTCCCCGATGCCTGCAAGTTTGTGATCAACATGCTTGTCGAAGGTCCCGTACGTTTGGCCGTAGTCATCGACGTTGATCACGACGAAGAGAGGAGACGAATCGTCGTTTTGGACTGACATGCCGACCGGAATGAAATAGCAGGTCGCCCCGAGATAATGGGCTATTGGTTTTCCGACTGCGACCGTGTAGAGAGGAGCTACCGCCGAGACGGGGATCGCCAGGCACAATCTGCGGTCAACCGTCATGGGGCTACCCTTTAATATCGATCGGCTCGAGAGAGTCGATCCCTGCGCCGGCTGCAAGTGCACCTGTGTACCAACAAGGAGCACGAGGGTCGCGCACGCCAACCCCTTTAGTAATCGTCGCGTCAATGTTGTCCTGCCTTGCACCGGCGTAGGACGACTGAAACCTGAGATCCATCTGAGTGCCACTGTGCCTGCCTTTTGAACGACGCAACAGATCCTGCGCAAATCGATGCCATACCAAGCGTCACGTTGCGGACGCATCACCTGTCATGGTGACATCGGGACGTCCGACCGTCACATCAGGGGAATCCCTATTTGACTCCCTTGGGACATCGCTCCAGTCGTTGCGCACGTGCAGGCGATCAACGGTGATGGACTCGCTCGGCCTGCGAACGGCAGGCTGCTGCGCTCCGTGTGCCGCTACGTCCCGTTTCGCGGTGCCTGACTTTTATCAACTCCCCGGTCCGATCCAGTCTCAAGAGTGTGTGATCAGGCGCGCCGAACTGGTGGTCGATGGAGAATATGGGCGAGCTGGGTCTTCGATCGAACCCCAAGCTTGCGATAGGAGCTCGTGAGGTGACTTTCAACCGTCTTGGGGCTCATGAACAGCTCGGTGGCAATCCGCGGGTGGTCGCACCGGTGATGGCGATCTCAACCACCTCTTGCTCGTGGGGGGTCAGGAGCTGGGTGAGTGGCGGGTTGGCCCGGGGCCGGGACCGTCCGATGGACTCGAGCACGTCGGCCGCCCCGCTCCGCCCACGGCGTGGCACCGACCAGCTGGAAGCATTCGTGCGCGGCTGCAACTGATCGAGAGCCTCATCTCGGTCGAGCGTGGCCAAGCGACGGCCGTATGCGAGATGCGTCCGCCCCTCCTCGAACACATTGCCATAGCGCCGCGCCTGCGTCAGAGCGGACGCGAACCGTTCGGGCGCTTCGACGTCGGCTGCGAGAATCGCCACAGAACGGCTCACCACCATCGCCGTGAAGGCGAGGGGATCGTGTTCGGTGCGCACCTGGAGGAGCGCTAGCAGCCGATGCGCCTCATCGAACTCGCCGACGAGAGCGCTTGCCTCAATTAGATCTGGAAGCACGGGCCAGTGTCCGATCCCGAGCAAACCTCTCCGCTCGAATTGGTGATGGGCGCGCTCGAGCTGTCGTGTCGCTGCGAACAAACGACCATGCCCGAGCTCGAGAAGTCCGAGCGCATACTCTGCCTGCAGCACAACCACATCAATTCCAAATCGAGCCGCCGCTCGCCGCACGAATTCGACGCGATCGAGGCACGACCTCTCCAGGCCGGTGATGGCGTCGATCCACGCCAGAGTCACCTGCACCTCAGCTTCTCCAAAGGGACTGGGCAGGGAGGCGACCAGGTCCAACATCGCCGTACCGAGGGCGTAAGCTTGGGCGAACTCACCTCGCCGGGCGCGGAGAATCATCCCGACCCCGTCCACCCAGGTCAACGCCATGAGCGATCCTTCGTCCCGGCACTGTCTGCGAGACAAAGCCCAGAGGGTCTCGGCTTCAACGAGCTGGTCGGCGACGATAAGGGTGTTGAGGACCGGTGGCGCCAACGCGGTTGGGACCCCCTTCTTGGCGGCGCCGGCCAATCTCCGGAGCAACGCCATGTCGGGTCGACCTACGACCAAGGATGCCAGGACGGCCATCGCTACTGGAAGGATCACCGGGCCTGACAGTTGGTCGTCTGCCTCAATGAGTGCAACCGAGGAAGCGGCCATCTCACTCAACTGTTCGAAGTTTGCCGCCGCCCACCCCGCAGCTGCCCCGAGAGAAAGGAGCAGAGCCCCCGCCGTGCGGTCCTGCTTCAACACCGCCTGACCCTCGTCTCTCACGAGTTGTGCAACCAGTCCGGGATCGCCTCTTTCAATGGCACCCCGCGCCCGGAGCACGACGATGTCGCCACGACGAGCCTCGTCATCGGTATGGGCAAGCGCCTCACGCAGCAACTCGTCCCCCTGCCCGAGTTGGCAGGCAGCGGCCCCCGCGTTGAAAAATCTTCTTCCTCGATCGGTCCGTCGGGGGCTCAACATGGCGGCCTGCTCGAAACCGGCCATGGCTGCGGAAACATCGGAGCGGGAGAGAGCGGCCCCGGCCACCGATTCGACCAATGCGGCAACGAATTCATCAGGGCTGTTAGATGCAGCCGCCAGATGCCAAGCCCGTCGTTCGACGTCTCTTTCGTCGAGATGGGAGGCCAGCGCTTGATGCATGCGCCGCAGTGCGTTTCGCTCTATACGCTGCAGCGCGACCGATCGCAGCAAGGGATGCTGCACAGTGATGGCGGATATGGTCTCTTCGAGAAGGCCGGCATCTCCCGCTTCTCGAAACCCCGAGGGGCTGACGCCGAGGTCGGCCGCAGCGGACATGAGAACGCTCCGCTCCCCTGACGGCTCTGCGGCGGCGAACGCCACGGCCATGCGGCCCTCGAAACTGAGACTATCGAGGTGGACCGCAAATGCAGCCTCGAGACGGTCTCCCACTGTGATCGATGCACCCAGAGGGCGGATGCCGGCCAACTGCCATTCATCGAGCGCTCGCGCGGCCTCCCTGAGTGCCAACGGATTGCCGCCCGTAGCTTCAACAAGCGCCTCGATCGTTGCGGTTGAGATACCGGCTTTAAGGGTCAGCATCAGCCGTTTCGCGTCGTCGAGATGGAGGCCATCGAGCACCACCGAAGGCCAGTCCCCGAGCAGGGAGTCGATAGTCGACTCCGGCCGGGTTGCAAAGACGATGCAGAGACGATCATTGGCAAGCCTATGCGCGACGAAAAAGATGGCAAAGCGAGAGCTCGGGTCCAACCACTGCAGATCGTCGATCACCACCACGGTCGGAGAGTCAGCCGCAACCGCCGCCAGAAGGGCGAGGCCACCGGCCGCCACTGCCAGTTGGTCTCCGCCCTGCCCCCCTCCTTCGAGCGCTAACGCCGACGACAACGCCGAGCGCTGCATCGGCGCGAGACCGGAATGAGCGCGAGGACGGGCCGGAACAGTCCTGCCAACCCTGCATATGCGAGGTGCGCCTCGCTCTCGATCCCTACGCAACGGAGCACGGCGACGTCTTCGGCCAGTGACGAGAGGAAATGATCAAGAAGACTCGTCTTGCCACTGCCGGGTTCGCCTTTGACCACGACAACGCCACCGCTTCCGGCGCGAGCGCTCAGGACGAGTCCATCGAGAGCCTGCAACTCGGCATCTCGTCCCAGCAGCATGGTCCAGACACTAACGACATGAACTGGCAAACAAATATGGATTCCCCTGATGCGACGACCATCGGCCGCTGTCACCAGCTTGACCCCAACCTGCGTCGAATCGGAATCTGGGTGACCTAATCCGACGTGGTTGAGACGACTCCCGGGCGCGACTCGGGCGCGAGGATGGGGCTAACAGTGGTCGGCAGCGGTCTCCAGCGGAGATCATCTTTGGGGCTTGAACCGGTCGCCGGGTCAACGGCCCTGGTCAGCGGGTTGATTCGACCTACTTCCCAAGCGAAGAACGCGAGGTCGATTCTCGTCGCCCGCTCTCGCAGAACGACCAGCCCACTGTGAGGTCTCGGTAGCTTCACGACACTCTGGCTCCGGTACCTGCACGACACCTTGGGACGTGGCTCCGGTACCTCGGCGACACTGGCTCCGGAAGTCCAAACGACGGGCGCCCCCGGCGAGTCAGTCGATACCGAGCTGGCCCAAGGACCGCTTCGAGGCCGGAAGATACCGTTCGCACCTACGGGAGATCAGTAGCGTGGTTTCGCCGTCGGCGCTTCAGTCGGAGCGAGAATCGTGGAAGGCCTACGCAATGACCGAGCAGCTACTGACGCCGTCGAAGATCACCGCATGGCTCGACTGCGCTCACTATTTGACGTTACGCGAGCGTGTAGACGCTGGTCTTCTCGAGGTAGAGCCTTCGCACTTGGGCGAGTTCGCACAGCTCCTGGTCGAAAAGGGAGCTCAGCACGAACTCGAATGTCTTGAGAAATACCGAAGTGAGGGTCGCACCGTCTACGAGGTGCCCGGGCGTCAACCTGGTGAACCTTTCGCTGACTGGGTGACGCGGGTGGGTACACCGTGGGATGACGGATTCGATGTGATCTACCAGATGCCCTTCCTCCACGACGGCATACGCGGGATCGCCGACTTCTTGATCAAGGTGGATGACCCCGAGTCAGGCGTCTGTACCTATGAGCCGGTCGATGCCAAGCTCGCCCGTGTCGAGGCGAAGCCCGGACACGTCCTGCAACTCTGCTTCTACGCCGACGCCCTGCGAGCCTCCACTGGGGCATCGCCAAAGCACCTTCACCTCTGGCTCGGATCCGGGCACATGGAGTCGCTGGCGACCCGAAGCTTCCACCCCTACTGGCGGCGGCTCCGCACCCAGCTTCAAGTCCTCCTCCAGGATGGTGCTCCGCCTCACGCGACCGTGCCGGAACCGTGCGCCCACTGCGACTTCTGTGAGTTCGCCGTCGTATGCGACAGCCAATGGCGCGACGAGGACTCTCTTGTCTTCGTGGCCGGCATCCGGGCCATCGAGCGTCTCCAGCTAGAGGAATCGGATGTCGACACACTCGCCAATCTGGCAACCCGGTGCGGTCCGGTGGACTCCATGCGCCCCGAACGGCTCGAACGGCTGATCGACCAAGCCGCATTGCAGGTCGAGGCGAGAAACGAACCTCGACCCCGCTCCGCCCTTTCGACTGATCCCATGCGGCGATGACCCGACCTGGGGACGTGGGCTAGAAACCCTTCCCGAACCCGACGACGGAGACGTCTTCTTGGACTTCGAAGGCGATCCGTTCTGGAAACCGGACTCCGGCCTGTTCTTTCTGTTCGGGTTCATCACCCGCGAGCCCGCTGGAGGGTGGATCTACCAGGCCCGCTGGGCTCATGACCGCGCCGGAGAAGAGCAGGCAACCGGCGAGCTCGTCGAATTCTTGTCCGAACGTCGGAGTGCCCACCCGGACATGCACGTGTACCACTACAACCACACCGAACGCTCGGCCCTCGAACGTCTTGCCTCAGAGCACGGCGTCGGAGAGCAGGCGCTGACCAACATGATCGATACGGGGATGTTCGTCGACCTTTACCCGGTGGTCCGTAACGCCGTACAGGTAGGGACCGAGTCCTACGGCCTCAAGCACACAGAGCGCCTGGCGGGTTATGAGCGTCACCACGATATTGAGGGTGGTTCGGGGGCCGTCGTCGAGTACGAGGAGTACATGGAGACGGCCGATAGCTCAATCCTCGACCGTATTGCCGCGTACAACGAAGACGATGTCCGGGCCACGCTCGCCTTGCGGGACTGGCTCGTCGCTTTGCGCCCTGCGGATCTGCCATGGCGGTTGTCGCGCCTGGACCCCGAGGAGGAGCATCTCGATCTCGACGAGCGTGTGGCGGCGCTCCATTCCTACGGGCCCAACACGCCCGAGCACCTTTTGGGAGACCTGCTGGGCTACTGGGTACGCGAATTCCGTGCCTACAAGGCTCCGAAGCTGGCGAGAACCTGTCTTGAGCCTGGGGAGCTCCTCGACGACCCCGAGGTGATCGCAGGGCTTGAGTTCTGCGGAATCGAATCGAGGTACGGCAAGAAGGGTCAGGAGCTCAAAGCGCCAGGTGCCCGGTTCCGCTTTCCCGCGCAGGCGGTGGCAGAGGGCTTCGGGCAGGACGGTGCCCAAGTTCTGTACGGAACTCCCGATGGGCGGACCGGTTACGCCACGATTGCCGAACTCGACGAAGAAAGAGCAGAAGTGCTGTGTATCTGGGGCGATCGCGCCGTCGAGTTGGGCGTGTACCCAGCGGCCGTGGCGTATCACGACTGGGTCTCGCCACATCCAAAGCCTGCCGCTCTGGACGATATGGCCGCGTGTGTGCTCGACACGGCGGGCTCGAGAACTCTCAACCCGGCGTCGATGAGTCTGCTCCGCCGGGACTTTCCGACATTCACCCCGCGCGGCGGCCCACCTGGGGGGACGTTCTCGGACGACTTGGATGCGATGTGCGAGTGGGTGACGCAATCTGGACGGGAGCGTTCTGTCGATTCAGGGCCCACCCGGAACAGGCAAGACGTACTGGGGCGCGCATATCGTCCACCGCCTCATCCGTTCCGGTCGGCGCGTCGGCATCACGGCGATGAGCCACCATGCCATCGACAACCTGCTCGAAGAGATCCTTCGGGTGTTCGAAAAGAAGGGCGATCTCTCCCAGCTTGCGGCAGTTCGGCGGGTGCCCGGGAAACCCCGTTTGCCGCATCCCGGCGTCGACTATGTAACCGCCAATCCCCCGTGCGCGAAGGCTACATACAACCTCGTCGCCGGCACGACCTGGTTGTTCTCCGGTGGCGACATGCAAGGGGCCCCGGTTGACGTGCTGGTCGTCGATGAGGCGGGGCAGTTAGCCCTGGCCGACACGCTCGCCGCCTCGACATCGGCCAAGAACATCGTCCTCCTCGGCGATCCACTCCAGCTCTCGCAGGTCTCGCAGGCCGTGCATCCCGGATCTGCCGGCTCGAGTGTGCTGGAGCACGTCCTCGGCGAGAACGTGACGCTGCCACCGGACAGGGGGGTGTTCCTCACGCAGACCAGGCGCATGCACCCTGACGTGTGCAAATTCATCTCAGAGGAGATCTACGAAGGTCGGCTGAAGAGTCATCCTGACTGCGCCCGCCAGGACACCGAGTTCGGAACCGGGCTCCGTTGGCTTCAGGCCGACCACGCCGGGAGGTCCACCGAGTCGGTCGAGGAGGCGCATCTCGTGGCGACCGAGATCAGACGCCTCCTCGGCACGCCGTGGGCCGACCACTACGGACATACGAGTCCGCTGACCCCAGCGGATTTCATGGTGGTGGCGCCCTACAACGACCAAGTAGCGGTTCTGCGTGCGCTGCTCGATGCAGATGTCCGGACCCAAGGAATCACGGTGGGGACCGTCGACAAGTTCCAGGGACGCGAGGCCGCGGTCGTGTTCTTTACGATGACGACCTCGTCATCCGATTACATGCCTCGGAGCGCTGAGTTCCTCTTCTCACGGAACCGCTTGAACGTGGCTATTAGCCGTGCCCGTTGTCTCGCCTATCTCGTCTGTACCGAGGAACTGCTGAACAGCAGGGCGCGGTCGGTGGAGGAGATACGGCTCATCTCTACGCTGTGCTCATTCATCGAGTACTGCGAGATCCAATCCTGATGTCGGCAGCCACTCGTTGAAAGTGACGCCCTGGCCCCTCGAGGGTCGAGCCTTCTTGGCCGGGGATTAAGTCAAGAGCACTCGGCGCGCCGACTCGAGACAGAGGAAACACGAACATATGTTCGCTACTATTAGGCCGGTGACACGGTCAGCGAATGGGGCGACAATCCTGCACGCCGATTTGGATGCCTTCTACGCCTCGGTCGAGCAGCTATTGGATCCGTCGCTACGAAACCGCCCGATCGCGGTGGGTCATGGCGTCGTCCTCGCGGCGTCCTACGAGGCCCGGAGCTTCGGAGTCCGGGCGGGCATGTCGGGCTGGCGGGCCCGCCAGCTCTGCGGCGACCTCCAATTCGTCGGCGGTCACTTTCGGCGATACCAGGAATTGGGCGACGAAGTCGTTTCGGTGTTCCACGATTTCACGCCCTTGGTCGAGCGGGTTTCGATCGATGAAGCCTTCCTCGACGTCGCCGGCGCCATCCGATTATTTGGACCGGCGGACCAGATCGCGGCCGCTTTGCGCCAACGAGTTCGTGACGAGATCGGGCTGCCCTTGTCGGTCGGCGTCGCCCGTACCAAGCACCTCGCCAAGGTGGCGTCACAGGTCGCAAAGCCCGACGGCGTTGTGGTCGTGAACCCCGGCAATGAGCGTGGCTTCCTTGATCCACTTCCTATTCGATTGATATGGGGTGTTGGGCCGACGACCGAACGGCGTCTTCATGAGGCCGGGATTCACACCATTGGTCAATTGGCGGACACCGGTAGCCCAATCCTGAGCGAACTGCTGGGTCACAAGGCCGGCGCCAAACTGGCCGCCCTCTCTGTCAATAGCGATCCCCGCACCGTTGAGACATCCGTCCGATCCAAGTCCATGGGGGCCCAGGCCGCCTTCGGTCGGCGACCGCCTTCCCCGAAGCTCATCCGCGAGACTTTCGGCTTTCTGGTTGATCGAGTGGCAGGCCGTCTCCGAAAGGCGCACGTAGCGGGGCGCACGGTGACCGTGCGGGTCCGTTTCACCCAACTGCGTTCAGTGACCCGCTCAGCCACACTGCCCGTTGCCTCCTCGACCACCCTGACGCTCATCGAAGTGGCGGAAAAACTCGCCCATTCTGCCTTGATCGACAACAAGGAAGAGCGGGAAATAACCCTTCTGGCGGTGTCTGTTTCTCACCTGCGTCCGGAGCAATCATTGCAGCTCGAGTTGCCCCTTGATCGGGCGCGCCACGGGTGCCCGACCCCAGTCCGCGATCGAGGCTGGCAGATGGGGAGTAGACCGTTCGGTCGACGCAATCCGAGAGAAGTTCGGTCGGGGGGCTGTGGGCTATGCCGCTGCCTCGCTTTCCGAAGAGGACCGGGTTCCCGAAGATTTTCGTGAATTGGCCGAGCGAAATGACGTGGTTGTCGAGCCGCGTGGAGGAACTCGGCACAATCGCTGAACGCTGCACGAGCTTCCCGCGAATCCACGCACTATTGGCGGGTTTCACTTCTTTGAATCACGCATGGAGGCGGGCCGAATGAAGGGAGGCCGCCCAGGAAAATATGCGACTCCCTAGTGCTACTCTCCGGAGGTCGGCCGACACCGAATTGGTCCGTCGCCCGAACCTAGGGAGAGGGGATCCCATGAGCGTCCATCCCAGCGTCGACGAACAGGCCATTGAGCGGTTCCAGATCGATGGGGCAGTCGCCTTGCGAGGCCTCCTCGACCCCACTTGGATCGAGACCCTGCGCGACACGGTGGACGAACTATTGGATGGGAGCTACGACCCGGCACTCCGGATGGGGAGTGGGGCGAGTCCGATCCTGCAGTCGAGCGGGAAGTGGCAGGAGTCCGAGACCTTTCAGCGGTTCCTCTTCGAATCGCCGATCGCCGCGGCGTCGGCCGCCCTGATGCAATCGGGGACAGCGCGGCTCTTCGAGGACCTGTTCCAGGTTCGCCCGCCGGGGCTCGGCGAACCGGGCTGGCACCGCGACATGCCCTACTGGCCCGTATCGGGACGGCAAGCCACCAACGTGTGGTTCACGCTGGAGCCGGTCACGCCCTACAAGGGCTCCATCCACATGGTTGCCGGCTCGCATCTCGATCCACGCGAGAACCTCCGCGCCGTCACCGAGCCTGGTCCGTCCAATCAGGTGCTCGCCTTCGGCTGCGAGCCGGGTGACGTCATCATCTTCCACCCCTGGGCCCTTCATACCGGCTACGGCTCCCCGCCCGAACAGCCCCGCCGGACCTTCACCATCCGGTTCCTCGGCGACGACATCAGGTGGCGACCGACGCGCGACTACTACTACGAGTGGATGCGTGAGACGGGGCTGGCCGAGGGCGATCCCCTCGAGCATCCAGGCTTTCCGCTGATGTGGCCGGAAGACGCAATGCATGCCGCTCGGACGTCGCCGCATCTCGCTCGTCAGTCGTAAACCCAACTCGCGGTGACGGCGGCGAACCTCCAACTCTGCTCCCCGCCGCCGGCATGCTCCCGATGCGCGCGTGCACGGTTGTGCGCTATTCGGTGACGCGGGGACCGATCGGTTCGTATCCCCACAGACCTCCCCCGGGTGCCAAGGAGTCACTGATCGCTCGCGTGTCCCGGGTGGCAGCGAGGTTGGCGAACACCGCTTCGGGCGAGATATCAGCGCGATAGATCGTCAGATATTCGTACGGGGGTGCCGGCATGCCGTTCGGAGCCACGACCCGGTACCTCTGCGCCGCTCCAATGCCGGGAACCGCGACGAGATCCGTGACGTGGACCTCGTCGTACCACTTATTGAATTCAGCTTCTCGACCGGCTACCGCGTTCGTGACCGCGAGGATGATTCCACTACCTGACGCTTCGATCGCCATCTGACTCTCCTGTCCTTGGATTGAGAACAGGGCGAGACTACAGGTTCAGATCCCCACGACTTTGGAGAGCACTTCACCAAGGAGGGTTACTCGGCCCTCGATGTGGCCGTTCGCCGGCGCATTGACGGTGAAGCCGTCCACTCCGTCAATGAGGCGAGAGGTGAAGATCTCGCCGACCTCGTCGGGGTCACCCAAGACGACCATGGCCCGGATGAGCGCCGCGTCTTCGGAGCTCATGGACGACAGGTCGATGCCTCGAGCTTTGAGGTAGGCGTTCGCCTCGGCTTCGGCCTGCTCATGGGTGGGCGCCACACACGCGCTGGCTTGCACGCTGACCGTGATCTCGCTGCGATCGCGGCCCAGGGCCTCGCAGTGTCTGGCCAAGGCCTCGAGTTTGCGCGGCACCTCGCCCGGTTGACAGATGATGTTCGACTCGTCGGCGTACTGAGCCGCCAGGCGCAAGGTCTTTTTCTCGCCGCCACCGCCGATCATCAGGGGGATCTTGGACAACGGGGCAGGGGAGTTGATGGCGTCCACCACGGTGTACCAACGGCCGCGCAAGGTCGGACGATCACCGGCCAGCATGCCCTTGATGATCTGCAGCGATTCCTCCAACCGCTCGAAGCGCTCCGTGAATGTCCCGAATTCGAAGCCGAGGCTGTCGTGCTCGAGCTCGAACCAACCGGCGCCGATCCCGAGCTGACCGCGGCCGGCCGAGACATGGTCGAGCGTGGTGACCTCCTTCGCCAGTAACGCCGGGTTCCGGTAGGTGTTGCCGGTGACGAGTGCCGACAGTCGCACCCGTTGCGTGTGTTGCGCCAGGGCCGAGAGCAGGGTGTAACACTCGAGCATCTCGTTCTCGGGCGGTCCCATGTGGGCCAACTGATAGAAGTGGTCCATCACCAGGACGGTGTCAAAGCCCGACGCTTCGGCCTCCTGCGCCTGGCGCACGACCGTGGGATAGAGCTCAGCCGGAGCTATGCCCGGGTAGGTGAAGTTGGGGATCTGGTAGCCGAGTCGAGTCATTTCGTCACCCTATTGGGAAGAAGGGCCTACAAACTCGGGTTGATGTGAGCAACCGCCTCGTTACGAGGAATGCATGTTGGGAACCAAGAAAACCCACAGCCCGATCAGGAACGCCGAGGACGCAGAGATCAGGACGAGTAGAGGTCGAATGGCGCGAAACAGAACGAGAGCCGAAGCCACGACAAAGAGGGCAAGAAAAGGGAGGGTCGGATAGGTATAGCGGGCGACCATCGAGCCGGACATCCATTGTTGTCCCACGTCGATGTACCAGCAGAGGATGAGGTTGCATACCCAGGGTGCGCCGAGGACCCAGTATCCCGTGGAGATCAGACGGCGACCGAGGGCGATGGCAAACACCACCGCGCCAGGAATCAGGAGGATTTGGAAGAGGCTCGCCAGGTAGGCCAATGCACTATGGCCGTCCAGACGGAACTGCCACTCTTGGGGCATCAAGGGTTGGAACAGGCTTTGCACGGTGAGATTGGGAATTCGAGCGAAGGTCTCCACGAGATGATGCGGGTTGACCGTGCCGATCTGTTCCCGCTTGGCCAGAGCAGAAGCGGTGAGGGCGTGGTACTTGGCTTCATTGAAGATCAGCCAGGGCAGGACAACCACACCCGCGATGACGAATCCCGCGGCAGCGCCCAACACATCTCGCCAGCGGTGGTTCCGTCGAAGGACCGCGAGCGCAACAAGTACGAATACCGGCACGAATTCCGCCAGGTACAGGTCGGTCAGTACCCCGCACCCCACCAACAGTCCGCAGACGAGCAAGCGCGCCGAGGACCGGCGCTCCCAGGTGATCCAGAGCTCGGTCACGATCAGGATGGCCAACGGAATAGCCAGATTCACGTCCGATATCGTCACCATGCGGACGATGACCCCCGGCATGAGGAAGATCAGGAGCCCCCCCGCCAGCCCAAGCAACCAGCGCTGTTTGAGGACATGACGGCTCAAACGCGCGAAGAGCGCGATGGAACAGGCCAGGAGAAAGAGACCGAAGAATCGGAGGGCGATCGCCTTGGTGTGATAGTTGCCACTCACGAAGTACACGGGCGTCGCCAGGTAGTAATAGAGCGGAGGCTGGAAGGCTTCGTAGGAAAGCCCGCCGAGACCATCGGTACGGGGGTTGATCGTCGTGTGTCTCGGATACACCCCCTGACCGATCGCCAGTTCCTGCTTGCTGGCTAAGGCCTTGCCGAGAACCGGATACGCACCACCGTGCTCGGCGATGTAGACGATGTTGTCAAAGTGGGCGCCCTCGTCCACGATGGACCACAGCGGATAGCGAAAGATCGTGATGATCGCGAACACGAACACCGCGACGATCTGCAAAACAATGACGGTCGATGTGACGAACGTGGCGGTACGTGCCGCGACGCGAGGCCGCTGAGGAAGCGGGGCCGCATGTCTTCCTAGGCGGGGCCGGACGGGATCCTGTCCTGGCGATGGGTCGATGACCATTTCGCCGGAACTCAAGACCACGTTCGCCAGCTTGTCACGCCACGGCCACCACGGCGGCCACAAAATGAGTGGCTTTCATCACAGTGGCCGACCCATGAGAATGGAGTCCCAGATCTCGCCGTTGTACCGTCGATAATGGCGCCGTTTGCGCCCTTCCTCGACGAATCCCAGCTTGCGGTAGAGCCCCAGTCCGGCCTCGTTGTGGGGCCATACCTCGAGTGCGGCTTTGTGGGCACCCGCACTCGCGGCCCATTCCAAGCCGGTTTCGAGGAGTGCGGCGCCGAGCCCCTTACCCCGCCATTCTTGAGCGAGGAGCATTCCGATATCTGCCACGCCGTAGCTCGCCAAGCCCACCGAGATGTGCCCAACGACATTGCTTCGGCTGGTGTCACCGGCGTCGGCCACGAAGAGCGCCCCGCCTTGGCCCTCAACCAGCGCCGCCATGGAGACGCGGCGGAGGCCTCGATCAAACGGAATCTGCGTGCCAAGCCACAGTCCCTCCGCCGCAACGTCCCAGAGAAGGTCAATCATTCGGTCCAGATCGTCGCTGGTAGCGCGGCGAATCGTCGCGGGGATGGAGATCGGGGCAGACATCTCGCCATTGTGGCGTGCGACCAGTACACGGCTCCAGCCACCCACTCGTGCGGCCCGGGCCGTCATGCGACATGGAAGAAGGCTCGTTGCTTTCGGTGCGGACGCAGATTATGTTTTCCACGCCAAGGTCGCATTGCTTCATTTACGCGGCCTTCTTGTTACAAAGGGGGATCAATTTCATGCGCAGAGTCATGTGTCTTGTCGTTGCAACGCTGTCGATCGTCGGAACGCTCGTCGCCGTATCCGACGTGGGAGCCTCAGCCGCCGGTAGTAAAGCCCCCATTGTCATCGGGATGATCACTGATGAAACGGGTGGCGGGGCCACCGCCTACGGCACCTCCATCCCCGGGGCAGAGGCTCGGATCGACGCCCAGAACGCGGCCGGAGGTGTGAACGGGCACAAGCTCAAGCTCGTGATCGAGGACGACCAGTCAACCCCTGCCGGCAACCTGACCGCTTCCCAAATTCTGGAAAACAAAGGCGTTTTCGCCATCATTGAGAACTCCGGCTTTACGTTCGGCGGGGCCAGCTACTTACACCAAGCCAACATACCGGTCGTCGGCAACGGCGAAGATGGGCCGGAGTGGGGCGAAAAGCCCAACAGCAACATGTTCAGTGTGTTGGGGACGTCCATCACGCCCTACAACGGCAAGAACTACACCTACAGCAGTGACGAGTTGAAGCTGCTCGGCGTGCACAAGTTGGCCCAGATCGTCGTCAACCTTCCTTCGGCCATCAGCGGTGCCAAAGACTTGTTCGCAGAGGCCAAGAAGGAAGGGATCAGCGACTGCCTTGAGACCATCGTGCCGTATGGGGACGTGTCCTTTACGACCTTCGCCTTGCAGATGAAGAAGGCGGGATGCGACGGACTCGAGGTCCTCAGTATCACCCAGACCTGTATCGCGGCGCAGACCGCGGTCAAGCAGGCCGGGCTCAAAGTCGCTGACGTCTGTGCCGATGGGTACTCCCAAGACATCCTCAATGAGCCATCCGCATTGGCCGCCATGCAGGGCGTGTACACCACGGCGGCGATCAATGTCCTGGGGAATGACATCAGCGCCCCCACGAAGCTCTACCTCAGCCGGTTGAAGAAATACACGACGTGGGCCGGGGGTATCCCGACCCTCGACCAGGACTACGCCTACGAGTCCGCCGACCTCTTGATCGACGGGCTGGAACACGCGGGATCGAATCCAACACGAGCGGCCTTCATCTCCTACCTGCGCACCATCTCCACGTACACATTCGGCGGGCTCATCGAGCCCCCGGGACTGAACTTCACCCACTTTGGGACCGTTGCTTCCTTGCCAAAGACGTCGTGTTCGCTGCTCTACCAAATCAAGGGCAAGTCATACGTCCCCGCCCTTCACGGCAAGCCGATATGCGGCAAATTGCTGGCCGTCGCGGCCAGCTCGTAACGCTGGTCGGAGAGGGAGCTGGTGACATTTAGCGCACAACGTCAGACGAGACCGAGACGGCGCTCGATTCTGTCGAGGCGTTGACGGGGCACGAAGACCTTCGTCGCCGTGCCGCAGCCGTCCTGGACCACAACCATCGTGATGGCTATACCGTGCCGGCCGAGGGGCTCTACCCCTTCCAGTGGTGTTGGGATTCGGGTCCCATCGCCTTGGGGTGGGCCGCTCTCGGTCGGTGGGATACCGCCTGGACGGAGCTCGAGCGGTTGTTCTCGGCCCAATGGACCTCCGGCATGGTGCCGCACATCGTGTTCTGGCAGGAGGACGACCACTACTTTCCGGGACCAGAGGTATGGGCGACGGGACGGACTCCGTCGACCACCGGTCTGACCCAACCACCCCTCCCCGTGAGCGCGGCGGCACGGCTGTTCACCGGCGATCCTGATCGGCAGCGAGCCGTGTCCTCGTTCCGTGCATTGTGGCCTCGCCTCATGGCTTGGCTGTCGTGGATTGAACGAGCGAGACAAGGGCCGCACGGCGCGTGCGTGATCGTGCATCCCTGGGAGTCGGGCATGGACAACTCGCCCTCATGGGACGACCCGTTGCGCGACGTCCCCGAGGTGAGCAACCACCACATCGAGCGACGTGACGTGGAGACGGTCGCCGCCGCCCAGCGACCCTCCTCGCGCGAATACCGGCAGTATCTCGGGATCGTCGCCGCGCTACGCGTGGCGGGGTGGGACACCGAGCGACAGCCAGCCGACAGTCCCTTTTCGGTCGAAGACCCAGGTTTCACCGCCGTCACGGCGCGCGCCGCCGCCGAGCTGTCCTCTGCCGCAGCCGGGGCGGGGATCGACGGCCGGGACGCAGCGCGAGTGGCCGAGGCGGCGCGCGCGGGACTCGACGCTCTGTGGGACGACGAACAGGGGTGGTACCGCCCCTACGACGTCCTGGCGCAACACCCGGTGGGGCCCGTCACCTCGTCGGGCCTCGTCGCGCTCTGGGCCGGCGTGCCCGACGCACACCTCCAACGAATGATGGAGCGCCTCGACTCGTGGCGCACGCTCTTGCCCGTTTCCATTCCCACCTCGCAACCCGACGATCCGTCGTTCGACCCCATCCGCTATTGGCGAGGCCCGGTCTGGGTACTCACCAACTGGCTCGTAGCCGAAGGGCTCTCGCTGAGTGGTCAGACTGACAGGGCGGCCACACTCCGCCACGACACCCGCAGACTCGTCGAGGGGAGCTTCTCGGAGTACTACGACCCCCGCGACTCCACCGGCATTGGCGGGCACGGATTCTCCTGGAGCGCCGCCCTCACGCTCGCCTGGCTGACGGACACATGACGGGCTGACGGGCCGGGCCGAGCCGGTCATCGTTGCTCAGACGCTGCGACGATACGGAACGGCAGGACGTCCACCGAGTTCCACCAACCGCTCATTTATCGCCAAAGCGATGATGTCATGGTCATAGTGACTCGGAATCTGGAGGCCCTGGAGAAAGGCCTCCAACTCGAATCCGGCACACATCCCACCCAACTCGAAGTAACGAAGCCACAGTTCGCCGTGGGAGAGTCCCGCCTCGCGGCAAGAGGCGTCGAGGACCATCGAGCTCCAACTCCGTCATTGGTGCTCGGATGCAGAATCAATTTGGGGTCGCAAAGCAGCGTGCATCATCGTTGTGGCTCGTTGCAAGAGGGACACGCCGTCGGCCAGCGAGAGATGCAGCAAGGTATTGAACGCTGCCTCGGCATCGACGCCGTCGCGCTCCATGATGATCCCCTTGGCGAGAGAGACGATCTCACGGCTGCGCAGTGCCTCTTGAAACCGTATGGCCATTTGCGTATCGCTCACCCCGGCTCGGGCGTCGCTCAGGATCACCGACGCCTTCTCGGCGAATATTGCGGCGGCCTTCTGATCCCGAACCTCGAACGTTTCCGCCGTGCGCGAGTAGATGTTGAGCGCGCCCACCGGCTTATCCAACGCCCGCAGCGGAGATGAAAGTATCGCCTTGATCCCGAGCGAGCGGGCACGTGGTGTGAACGACGGCCAACGCAGCTCGGTGTCGAGGGACTCGGCGTGAAACCAATGACCCTCCATGGACGCGTCCACGCAGGGGCCTTCGCCCGTGGCGTACTGATTGGCGTCCATCGCCATAATGGTCTGATCGCTGGCCGCCACCGTGGACAGTACGCCATGGCGCATGAGTGACACGCTCACTCCATCCGCTGCACCGATACTGGCGCGGGCGAGTTCGACAATGAGACGCAAAGCTCCGTCCACGACGTCGGGGTCCGTCGGCATGCCGGTGACCCGTCGCAAATCCTTGGTGGAAAGACTCGAAGAGAACCGTTGCGTCGACACATTGAGCTCGGACATCTGCTCCGGCCCGAGGTGGTCATGCTCAGGCGCAGACTCGTCAAGCCGGAGGCTCTCCGCCAGCTCCATGATGCCAAGCAGTCGGTTGACCAGCGCGGACGGGGACTGGACCTTCAACGTGACGCCCAAAGAGGCCAGTCGATTCTCGGCGTTGGTGACCGCGATCAGGCCGGCCGGTCCCATGAAGTCGAGCTGGGCCAGGTCGAGGGTCACCGATGTGGGATGACGGTCGATCGCGGCGTCGAGGGCCGCACTGAGGGCAAAGGCGGCCGCGTTTTCGACGGTGCCACTCAAGACGACAATGGCCTCGCTCCCGTCGAAGTGGGTGACCGCCTCGAACCGTGGTTCATTCGCTATTGACATGACAAGCGCACAGCGTCGACCTCGAACTTAAAGGCCTGCCTGCGCCGCTCACCGTTACCAGTCAATCCTTCGGATGCGGTCGGCGACGGAGGACGGAGGATGCCCAAGGACGCCAGGCCGAACACTGGAAGGAGGAGAGATGGGCGCGAGGCCCATTCAATGCGGTGGGCGGCGTCGGCCGTCCTCACGGAACCCTCACTGTTGAAGGTAAGCAACTGGGACTGTACTACCGATCTATCTGACCGGGCCACGCCGAAGCACGTTGAAGCCCGGGCGGCGTTCCCCTCTCAGACGATCGGGTGATTCTCCTTGAGGAAGGCGGCGAACAGCGGCACGGTGAAATCAACCTGGCCTCGACGCGGACTCCAGATAAGGCCCTTTTGGATGAGCGACTCGCGGTGCATGGACGCTCGCCTCTGGTCGCTCACGCCGAAGGCGTGCGCCACCTCCCCCACCGGGTAGGGGCCTTGGCCCAGCGAGGCCATGGCGGAGAGATAGCGCTGCTCGGTGTCGGTCGCCATCTCGAAACGGGTGCCGAAGAAATTGCGGGCCAAGCTGTCGTTGACGATCTGGCGCGCCCCGTCGAGATCCTCCACCGTGATGGGCGTGGACTCGGCGAAGTTCCAAAGCTCGCGACCGTATTCCTGAATGAAGTACGGGAATCCGGCCGCTTCCTGCACGATCTGGCGGGCCGCCTCCTCGTCATAGGTCGGCGCCGGCGGCCGCGGCCGGTCCAACCAAGGCCGAGCGCGCCGCCGCCTCGGACAAACGGCCCAGCTCTTCGTAGGAAAAGAGACGATCGGCATACGGCTTGGCCGACAAAAGCCGCACGCGGAGGTCCGGTAGTCCCGCCCCCACCATGGCCACGGGCAGGCCGGCGCGGCTAATGGCCTGGAACGCCATGCAGATGGCAGCCAGGGACCCCGAGTCGAGGTTCTGCATCTCATCGATGAGGAAGAGCGCGCCCATCTGATTAGCCTGGGCCACCTCGCCGATCTCCCGGAAGAGGTCGGCCAGGTCCCGCTCGGGGTCGCCCGAATCGGCCACTCCGGCCGACGTATCCAGGCCGAGCTTGATCTCGACCCCTCCCGGGATGGCGATGCTAAATGCCTTGACCACTGAAAGAGCGCGCTCGATGCGTTGCTTGGCCCGATGGCGCCGGCTCATGTTCATGAGCAGGCGGTTGGCCATACCGGCGAACGTGGTGCGGAAGTCGGCGTTGGAACCGACTTCTTGCACATCGGTCGTGGCCCATCCCGCTTCGCTGGCCAAGACGTCGAACTCCATGAGGAGCACCGTTTTCCCCACCCCGCGTAAACCGGTGTAGATAAGGCTTCGTTCGTACGATCCGGCATCGAGCCGTTCCACCAGGGACTGAAAACTCTCCAGATCCTGGTCCCGTCCGGCCAGGGTGCGGGGCTTCCTCCCGGCGCCCGGCGTATACGGGTTCTCGCGCTTGTTCATGGCCCTGCTCCCCGATCTCTGATTCTAAAGTATTAGTTAGAATAGCTTAGAGAGCGGCCCGATTGGGTGGATGGCCGTCTTCTAATATTTCCCTTAGAAACGCCGAGAAAGAACCCAGACTCTTCCCTCTCGCCCCGGGTCCACCGTCGTGACACCGGTCGGCGTAGGCACCTCGCATCGCCCCTTGTTGACGGCTTGCACACCCGTCAAAGGGTAAACAGGAGCGATGCAAGTACGGCGCGGCTCACTCCCCGACGAAGGACGCCGCACGGTCGGGTTGGTACTCGGTGCCGGCGGGGTCGTCGGGCAGGCGTATCAGGCTGGCGTGTTGGCCGCGCTCGAGCGTGAAGCGCACTGGGATGCGCGAGAAGCCGACATCATTGTCGGCACCTCGGCCGGATCGGTCACCGGCGCTGCTCTCCGGGTCGGCGTCCCGGCCACCGACCTCGCCGCCTCGACCTACGGCACACCGATGTCGCCACAGGGAGGGGCACTCCTCAAGCGGATCCTTCCCCATGAGAACCCACTCCCGGTGCCCTCCGTCATGTCGCTCCTGCGTCCCTGGAACCTGCCCTCTTCCGACCTCATACGGCGCACTGTCGGGCGCCCGCTGGCCTTCAGGCCCGACGTCGCCGCTATGACGCTTCTGCCCCGGGGCCTCATCGACATCAGCGAGAGAGCGAGCGCGTTGCACGAGTTGATCGGCGACGATTGGCCCGACGGGCTGTGGATCTGCGCGGCGCGGCGATCCGACGGAGCCCGCGTCGTCTTTGGGCGGCCCGGCTCCCCTCCGGCTCCCCTGGCGTCGGCCGTGTTGGCGTCCTGTGCCATTCCGGGTTACTTCGCGCCCATCACCATCGGCGGCATCGAATACTTCGACGGAGGTGTGTACTCGAGCACCAACGCCGACGTGCTCCGGACCCAGGAGCTCGACACGGTGATCGTGATCTCGTCCATGTCCGCCACGCACGGGCGCGCCATCGGAGCCGACGGGCTCTTGCGGTGGTCGGTACATCGCCGCCTCGCACGCGAGATTGCCCGGCTCGAAGCGAATGGGACGACGGTGCTTCGGCTCGAGCCTGGCCCGGCAGCGCGCCATGCCCTGGGCCTGTGGGCCATGGCGGAAAACCGCGCCCCGCGGGTGATCGACGCCGCCTACGAGGAGACCAAGGAGAGAATCCTCTCCAATCCCTCCTTTTCCGCCCTGGGCTCCATCCGGTCGGGTGGCGGCGTCTCCGCGGCCTCTTCGTGAGCCGAGAGCTTCGTGAGCACTGATCGACTTAGTCCGCTTGACGCTTGGTTCCTCCACATTGAGGACGGCGTCAGCCACATGCACATCGGCTCGGTCGCCATCTTCGAAGGTCCCCAACCGGCCTTCGTCGACATCGTTTCCATGGTGGAGGCCAAACTCCCCCTCGTCCCGCGCTACCGCCAGGTGGTGAAGTTCGTCCCGTTGGAATTGGGACGGCCCGTCTGGGTGGACGATCCACATTTCATTCTTGCGTACCACCTGCGCCACACGGCGCTGCCGCGCCCGGGCGGCGACGACGAGTTACGCCAGCTGGTAGGGCGGGTCATGTCACAGCAGCTCGATCGCCACAAGTCGCTTTGGGAGATCTGGGTGGTCGAGGGACTGGAGGACGGGCGCTGGGCCATGGTGGCCAAGACACACCACGCCATGGTCGACGGAGTGTCGGGCACGGATCTGCTGGCCGTGATCATGGACCTCTCCCCGGACGCGGCCCGACCAGAGGTGACGCCCTGGTCGCCCCGGCCGACCCCCAGCGGGAGCCATCTGGCCCTCTCCGCCATCACCAACATCATCCGATCGCCCTATGAGCAACTGCGCGCCGTCGAAGCCTCGACCAAGGGCGTGCGTCAGGTTCTCTCCCACGCCAAGGAGGTCGGGCAGGGCGTGGTCGCCATGGCTGGACTGGTGCGCCCACCTCCGGCTGTCGAGCCTGAACGGGCCCCTCGGGCCCCATCGTCGGTACGCTTGGGCCTCGACCTCGGTCGAGGACATCAAATTGGTGCGCCGGAACGTGGGGGGCACCTTCAACGACGTCGTCCTGGCCTCGATCACCAACGGTTTCCGCCTGCTCTTGCTCTCCCGGGGCGAGAGCGTCGACCGTGTCGTCCGCACGTTGGTCCCGGTCTCCGTTCGTCCGCGCGATGCCAGCGGCAGGGCGGTCGGTGACGGGACCTTCGAGAACAGGGTGTCGGCGATGTTCGCCGAGTTGCCCGTCCATCTTGAGGACCCGGCGGAACGCCTGCACGCCATCACCCAGCAGATGAAGGGTCTCAAGGACTCCAAACAGGCCGTCGCCGGAGAAGCGCTCACGTCCATGTCGGGCTTCGCCCCACCCATGCTGCTCGCCTTGGGCATGCGGCTGGCTACCAGGGCCGCACAGCACAACGTGAACACGGTGACGACGAATGTGCCGGGCCCGCAGTTTCCGCTTTACGCGGCGGGCCGCAAGATGGACCGCGTCTTTCCCTACGTACCGCTCGGCGGCCAAATCCGGATTTCCATCGCCATCTTCTCCTATGACGGCGAGGTGAATTTCGGCGTCACGGGCGACTACGACACCACGTCCGACCTTGACGTGCTCACCAACGGGATCGAAAACGGAATGGCCCAGATGCTCAAGCTGGCGGGGTAGCCGTCTGCGCCAATCACCTGGGCGGCATGACGGCGATGCGTAACTTTGGGTAACGCACGTGGCGCGGCGATGAACGAAACATGAACTTGTGGCGAACCACCCCTGTTACGGAGTGACGCCGAGTAGACCCGCTGTTAAAAGTGCCGTGTGGGCAATACCTTCATCCTCGTCATGGTGGTCATCACTGGCCTCGCTTTCGACTTCACGAACGGGTTCCACGACTCGGCCAACGCGGTGGCCACGTCCATCGCCACCGGGGCGCTCAAGCCAAGAGTTGCCGTCGGGATGTCCTCGGTGTTGAACCTCCTGGGCGCCTTCCTCTCGTTGTCGGTGGCAGCAACCATCGCCTCGGGCATCGTCAACCAAGGCTCGGTCACCTTGGCTGTCGTGTTCGCCGGGTTGGCCGGGGGCATCGCCTGGAACGTCACCACCTGGTACCTCGGCATGCCGTCGAGCTCCTCGCATGCCCTTATCGGCGGAGTGGTCGGTGCCATCCTCGTCCACGCCGGCGGGACCGCCGTCATCTGGTCCGGCGTCGCGGGCAAGGTTTTCATTCCGGCCATCTTCGCCCCGCTCTTCGCCGTGGCCGTGGCCGCCCTTGGAACCGTGCTGGCCTACCGGATCACCCACAAGGCCAAGGACAAGGTCAAGGCCCGATCTTTTCGTGTCGGACAAATCGGCACGGCGGCTCTCGTCTCGCTGGCCCACGGGACCAATGACGCCCAAAAGACCATGGGCATCCTGACCCTGGCGCTGATCGCCAACAAGTCGATCCCCGCCAGCGCATCCACCCCGCAGTGGGTGATCATCCTGTGCGCCGTATCGATGGGGCTGGGCACGTACCTGGGCGGATGGCGCATCATTCGGACCTTGGGCAAGGGGCTCATCGAGATTCAGACGCCCCAGGGCTTTGCGGCTGAGGCATCCTCGGCCGCCGTCATTCTGGCCTCGACCCACTTCGGCATACCCCTCTCGACGACCCAGGTCACCTCGGGCTCGGTCGTAGGCGCCGGTGTGGGACGGCGCCAGCCGGTGCGCTGGAGCATCTTCCGCCGCATGGCCTTCACCTGGTTCGTCACCTTGCCGGCGGCCGGATTGGTGGGGGCCGGTGCCTTCTACTTCCAAAACGGAATCGGCGGATCCGCCGGTGTGGTCGTCCTCTTCATTGTGCTGGCGTTCTTCTGCGGCACGATCTTCGCCCTCTCACGCAAGAGCGCAGTGAACCCCGGGAACGTGAACGACGAGTGGGAAGGCCCCAAGAAATCAACGCCAACCGTCGCGGTGGCGGCGTAGGAGGTCGTCATGCTGGCTGATGTCTCGAGCTATATCAACATCGGTGCCCTCGGAAAGATCCTGCTGATCGCCATCGTGGCAGGCGCCGGTCTTACGGCCGTCTTCTCCATCGGCGTGGAGGCCCTCTCGCGGGGCGGCTACGGGAGCGAGGCCGAAGATGGGCACTCGGCCTCCGTCCGCACACCCGCCGCACTCGTCGTCGCCGTCATGTGTTTCCTGGTGGTTCTGGCGGCAATTGGGTATGCCATTTCTGTCGCGCTCACCAAATAGACAGATCGGGTCCGGTCACAGTCCTCATGTTCAAGGAACTTCACAACAAGCTGGGCGAGAAAGGGCAAGCCTTGACGGTGCTGAGCTTGCTCGAGGGTCCCGACTTCGTCGGGTCCGAAGACCTCTCGGGCAGCCTGCGTGATGTCACCCAGCGTCTGCGCGATATGGCCGGCGGCGACGAGGCCGAGCTGGTCAGCATGTACAGCGTCTACCCGAACGAGGGGGGCTCCCTTGAGTTCCTGGCCCTCGAACTGGTGCCGCTGCGCCAAGCCATTCAGCGGATCAACCAGATCAACGGCGGAAGTGATGACACACGGACCGTGCTGCGAGTGTTGGACGGTTCCGAAGAGGAGCAGGAGTGGGAGGCGTCAGAGAACGCCGGCCCCGGGGCCGGATCGGGCTCTGAGGGCGATGGCCCGGTCGGCCAGGCCATGATCCACCTGCGCGACGCGATGCGCAGCCTCTTCAACCGGGCCGGTGAACGTGGCGAAACCCTGACTGTATTGAGTCTGCTCTCCGAGCCGAACCCAGAGCACTCGCCCGAGGAGTGACGCTCAGCGTCGCTTCGTGAAATCCGGCAGCGTTGCCACTTCGGCCGCCAGATAGGTACGAAGCCCCTTGACGATCATCTGCTCGACGGTGCGCCCGACCAAAAGGACGCGCACCTTGAGATCACCCTCAATGGTGAGCATCGTCGAGTTCGGCCCTGCCGCACCCTCGTCGAAACGGAAGGTCCCCCCGCACTCCAGGCGATCGGGGTAGATAGTCAGGCACAATCGTGAATGTGCTGCGGTGGGCCTCTCGCTCTATGTCAGTGCGGGTGATCCAGGACAACTTCTCCGGATCGACAATGGCACGGACGGCCGGCGACACCGAGCCGGTGAACTTGTAACGCACCTCAATGCGGTCGAGCGGTCCCTCCTGTTGGTGTCCCACCACCTCGACCAGAGAGATGTCGCCACTCGGTGGCCTGTCTGCATAGAAATCTGGGTTGGCATAGGCGCCGACCGCGGCATCTGGCGCGACGGGCACGTTCTGGCTGATCGAGAACTTCAAGGCAATACCTCCGCTGTCCTCGAAGGGTAATCCCGGCGGGGTGCACCCCTCGTGAAGAGTTCATCTGCGTGACACTTCCCGGTTGCGGCAGTTTCGCTTTACGTTCACCTGGAGTCCGTACGGTGACAAACGATGGCGCTGACCACTTCGACAGGCATTGGTTCGGGCACCGGCTCTCTGGGTCGACGCCTCGGGAGCCGGCGTGACCATCAGGGTCCGGGCGACATCGTGGTACTCCGGCCGGCAGCTTCCAGGGCCGGCCGCCCGAAGTCGAAATTCGCGCAGGTAGTCGCCTCCCTGCGTGCTCAGGCGGCGTCGGAGGATGCACCCCCCAAACCTCCGTCGTCGCCTGCCCCTCTTGTCCTCCTCTCCCCCCGAATCGCTGCCGCGCCTGACGACGCGGCCTGATGGGTCCGGCGGCGTGGCCACCACAGCGGTGACCAATGGTCGGCAGGTTCAGGGCACACACGGGCGCGACAACCGACCCTTGGTGTTGGTCGTCGACGACGAGGAGTCGTACCGCCAGGCGCTGGCCTCCGGCCTTACTCGGGAGGGATTTGCCGTCGAGTGCGCCGGGGACGGCCACGAGGCGCTCCGCCTGTTCCATCGGGTGCATCCTGACCTGGTGCTGCTCGACGTGATGCTGCCCGATCAATCGGGCATCGAGCTCTGCCAGCAGATGCGAGCCCTCAAGCCGGTGCCGATCATCATGGTCACGGCGCGCGACTCCGAAGTGGACGTCGTCCTCGGCCTTGAGTTGGGCGCGAGCGATTACGTCTCCAAGCCCTTCCGGCTCCGCGAGCTGGTAGCCCGGATGCGAGCCGTGCTGCGGCGGGGGGTGGCGGTGGCCGAACACCACGAAGAGGTGCTGCAGGTCGGGCCGGTCCGGCTCGACGCTGGTCGCCGCGAAGTCACCGTCCACGGCGCACCAGTCGAACTGTCCCGCAAGGAGTTCGACCTCCTGTCCCTCCTCATTTCGCACAGCGGTCAGGTCGTCACCCGCGACGGCTGCATCGACCGCTTGTGGTGGGATCAGGAACTCACCGACACCAGGACGTTGGACACCCACATAAAGCGGCTGCGGCGCAAGATCGAGCCCGACCCGGCCAACCCGCGCCACCTGGTCACGGTCCGGGGAGTGGGGTTCCGCTTCGAAGCCTGAGGGCATCTCGACCCGTTTGCACCTACATTGGGCCAATGCACAAAGGTGACGTGGTGCCGGACTTCGAGCTTCCCGATCAGACGGGGACACCTCGCAGACTGAGCGAACTCCTGACGAACGGGCCGGTCGTGCTCTTCTTCTACCCCGCCGCCATGACGCCCGGCTGCACCAAGGAGAGTTGTCATTTCCGCGACATGGGGGCCGAATTCGCTGCGGTCGGGGCACAACGCATTGGTATCAGCGCGGACTCGATCGACAAGCAGAAGAAATTCGACGAGAAGGAATCCCTCGGCTATCCCCTTCTTTCGGATGCCGACCGCACCGTCGCTGCAATGTTGGGCGCCAAGCGAGTGGCGAACTTCCTGCCCAACAAGCGCATCACCTACGTGATCGACACGGACCGCACCCTCCTCGACGTCATCCACACCGAATTCTCCATGGGTGCGCACGCCGACAAGGCCCTCGAGATCCTCAAAGGACGTCGCGCGCCATAGGCATCTGCCCTGATGAGCCGTCCTCGGATCCGCTCGGCGACGACAGATTCACCAGTGAAATCTGCATTGATCCGCGGTCTTTTCCAGTGACGCGGCGTGATCAACAAGAAAACAATCGGTGTTTGGCAACGGTTCATCCCCGCGACACCGGAAGTTTGCCAACTCGTCAAGTCCCGTTCAGGTTGGCTCGATAGGAATGTCTCCGACGGCAAAGTCGCGCCCAGGTACGGCGTTGCTGACTTCCGCACTTAGGAGAGGAGCAGTACGTGTTCACACGAGTCAACCCAGAGGAAACGGGCGCGGGGCCCCGGCGCACCGGCAAGCGGTGGGTCATCGGCACCATGGTCCTGGCCGGAGGGCTGATCGCCGCGGCATGCGGATCGGGCACGCCAAGTGCCTACAAGAAGACGAACACCACCACGACCACGCACAACAAGAAGAGCACCTCGACGACCACGACCACGTCACCTTCGAGCACGACGACCACCGCCGCCGGCACCACGTCCGACCACCACCGGTGGTCCTCGAGCACTGCGACCACGACGACGAAGCCGGCCACGACGCCCACGACAACGAAGACCACCCCCACCACTGCGGCGTCCTCGGGCAGCAATGCCCTGGGAGGTTCCAATGACTTCAACACGCCCGGCGGCTGCACTTACCGGCGCTGGCTCCACCTTCGACCAGCCGCTCTTCGCGCGCCAGTTCTATGACTTCAACAAGTCGGACTCCAAGGTGACGGTGAACTACGCCTCGGTCGGGTCAGGGACCGGGGAGAGCGACATTCTGGCTGGCTCGGTCAACTTCGGCGCCTCTGACGTGCCCGAGCCGGGCTCGACCACCGGTACCGGCGGCGCCCTCCTCCAGGTTCCTGTGGTCCTCGGCGGTATCGCCATCGTCACCAAGAGCTGCCCCCAGGGCTTCCACATCACGGGCACGCAGATCGCGCAGATCTACACCGGCGCCATCACCAACTGGAGCTCGATCTCCGGCTGCACCGCCGGCGCCATCGAGCCCGTCTTCCGGGCCGACTCGAGTGGCACCTCCAACGCCTTCACCAACTACCTCCACTCGGTCGACCCGACGGACTGGCCTTCGAGCCTCGTCGGAAAGCAGCCCACCTTCCCCAAGGGTGAGGGTGGAAACGGGAACGCCGGCGTGGCCGGTGACGTGCAGGGCGGGGGCGGCACCGTTGGCTACGTCGAACTTGACTATGCCCTGCAGTCCGGGCTGCCCTACGCCGCGGTACAGAACTCCGCAGGTGCCTACGTAAGTCCCAGCGGAAGTTCGGTGGCCGCGGACGCCGCCGCCTTCCCGAACGTCACGGCGGATAACTACCTGATCGTCAACGGATCAGGGGCCGGGTCCTACCCGATCTCGACCTACAGCTGGGTGATCATCTACCAGAAGCAGTCCAACTCGAACAACGGGATCGCTCTGGGCAAAATGCTCGACTGGATGGCCACGGCCGGTCAGGCCGACTCCGCTGCCATCGGCTACGTGTCGCTGCCGGCCAACATTCAGGCGTTGGCCATCGCCACGATCATGAAGATGGAGAACTCGAGCGGGCAGCCGCTCTTCTCCTAGGTGGAGATCAAAGAGCATTCCCCGCGAAAGTTACTGGAGGAGCGGCGTAGCTCCCTGTCCTCGGGCAGGGCCTATGCCACCCTCCTGTGGATCGCGGCGGCCCTCTTCGTCGTCGTCCTGGCGGCGATCATTGAGGGGATCATCAGCCAATCGACCCAGGCCTTCGGTCACTTCGGTTTTGGATTCTTGTGGTCCACGGCGTGGAGCGAGGCCACCAACACCTATGGGGCGGGCCAGTTCATCATCGGCACGGTGGCGGTGACGGTGATCGCCATGGTCATCGCCGTGCCGGTGGGGCTGGCCACGGCGGCCTTCTTGACCGAGATGTGCCCCCGCCGCATTGCCGCGCCATTGGGCGTGGCTATCGACCTCATCGCCGCCGTGCCCAGCATCGTGGTCGGGCTGTGGGGTCTGGCGGTCATGCAGCCCGTCTTCCTGCGCGACGTGGAGCCCTTCATGAAGAAGATCCCCGTGATCGAGCTGCTTTTCAAGGGCAACGCCGAAGGAGCCAGCTACTTCCTGGCCGGGTTCGTACTCTCGATCATGATCGTGCCCACCATGGTCGCCCTCTCCCGCACTGCGCTCGCCGGCGTGGGGAACCTGGACCGCGAGGCGGCCTTCGCCCTTGGAGCCACGCCGTGGCAAGTGGTGCGCAAGGTGGTTGTCCCGGGCGCCAACTCAGGGCTTCTGGCGGCCGGCACTCTCGCCCTCGGCCGAGCTGTTGGCGAGACGATCGCCATCACGCTGCTCATCGGGAACAGCCTCATTCTGGGACACCCTTTCTCGTTGTTGAACCCAGGCGCCACCTTGGGCTCGGTCATCGTGCTGAACTTCGGCGAGTCCCAACCCGGCACGCTCTTGCGCAGCACGCTGCTGGCCTTGGCCGTCGTCCTCCTGGTCATGACGCTCATCGTCAACATCGGCGGGCGCCTCATCGTGCGCAAGAACCGCCAGTTCAGGCTGCTATGAGCATCGACGTGCTCGAGGCGCCCGTCCCCTCGGGCAAGGATGCGTCGTACTACGAACGGCGCAAGCTCATTCAGGCGTCGGCCCACGAGTCCCTCCGCCGCCGCCGCGGCACGGCCCTCGCCATCCGCATCATCTTCGGGACCTGCATGGTCCTGGTGCTGGTGCCGCTGGTCTTCCTGGTCGTCTACGTGACCAAGCGCGGCGTCGGGGCGCTCTCCGTCGCCTTCTTCACGCACACCCCGACACCAGAAGGCATTCCCGGTGGCGGTATCTCCAATGCCATCATCGGCAGCCTCCTCATCAACGGCCTGGCCCTGGTCATCGCCATGCCCGTCGGCCTGCTGGTGGCGCTGTTCTTGATCGAACGACGGGGGCCGGTGGCCAACGCAATCCGTTTCGGGGCCGACATCCTCTCCGGGCTGCCTTCGATCCTCATCGGCCTCTTCGCCTACGCCGTGATCGTCGTCCACACCCACTTTTCGGCCTACTCGGGCAGCGTCGCTCTGGCCGTGCTCATGCTGCCCATCATGATCAGGGGCGACGAGGAAGCCATGCGCACGGTGCCCAACGAGTTGTGGGAAGCCGGCCTGGCCCTCGGTGCCCGCCAGTCGCGCGTGGTCCGATCGGTCATCGTGCGGGGCTCGATCCCCGGGCTGGTCACGGCCAACCTGCTCGCCCTGGCCCGAGCCGTCGGTGAGACGGCCCCTCTTCTCTTCACTGCTGTGGGGAGTCAGGTCTTCAACCTCTCGTTCAATCAGCCGATGAACGCCATCCCCATCGTGATCTTCCAAGATGGGACCACGGCCTTCAAGGACCTGCAGCAGGACGCCTGGGGGGCGGCCTTCGTGCTCATGGTCGGTGTCCTCGTCCTCAGCATCATCGGACGCATGTTCGCAGCCCGGCTGACCAGGAAATCTCGGTAGTGTTCACCCAGTCCAGGGGAGAGAGAAATGTCTGATACGACATCGGCAGTCGCCGCCCGCATTCAACAAGAGGTGCTGGCGCAGGGTCCAGGGCGAGACGGGTTGCTCGACGATGCCCCCGCCGCGGTCACCTTGACCGACGTCTCGGTCGACTTCGGTGCTGTCCATGCCGTACGCCGGGTCAGCTTCCCCTTGGCCGCCAACCGCGTGACGGCGCTTGTCGGACCATCGGGCTGTGGCAAGACCACCGTCCTGCGCGCCATCAACCGGATGCACGACCGGTCCGGGGGCAAGGTCGGCGGTTCCATCCGCCTGGGGGACCTGGAGATCTACGGGCGCGACGCCCAGCCGGAGCTCATCCGCAGCCGCATCGGCATGGTCTTCCAGCGCCCTAACCCGTTTCCCACCATGAGCATCATCGACAACGTGACCTCCGGCCTGCGCTTCAACGGCATCCGTAACAAGCAGATCCTTCAGAGCGCCGCAGAATCGGCGCTCCGTTCCGCCGCCCTCTGGGACACCGTGAAGGATCGCCTGGACCAGCCGGCGGTGCGGCTTTCGGGAGGCCAGCAGCAACGGCTCTGCATCGCCCGGGCGCTGGCCGTCGAACCTGAGGTGCTGTTGATGGACGAGCCGTGCTCGGCCCTCGACCCCATCTCGACCTCGGCCATTGAAGAGACGATCGTCGACCTGGCCTCATCGGTGACCATCGCCCTGGTCACCCACAACATGTTCCAGGCCACCCGATGCGCCGACCTCACCGCCGTCTTCCTGCTCGACGACCACGACCACATCGGCGAGCTGGTCGAGTACGGCGCTACGCAGCAGATCTTCTCGGCGCCCTCGGACCCCCGTACCGAGCAGTACGTCACCGGCCAGGTCAGCTGAGCGCCACCCGCCGCCACCGGCGCCAGCAGTGCTGCCGCCTATTCTTCCCAATTCCAAGTGTACAACTGGGATTCATTGGGCTACGTTGCGTGGTCGTCGTCCTTCGGGCCGCGGCCCCGGAGCAGGAAGAAGCCGAAACAGGGGGTGAACGTTCATACTTCTGACACCCCACGTTTGCCTTTTGATCGAGAAGAGTTCAGCTTCGCCCGATAGGAATACCCCAGAAAAGCAAGGCGGCCTGGCTCCGGCCAGGCACCCACGAGAGGAGCGGTTCGTGTCCGACAATGTCACTGGCAAGATGGCTACATCCCCAGCTCGACCTAACCGAAAGACCCGGCGGTCCCGGGCTCGCTTGGTTCCCTCGGCGTTGTTGGTCGGCGCCCTCGGTGCCGTGGTGCCTCTGACCCTGGCCACCAGCCCTGCCGGAGCAGCTACCCCCCCGACGGCGAGCGGGTACACCCTCGTCACTTCCCAGGGCGGTACCTTCTCCTTCGGTGGTGCCCCCAGCTTGGGCGGTGCGCTCGGCTTGGCCAACGCCCCCGCGGTGGGTGTCGCCTCGACCGCGGATGGCAAGGGTTACTGGGTGGCCTCCTCCAACGGCGGTGTGTTCACCTTCGGTGACGCCAAATTCTACGGCTCGCTCGGTGCCCTCAAGCTCAACTCGCCGATCGTCGGCATCGCCCCGACGGCGGACGGCCTCGGCTACTACCTGGTCGCCGCCGACGGTGGCGTCTTCACCTTCGGTGATGCCAAGTTCTTCGGCTCGGCCGGCAGTCTCAAACTGGTCTCCCCGATCGTCGGGATCTCTTTGACCTCGACCGGAAACGGCTACTACCTGGTCGGTGCCGACGGCGGCGTCTTCACCTACGGCGACGCCGTCTTCGCCGGCACTCTCTCGAGCACCTTCGGCGGTCCTTCGCCTGACGGTGCCGCCATCGGCATTGCGGCCAACCCCGTTGGCGCGGGGTACCTGATCGCCACCGCGCAAGGAGCGATCGTGGCCTATGGGGGTGCACCGTTCTTCGGCTCGCCCGTCCTGAGTGGCGTGACGCCGGCCGCCCCGGTGGTCAGCATCACCTACGCTCCCGATGGCACCGGCTATTGGGCCGCCGGAGCGGATGGCGGAATCTTCAGCTACAACGCCTCGGTGACGGTCGGGACTGGATCGACGTCCAGCTTGTCGACGACGGGAACCGCCAAATACTTCGGATCGGTGCCAGGCGAAATCGGCGCCTCGGGATGGCCCAACGAAGAGAATGTGGTGGGTTTCGCTCCCACCCTGTAGCCACGGTGGCCCGACTGGCCGTCCTGTAACCAGGTGTCGTCGCCGGGTCAGCAACACGATGAAGCGGTAGTCAAAGAAAGCCCCTCCGCAACGGAGGGGCTTTCTTCTTTCTCGCGTCCTTCTTTCTCATGTCACCATCGAGGATTGGGTCTGCCGTCTGGAACGCCGGGCCCGGTGGGATCGGTTGGCGGCCACGATCGTCGAGGCCAGCGCATGCGCGCGCGCCGCTTGGGCCGGCGTGCACGGTCGAGGGGTGTAGCACGCCAGTTCGACCAGACCAGCCAGGCTGGCCACCGCATCGCGCTGCGCCGTCTGCAACTCCGTCTTGTCCACCAGGCCTATTCCTTCATCATGGACCCGCAGGCGAGAGGCGAACTCCGCCGGTGTCTCCGCCGGGCGGCGCGCCACGCCCCGGCCACGCAGCGCCACCTGGGCGCGTTCCCACGCCTGTACGACGCGCTCGTCGGGGCCGAGTAGGGCCTCGACGCCAGCGCGCCGACGGCGCAGGGTCCAGGTGGCCGCGCCAGCAAGAAGCAACAGCGCCGCCACGGTGAGCGGTATCCACCACCAATCCATGCCCCCTCCCGGCGCATGCGCTCTGTGTCGGGGGCTCGTCCGATGATCCGCACGGGCTCCAGGCGTCGGGCTGGCACCCGCCGGCGTCGTCGCGGGTGGTGTCGACGCGCCCGAGGTCGTGGGGCTGGACGTTCCCTCCGCGGCCGTGGTCGGAGTGGTCTGGCCGACCACTCCTTCTGCTGGTGGCGTGCCGACGGCCGAAACGGGAGTGGGCTCGACCGAGACCCATCCGGCCTCCGGTCCGAGATACACCTGGGGCCACACGTGGGCATCGGCCCCGGTGACCGTAGATGTCCCATTGGGCCCGGCCTTTCCGGCCGTAAAGCCAACGACGAGCCGCGTCGGGATCCCGAGCGAGCGCGCCAGCACGCCGTAGGCACCGGCGAACTGCTCGCAGAAGCCAGCCTTGGTCACGGTCAGGAACTGCACCAACGGATTGGCACCTGTCGTCGGAGGGGGCGAGAGGGTATAGCGGAACCGGCCCGAGCGAAACCAGTCCACCAGAGCCTGCGCCTGCGCCGCCGGAGTCGATGCCTTCCCCACGGCTTGACGGGCCAACCGCGCCACCACGGCCGGTTCGGTCGGGAGGGCGAGATACGGAGTCAACCGCGGATCGGAAGCGGACAACTGCCTCCCCCCGGTCGGCAGGCCGGCCTCGACCGGTGCAGTCAGCGTGTAACTCGTGCCCGTGATATCGGCTGAGCCGGCCAGAACGCCCTCTTCTTCGATAGCCGTCGCACCGGCCAGGCCGTGCACGGCCAAGGTGCCCGGCGGCGCTGGCAAGAGCCGGCTTTCAAAGTCGGAGATCGTCACCCGCGCCGTGAAGGTCTGCGCCGGAGTCGGTGTCGGGAGGGCGGTGGACGACAGAACGGCCCCCAACTCCCCGGCTGATCCCGAAAGGGCGGTGCGGACCTGCGCACTGGGGAGCCAATCGGTCCCGTTGAACGACGAGAGGGTCCCCACCTGCCAGTAGGTCGTCACCGGCGACGTGTCGTGAAAAATCACGGTGCGCGATTCGGTGATCTCGGTGGCCAAGAGATGATCGACCAGTGCGATTCCGGTGATCAGGTCGCCCGGCGCACCTTGGCTGGGGGGGCTGACATGAAACACGGTCAGGCGCATGGTGGAAAGGCCTGTGCCCGCGGCGATAACGATGAGCGAGGCGAGGAGAGGAGCCACCACCCCACCGGAGCGCCATCGAACATGGTGCGCCGGCCCGTCGTGGCGAAGGCTCGAGGCAAGGGCGGTCGTCGTGGCGCGGTCGACCAAAGCCACAAAGACGAGGAGACCGAGAAAATAGGACACAAACGCAGGCACCCTGCTCCGCTCCGCGCTGACCAGCGTGGTGTACAAGAAGATGGCGACTGATGGTGCCAGACACGGAGCGAGAGGCCCACGGCCCTGATCGACGAACGGCCTGCGGCAGGTGAGAACCCAGATGCCTCTCGTCAATGCCGCTGCGCCGGCGCCTATGGCACCCAGAATGATGACGATTCCGTTCAGCGCCGGCAACGGTGTCCCGTCATCGGCCAGCGCCGCACGTGCCGCCCGGAGCTGGTCCGAAGTCACCGAAGCATGAAGAAAGTGCGATGAAGCCGGATCGAACACGGAAGGGTCGACCATCAACAGCACGCCGCACACGGCGATGGCCCAACCAACGGCGACAGCCAGCACGAAGTTGACCTGCAGGCGTGCGGCCAGAGCGGTGACAACGTCGGCCAACGCCATCGCCACAACGACGGGAACCAACACACGCGCACTGCCGCCGTCGGCCATCAACCGGGCCAGGGCAAGCGCGACGGAGAGCGACAGGAGCAAGGGGGCGAAGCTGCTCACGCTGACCCCTCGGGGTACGCGCTGGCGCCGTCTTTGCGGCACGTTGGCGGCAGCCCGAGGCGGGACGAGCACGGTCGTCACGGAGCGATCACCACCTGGGCGAAGCCGAGATTTCCCGGCAGGGAGCGCACCCCTTCCGCAGTGGTGACGACCAATGTCGACCCCGACGTCGGCGCAAGCCCGCGGTCGGGGGGGCGTGTCAGCACCGGAGTCTGCCTGGCGGGCCCGGCGGCGGCCAAGGCCGTTGTCACCGGATTGCCACCGGAGGTCCCACCAGCGCAGTGGTGCTGGCGGATCCATCGTTTCGAAGGACGCCACGGCCCGCAGCAGGGCGAGTGGGCCGAGCGGGCCGGGCCCGATGGCCACCCGCTCCCCGGCGGTGGTGGCCAGTTCGACCAGCGAATCACGCGCCAGGGCCTGCAACCCGACACCGGCGACCGTGGCGAGCACACTCTCGCTTCCGGGACTCCCGATGAGGGGACGCACGTCGGCCAGGATGTGCACCCGCAATGGTCCGGGATCCTCGAAATCGCGCACGAGCAGTTCGCCGCGGCGCGCCAGTGCAGGCCAGTACAGCAAGCGGAGCCTGTCTCCCGGAACATACGGGCGCAGGCCGGAAAAATCGCCGGAGCTCTCGCGCCGGAGATGCGCCAGACGGGTGGTGGGCTGGCTTTCCTCCGTGCCACGCTCGCCCCGAAACCATTCGTCATCCAGGTCGACGACGAGCGGCACCGGGTGCACGGTGATCATCGCGCTCGGACCGGTGGCCACCTGCCGCGCCACGAGGCCAAAGGTGTCGAAACACCACAGCCGCATTTCGCGCAGGCTGAAGATCCCGCGCACAGAGGTGGGGGCGTCGAAGCGAAGGGTCAGGGTTTCACCGTGGGCGAGCCGCCCTATCCGCAATGCGGTCGACGGATTCGGGATCCGCTGGACGGTGCGTTGGTCGGGTGGTCCGTGATGGACACGGGCCCAGCAGTGCCGGGGGTCCTCCAGCCACACCGGCGTGGCCCCCCCAGCACCGGCGGTGACCAGAGTGACCGTCATGTCGAGCTCGCTGCCCACTTCCGCATCGCTAGTGGCCAGCGAGACCGCGATCCGCCACTTGCCCCGGGACCGATTGGCTCGAGAAGTGCTCTGCACCAACCCACAGGCCAGCACCGTGCCAAGGCCGATGGCGACCAGCACCAATTCTTCGGCCCCCAGGAGGGATCCGGCCACCGCGCTCAGGGGGATGGCGCACAGCGCGATGACGCCACGCGTCGTGGGTGTCAGGTTCGCTGTCGGTTTCACAAGACGCCGCACCACTCGGTCGGACGTCTACCCAGCGGGAACGGGTGCACGCACGGGCACCGGGATGCTGGCCAGCAGTTCTGCGATGAGCAACGAGGACGAGGAACCACCCAGCTCCGCCGCCGACGTGACGGCCAATCGATGACCCAGCACCACGCCCGCCACGCTCTTCACGTCATCGGGCGTGAGATAGTCGCGTCCCGCGGTCACCGCGTACCCAGCGGCCGTGCGCAGCAGGGCCAAGGCAGCCCGGGGGGACGCGCCGAAGAGAAGGCTCGGATGACTGCGGGTGGCCTCCACCAGATCGAGCACGTAGGACCGCACCTCGGGTGCCACGAACACGTTGTCCACCGCCCGGGCCAACCCGGCCAACATCGGCAGTCCGCCGATCACGCCGAGATCCTCGGGCCTCGGCCGAGCGCCGCTGGTGGCGAGCAGGCGATCTTCCGCCTGCCGGCCCGGGTAGCCGATGCTGGTCCGCAACAAGAACCGGTCCCGCTGGCTGAAGGGCAGGGGGTAGGTGCCCGAGGAGTCGTAGGGATTCTGCGTGGCGATAACCATGAAGGGCTTGGGCAGAGGGTGGGTCACCCCGTCGACGCTCACTTGCCCTTCCTCCATGGCTTCGAGCAAGGCCGATTGTGCCTTGGGCGAGGCCCGGTTCAATTCGTCCGCCAGCAAGATATTGGTGAACACCGGTCCGGGATGGAAGACCGGGGTCATGGTCTCGCGGTCGAGGATGGTGGCGCCGATGAGGTCGGACGGCAACAGGTCGGCGGTGAATTGCACCCGGCGACAGTGCAGTCCCAACGTCTGCGCCAGCGCTTTGGCCAGCGTGGTCTTTCCGACGCCGGGAAGGTCCTCGATCAAAAGGTGGCCACCCGCGGCCAGGCACGCAAGGGTCAGCCGCACCACCTCGCGCTTGCCGAAAAGCACGGAGCCGACGTTGGCGGCCACGTGCTTGAGCTGTTGTGACAGCAGCTCTGCGGCATCGAGAGGCCGCTCTTCGGCCGCGGTCGTCACCTTGCCCATCCTAGGGGCTGGGGCGTGAGGACAAAAAGGCAGGTCGCGTTGTGTGACGGGAGAGTGAACGCACGGCCTCGGCCCCAGGAGGACAACCCGTAGGCTGATGCGCATGCCGGGCAAGATCCTGGTGGACATCACCCCGCTGCGCGTGAGCCGGGACTTCAGGTTGCTCTTCATCGGCCAGCTGATCTCCATGCTGGGCACGCAGCTGACCGTGGTGGCCATCCCCTTTCAGGTCTATCGGATGACGCATTCGTCGCTGCAGGTGGGTGCCATCAGCCTGGCCCAGCTCTTCCCCTTCATCGCCGGCGCACTGGTGGCCGGCCCACTGGGCGACTCCCTCGATCGTCGCCGGATCATGCTGTGGACGGGAGGTGCCCTCTGCCTGACCAGCGCGGCATTGGCCTTCAACGCCTCGGTCAGCCACCCCTCACTCCTGGCGCTCTACCTGGTGAGCTCGGCGGCCGCGGCGGTCAACGGATTCTCCAATACGGCGCGCATGGCCTCGGTGCCGGGCCTGGTGGAGCGCCGCCACATTCCGGCGGCCGCCGCCATGATGCAGGTGACATTCCAGGTGGGGACCGTCGTCGGTCCCGCCGTCTCAGGACTCTTGCTCGGACTAGGCCTTCCGCTGGTCTACGGGATCGACGCCGGTACGTTCATCGTCGCCATCATCGCCACGGCCATGATGATCCCCATCCCGGGGGCGGAGGGTCCCGGCCTCAGCCCATGGGAGTCGGTCAAGGAGGGGATGCGCTTCCTGCGCGGCCATCAGGGACTGCAGGGCGTCTACATCATCGACGTCAACGCCATGGTCTTCGGCATGCCCCGTGCCCTGTTCCCCGCCATGGCCGGCTCGGTCTTCGGCGGCGGCACCATCACCTTGGGCTTTCTCTACGCCGCCCCCGGAGTGGGCGCCCTGATCGGGGCGGTGACCACCGGCTGGGTCGCCCATCTCAAACAGCAAGGTTGGGGGGTGATCCTGGCCGTGGTGGCCTGGGGCGCCGCCATCAGCGTGTTCGGCCTGGTCGACACCTTGTGGGTGGGTCTGGTCATGCTGGCCATCGCCGGGTGGGCCGACGTGATCTCTGCCGTGCTGCGCAACACGATCCTGCAGACGAGCATTCCAGATCGGTTTCGGAGCCGGATGTCGTCCATCCAGATGGCGGTCGTCCAGGGTGGTCCTCGCCTGGGCGACATGGAGTCGGGCGCGGTGGCCACCGCAACGAGCATCGAGTTCTCCGTTGTCTCCGGCGGTCTGGCCTGCATCGGCGGGGCCATCGTCATCGGCCTCCTCCTGCCCCGGTTCCGTTCGCATCAGGCCGCCCTCGATGAGGTCGACGACGTAGCCGTGTAGCCGTCTGTCGCCAACAGCAGCCGATCTCCTAATCTGTGGCCCCACGCCACTCCGGAAAGGAGAGTGGGGCGCTGGCTGTGCATGCGCACGGCGTTGCCCCGATCCCGACGCCTATGCCGAACTGCTTGGTTGTCCAACATGTGGCCCCCGAGTCGGCGTTCGCCGTCGACCACGCTCTCCGGGCAGCGGGAGTCACGATCGACTCGTGCCAGGTTTTCGGCGGAGACGAGATCCCTGGCGATATTGGGGGGCTCGACGGTGTGGTGGTCATGGGCGGGCCCATGTCGGCCTCCTCCGACGCGGGCTTTCCCAGTAGGGAGGCCGAGATCTCGATACTGGCCGAGGCCCTCGCGGCCGGCATCCCCACCCTGGGCGTCTGCCTCGGCGCACAACTCCTTGCCGTGGCGGCCGGCGGCTCCGTCTATCGCGACCCGCAAGGTCCGGAGATCGGCTGGGCGCCGGTTCATCTCGCCCCGGCTTGTGAGGACGACGAGCTGTTTGCCGGCCTGCCCTCCACCCTTCGCGTGTTGCACTGGCACGGAGAGACGCTCGACCTCCCGCCAGGGAGTCAACGTCTCATCAGCAATCAGGCGTACGTCAATCAGGCCTACCGGGTGGGCGATGTGGCATGGGGCGTGCAGTTCCACCTCGAAGTCACCACGGAGGCGGTCGAGGGATTCCTCGACGCGTTCGCAGAAGATGTGGAGCGGCTTCCGGGTGGCCCCGAAGGGCTGTGGGCGGCGACACCTGCTGCGGTGGCCGCGCTGGCCCCGGCGCGAGATCTCGTGTGTGGGCGCTTTGCCGGCCTCGTGGCGGCGCAGCAGCGCAGCTCGAGCACACGACCCACCATTTCTGCGGGATGAGCTAAATACTGCGCCCATTTTCGAAGCGGGCGTACTGCTTCAAGAACAACAGGTTGGCCTTGCCGGTGGGGCCGTTACGGTGCTTCGCCACATCCACCAAGGCATCGTCGGCCCGGTCGATGGCCACCTCGTCGTTGTACTCGGACTCGCGGTACAAGAAGAGCACGACGTCGGCATCCTGCTCGAGCGAGCCGGACTCGCGGAGGTCGGACAGCATGGGGGTCTTGTCCTGGCGTGATTCGAGGTTTCGGCTCAACTGCGACAGCGCGACCACCGGTACTTCGAGTTCGCGGGCCAGGATCTTCAATCCACGGCTGATCTCGGCCACTTCGGTCTGGCGATTCTCCGCTCGTCCCCGTCCGGTCATCAACTGCAGGTAGTCGATCACCACCAATCCCAGATCGCCTTCGGACTTCTTCAGCCGCCTGGCCCGGGCCCGGATGTCCATCACCGTCACGTTGGGATTGTCGTCGATAAAAATGGGCGCGTTGCTCAACCGCGTGACCGCCGTGCCGAGCTTGGGCCAGTCCTGCGTGCGTATCTGGCCGGTCTGGAGATTCTGCCCGTTCACTTCCGCTTCGGAGGCCAGCATGCGTTGGGTGAGCTCGAGATGTCCCATCTCCAGGGAGAACAAGAGGGCCGGTCGCTGCACGACGACACCGACGTGGGCCAGGATCCCCAGGGCGAAGCTGGTCTTCCCCATGCCGGGACGAGCGCCCACGATCGTCAGTGACGAAGGCTGCAGTCCGAGCAGGATCTTGTCCAGCTCGTGATAGCCCGTGGCCACACCGGTGATGGCCGAGCCGCGCTTGCCTAGTTCCTCGATGCGATCCAATCCCTTGAGGAGAAGCTCATGCAGGGGCGACATCGTGTCGGCCGTGCGGCGCTCGGCCACGTTGAACATCATTTGCTCGGCCTCGTCGACCGTGGCTTCCACGTCTTCGGGCACCGAATAGGCCAGGTCGGCTATTTCGCCGGCCACCCCGATGAGGCGGCGCAGCAGGGAGTGCTCCTCGACGATGGCGGCGTAATGCCGGGCGTTGGCGATCGATGGTGTGTTGGCCTGGAGCGAGATGAACACCGACGGGTCGCCCACCGCCTCGAGCAGCCCGGACCGCTGGAGCTCATCGGTGACCGTGACGGCATCGATCGGCTCACCGCGCTCTATGAGGGCCCGTATGGCCCCAAAGATGTGGCCGTGCGCCGGCTTGTAGAAGTCACCGGCCGAACACTTCTCGATGGCGACCGAGGCCGCATCGTTGGAGAGCAGCATGGCCCCCAGGAGCGACTCCTCCGCCTCGAGGTTGTGAGGCGGGACCCGGCTGGTGCTCGGGGGGGCGGGAGCCGCCCGAAGCTGGCGGGGGCGGGTGTCGTCAAAGGCTTGGACCACGGTCCCCCAACTCTGCGCTCAATGAGCTGTGGGTAACGAGAGCAACAAGCTGGGGATTGGGTCGGTCAAACACTGGGTGCCCCTGTGGACAACCAGACAGTGCCTGTGGAGGACCATGGGAATACATCTGCATTCCACAATGGTCCCTGTGGGTTGTGACATCGCGGATCCCCGCGGCGCCACGCCGCCCCTTTTGCGTCAGGAGGCGGCCGTGACCTCCAACGTCACGATGGTGGCCACGCCAGGGAAGAGCTCGACCGTGATGTCGTAGGACCCCACTTCCTTGATGTGATCTGTCAGCAACACATGCTTGCTGTCGATTTCCACACCCTTGGCAGCACGGATGGCTTTGACGACGTCAGCTGGGCCGACCGAGCCGAAGAGGCGTCCGCCGCCGCCGGCCCGAGCGGACAGGGGGATCACGGCGCCGGCCAAGATGGTGGCCTGGCTTTCCGCCGCACCTCTGTCCTTGGCCTCGCGCAGGTCGCGGCCCTTGCGCATCTGGGCCGCCTGGCCCTCCACACCCGGACTGGCCAGAATGGCCCGGCCCTCGGGCAACAAGAAGTTACGGGCGAAGCCGCCCGCCACCTTCACGATGTCGCCACGGCGGCCAACCCCGTCCACGTCGTCCCGCAAGAGCACCTTCATCGTTCGCCGTCCTCGTCTGGTGCCGAACCACCGGTCACCGCTGCGTCAACCGCGTCGGAGTCATCACCATCGGGCGCGGCGTCGAATGCATCGCTGTCCGTCTCGCTGCTCCCGTTCGCACTTTGCCGATCGAAGTCCTCGACATCGCTGAGGATCTCAACGCTGGCGTCACGATCCCGTGGCGCGTCAGCACCGATGGTGTCGCTCAACGTCCGCTCGGCTCGCTCGCCCCGTTCTCCTCGCTCGCCGCGGTCGCGTCCGCCCCCACGTCCACCCGGACGCTCGGTCACGGTGCGTTGGGTATAAGGGAGCAGGATCAACTCGCGAGCGGTCTTGATGGCCTGGGCCAGTGCGCGTTGGTGCTGGGCGCAGTTCCCCGTGACCCGGCGGGAGCGAATCTTCCCGCGGTCGCTCATGTACTTGCGCAGCATGGGCACGTCCTTGTAGTCGACCCATTCGGTCTGGTCGCGACATAAGGCGCACGGCTTCTTCTTGACCCGGCGCCCCAGATCCTTGGGCGCACGGCGTGTGGTCGTGCCCCCTCGTTGATTGTTCCGTGCCATTAAAAGGGCTCCTCATCGAATCCATAGCCGCCGCCATTGTTGGGGGCGGGTGGGGGTGACGATTGCGGCGGGCGATTCCCGCCACGCGGCGGGCCGTCACTCGGGCCCCGTCGCTCGTTCTTGGTTATTTGGGCGGTGGCCCAACGCAGTGAGGGGCCGATCTCGTCGGCCACGACTTCGACCTTGGAGCGCTTGTCGCCCTCCTGCGTTTCCCAGCTGCGCTGTTCCAAGCGGCCGGCCACCATGACGCGAGCTCCACGGGTAAGCGTCTCGCTCACGTTCTCCGCCATTTCGCGCCAACACACGACGTCGAAGAAGGAGGTGGCTTCTTCCCACTCCTGGGTCTGTCGGTTTTGCCAGCGCCGGTTGACGGCCAACCCGAAGGAGGCCGTCGGCTGCCCCGTATTGGTAAAGCGCAATTCCGGGTCCCGGGTGATGTTGCCAACCAGGACCACGCTGTTATCCGTCGCCATTGTGTGCTCCTCTCGTCCCGCGGCCTGTCGTCGGGATCAGCTGGCGGCCGGCTGGGCCGCCACTTTGCGGCCACCCACGGAATCGGGCAAACGGACGATCTTGTGGCGAACCACCTCGTCGGCCAACCCCAGCATGCGGTCGAGGTCGGCGACGGTCTGCACACCGGAGGTGAATTCCACGACGACGTAGTAGCCCTCGCGCTTGTGGTTCACCTCATAGGCAAACGTGCGCCTCCCCCAGCGGTCGATGGCGCCGGGGTTGCCCCCCGTGCTGCGGATCAGCTCGAGCACGCGGTCGAGGACCCCCTGAATGACGGTGGGGTCTGTGGTGGCCTCAAAGATGGCCATGACTTCGTAAGGCCGCATATGCGGACATACCTCCCTCTGGACCGGGCGAAATCGCTCCGGGCCCCTGACGGTCAGGGGCAGGGTCTGTTGCGGGCATTCATAGTAGTCGCGCCCGGCGCTCGGCTTTTCGCCGCCGACGGGGACTCCCGCAAGAGGCATTCCCGTCAGAAGTGCCTCTCGCTGGAAAACTCAGCTCAGCGCCTGTCCAAGCTCGGCTGTGCCGTGATAGCTCTCGGCGTCGCTCGGGAAGGTCCCGGTGCGCACGTCGTCGGCAAAGGCCGCGATGGCTTCGGTGGCGATCCGCCCGAGCTCTGCGTACTGACGCACGAACCGCGGTGGCGCGTGATCGCCCAAACCGAGCAGGTCATGAAACACCATCACCTGACCGTCGCATGAGGACCCGGCGCCGATGCCGATGGTGGGTACACCGACGGCGTCGGTCACGGCGGCGCCCACCACATCGGGCACCCCTTCGATCACGAAGGCGAAGCACCCGGCCGCTTCGAGCGCCTTGGCCGCGTCAAGCAGGGCGTCGGCGGCGGCGATATTGCGGGCCTGGACCTTGAAGCCGCCCATGGCCAGAACCGACTGCGGTGTGAGCCCGAGATGCCCCATGACGGGGATTTCGGCCCGGATGATGGCCTCAATGACCGGGAGTCGGGCCCGACCGCCTTCGAGCTTCACCGCCTGTGCCCCGGCCCGGATCAACTTCGCCGCGTTGCGGACCGCCTCGTCGGTGGAGAGGTGGTAGCTCATCCATGGCATGTCCCCCACGATCAGGCAGTGAGGGTGGGCCTGCGCCACTGCCGCCACGTGATGCACCATGACATCGGTGTCGATGTGCAAGGCGTCCTTATGGCCCAGCACATTGTTCGAGACGGAGTCGCCCACCAACAAGATGTCGACACCGGCATTGGACACGATCCGCGCCCCCGGCTCGTCGTAGGCGGTCACCATCACGATCGGGACCGCTCCGCTGCGCCGTTTTCGACTGATCAGGGAGGGAACCGTTACCGGGCTCGGTGTGTCCGACGGGGTGGGGGCGGTGGTGCTCATTGAGCCACTTTTCGTCGCCCACGCGCCTTGGGCCCGCCGCCTGGATACTTCCGCATCAGATGATGCCAGGCGCAGGCAGGGCACACCTCCACCTCGTAACAGAGCACCGGTTCGGGACGCCGGCACAGCTGCGTGAGCTCAGCCGCCGTTCCCGGGCAGCGCCCGCCCGCCGGCAGTTTCGCCCCGAAGACGAAGGTCACCTTGACCAGCTGGCCGTCCTGACAAAGAGGACAGGGCTCCTTGGTCGGACGCCCGACGTTGCGGGCGGCTCGGAGCAACTCGGGGTGGGCGTCGCAGACATCGACCTTGAGCTTGCGCCCCCGCTCCACGTCGCTGATGACCCGGTTGCGCACGAGGCGGTACTCGACCCCGGCCGAAATATCGGCACTGACTGCTCTCCCAGACGCCCCCGGCTCCGAGGTCACGGACACGGCTGCAAGGCTACCCCCCACGCACGGGCGTCACACCGCATCGCATGATCCGCGGCAGATTCGTGAGCTCCAGGTGACAGGGAGGTGTCAGGGTGGTGTACATCGCTATATCGATTCGATATACTGATCCGCAATGTTGGACATGGCAATCCTGGGGCTCCTGGAAGAACGGGATCTGCACGGCTACGAGATCCGGCGCCAACTGCGCGACAACCTGGGCATTTTGGCCAACGTTTCTTTCGGGTCGATCTATCCGGCCCTGACCCGACTGGAAAAGATCGGCGCCGTCGTGGCCACCGAAGGGCCGAACACCCCCGACGCCGGCCAACACCCCGTAGGGACGCCCAAGGCTCCCCCGACCGGCTCGCTCAGTGGCGAGCTCGCGGTGTTGCGGGCCCGCCGCCACTCTCCCTCGCATTCACGGCGGGGCAAGAAGGTCTATCGGATCACCGACAAGGGTCGACAGCTCTTCGTCCAGCTGCTGGCCGATGGCAGCTCTCTCGACGATGCCCGCAGTTTCGGGTTGCGTCTCGCCTTCGCTCGGCATCTCGCCCCCCAGGCCCGTCTCTCACTGCTCGAGCGGCGCCGGGCCCAACTGGTCCAACGGCTGGCCGAGGCGCAAGGAACCAACGTCGAGCTCGACGTCTACGCCCGCTCGGTCGTGCAACATACGGCCGACAGCGTGGCGCAGGACATCAGCTGGCTCGACCGGCTGATCGCCAGCGAGCGCGCGCCCATCCAAACCGTTCCCGCCTCGGTTCCCGCCGAGCACACCTATGCACAATCGGTTCCCACCGATTTCACCTATGAAGGAGACACCCGATGAGTAGTCCTATCCGTCTGGCGATCGCCGGAGTCGGCAACTGCGCCAGCTCGCTGATCCAAGGGATCACCTACTACCGCGACGCCCAGCCGGAGGACACCGTGCCCGGGCTGATGCACGTCGAGCTCGGCGGCTACCACGTACGGGACATCGTTCCCGTAGCCGCTTTCGACGTCGACCAGACCAAGGTGGGCACCGACCTGGGCAAGGCCATGTACGCCGGTTTGAACAACACCATCCGCTTCGCCGAGGTGGGCGAGGTCGGGGTGACGGTCCAAAGGGGGCCCACGTTCGACGGCCTGGGCAAGTACTACCGCGAAGTGGTCGAGGAGTCTCCGGCCGCACCGGTCGACGTGGCGCAGGCCTTGCGCGACGCCAAGGCCGACGTGCTCGTCTCATATCTCCCCGTCGGGTCAGAGCAGGCCCAGCGCCACTACGCCCAAGCGTGCCTCGACGCCGGCGTGGCCTTCGTCAATGCCATTCCCGTGTTCATCGCCTCAGACCCCGAGTGGGCGCGCAAGTTCCGCGACGCCGGGGTGCCGATCGTCGGTGACGACATCAAGAGCCAGGTGGGCTCGACCATCGTCCACCGCATCCTCACCCGTCTGTTCGAGGACCGCGGCCTGGCCCTCGACCACACCTACCAGCTCAACGTCGGCGGCAACATGGACTTCAAGAACATGCTCGAGCGCGAGCGCCTCGAATCCAAGAAGATCTCCAAGACGCAGGCCGTGACCAGTCAGATAGAGGACAGCCTGCTCGAGGCGGACGATGTCCACATCGGGCCTTCGGACCACGTGCCATGGCTCAAGGACCGCAAGTGGGCCTACATCCGCATGGAGGGCCGCAACTTCGGTGACGTGCCGTTGAATCTCGAGCTCAAGCTCGAAGTGTGGGACTCGCCGAACTCGGCCGGCGTGATCATCGACGCCGTCCGTTGCGCCAAGCTGGCGCTCGACCGTGGCATCGGCGGCCCGCTCCTCGGCCCGTCCGCCTACTTCATGAAGTCGCCTCCGGTGCAGTACCACGACGACGTGGCGCAGGAACTGGTGGAGTCCTTCGCGGCCGGCGACCGCGGCGACGTCTGGCCAGCCGACTGACCCGGCGGGATCAGCTCAGCCCTGAGCTCGCCACCACTCCAAGAGACGGCGGCCTGCTTCCTCCTCGCCGAGAGGACCCTCGTCGAGTCGTAGTTCCATGAGGAACGCCAAAGCGCGCCCGATCACGGGGCCGGGCCCGATCTCGAGCAGCTCCATGACTTGATTGCCCGTCAGGTCGGGTCGCAGGGCACGCAGCTCCTCCTCTTGGCCCAGCTCGACGATGCGCTCCTCGAGCTCGTCCATGCGCCGCGCCAACGCCCGCGCCTTGCTGGCGTTGCGCGTCGTGCAGTCACACCGCGTCAGCTCGTTCAGCCGTTCGAGGTGTTCGCCCGCGTCGCGCACATAGCGCCGCACGGCCTTGTCGGTCCACCCCAGCCGGTAGGTATGGAAACGCAAGTGGAGCTCGACCAGGCGCACCACGGTATCGATGTCGTCGGCTGAATAGCGAAGCGCTTCCATGCGCGTGCGTGTCATGCGCGCCCCCACCACTTCGTGATGATGGAAGCTCACGCCGCCGTCGGTGATGGCTCGCGTGCGGGGCTTTCCCACATCGTGGAAGAGCGCAGCCAGTCGGAGCAGGCGATCGGGCGAGGTCTTGTCCACCACGGCCAGCGTGTGCGCCAACACGTCTTTATGGCGGTGAATGGGGTCCTGCTCAAGGGCGAGACCGGGAAGCTCGGGCAAGAAGTCGGCGGCCAACCCGGTGCGCACGACGAACCACAACGCCTCGGAGGGAACGGGCAGCACCATGATTTTGTCGAGTTCGTCGCGGATGCGCTCGCGCGACACGATGGAGAGCCGCTCGTGCATCGCTTCGACCGCCGACTCGAGTGCTGGATCGGGCTTGAGCGAGAAGCGCGCCATGAATCGGGCGGCGCGCAACATGCGCAAGGGGTCATCGCCGAAGGACACCTCGGGATTGAGGGGCGTGCGCAGGCGGCCCGCCGCGAGGTCGGTCAAGCCGTCGAATGGATCGACCAATTCCATGTCGGGTAGGCGGAGGGCCAAGGCGTTGATAGTGAAATCCCGGCGCGACAAATCCAGCTCGATGTCGTCGCCGAAGATGACCTCAGGCTTGCGTGAGTCGGGCACGTACACCTCGGCCCGGTGCGTGGTGATCTCGAACAGCTGGCCGGCGCGCCGGCAGCCGATGGTCCCAAAGCGCGCCCCTTGGGTCCACACGTCGTCGGCCCAGCCCCGCACCAGACGCTCGATCTCCTCGGGTGGCGCGTCGGTCGTGAGATCGAAATCGGGATCCGCCTCGGCGTCGGCCGGAAAGAGTGCGTCCCGAACCGAGCCGCCGACGAGGTACAGGGTGCGATCGGCCCGCTGGAAACGCGCCGCCAGCTCCGCCGTCGCCTCCTGCAGAGGACGAAAGCGTTCGGGCACGGACGTAGATGGCACCCGACCACGGTAGTGCGGCATCTAGCGTGTCCCTGTGTCGATGCGCTGGGCCATGGTCTGCCTGTGCGCTCTCGGCCTGGCCGGCGGGCTCTTCGCCTCGGGGGTGCCGGCCAGCGCCGTGGCGCGCCGTGATCTCGCCACAGCGGGCGCGGGATCCTCGGGTGCCTCCCTCACGCTGCGCGCCCAGACACCGTGGGTCACCCCGGCCTCCCCCTGGTTCTCGCTCACCGTTGGTGTTGGACCTGGTACCGGCGCCGTCAACGATCTCCATATCGTCGTCACCTTCTACAACCGCATCAATAACGAGACCGAGTTGAACCAGGCGATGAATGCAGTGCCGGCCAAGGCCGTCCTGGGACACTTCAGCGCCGCCGTGGCCATCGCCGCCACGGGAAGCGTGGCGGCGACCTGCACCACCGTTCTTCCCGACGGCACGGCCCAGGCCCCGACCACGGTGCCCCCGACCAGCGTGGCCTGCCCGGCCGGGGCACCGAGCCTCATTCTCGGGTGTACACCCGACGATGGGACCTGCGGCGGCGTCTACCCCGTGTCGGTCGCCCTCTACCGCCAGGGGGTCACCAACGCCATCGCTCGCTACTCCACGTTCCTGACCTATCAAGAGCCGGGACTCAGCAGTTCGGGCACGCCGGGAGGGGCGTTGCGCGTCGGTGTGATCATGCCGGTGTCCGCTCCTCTTTCGCCCGCTCTTTCGCCACCCTCGAAGGCCTCTCTCGCCGTGCAAGAGGCCCTCACGGCCACCCTCTTCGCGCATCGGAACATCCCTCTCACCGTGGCGGTGAACCCCGTCACCATGGTCAGCCTGCCGGCCGACGGCACCAAATCGGGCCAGCGGGCCAAGGAGCAGTTGGATACCTTGACCACCGCCTCCGGGAGCGACGAGGTCATCGACCAGCCGTACGTCCCGATTGACGTGGCCGCATTGGCGGGCGGCGGGTTGGGCGGCGAGATAGGCACCCAACTGCTCCGGGGCGACACGCTTCTCCGCCAAGCCGGTCTCCGTCCGACCACTGGAACATGGGTCGACACCTCCTCGAACTTCACGAGCGCCAGAGCCGCCAACCTCGGGATGGGGCTGCGAGCGGCGCACAGCGACCGCCTCGTCCTGGCGGACGACGATCTCGCCCCGACCAACTCTGACTCCACCACCCATCTCACCTTTGCCCAGACCTTCACGCTCACGCTGGATCACGGCATCCGCGTGACCGCTGCGGGCGCCGACACCCAACTCGACTCTTTTTTCACCGCCGAACCCGACAACCCTGTCCTGGCCGCCAATCAACTTCTCGCCGCCCTCGAATTCATCCACTTCGAGAACCCTTTCAAGTACGACGCCCGCGGCGTGATCTTGGAGCCCCCTGCATCGTGGCAACCCTCGACCACCTTTCTCAACAGTCTCCTCGGTGAGATGTCGGCTAACCCCGTGCTTGAGCCCGTGACCCTCAACCAGTTCTTCGACCAGGTCCACACGGGCGGGAACCAAGAGCCCGCGACCCGCCACCTTCAATCAGGCTCGACCTCCGAGAAGCTCCCGGCGAGCCAGGCCGAGCGCCTGGCCACCGCACGAGTGCAGCTCACCTCCCTCACCACTGCCATTAGTGGTCACCCGCCAGTCCTCACCGAACTGTCCGATCTTCTCTTGGCCACGGAGAACCGGGAGTTCGACCGGACAGAGCGAGCCAGCGCGCTCGCCGTCTTCGGCCAGCACTTCGGGGGTGAGCTCAATCTCATCTCACTGGCGAACCAGGCCACGATCACGTTCACCTCGCGCACGGCGGCCATCCCGGTCTCGGTCCTGTCGTCCGCTCCCTTTCCCATCAAGGTGGTGGTCTCGCTCGACAGCGACAAGTTCAACTTTCCCGACGGGAGCTCGCGCACCCTCACCCTCGATCGACCCACGACGCCGGTGCGCATACAGGCGCACTCGCGCACCTCGGGCGATCGCCTCCCCGTGAATGTCACGCTGACCACGCCCGACGGGCGGCTGGTCATCGCCCGGGCCGATCTGACCGTGCACTCCACGTCTGTCTCGCTGGTCGGCGTCGCTCTCACCGCCCTGGCCGCCGTGGTCCTGCTGGTCTGGTGGGGTCGCACGTGGCGGCGCAGCCGCCGTCAACGTCCCCGGGCCGCTTGACCATGGCCGACGGCCCTCTTGGCCCATCCGCCCCGGCCCAGCGTGGTCTCTCCCTCTCCACCGCCGCCTCGTACGTGGCCCTCGGTACGGGGGTGTCCCGCCTCACCGGCGTGTTGCGCATCGTCGCCTTGGCCTGGGCGCTCGGCCAATCCCACCTGGCCGACGCCTTCAACCTGGCCAACACCACCCCGAACATGCTCTACGACATTGTGCTCGGAGGGGTGTTGTCGGCCACGTTCATCCCCGTCTTCGTCGATCAATTGGCCAACCGGACAAAGGACGAGGCGTACGCCTCTATTTCGGCCGTTCTCACCGTGGCCATGGTCGTCCTCGTCACAACGACCGTGGCCGCACTGGTTCTGGCCCCTGTCTTCATCACCGGGCTGACCGCGCTCGACACGACAGCGCACTCCCAATTGCTCCACACCGTGGCGGCCGAGCGCTGCCGACGCCACCACGTTGCTTCGATGGTTCGTGATCCAGATCGCCGCCTACGGCTTCTTCGCCTTGGCCACTGCCCTGCTCAACACGCAACGCCGTTTCGTCGCCGTGGCCTGGGCCCCGATCGTCAACAACGTGGTCTGCATCGCCGTGCTTGTCTGGTTCGGCCTGTTGACCGGGCGCGGGGCCACCTTGGCCAGCCTCGAGACCAACCACTCCGACGTCGTCCTGTTGGGTCTCGGCACCTCCTTAGGGGTCGTCCTGCAGTGCGTGGCCCTGATCCCGAGTCTGCGCACGGCGGGGCTCGGCCCGCTCCGATGGCATTGGGATCTCCACGACGCCGCCCTGCGGACGGTGGTGCGCCTCAGCGGATGGACCTTCGGCTTCGTGCTAGCCAACCAAGTCGCCCAATTCGTCGTGCTGCTCCTGGCCGGCACTGCGGGCGGGTCGGACCCGGTCTCCTCGTACACCTACGCCTACGCCTTCTTGCAGATGCCCTATGGGATCGTCGCCGTCACCGTCATGTCGGTCGTGGCCCCCGACCTGGCCGAACGCTGGTCCACCGGTCAGCGTGCCGCCTTCGTGGCCCGCCTCGCCGGGGGCCTGCGAGCCATGTTGGCCCTCATCCTCCCGGCCGCGCTGGGTCTGCTCCTCCTGGCCAAGCCCGCCGTGGCCCTCCTCTTGGGCCACGGCCACAGCACGCCGGCGGAGACATCGGCCACCGGTTCGGCCCTGGCCATGTTCGCCGTTGGTCTTCCGGGATTCTGCACCTACCTCTACGTCGTGCGCGTGCTGCAATCGATGCAGCGCACCAAGGTGGCCTTCTACCTCTACCTCATTGAGAACGCCATCAACGTGGCGCTGGCCGTGCTCTTGGTCGGTCCGCTCGGCGTGCGCGGGCTGGCCCTGTCCCTCTCCGTGGCCTATTCGGTGGGCGCCATCCTCGGCCTGGTCCTGCTGCGTCGTTGGTTCGGTCGCTTGGGTACCCCGGAGACCTGGGACCCGCTGCGCCGCGTCGGGGCGGCGTCGGTCGCCATGGGAGTCGTCGTGCTCGTGGTGTCGAACCTCTCGGGCTCCACCGGGGGGCTCATCCTCCTTGGCCGCGTCGTCGGTTCGATGGTGGCCGGAGGTGCCGTCTACGCCGGGGTGGTCGTCCTTCTGGGTCGGCGCTACGCCGCTCGTGCGCGCGCGGCTCGGCGCCACGACACACGGCGACTGGTGGCCCATCAGCGTTCCCCGTCGTAGGGCAGCTCGCAGACGCCCGTGGCAGACTCCTCGTATGCCCGGTGTGCGGATTGTGACCGACAGCGCCTGTGACCTCACCGAGGAGCTGGTCAAACAACACGACGTGGTCGTCGTTCCTCTGACAATTCGGTTTGGCTCGGAAGAATTCGAAGACCGGACTGAGCTCACGTCCGACGAGTTCTGGCGCCGCTGCCAGGGCAAGGGCGATCTGCCCGAAACGGCCGCTCCCCCGCCCGGCATGTTCATCGCAGCCTTCGAACGCGCCGCGGCCGAAGGGGCCGAGGCCGTGCTGTGCCTCACCATTTCCTCCAAGCTGTCGGCCACCTACGCCTCGGCCGTCACCGCCGCCGACACCTTCACCGGTATCCCGGTCCGGGTGATCGACACCCGCTCGGTGACCATGGGGCAAGGGCTCATGGTCATCGCCGCCGCCGAAGAAGCGGCGGCGGGAGCGGGCCTCGACCAGCTCGTGGCGGCGTCCGAGGACCGAGTCACGCGGACTCGGGTGTACGGCGTCGTGGGTGGACTCGATTTCCTCCAACGTGGAGGGCGCATCGGCGGGGCCCAAGCGCTCGTGGGCTCGCTTCTCTCGATTAAGCCGGTCATCGTGGTCAAAGACGGCGAGGTGGCCGAGGAGTCCAAGCAACGCACACGTACCCGGGCTCTGAGCTACCTGAGCGCCAAGGTGGCAGCCGACGGGCCCCTCGAACGCCTCGCCGTGTCGGACGGAGCCTGCGACGACATCGACGAAGTGCTCGCCGGCTTGGGGACGATCCCAAGCCGCCATCCCTTACTGTCGGTGCAGCTCGGTCCCGTGGTGGGCTCGCACACCGGTCCCAGCACAGTCGGGGTCTGTTACATCGTTCCGGCCCCCTAAATCGTCCCTTCGGTTTGGCGGTCCGGTCCGTGGAGTGTCGGACGTCGGTTCTTCAGTGGCTTTCGTTCTGGCCTAGACGACTAATCTGTGCCCGTGGCCGAACAACACTTCACCGACGAGCTTTCCAATCGGGCCCTCGAGACCATCGACTCCGTCGTGGCGGTGGTCAACGACAAGGCGATTCGTCCCGCCATCGTTGCCGCACGCGCCATCGTCTTCGGGGTGATCATCGGCGTGGTAGGTCTCGTCGTGGTCGTGCTCCTGAGCGTCGGCTTCATCCGCCTCACCACCGACTACCTCTTCCATTACCGGGTCTGGGTTTCCTATCTGGTGCTCGGCACCATTTTCTGCGCGGTTGGGTCGTTTGCCTACTCCAAGCGCGGTGTGGCGCCCCATGGCAATGGCTGAGCGCCGCAAGGTCGTCATCATCGGCTCGGGTCCGGCCGGCCTGACGGCAGCGATATACGCCGCCCGCGCTCAGCTCGAACCCCTCGTCATTGAGGGCGAGCCCTCCTCCAACAGCGACCAACCCGGTGGTCAGCTCATGCTCACGACCGAAGTCGAGAACTATCCAGGCTTTGTCGACGGCGTCATGGGTCCCGAGCTGATGGGGGTGATGCGCGCCCAAGCCCTCAGATTCGGCGCAGAGTTGCGCACGGCCAAGGTCAGCCGAGTCGACCTCTCCTCTCCCTCACCTTTCCCTTTGTGGCTGACGCATGCCGACGACGACGAGCCCTCTTTCGAGGCCGATGCCCTCATCATCGCCACCGGAGCTCGCTCGCTCATGCTGGGATGCCCCAACGAGGCCCGACTTCTCGGCTACGGGGTCTCGACCTGCGCCACCTGCGACGGGTTCTTCTTCCGTGAGCAGCACATCGCCGTGGCAGGTGGCGGCGATTCTGCCCTCGAAGAAGCCATCTTCCTCACTCGTTTTGCCTCCAAGGTCACCGTCGTGCACCGCCGCGACGAGCTTCGGGCGTCCAAGATCATGCAGGAGCGGGCCTTCAAGAACCCCAAGATCGACTTCCTCTGGGACTCTGTCATCGTCGACATTCTCGGTGACACCAAGGTCAGCGGGATCAAGGTGCAACACACCACCTCGTCGGAGACATTCGAACTGCCCGTGAGCGGGCTCTTTGTCGCCATCGGGCACGAGCCCAACAGCACCCTGGTCAAGGGTCAACTCGAGCTCGAGGCCAACGGCTATGTGCGCACCATTGGGAAGTCGTCACGTACCAGCGTCGATGGGGTCTTCGCCTGTGGCGACGTCCAAGACGACTACTACCGCCAGGCTGTGACCTCGGCCGGTTCGGGTTGCATGGCTGCCATCGATGCGGAGCGGTGGCTCGAAGAGCGCGACGAATAGCTCGACACCCTGCGGGAACAGAAGAGGCACGGGTGGCGTTACACGATTGTGACAAGGAGAACACATGAGTGAGAAGATTGTGACCCTGAGCGACGCTACCTTTGACGAGCATGTCAAGAGTTCGGACGTTCCCGTCCTGGTTGACTTCTGGGCCGAATGGTGTGGCCCGTGCAAAATGATCTCACCGGTACTGGAGGAGATCGCCGAAGAGCAGGCTGGGAAGATCCAGATCGGGAAACTGAACATCGACGACAACCTCGAGGTGACGCGCAGATTCGACGTGATGAGCATCCCGACGTTGATCCTGTTCAAGGACGGGCAGCCCGAAGTTCGCCTGATCGGGGCGAAGCCCAAGGGCCAGTTGCTCCAGGAGATCGCGCAGTACCTGTAAGTCTCCCGCTCTCCCTCGGGGACGAGGGACCAGCGGTCGCTGATGTCCAAAGGCGCCTCATCGCCATTCTTCACAGCGGTGCCCCTATTGATGCCGACGGATACTTCGGCGACGCCACCCGGGCCGCCATTGAGGCGTTCCAGCATCTGCGAGGGCTGCGCGTCGACGGTGTCTGCGGGAGTCAAACATGGAACACGCTGGTCGAAGCGAGTTTTCGGATTGGCGACCGGTTCCTGTATCGCCGTACACCAATGCTGCGCGGCGACGACGTCGTCGATCTCCAGCAGCGGTTGAGCACTTTGGGTTTCGATACGGGCCGGGTGGACGGAATCTTCGGGGACCGCACTTCCCGGGCCTTGGCCGAATTCCAGCGCAACGTCGGTATTCCCGTTGACGGGATCGCCGGCGGCGCCACGCTGCGCGAGCTGATCCGTCTCGAGAGCCGCCACGAAGAGCCGGAGTTGATCTCGTCCGTGCGGGCCCGAGCTCTCTTGCGCGACGCTCCTGCCACCCTCAGCGGTCGCCACGTCGCCATCGGAGAGCGCGGTGGTTTGGGAAGCGTCACGGGGGCGCTGCGGCGCCGGCTCGTCCACGGGGGCACGCGAGTCACCGACCTGCATCACCCCGACGATTCGACGCAAGCTCACCAGGCCAACGAATTGCAGGTCGATGTCTTCCTTGGGCTCCGTCTCAGCCCCGCTCGGGCCGTGTGCCACACCTCGTACTGGGCCGGGATCCACGATGAGTCACAGGGGGGCCGACTACTGGCGGAACTCGTTCAGGAGATCGTTCCGGGCCTCCTCGGCATAGAGGATGGGGGGGTACACGGCATGTCGCTGACGATTCTGCGGGAGACCCGCATGCCATCTGTCCTGGTAGAACTGGGTCCGGCCAGCCTGATCGTTGAGCGTGCCGCCCTTTTGGCCGCAGCTCTTTCCAGTGCTTTGGGCAAGTGGGCAGACGCCTCATGGGAGTAAGTTGCGTGACTTTCACGTGACCAACCTCACCCAGAGATGAACGCTTGGCAACAATCCACAACCTGTGCATGACGTTGTGGATGAAGCTGAATGGTGACTTGACAGTTCTGTGAATAACTAGACGGAACCGTCACCAACCATGGCTCGGTAGATGCGTTCGAGGTCCTCCAGCGTGGCGAACTCGACAACCAAACGTCCCCGCCGATTCTGGATATCCACCTTTACGCGGGTATTCAAATACGTGGAAAGAAGGTCCTCCAGCTCCAAAACCCCTGGCTCGGGCAGCTTTTTCGGTTGCGTACGGCGGACGCCCAGGCCGGTAGGACCAGTAGTAGTACCGCCCTCCTCTTCAATTTCCTCGGAAATTTCCGCCGGGGGGTCCAGGATCGGTGGTGGAGTCGGAGCGCCCGTGCGAACCATCTCTTCCACGGCTCTCACCGTTAATCCTTCGGATGTAATTTGCTCCACCAGCTTCTCTTGCAACGTACGATCGGGTGTTCCCAGCAAGGCCCGGGCGTGTCCAGCAGAAATGGTTCGCTCGGCTAGGGCGCGTTGCGCGCCCGCCGGCAATTGAAGCAGGCGCAGAGTATTGGTCACCGTGGCTCGGCCTTTTCCCATGCGCGTCGCCACCTGCTCGTGGGTCAGACCGAATTCATCGATGAGTTGCTGGTAGGCCGCGGCTTCTTCGAGGGCGTTGAGATCTTCCCGGTGGAGGTTCTCCACCAGAGCCTGCTCGAGGCTCGTGACATCGCCTGTATCGGGCTGAACCAACACGGGGATCGTCTGTAGCCCCGCTCGCCGGGCGGCGCGCCAACGGCGTTCGCCGGCGATCAGCTCGTAGCTCTCGTCCTCACCGTCGACCTCGCGCACCAACACCGGCTGGAGAAGGCCCACTTCTCGAATGGAGGCAGCCAACGACGACATGGATTCCTCGTCGAAGTGACTCCGCGGTTGAAAGGCGTTCGGCTTGATGTGCGAGATGGGCACCACCCGCAGGGCAGAGTCCATCTCCCCCGTCGCTTCAGATGGAATTAGAGCACTCAGGCCCTTACCGAGTCCGCTGCGGCGCGCCATTACTCACCTCCAAGGCCAGTTCACGGTAGGCCACTGCCCCACGTGAAGTCGGATCGAACACCGTTATGGGTTGCCCGAACGAAGGGGCTTCCGATAGCCGGACGGTACGCGGGATCACGCTCTTGCAGACACGATCAGCGAAGTGGAGCCGGACCTCGTTTGCCACGTCGATGGACAGCCTCGTGCGCGCATCGAACATGGTGAGGACGATCGTTGTTACTTCGAGCGTCTCGTTGAGGTTCGACGAGACCAGATTTACATTGCGAAGGAGCTGGCTCAGACCCTCCAGCGCGTAATACTCACACTGGATTGGCACCATCACCTCACCTGCGGCAGCCAGTCCGTTGACGGTGATGAGTCCGAGCGATGGGGGACAGTCGATAAGAATGAAGTCGAAATCGTCCACGACGGTATCGATGGCCCGCTTCAATTTCATCTCCCGGCTAAATGCGGGAACGAGTTCGATTTCGATGCCGGCTAAGTCGATCGTCGCTGGGGCCACAAAAAGATTCTTGACGCTGGTGGGCTCGATGCAATCCTCCAGGGACTGGTCCCGCATGATGACGTCATACATGGAGAGCTCGAAGTTCCTGGCGTCGATCCCGAGACCGGTGGTTGCGTTCCCCTGGGGGTCCAGATCGATGACGAGCACTCGGTAACCAATCTCCGCGAGGGCCGCCCCGAGGTTCACCGTCGTGGTTGTCTTGCCAACCCCGCCCTTCTGGTTGGCGATAGCGATAACCCTGGGAAGTTCCCTCGGAGCCGGCCGTTCGCCGTCAAGCAGGGAGTCGGCGTCAGCCCGAATCGTGGGTGCCCTCATTTGGGGCGGGGAAGGTGCTGTGGGTTCCCGGGCATGCTTTGGCTCCACGGGAAGCTCCACCGGCTGCACGACAATCTCCTCGACCACGAACTCCTCAACCACGGCTTCCTGTGCTTCAGCTCCCACCGTCGGTACATTGTCGTCGAAAGATGGTCGGGCCGATACCGCCGTGAAATCCGGCGTGGCATCCTGAGAGATGGGGGAGGGTTGAGTCTCGACGGGAGGGGTCGCGAGCGACGGGTCCATCGAATTGGAGTCCTGGTATGCCGTCGGGGGCGTTGAGGGCGGCGCGTCAATCGTAGGCGGAGGCACCAAGTCTTCGGGAGGGGATAGGAGGGCCTGATCAAATGGCGGCGGCGTTGCGTCAATCGGCGGGATTGCCTCAGGCATCTGATAGCCGACGGCCGGGTCCAAGTCCTCTTCGGGTACAACCGGTGGCTCGGCCTCGAAGGCCGGAGGGGGTGGTGGGGGGTTGGGTTCTCCCCTATCCCGACGACGGATCCGCATTAAGCAGTCTTCAGAATTCGTCGTGCCACGTTGCCTATCCTGGCCTGCTCATCATCCCTAGGTCAAGCCTTACTCGATGTTTCACGTGAAACATTGGCGACATAGCCGTTCCGACCCTCGGTGCGGTCGGGATATAGGGCCGGGGAGCTTCTCCGCCGTTACAAGGATCACGCCCTACCGTTGAAACGGCAACTGGCGGCGCGATCTCACGGTCTGGTGGCCGAGCACCACGATGGCCGGTACTGGCCAAGAGTACCTTCCTCCTTCTGAGCTACTCGTCGCCGTGCTGGCACGCACGTCGGCAGGCCTCACGCCACCTGTTCTTCTCCTGGGTGGGGATGGAGGACCCCAGGGTGGGAGGTGGAGGAACTACAAAAGAAACTACCTGCTCGCCGTGTCACAGATCACTAGCAACCTTCAGGTACCGGGGCGGCTTCCATTCACATCCCCGGCCGTGCGGGCTCTACGGATCTGAGACTCGGCGAATCGGAGGAGACCTGGCCACGACCCTGCCACTGGCCGGGGACCTGTCCGGGCCGGCGCTTTCCTGTTGCTGCTGCCTTTCACCCGCCCGTTGCTCTTAAGGGTTAGGAGGACCAAGCCCGAGCCCGCTCCTGCTAGGTCACGGATCACGAGCAACTGCAGACACCCGGGAGGCCGCTTCGATTCACATCCCCGGCCGATGAGAGCTCACGGCCGAGAGACGCACGCATCGCAACCTGCTCCCCGCCAGGAGTTATCAGACACGTTGTGATGTTTCGGCTCTTGGACGAGCTCTTACCGCAGCGAGCGGCCGAGGAGTCTTCGGCCGTCGGGGGAGGACCTCATACCAATGTTCCACGTGAAACATCACAACGTTTCCGGCTTATCTGGCGGGGTCCATCAGGTTGGAGTGCAGGCCGACGAACATGGCGACGAGTGCTCTACCTCCCCGCCGATGTAGGCCAACGGCAGCGGCATCGGTCATATGACAACGAGAGGACGTCGTTCGGGCCTGGGGCGGGCCCCGAGTTCTATCTACGGGATGAGAATGAATGAGCCAGTCCGCATGAAACTGCGGAACTTCCCTGCGTCCAGCGAGATCAACGGCTTTCTGGGGAACCCCGTGCGACGAGAAATCCCCCGGCCGAGTTCGAGTTCGATCTGGCGAAGAAGTTGAAGCGGAAGCCCGCTCGGACTAACCCGAAGGCATTGGAGAAGTAACCCCCATGGCGTTCGTGTGGTGCCGTCGGAGCCCTGAGCGGCAACCTCTATCCACTGGATGAGTCCTTCTTGGTGTCGTCCAGGGTGACTACGACGACGAACAGTTCGGCGCCTGTTACGAAAACAACGGCTTTCTGCTGGGAACCCCATCGCGACGGGGAAACTTCTCGGGGCAGGGTTCGGTCTGCCGGAGAATCTGATAGCCGAAGTCCGATCGGACAAAGCCCGGTCGGGGCGAGTCCGAGTTGGGCCAGGGCCGCCGACGGCCAGCGCCCAGATTCATCTGGGACCTGCAATGGAGACTGCGCCTTCTCTTCCCCTTTGTCGGCTTCAGAACTGGCCGGGCCGGGTGGTTCTGAAACAATCATCCAGCCTCCAACACGAAGGAATGGAGCACCACACTCGGCCACGACCGCTGGGGTCCCAAAGGAGCGAGCCACAACGCCGTCGAATTGGCCGCGATACTCGGGGTCTCGACCGCCCACCTCGGCACGCTGCTGGAGCACATTGACCCGACCTTGCAAGCCGCAGGATCGAACCGCCTGCTCGAGAAAGTGGACGCGGCGGCGATTTGCGTCGAGCAGGACCAACGTTGCTTCCGGCCACTGCTCGGCCACAACAAGGCCGGGCAACCCTCCGCCGGACCCCAGGTCCAAGATGCGTGGGCCTGTGGTGCTTCGAGGCTGGCGCTTCGCCAAATCGACGAAGCCTTGCGCATGACGGAGGTGGCGTTCAATGGGTCCGGGACCAAGGAAGCCCGCCTCGCGCGCAGCCAGGAGTACTCCGGCGAGACTCCCGGTTTTACCGTCGTTGTCGGCTTCCGACATCGACGGGGACGTGCTCAGCTGGCGGGAGCGATGACGATGTAGCGGTTGGGATCCTCGCCTTCAGAGCGAGTGGATACCCCGTCAATGTCGTTCACCGCGTCGTGAACGGCCTTGCGATCCGCCGGACTCATGGCTTCGAGCGCCTTCTCCTGACCCGAAGCGATTACCTCCTCAGCGATCTGGGTGCTGAATCGCTTCAAAGCCGCCGAGCGCTTCTCGCGGTACCCAGCCACATCAACCAGGATGCGGTCTGTGCGCGACGGGCACTGCCGCTGGACCACCGCCCGAGTGAGATCCTGCAAGGCGCTGAGGGTCGATCCGCGTGGACCGACCAGAAGGCCAAGTTCCTCTCCTACGGCGGCGATCTCCACCGTCTCCTCATCAAGCAGACGCATTTCCACCGAAGCCGACACGCCGTACTCGGCGAGCAAACCGGCGAGGAACGCTCGGCCCACTTCACCTTGCTCTTCGAGCGTCATTCCTTCGGCCATGTCAACTGTCTCCTTCGGTTCTGTGATGCGTTGCGGGTTCCGTGGCGCTCCATTGGCGGATTGGCGACTTTGGGAGGAAGCGGCTCCATTTTGGGCATTCCCGTTCGCGCCTCCCACTCCTTGGCTGCGGTTGCGCCGTCGACGGGCCGACCGACTGGTGCCGATCCCGTTCCCCTCGGCCGAACCGCTCGTCGTCGGTCTCGCCTCGCCGCGAGGTGCGCTGGGCCTACTCCCTGAACTATTCGCTCCCTGCCCACCCTTCGCTCCTCGGTTTCGATCCCTTGAGCGTTCCCGCTTCGGGCGCGCACCGACCGGCCGCACCCGGGCACGGACGCGGGCCTCTACCCTCATGCGCCCGAACAGGCCCACCTTGGGTTCAGTGACGATGACGACTTCGGCATCGCCTTCGGCCACGCCCAGTTGGTCCAACGTGTGCTCTGTTGCCTCAGCAATGGTCTTACCTGCGACTTCAACCCACTCCACGCTCTATCGAGCCTTTCTTGTCCTCTTGGATCGCGAGCGTGGATGCTCTTTCTGCACCGGCACTAGCTCGATTTCCGCGTCCTGTGATGGTTTCTTCCCATTTGCACCGCCGGGTTTTCCGGCCGCGGTGCCCCTCCTGTTCGTCGACCTGGCGTTGGTCGTACGTCGCACCGTGCCGGGCGGTTTGCCATTGGTGGCACTCTTCCCATTGGTCGCTGCGCCGTTTTTCGGGGTGGCGGTTCCCTTTGGTGGTGTAATGCCCTTGACCGGGGTCTTTTTCGCGGCCGGGGGCGGTTTCTCGTCACCCGGTTCGAGCGCCTTCGGAGACTTGGAGCCCGTGGCCCCACCTATCTCGCGCTCTGACTCCTTCTCCTTGGGCGGAGCACCAACGGGAGTCACCATTCCCGTTCGGAACATGAACTCCTGCGTTCCGATCCTCATGGCCGACGACACAACCATGTAAATGGTTGCACCTGCGGCCACTCGTAGGTAAATAACACCGAAAATGATCGGGAAGAATTTCTGCATTTGCTGCATTTGAGGATTCGCTGCCGCAGCCTGCGGATTGCGGCTATTCATTTGCTTCATTTGGTAATACTGCAGGAAGATCGCCATGCCGATTAAAACCAGGTAAGGGATGATGAGTAGTGCCTGATTTGCCCCGTGATGCGTGAAGGGAGAGGACGAAAGGTCCATCCCGAACCACCAGTGCATTTGCCCTTTGCTCTGCACCAAATCGTGATAGATACGGGAATTAGTCGGGACGTAGCGGGGGGTAGCTTTTGTAACTATTCCGGCCTTGTTGACTACCCCAAATGACAAGCCACGAATAAGCGAATACAGGACAATGAGGAACGGCATTTGCAAGAGGCTCGGTAGGCACGCACCAAAGGGCCCGGTTCCGTTCTCCTTGTAGAGCTTCATCATCTCCGCGTTCAGTTGCTCGCGGTTCTCCGGTCCCTTGTACTTGACCTGCAGCTTTTTCATCTCGGGCTGCAGGCGTTGCATCGCCAACATCGACTTTGTGCTCTTGATCGTCACCGGGGTGAGGGCGGCCATGATCACGATGGTCAATCCGAAGATCGCCACGCCGTAATTCGGAATAACGGCGTATATGCCGGCCAGGATCAGCCCGAAGAGTTCGAACAATGGGTGGAAAATCTCACCGATCGACTTGAACAGGGCGTTTTCGCCCAAGAGGGGACTCATCGTCGGCCATTCCCGTTCTTGGTGTGCACGTGCAGCGGCACCAGATCAACACCGTGTGGCCCAAATGGACGGCAACGCGCCAAGCGTTTCGCCGTCAAGGCGAAGCCCTGCCAGAAACCGTGTTCGGTGAAAGCATCGATGGCGTAGTTCGAACAACTCGGGTAGAAGCGGCAAGGGGAGATGCGGCCCGACGTAGCTCCTTGGTACCCCTCCAAAATGCGGATCGCTGCACGTACGGCCCGGTTCGAGGATGTCTCTGCGGTTGTCATGACATACCTCGAGATGATTTGGGTGCCCCCAGCAGCGCTTGCTGCACGAATGTCACGAACTTCGCCGGCTCACACTGCGCGGCCGTCGGGTCGACGCGGAGCAAGTAGATGCCACGCTGGAGGTCGCTGGCGACACTGCGCACCGACTCCCGCATCCGTCGACGCAAGGAGTTCCGAGTGACCGCATTCCCGCAATGTTTCCCAATTGCGTACCCGACCTGGGGAAATACACCTTCAACCCCGGCCTCGACCGGGGAGAACGTGGCGCGTACGGGTCCGCTCGTCGCCCGGGCACGGGAACGTTGCAGTTGGCCGAAGGCAGCCTTGGTTTGGATTCTTCCAACCGTCCTGGGGGGCACGTGCGGCTCAGACGGTGAGACGGTGGCGCCCCTTGAGCCGCCGCGACTTCAATATGGCCCGGCCTGCACGCGTGGACATGCGTTTGCGGAAGCCGTGCGTCTTGGCCCGCTTGCGGGTATTCGGTTGATAGGTGCGCTTCACGTCAATCTGCCTTTCGCCACGCTTGCACGGCAGGGCCGGGGCGTAACAGAGTTCGTATCACCAGCTGGTTGTGGGGCCAGTGGTAGTGGAGTTCGTCCATGTTAGGCGCGATTGGACAATCCCCACTAGTCGACCGGGGCGGCACGGTGTACCTTCGATGAATTACCCGCACCGAGGAACGTTCAGACCTGCCCAGGACGCCACGGACGGAGGAAGGATTATCGGACGACGCGGTGAATCAAGCCGGAGAACTATGGAACCGGTGCACGGGGTCGCTCCGCGAGCAAGTTTCTGAGACGACGTGGCAACTCTGGCTTTCGGGTCTCGAGCCGGTGGAATTCGCCGACGGTGTCTTCGTCATCTCGGTGCCCAATGGCCTCATTCTCGAGCGGGTCGAGACCCGCTACCTG
>CAVTTR010000012.1:0-588108 GCA_963737745.1 uncultured Acidimicrobiaceae bacterium | reverse complement strand
CAAACTCCGACTGCTGGAGACCAACCTCCTGGTAAAGGACGTGCAGTCGACCAACTCCCGAACCAGAACCCGGCGCTCCTGCGCCTCTGGAGAAGCCTTCAGAACCAGGGTTTGCAGTGTCTGGAGTGGGTTTCCAAGCCCAACGATCCCTGGCATCTACCGCTAGAACCCATCACTCATCGAGAATGATTCGATGTCATCCGGATAGAGAACGGGAACCCCATACTGTACGGCTCGGTCGAGGAGCATCCCGTCGATTTTTCTTACTGCCTGTAATTCGGACTCTTCGAATGTGCGGTATGTGTGACTATCTCCAAGGAGCCAGCTCTCATGGAGCGCGATATCGAATGGCGCGGCAAGGATCACAAACGCCGAAACCTCTGCTACTTGGACGTACAAATCAGGAATGAGGTGGGTCCCTTCTATTACCAATGACGTCCCCTCCCGACTCGCCCGATCAATGCAGCTAAGAATTGCTGGCCGCAGGCTCTGCGCTTGCGCCATGAGAGTGCGAAACGGTTCTGGACCTGCAAATGAATATTCAAACAAAATAGGATCCCGCTCTCGGATCGTGGTTGATCGCAGGACCTCTCGGACGAAGCCGGTTCCGAGCATATGATCCAGACCTCGAGACGAAAGGAGCCGTCGCGCAAGTCGTGTCTTGCCGGCGCCGTTCGTTCCCCCGATGAGAACTATCGGTTTGTTTGGCCGGGTTGACGTGGATTCGGATAGAGCATTGCTATCTACCAAGGTCAACCTCTTGTCGGCATCTCAGGTCACCAGACCTACAAGCAGAAGGCCGTGAGCGTAGTCCAGCTCGTTGTGACGCGACCTACGTCATGGACCCAACACGAATTGTTCGGATCAGGGCCACGACGGGGGGAGCGAAGGTCGTCGATGATCACGTCCACGGTGGTGGTTACGCGAGATCAGGGTCTTCAGCGGCCACCTGGCCGGCCAACTTGGAATATCCGCCGGCCTCTTGGATCGCTTCGCGAAGAATTGAGCGCAGCCCGCCCCGGCCAGCAGTGACGATGAGCAGCGCATCACCGAGATCTGCCACCTCGACGGAACCGCCGTCCTTCAGGTGCCAGCGACGCCTGGCCTGAGCGGGTAGCGCCATCTGGCCACGGTCTGAGACCCGGAACTCAGCAACGCTTATATACCTATCCTACGGGTACAAGGCGTCACAACAAGAGTGCCTTGTCACCCTGTACAAAGCACAATCCATTGCGGCGAATCCACGCGAACCCAGTTCGAGGCCATTGGAGTCAGTCACGCCGCCACCCGCAGCTCCGACCGGGGCGTGGACCTCGGTTGCCAGCCGGTCCTCCGACACCGGGAAACGGCCCGCCACGTAGGCGGAGTGCCACGTGCCATGTGGAGTCGGGTTTGTGGTTCTCCCGTTCGCTACCCGACGCCGTCGCCGGGATTGGCGGGGAGACCTACGAGTCAGCGTCCCACTTGGGGTCCCAGTCCCTCACCCAGCCGGACATCCCTACTATTTCTAGGACGCGCCTTACGATCGGGTGAGGCCGCGTGAGGATCAGCTCATTATCGTTGGCTGTCATCTGACTCTTGGCGATGATCATGAGGGTAGCTACGCCTGAACTGTCGATGAAGGCTAGCTCGGACAGATCGATGACAACTGGGGAACCGGCGATCTCGACCAACCAGTCCGACAGTCCCTTCGCCGTTTCGCTGTCAACTTCGCCTCTGAGCACCACGACGTGAACGTCGCCGACCTTGGTCACTTGTCGCGACAATCTCTCTGCCATCACTGGTCATCAGCCTGTGCTCGCAGTTTGGCATTGGGCCACGCTGTAGGACCCCATGCCCGTCGCGGTCCCATTCTCGGCGTCGAAAGACCGGGCGCCCAGATTGGTTTGCGGCTTTTCCGCAACAGTACGTATGGCTGGTTATGACTGCAATAGGCTCTTGGACTATTTAAGGCACCTGGCAAACTGCGTTGTGGTGCCTGACCTGGACTGTTGAGGGGGCGATGGGTATGGTGTCCGAAGACGCTCTCTGGCAGTGGATGAGCGCGCTGGCGGATGCGAGAAGGCCCAGGGAGGTCGCCCGCGCAGTCGCCGAGGTCGGTTCTCAGGCAGCAGACGCATCATTCTCCAACTTGGCACTGCTCGATCCGTCCAACGGTTGGGTCCGGGTTGTACATGGCTCGGCCCTCGATCAGGACATTGCCGACCGATGGGATGCGTTCCCCCTCAGCGCCCAGACGCCACTGTGTGAGGCGATGCAGACCGGCCGGACAGTCCTGCTCGGCTCACCTCAAGCGATCGCGCAGCACTATCCCAATCTCTTGGCCGACACGCTGGCGGCGTCGTTGATGGCTACCGCCTCGCTCCCTCTTTTTGCAACGGACGGAAGTGCCCTAGGCGCGGTAGGGTTCGCCTGGGACCGTCCACAGTCCTTCTCCGCGGATCAACTCAGCCGGCTCGACCTGATTACCCGTCTTGCGGCCCAAGCTCTCGGCCGAGTGGAGGTCGAAGAGCGCGCTGCCCTGCCGAAGTCGCCCAGTTCTCCCCCCACCACACCGCTCATAAATGAAAATGACCGCCTGACACATAGGGAGATCGAAGTGCTGCGGCTCGTTTCCATTGGCTATAAGAACTCGGAAATAGCGAGTCTCCTCGGTGTGTCACTCCGCACTGTGGAGTCGGAACGCTCAGCGTTACGCAAGAGGCTCGGACTTCGGACTCGTGCGCAACTTGTCAAGTTCGCGATGGAGCAAGGGTTTGCACCCATCAGTCGCACAGAATGAGCCTTCCGGCGTCATATCAGCGACTGGCGCTCTGCGACGCCGCTCGACGTGCTGGCGCGCGATACGTCTGGCCGGATAAGGGATGCTGGTCAGGACGTTAGTCGCACATTTCATCACCCAGGCAGGCGGTGTAGTGATGGTTGCAACCCCCCCGACACGATCAGGAGGAGACGCTTGCCGGCTCAGCGAGCGTTCTGACAGGTGCAAAAGCTGAACGCTAGAAGTCAAGCGATCAGGGTTTACAGGCCTCAAGGGCATCCTTCTGCCGATGCGCGCCATCATCGCGTTGAGGTCGGCTGGTCATTCCTTCATTACTCGGCCCGCAGGAGCAGCGCCGCCGGCGTACGGGCCGCGATCCGTCCCGGAATAGCGGCGATCAGGTTGCCGAGGACCAGGGCACCGAGTGCGATGGCCACGATCGCCAGGGCGGGTACGGTCGGACTGGGCACGACGTAGATGTTTCTGGCGAAGAGATCCCACAGGAACCTCCCGACGACGACTCCCAGCGGCACCCCGACCACGAGCCCGATTACTACGGCGATACTGGATTGCCAGGCCACGCTCGCTCTCAGCTGGCGGCCCGTGAAGCCGAGCGTCCGCAGCATGGCCATGGAACGCCGCCGGCGCCGGACCGAGGCGACGAGGGTCAGGCCGAGAGCGGTCACCGCGCCCGCGGTCAACCCGAGGCCGAGGATCAGCGGGGTGGCACCCATCGATCGGTAGTTGACGATCTCGGCCGGCCTCTCGACCCCCAGCACGTAGCTCCCGTAGTTCCCCGGGGTCGTCATCTCCGCCGCAATGCGGTTCAGCGAGCGGAGTGCGGTCTTGGCGTTTGCCCCGGGCTTGAGGCGCACGAATTCGGTGTTAGGGCCGGCCGGGGACACGCTGAACTGGTTGCGTACCGATGCGGGGAGGAGCTGGTAGGGAACCACCGCTCCAGTCCCCATGGAGGCATGCCCCGTGACGCCGCCGACGCCCACTGCGGGCATTGTGACTGTGCCGACGATGCGGAGGAGGTGAGGGGTGGTCGTCCCGTAACGCACCGTGACGGAGTCCCCGACCGACTTATGGATTTGGGCCAGCGTGCCGGGACCTACCACGATCTGATTCGGCCCGTCGAAGCCGTGGCCGGTCAGGATCGGTGGCGCCACAGTTGCACCTGGTGACCCACCGAGCACGGGCACCGTGAGGCCGTCGATCTGCAAGTTGCCGAACCAGTACCCCGACCAGGCCGCCACGCTCGGATCGTGGTCGAGCAACGTCGCCGACTCCGCGGCGGGAATGTCGCCGACCCCACCTCCGGCGCTCAGGGCGTAGTTCCAGTTCCATCCAAAGAGGCGAGGGTGCGATATAAGGGAGTTGAGGCTGGTGCCGAATACGACGGTGGCGATGATGACCACCACGGCCAGGGTCGCACCGAGGATGGCGGAGCGCACCGGCACGGCCTCGGTCTCCGCCCCCGGCTCGAGCGCGAAGCGGATGCCGGTGACCGCCGAGACGGGCAAGCCGCTCGCGGACGCGGCATCTTGAATGAGCGAAGGTGCGCGGGGCGGGCGGCGGGGCCTAGCGCTCTGCGGCGCCCGCAGCACGGCGAGCACTATCGCCACGGACCCGAGGACAACGACGAGCACCGCGACCCCGAGGCCGAGCACCGTCCAGTCGAAGGCGACTCCGGGGTCGGGATAGTAGGGCCGCACCAGGCCCAGTGGGGCCAGCGGGGAGAGCGCGACGGCGACGGCGACAGCCACCAGCGCGCCCACCACGACGGCGCCCATGATCCCCAGCAACGCGTCGCCCGCGGTCATGAACGGGTTGGCACCGAGGGCGCGCAGGGTGCCCTCCTCCGGAGCCCAGAAACCCAACTGCCGGCCGATCACCTGACCCGCAATAACGATCGCAGCGAGCCCGGCGATGAGGCCGAACACGGCGAGGGCGATGGCTTCGGGTTTGATGGCATTCTGAGCCTTGGTGACGTCGATGGAGGTGTCGTAGAAGTCGTGGGGGAGTTTGGAGGGCATGACGCCCTCGAGCTTCGCTTCGACCGCCGGCACGTCCCGGCTGCCCTGGTCGAGCTGCAGGAAGGTAAACGTGTAGTTCGAACAGCAGTTTTCCAGCCGCCGCGTGAGGGCCGGTGTGAAGATGACGGTCGTGGGGCCGTCGGCATCGGTCTCGTCCTGTACGACGGCGCTGTTGAGGACAACGGTCCCCACCAGGGTGAGCCTCTCGTGCAGGGGCGGAGGTGCGTTCGGCGATCCGAACTGGGAGCTGGTGTAGGTGCCCCAGGTGACGGTCTGCCCGACGTGGAGGTCCAGGGAATCGGCGGCACCCACGGTCATCATGATCTCGTCGGCCCGCGTGGGGTCGGCCATCCGTCCTTGTACCACGGTGACCCGGTCCTGGTTGAAGTACAGCCCGTTGACGCTTCCGTTGACGTCGAAGTTGGCCTTATCGGCTGCCACCGTCGGTTGTCCGTTCGCGCCGATCGGCTCGCTGTAGATGGCCGCGTAGCTCTCCGCCCGCTTGACGAGGGGCAGGCCGGCGATTCGGGCCACGAGAGCGCCGTTGTAGCCGGTGGTGTACCCGAGCGCCGGATTCCACAGCGCCGTGCCGAGGCTCAGATTGGACGGGTTGGTGCTGGCCAGGAAGGTGGGGAAGGACGACGCGGTGCGCCGGGCGGCGGCAAGAGCGCCCATGGAGAGGCCGCCCACGAGGCCGATCAGCAAGACGAGCGACAAGTAGGCGCCGCGGCGCTGCCGGAACGTGCGCCGGAAACGGTACAGGGCAACCGTTAGCGCGCCCTTTCTCCTGCGATCGCGGGCGCGCCTTCGACCTGAGACCTCCAGCGGCGCGTCCGCGATCGCCATCACATGGGCAGTCTGATGGATGCTCAGTCGGCGGCCAAGGAGGGCAGCATCAGGAACATATTGGTGTCAGTACCCCGATCGGGGCGAAGTGCCGTGCCGCTTTGGAGCGCACGCTTGAGCTCCAACCAGGACGTCCGGTTCCGTTAAGCGGCTCTGAGCCTCACGTAGCCGCGGAGCACGGCCGGTGTACTCAGGAGGTCATACGCCCCTTCCGCACCTCGTCCGCCCCGCCCGTCGTCGAGGTGCCCCTGCGTGCCCCGTGGATTCGGGTGCCAGCCGAAGTGATGGCCGCTGGCTATCTAGGTGATGGAGTGTCTCCGGCGCCCCGAAAGGCCGAGACGACCGTGTCCCCGGCAAGCATGGACGTCACTCAAACGGCGGATTCCGTCGCCGGAACGGTCCGGGCGTACCGAGAGCGCATGCGAGATCTGGCGGAACTTGGACCTCTCGACGTGTGGTACGACCGTATCGACGTGCAAAAGGTGCTGGAGATGGCCCGCCAGAGGAGGGCAAAGGACCTCAAACGGGCGCTGAAGGTGGACAAGGTTCGTCAGCGTACGAGTCTGACGGCTCTTCCGAGGCTCACGGCTTTTAGTGAAGGCGGTCGACGCATTGTGGACGACCCTCCGCTGATCGATCACGAAGATCCCGAAGTACAGGAGGGTGCGAGGATGATCTCCGGGTACGCTGAGTCCCTCCCCGCGGACCGCCGTCTATTACTCGAGCAGTACGTCGTGATCGATACGGCTCGCAAGGTCGTTGGCATCGGGAGTGTGGGGACCCGGTGTTTTCTTTCCTTCCTGATGGATCCAGACGGTCGGACGCCGATCTTCTTGCAGCTGAAGGAGGCCAACGAGGGCGTGTTGGCCCGGCACGCAGGGCGATCGGAGTACCCCAATCACGGGCAGAGAGTGGTCGTAGGCCAGCGCTTGATGCAAGCAGCGAGCGATATCCATCTTGGATGAACCCGCTTTCGTGGCCACGACTACGTACGACAGTTCCGTGACATGAAAGGATCGGTTGAGATCGACGCGATGCAACCAGTTGGTTTCGCCAGCTATTGCGAGGTGTGTGGGCACACGCTGTCCCGAGCCCATGCCCGCTCTGGACACGCGGCGATCATCAGCGGATATTTGGGCACCAGCACGAAGTTTGATGACGCAATGGTGTCGTTCGTCGCCAAGTACGGCGAGCAGACGCGTTTGGACCATCAGGCGTTGGTGTCGGCCCGGAAGAACGGCGAAGACAACTCGAAACGTTGAGCAATATTCGGCTCGCGGAGTGAGAAGCCCAATCGCCTCATAATCCATGCGGAGCGCACGTTTCGGGGCTTCGGTCGCCGACCATGGGTTCACCCCCTGGTTGACCCCCCAATCCGCTCGCCAAGCAAAAGCGTGTCGAGCGGCCCAAGGGGATGGGCGGGCGACGTACCCACGCCTACCGGGTTCCGTATGCTTCGAAGCAGTGTCTGCGCCGGCGAAGCGTCAAACCGACAGGAAGGCTGTCTCACGCGTTGCCGTGGGTCGCAGGGTCTTTCTCGGCATGGGGGTGCTGGGAGCAGCAGGGATCGTTTTCGGCGCCAAGGTTCAGAATGCTCTGGGGAACGCGTTCGGGGGTGGTCTGGGGGGCCTGCTTCCCGGAGGGAATCGGTTCCGCATCTATACGATTACCGGCTCGTACCCAGAGATTTCGGAGTCTGACTATCGACTCGAAGTCAGTGGCCTGGTCCACAATCCCCAAATCTTCACCCTGGCCGACCTCAAGGCGATGCCGGCAACTTCTTTTGTCCAAGAGTTCCAATGTGTCACCGGGTGGACGGTTCCGAACGTCCACTGGGAGGGAGTGAAGCTCTCCGACATACTGGACAATGCAGGCGTGAAGGAGGGCGCCGTAGCTCTCAGTTTCGAATCCTACGACGGGGCCGACTCCGAGAGCCTGACCCTGGATCAGGCTCGACTTCCCGACGTCATCGTGGCCTACCGGATGCTCGGTGCCCCTGTCACGACCGAACACGGCGGTCCGGTACGTCTCTATGTAGGGCCGATGTTCGGGTACAAATCGCTGAAATGGCTCTCAGCCATCCGTGTCGTAGACCGGGTCATTCCCGGTTTCTGGGAGCTCAATGGTTACCCCGTGAATGGGTGGCGAGACGGTTCGACCGGCCCAACCGACAAATCCTTGAGTTGAGGATCGGGATGAAGTCACAGGTCGAGGCTGAACCACAATCCGTGTCTCGGATTTTACGATTCGACGCGGTGCAGCGCACTGCTCACTGGGCGAATGCCCTCTTGTTCGGCATCTTGATGGTTACCGCCTTGGCTCTGTACTTTCCTTCCTTGTCCGACGTCGTGGGTCGCAGGGCATTGGTGGCCGACATCCACGTATGGAGCGGTATCGCACTTCCCGTCCCCATTGTCATTTCGCTGGTCGGCCCCTGGGGAGCGCAAATGCGGCGCGACATTCGGCGCATCAACGTGTGGACCCATGATGAGGTGCAGTTGGTTACGCCACTTGGGACGAGAGGCACCGCCGGTCGTGGACAAATTCAATCCCGGACAGAAGCTCAACGCAATCTTTGTCGGTGGATCGATTTTGGTCATGCTGGCCACCGGCTTCGTTTTGAAGTGGTTCGGATTCTTCCCCGTCAGTTGGCGCACCGGGGCCACGTTCGTCCACGACGTGCTGGCTTTGGCCATCTTCATCGTTGTCATCGGCCATATTCTCTTTGCCTTGGCCCATCCCGAATCTCTGCGTTCGATGCTCAAGGGTTGGGTCAGCGAAGCATGGGCAGCCCGCAATGCCCCTGGGTGGCTGAAGGAGAACAAGGCGGACCTCGGCCGCGATCAGGTGCCTTAGCACTGCTGACCGGGACCGAACTCGGCCTCGCGTGGTTTGTCCCTTGCTACCTTGTGGAGATGGCGGAATACCGGATCGGTCAGGCAGCCGAACTCTTAGGGGTGAGCTCTGACACTGTCCGGCGCTGGGCCGATGCAGGCCGGCTCGAGACCACGGTGCGTGCAGGCGGAAAGCGTTACGTCGACGGAGCAGACCTGGCCCGCTTGGCCACGGAGATCGCCGGCGAGCAACGTCGAGATAATCCCCGAGGACAGTCGGCACGCAACCGCTTCTTGGGGATTGTCACTCGGGTGATCAAGGATGGCGTGGCGGCCCAGGTTGAGATCCAGTCGGGACCCCATCGCTTCGTGGCTTTGATCACGCGTGAGGCGGCAGACGAACTGGAACTGGAACCGGGAATGATTGCTGACGCGGTGGTGAAAGCAACAAATGTCGGAGTAGAAGTCCCCGCTGAATTTTGACAGCCGGAAGGTGCGGATGCTCAGGGCATCTTTCTCGCATCAGGCCACAACGTGATCGCCTCGGGCGGTAGATCAACGTGGCACATGTCACCGATCTCGAATGCAACCGGGCCCACGGTGCGCGCTTGGATCTCAAGGCCTGCGCTGAGAGAAATGAACAAGTCGACAGCGGTTCCGACGTCAGCGACGTCGGTGAAGGTGCCCAGGAGACCACCCGACTGTCGGAGGGCGATGCGCTCAGGTCGAATGCTCCAGAGCACGGGCGTCCCGGACGGGATCTCTCCAGTTTCGACGGCGATGAGGACGCCATCGGCATTGATCCACCCGTCGGACTCGAGCACGGCCGGGCGCAGATTCGAGATGCCGAGCAGGCGAGCCACTTCGGGCGAAGCAGGCCGACTGAATGTCTCTCGCGTCGGTGCCGGACTGCAATGCACGTCCCTCGGATAGCACGATGACCTGGTCGGCCAAGAATGCCGCCTCTTCGGGGTCGTGGGTGACAAGCACGGTTGCCAAGCCCGTCTCTTGCTGAAGTCGCCGAAGCTCGCGTCGTAGCTCGTGGCGCACGGGGGCGTCGAGCGCGGAGAACGGCTCGTCCAACAAGAGGAGGTCGGGAGATCTACAGAGGGCTTGGGCGAGGCTCACCCGCTGTCGTTGCCCCCCTGAAAGTTGAGATGGATATCGATCCTGTAGGCCTCTCAGGTCGAAGGTGGCTGAGCCAGTACGAGGCGTTCTGAGGAGTGGCCCCCTTGGCAAAGAGGAGTTGCTCCCACACGGTGAGATGGGGGAAGAGGGAAAACCCCTGAGCGACGTAGCCGACCCGACGACCCTCAGGCGGCGTGTCGGTCACCGGTCGCGTCCCGTACGAAACGGCGCCGGGTGCGGAGCCATAGAGGCCGACGAGACAGCGGAGCAGGGCGGACTTGCCGGAGCCGGAAGGGCCGAGGATGGCCAGGTGAGTCCCTTGGGCCTGATGACTGAGGGCCAGATGAAATGTGCCGAGGTTGTAGTCGATGTCGAAGCTGACGGGCGTCGGTGTGGCGGCCGCCGGCGACACGGGTTCGGCAAGCGCAATCGAGCTGCTCGCGAAACCTCGCAGTCGAAGTCGCAGTCGGCTGAGAGCGACGACGATGACGGCCACGCCAAGGGCCAACGCAGTTGGGGCGAGCGTCGTCGGCAGTCCCGCCCCACTGAATTGATTGTAGGTATAGACGGGCAGCGAGAACGGGTGATAGGCGAGGACGATGACGGCGCCGTACTCACCGAAGGCGCGCAACCAGGCCAGCAGCATTCCGGCGCGGATACCCGGGGCGGCGACCGGGAGCGCGACCCGACGGAATCGCGAGAATTCGGAATGTCCGAGCGTCGACGCCACGTCCAACATGGCCGGATCGACGGCACCGAAGGCTGATCTGGCTGCCACAATGAGGAAGGGGGCGGCACAGAAGGTCTGGGCCAGCACGACGCCGGTCAGCGACATGGTGAGACGACCATCGAAGAGTTGGCCCAGGTAGGTGTACGGACCGACCAGGTAGATGAGGAGGATGCCGCTCATCAACGGAGGGAGGGCGAGCGGCAACATCACGATCAGCCCGATGAAGGAGGCCACCCGGCCACTCGACCGGGCCAACAGATAGGCCAGGGGCACCCCGAGCAGCGTGATGAGGACCAAGGAGATCGTGGCGCTTTCGAGGGAGACGAAGAGCGAAGGAAAGAGGCCCGGGTTGGCGAAACCGCGATTCTGCGCCCCTACGAATCGAACGACAAAACCGATGACCGGTATGGCCAGGTAGAGGACGATCAGGCCCCCGAGCCACGGCAGGGGGCTCTTTATGAACCCCCGAGTCACTACTTCAGAGCCGCCTCAATGCCGATCGGGGCAAACTCCAACCCGCTGACCTTGGGCGTAGCTGCCACGACACCATTCGTGGCCAGGATCTTCCGGCCGGCCTTGCCGAGCCAAGAAGTTCACAAAGGCGACGGCGGCCGCCTCGTGCGGAGCCTTATTGAGAATGGTGATGGTGTAGTCGCCGGCCAATGAAGTACCGGTGAGGGGAACCGTCTTGATGTGCGCAGCGGCCGCCTCGACTCCGTAGAAGAAGCCGGCGTCGAGCTGTCCCGGCTTGTAGCTCTCCGACGAGAGACGTCTCGGGGAACACATCGCTGGTCTCAGTTCCGAGCGTGTGGAGCTCGGGAAGGTTGTGCTTCTTGGCGGCCTGGTTCAGAGCGTCGTCGGCCAGAACACCCTTGGGGTCGGTGGTGGGGTCGGTCCGTCCGATATGGAAGCCCGGCTCGGAGACGACCTCGTACCAGGGCTTGGATTTCAACGCTTGGGCGAACTTGCTGCTGGGGTTGTAGCCGAGGACCAACGGAGAGCTGGCGAACTGGTCGTACCACGAAACCCAGTTCCCGTTGCTCGATCCCTCGAGGGAGGCGTTGACGGCGGGCGAGGCGCTGATGAAGACGTCCCCTTGCAAGGTCCCACCGGCAATGCTGCTCGCCAACGCGGTCGATCCCATAGAAATGTTGTCGAGCGTATACCCGGTCGCCTTTTGGAACGCCGGTCCTACCTGGTCTTGCATCAGGTCTTGGAGCGATCCGGCCGAGAGAACATCGACCGGGCCCGAGTGCGTAGCTCGCTGCTTCCGACGGCGGTGCCCGTCGCGCCGACCATGGCGGATGCTCCGAGTGCGAGCAAGGTTCCGATCGCGGTGACACGGCGAGCCGCGTGCAAGCGAACTCTTCGAGAATCCGGGGCGATGAACATGTCGCCAAGGTAACAAAGCTGTAGCGCATCTGCGAAATCAAGGGGGCATTTCAGGCGTAGAAGCGGTCTTTCTAGGACAGAAATGCTGTAAATGCGAGTAGATCGACTCTACGAATTCCCGCCCTCAGAGGCCGCGGTGCTTGCGGTGTGCCCTCCAGAGCCCGTGGTAGCCACCGCCGTTGGCTCGACCGGAGCGACATTCCGGGTCAGCCGGCTCTCGGGGCCGCTGCGCTCCCAGTTGCCGGACCGGCCTCCGGACTTGTGCCAGAGGGTCAGTTCCTCAATGGAAGCCTCTGGGTCGACGTGGATGAGGGCTCGTGACGAGGGTGAGGGCAGCGACGGCGCAGGCCGTCAGCGCCTCCATCTCGACGCCCGTCCGCTCGACGATCTCGGTGACCGCGCTGATCTCGATCCGGTGCACATCGACGACCACGTCGACCGCCACCCGATCGATACGGATGGGATGACAGAGGGGGATGAGCGATGAGGTCTGCTTGGCCGCTTGGATGCCGGCGAACCGGGCTCCCTCCACCGCGTCGAGTCCATCGGGAGCTTCACCGAGCACCTTGGTGGCATCCGCCGGCGTCACGACGACGCACTTGGCGAGAGCCACCCGTCGCGTGAGGGGCTTGGCCGTGACGTCCACCATGCGGGCCCGACCATGCTCGTCGATGTGGGTCAGGGAGCCGCGACCGAGCCCGCTCGGGCCCGGTTGGGCGAGGTGGCGTACTCATCCTCCCGAGACCGGGGGGATCACCGCGACCTCGTCGCCGTCATCCACCGGCGTGTCGGGTTCGACGGGCTCTCCGTTCAGCCAGATGTTGGAAACGGCCACCACCTGGGAGAACGCCTCTCCGAACTGCGCTTCTGCGGCGGCGATGATGGCCGACACGCTCTGTCCGGGCAGCGTGACGCTGGCCGTGCCCGCCGCCTCGCGGGCCGGTCCGAAAAGGCGAAGGCGGGCCACCGTTCAGCCGCCGATCATCGACATGGAGCGGGCCGGGCTGAGAAATCCCGGCTCGTTGATCCCGTGGCCCGGGAACTTGGCCCACACGGCTCGCCGGAACAACAGGGCGAGGTCGGCATCGGTCCCGCCGTTGCGCAAGAGGTCGCGGACGGTTCGCTCGTCGTCGGAGAACAGGCAATTCCGCAGCGCTCCGTCGGCGGTGACCCGAAGCCGATTGCACGTGCCGCAAAATGGCTCCGAGACGCTGGAGATCAGGCCGATCTCACCGATGCCGTCGGCGAAGCGGAATCGTTCCGCCGGCGCGGCACTCGAGGGCTCCGAGAGCGGCTCGAGAGGCCAGACCGCCGAGATGCGCTCGAACACCTCGCGACCGGGGACGAGCTGGTTCCGGTCCCACTTTCCCTGCGCGTCGAGCGGCATGAACTCGATGAAGCGCACGATGCGGCCGGTGGTCCGGGCAAAGGAGGCGAAGTCGAGGATCTCGTCGTCGTTGTGGCCCCGCAGGAGGACCACGTTGACCTTGAGGGGAGTCAGGCCGGCTTTCTCGGCTGCGCTCATCGCGTCGAGAACGACATCGAGTTTTCCCCGGCGGCGGATGGCGGCGAACCGTTCGGGCCGCAGTGAGTCGCAACTCACGTTGACCCGTCGCAGTCCGGCCGCCGCCAACGTCTCCGGCGACCTTCGCCAGTTCCGTGCCGTTGGTGGTCATGGCCAGGTCGTCGAATCCGAGCGCTGAGAGTCGACGATGAGCGATGGCAGTCCCTTGCGGACGAGCGGTTCACCGCCGGTGATGCGCAGAGCGGAGACGCCGAGACCCTTCGCCACCCGGGCCAGTCGGGTGATCTCGTCGAAGGTCAAGAGTTCGCGTCTGCGGGAGGAAGGAGAGCCCTTCTTCGGGCATGCAGTAGACGCAGCGCAGGTTGCAGCGGTCGGTCACCGAAATGCGGAGGTCGTTGTGCACCCTCCCGTAACGGTCGACCAGAGGCCCCTCGAGCGGCATGGTCTGCGCCGGCGCGAGCTCGCTCGTCGGGGCGACCGCGACGTGGTCTCACCGAAATCGCGACGGGTACCGGGGCGGTCACGACGCCCCCGGTGACCGTCGGGGTGCGTTCAGCACGAGTGACGCATCGGAACTCAGCCGATCGGGATCGATGAGGAGCACGCTGACCTGCTCTCCGGCGTGCACGCCGGCGCCGTCGGGCAGGAGGATCAGCGCATTGGCTTCGGACATGGAATGGAGTTGATGGGACTCCTGCCCGCCGGTCGTGCGGACACGCCACGACGCCGGCGTCGTCGAGCGTGAGCTGGGCCCGCAAGAGGTGAAGCTTGCCGTCGGGCTCTCCGGTGCAGGTCGACGTCCGTCGTGGCGGAGACGATCGGGCCGGTGCAGGACGCGATGACCGCCCAGGAGCCGCAGGGCCGGCCGCACGAACAACTCGAAGCTGACCATGGCCGAAACCGGATTGCCCGGGAGCCCGAATACCGGCGTCGCCGAGTCCGCCAGCACCCCGAAGGCGAACGGCTTCGCCGGCCGGATGGCGACCTGCATCCAGCGCATCTTCCCGCGCTCAGCTTCTCCAGCACGACCCGCACCAGGTCGAGGTCGCCGACGCTGACCCCGCCGCTGGTCAAGATGGCGTCGCAGGTCGACGCCGCCGAGGACAGCAACTCCACGAGCGCAGACTCATCGTCCCCGACGATCCCGAGGTCGATGCCGTCCCACCCCTCGCGGCGGACGAGGGCCAGCAGGGTGCGGCGGTTGGCGTCGCGGATCTTGCCGGGGGGGAGCGGACCCGTCCCCGAGAAGAGCTCGTCGCCGGTGGAGAGCACCCCGACCCGCGGACGGGGATGGACCTTCACGCTGCAGCGCACCCTGATTGGCCAGAACACCCAGGTGGGCGGGCGTGAGCACGGTTCCGGCGGGGGCAATGACGTCGCCGATGGCGACGTCGCGACCAGGCTGGCGGACGAAGTCGCCCGGTTGCAGCTCGACGTCCGATGACGACGCTGCGCCCATCGGGAGCCGTTTCGGTCTCTTCGACCATGCAGACTGCGTCTGCTCCGGGTGGCAGCGGGTGCGCCGGTCATGATGCGTGCCGCCTGGCCCGGGCCGACCGTCTCGGTCAAGGGGGTGGCCGGCCATGATGGAGCCGATCACCGTAAGGCGGACCGGCGCTCCGCGGTGTCGTCGGCCCGCACCGCGTAGCCGTCCATTGACGAGTTGGCGAACGAGGGAACCTCTTCGGTGGCGATGACCGCGCGCGCTCAGGACGCAACCGAGCGCGTCGTCGAGCGGAAGCTCGACGGGAGGAAGCGGAGCGCACAGTCCGAGGACGAATCGCTGCGCTTCGTCGAGGGGGATCATGACCGCCTGCGGCAAGAGAAGGTTCATGCGCCGGTTCCGGCGGCGAACGGGTCGACGTCAACGAAGAGTCGTGGGATTCGGGCTCGGCGCCTCCGGAGTGCACACACTCCAGTCGGAGCCGCCCTCCCAGGTCTCCCGCTTCCAGATCGGGACGGTGTGCTTGAGGGTGTCGATGCAGAACTGCGCGGCCGCAAACGCCTCAGCCCGATGCGGGGTCGACACCGCGACGACGACCGCGACCTCTCCGACTTCGAGCCGTCCCACTCGGTGGAGGAGGGCCAGGCGGCCGATTTCGGGCCACCGGGTCCGGGCGGCCGTCGCCACGTCGGTGAGCCGTGGCACGACATGCTCCTCATAGGCCTCGTACTCCAGCGACGTCACGCCGGCCCGCCCGTCGGAGTGATCGCGGACGGTGCCGCAGAACGTGACGATGCCTCCACATTCGGGGACGCCGACCCATCTCCAGGCGTCGTCGACGGGGAGCTGACTTCCGCTGATGGCGATCCAGTCGCCGCTCACGGGCGCCTGTAGGCTCAGGCTCGGTCATGAGGCGACCCGATGGATCGGACCGGCACCATCTCGGAGAGACTGTGCCTCGACTCCGGCGCGCAGCGAGATGATCTCGGCGCATATCGACGACTGCTGTCTCCTCCGGCGTACGTGCGCCGATGTCGATTCCGATGGGAGCCATGATCCGTCGGATGTCGTCGGCATCCACGCCCTCGGCCCGCAACCGTTCAACCCGGCCACGTTGCGTGCTGCGCGAGCCCATGGCGCCGAGGTAGCCGACGTTGGTCTTCAACGCGCCCATGAGCGCCGGGATATCGAACTTGTGATCGTGGGTGAGCACGCAGATGGCGTCTCGGGGACCCAATCGGTCCGCCACCTTGGCCAGATGGCGATGCGGCCAGTCCGCAACGACCTCGTCCGCTTCGGGAAAGCGGGCGGGCGTCGCGAACACGGGCCGAGCGTCGCACACCGTCACGTGGTACCCGAGCACTTTGGCCACGCGTACCAGCGCCGCGGTGAAGTCGACGGCCCCGAAAATCAGCATGCGGGGTGGTGGCGCGAACACCTCGATGAACACCGTGACGTCGGAGCGTCCGGGTTCTCCGTGGGGACCGTAGTGGCGGGCCACGCTGTGACCGCCGTCGAGCGCTCCCTGCGTGTCGCGGGTGACGACGACGTCGAGGCCAGGCTCGCCGAGCGAGCCCACGGGCTCGGCCTCGAGGCGCACGACGAGCTTGGCGCCCAGAGGCGGGAGGACCTCGGACTGCGCCGCCTTCGCTGGGAGCGAGCTCGATGACGGTGGCCAATGCCACGGGCTCCTCGCGCACGCAGGCAGTCGCGCACCAGGGCGAACAGCCCGTCCACTAGTCCAGCGGCTCCACGAAGATTCGAACGGTCCCCCCGCAGGTGAGCCCGACCGAGAAGGCCTCTTCGTCCGAGTAGCCGAAGGTGCAGAGGCGGGGTTCTCCGCTGGCCAACACCTCGAGTGCCTCGGCGACGACGGCTCCCTCGACGCACCCGCCAGATACGGATCCGGCCACCTCTCCCTGATCGTTCACCGCCATGGCGGCGCCCGGGTCGCGTGGTCCCGAACCGATCACGGCCACGACCCGGGCCAAGGCAACGCGGTGGCCAGCGCTTTGCCATTGTTCGATGTCGTCGAGCACGTCCTTCACAATTGACCCTTTCAGCCTCGGCCCCCGCTGTGGCCAGGGCCCTCCTGCCACACTAATGAGCTTTCGGGCAATTATTGCCTTCCGCCTGGGGAATCAGGCTGCACGACCTTGCCGTCCGGCGATGCGTCCGCCGCTCAATGGGGTGCGCCTCCGGCGAGCAGGTCGAGCGCGTGGGGGAGGACGTCAACGACCGCCTCCAGCGACTCGACCGCCCCTTTGGGGGACCCGGGGACGTTGAGCACGAGGCACTGACCGGTCGCACCGGCGACGCCGCGGGAAAGGCGCCCGAGGGGACTGACGGCGCGCATGGCCTCGGCCAGGCCGGGAGCCTCGCGTTCGATCACCGAGCGGGTGGCCTCCGGGGTGAGGTCGGTGGGGGAGAAGCCCTGTGCCGCCCGTCGTCACCAACAGCCCGGCGAAGGAAGAGGAGAGGTCTCGGAGGGCCGCGGCAGACGGACTCCACCCCATCGGGGACGACCCGCCGTTCGACCACGCGGTAGCCGTGCCTGGCCAGGGCGGCGGCGAGTTCATCTCCCGAACGGTCCTCGACGGGTGCCGCGGCTGACGGACTCCGAGACCGTCACTATTTTGGCGTCGAGTGTCACGTCTGCGACGTTACCCCTGGTGGCGCGCCCGGGAGGCACATCGGGACTGATGCCGGCGGCGCGTCGCCAGTGCGATAATGGCGGCATGGGCCGGACGTACGAGGTCATCGATGAGGGTCTGGCCGAATGGCTCGAGGCACAGCCGGTCTTCTTCGTGTCGACGGCTCCTCTCTCGGGCGACGGCCTGGTGAACTGCTCGCCCAAGGGCAACCGGAACGAGTTCGTCGTCGTCGATGAGCGGACTGTTGCGTACCTCGACCAGACCGGGAGTGGCGTCGAGACGATCGCCCACCTACGCGAGAATGGACGGATCGTCGTCATGTTCTGCGCTTTCGCCGGAGCGCCCCGCATCGTGCGCCTGCACGGGAGGGGCCGTGCGGTTCTGGCCGACGACCCCTCCTTTGCCGACCTGGCCGGTCGGTTTCCAGGGGGCAACGGGTGTGGGTGTTCGCTCGATCATCGTCACCGAGGTGAGCCGTATCGCCGATTCGTGCGGGTACGGCGTTCCCTTCATGCCCTTCGAGGGCCACCGACCGACCATGGACCAGTGGGCGAACAGGAAGGGCCGGGAAGGCATCCGGAACTACTGGGCCGAGAAGAACACGCAAGAGCATCGACCAGCTCGACGGGCTCACTGACGACCGACCTCGGGAGGGGGACGGCCGAGCCCGGACCAGCGCGGCGCGATACGAGGTGCACGGATACCTCCCACTAAGGTGACGATCTTGAGAGCGTTTGAGGTCGAAGGTGGTCGCGGATGGTCCTGATTTCTGTCGAGGTGAACGGCACCAAGCGCCAGCACGAGGTCGAGCCGAGGCTCCTCCTCGTGCAGTATCTCCGGGAGACGCTCGGCCTTACCGGTACGAATATCGGGTGCGATACCAGCTCGTGCGGCGCCTGCACCGTGTTGCTCAATGGTGAGTCGGTCAAGTCGTGCACGCTGCTGGCCGCCCAGGCCGACGAGGCCGAGATCCTGACCATCGAAGGCCTCGGCGGTCCGGACGGGACGTTGCACCCGGTGCAGGAGGCGTTCCGCGAGCATCACGCATTGCAGTGCGGATACTGCACTCCGGGGATGGTGATGGCGGCGGTCTCGCTCCTGGCCGAAGAGGGCCAACTCGACGAGCAGGGGGTGCGAGAAGGCCTCGAGGGAAACCTCTGCCGATGTACCGGCTATCACAACATCGTGCAGGCAGTGCTCGCCTGTGCGGATGATCGTGGCGCGCTCGAACGGGTCGAGCTCATGATCCCTGCTGCATTCGACTACGCCCGAGCTGGTTCGACCGAAGAGGCGATCGCACTTGCTCGTCGAGCACGGCGACGAGGCCAAGCTGCATCGCCGGCGGCCATTCGCTTCTGCCACTGATGAAGCTGCGACTGGCCATCCCGTCGGTGCTGATCGACATCGGAAGGGTTCCGGGTCTCTCGTACATCGAGGAGCGGGGCGATGAGATCGCCATCGGCGCTCTGGCCCGCCACCACGACCTCGAGACGTCGGCGTTGCTGAAGGAGCAGGTCCCCCTGCTCGCCTATACCGCCCACCAGGTTGGTGATCCCCAAGTGCGTCACCGGGGCACGCTGGGGGGCACGCTGGCCCACGGCGATCCGGCCTCGGATCTTCCCGCCGCCGTCCTGGCCCTGGGGGGCACGCTGGTGGCCCAGGGGCCCGACGGCCGGACGGGAGATTGCCGCAGTCGATTTCTTCCGAGGATTCCTCGAGACCGCCCTCGGCGCCGATGAGATGCTGGTCGAGATACGGGTGCCGAAGGTGGCCGGCGCCGGATGGTCGTTCCAGAAGTTCAACCGCCGAGCCCAGGACTGGGCGATCGTCGGCGTGGCTGCGGTCGTCAACGGCACCACCGGCATCGCACTCGTCAACATGGGATCCACGCCCTTGCGGGCGGCGGCGGTTGAAGAGGCCGTACGGAGCGGGGCGTCCGCGGCGGACGCTGCGGCGGCGGCCGACCGAGGGGACGGATCCGCCGAGTGACATCAATGCCTCTTCGGAGTACCGCCGCCACCTTGCGACCGTCCTGGTTCGCCGAGCACTCGAGGAGGCCACCTCATGACGACCACCCTCGGCGCCGGCACATTCTCCGGCAAGCCGGTACGGCGGGTCGAGGACCCCGACCTTCTTGCGGGGGGCGGGCACCTACGTCGACAACTTGAAGATCGACGGCATGCTCACGCTGTACTTCGTGCGCTCACCGATTGCGCACGCGACGATCCGGTCGATCGACGTCAAGGCAGCGCGGGAGATGCCCGGGAGTCGTGGGCGTCTATAGCGCAGATGACTTCGATTTTCCCGACGCTCCGGCCTTGATGGTGTTGCATCCGGCGGCGATCCGGCCTTCGCTCGCCAAGGGAACCGTCAACTTCGTCGGCGATCCGGTCGTCGTCGTGGTCGCCGAGTCGCGGGCCTTGGCCATGGATGCCGCCGAGTTGGTGGAGATCGACTACGACCCGCTCGGGGCCGTCGTCGACATGGAGGATGCACTGGCGCCGGATTCGCCTCTGCAGTTCGAGTCCATCGGCAGCAACGTCATCATCGGGCTGCGCGGTGGCAGCGAGGACCCGCTCGCGGGGGCCGACGTCGTCGTGCGTGGTCGCTTCGAGAACCAACGGGTGGCGGTGGTGCCCATGGAGGGGAGCGCCATCGCCGTCGATCCGACCGGCACCGATTTTGACCTCACGGTGCATCTCGCCTGCCAGATGCCCCACATGATTCGAGGGGTCCTCTCCGGGCTCTTGGGCGTGGACCCGGAGCGGATGCGGGTGATCGCTCCGAACGTCGGTGGCTCGTTCGGCGCCAAGCATCTGTCGGCCGAGGGCGTGGTGGCGGCCAAGCTCGCGCTCGAGCTCGGCCGACCCCTGAAGTGGGTCGAGACCCGCTCGGAGAACATGGTCGCGTCTGCCACACGGGCGGGGCCAGGTGCAGTACGTGGAACTGGGCCTGAAGCGCGATGGCACGTTCGTCGGGATGCGTTGCCGGATGATCGGGGATGCCGGAGGGTACGGAGGGTTCGGCGGGATCCTCGTGCTGGGCCAGACCAAGGTCATGGCCCAGGGCGTGTACCACATTCCCGAAATCGCCTTCGATGTGGCGGTCGTCGCCACCAACACCACGCCGATGGGTGCGTACCGCGGGGCTGGTCGCCCCGAGGCCGCCGCCTTCCTCGAGCGGATCGTCGATATGGCGGCCGATGAGCTCGGGATCGACCCGATCGAGATTCGCCGCAAGAATTTCATCCAACCCGACGAGTTCCCGCTGACCACGGTCATGGGCGCCGACTACGACAGTGGCGACTACGAGACCGCACTCAACGAGGCGTTGCGCATCGCCGACTACGAGGCGCTCCGCCGCGAACAGGCCAAAGAGGCGCCAGAACAACGATCGCCTGCAGCTCGGGATCGGCGTCTCGGTCTATGTCGAAGTGACCGGCGGCGGGGGAGAGTTCGCCGAAGTCGAGGTACACGATGACGGGATGATCACGGTCAAGGCCGGCACCTCGGCCCACGGCCAGGGTCACGCCACGGCGTTCTCGCAGATTGCGGCCGATCAGTTCGGCGTGGCGATCGAGCAGATCCGCTACGTGCAATCGGACACCGCGCTCGTCGCCCGCGGCGGTGGGACCGGCGGCTCTCGATCCGTCCAGCTCGGTGGGACCGCCGTGCTCCAGACGTCGAAGTTGGTGGTCGAGCGAGCCAAGGAGCTCGTGGCCGAGATGCTCGAAACGGCACCCGAGGACATCGTCGTGATCGGTGACGGTCGGTTGGGCGTGGCCGGCGTCCCGAGCAAGGCCGTCGAATGGGCCGAGGTGGCACGGGTGGCTTCGGAGCGTGGTGAGCCGCTGTTGGTCCAACACGACACGGCGAAAGCGGGTTCGACCTTTCCCTTCGGCGCCCATGTGTCCGTCGTGGAAGTCGATACCGAGACCGGACGTGTCGTGCCGGTGCAGCACTTTGCCGTCGACGACTGCGGCGTGATCGTCAATCCGCTCCTCGTCGACGGCCAGGTGCACGGGGGGCTGGCATCGGGCATCGCGCAAGCGTTGTGGGAGCAGGTTCTCTACGACGCCGACGGCAATCCGATCACGTCCACCTTGGCGGAGTACGGCATCCCCAGTGCGGCCGAGCTGCCGTCGTTCGCGACGGCACACACCGAGACGCCGTCGCCGACGAACGAGCTCGGAGCCAAGGGGATCGGCGAGTCCGCCACCGTAGGCTCCACCCCCGCCGTGCAGAACGCCGTGGTCGATGCGGTCAGTCACCTCGGCGTCCGCCATATCGACATGCCCTGTACCCCCGAGCGGGTCTGGCGGGCCATTACCGACGCGCGGGCCGGCACGCTGGCCGATCCGTGGCGGGAGCCGCCGAGCGAAATGGCGGCATTCCCAAAGAGAATGCCGCAGATGAAGAACTCGAGCGCGGGGCCGAGAGCGTCAATCTTTGACCACCGCGCCTGTCAGTGAATTCCTGCTCGTGGGCCTTCCAGGTGACAAGCAGGAGCAGACCACGGGAGGAGCGGGCCACGGTGAGCAAGGTGTCCGATGCGTTCTGTGCTTCCCGAAGACGCCCGACGATGTGCGACAGCGCGCTCGAGGGTCACGGTTACCTCGCCGACGACGGTCTGGCCACGGCCATCTTCCTGGCCATGGTGCTCCACCGTCCGCTCTTCCTCGAAGGTGAGCCTGGCGGCGGTAAGACCGAGGTGGCGAACGCCCTGTCCAGATGGACCGGCGGAGAGTTGGTTCGCCTCCAGTGCTACGAGGGCATTGATGTCAGCCAGGCGGTCTACGAGTGGGACTTCGCTCGGCAGCTACTCCATCTGCGAGCCGCCGAACTCCGGGGTACAGCAGGCGGAGAGTCACAAGGACGTGCGCACGGTGGAAGACGAGTTGTTCTCCGAGCGGTTCTTGGTCCGCCGCCCTCTCCTGCGCGCCATCGCGCCGTCATCGGAACGAGCTGGCCCCACCGGTGCTGATCATCGACGAAGTCGACCGCGCCGACGACGAATTCGAGGCCTTCCTTCTCGAGGTCCTGGCTGACTACTCGGTGACGGTCCCCGAGCTCGGGACGTTTCGAGCCGAGGAGCCGCCACTGGTGGTGCTGACGTCGAATCGCACCCGTGACGTGCACGACGCCCTCAAGCGGCGATGTCTCTACCACTGGGTCGAACACCCCGACTTCGAGCGCGAGGTGGCCATCGTGCGCCTCAAGGCGCCCGAGGCCGGCGAGCGGTTGGCCCGACAGGTCACCGCAGCAGTGCAGGTGGTCCGAGGAATGGGGCTGTACAAGGCTCCAGGTGTGGCCGAGACCATCGACTGGGCTCAGGCCCTCGCTGCGCTTGGGTCACAGCCAATTGGATGAGACGGCGGTCGAGCGCACCCTCGGGCAGCATCCTCAAGTATCGCGAGGACATCGAGCGGGTCGTCGGGTGGCGATCTCGCCGGTTTGGTCGAAGAGGCCAGACGGCGTGGATGACCGTCGAGGTGCTTCGACCATCGATCTCTTGGTGGGATTCGCCCGAAGCCTTCGCCGCGCCGGCGTGGCCGTTCCGGTGGACAGCGTGGTTCACTATGTGCGCGCCATCGACGCTCTGGGGATCGATCGCCGCGACAGGGTCTACTGGGCGGGGAGGAGCCGTCCTGATCCACCGGCACGAGGACGTCGGCACCTATGACCGTGTCTTCGACTCATTCTGGTGGGGCAGGTCCTGCGTCGTCGGAATCCCCGCTGCCGTCGCCGGACCGCTCGTTCGACGAGGAGGGTGAGGACGACGTCGATGCCGCGTCGAGTGACGGCGAGCCTCCTCTGCGGCTGGCGTGGGTGAGCTACAGCGACGTCGACCAGCTCCGGCGCAAGGACTTCGCGGCCTGCACTCCTGAGGAGCTCGACGAGATCGTCGCGCCTCCTCCGCCAGACTCACGTGCAGAGCGACGCAGCGTTCCCGGAGAATGCGTCGATCCAGGCGTGACCATGGCCGCCACGACGCCAGGGCGACCATGCGGCGAACCTTGCGATCGGGAGGCGAGGTCGTTCGCCTCATGCACCGGGAGCCTTCGTCACGCCCGCGCCGGGTCGTGCTCTTGTGCGATGTGAGCGGGTCAATGGAGCCGTACGCGCGTGCTCTGTTGCGCTTTCTCCACGTTGCCGTGGCCGGCCAGGGCCGGGTCGAGGCATTCGCAGTCGGAACCCGTCTCACGCGTCTGACCCGTCAGCTGTCGTCGCGGGATCCTGATGCCGCCTTGCGCCAGGCGATCGAACGGGTATTGGACTGGTCCGGGGGAACCCGGCTCGGAGAGGGAATCGGCACCTTCAATGATCGTTTTGGGATGCCCGGCATGGCTCGGGGAGCGATCGTGGTGATCCTGTCCGACGGTCTGGACCGGGGTGACCCGACAGTGCTGGCCGGGGAGATGGCTCGTCTCCATCGGGCGGCCCACCAGACGATCTGGGTCAACCCGCTGAAGGCGTCGGTCGGGTACGAACCGCTGGCCCGGGGGATGGCGGCTGCGCTTCCCCATGTCGATCAGTTCGTCGAAGGCCATTCCGCCGCCTCGCTCGATGCATTGGTGAGCATGATCGCAGCGAGCGAGTGATGAAGTCCGGACGTGGCGCCGGTATGTCCCTGTGACTGTTGCTGCGGCGGTGCTGGCGGCGGGCGGGGGTTCGCGTTTCGAAGGTTCGGAGCACAAACTGCTGGCTGGGTTTCGAGGCCGGCCCCTCGTGCAGTGGGCTCTGGCGGCCGCGTTGGCGGCTGGACTCGACGAGGTGGCCGTGATCGTCGGCGCCGTGGATTTGGGGGTCGCCGTGCCAGAGGGGGTGCATGTGATCGAGAATCCCGATTGGGCCAGCGGCCAGGCCTCTTCCCTGCAGGCGGCGGTGGCGTGGGCGCTCGAACGTGACCATGAGGCCGTGGTGGTGGGATTGGGGGATCAACCGCTGGTGCCATCGTCGGCCTGGGCTGCGGTGGCGGCGAGCAGCGAGCCCCGTCGCGGTGGCCACTTTCGATGGTCAGCGCCGGCCTCCCGTCCGGCTTGATCGCTCGGTGTGGTCGCTCCTGCCCACTGCTGGAGACGAAGGGGCCCGGGTGCTCATGAAGGAACGGCCCGATCTGGTGTGCGAAATAGTTTGCCAGGGCCAATCGGCCGATATCGATAACGAGGAGGATCTCACCCGATGGAGCTGAAAAATGATTTTCACGTTTCGGTGCCGATCGACGTCGCATGGGCGGTGCTTACCGACCTTGAGCGGGTAGCACCGTGCATGCCCGGCGCCGAACTGCAAGAGGTCGAAGGCGATGAGTACCGAGGGATCGTAAAGGTGAAGGTCGGGCCGATCTCAGCGCAGTACAAGGGAAGTGCTCGATTTGTCGAGAAGGATGACGAGCAGCATCGAGCTGTGCTGCTGGCCGAGGGACGCGACACACGTGGCCAAGGCAACGCCTCGGCCACGGTTACTGCGGTAGCCACCCCCGAGAACGGCGGCACGACCGTCTCCCTCGTCACCGATCTCACCATTACGGGGAAGGTGGCGCAGTTCGGCCGGAGTGTCATGGGTGACGTCAGTGCCAAGATGCTGGGGGAGTTCGCCGACAGGCTCGAAGCCGACGTGCTGTCGCAGAACTCTGGGTCCGAACCCAACGAAGCGGTGGCTGAAGATGCGGGCGAGAGCGGGGGGACCTCGGCAGAATCGGATCCCCCGTTGGTCCGGGCCATCCATTCGGCACCGGCCGAACCGGTCAACCTCGTCGGTGCCGCCGGACCCTCCATCGTGAAACGATTGTTACCGCTCGCTGGAGCGGTGAGCCTCATCTTGTTGTGGTGGCGTCGCCGCCATCGCACCTCGCAGGAAGCGGTCGATTGACGGCCCAGGTCGAGCATTAGCCGGCTCTGACCAGCCGCTTTCCACGACTGCGGTTTCAACAGGCGACGGGACATACGCAGAGCGTTGACTCAGACGATGGGGCGCCAAGCCCGCATGGTCCTTCTCGTCACGCTTGAGCTGGGTCGCTCAGTGTCAGTAGGGCGCCACGCACGGGGGGTGTCGAGCTGTGGCTCAGCCCTTTTCCCAAACAACTTTCGATCATAGGCGGGTGTACCGGATGGGACTACGGGTACATGTACGCACAACGAGATGGCCCGCAAGTGATCGTCGGGTTCTAGGATCCAGTCGAACGATCGAGGGGTTGGAGACCACGGACTCTGCCTACGAGGGGAGGGAACCTCAGTGAAGCGCCGTACCTCGCCGAACGGACAACGTACTTCTCTTGATGTCCTGCTTCGAGAGAATCAGATACTGAAGGATCTCTTCGAACAAATCGACGCATCACGCCAGTCGTCGGTGGAGGCGCGCTACGACTATGGCAATGCGGCTAAGCAGGTCATCCGCCACCTTGGTACCCGTCAGTCCAGTTTGATGGATGTAGGGACTGCGATCTCCCGGGTTCCAGCTCTCGAGACCACAGCCGCGCGAATGGTCGGCCGGGGTACGAATCGACGAAGCCTCATCGATGAGTTGGGCGACATGTCCCGTTCTATCCAAGGCGTGTACCTGAATCAGGGACAGGACTTCGATACTCCGCTGACTGCGCTCATGGATGCGCTGAAACCCGAGATCGAGTGGGAATCGACCCAAGCAATTCCGCTAATTGAGCGAACACTCAGCGCAAAAGAGAAAAGCCGTCTTTTTGAGAGCGCTCGCTATGTCGAACGGCACGCGCCCACGAGACTGAGCGTGTCGGGTCCTCGTTGGTGGGAACGTGCTCCGGTTATCTCCCGTCTCGTCACACTCTATGACCACCTTCGAGACCATCCAAGGGCCGATCGGATCAAGCGCATTCCTTCGAGCGAAAAACCGTAGAAGCCGTTCATTCATTCAATCGGCGGTCCGACGTGTAGGGCATCCGTTGGTGAGTTGTGAACATGGTTCGAATGGCGCAAGTTACCGATGTCTTGCAAAGCATTCGCCTGGCCAAAAATCGCCAGTTGATCGCCCTCCATCAACATCGTGTCTCCATCAGGAACGAATACTCGGTCCCCTCGCGTGACCGAGGTGATGAGAAGGCCCTTGGGGAGTTCGGCTTGGCGCAATGGCATCTGAGACAGAGGCGAGTCGCCTCTGACCGTCACCAATGAGATGTCGGTTCTGGCACCCAGTCCGCTCATCCGTTCTACGCTTCCCGCCAACTCTTGACGGTAGGCGCGCACGATGTCCGAAACAGACAAGGTGCCCACAACTCGCCGATCCTCGTCGAGCACAGGGACCCAGGACAGTGAAGCTTCAGTCAAGCTCTCCAAAGCCGCGTCCAGCCGGCTCGAGGCGGAGACGACTGGTGTGCCCGCATCGACGAGGTCGCGCACCGTTCTGCGATCCGCACCCGAAGAGCTGAGCGATGAACGGGCCACGATACCGGTGAAGCGCCTCGCGTCGTCGACGACAGGGGCCCCGTTCACCCTCGTCCGTTCCAACGCCGCCTTCGCGCTTGTGGTCGTCATGTCCGAACTGATGATTAGGTGTGGAGTCGACCATGGCGCGGGTCGTGGGAATGGCGCCGAGAAGGGGGAGGCCGGCGAGGATCCGCTGGGCCGGTGCGTCCGCTCGGCTCTTCAGCTGACTCCGATAGATGGTGTCGTCGTTACGTCGGATGATCAGCCATGAGAGGCCGACCGCCACCATGGCCGGGGTCAAGATGGACAGGCTCCCGGTCATCTCGGCCACCATCAGCATCACCGCCAGCGGGGCCCGAGAGATCCCGCCGAAGCACGCCATCATCCCCGACGATCACATAGGGGGCGGGACTGTGGCCCATGGAGGGGAAGATGGGTTCGAAGAGCCGCCACACCGACGCACCGAGAAAAGCGCCGATCACCATGCCCGGGCCGAAAATCCCCCCCGAACCACCCGACCCAATGGAGAGTCCCGTGGCGAAGATCCGGGCGAAGGGAAGGAGCAGGACGATCCACAGCGGAATGGAGAGCAGTCCGTGGCCGAGGCTGGTCTGTACCCATCCATAGCCGGTGCCGATGACTTCGGGGATGGCGATGCCGATCGCCCCCACCAACAGACCCCCGATGGCAGGGTTGACCCATCGAGGTAAGGGGGAGCGACGGAAGAGGTCGACTAAGCCGTAGAAGCTCTTGGCATAGAGGAGGCCGATCAGCCCGGCCAAGATGCCGATGAGAGCAAACCAGATGAGCTGGGACGGATCGCTGAAGTGATAGCTGCCGACGAAGCCGAACAGAGGTTTGAAACCCTCGGCGGCGCCGAAGATCACATAGCTGACGGCCGAGGCGATGAAGCACGGCAAGAGCGCCGCTGGCTCGAAGTCGTCGCGGTAGAGGATCTCCGACGCCAATACCGCTCCGCCCAGCGGTGCTCCGAAGATGGCCCCGATTCCTGAACCGATGCCGGTGGCCACGGCGATGCGGCCGTCGGCCGGTTCGAGGTCGAGCACCCGGGCCAGAAGCGAACCGAAGCCGGCGCTGATCTGCCCCGTCGGCCCTTCCCGACCCCCCGATCCGCCCGAGCCGATGGTGAGGGCGGAGGCGACGATCTTGACGAGGACGGCCCGGAAGCGGACACCGCGCGGGTTGTGGTGCACGGCCGAGATGGCGGCATCGGTGCCATGCCCCTCTGCCTCGGGAGCGATGCGAAAGACGAGCACGGCACCCAACAGTGCGCCGGCTCCGGCCACGAGGGGGAGGGCCCAAGGACGTGCCGCTGAAGCGGATGCGCCGTGGCCCCCCTCGCCGATCGGCGTGGGGACGTGGTAGCCGGCCAGCACCCCCAAGAAGAAGTGGGTACTGACCACCAGGGCCTCGTAGAAGACGATGGCGCCGCATCCTGCGACGGCACCGATGACCACACCGAGCACGATCCACTTCTTAAGGTACGAAGCCGCAGCCACCCATCGTGCCGCGCCAGCGGAGACGGAGCGCACCCACACGGCGCGGCTTGGATGAGGAGTCTCCGCGTCGTCTACAGGTCCCACCCGGTGCTCCAACTCTGCTCGGGAACCTCACCAGCGGACTCGGCCAAGTGCGTAAGCGCGTTCACCACTGACTGTTGCACTTCGGGTGGGATGCCTTCGAGGAGTTCGGCGATCTCTTGGCGGCGACGGGCGGAAACCGTATCGACGAGTTGTCGCCCCGTTTCGGTCAACCCCAGGCGCACCGCTCTGCGGTCGTGACGGTCGCTTCGCCTTCGGACCAGTCTCTTTTTGACCAACCGATCGCACATCCTCGACGCCGTGGCCGGGGTAACGCCGACCGCCTCGGCGAGGGCCGCCATGCTCTGAGGCCCGCGTGAGGCCAAAACCACCAGCGATCGGTACTGGGTGAGTGTGACGTCTTCACCGGCGTCGGCCAAAGAGCGGGCGGCAATTGCTACCAAGACCCGGCTGGCACCCAGGACGGCGTCGACGACCGCCTCTTGCTCGAGGGCCATCGCATCTAGAGATACATTCATACACTAACTATTGTAGTAGCTACCGACCTCCGTCGCATCTTCGATACGGTCCCACACTGGTAGAGCGGAGGGTTCGCCATCGAACGGAGCTGAACTGGGATGTTGCCGCTCCCAGCGCTCGGACTTACTCGGCCCTCAGCACCATGGCCGTCGGGGTATGTGCCGCGATCCGACCGGGGATCGCCGCGACGACATTGGCGAAGGCCAGAGCACCGAGGGCGACGAGAACCACGGATACGACCGGCACCGTGGGGTCAGGTACGGCGTTGAGGTTGTCGGCGAACACCGTCCACAGTTGGCGCCCGATGACGATCCCGAGCGGAAGGCCGACGATGACTCCGACGACGGCCGTCACCGTGGACTGCCACGCCACCACCGCGGCCAGCTGCCGGGGGGTGAAGCCGAGAGCCTTCAACAGGGCGAGGTCTCGTCGACGGTGCCGGACCGATGCCACCAAGGTGAGGGCGAGCGCCACGATCGCCCCGACCGCGAGCCCCACCGCCAGGATGACCGGTGTGGAGCCAATGCTGCGGTAGTTCACGATCTGGACCGGACGCTGCACGCCCAGCAGGGTGACGTTGTTGCCGGAGGCATTAGGGTCGGCGGCAAGCATTTTGTCCGCCGCCTTGTCGATGCGCGACAAGTTGGCCCGGCCGGCGGCGTGGCTGACACCGCTGCGCAACCGCACGAAGACCAATGTAGGCCCATTGAGGATCGGGTCAGGGCTGTTGATCGCCCGGTTGAACGCGGCCGGAATGATCGCCGTGGAAATTAGGGCCCCGGTGCCCATGGAGGTGTGGTCGGAGACGAAACTGGAGTAGCCCACTGCGGGAAATGTGGCGGTGCCGACGATCCGCAGCGCGATTGGCGAGATGTAGAGGGGGGCATCCTTAGGAGTCCCGACACTCAACATCACCGTCCCGCCTACATGCTTGTGGAGCACGGCCAACGTGGCTGCCCCCAGCACGATCTGATCCTTGGCCTCCAGATCGTGTCCCGACAGGATCGGGGGAGCCGCCTTGGGGCGAGGGGTGCTGATGAGGATCGGCACCGTCTGGCCGTCGATCGCGGCGTTGGTGTAGGTCACTCCGGTCCACGCGCTGACGTCGGGATCATGGTCCAGAAGCTTCAAGGCTTGCGGTGGGACGTCGTCGCTCGGGTTGAGCATGTAGTTCCAGTTCCACCCATACAGCGCTGGCGTCGACACCAGGGTGTGCAAACCGCTGGCGAAGGTCAGCGTGCCGACCAGCAAGGCAACGGCCAGGATGGTTCCCAGCAGCGCTGAGCGAACTGGCACTGCGGTTCGGCCTCGTCCCGACTCGAGGGCGAAACGTACCCCCACCGTACCGGCGACGGGCATACCGGTAGCTTCGGCGCCGCGGCTGGCTCTCGAGCGTCGAGCCACAGGTTTCCGTATCTGAGCGAGGCGGCTGGGCGCTCCTCGATAGGCGAGAGCGACCGCGGCGGACCCTAGGCCGACCACCAGCACGCCGAGCCCGGCGCCGAGCACCGTCCAGTCGAAGGCAATTCCCGGGTCGGGGTCGACCGGGCGCACCGGCCCCAGCGGAGCGAGCGGGGAAAGTTCCACCGCCACCAGGGCGGCCAGGAACGAGCCCAGGAGAACAGCGCCGAGAACACCGATCAGGCCATCGCTTGCGGATTCGACCGGGGCCGCTCCCAGGGCGCGCAGCACCCGCCGGTCTTCTTCACCCCACCGCAGCTGGCGGGAGATCGCCTGTACCCCCAACACCAGGGCGACAAGAGCGGCGATAGCCCCGAATGCACCCAGAGCGACCGCTTCGGGCTTGATCGCCAGTTCCACCTCCGACACGACACGGGAGGTCACGTGGAAGTTGTAGGTCATGTGCGGCGGGACTATCTGGGTGATCTCTCGCTCAACCGCGGGAACATCACGCGCGCCATGAACGAGTTGGACTCCGTATCCTTCGGGCTCACCCGCCCGCGGCGAGATGGCAACGGTCTCCCGGATGAGCGCCGGAGTCACCACCGTGAAGCCGTAGGCCCGGTCAATGTCATCTTGGACCACTTGGTTGTTGAGCGTCACTATCCCCACCAACGTGGTGTTCGCCCGCAGGGCTGGTGGCACGCGAGGAGTACCGAACCCCGGCAGGTTCTGCTGCGCCGGGAGGTAGAACCCCAGGGGAACCACCTGGCCGACATGGACCCCGTAGAGGCGGGCGGCGCTTGCGGTCATCATGATCTCGTCGGCCCGCTGCGGGTCGGCCAGCCGTCCTTGGACGGCCGTGAGACGATCCTGGGTGAAGAGCTCCCCATCGCGACTGCCCAACGTGCCCGCAAGATTGAACGTGCTCAACCTCGGCGTGCCGTCGGCAGTAAGCGGCACGAAGGTAGGGGCTATGACACCTCTGACCCGTTTCACTCCGGGCAGGTGGGCAATTTTGGTCGCCAACGGCGGACCTGGACCGCCGTCAGTGGCGGGGTTGTACACCGCCACGTTCAGATCGGACGGGTTCGTGCCGGCCAGGAAGCTCGGGTACGACGATTGCGTCCGCCGCGCACCGGCGATGGAGGCCATGGCCAGGCCACCCACCAGCCCGATGAGGAGGACGAGAGACAGGTATCCGGGCCATCGGCGATGCAATGTCGCACGCACCCGGTACCAGGCAACAGTCACGCCGTTCTCACGCCACCCGAGTTCTCGACAAGTCCACCTGCGCCATCGCATCCAAGTGTCGTGCACGCTCGGCCAACAGCCAAGGGGGGCAGTATCCGGATCTTCTTCGTGCCAGCACCCCGAGTCCAGGGAAAAGGTGGAGCGCTCAGTTCAACGTCGATACGCTCGATGTTACTGGGCAGACGGTCTTGGCGATATGGCGCCGGCTCAGCCCTCAGCCAGGGCGGCCGACCGCGGCGTGCGAACGTCGCTGTTCGCCCGGGCGTTGCGGTTGTGCTCGGCACGTGTACCGAGCCAACGGGCGATATTTCGCACGTAGTCTTTGAACACTTCGAGCCGGGAGGGATCCCGCTTCATCTCGTCGCTCGGTGGCTCGGTCACGAACGACGGCGCGCCGGCGTCGATGTCCCAGTTCATGTCGGCGAAGTGGTGGAAGGTCGAGCACGCCACTGCCCTACCCGCGGGGACGGCGTCGGCCATCGTCTCGCCGTCGAGGGCGACCGCCAGGTTGAACGTACGGCCGCTGACCGTGCTGCGACCCCAGCCGACGACCTGCGCGAAGTCGTACTCCGGCGGCGCCGACACTGCACCCTCGTGGGGATGGCCCGGGAACCACTCGATGCGGCCGCTGGGGTTCCGCTCGGTCCTGAGCAGCTCGTGCGGCGGCTCGTTGGCCATGACCGGCTGGTACTCGCCGTTCGCGCCGGAGTGGTAGTTCGGCCACGAAATGTTCGGGTTGTCCTGATCGTCACGGCGGGCATGCGGCTCGGGGTTCTGGTTGTGGAAGTGGTTGAGCTGGCCGATCGAGCCGAGGCAGACGAGACAGGAGCCGAGGTCCTGGTGGTCGCGCGCGGTCAGCACCCCGCCACCGCTCTCGCGGAAGCGCATGATCCCCGCCGAGTCACCGGGCGAGAGCCCGTCGCCCGTGTCGACGGCCATCAGCCAGAGCTGGTCGTAGTCGAGCGTGTCGAGCACGCTCAGCACCGAGTCGTCGGTCGCGTCGTCGCGGTTGCGGGCCGTCACCTCGTGGCCGGCGCGTGCCAGCTCGTCGGCGAGGAGAGAGAACCGCCCGACGTTCCAGTCGTCGGCAATGTCCACGATGGTCGTCTGCAGCAAGATGTTCGCCACCGCGTGAGCTTGACCGAGCGCCGCCGGCAGCACACCCCGCGATCTCGTAGATCTGCATCTCGCTCGAAGCGAAGGGCAGCTCATCGCCACGTATCCCCATTCGTTCGAGGCGACCTCCACATGAGCGTGGACAAGGTGATATCGATCATTGAGGAGTACCCTCTCAGAGGGCGGTTACCGCTGGGAGGTGGGCGGAGTGAGAAAGAGTCGATCGTCGCGTCCGGCCGTCGCGGCAGGGTTGGGTCTCGTAATGCTCCTCGTCGCCCTCGTGAGCATTCAGAATGTGGTCGGTGCGACAGATGCCTCTGGTCCGGTTACTACCTATTACCTCGCCCTCGGCGGCTCTGCTTCGATCGGATTTCAGCCCACGAGTGCCCGTCCTCAGGGTCAACCTACCGAGACTGGGTATGCAAACGATCTCCTGTCGATCGAACGGAGCCATTGGCACGGCCTACAGCTGGTGCAGCTTGGATGCGCGGGGGAGACAATGGACGCGTTCTTGACCGGGGGAGATCGGTGTCATCCGTACGTGGCGCAACTGGTCGAGGCGATCGACTTCCTCCACACGCATCCCTCCACGGTGTTGACAACCGTCGACCTGGGATTCAACGACATCGACCACTGCCTCGTGTTTCACACGATCAACCAACCGTGCGTCGCCCAACGCCTCGAGGTTATCCACCAACAGCTCCCGCAGATCATCGCCATCCTGCGTGCGGCGGGCAGCCCCACCATGCACATCGTCGGGGTGGACCATTTCGACCCCTACCTCGGGGACTATCTTCGTAGCGCGGCCGGGGAGGAGTTTGCAGAGACAAGTCTCACCGTCATACGCCGACTCGACGACACGTTGCACGACATTTACGAGACCTCCGGCATCCCTATGGCGAACGTGGCGCAAGCGTTCGATATCGATCAGACCGACCCGATAGATTTCGGCAATGACGGCCATGTACCGTTGGATGTAGCACGCACGTGCGAGCTGACGTGGGATTGCAGTTCAGTGCCCTACCGCTCCAAGCTGCATCCCAACAACGCCGGCTACGAGAGTATCGCCCGGTCCATCGCCGCCGTCATCCCATCCTGACGGAGTGAGTGTTCCCAGCAATACTGCTCGAAAAGGTGTCGTCCGCTTTCGAAGAACGTTGACTTGAGCGGTCATTCGTCATCGTATGACCAGGCATTAGCCAATGAGAGTCTCGGAGTACTCCTGGCGAACAGGAGTTGCTCATTAGTCTCCTGAGAGCCCTTGTTCCACCATTTTCGCCATCTGTCGATGGCCCGCCGCCGTTGGGTGGTATTCAAACCCATTGGTGGGGGTGAGACCGGCTATCCACTTCTGACCACCCTTGGCACACGGGCCATGCGTCGCTCCGATGGCGTAGGGATCCACCAGCCTGATGTGGTCGGCCTTCGCCACGCCTACGAAGACATGCTCTAGTCGTGTGCCGATGGATGCAATCAGACGCGTTGCCGCTGGTGTATACCCTAAGGCCGCGCACGGCGAGGGAGGCACGAGCCGGAGGTAGGTGACGAGGACGATGGTGACTTTTGGAGCCTTGGCCCGAATGGCCTGAATCAGTTGGCTCAGAGAGTTCGGGAGTGCCTTGAAGGCGGCGTCAATCTGCGTCGTATTGGCCGCCGTGACGCAGTTAAAATTGGGTAGTCCGCACTCAATGGCCGTGGCGACGTAGTTCACGTCATTGCCTCCGATGGTCATGGTCACCAAACGCGTCTTCGAAGTAACGGCGTCAATTTTGGGGAGGGTTTGCACCTTGCGGTGTCGTAAGAGCGTTAGCAGTCGTCGCTCCACCACATGTGACATCGTCGAGTGTCAGATGCAGTTTCGCGGCGACCAGGTGCGGATAGTCGACTTCCGAGCGCCCGCAGCCTCCGGGGTTACCTGGCTCCTGGGGCTGAATGAAGAAGCCCGCTCCGTAGGAACTCCCCAAGGCCACGTACTGCGAATGTGCAGGTAACGTGATCGGGGTCACTGCTCCGGAACTCGCAATAACAACCAGTGGGACCAGTAGCGAAAGTGGAATCACAATCGCCAACGCTGCCAACGAGCTATGGCCCGGTCGTAAGCTTCGTTTCATCTGTGGCCCCCCCGCAGCGTAAGAAGTGGCGCGAGTTTAGACCCAAGTTACGTCGAGCTGAGTGCGTGAGCATTTCACTCGGACACTCGTCGCAACCGTCATCATCATGCGACGGCAACTGAAGAGGCGGATTATGTGGGCCGGATTTATGACATCTCCGAACTTGTCGCATCGGAAGCAGCGGCTACCGAAGTTCTCGCGCGGGTAAGGGAGGAGCTCGTTGAGCTTCTGCACCTACGAGCTGCCCGCTATGAACGAGGATCCGCAGATCGACGCATGTTGCGGATCGAACATGACGGGCAGGTCATCCTCGGGGGAAGGGTGTGGGGTGTTCACAGCGTGGGCCTGCCTGGACCCGAGATCGAGCTGGTCGTGCAGAGCAGAGGTGAGTTGCTGGGCCGCTTCGTTCTGACTCCCACTGCTGGTTACCCGGTGTCTTGGGAGCGGCGGGTGGTGGCCGTCGCTCTCGCCGATCAGGCCGGCGCTGCTTTGCACCCCCAACTCCACGCTGTGTGAACTGATGACGAAGAACGGGGTGGAGTGAGGCCCCTTGTTCTTGTTGGCCACGTTCGTTAGCCGAATGGGGTCGATCACCGTGGAGGACCGAGCACCCCGCTGCCCGTGCCGGTGTAGCCATCGAAAGTCACGCCCTGAGCGGCAAAGGCATCGACTACTGCGGCCGATTGAGCGCCGAACTGTTCGGCCTCACGGCATACGCAGCGTTGCCCATGGTCCCGCCGGTGCCACTCTGCAAGCGTGAAGATTCCTACTCGAATCGCTTCGTCGCGTGTCATGGAGCGACGATACCGTCGCCACGAGAGACTTATTCCGGGCGAATGTGCATGGAGTCGCCAGTCGGCCCGAGCCGTGCGGGTCTCGTTGTCGGTGCCACCAGGGGGTTCTTTCGTGCGCCGTGAGGTCACATTCTGGAGGTGCAGTGCGTCAATAGGGTGTGACCACAGTGGAACTGACCGATTTCTACGCTGAGCGGCCTCGGTTGACCGCAATCGCCGTCCGGATACTCGGGTCCGAGGCCGATGCGGACGACGTCCTTCAGGAAGCCTGGGTTCGATTCTCCGGCACGAACGCCATTGATGACGTCCCCGCCTGGCTCACCACCGTCGTGACGCGGCTTTGCCTTGACCACCTGCGCAGGAGGCGCACCAGGTCGGGGGTGGAGTCCACGGTTGCTGACGACCAAGCTCCGGTTGATCCTGAAGGGGACGCTCTGCTCGCCGAGGTGACGGGTGACGCGATGCGGGTCGTCCTCAATACCCTTGCACCAGCCGAACGGGTGGCGTTCGTCCTACACGATGTGTTCGGGTATCCGTTCGACGAGGTAAGCGCTGTCATGGGGCGCTCGAATACTGCTGTCCGCCAATTGGCCAGCCGGGCGCGGCGCAAGGTGCAGGGCGTGCCGGAGCCGGCCGCATCACAGGCAGCGAGCGCCGAAAGCCAACGGGTTATCGACGCATTCCTCACTGCGGCCCGCGGTGGGGATCTTGCCACGCTTGTTGTCGCTCCTCGCTCCCGACGCCGTCATGCGTGCCGACCTGGTCGGGCAAACCATGGGTTCGGAAGCCGCGTACAACGGGGCAGCCGGAGTGGCTGCTCGCTTCAACGGCACCCGAGGAGCGGCACCGGTCACTATCGACGGTGAGCTGGGTGCCGCTTGGATCCAAGCCGGATCGACCAAGGTGGCATTTGTCTTCCATGTAAACGAGGTCGGCCTGGTGCACGAGGTTGAGCTGATTGCTGACCCAGATGTCCTGTCAACGATGGAGATAGTCCGAGTCCGGAGGAAGTTGAACGATGATTGACCTCCTTGGATCAGCGTCGAGACCCCCAAACACAGTCAGAAACGAAAGGAAGCGATGGTCATGAAAACCATGACGTGTGAGCAACTTGGTGGCCCGTGCGACTCTCCGCACCAGGGCACGACTGCGGACGAGGTGATCAAGGCGCAAGATCGACATCTCAAGGAGATGGTCGCTCACGGTCACACGGAGCATGAAGCTGCCTTGAAGGACATGAAGGGCCGGTGGAAGAATCCGATCAAGGGTATGGGTTGGTATCGGCAGGCCAAGCGTGATTTTGACGCTCTTCCCGAAGGTTGAACTGTCTGTGAGCTACTCCGTAGATTTCGTCAATGTGTCTACCGTCGGCCTGGAGTCGTCGCCAGTTGTGGCTGCGCTGGCCGGCCTTCGAGCAAACGAAGCTCGCTACTTCAAGAACAAGTACAACCATGTCTTCACGGTTGAGCCTGCCGTTAAGGCAAAGAAGGACATCGACCTCGTGCATCGCATCTTAAAGGAGGAACGCGACATCGTCATCGGGTCGCCCCCGCTCGAGGCAACGACGTTCCAGGTCGAAAACATCCGCTGGACCTACGTGTTCTACGAGAACGGGCTTTCGATCAACGTCCTCTATACGCTCGACGGGCTGACTCCAAAACGGGCGGTCGGATTCAAGCTCTCCGAAGGTATGGACGTTCCCGCTGAGTTGGGTTCGTTCAAATTCGCAAGGCAGAGGTCGAAGCTGGCAGGGACCATCCGAGGCTCGTACTTCGTTATCAAGGGCCAGTACTGAGCCCACAAAGCGTAGGATTCGCAAGCATTCGGTCCTAGCCCGACGGCGCCAAGAGTCCGGTTGCTGGCGATGATGACCTGACCATCGTTCTTCTGCACTGGAAGAGATCCGTGGGCTGGTTCACCGATGGACTTGGCCGCTACTCGTTCTTCATCTTCAGAACTGCGATGGCGCGCTTGGGGCAGTCCCGAGCTGCCCGTCTGGCCAGGGTCATGAGCTCGGGAGGCACGGGATGGTTATCAACGATGGGGTAGCCCCACTCATCGAGGGAAATCGCCTCGGGGAGTAATTCAGCGCAGTAGCCGTAGGCTTCACAGGCCACCGGGTCAATGACGATCCGTACCCCGCTCATCTCACCACCCGATTTGCCACGGGAAAGGGGAAATCGCTGAGTCGGTTTGCGTAGGGGCAAGGCTCTCCTCGTCCGTGGGCGGCCACATCGGCGGCGAAGACGGTAAGTGCACTCCGCACCTGAGCAACCGCCCCGTCGGGATGCCGACAGGCACCGCGCCCGTTCACTTCGCCAAGGCGTTCGTGCAGCCGAGCGACGCCGTCAAGATCTCCTTGGCCCTGGGCTAGTCGAGTGAGCTCGTCGGCAATAGCGGGGAGTCCATGCACACACGGCCCACATTGGCCAGAGCTTTGGCCCGCCAGATAGCGAGCGATCCGGGCCGACTCGGCCAAGCCGCAGGCTCTCTCTCCGAGCACCACGATCACCCCGACGCCGGCAGAAGCGCCAATTGTGCGCAAGGAGATAGATGCATACGGGATCCCAAAGTGCTCAGGGCCAATCCATGTTCCGCCGTATCCGCCGACTAAGAGAGCTTGCACAGGTTCGACTGGCTCGCTCAGCGTTGCGATATTGGCCAAGGGGGTGCCACGCTCCACCTCTACGACCCCAGGGTGGGTCACGGCACCGCTGATTGTGACGAGGCAGGTCCCTGGTTCCTCAGGCATCCCACGGCTCCGGAATGGTCCGGGTCCGTGGCGTGCGATGAGGGCGATATGCGCGAGGGTTTCGGTGTTGTGCACCAGCGCGGGAGATCTTCCGATGCGCAGTGGCGTGCTCTTGTCCGGTCGGAAGATCGGCAACGATCGCCCGGACTCGAGCCAATTTGCCACTGCCGATTCTTCGCCGCCGATGAATCGGTCGGGAGGTCTTACGATCTTCTCTGCGATTCTGGCGTAGCGGTGCCTGGCGCGTTCGGTCATGGCATCACTCACCGCGTTGGCGACCACGTCACGGCCGATCGGGATGCAGACCACGATTCGATCGGCGCCGCACAACGCGGCCAGGTATTGCGCACCATCGAGCACGAGGTGCGGGGCCCGGGTCAAGAGCAACTTGTCTTTGTCGCTGGCGGGCTCCCCCTCCATGGCGTTGACCACGACGGTGCCGCCGGCGCCGGCAGACCGGGCGAGCGCCAACTTGATCGAGGTCGGAAAGGCCCCGCCACCGCGGCCGGTGAGACCCGAAGCCTCGATGCTGGTGACGAGGCTCTCTTGCCACGAGTTGCTGCGGTCGAGGGCGACGCTCAGTGGACCATGCGCCTTGATATGCCCTTCCAGGTCGCTCGGATGACCAAGGATCTGGTGCACCCGGTCCAAGGTGGGGGCTATGCCGGAGTTAGGCGCCACCTCGGCCTCCGTTCGGGTTGGCGGTCGTCACACGACGAGTCAGCGGGACATGGGAGGTCTCGATCGGCAGCATCGCCTTTCGTTTCGCGGCCGGCTCTGAGTCGCCAGATCCCCGCAAGGCCCACCGATACGAAGCAGAGAGCGCCGAGAGCAATGACCCACTGCTCCCGCGCATCGGTACCCATGCCGAATGTGTGGGCCAAGGCTATGGGCCACGACGCATAGGCCAGCCAGTGGATTCCTCGCCATATACCTGGTGTGATGCGCGCCCGTAGCAAGCTGGAGACGAAGACAGCCACCATGAGGTCGAGTGCGATGGTGCCCAAACCCACCCAAAATCGACTGTAGGGAGAGGCGAACGGGACGACGATGGCGAACCATCCAATATGCACATAGGTGTCGAGGATGCTTGTGAGCACGTGAATAGCCAGGAGCACCACGGCCATGATCGAGATGCGCCGGTGCATCTCCTGCTGGGCAAAGCCGGGCCAGTTTCGTGCCCGTGCCCGACTGGTGGTCACCAACCCGAGGACCATGGTCATCGTCAGCAGAATTAGGCACACGATCCCGGTGGCTCGGGTGGTGTACCACAAGAAGGTCGAATTCATATGCGTCGGTCCTCGGGCCACCCACCGAGGGTGACGACCTCCCCGTCGTGGCGAAGTAACCGAATTGCCTGACCAAACGGTCGTAATCGTTCCACCGCCTCCATGCCCCAGACGACCGCCGCGGTCGACAGGGCATTGGCGTCAACACAGCTGGCACCGGTGGCTGAGACCAAACGCCAATACGGATCCGAACTGCACCCGGTGGCTGGATCGACAATGTGATGCACCCGCGCCGATCCCATCTGCCAGGTCCGTACCTCCGTGCTCGAACTGGCGAGCCCGCCTTGATGGATTGCCACCACTTGGTCCACGTCGTCAGCTCCCACCGAGGAGTCCACCGCGATACCGATGGCCCAACCCCCGGGTGGTGTTTCCCCGGCCACTGCAACATCACCCCCGATGCTGATAAGCGCTCCAGAGCCGAGTCGGTCAACGACACGTGCGGCAGCTTTATCGGCCAAGAGGGCCTTGGCCGATGAACCCAGGTCGAGGCGAACACCTTTCGGAATGCGGACGGCCCTTCGTCGAGGGTCAAGGTGGAGATGCCTGAACCCGGGTACCGGTCTGAGATCAGCCATCGGGAGCGGACGCGACTCGATCCGTTCGAAGTCACGGTCGTAGCCGAGTGCCTCCACGGCACTGCCGACCGTCGGGTCAACGGCACCATGGGTCATCTCGGCCACCGAGTAGGCGACGTCGAGAGCCTCGAAGAGCAAGGGCGACACTTCGACGGTGCGGCCGGCGTTGGCGTGAAGATGGGCCAGCTCTGAGTCGGGACGAAAGCGGCTGCAAGCAAGGTCGATGGCTTCTACCTCGGTTCGCAATAACCGCTCGGCTTCGTCCGCATTCGCTGGATCTGTCACGACGACGAGGGCGGACGTACCCAGAGCGCGGAAAGATCGCGTGGTGAACTCTTGTTCCGGCGCGAAGGCGGTCGTATTCATCGCGAGGTGCCGCCCGAGGTGGCGACAGGACGAGTTGTCGTGGTGGTTGGAGGCGAGGTGGTCGTGGTGGTTGGAGGCGAGGTTGTTGTGGTGGTAGGTGATGTCGACCCCGAGCTAGCGCTCGTCGAGGTCGACGAGGTGGCCGGCGAAGTAGTGGTTGTGGTGGTGGACGTCGTCGCAGGGACCAGTGTCGGCGTGGTTGTGGAAGACGCGCTGGCGCCGGGATGTTCCTTGGACACGACCACTCCGATTGCGATGGCGGCCCCGGTGGCCATCACGGCGGCGGCACGGGTCAGCCGCCGCAGGCGGGCGTCGGCGCGCCGCCTGGTTTCAGGAGAGTTGCGCGGCGGGGTGGAGCTCACGGCTCGATTCCTCGGATCAGCATGGTCCCATAGAACCAGGGACGCGTACCCACCGGCTGAGAGCTTCCTGTGGATAGCTTATGAAGTATCCACCGGGTCTCGAACACCCTCTCAACCTACGGAAGGGGGCTTACGCCAACATGACGGGTAGGCAATCTTCTTTTGGACAGTGGCAAACCAGTGTCATCTTCACGTCATGGTCCGCGTGTAAACCGTCATTATGAGGGTGCTTGTCGCTGAAGACGACGAAGGGCTGCGGTCGGTGCTCGAGCGTGGCCTGCGAGAGAGCGGGTACGCGGTGGATGCCGTCGGCGATGGAGAACTGGCATTGCGCTACCTCGACACGTACGAGTACGAAGTTGCCGTCCTCGACTGGCGTATGCCCAAGGTCAGCGGCCTCGAGGTCATCCAGCGCTTGCGTCGTCGAGGGTCCGCCCTGCCCGTGCTCATGCTGACCGCACGCGACACGGCGCGCGACCGGGTGGCCGGTCTGGACGAAGGGGCGGACGATTACCTGGTCAAGCCGTTCGACTTCTCCGAGCTCCTTGCTCGCATACGGGCATTGCAGCGCCGAGGTGAGGCCTTGCAGTCGCGTGTCGTCAACGTGGCCAACTTGGCCCTTGATTCGGTCACTCGCGAGGTGAGCATCGGTTCGCTCCAACCTCGGCTGACGGCGACGGAGCTCGCCCTCTTGGAGGTATTGATGCAGCGGTCGCCGGCCATTGTGTCGAGGCGATCGATAGCGTTGGCCGTTTGGAACGAAGAGGCCGACGCTCTCGGGTCCAACACACTCGATGTCCACCTGGCCCGGCTACGGGCCAAAATCGCCACCAGCGGAGCAAAGATCGAAGCAGTCAGGGCCCTTGGCTATCGGATCGTGCCGTCATGAGGGGTCATCGTCCACGCAACCGTCCATACCTCGCTCACGCCGTCCGTGTGGCGCTCGTGGCCACGGTGATCATCGGGGCCATGTATGTGTGTGTGGTGGTTGCCTTCGACGTCGTCGATCGACACCGTCTGGTCGGACAAATCGATAATCGACTGCAGGAGCGGTTGGCCCAGGCCGCTCGCAATCCCGCTGATGCCGGCTCCATCGCCGACTATGACAATGCCCATGACGTGGACGATGCGCCCGTCTTTCTGTGGCGTGTTACGAACAGTGGAACTTTGGTCGCCCTGACGCCGGGCGCACCGGTGCTTCCCCGAACGGCTTGGTCCCCATTACATCAGTCGGTGGAGACGCACGGCAGAGGTGAAGCCTTCGGGCTGCAGGCCACGCAGGTCGGCGATTACTGGTTGGTCGCGGGCCAGAGCCTGGCCAATGTCGATCGCATCGAGTCTGACTTGTCATTACTCGAGGCCATCGCAGGACCGGTCCTCCTCGTTGCTGTGTTCTTGGGAACTCTTCTCGTCGGTGTCAAAGCTGCGAGTCCCGTGGAACTCGCTCGTCGTCGCCAACTGGAATTTACGGCGGATGCCTCCCATGAGCTCCGCACGCCGCTCAGTGTCATTGAGGCGGAAGTGTCGCTCTCTCTCCATGGCACAAGGAGTGGCGAGGACTATCGAGCCACGCTCGAGAGGGTGGGGCGAGAGAGTCTGCGCTTACGCCACATCGTCGAGGATCTACTTTGGCTCGCCCGGTTCGATTCAGAGCCCCCGCCCCCCGGAAATGAGCCGGTGGACGTGGCCGCGGTTGCGGCGGCGTGTGCCGATCGATTTTCTGCGGTGGCCCAGCGCAGCGGGATCGCGCTGTTGGTCGGGGAGGAGGTCCAAATCCCTCCATGGATTAACGCCCCTCCCGAGTGGATCGACCGCCTGACCGCCGTGTTGGTGGACAACGCCTGTCGCTACGCGGGACCAGGCGGCACGGTGCGCATTGAAGTGACCGTCGAGGGCAATCGAGTTGCCCTGGCGGTCGATGACAGCGGCCCGGGCATTGCCCCAGATGAGCGTCCCAAACTCTTTGACCGGTTTCATCGGGCCACCGACGAAGGTAATGGAGCCGGTTTGGGCCTTGCCATCGCCGATTCCGTTGTCAGGGCGACGGGCGGCGAATGGCGGGTCGGTCAAGCAGACCTGGGTGGGGCGCATATGGAGGTCCGATGGCACCGCTCGCCGGGAGCCAGAGGCGCGGGCGATCCGAGCGACGCACCCAGGCCATCGTTCTCCGATCGCACTCCGACTGGAGTGCCCATCGTCGGTTGAGTGGCTGGGAGGAGATCGTCGGAGCCGTCGGCGTGCCGTCGATCATTCCCACCGTGCGATATGTCCACGGGGCCAGTACACCGCCTTCATGTTGGCGTAATGGTTCCGCCGTACTCTGAAGGTAGTGGACCACGCTGTAACGCGGCGGCTGAAAAGTCGGAACTCTTCGAGCCCAGCGTGGACCGACGATGCGTTGTCGGATCGATCGTAGAGAGAAAGCAGAGAACATTGGCGCCCGACACGATCATCGACCGCTCCTTTGGGCTTTTGAGGGTCGACTTCGCTCCAAAGCACCGTCAGCCATCGACCGCGCGCGTCGTGCTCGCCACCATAATCTCCCTCGTTCTGTCGTTGGCGGTCGACGCCGCCCTGGTGGCAATCGGTGAAGCGGCGTTTCCTTCCACCAAGGGCTACGGGCACTTCCGATTCAGTGATTACTCCAAGCTGACCATCATTGGGGTCATCATTGCCTGCGTGGCATGGCCCATCGTGACGCGTATCTCATCCGCCCCCCGGTGGCTCTTCTTTCGATTGGCCATTGTCGTCACGCTTGTCCTGTTACTCCCCGACTTTTACATCCTGAAGCAGGGTCAACCGGCGAGGGCAGTGGCGGTGCTCATGTGTATGCACCTGGCTATCGCCGTAGTGACGTACAACGCACTGGTGCACGTCGCTCGGGTGCGCAGGGGGCGGACAGAACTGGGACGCATCATCCTCCGATGTGAATCCAGTATCGCCAAACTGAGCAGTTCCCAGGACATTTCTGGCGTGCCGTCGCGCTCGCCTGGAGGTAGGACACCCCGTCTAAAGGCTCCATGTTGTCCTCTTGCCATGCATCGCAAGGTAGTGCTATCTTGCGATGCATGGCAGATGCAGACACTCGACGGAGTCAGCTTCTCCGAGGTGTGCTCGATATCTGCCTCCTTGCCGTCATCAGCGAAGGGCCAGCGTACGGGTACGAAATGACCAAGCGCCTCCGGGCCCGCGGTCTCTCGACCGTCGGCGAAGGGTCGATCTACCCCCTTTTGGGCCGGCTGGAGCGCGACGCATTGGTGGAAACCCGTCGAGCCGCCAGCAACGGGGGTCCACCTCGGAAGTACTACAGCCTCTCGCCAACTGGTGAACTCGCACTTGAGGCAGGGAGACGCGAATGGCAGATGGCACGTGACGCCGTCGACGGCGTCCTGGACTTGGTCACAGCGGAGGTAGCGACGTGAGCGAATTCGTTGATGAGTGCCGTCGGGAGTGGCGGCGTCTCGGCGTGTCCGAACCCATTGCCAACGAGATGGCGGCTGACCTGACGGCCGACATCGAGGAAGCCGAGGCCGAAGGAGGTTCCGCCGAAGACGTCCTGGGCAACAGTGCGTTCGACCCTCGGCGATTCGCCGCATCCTGGGCTGTCGCTCGAGGAGTCACTGCGTTGCCGATGCCCCCGGCTCCGGCACGACGCTGGCCCGTCCTGGCCTCTGGCCTGGTCGGGTGCTTGGCCCTTCTCGCCCTAGGTGCTGCCGCCTTGTTGGGTAGTCGCCAGAGTTCTGCTGCCGTCATCGCATTTCGCCGGGGCCAAGTCGGGCCGAGGCCAGTGCGCGTCTTCCCGGGTTCACCCCTGGTACTCCAGCACATTCAGCATTTTCCAGGCGTGGCCCTCTTCGCCTTCCTCTTGCTTATTGTCGGGATAGTTGGTATCGGCCTCGCCCTCTATTTCGGGTTTCGCGGGACCGGCGGCCGCATCGGGCCATGGGAGATTCGCCGATACCGAGCTCGTCCCGGACCTCCTGGGACATGACCGACCTACTCCCGTCAGCCAAACCGAGTGACGAGTGGGCCGTCGAGACACACGGGCTCACCAAGCGGTTCGGCGACAACGTCGCCGTGAACGACGTCGAGCTGCTCGTTCCGCGCTGGCTGTGCTTTCGGCTATCTCGGACCGAACGGCGCCGGCAAGACGACATTGATCAGAATGTTGCTCGGTCTAACCCATGCCGATGCCGGCACCATGTCCCTTCTGGGCCACAGCGTTCCGCAACGCCGCGACCTTGCCCTGGCCCGGATCGGGGCCATCGTCGACGAGCCCCGCTTTCATAGCCATCTGACCGGTCGCCAGAACCTGCAGATACTTGCCGCGGCACGTGAACCAGAAGCCAAGGGGCGAATTGGCGACGCTCTCGAGCGAGTCGGCATCCTGCATAGAGCAGACGACAAGGTGTCGAAGTACTCCATGGGGATGCGCCAGCGATTGGGCGTGGCCGCCTGCCTACTGGGTGACCCACAGCTGTTGATCCTCGACGAGCCAATGAACGGGCTGGATCCTGGGGGCATGCTCGACATGCGCGACATGATCAAGTCTCTTGTCTTCGAAGGTCGCACCGTGGTGCTTTCATCCCATCTCCTCGATGAGGTCGAGCGCACCTGCGATGCAGTGGCGATTGTTGATCACGGCACCGTGATTCGCCAGGGACCGATTTCCCAATTGCTTGCTGGTTCGTCATTCGAAGTGCAGGTTGAATGTGCCGATCCCGACCGGGCACGCTCACTCCTCGAGGGCACCAGCTTTGGCACGCAGATACAGGTCCTTGCGGATGGGTTGGCGATCTCCCTGGCCGAGGAGACGACGCGTGACGCCATTGCGGAGATTAATCGACTACTGGTCGAAGGCGGCATCTCGGTGTACCGACTCCAACACATTCAGGCCTCGCTCGAGCAATGGTTTCTGTCTGTGACGAGCCGACTTGGAGACGATCAATGACCACGCTCGCCGACATGGCGGCGTCTGCGCCCACGCCAGTTCTGGGTGATAGGCAGGCGGATCGCCGCGGTTCGTGGATCCCGACCTGGGGCATGGTCACGACGCGCTTCATGGAGTTGCGAAAGCGCCGAGGACTGATGATCGCCCTCATCGCCGTCAATATCGGCATCCCAGTTGTATTTCTCGCTGTTCGTCTCATCTCCCACGCCGTGGCTCCGAAGTCCTACGGGCCGGCGGGGGGCTACAGCATCTTCACCACACTCGCCACTGGCGTCATGTACGTCTTCGGGTTCATCGTGGCAGCGGTGGTCGGGTGCACCGCCGGATCGGTCGATCTCGGTGACGGTATGTTCCGTCACCTGGTGATCACCGGTCGATCCCGTTTAGCTCTCTATCTGGCTCGCATTCCGGCCGGCCTGGCGATCGTGATCTCCATGGTGGCCATCGGCTACATGATCGTGTGTGCCGTCTGTGCGTTCGCTGCTCCGACCCAGCTCAACTACGACGGTGTGAACCTGCCCCAAGGGCTCTCTCGCCCGGCGTTAGATAGCTGGGCCGCTGCTCACGCCGACGAGGTGATCTGCAACTTCAACTACAACGGACAGAGCATCCCACCGAACGTGCCCTGCGGGAATAATGGCCAGGAGAGCGGCCCACCGCCAGGGGCCACAATTCAGACGCCGAAGGGCACGGTCACCGTGCCCACCTATAGCCACGAGCAGATCCGCGCCTTCGCTGTCAGCATGGCAAATCAGAGTTATTCGGACTACCGCGCCACCTTCACTTCCCCTTCAGACGCATTGATGATCGATGTCGGCTTGTGGATCGCCTTGGAGGCGACCATTGGATTTATGGTTGGCCTCGGACTTTCCTCACTCATGGGACAACGGACAGTCCCGGTGATTCTCCTCATCGTGCTGGAATTGATTCTCACCCCGATCTTCACTCGGCATGTCATTGCGCACCTGCTCAACGTCGAGCGGGGGATTGTTGGTGTCGCCATGATCCACATCGAACCTGGTGGCTTAGCAACTGCGTTTGGCGGAGGCGGACCATTCGGTGGGGGAGGGGGTGGACCCGGCGGGAATGGCTTGATACCCGAGTCGACCTTGGTGGCATCGCTGGTGATCGTCGGTTGGATCGTGTTCTGGACTGCACTCGGGGCGTGGCGAATGATGACCCGGGACGCGTAGAGGCCGAGGTGATTGACGGGGGGGTAGGGGCCACGAAGGCGGGACGCACGCGTCGCGCATGCTCGAACAATTCCTGACCCCGGGGAGGCACGGACCGCCCACCATTTGCCAGCGGGGAAATGTCCTTCGTTGCACGGACACGGACGCCTCGCTGAGGGGCTCTGCTGTCTCAGGACGCCTCACCTACCGATGGAAGCGCCTTATTCGTCAGACGGGACGCGGCCATCCTTCGTTCCTGTTTCATTTTCGGTGTAGGCCTGGTCGTTTCCTTCTTCGGGCAGTTCTTCGTCATCCTTGGTCTGTTGCTTGACTTCTTCGGAGTTGGGCATGACATAAGAGTTACCCAGCTGACGTCGACGAAACAATCAAGAGGTCACCCACGACCGTCTCTCCTCGAGCGTTCCAAGTTCCGGCGTTTTTCTACAAGCGGGTCGCCAGAGCCAAGGCCGCTCCTCATGGATGGCTTTGTCCGGACTTTCTCTGCCAGCAGGCTTCGGAGTCTAGAGAGTCGTTTCCCATGAGAAGCGGAACCATCACCCCGCTTAATGGGCCTCACAGAGACTTCAGCCGAGTTGACGGACTCCAGAGCCCTGTGGGGAGATCCGGCGGCCCTACGGGAGCGCATCGCGGTCGACGGCTACGTCTTTATGCGCGGGCTTCTGCAGCCTGAGTGGGTGCTGACCCTCGGCCGATCGGCGCTCGGCCGTCTTCAGAGCGCGGGTTGGCTGGAGCAAAGGGAGGATCCTCTGTCGGCACGACCGAAAGCACCAATCAGGGCGATTCGGATGCGTGACGCATCCACCGATACGGGTTACCGGCAGATTTTGAGTGACCCTGAATTTCAACAAGATCCCGTTTCTGGGTCCACTACCTGATCTGATGAGCCAAATCCTTGGACCATCGGGGATTTTGCTATCCCCTCAAGTTTCCCCGGATTGTCTATCCGGTTTCCGATGGTCCCTCATCAGCCCGGCAACCTGATCCACAAGGACTACAGGGCCGTGCAGGATATGTTCACCACATGGCTGCCGCTGGTCCCCATTCCGGCTTCATTTGCCAGCGGCAATGCCAATTGAGGCCGTCGTGACCTGGCTTGATGATCCTGAATCCCGAACCGCTGTTTCTCCTTGATTCTTGTGGGTAAAAGTCCATCACCCTAGAAGGAGGGAACAATATGGTTGTTAGTGGTGGTGGTTTAGTAGCAAGCATCGTGGTCTTCGCAGTGGGGGCAATCCTGCGATTCGCAGTTTCTGTGACCACAACGAACTTCAACGTGCACACCATCGGGGTGATACTGATGATTGTGGGCGCGGTGGGAGCAGTTCTGTCGCTCATTGCCATTGCGATCGCAAACACTGGCAGACGTCGTACCGTTATCGACGACGGCCGGGGAAATGTCATTCAGCGCGAAGACACGTACAGGTAAGGAGAAGCTGATGGTTCTTCTACTCGCACTATTACTTGTTCTGATTTTTTTTGGCGTTGGTTTTACGGTTCACTTTTTGTGGATCGTCGCTGCCGTGCTGCTGGTCCTATGGCTCGCTGGCTGGGCACTCGGGCGCGGTGAATCTTCGGGGAGGCACCACTTCTACCGATGGTAAGAACCTAAGGAAACAGTGATTCCACAGCGACGGGGGCGTCCTTCGGGGCGCCTTCGTCGCGTCTGGGATTGCATAAGGCCGCCGACCGGGCCGGCAATAACCAGCGATAAGACAATTCGCGCGGACTGGCCCGGATGGGCGTGAGCAATCTGACGCCGCTGGACAAGGGCATCATGTCAGTGGGATTGATGCCGAACGTTCGTTCCCGACACATAGGGGGTCGTCAAACGGAGACGGTCTCAGGCCCAGATGATGCGCTCACCGCCTGGAAGCTTGAGCCGTGAAGCTGGTAGACGGTCAGGGTGCGCCACACAGTGCGAAGGCGCGGAGAGTCATCGATTGCCCGGCTGGCACCTTCCCTTTTACCGCGGCGAGTGCCCGCCAAGATGAAGAGGGACTTGGAGCTGAGGATTGGAGCGTGACACCCGCCTTGGTGCCAGAGGTAGTTGAAACGATGGCCCCCCCGCTCAACAGGAAGGTATTCGCCGGGCACTGCGCCACCGCAGACAACAGGGTCCCAACTGGAGGATCGGGCACTGTGGTCGCGAGAGGTCCTGTGATTAGTCGGCTTGAACCAAGCTTCACTGTCGCCCCGGCGGCACCCGTCGCTCCCTGTGGTCCTGCAGGACCTGGTGGCCCCTGAGCCCCCTGAGGGCCCGTCGCTCCTTGAGGGCCAGCAGGGCCCCGAGCTCCGACAGCACCTTCGAGCGGATGTCTCGATAGAGCCCACGAGGCGATGCCAAGGCTGGCCAAGGAAATGAGAATGGCGCCGATAGTAAGTCCCCACAGGAGGTGACCCGTAACGGCATTTCTGCTCAGTCTCCTGCCGGCGAGACCTTCAGTTGCGCCGGGATCGACGTTGGTCATCCATTCTCCACGGTCGTGCGCCCTCTCGCCTTGGCGGAACATCGATGCCTTGCTCGAGGCATATTCGCATAGGACAGAGGGTGCCCAGGCGCTCATCCCCTTTTAATAGACCGCTCGACTTACGAGCCGCCGATTTCACTGTGTGACGAAAGGACGAGCTCCCTCTGTCCTGTGGGTGACGTGCCCGCACGGTTACGAAGCGGCATTCTCGTCGACCTCACACTCATCCCAGTGCCCCTCGTGCTCCGTGTGACGGTGACCGTCATGGAGATAGTCGAGATGGTCCCCATGTTGCACAGACTCATGGCCACAGTTGGGGCCGTGCACGTGGTCCTCGTGATTTTCGTGTGTCTCGTGTGCCATCCCTCCACCGTTCCTTTCGAAATATGCGCTTGGCGGCAATCTACCCCCGTGAGCGAGATCTTCTGCCAGTTTTTTCGACCACCACATGAACCAATATCGCCGTCGTTCTGGTCCGGGAGGGGGGCCGAAAACACGCTCAGTGACCATCACATGCATCGACCATCCCAAACGTCGAGTGAGCGGAGCATGGGCAAGCGTTATGCGACCTCTTTGACGGGGGACCTTGGACACGTTTCCCGATCAGACCGCGGGTGTACCTGGGCTTTCAGTCGCTCCTCCGAGTGCCCTTGTCAGTCCCTCTAAATCGGCCACGGTCACAGTGAGCGCTGAATGGCCGCCTCGTCGGAGTGGCGATGGCACTTTCTCGGCAAAGTGAAGGCAGACGCCCCCGTTGCGATTCGTTCCAAAGGTCAACCCGTCATCGGCGCGTGATGTGCGAATCCCAATGGCAGTCCACCACCGGTAGTTCCGAGTGATGTGTGCTCCAGTGACGTTCGCCAGCGGCGTAGCAATTCGAAGAAGTCCGAAAGTGGCAACCAACGTGCCATCGTCAGTGATCGAGACGCCGTCCTTTTTCGGTCGCAAAAAGAAAGGCAACAAGACAGGGAGGTACCGCTTGTCGATTGCATAGACGAACGTAGCCATTCTCAAGACGGTATCGTGTTTGATTCCCCGAGCCGCGAGTGGGGCAACTGGGATTGGGTGTTCAGCCGATGAGGTGCCACGCCGCCTGAGATCTCCATGGTCGGCCAAGCTCGAAGACCCTTACTCTTCCGACAGCAGGCATTCACAGGGTTTCATGGTCAGCACACGTTTTTGTTCGTCGGGGAAGTCGATGAACGCATCTTGGGTGCGCGGGCCTGTGGCCGCAGCCGGGTCCAACGGCGACTTGTGCTGGTATCCACGCCGATGCATCTCGGCCACCAGTTGTTCGTGCCGTTCGAAAAGTGCCCCGGTCTTGCCGACCCAGCGCTGCGTTTCGGGATGGCGCGAGTACCCGCCCGTGCCATTGTGCACCGTGAGGATGTTCCAGAGCCCGTGCAGCTCTCGGTGCTCACCGAGCAAATGTTGCCGACAGAGCTGGCGGGGCGGCACGTCCCAAATCCGCATTTCGTTATTCTCCCGTATCCAGCGCCCCGCGTATATGGTGAGGGCCATCGACACCCTAGGAATGGGTGCCATCAAGGAGGGGTGCACAGATGGCTGGACGGATGGAAGGAAAGGTTGCGTTCGTGACCGGGGCTGCCCGCGGCCAAGGGCGGAGCCACGCGGTACGCCTGGCTGAGGAAGGCGCGGACATCATCGCGATCGACCTGTGCAAGCAGATTGCCTCGAACCTCTACCCCCTGGCGACACCGGAGGATCTGGCCGAGACGGTCCGCTTGGTCGAGCAGCTGGACCGGCGCATTGTGTCACGCCAGGCCGATGTCCGAGAGCGCGATGAGCTGCGCAATGCGGTAGAAGAGGGTGTCCGAGAGCTCGGGCATCTCGACACCGTGGTCGCCAACGCCGGCATCTGCCCGATGGGCCGTACGGGCGACCCGATGGACTTCGTCGATTCAACCGATGTGGACCTCATCGGCGTCATGAACACGGTGGCGGTTTCGATCCCCCATTTACAAGACGGTGGGTCGGTGGTCATCACCGGCTCTACGGCTGGCCTGATGGACAACACCACGAGCAGCCTGGGCAATGGCGGCAATGGGTACGGCTGGTCAAAGAAGACCCTCGTCAGTTACAGCGAGCAGATGGCCCTGGTATTGGCGCCGAAGATGATCCGGGTGAATGCCATCCACCCGACGAACTGCAATACGCATCTTTTGCATAACGAGGAGCTGTACCACGCATTTCGGCCAGATCTCGAGCACCCAACTCGGGAGGACGTCCTCCCCGCCTTTGTAATGTTCCAAGCCATGCCCATCCCGTACGTGGAGCCGGTCGACATCTCCAATGCGGTTCTGTTCTTCGCCAGCGACGAGTCCCGTTACGTCACCGGCCAGCAGCTCCGGGTCGATGCCGGTTCGCTCTTGAAGTGGCCAGGTGGCCCGCGAGGCTGATCTTGCCGAGACTACGGTTCGGCGGAAGAGGGTTTCGCGGTCGAGGCGGTAGATCTTCTGATTATCCCAGGATGATGCCAAGATCCTGAGGCTGCGGAACGTGCAAATCGCCCGAGTCTCAACCACGCGGATTGCCCGTTTGACCGGGCTGATGGGGGTCACCCGTCTGGCCCGGTTGATGTGGATTGCCCCCCGCCGGATTTGAAGTTGGGGCTGGGGGTGTTGGCGCAGGCGTCGGTGGAGTCGGGTTGGGGGCCGGTGGAGTTGGTTTGGGGGCCGTTGCCGGTGTTGCCGAAGCAGGGGGCGGGGCCGGTGGAGTTGGTTTGGGGGCCGGTGGCGTCGGTTTAGGGGCCGGGGCCGGGGGAGCTGGTTTGGGGGCCGGTGGCGTCGGTTTGGGCGCCGGGGCCGGTGGCGTGGGCTTCGTAGTTGTTGTTGTCGTGCTGGGCGAGGTTGAGTTCGAGCCAGCACTCGTCGTTGCGCTAGGGGGAGACTGCATCGCATTTGCGGAGTAGGAAGGCTCAATATCGGGCGACGTGGTTGTAGTGGTCGAGGGAGCTTTGGCTGGATCCCCGGATGCGCCTGATGAAGTCGGAGCGGGGGCGATGCCGCTTTCGCCGGAAACATCCGCCTGCCCTTGGGTCACAACTGGAGCTGTCGTTGGACTGGCGAGATCATGAGTCGTCGACGCGGCGACGACCACGCTGTGGGTTGGGTTCTCGGGTGCAGGGCCTTGCGGTGTCGCCATTGCCATGGGAGCCACGGCTGTCCCCAATGAAATAGTAGCGACGCTCGACAGCGCCGCCATGGTGACAGTCGGTCCCGCGGCGAACGCACCGGCCTGCGCCGCCGCACGGGGAATAACCGTTAAAAATGGCATCTCGGCAACCCAGGCCGCTAGGCCAAGTGTCCAGTGCAACCGGCCCAACGATACATTCAATAAAGCGCGCACAACGCTTGGATCGAACTGGGTGCCACTGTTCCGAGCTAGTTCTTCGCGGGCTTCGGCCGCCTTCATAGGCTTCTTATAAGCCCTCACGGCAGTCATCACTTCAAACGAATCGGCCACGCTGACGATCCGGGCTGACAGAGCAATGTCATGTCCGGCAAATCCTCGCGGATAGCCCGTGCCATCGAAGTTCTCGTGATGGCCACTGACTGCTTCGACTCCGCTGCCAAGGAATCCGCGAAGTGGCTCGACGAGCTTTCCTCCCTCCGCAGGATGGCGTTTCAATGTCTCCCATTCGCTGGCTGTAGGTTTGCCGGGCTTGTTGAGCAATGCGGCGGGAACAAGAATCTTTCCTATGTCGTGGAGGAAGGCTCCCCAGCGCACTTCGTTGATCTCGGACTCGGTGAGTCCCATTTCCGTTGCGATCAGTTCGGCCATGGCCCTCGACCGATCCGAATGGCCTCTGGTCCGTCGATCATGGGTATTGAGCGCCGTGGCCAGGGTCACGACTTTTTCGGCAAGAGCGGCTGGCCCTTCATCCACCTGGGCGGCTTTGGCCCAGTGCTGCAACTTCTTGACGCTGGTGCTGCGAAGCGCCACCGAGAATCGGGATGGTGCCTGATCGGGAAATACCAGGCTTAGTTTGAGCAACATCGCTAATGGCAGAAAGCGCCGAGAGATGCGCTCGGCGATTACGAAAGCCACCAACGAAACGATTCCTGCGACGAGCACCCGCGTCACATCAGCGCGGATGCCGTTGCCACCAATACTGCCGCCGACCATCAGTCCGGCCGTGCTGGCTATGGCGAGCGGGATGACGACGATTATCGAGCGCAGTAGCAGCGAACCCAATGGGTGTGCCCGCCACTCACCATCCGCCACCTCACTGGACTTACGGTCACTTACATCGACGGCAGAGTGCTCTGTTGTCGTCATACCATTCCTGCTTTCCCGAGGGCGCCGTCCACTGTGAGTCCGTCTCATGACCCGACCCAGTCATGAATAATTCTCATGAAACGTTTCCCCCGCTCGTTCGGTAGCCCGGCTGACCAGTGGCCCCGTGGCTTTGCGTCCCCCACTGCTCGAGGGTTGCCCTTATCGCTGTGACGGAGACGATGCCTCACGCCTCCCACGGAGTCAATGGACTAATGGGGGGTTGCAGCACTTCTTCAACCGGGCCGCAACCGAAAGGCAACTGTGAAGGCTACGTTCGACGAGATTTCGGATAAGCGCCAAGAGATCTTCGCTACTCAAGTCGCCAGTGCTGATCAGCGCCACGGGTTCGCGTGGCCCGAAAAGGTGCCTTTGCTATGAGAGCCGGCGCTCTGATACGAACTTCCGAAAGCGAGGCTCAGCGTTTCAGTCGTTGCGTATCGGGGAAGACTCGCCCCATGAATGACCTGATGTGTCGCATCTGCGCGCAACCCATCGTTCTGCGCCAACCTCTGCCCGGCATGCAATCCACATACCTTGGCTACTGGCAACACCTGCTTACGGATGAAGGCATCCAAGCGGAAAAGGACCATGACGCAACGCGGTAGAGAAAGGCGTGGCTTCATGGGTTCGATTCGAGTTTCACCCACCGGCACAACAATCTTGCACGTCCGCGCCGCGAGGTGTCAGGGCCGCGCTGGGTGAGCGTCGGTCCTGCCTGAGTTCTACTTGGCCGCAGGGACCTAACGTCTCGTCTGCCGCAACACGATCCGGCAGAATTCGATCTCCTCGTCGCTGAGGGGTCCGTCACTGGCAAAGCTCCGAATGGCCTTGTCTCGAAGGCCCCACAGGACGCGTTGCCATTCGTCCTCGACCTGGCACCACGCCCGGTCGCTGTAGTCCGTCCCCATGTCGCCATCTTTGCGTTTTCGCCGGGTCATTTCACCCCCACCGAGAAAGTGTCAGTCGCCTTCCCACGTATTCGCGATCACTTATCCTTGCAGCTGCAACGCCCGGTTTGGGGGACCGTAGTCGCGCAGGTCCGGCTGGCGCTGATCGGGGGTGACAACCGCATACATCCCCACCTCCATATTCCATAGCTCCGTCATTGCGGATGACGCAGCTCGACACTGGGCCGAGGAAGCGCGACGCCCCGCGTAACCGGCCCGACGGCGAGTCGCCGGACGGCCTTGTTCATGAAGCAGAATCTGAGGATGGATGAAGCATTCGTTGAGCCACATCCGTTGAGCCAACTGGCCGAGTGGCTCGAGACCGCGCGGGCGGTAGGTGAACCTATGCCCGAAGCTATGGGACTCGCGACAGTCACGATCACCGGGCACCCATCCTCTCGGATGGTGTTGCTCCGAGGCATCGACGACAGAGGCCTCGTTTTCTACACCGACCGTGAAAGTGACAAGGGCGGAGAACTCAAGGCCAATCCGTTCGCCGCCGCACTTTTCCATTGGCTCCTTCCTTCGCATCGTCAGGTGCGAGTAAGCGGAGCGGTTGAGGAGGTCGATGACGATCAGTCAGACGCCTACTGGCAGTCACGGCCGCTGGGGTCCCGCATGAGTGCTGTCGTTAGCCACCAGAGCCAGGTCATAGAGGGGCGTGCAGTACTCGAACAGCGGAGAGCAGCATTGACCGAAGCCCTCTCTGAGTCCGAGGGGCCGCCCCGTCCCAATCGGTGGGGTGGCTATCGAATCCGGCCGGACGTTGTTGAGTTTTGGGAAGAAGGTGCAAATCGCCTGCACGACCGGATTCGATATCAACGTCTCTCCGACCGGTGGACTGTCGAGCGGCTATCGCCCTGACATCTGTGCCTGCGGTGCCTCCTGGTGGCCTCAATGGGAACGCTTCGTATCTGCGAGGATTGACGGCAACCTCGACGGGCCCTGAGCAGCTGCTCTCGGGAGCGACCGGGTATTGGCCCGACCCGGCCAGTCCTCCACACATGGCGCGAAGCGGGCCGAAAGGAGTGGTGTTCACAGCTCGATCACCCGTACGCTACCGGGGGTGACCACGCCGTCGGAAGCGAACTCGCCCGCCCAGCTGCAGGAGCCTCAATCGGTGCTCTCGGCCCTCACTGCAGCGTCGATCTTCCTCGTTGCAACGATTGACCCCGGGGCGGAAGAAGTCGTACGCGGCCTCCTCGCCGATCTCGCCGGTATCGAGCGGACGGTGGGGTTCAGAGGACCGACCGCTGGACTCACACTGGTGACCGGGATCGGCTCGGACGCTTGGGACCGCTTGTTCGAGGGGCCTCGACCGGCTGAGCTCCGCCCATTCAAGGAGCTCCGCGGCGAGCGCCATCACGCGGTGTCGACGCCAGGGGACTTGTTGTTCCACATCCGTTCCGAGCAGGCAGATCTCTGCTTCGAGCTCGCCTCACTGATCATGGATCGTTTGAGAGGCTCGGTCATCGTTGTGGATGAGGTATACGGATTCAAATACTTCGACGATCGTGACCTCCTCGGCTTCGTCGACGGCACGGAGAACCCGACAGGAAAAGCGGCGACGGCCGCGGTCACTGTCGGTGCGGAAGACGCGGATTTTGCGGGATCAAGTTACGTTGTCGTCCAAAAGTATCTACATGACTTGTCGAAGTGGAACGCACTCAGCATCGAGGCCCAAGAGCTTGTTGTTGGGCGGAGGAAGCTATCGAACGTGGAACTGGCAGACGACGTGAAGCCGAGTAACTCCCACGTGGCGCTGAACACCATCGTCACCCCCTCCGGAACCCAGCGCCAGATCCTTCGGGACAACATGGCGTTCGGGGCGGTCGGTCGAGGCGAATTTGGCACCTACTTCATCGGTTACGCATCCACGCCGAGCGTGATAGAGCAGATGCTAGAGAACATGTTTATCGGGAATCCCCCAGGTAACTACGACCGGATTCTCGACTTTTCAACCGCGGTCACCGGAAGTCTCTTCTTCGTCCCGACCGTTGATTTTCTTGATGGTTTGCCACCTTCGCCCAGAGAGGTGGACCAGTCGCCGATCGCGAGAACCAAGCCGTCGAGCTTGACAGCTACCGCAACAGGAGCGGATGATTCGCTCGGAATCGCCAGCTTGCGAGGAATGAATTCGTAGCTTCGGCGGACGTCGTACGAAGCGGGAAGTGCGCCGACCGGCAGGCGCACCAAACCAAAAGTGATGACTCCGGACCACACCGCTCGTTCCATCACACACCCACCTCTCTCCTCGACCACTTTTACCCGGGTGGAGGAGATTCACCGTCTCGCCAGCACGGATCATTCGGCTCGTAGATCGGCCTGTTCGTCGAGGTGTTCCTGAGCGGCTGCTCGTCGACGTTCCGCGTCGTCGACGGCTCGATTAGCCCGCTGCAACGCCTTGGCCAGTTCCCGGCGACGGCGGTCGGCCTCAGAAGCGGCAACGCTGGCCTTGTCGAGCTGCCGTCGCCTTTCCTCGAGCTCTTCCTTCGCCGCTAAAAGAACTTCGTCTGCATCGGAGGCGTGTGCCTGGGCCTCGCCCCGGGCCTTCATGGCCTGTTTGAGGACCTGTTCTGCCTCAGCCAGATCTCGTTCGGCCCTGCGAAGCGCCACGTCACGACGCCCCTGGCGTCGTTGCGGTCCAGGTTCGGCGGTCACGTGGAGTAGGGCTCGCTGATCGGGAGCGGGCCAGTCGCCGAATCCTCTGCGTTCGAGCGGCACCGTGAGGCGACCAGCGAGCAACTGCTCGGCCGCGTTCTCGTCGGCCAAAGCCGCGTACAGGGTGTCTTCCAGGCCGCGGGCCGTGGCTTGGCTCACAGTATGACCGCTCGTTCGGGCGAGTTGCTTGGCCTGCTCTACCAGGGCGTGGACGAGCTCGTGCTGCCGGTGGGACAGTTGGCGCAGCTCGTCGCCGGCCAGCCGCTCGGTGGCCCGACGCAAGCGAGCGCCCAGTTCCGGCAGTGCCTGGAGTTCGTCTCGCCCTTCCCGGGCGAGCTGGTTTGCCAGCCACGCGGCAGCCGTCGGTTTGGCCAGTTCGCTGATGCGCGCTGCCAACTCTCGGTCGCCAGCTCTGCGGGCTTCCTTCCCACGGACCGTCCGGACCGACGTGAATTCCTCGGGCGCCAGGCCGTAAAGCTCGTCGGCGACCTCGTCAAACGTTACGGATGACGTTGTGGTGCCCGCTTTGGGGTGGTCTGGCGCGCCAGGCATCGTGCCTCACGATCTCCCGAGCTGCTTCGTCGGACGCCATGTCTGGGCGTCGGTGCCGCCGAGGGAGGATCGGCGCAATGTGAGTGGCCACTCGATGGACCGTTGAGCCGTTGGGAGACATGCCTCAATGATGCCCGGTGACCGCCCCATACATCCACACTCCAGGCCCGTTCCCTTGGCTTTGTTCGTACCCGTGCCGTTGTCGACTGACAGTCAGCCTGGCACGTCGCCCCGGGGCGTGAGGCACCATGACGCCAACCGCTACGACTGGTTGGGGGGTCGGGTAATTAAGAATGGGTTTCGGTAAAACGGGTTGTACACGACGTCCGGGCAGAGAAGGAGCCGAGGGAGTGTCTTTGGGATCAGGGAATGAAGCGGAGGGTGTAGACCCGCCGTGGTGGCGAAGTGCGGTCGTCTACCAGGTCTATCCGCGAAGTTTTGTCGACGGTAATGGCGATGGCGTTGGGGACATCTCTGGGTTGCGCAAGCGACTAAAGCATCTGGTCGAGTTGGGTGTCGATGCTCTGTGGATTAGCCCGTGGTACCCGTCTCCCATGAAGGACGCTGGCTATGACATTTCGGACCACCGCAACATCGACCCGGTGTTCGGCACGCTGGCCGAGGCCGAAGCGCTCGTGGTGGAGGCTCATCAACTCGGTCTTCGCGTGTTGTTGGATCTCGTTCCCAACCACGTCTCCGATCAGCATCCGTGGTTTCAACGAGCGTTGGCCGCTCCGCCAGGATCTCCCGACCGTGAGCGGTTCGTGTTCCGGGACGGCCGAGGAATGGGAGGTGGCCAGGCTCCGAATGACTGGCTCAGCCAGTTCGGTGGACCGGCGTGGACTCGCACCAAGGACTCAGACGGGAGACCCGGGCAGTGGTACTTGCATCTCTTTGACAGCGCGCAACCCGACCTTAACTGGACCAACCCGGAAGTGCTGACCGACTTCGACGAGACGTTGCGGTTCTGGTTCGAACGGGGGGTAGATGGCTTTCGAATCGACGTCGCACACGGATTGGTGAAGGCGGAGGGATTGGATGACATTGGCGACCTTCTATGGCCCACACCCTCGCCGGCTGGGGAGGCCATGGGCCACCCACACTGGGATCGTGAGGAAGTACACGAGATCTACCGGAGGTGGCGTCGGGTCGCCGACTCGTACACCCCGCCGCGAGTCTTCGTGGCCGAAGCCTGGGTAAGTCAACCGAATCGGCTGGTGCGCTACGTGCGCCATGATGAGTTGCACACTGCCTTCAACTTCAACTTCTTAGTCACCCCATGGCGGGCCGAGCAGCTACGAGAGACGATTGATCAAACGCTTGAGACCCACAGGTCAGTGGGTGCTCCGGCCACCTGGGTATTGGCGAACCACGACGTGGCCCGGGAGGTCTCACGTTACGCGCGCCCTCAGCCGATCCATGAACTGCGTCAATTGGACGACCTGATCGGTTTGCCCGCTGATTTCGCACTGGGTACGAGACGGGCCCGAGCTGCCGCCCTACTCTTGCTTGCCCTGCCAGGAAGCGCGTACATCTACCAAGGCCAAGAGCTCGGGTTGCCCGAGGTAGAGAACCTACCCGACGCGGTCTTGCGGGACCCCACGTTTGAAAACAGCCAACGCCTAAGTCGGGGACGAGATGGATGTCGGGTCCCCCTGCCATGGTCCGGCGACCGGCCGCCCTTTGGATTCTGTCCTCCTGACGCGACGACCACGCCCTGGCTGCCGCAGCCACCAATGTGGGCGGGCCTGACGGTGGCTGCCCAAGACCAGGACCCAGGGTCCATGCTTACGCTGTATCGCACGGCGTTGCGCATTCGGCAAAGAGAGCCTGCGCTCGGCGATGGAGCACTCACATGGCTTCCCGCGCCGGCGGGATCGCTGATCTTCCGGCGGGAGCCGGGATTCGTATGCATGGTAAATGTGGCTGCCTCGCCAGTGCGGTTACCTGGAAGTACGCCGTTGTTGATGAGTGGACCGCTTACTCCTGAGGGCGAGTTGCCGGTCGACACGGCAGCCTGGCTGCGAGCTCGCTCGTAGCGAGAGAGATGTCGCAGAAATCCAGGGTGTTTACGACGGCTGGCGATGGAGACAAAGCCATGGGACGGGGAACGACGATTGGGGCGTGGGCGTCTTCTGTCACATAGGCGAATGACACAGTCCCTCGGCCGTTAGACGTCCGACAAATTCTGCCCCCATATGTGGATGACCGAAAGGGGTACGTTCTCGGGTTCGGGGGGGAGGTCGTCCCCAAACACTTCACGGAGCAGAGAATGGACAACCGGGTGCAACCGTTCCTCGGTGAAGCGGTCACTCGCTTCTTTCGACTCCCACACGTCAATGTAGCGGAGTCCTCCCTCGGGGAGCTCAATCGCAAGGTGTACCAGCAGGCCTGCCGGTGGTTCAGGACCGAGTCCTTCTAGAACACGGTTGTAGAACGCCGCGTCGGCCGGCACGTCTTGGGTGAATGCGTACGTCAATTCTCAACCTCCACATTTCGGGTCTTGACCCGGTCCGGCCTAAAAATTGTATCCGACCGACTACGAGAGGTCACTCTCGCAGCTGATTTCGACCTAGGGTGCAGACCTCGTCGCTCTATTGGAGGTGCAATGGTCTTCGATATTTTGGTCGCACTGGTAATCACCGTAATTGCCGTTGCATTGGGCATCACGGTGCATCCGCTTTTGGCCTTCATCGTCATTCTGGCGGTCGTGTATCTCTTTGCTCGACACCGAAGCCGGGCCTGAGCAATGGCCGTGACCTCGGGCTGAGCGGGCGCCAACCTGGAAAGGCGGTCAGTTGTCGGACCCGCCGGGAACAATCAGAGTGAGATCGCCCCAGAACTCGCCTTCCTCGTTGTAATGACGGGTCCCTTGGATGTGGCCCTCCTGGATCAGCTCGTCTAAGCGCTGCCTTCACCTCATCGCGATCCTTCGAACTGAAGACGTCCAGGACGTCTGAGCTGGTGGACCCGATGTGGTCAGACAGAAACTCGAGAATGTCGTGATGAGCGTCGGCCATGTCCATTGATGGGAGCTACCCCGAGACTTGCGTTCGAAACTCCTCCCACTATGTGCCTGCTTGAGACGACGGAACCTCGTCGCCCGTCGACCGCTTCGCATCAGCGTTGGTGCAATCAGGTGCTGCATGCGAGTCGTCGGCAGTTCGTCATCGATTCAGGCGGGAGCGCCAGCCATCACCGCAATGACGCCTAGTACGCCGCAGGTGAGAAGGGCGGTCACGACGCCCCGTCGCAACGCGAGGAGCCAGACAGCTGCGAGCCCCAAGATCCCAAGCTGCCAGAGGTGGGCCAGTTCACGCCCCAGTGGAATGGCCGACCCGGCGATTGCTCCGATAACGGCTGCACCGGCTCCCATCAGGAACCCCTGAACACGAACATTCGATCGCAGTCGGTCGAAATGGGTCGCCCCGAAAATAATGAAGAGAAACGACGGCGCAAAGGCGACGAATGCGGCGAGCAACCCACCGCCGAGACCGCCTGCGGCATAACCGACGACCGCGACGGTCTGGACCACGGGTCCCGGGGTGACCTGGCCGAGCGCCACGGCGTTGAGAAACTGAGCCCCGGTCATCCAGTGGTAGGTGACGACGGCGTCGTGCTGCATCAGCGGAATGATGACGAACCCCCCGCCATAGGAGAGTGCCCCCACCTTGAGGGCCACCCATGACAGGCCGGCGAGTCCACCAGCGACGGCCGGCTTGGCGATACCCGGGAGGAAGATAAATGCCGTGCGTCCCAAGGTATTGGAAAAGCCGCCCCGGGCGAAGATCTCGATTGCGCCGCATCCGATGAGGACGAGCACGAGATAAGGGCCGATCGTGGCTGCCGCTACGCCGCCGACTGTGAAATAGCCGATCCACCGGATCTTGGGAATGCGGGCATCGCCCATCCGTCGCCAACTGGCCGGCAAAAGTCCTACAGCCGCGTTGAGGGCTACGGCAGGCACTGCCGCTCCGGCTCCGCTGGCCGCTCCCTGGACCCAAAGCGGAGGACGGGAGGCCAAGAAGAGTGCCGAGAGGGCCAAGATGATCGCGAGCCCCGGGGCGATGAAGCACACCCCGCCGATGAGCGCGCCCCAACGTCCGCGCAATCGCCAAGCACAGAAGATGGCCAGCTGGGTCGAGGCGGGACCTGGCAAGAGATTGGTAGAAGAGATCGCGTCCTCGAACTCGTGGGCGCTCAACCAACGCCGGTCCTCGACGCAAAGCTTGCGCAACAGTGCGATGTGGGCGGGCGGGCCCCCGAAGCCGATGATGCCTATTCGACTCCATTCGCGCACAATGGTCGAGAGCGGCACGTTCTGTCCGACAGACTCGGTCATGTTGGTTTGGGTGGCACGTCTGACGGTAGTCGGGCTTGGACAGACAGCTCGGGTAGATCGCCCGCAGTCAGGTATGGCTCAGGTGTCGATGCCGCCCCGAAGCGCGGCTAGCTGACCACGATCAAGCGAGTAGTAGACCCATTTGCTCCTCCGTTCTCCGTGAACGAGCCCGGCGTCGGAAAGGATCTTCATATGGTGTGAAACCGTTGGTTGGCTCTTGCCCACGGGCTTGACGAAGTCGCAGATGCAGACTTCACCCTCGGGAGCGGCAGCAAGGATACTGAGCAACTGAAGGCGTACCGGATCAGCCAGCGCGCTGAAGCCACGGGCGAGCTGCTGCGCCGCGGTCGCATTGAGAGGCGCGGCAAGCACGGAAGGGCAGCACTGCGCAACGTCGGCCTTGTTGTTCCGGCCTTTCGGTACGACCGTCGTAGTCATTCTAGCTCCCATTGACATCTATGAATGTATCGACAATGCTTTATGTATCGACAGGCATCAATGCTAGTGGAGGTTCTCCGTGTCACGTGTGCAACTTGCTCTTAACGTCTCAGACATCGGGCTGCCATCGACTTCTCTACAAAGCTCGTTGATATGGGGCCTGCCAAATGTCAGCCCGGCTATGTCAACTTCGCCATCAATGAACCTCCGCTCAAACGTGTCCTCATCGAGAATCCGGCCGCACGTGGCGGTGCAATGGGCGCGCTGAACCACCTGGGTGTCGAGGTGACCACACCCGAGGAGGTGCAAGGAACTATCGGCCGCCTCTCGGGCGAAGGTCTGTCGACGGAGGTGCAGGAGTCAACAACCTGTTGCTTCGCCATTTCGGAGCAATGGTGGCTGACCTCATGTTCTCCCGGGCGGCCGTCAGCATCTCCATCCGCCATCGGGCCAATGTTGCGCACTTCCTCTCTGAGGTGGTGGCCACCTTGGGGCTCATCTTGATCGCCTTCGCTCTGGCTCGAAGTGGGCAGGGAAAAGTGCGCCGGGAGCTGTAGGCGCTTACGTCGGAGCCGCGTACTTCTTCACCTGTTCGACCTGTTTGGCCAATTCGGCCATCGCTGTCGGCCGCATGCTGTCGAACTCCTTTGCTGGGATCGCTCCGTCGTCGGTCCCGTCCTTCGTGCTCGCCGAAGCACTCGGGGGCGCCTTCGCCTTTGTCGTCGTCAAGACCCTCTACCCCGGCGTGACTGCGGCCGAGTCCGGAAATGTCGGGGTTCCGGACCATCCAACGGAGACAGCAAGATGGCAAACTCGTCCTGTTGCCGCACGCAGGCTGGCTTCTCAGGTATTGCTCGATGCCCTAACGTTCAATTGTCATGCCTCACGCATTGCGAAGGAGTTGGAAATGGGCAACAACCCACGCCTCGAAGAGCCATATGACTTGAGCCCTGAGCGGACGGTCTTGCTCGGAGTCGACTTTCAGCAGGGGTTCGGCGATGGGGCATGGGAGCACACCCCGGATGCCGCGGCGGCGGCCACCAATTTGGTGAGGCTGCGGCGAAGTGGCGTCGCGCCGGAGGGCGGGTGATCATGTGTCGCGAGATCTATTATCCAAGCGACTATTTAGGACCCGACGGTAAGCCGATCGCCGACGTCGTCGAACACCATCCTCTGATGTCCGGTCGAGTCAACGCTGAGTTTTATCCAGGCCTCGTCGAGCCGGGCGACATCATCATGCGCAAGACAGGTTTCTCCGCAGTCGCTGCTGGAAATTTGCTCGAAATCCTTGCCGACCACGGGTGTGACACCGTGGTCATGGGAGGGCTGACGACCCCGATCTGCGTGGGGACCACGTCCGATGGTCTCAGCATGGCTGGGTTTAAGGTGGTCATCCTCGAGGACGCGTGCGCCTCGCAGCCATTCGACGGTTTCTCGGCTAAGGACGCGCATGCGTTCTCGCTCGCCCGGTTCCGCTATCAGTTCGGACAGACGATGGCGACAAATGCAGTTCCTAGAGTTCGTAGACGGCTTGTCTGCAGCCTCGCAAACGCGAGCTCCTTGACCCGATTGTCACACGCCAAGGTCCGGTTTGCAGGTCGAGGACATCGGCTATGTCGGTCACGGCGACGTATGGCCGCTGCGGCCCTCGGGGTGGTCTGGGCGCTGGAGGTTGACGTTGACGTTGTGGCGGTGGCGGCGTACATCTTCGGGCCGCCTCACGGCGTAGGGGGGGTCGAGCTTCGCCGCGCCAGGGCGGCCTCTGCACGGGCTCGAAGCTGCGCCTCGAAACCCAGACTCCTTTGGCGAGTCAAGCTGCGATCAAGCCCGACCCGTTAGAGTCTGTCCACTGCAAAGCAGGCCAGGCCACGAGCAGATCGAGTGCGATGAACGTCTTTTTTGACATGGATTTCACGATCATTGGCGGGGTGGACGGATCTCTTCGTCCGGGTACCCTCGAGGTTTTCGAAGAGTTGGTCGGGCTGGGCCACGATCTCTACATCTGGTCCGGCCTCGGGGTTCGATGGGGGGAGGTCCGTCGAGCCGGGCTTGAACCTTATGTCAAGGGCGTCTACTGCAAGCCGCTGTCCGAGTTCGACGAGGGACTCGACCGTTTCGGCATACCGGTGGTTCCCGACTTCGTGATCGACGACTACGCCGGCATCGTGCGTCACTTCGGCGGATATCGCATCAAAGAGTACATCTGCAGTGGTACGAACGATGAGGAGATGTACACGATCCGAACCAAGATCGACTCGTTTCTGGAGACGCGAGCGGCTGTCGCGACCGCCGAGGAGCCCGCGTAGTTCACACCGCCAGGCATGTGTACGGCGGACACTTGACTCTCCCCCTTGGGGAGGCTGCACACTCGGAGTGTCGAGCCGATCGGCTCGATGACGAGGAGTATTGAGCGTGGAAGAACTCAGCATCGGCGAATTCGCAAGGCGCTCACGTCTGTCGGTGAAGGCACTGCGCCTCTACGATGAACTGGGTGTGCTGATTCCAGCGCGTGTCGACGAAGCGTCCGGCTATCGCTACTACGACACTGCGCAGCTCGAAAGGGCGGCCTCGTCGCGATGTTGCGTCAACTCGACGTACCGCTTGCCGGGATCAAGGAGCTGCTGGCAAGCGATCCGCTTGATGCCGCAAAACGGATTGCGACGCACTGGCGGCAGGTCGAGTCCGTACACAACGCCCGTCGCGAGCTCGCCGACTACCTCGTCAACCGACTAAAGGGAGAGAAACCCGTCATGTATGAGGTTGCCACACGAGAGATACCCGAGCGGAGCTTGCTCTGCCTGAAGCGCAATGTCGACGAACAGGGAGCGTGGGCGCTCGGCAAGGAGTTCATCGCAATCCTGCGCGAGCGCCCGCTACCGAAGATGGAGGGCCGTGACGGGGCGATGTTCTCCATCTATTGGGGTGAAGTAAGCGCCGACAGTGACGGCCCCGTGGAATGGTGCAAGCCGATCCCGGAGGCAGACGGTCGGGCGCTGGCAACGCACTACCCCGAGTTGAGCTTGCGAACCGAACTCGCACACCGCGAGGCATACGTCGCGCTACCGAATGACGCGCTACCGGGTTCTGGAGGGAACCCGGCAGTGCAGTGGCAACTCGCGTCGGAGGCGTTGCAGGCATGGGCGGTGACTGACCAGGGTATTGATTCCGAGAATTTGGTCCTTCGCCCGAGGATCTCGGCATGCGGATTACCTACTTCGCACACGAGCCCGTCACGGAGACCAGCGCCTCCTACTGCGATTTCGCTATGCCGTTTGCCTAAGCCTGAGGTGAGCAAGGGAGTGTGCTGTTCACCAATGGTCGCGGAGGATTGGGCAATCAGTGCCTGACCCAGCTCGGACGAGGTCAGAATTGAGCAGTCAACCCCCGAGGAGCCAACTCTTGCCCTTGTCAGAGGCCACCTACCCGCTAAGCTCGTGATCCCGCGTCGCAGTTCGGTCGACGCTCTACTCACAGGGGTGGGCATGGTCACTTCAACGTTGTCGGAACTGTTCGTCGTCGACGCCGACTCGCACTGGTCCGAGCCGGCTGACCTGTTTACCCGGTTGGCCCCGGCGAACATGAAGGACAGGGTGCCGCACCACGAGACGATTGACGGCCAGCGGATGTGGGTGATGGACGGCGAAACCATCGGTCAGGCCGCCGCCGGCGCCGTGATCGGGGCGGATGGCAAGAAGGCCAAGGCCGTCGAGTCCTTGTCGGTGTGGCATGTCGAGGATGCGCATGCCGGTGCGTCAGACCCCAAGGCGCGTATCGCCGTTCTCGACGAGTTCGGAATCAACGCGCAGGTCATCTTTCCGAGCACGATCGGGCTCGGCGGCCAGGATCTCGGGAAGTCGGGTGACCACTCGGTACGGGAGATGTCCATTTCGATCTACAACGACGGCATGGCCGAGATTCAAGAGCAGTCGGGCAACCGACTCCTCCCGATGCCTTTGATGCCGGCGTGGGACGTCGACCTCTCTGTGGCGGAGGCCAAGCGGGTGGCGGCGCTCGGCGCCCGGGGCGTCAATATGACTTCCGACCCGCAGGACCTCGGTGCACCCGACCTGGCCAACCCGGCATGGGATCCGTTCTGGGCGACCTGCGCTGAGCTGCGACTCCCGGTGCACTTTCACATCGGCGCCAGCATCACGGGTATGACGTTTTATGGGAAGTACTTCTGGCCCTCGCAGGCAGAAGGAACCAAGCTGGCCATTGGCGGATCGATGCTGTTCATCGGTAATGCCCGAGTGGTGACCAACCTGATCCTGGCCGGGACCTTCGACCGCCACCCCGACCTCAAGTGCGTATCGGTCGAGAGCGGCATCGGCTGGATCCCGTTCATCCTCGAAACTCTCGACTACGAAATGTTCGAGAACGCCCCGGACGAGTTGGCGAAACTGAAGAAGGCGCCGTCGGAGTACTTCCGGAGCAACCTCTATGCGACCTTCTGGTTCGAGAACAACGGCAACCGGCTCCCAGAGCTGATCGAGGCCGTCGGCGAGGACTGCATCCTGTTCGAGACGGATTTCCCCCATCCCACCTGCCTCTACCCCAACCCGCTCGAGTCCGTCGACAAGAAGATGGCCACCCTCAGCTCGGGGGCACGCAGCAAGATCATGGGCGAGAACGCCCGGAAGCTGTACCGCCTCTAAGGCGCGGTTCGTCGGCACCGTACGAGGACATTCGCTCGCCTCTCCCGTCCAGATTCACGATCCGACCACGCTGAACCGGCAGGGAGACGAGGAAGGCCGCGACGTTCGTTCGGCCCGGCTGGAAACTCCCTCGCGGCAATCGCCCACCGCATAGCTGCTGGCTGCTCGCTCTCGGGAGATTCACCGCCGGGCCGGGAATCGTCATGCACGAAGTGCTATGACAGATGCCATGCCAAATACGAGGGATGACATTCTTGGATTATCAGGACAGTTCGCACTTGTCATGGGGGGAGGCCGAGGAATCGGACGAGAATCGGCCTTGCTGCTCGCTCGGGCGGGTGCGCACGTCGCGGTAGGCGACATTGATCAAGGTCGGGCTGAGGCCGTTGCGAAAGAGCTTGCCGAAGTTGGTGTTCGTTCAGTCGCGATTTTGGGCGACGTCAGGGTCCCGTCGGATGTAGAGCGCATGGTCGACGAGGCGGCTGCGTTTGCGGAGGGCCGGTTGGAGATCCTTATCAACATGATTGGCCAAGCTTCGTGGACCAGCGTCATGGACATAGACGACGAGACCTGGGATCAGGACATCAACATCAACCTTCGGCATCATCTCTACGTATCTCGTGCCGTAGCCAAGAAAATGATCGAAGCAGGAGTGCAAGGCCGTATCGCGGTGATTGCATCGGTCGACGCCTTCTACGCGTCCACCAACCATCCCGCATATGGGGTGGCCAAGGCGGGGCTCGTCTCACTGGTCAAGACGATGGCAGAAGAGTGGGGTCACTACGGCATCCGAGTGAACGCCGTCGCACCTGACGCAACCTTGACCCCCCGGATCGTTGCCACTATGCGCGAGGGCGGGGTCGACCCGAAAGACGTGAAACCCCAACCCCTTCGTCCGCTCCAGCGTTGGGCTACTCCGGCAGAGCAGGCTGGTCCGCTCGTCTTCTTGGTTTCAAACCTCTCGAGTTATGTGAGTGGGCAGACGCTGATCGTGGATGGGGGCCTGTTCCCGGTGACGGCCGGACACGGCGAGCGCGCAGCAGCGCAAGTGTTTCCAACGACAACGCAGTCTTGAGGGCCCCGGTTTCGTAGCCGTGAGGTGAGAAGCCGCGAGCCCGTCGTCGAACGCCGATCAAGCTCTGGACTGACGCTCCTGTCGACGAGATCGCCTCTTCGCCTCGGCCTTTCCCATGTAGCTCAGCTTCGACTTGAACTTTTCCGCATTGCGCCGGAGATCGTCATCAGGACTGAGATGTAGGACCGCCTCTTCGTACGCGTCGTCGAAGAGCGCAGTCGCCTCGCTCCACTTTTTGAGTCGCACGAGATCGTTCACGGTATTGAACTTGAAACTCAAGAGTTGCCTGGCCGATACCTGTGAGCGAGGGATGTTCTCAAGAATCACAAGGTCGAGAACGAGGGCGGCTTGGAATTCGCCCTGATTTCGCTTCAGAATCACCATGTCTGCCACGGCTCGAATGGTTTCGATGTGTCGCTCACCGAAGAGCGCCGTTCGATACTCCAATATGCGTGATCGAAGCGGGCTCTCGTTCCCGTACTGCTTCAGGGCCCGATATGTGTTGGCGAGGTTGAGAGCCGCCGCCACAGATTGCTCGCTTTGTCTCCCATACTGCTCATCGCATCGGTTGAGCGCGTCCTCCTGAATCGATTCCGCCTGTCGCAGATCCCCCAGATCGGAAAGCGCAAACGCTAAGAGCGTCTCAGCTTGAATGAGCTTGAGTTGGTTGCCGCTGGGATTGCGCTGAAGGGAAACAACCGCCGATTCGAGGATGGTTCGAGCTTGACGAGGTTGCCGTGCCTGTCGATACGCCTTTCCGAGTTCCATCGCAAGCGCAAGCGTCTCGGGATCCTCCTCACCAAGGAGGCCCCGCCGAGATTCCCACTCCCGCTGGAGAGCCTCAATGGCGTGGGGGTCCTCAGCGTGGTCCATCCTTCTAGCCTAACGAGCAGGTATGGAGCGCTGGGAGCGTGGGAGCCCGTCGAATGGCCCTCGTTGTGGCTGCATACCGCCAACTCCTCGATCACCGGGACGGTTATCCTGAACGACATGAAAGAACCCATGACACTCCTGGGCGCGCCCATGGCGGGCGTCGTCCGAGAAAGGCGTCATGGGCAAGAATCGTTCGTACGAGTATCGCCGCCACAAGCGGTTCGTGAAAGGCATCGGAAGGATCCGTAAGGACCGGGCCGAACACGGTCATTACCGAGGCTGCGAGTGCTTCTGCTCGGACACGGACCGTGGGCGCGGAAAGACGTTCAGTCAGTTCGCCGACTATCCGAAGAACTGCCGCTCCTGGGCGTGCTCGCGGGAAGCTCAAGATCCATGGGAACGGACACACTTCGTCCCCGACCAATAGCGTCCTCGACCATGGGGTCACTGTCGCCCCGCGCAACCTCCACTTGCGATGAAAGAGCCGATGTAAGCCCGTGGCGAGGGGTGGTCACCCCCTCCTCGCACCTTCCTGATAGCACCCTTGTTCGTCGCCGAAGGAACATTCATTATTCGCACCATGAGAACTGACGGGGTCAGAAGCGCGCGCCGCATCTCGGGGCTGAGCATCGGGTGACAGTGGCTTGGTACTGGTGGCGCGCCACGTGGCGGGCGGCGTGGCGCCCGGCGGTGGTCGTCGTCCTCCTCACGGCAGTGTTAGGCGCCATCGCGATGGCGGCCCTGGCCGGAGCGCGGCGGACCGAATCGGCCTATGGGCGTTATCTGCAGTCGATCAGCGCCAGCGACGTGATGGTCAACATCCCCTCATCGAACACCGCGCTGATCGCCAAGGTGGAGCACCTACCGGGGGTCCGCTCCAGTGCTGCCTTCGCCGGACTCGCTGCAAACCCGGTGGTGCACGGCCGGGTCGATCCCGCCTTCTCCACTGACTCGGTCGAGAGCAGTGTCGACGGTGCGTTTTACCGCCAGGACACCCTGACCGTGATAGCAGGGCGGCTGCCCCGTCAGACCTCCGCCAACGAGATTGCATTGTCCCCGGGCATCGCCCGGCTCTTCGGAGTGCGTGTGGGGGGCACCGTCCGTTATCAACTCTACGACGGGGGCTCGAGTACCCCGAAGGTCCTCGGCTCTGCCTCCTTCCGGGTCACGGCGATCGTGGATGCCCCGCCGGCACTCGTGGACCAGTTCGACGAGCAGGATGGGGCATTCTTGCCTCAGGCAGCCACGGCCCGGCTGGGGCGTGAGATCTCCTACTCATGGGTCGGGCTCCGGCTGGACGGGGGAAGTGCGGGCCTGCCGGCCATCCAAACGCAGCTGACCCGACTCGCCACCAAGATCGGCCAGGGTTACACCTTTAACGTCCGACGGCTCGATACGGTGCATCGTCAAGTGCAGGACGCCATCCGTCCTCAAGCCGTCGCCCTGGCGGCGTTCGGCGGACTTGCGGCCCTGGCTCTCCTGATACTGGTCAGCCAAAGCGTGGCCCAATGGCTTCAACGCTCGACCGGATGGCTGCAGAGCCTCCGGTCGCTTGGCCTCACGCGCCGGCGGGCAGCACTGACCTGTGCCCTCGGTCCTGCCTTGGCCATCGTGGCCGGTGTGGTGCTGGCCGTGGCGATAGCGGTCGCACTTTCGCCGTTGGCCCCCTTGGCGCCGGTGCGCCAATTCGATCCCGTGCGGGGCGCGCAGTTCGACGGCACGGTTTTGGCGGGCGGCGCCGTGGTCCTGGCCGTGGTCTTGCTGGGCCTCTTGGCCGGGATGGCCTGGCGCCGAGCCCAGCCCCGGCTCGATGCGGGAATGGCTTCCCCGTCGACCGTGGCGCAGGCCGCCGACGCTGCGGGCCTGCCCCGGGTGGTCGCCCTCGGCGTCCGGTTCGCCCTGGAGCCTCCGGCCGGCGGCCGCAAGTCGGCCGTGAGGGCCAACCTCGTCGGGACGGTGACCGCCGTCCTGGCCGTGGTCACGGCGGCCGTGTTCGGGGCGAGCCTCGATGGGTTGATCTCACACCCGGATCGCTACGGGTGGAACTGGCAGGTCCTCATCCAGAACCAAGCGGGCTACGGCACCTTCTTGACCTCAGCGCAATCCGGCCCGATTCCACGGCGGCGACGGGGGTCTCGACCGACTGATCGATTCCCAGCGCGGTGTGACGGGATGGTCGTCGTTTAGCTTCACCCAGCTCATCATCGACGGTCGCACGGTGCCCGTGCTCGGACTGAGCACCCACGGCGGTTCCGTCGAGCCGCCCACCGTGAGCGGGAGGCCTCTTCGTGCGTCGAAGCCATATCGACTCGGGGTGCGTGCGCAAAAGGTATCCAATCAGATCGAGCTCGGCGCGGTGACGCTGCGTCAGTTGGGCAAGCAAGTGGGGGACAGCGTGACGGTCGGCACTGGTGGGAGGACACGTCGATTGACCATCGTCGGGGTCGTGACACTGCCGTCCATCGGCGTGGGCCTGACCGATCACGTCGACCTGGGTACCGGGGCCATGCTTTCTGAGGCCACGCTGCTCGCCATCGAGGATCTGCACTCTCTCGATACGGCCGCCAACGAAGCCATCTCCGCCCTTCCCTCGACCGCGGCCATTGATCTCGCCCCAGGGGTTACGCCGCAGTCTGTCGTGCGTCCCATCGTCGGGGCCGATCTCGGAGCTCCACCGGGGGGCGTGTACCAGGTGCCCCGCGTGCTGGCCGCATCCATCGTCAACGCCAACCAGATGAGTGGACAGCCGTTGGCCTTGGCCCTGGCTCTGGGCGTGGCCGCCCTCGTCTCCCTCTCAGCGGCGGTGGCGGCGAGCGCCCGACGACGCCGGCGGGAGTTGGCCGTCCTGCAGGCTCTCGGCCTCACTCGAGTCCAGTTGCGCAGCATCATCGTCTGGCAGACGCTGACGATGCTGCTGGTCGCCGCGGTCGTCGGGTTGCCGCTCGGCATCGTCGCCGGGCGCTGGGCCTGGAGCGGCTTCGCCACGTCACTCGGCGTCGTACCGGTCACCGTCGTGCCCTTGATCGCACTGCTCGTGGGGATGGTGGTCTTGGTGGCCGCCGGCGCACTGCTCATGGCGCTCCCGAGGTTCTACTCGGAGGGCGAGAGCACGGCGGCAGCGCTGCGGGCGGAGTAATGCGACTGCTCGCTTATCCGGTGACCTTCCAGGTGTAGGGAACGGCCAACGCGCCCGCACTCACGGAGTCCACGACTGCCCTCGGGCCATCGGATCGCTCTCGTACGACCCGAAAGGCTGCGACCTGCATGAGCTCGGTGAGCTGGCCTGCACCATCGCCCGAAAACACCTGACACCAGATCCGATAGAGCCGTGGCCGCAGCATGAGCTCGTTGAAAATGACGCTGCACTCCCACTCGGGTCCAACGATGTCCGGCGCCCTTCCGTCTTCGAGCATGGAGCACTCCACGAGCATCCCTGGGCGTCCGTCGGTGATACCCACGACGACGTGAGGTCGTTCGAGGCCGGAGGTACCCAAGAATCGCAACCGGATCTCGAGTGTCTCTGTCGCATCGAAGTGCGACCGCTCCTCGCCGTCGGCGCCATGGCAGGTGGCGGTCAAGAGCTGCAACGGACCATCGCTCGGATCAGGGCCGACCATCTCGAGCTGCTCATGCTCGACCATAGCGAGATAGCGTGCGAGCACCGATTTGACGCTTCCTTCTTCGACAAGGCGTCCCTGATCCAAGAGTGCGCCCCGCGTACAGAGTGCTTCGACCGTCGCCAGATGATGGGAAACGAAGAGGAGAGTGGTGCCCTCTCGCGCGAGTTTGGTCATCCGTTCGACGCAGCGGACTTGAAACGAGGCGTCCCCAACCGACAGTGCCTCGTCGACGACGAACACGTTGGGTTCGAGATGGGAAGCGATAGAGAACCCGAGGCGGAGTTGCATGCCCGACGAATAGAACTTCACTTGCGTATCGAGAGCACTAGCCAGGCCAGAAAAAGCGACGATTTCGTCGAAGCGGCGACGGATCTCAACTCTCGGGATCCCGATGATGCTTCCGTACAACCAAATGTTCTCGCGGCCGGTGAGTTCGTGATGGACTCCCGCGCTTACTTCCATCAACGCTGCCCACGTGTCCCCGCACCAACACCCGACCTCCGGTCGGAGGCGTGATGCGACAGATCAAACGCAGGGCGGTCGACTTCCCTGCACCGTTGGCGCCAATGAGAGCGTACGACTCCCCTTCGAACACCTCGAAGGAGACTCGGTCGAGAGCCAGTTTGCCTTCTGGCTCAATGCGGGGAGTGGATCGTGGATGCAGTGATCGTTTGGCCGCGCGCGTCACGCTCCTCGACAAGTTTTGCGCGAGCGAGTAGTTCGGGCCGCCCATGCGATAACGCTTTGTCGCCTCTTCGAGACGAACGGCCCACCTGCTCATGCCACGTCTGCCATCTCTGGCTCGAGCCGTTTGAACCACTTGTACCCGGCCAGGAGTGCGAGGGCACCGGTAGCCGCACTGATACCCAAAAGACCCCAGTCGGGCGCAGCCCCGAGAGTGAATACCCTTCGAAAACCATCGAGGGGACCCACGAGCGGATTGACTGCAGCGTAGAGAGGCCACCAATTTTTGGGCACACGGGAGAGCGGATAGACAACAGGACTGGCAAACATCCAGAACTGGATGACAAAGGGAAGTATGTACTTCACGTCGCGATAGAAGACAGCGAGTCCGGCCATGGGAAGGCTTACCGCCAGCACGGGCAGGATAAGAACGACGATGAGAAGCGGCGCACAGAGAAGCGACAACCCGAGGTGCCCTCCGAGAAGCGGCTCGGCAATGAGGAGCAACACCATCATGATGCCCAGGTCGACGAGATTCGAGCCGATGGCTCCTATGACGGGTGCTTCTCGTGGGAAGTACACCTTCCGGAGCAGTGACGCCTCGTTGGTAACGGCATTGCCGCCAAAATTCACCGCAGAGCTGACGAACTGCCATGGAGCCAACGCCGACATGGCGAAGGCAGCGTAGGGGACGCCGCCCCCGGAAATTTTCACGACTTTCCCGAAGAAAACCACAAAGAGCCCGAGCGTCGCCAAAGGTTGAATAACCGCCCAAAGCACTCCGAGTACGGACTGCTTGTAGCGTACCTGCAAGCTTCGGCGAAAGAACGACCATACGACCTCGGCGTGCGCCCACAAGACGCGGGTTGAGTCAACGAGGGTCTCTCTTCGCGTCCCGTCGGCGATGAGCTCGATGTCGGAGTGGCGTGTGTTCATGAGGAAGCGAAGTTTAGAGCGCCTGACAACCTCGAGGAAGACAGTCAGGCAATCTTCGCCGTCGTTCGAGCACAACTGTGTTCTTTTGCAACGTAACTGCCACGCAAATACGACGAACGATCGCCGTAAATTCTCGGATGGCCCGACTATCATCTTCGTATGCGTTGGCGAGCGTGTCACCACGTCGTAGGACAACGCGACCGCTACGAAGGCTGGACATAGTATGACGCACGCCTTTCATCCGGCGCTGACCGCAGTGGTGTTCGGGTATCGGAACGAGGCGACGGTGCTCCGCGCGGTGGCCTCGCTCATGGAGCAGGAGTGCGAGGAACGATTCGAGGTCGTCGTCGCCACTTCAGGAGGCGACAGCACCGGAGAACTCGTACGGCATTCGTATCCTGGCGTCCGAGTGGAAGAGTGGCCGACGCGGCTTCTTCCCGGCGGCGTTCGTAATCTTGGTGTCCGTATGGCGCGTGGGGAAACGGTGGCTTTCCTTGAAGCCGACTGCATCGCCCGTCCCGGTTGGGTCCGGAACCGGATCGCACTTCATCGAGCGGGACATCAAGCGGTTGCAAGTGCCATCGGCGTCAGGCTTGGTGATAGCCCCGCTGCGCGGGCGACCACGTACCTGTGCTTTGGCGATCGTCTCGATCACGCAGAAGCCGGGCCGGCCGAGTCGTGGCGCTCCTACGGACTGTCCTTCACGCGTGAGCTCCTCGGCCGCGCCGGACCTTTTGACGAGTTCGTGCGAGTCGGTGAAGACACTCTCATGGCGCAGCGCGTCGCGGAGTTGGGCGTCACTCCGTGGTTCGACCCATCAGTCTGCATCGAACACGTGGGTTCGAATCGGCTGAAGGTAATGCTGAAAGAGCAGTACCAGCGTGGACGTCGACAATCTCGCAGCGATCAGATGGCAAAGGCAGGGGGACGGCGCAGGGTGGAATGGGAGAACAAGCGAGGGACCACCACCCCGTCCGTGTGGATCAGGGCACTCCGCAACTTCTACCGCCGCAGTGTGTGGACCAGTCGTCATCTGTGGGCGTTCGCCCCAAGTCGTCGAGATGTGCTGACAACACTGCCTTGGCTGGTTTTGGGTCAGGTGGCCAACAAGGTCGGTTGGGGTGTCGACCAACTCGAGTTCGCCCGATCTGACGGCGACTCGACGCCCATTGATACGAGCATTGCCAGTCCCTCCCTTCGAAGGAGGGTGGCGACGAATGGCGAGAAGGTGGTCGCTTTGACCTTCGACGACGGCCCTTCCCCCTACACGGACCAGGTGCTGCGCATACTGGACGACTACGGCATTCCCGCCTCGTTCTTCATGATTGGTGAGCGAGCCGAATCTTTTCCCGAGCTTGTCCGTTCTGTCGCGGCGGCCGGGCACACCGTTGGCACGCACGGCTGGAGTCATCGGCCCTTCACCGACTTGGACGACGCGTGTTTCGAGCATGAGCTTGACCGGTCGACCAACGTGCTGCGGAATATCACCGGCCAGGAGGTCCGACATGTGCGACCACCACTTGGCCTCTATGACACAAACGTTGTGGCGCGACTTGGAGAACGGGGCTCGCGACATGGCTCTGGACAATTTACCCAAAGGACTGGTCGGCTTCCATCGAGACCGATCAGATTGTTGAGGAAACCTTGCAAAACATCACTCCGGGTTCCATCATCCTGCTGCATGACGGAGGCGGTTGGATGGGCCGGGAAAGCGACCGCTCTCGGACAATTGCCTCGTTACCGGCACTCATCGAGGGCGTCCTGGCTCGTAGGTTCCGCTTCGTATCGTTGGACCATGCCATGAGGGAATCTGCGTCCGTCCTCGAGACCACCGACTAGGGATCGCTTTCACTCGGATCGCAGCACCAGCGCGGTGGGGGTGCGTCCGGCGATGCGACCGGGGATGATCGAGGCCAGAATCGCCAGGAAGAGAGTGCCGAAGGCCACGAGCACGACTTGGGCCACCGGAACCGACGGTGACGGGACGGCGTAGATGGCGCGGGCGAACAGGGTCCACAGTCACCGACCCAAGATGCTGCCGAGCGGTATGCCAAGGACGATTCCTATGACAGCGGCCACCGACGCCTGCCAGGCCACGGCGGCGGCCAGTTGGCGTGATGAACCCGAATGTCTTCAACAACGCCAGGTCATGCCGCCTCCGTCGGACCGATGCCCCGAGCGTGAGGCCCAGAGCAACGACCGCCCCGGCGGCAAGCCCCGCCGCCAGAACGGCGGGCGTGGCACCCGTCGACTGGTAGTTCATGATTTCGGCGGGTCGCTGGACGGAAAGCACGGCGTACGTATCGCCTGCCCCGTTGGGATCAGCCGCCATGATCCGGTCGGCCGCCATCACGATGCGCTGCAACGATCGGCGACCGGCAGCGGCGGAGACCCCACGCTTGGGCCGCACCACGTCCATGATGGGGCCGTTCAAATTCGGGTCAGGGCTCTTGAGGGCTTTCTTGAAGGCGGCCCGTTCGAGGCCAGTCGGAACGAGAGCACCTGTGCCCATGGAGGTGTGAAGATGGCCACTCACCCCGATGGCAGGCATGGTGGCTGTCCCGACGGACCGCATTGGCGACGGCGGGACATAGACGGGTGCATCTTTCGGCGTCCCGTAGCTGACCGACACCGTGTCGCCGCCCTTTTTGTGGAGGGCCGCAATGGTCGCCGCGCCCAGGACGATCTGGTTGTTCGCCTAGACCGAGTGACCGTTGAGGATGAGCGGCGTCAGGGCAGCGTGGGTCGCGGTCAAGAGGACGGGGACGGTCAAGCCGTTGATCTGGATGTTGGCGAACGTGTATCCGGTCCATGCGGCGACGTCGGGGTCACGACTGAGGAGCTGGCCCACCGCTGGCGGGACGTTGCTGGTGCTGGGCGAGTTGATGCCATAGGTCCAGTTCCATCCGTAGAGATCGGGATGTGAGCAACACCTTGATCGGTCCATTGGCAACGGGATCACTGCCCTCGATCGTTCCGTCGCGAACCAAACTTGTCGGGGTTCCCTGCGAGATCCAGAGGTTTTCGAGGATCAGCTTGCCGGCTCCTCGAGGGCAGGAGCCGCCATGTCTTCGATGCTCGTGAACGTCCGCTCGAAGTGGATCGACGTCATGGCGAAGTTGCCCCCGTCACAGGCCGGGATAACGAGACCCGAGAGGTAGGCCGAGTCGTCAGAGGCCAAGAAGGTCGCAACTGCTGCGTTGTCCCTCAGGCTCGGTGGCCGGCCGACCTTCTTCAGTGGTCCAACGAACCGGTCGTCATTCCACCTCCTCGCCCGACTGCTGCAGGGCAAACTCTTCGTAGGACATGTTGAGTACGGGGGCGTCCAGAGGGAGGGCAAAGTTGATGGACATGCCGTGCGTCGGAGCGAGACCGTTGACCCGGATTCCGTACTGTCCCCCATTCGGTCGCCATGCTGTGCACCAGACCAATAGCGCCAGCCTTGCCAGCGGCGTAGGCGCCGAAGCCAACGGGATAGGCGTTGATTCCGGCGGCCGAGGTGGTGACGACGATATTGCCGCCGTCCTTGCTTCTTCATCTGGTGACAGGCGGCTTGCCGGAGAAGAACACACCGCGGTAGACGGTGTTCGTCACGTCATCCCATTGTTCTTGTGTGGTGTCCTCGATACGGGGCCCGCCGGGCAGGGAACGTCCGGCGTTGGCGAACATAATGTCGAGGCGTCCGTATTTCTCCACAGCGGCTGCCACGGCTTGCTCGACCTCGGCCTCGATCCGGACGTCGGCCTTCAGGCCGATGCTTCACCACCGGCAGATCTCGATCTCCTTGGCTACGAAGTGAGCTCGGTCTTCGACCAGGTCGGTGACGACGATTTTGCCCCCTTCGGCACTCCACTGCATGGCGCACTCACGTCCAAGCCCTGCTCCGCCACCCGTGATTACGATGCTCTTACCAGCAAACCGACCTGACACGTCCTGTTTCCTCCCCTTCGCAGACGAATTGAAGATTCCGGCATCAGGCTACACGTCTGCGACTCGCCACGACCTGACTCGATCAATCGCAGGCGTGGTCTCCCGGACGGGAGCCAGAGTCACCTCGAACTCTGGATCTTGTCGGCCCAAGTCAGCCCCGGCGACAGAGAGGGGGGCAGCTTCTGGGTTTCCTTCGAAGCAGCTCCGCCGGTCGCGAGCCGTGGGCGGCGGCCCTGACCCGTCACCTCACCTGTGCCAAAACTTGGGCACTCCGGGGGGATGTCGTCAAGGAGCTCACTCGATGGCTTTGGGGCCCTGGAATGGCTGTCTCGTAGAGTGATCGCAATGACAGGACACGGACAGGATCCCAAAGACGTGGTTCATCACGGGATCGTCGCGCGGATTTGGTCGTGAGTGGACCCTCGCCGTGCTGGAGCGGGGTGACAGGGTGGTCGCGACGGCTCGCTCCACGGCGGACCTCAGTGACATCGAGGAACGTTTCCAAGACACCGTTCTCGCGCTGCAGGTCGACATCACCGACCGACCGACCGTCTTTGACGCCATTGCCCGGGCAAAGGAGCACTTCGGTCGGATCGACGTGGTCGTGAACAATGCCGGCTATGGCATGTTCGGCATGATCGAGGAGACGAGCGAAAGCCAAGCACGCGACCAGTTCGAAACGAACTTCTTCGGTTCGCTCTGGGTGACCCAGGCGGTGATTCCGGTGCTGCGGGAGCAAGGTGCCGGTCACATCATTCAAATCTCGTCCGTCGTGGGACTGACGTCGATCCCCGGGCTCGGACTGTATGCAGCATCCAAGTGGGCGCTGGAGGGAATGAGCCAAGCCCTGGCGGGCGAACTTGCACCCTTCGGGATAAAGGTGACGCTGGTGGAGCCGACCGGGTATTTGACCGACCGGGGCGGTGGCGGACACATGGCACCGTCGCTCCCGCACTACGAGAGCCTGCGGGCGGCGGTGTTGCGGGAGTCAAGGTCGGGGCATTGGGGTGATCCTCGAGCGACGTGTAAGGCCATGCTCGCACTCGCCGATGCGGACGAGCCGCCATTGCGGCTCATTCTGGGTGACGGACCGTTGATCAAATTTCACAGGAGTACACCGAACGGATCGCCACATGGCGAGAGTGGGAGTCAACCTCCATCGAGGCTTCGGGAACCTAGCCAGCACGCCGTGACCGAAGATGGCAAGGTACTGCAATGACGCCAGAAGATCGTCTGTGGGAGGGAAGCGGCCAGGGACCCCTGGCGGGGGTGCGGGTCGTGGATTTCGGCCAGTACGTGGCCGGTCCTCTCCTTGCGATGTTGCTTGCCGACCAGGGCGCCGATGTCATACGGGTGGATCCGCCCGGCGGTCCTCGCTGGGATACGCCAATCAACGCGGTGCTGTTAAGGGGTCGCCGCAACATCGCCTTGGACGTAACCGACGAAGGGGACCGAAGGCGGGCGCATGTGCTGATCGCTTCGGCAGACGTCGTCATCGAGAACTTCCGTCCTGGCGTCGCTGAGCGGTTGGGGATTGGACCTTCGGCGGTGAGGGAGGACAACCCCGGGCTCGTGTACGTGTCGCTGCCCGGATTTGGCAGGGATGACCCCCGAGCCGGAGTGGCGGCGTGGGAAGGGGTCGTCATGGCCGCCACCGGCGCCTATGTCGTGCCCGAGCGCCAGAGTCCGATATTTTCGGCCCTCCCCCTCGGCTCTGTGTTTGCCGCGCTCGAGGCGGCTGTTGCCGTTGTCGGCGCATTGATCGCTCGCGATCGCGACGGACTCGGTCAACAGATTGAAATGCCGCTGTTCAACGCGCTCTTCGAGGCGGGAGCGGCGGGCGCAGTGATCGAACGTCCGGGACCATTCAAGTACGCCGACTTTGCCCTGGCGTGGTACCGCTGTGCCGACGGTCGGTATATCGCTCTCGCCTCTGCCTGGTTCCGTCACCTGGAATGGTTCGTGCGGGCCGCGGGCTGCGAGGCCTGGATCGACGAAGGACTCGTGGACTACGACCGGATGATGAAAGACCCGGGCGCAGTGGCAGAGGTGAAGGCTCGCCTGATTGAACTGTTTTCCCAGCGGCCCGCCCGTGAATGGGAAGACTTGGGTCGCGCCCACGGGTGTTCACTGGTCATGCCCAGGACGCTCGAGGAATGGCTGGCCGAGGATCATCCTTTGGCGGCAGGTGCCCTGGTCGACGCTCAGGATCCCCAGCTGGGCCGCGTCCGGATGCCTGGTCGGGCTGTTCGGGTTTCGACGTTTGCCGACGTGATGGTCGAGCCACGTCGGCCGACCGACGCGGGCGACACCAACGTCCGGACTGCCTTGGACGAATTGGTTTCGGATGTCGAGCCGCGCCCGTCCGTCCCTCGGGCATCGGCCAGCTCGGCGCCACCGCTCACCGGCGTGCGCGTCCTCGACCTGACGCGTGTTGCGGCCGCCCCGACGTGCACGAAGCTGCTCGCCCAGTTCGGTGCCGACGTCATCAAGATCGACACCGACCCCACGGGCCGGGCCATGGTGAACGAACCCATCGGGCACGATGTGGTCAACCGCGGGAAACGCTCCATTCGGCTCGACCTTACGGACCTGTCCGACAGTGACGTGTTCCGTTCGCTCGTTCAGACGGCCGACGTCCTGGTCCAGAACTTCACGTTGGGGGTGGATCAACGGTTGGGTTTTGACGAGCCGGCGGTTCGATCGGTAGCGCCCGACATTGTCTACACCTACCTCAATGCATACGGGACGACCGGGCCCTGGGCGGACGCCCGCGGGTACGCCGATCTTCTCAACTGCGCGACGGGGATCTGCCATCGCAGCATCGGCGACGTCGAACTCGAGAGCGGTCATCCGATGCTGGGGGTCGATCGTCCCCGCTGGCCCTTTACGGACTACGCGGCCGGCGCGCTCGGGGCATTCGCCGCCATGCTCGGACTGCTCCAGCGTGGCCGGACGGGGATTGCGCCGCGCGTCGAGACCACTCTCGAGCGCGCGGCGACGCTGGAGCAGGTCATATACGCCCTCGACTACGAGGGGCGCGACATCTATGAGCCGAGCGGTGAGGCGCCAGGGTGGTCGGCGCTGCAGCGTCTCTACGACACCGCCGATGGAGTTGTTTTCGTCGGCGCGCACGATTCCCAAGCCGAAGACCTGCTCGAAGCCTTGGGCGTTGAGTCCATCGGGGATTTGCCGGAGGCATTTGCCTCCACCAGCACCGCCAACGTCGTTGAGGGCCTCGGTGCGCTGGACATAGGGGTGCACCGCGTCGAACCGGCGGGGGTTCTGTTGGCCGACGACGGGGTGGCGGCAAGGATCGGCCTGCGGGTGGAAGATCAATCCGAGGCCAACGGTCGAGTCCTGATGGTGGGGCCGGTCGCTCGACTGTCTCGCACGCCTTCGGTCGCCGGGCCCTTGGCGCGCCCCTTTGGCAGCGATTCGGAGGACATCCGTCGCGAGTTGGGTCTGGCCTGACGACGGGTCCTTGAACTGGCGGTCAGGAAGCGACGCCGGGAGGTGTCGCGCTCGCCGAAACGACAACCCGGGCGAACCCGCGTTGTCCACAATCGAGTGCGACATTACGCTTGGCTTCACCATGAGCAGATATCTGACGCGACGCTGCATCTGGTTGCACGTGATTGCGCTTCTCTTGGTCTCTTCGTTCATTCTCGCAGCGTGGTGGCAGTATGGGGCCGCCCGAGCTGGTAACGGATTGAGCTGGGCCTACACGTTCGAATGGCCGGCCTTTGCGCTATACGTCGTGTACATGTGGTGGAAGATGATCCACGATCAGCGCACGGGGCTCGACCGACTTTGGTTGGCCCGCCAACACGCGACGGCCGACGCATTCGGAACGCCGTTGCATCAGATACCCGGCTGGGCCTTGGACAAGTCATTGTCCCAGGCCGTGATCGCAGCCAGCCAAAGTACGGCGGATGCCCCCGCGCTCTCCATGGAGGGTGGGGATCACCCGGCGGCAGTGGGTGGCGAGGTGCATCTCCCGCGGCATCCCGTTCCGCACGAGCGGATCGCCGGCACGGAGATCGAGCGCTACGACGACCATTCCTCGGTGATCGAGGCGAACGTCACCGACGTCAAGACGCATATCGACGAGAACCTCGTGGCATACAACCGCTATCTGGCCGAGCTCAGCCGGAGAGATGTCCCCAAGTATTGGGGTCTGCGGCGCCATGGGACTGACCGCGTGGACCAACACCCACGTAGGTCTTCTCACGAAGAGGACGCGGGGCGAAATCAGCGAGAGTTACCCGAGGCTCGACCGACCGAGCCCTGAGTCGCCGGAATCACGCACTCAGACTCATGTGGCGTGAGGGCACCCTCCCGCGTGAACGCCGCTCGTGAGACATCGTGCTCGTCCAGAGCACCCGACAGGGAAACCAGCGCAGCCGGGCTCAAATAAAAGCAGCGCCCGCCGACAGCGACTAGAAAAATGCCCTCATGCATCCCTTGAGGCAGAACACCCGGCTCTCGTGATTCCCTAAACGGTCTGCTACTAGCCTCACTTCGAGCTGTCGACACAGATTCTCGTGACGTGAAAGATGGAGCCTATGACTCACGGACTGAAGCGGGGCCTGGAGCAGCTCGCCGAAGAATTGGCCCCGGGCGCTGTCATCCTCGACCAGGACAGCATGGCGGGATATCGCTGGGACCGTGCCAACGACCCCAATGCAGGCACGCCAATTGCGGTCGTGCGGGTCAGCTCGACCGCTGAGGTGTCACGAGTTGTCCGACTCGCAGCGCAGCACGGCGTTTCGATCGTCATTCGAGGTGCTGGATCCGGTCTTTCCGGTGGGTCGACCGCGATCGACGGCTGTATCGTGATCTCGACGGAACGGATGCGTTCGATTGAGATTGATCCGGTCACTCGCACCGCAGTCGTCGAGCCCGGGGCGCTGAACGTCGAAGTGAAGCTCGCCGCGGCAAAGCACGGGCTCTGGTATCCCCCCGATCCGTCGTCGTTCGAGATCTGTTCTATCGGGGGCAACGTCGCCACCAATGCCGGGGGATTGTGTTGCGTGAAGTACGGCGTGACCAGTGATTACGTGCTCGGGATGACCGTCGTTCTCGCCGACGGGACGGCGGTCGACCTCGGTGGCCCGCGCCTCAAGGACGTCGCCGGATACGCACTCACCAAATTGTTCGTCGGAAGCGAAGGAACGCTTGGGGTAGTGACCAGGATCGTGTTGCGTCTCGTTCCGACCCAACGTGCACCCCACACACTGGTCGGGGTGTTTCCCACGCTGGAGGCTGCCACCGAAACCGTTCTCGCGATCACCCAGCGGATGCGTCCCGCGATGCTCGAATTCATGGACCAGGCCTCTATCAATGCCGTCGAGGACATGGTCAACATGGGCCTGGATCGCGAAGCGGCGGCGATGTTGGTCGTCCAGTCCGACGAGCCACCGGATACGGCCGCGACGGAAATCCTCGAAGTCGCCTCCCTGTGCGAGGCGAACCTCGCCACGGAAGTGTTCACCACCGATGATTTGGAGATCGGCGCGGCATTCGTCGCGGCCAGGCGCATGGCTATCCCTGCCGTCGAAAGGAAGGGGACTCTTCTGCTCGAGGACGTTGGCGTCCCGATCCCGCACCTGGGCACCCTGGTTCGTGGCATCGCCGGCATCGCGCAGGATCGCGACGTGATGATCGCCGTGATCGCGCATGCAGGTGACGGCAACACCCATCCCTTGATCGTGCACGATCCCACAGATCCGAAGCAGACGGCACAAGCACATAACGCCTATGGCGACATAATGCATCTGGCTATCCAACTCGGAGGAACGATCACCGGCGAGCATGGCGTTGGTCGGCTCAAGAAGATGTGGCTGGCGGACTACCTAGGCCCCGAGGCCCACATGCTCAACCGCCGCATCAAAGATGCACTCGATCCACACGGCCTCTTCGGTGTGGGCGTTATGTTCTGATCGTTGGCGAGTCCGGTCCCTCTCAGTTCCGAGCGTTCGGCGGCACCAAGCCGTCGAGCGCCAGGGTGAGGACGCGGCTGGCGGCAGCAGCGCGGGCAGCTGCGCCTTCTGCTCTTGACATGGCGCCCCTCACCATGAGGAGGACCAAAAACACGTCCTCGAGAGAGGCGTCGCGCCGCAGCGATCCCGCGGCCTTTGCCTCGCTCAGAGGATGTCGCATTATCTCTTCGAGGCGCTCCCTGTCGCGCTCGAGCTGGGAACCGACGCACGCGTCTTCGCGCGCCAGTTCACCCAGTGCATAGAGATCCACCACGCTATCTACGAGCCGTCGCAGCAGGACGAAGAAGGCGTTGGGGTCACCCTCGCACGCAAGGGCGAGTCGGGCGATGCGATCGATATGCTCGCCCAGTATTTCGGCCACAAGCGCCCTGCGGTCGGGAAAGTTTCGATACAGCGTCGCTTGCCCTACCCCGGCTTGAAGCGCCACCTCACACATTGATACTTCGGCCGAATCGGCAAACAGCTTGCGAGCGGCACCAAGGATCGCCTCACGATTTCGCATGGCGTCCTTGCGCAGTAAACCGTTTGACATCGCCACCCCCATGCCGAAGCCTTAAACCGGACTATCATGTCCGTCTTGTCTTGCATTCTACCAGGGAAATGTGATTGGATCACATCGAACTGGAGATGTCTCTCCGATTGCTGATAGAACCCTTGCTGCCTGTTCGTCAACCATTTCACGTCAGTCCCAAAACTACAAGGAGGCCGATGCGTCGTTCGTTCCCATGCGTTCCGCTTAAGGGCGGGAATCGCTCGACCGCACACAGCACCATGAAGTGGACGGCCCACCACGCACGTGTGAAACGAACCGGTTCGACCATGGCCCGGCATGCTCAGTGCCGCCTTGCTCTGCTCGACGTGGGGGATTGATGCGCCAAGGTCCCCTTGCTGGTCGCTATACCGCGGTGGCGGCGATGGTGATGACCGCGCTGATTCCCTACCTCGCCCTGTCGGCGGCGCTGGGACCGTTGACGCCGATTATTGCCAAGCAATTGCACATGAGCTTGCAGACCATGAGTCTCAGTTCGGGTTTGGGCAACGCCGCCTATGCGGTAGGCACGGTGCTATCTGTGCAATTTGCGCAGCACTTTCCGCAGCGACGGATGATGCTGGCCTACGCGGTCCTACTCGTCATCGGCTCGATTCTGGCGGCCACCGCGCAGGATGCCGGGATGTTCATCGCCGGACACATAATTCAGGGTCTCTGTACCAGCCTGCTGCTGATCGCGGCTGTCCCGCCACTGGCGATCGGGTATCCGGCGCGCAAACTTCGCCACACGGTCGTCATCATGAACATGTGCATCTTCGGCGCTGTTGCCCTCGGTCCATTTGTAGGTGGGTTGCAGGCCGGGGCGCATGCCTGGCGACCACTCTTCTGGATCGTCGCGGGCATCTCGCTCTCGTCGTTGATTCTGGTCATTCTGACGTTCGACGACGCACCGCCCGCTAATCCTGACTCGCCCCGCGACGTGCTGGCGATCGTTCTGGCCCTTGTGGGTTGTGTGGCCGCCTTCTTCGGAGCCGCAGAACTGACAAGTCACGGCTTCCTCGAACCTGTGACGATCCTGCCACTCCTGGGAGGCCTGGCCACCATCATCGTCCTGGTCGTGTACCAATATCGTGCCAAGAGGCCGCTCCTCACGATCCGCACGATGCTCAGCAGTTCGATTCCTGTAGCGGGCGTTGCCGTGGCGCTCTTCGCGGCTGCTGCATCGGTATCGGCCACCGCTCTCACCGCTGGCGTGCTGACCGGGCGTTACAGTCCGTTTCACATCGGACTGCTCTATTTGCCCGAAGTTGGCGGCGCGGTGATCTCGGCCGTGGCACTCGGAGTGGTCATCCAGAGGCGGGCCATCCATTACCTTCCATTGGTCGGCATGGTCCTGCTTGCGGCCGGCATTGCAGTCTTTCGAATCGAGGTACCCTCGAGCCAGGTCCTTACCCTTGTCGGCTCGGGACTGACAGGGCTGGGCCTTGGGGCCACGGTCGCCCCGGCGCTCTTCGTCGCAGGCTTCTCGTTGCCATCCGCCAACCTCCAGCGTGTTTTTGCCATCGTCGAACTTCTGCGGGCGGTGGCCGCTTTCATGGTGGCGCCGATCTTCGTCTATTTCGCCGCCACCGCAGGCGGCAGTCTCAATGCAGGTACCCGCACGGCATTGTGGGTGGGTCTGGGGTTGGCGTTGGGCGGGGGCGCTGTTGGCGCCGCAATCTACGCCCTGAGCGGTGCACGCCCTCAGACCCCGGACCTTGACCGCTTCCTGGCCGGAGCGGCTCCTGCCTGGGAATCGCCGAAGCTACTGGCTCGAGTTCGTGGGGGGTCCGAGGCGGAGTCCTCACTCCCAATATCCCTCGCCACTGAGAACGTGGACCGCATCGCGTCGGCTCAAGCGCTCCCCATGACGTCTCCGGGTGTCGTGCTCTTTGCCTATGACGGTTCCGAACTCGCGGCGCATGCGATCGATCAAGCAGCGCAGCGGCTCGTGGCGGGGCAAGAAGCGCTGGTTGTCTGTGTGTGGCAGCCGGCTGACGTTGGGTTCACGCCGACGAACAATCGCCACTTCGACGCCGACAATGCAAGAGAAGTACGCGCGGCAGCCGAAGAAACGGCAGCGTACGGGGCCTCGCTGGCGCAGCGGGCGGGATTCAATGCACGAAGCATGGCGGTTGAGGCGGCGCCGACATGGGAGGGCATTGTCCAGACCGCCAAGGAGCGTCAGGCGGGACTCATTGTCTTGGGCTCTCGCACAGCAGGCGGGATTGCAGGCCATCTGGTGGGTAGCGTGGCCACTTCTGTCGTTGCCCACGCAAATGTGTCTGTCCTCTTGGTGCATCAGCCATCCTGAGGGGGAGGTGTCAGGGAGATGATCGGGCCCTGTCGGCCGCCTCGGCTGGTTAGAGCTTTTGTACGAAGCTGACGCCGTCCCCGATCGGGAGAAGAACGACCTTCACCCGCGTATCACTGGCGATATGGCTATTGAGAGAGCGAATGGCCTGAACGCTGGGGTCGTCGATGCTGTCGTCCACGACTCGCCCGTTCTGCAGCATGTTGTCAAGGAGGATGACGCCTCCCGGGCGCAGGCGCGCCAAGACCTCTTCGTAGTAGGCGGGGTAGCCGGTCTTGTCAGCATCGATAAAGGCGAAATCGAACTGTTCTTCCGGAGTCAGGGACTGAAGCGTTTCTAAACCGGGACCGATGCGCAGTTCTATTCGTTCGGCCACTTCCGCTTTTTCCCATGCCGCCCGTGCGATCGTCGTCCACTCCTCGCTGACGTCACAGCAGAGCAGGTGACCATCGGGGCCAAGGCCACGCGCGATGGCAAGAGCGGAATAACCCGTGAATGTGCCGATTTCCACGGCATGCTTGGCTCGCATGGCACGCACCAGCATTTCGATCAGGACCGCTTGGTCGTCACCGATTTGCATCCCGGAGGCGGATCCCGTCTTCTCCTGTGTGATGTGCTGGAGCTCCCGCTGAAGAGCATCGGGTGGGGTGGAGTGTTCCGCCGTGTAGAGATCGATCGACGGGTCAATGAAACGGCTTCGTCTGCGAGCGGGTGGGGATGTCATTCGATCGTCTCTCCTGTCAGCCAAAATGGATCGTTCGGCATTTGTGCGTGCTCGCCGCTCACGCTAGCGATGGAAAGACGGCCCTGGGAACTCGGTCGCCTGTCGGGCAGGATTCGCTGTGGAGGGCGGTACGGCCACGTTCAGGACGAAGGACTTCCGGTGTGGTCGGGCTTACAAGCGCCGACCCGTGGGCAAATCGACCCCGAAGTGGTCGAGACGTCGCCTGGTGTGAGTTGCTGCCCTCCGGCGGAAGCTGCAAGATACCTCCAGCTATGGATTCGGCGTCCGTAGGATGAGCTGTACGAGCCGACCAAAGGGGAGGTAAAGCCAGATGACCGTCGGCTACGAGGTGCGTGAGGGAATCGCCTATCTCTCATTCGAGAGACGGGAGAAACACAATGCCCTACGAGATGAAGATCTCGCGGCGTTCGTCGTCGCGCTCGAACGGTTCGATGCCGATGACGACGCGCAGGTGGCGATCGTGTTCGGTCAGGGCAAGTCCTTTTCGAGCGGCGGTGACGTGAACGATCGGCTACAACACTCTATGGATGAAGGGTCGAACGCCGGAAGGGTGAACGAGGCTGAGGCCTTTACGACCTGCACGAACTGGAAGCCGATCATTGCGGCGGTCCATGGGTACTGCCTGGGTCACGCCCTCTCCTTGGCGTTGCGCTGCGATCATCTGGTGGCGGGCCGTGACGCCACGTTCCAAGTCACCGAGATCAAGGTAGGCCTTCCGATGGCCGGATTGGTGCCTCGCCTCGGGGGCGGTGCAATCGCCAATGAACTCGTGATGACCGGCCGTATGTTCAGCGCCCAGCAAGCATGGGATTCGGGCATGGTGACCCGCCTCGTCAACGAGGGTGAGCACCTTGCCGGAGCTGAGGAACTGGCCCGGCTACTGCTCGAAAACCCGCCGTGGGCCGTTCGGCAGACGGTGAGAATAAGTCGCACCATCGCCGTCGAAAATGCCAGGCGCTTCGCCGAGCTGTCGGAGCCCTTCGATTGGGCCACCGACCCCCAGGCACGCGACGCCGTGGCCGGATTGGTGACGAAGCTGAAGAACGATTAAGTGACGGTACTACAACGGCCCCGCCGAAGCGGGGCCGTTCTAGTACTAGGTCTTACGACTGCCTTACCACCGTTCTACCAACGATAGAAGTGATGCCTTCCGGCAGTTTCGCCCCGTCCCATGGCCAAGCCAACCAGCCACAGACACGAGTAGCACTGCGGCGACGATCCAAAGAAAATGAGCGGTAAATCCTATTCCGAAGAATAGCAACACGATAAGCAAGGCTAATAGAAGCAACATAGTATTCCTTTCTTGAGGGTTCTTCAGGTAGATATACGTCTGGCCTAGATGTAGGTGTCATCACGGCGTACGAAGTTCCCTCTCCCATCTTCGATGACCGTTTGGTGTCGGCCTACGCCCGTGCTGAACACGGCGAGCAGCGACAAAACAGCGCCAACCGCACCGACGATCATCAATATGACTCCGACAGTGTGGATGTTGAAGCCGTGCTGATAGGTACTCACCGTAAGGGCGAATCGCAAGACAGCTCCGACCGCAAAGACGACGATGCTTGTTACTAATCCACCACCAGCCATAGGTTCCCTCCCTTAAGTGGCTACAAAGAAACTACCCATAGCGAGTAAGGGTCAAACAATGATCACAGAGAGGGAGGTGCTACATCCCCGGCACAATAGGACTCAGAGGTGTTTACCTTGCCCTCACACGATAAGGGGAGTGATCTACGCGCCGGTCCTGAAGCGGTGACATGGGAGAGGTGTCAGCGTGGAGCGCGAAACGGCCCCGCCGGCGAGAGCGGGGCCATTTCGCATCCTCATCGGAAGGATCCGAATTGTAGCGAGTAGGCCTGAGAATGCACTGTGCTCATAAAGGCCGGGCGGTGCCCCTCGCGCTGCCGCTCAGTCGTTATGCCCTCGACGACGTTTCGATATTGTCACGATTCGGGGGCATTTCGTCACTCGTGACCCCACAATTTCGACCAGAATCTGCCCAAATAAATCACCGGAGTCGCTGTAGCTTTACGCCATAAAACTCTGGAGTGGACGAAGGGCTCACAGGATTTGGGTGTCCCAATTGCACTGAGCGTGGCTGTGGCGGGAGGATGCGATGCATCCCACGTCGATTCGGAGCGCGCTCCCCATCATGTCGTCGTACCCGCCGCGAGTCCTCGAGCGGCCGGTATCGCGATTCCCAGCGGAATAACATTGGTCGCAACGCTCCATGGCGCCACATCCGGTTCAGCCGCTCCGGGTGGTCCGCAGAACCTTGTGGTTCCGGCCTCGTGGTATGGCTATCCATCGATTCTTCCGGTCATTGATTCTGTTCCAGGCTGGTTCGAGGTGCGTCTGGCGCAACGCCCAAATGGTTCGACCACATGGATCCCTTCGAGTGATGTGACCATATCGATGACCCCGTACCGACTGGTTCTTACCCTGAGTAGTGAACATCTGGCCGTGTACGAAAACGGCCAAGAGATTCTGGACTTCCCGGCCGGGGTGGGCACTGCAAACGACCCGACCGTCACGGGCAACTACTTCATCACTATGCATGCGGCGGCCCCGGACCCGGGATATGGGCCCTTCGTACTTGTCACCTCGGCGCATTCCGATGCCATTTCGGATTGGGGAGATTCGGGTGATGCCATCGTCGCCATCCACGGTCCTATTACGTCCTATGACGATGCACTTATTGGAACGACGGGTGCGGCGATCTCGCATGGTTGCATCCGTCTGCATGACGCGGACTTGGCACAACTCGAGATGATCCCTCCCGGAACGCCGCTCGATATCGTTTCGGGCTCAGGGTAGGAAGTCGCCGGACAGCTTCCACCGTAACGAGCCCAATGACGTCTTGGGGTGGTTTCTATCTGTAGCGGGTGACACGGAGGTGTAGTGGGTGACACGGAGGCGACGGGAAGATGAATTTTCCGGGCCGGTCGACCCTTCCCGGGGGTAGTGCTTCCAGCCAGTGAATGGCCAGGTGGTGCAGTGCATCTGGCGCCAGCCGCTGCGACAGGTGACCTGACCGACCTCGGACAACGTGATGCGCCGCTGGTTGGCGGGAGCCCCCATTGTCCACTGGCCGCCCATGGAAACTGGTGCAAGTATGGCGCGGTGGTTCGGACGAAGTACTTCAGGGCGGAGGTCAAGAGGGAGGGGGAGTGGTGGAGCATTCGCATTCCCGAACTCAGCAACCTGACCACGCAAGCCCGACGGCTTCTCGACGCGGAGGACGAGGCTCGCGGTGCCATCGCCTCTCGTCTTGGGATTGGTCGAGATGCCTTTGCGGTCGAGATGGAAGAGGTCGGATCTGGAGCGGGAATGGGAGCGCTGGCCCAGTTGGGCTGACTCCTCCCGGGCTACGACCCCTGAGTGCTACTCGTCGCTCAGTTCTACGAGACAGTTCCGTCGACATCATCAAGAGTCGACCAGACGCGTATGCGGACCTCGGCGGAACCCGGCCGGGTTGGGCCCTGTCTCCAAGACGATTGAGTTGGCTCAACTCTTGGTTCTCCTGGTCGCACGCGAAGTCGCAGTCTCAGCCGTCGATCTCGCTCCCCTTCCTTGTGCTCGCCCGACCAGCGAGCGGCTTCGACGAGGCCCCCAGGTATATTTCACATCGTGAGCAGAGATATCGAGCCGGTCCCCGACATCGAGATTGACAACATCACGGCCATCTGTGTCGATGGTGCATGGATCGAGGTGGAGCCGGGAAGCATCAGTCCACACCAATTCAGGGTGGACGTCTCGGAGACGACAGGTGCCGGCATCGGGTTCAGGGCGATGGACACGCCGATCACCAGCCGCAACAAAGAGGCGACGTACGTTCTCATATCGGCGATCACCGCAGTCAGGACCCGGCAGGAGTCTCCAGGTAACCTCCGGGCTTAGTCGATCTCAGACCTAAAGGTTCTGGTGGAGCAGGTTTTCACTCTGGACCGGAACTCTCGGTAGTGTCTCGTCGATGACTGAAGATCCAGGGGATCCATTAGGGATCGATGTACAAGTTGGTGATGACCGCACGCTGGTCACACTGTCGGGGGAGCTCGATGCCTCGACAGCCACGCTGCTTTATGACCAGCTTTCCGACCTTGAGATGCAGGACGTCGAGCACGTCGTCCTGGATCTGGCAAAGGTTTCATTCATGGATTCCACGGGCCTCAGCGTGATTGTGACCGAGCACAAGAGGTTGCAGCACTCGGGCGGGAGCCTGACCATCTTCGCTCCGCCGTCCTCGGTCAGACGGCTTTTCGAAATAACTGGTCTCGACGCCATCCTCGACATCGTGCCCGCAAACGAAGAGAGGTAGAGCGCCGTTCGAGATCGTTGTCACTCGCTGAACGGGCCAGCTGCGTGATCGCCCCGATTGTGGAGCTGCCCCGGAGCGAAGAGATCCGCGGCACTTCGTTTTAAAAAACGATGCGGCGCGGTCGGTTGTTCGAAAACAATTGGCCGGGGCGGTGCAACCACGTCGCCGTGGATCCCGATGATGATCGGATCCGTCGACGGGGTACAGAGTCCTAGTGCGCCACGAGAGCGTGTTGACGGCGCCGAGGGCTCTGCGGTGCAGGATCGGCCACTTCATCACGGTCGCTGTGCCAGTCGACCCTGGAGGGGTGACGATAGCGAGAGGCCGCCATCTCAAGCTGGAGGACTTCTGCGGGTCGCATGACGAGGACCTCGACGTCTTCGTTGGCAACCACCGTCGCGTTGATCGCATGGTTATGGCCTGGAGTTCTTCCGAAGTAGTCCCCGGCTTCGAGGCTGATACGCACGCCATCGCCTGCGTCGAGCGAGGCGGACCCTGAAATCAACACGTAAAGGTTCTCATCAGATCGCGTCTGCCGGCAAAGCTTCTTCCCTGCCGCAACATGCATCCTGAATGGCACGTGGCTCACGAAGTCCTCGAGGACCTCTTTGGCATAGTGGGAAAAGGCAGGTATGTCTCCCAGGAAATCGGCACAACTCTTGAAATCCGCCGCAGAGTTCACGGTGACCTCCTTCTCGCTCAACGCCGATTTGTTCGAGCGTTGCTGACCCGGTGTCAGTGGGGGCAGCTTCTGCCCTAGGAGTTGCGCGCTGGGTTCGTGACGGTTGCCATCCGGGAGTAAGGCCGAATGTGACTTAATACCCTAAGAGAGGAGTTCCGCCCTCGGGCCAGACGTGCTGCCTCCTAGCAGCGCAGGAGGCAGTCACCCTCCGAGGCTCTCTCGCAATTCACCCACCTCGCGGCGCAACTCGGCGACCTCTGCGCGGAGTGCGACTACGTCAGAACGAAGGTCATTGAGGCCGTCATGGGGAGCCGCCAAAGCCCCGCCACCGAGACCGACACCGACTCTCCCACTACCGACTCCGTCTCCCACTCCGACGCTGTCGCCGACGTCAACGCCGCCATTACGACGCCGCCATCAACGCCGAGGACGCCGATTTCGGGCCCGGATCCCGCAGCAGGGGAGGGCACGACAAGCGGACATATCCATCGTTCTTCTTTCTGACCGGGTTTTCGACCGAGGCTGATAGCCAAGGGCCCCTCAACGGTGGAAAGAAATCGAAGCTCGTGCTCCACCTCGTCGAGACTGTCGAAGCTCGTCATGCGCTCCGTGCGGCTTCTGAGCTCGCCCACAGTCTGCGGGCCGCGGAGCAAAAGGACCGCAACGAGCGCGCATTGTCGTTGGTCAAGTGCCCACGCTTCGGGAAGCACATGGCGATAACGAACAGCGCTGCGACCATGGGATGGGAGGACGAAGCGAACGAGACGCTGGGACTTGAGGGAGTCCAGAGTGGACATCACCGTTAGCTCGTCGTACGTCACGACAGGGTCCCTATTCGAAGCCTGATTACAAGCGGCCAGAAGGGACTTTATTGTCAGCGGATACTGATCGGGAGTGGTCAGGTCCTTCTCGACCAAAGAACCGATGATCCGTGCTCCTTCTGCGCTGAGCGTCATGGGGCGAGCATACGGCCCGAGTGGGCGCACCTTGGTTACAAATGCAACTCGCAGAGTCGCACTTGTTAACTTGACTTACAGGCTCAACTCTTCGGTCTCACCTTGCAGTTCGGTCACTCGCTTCGCCCGAATCCGAGGTACGAATGAGTGCCCCGATACGCTGACGAGAAACCTTGAAGATGGCGGCGATCTCAGTGACCTGCAGGCCCTCGCGCCGAAGACCGTGGGCCAAGGCTCGACGGAAGCCACCGCACGCGAGTGCCAGGTCGGCGATCAGCTTCGTCATGAGGGACAAGGACTTGGGGGCCGAAGTGTGAGCGATGATGTGCCGCCATGAGGACCCTTCCAGTCTGCTTTGGCGGATCTCCGCCAGGTCCCCGTTGAGCTCGTTCAGATCACTGGCTCCCGCTGCGGCGGCTTCGGAAAGGCCGGTCAGGGCATCGAGGACAGGATCCTCTTCGATGTTCGCCTCCTCCGCCATCGCCTCCACTCCTCATGTTCCCTGATGGATCGTCGGTTGACAACCACTCGATCGGTACTCGGATTGTTCCCCGGAAGAGGCCTGTCAAACGGAGAAGATTCGGGTGGCGTGCACGTGACTAACGCGCACTACCGCCGAGAGCCGCACCCGGAGAGCCACTGAGTGGCGTCATTTCATCGCTCACGGATCGCAGAATGGTGGATACCTCATCGATTGCACCCGTCACGCGGAAGACGCCTCCCCGAGCCACGACGTAATAGTAAAGGCCGAGGAGGACGTTGGCTCCGACTCCGTCGAGCTCGGTGAGGAGAGACAAGTCAACGATGACGTCGTGACAGGGAATGAGTCCCAGGAAGTCGACCTGCGCCTCCAGGACAGCCAGAGTGGTGGCGTTCAGGTGTCCGTCCAGGGTGAGCCGACATGCACCGTCCAAAGCCTGCAGTTCCACATGGAGGTTCGGGCCCATGTCGGCGGCGTCGGTTGTGGCTGAGTCGGTTGTGGCTGAGTCAGTTGTCGCCGCGGTCGGTAACTCTCCTACGAGCCGAGCGGCACGATGCATGGCACGACGTCCGGTTGCCCCCACGGCTCGTGTTAACCCTTTCGAATGCGAGGAAAACTTCGTGAATTCTTACTGCTGTGAGAAATGTGGAGCATCTTCCTTGGGATCCATGTTGATCCTGAGTTGCCGGAGATTGGCTGCCAACAAACGGCTTATCTGCATCTGACTGACACCGAGTTGGGCCGCGATTTGCGATTGGCTCAAGCCTTCGACGAAGCGCAGGTGAACGATCATCCGATCGCGGGGCGAAAGCGTCTTCATGGCCATGGCGAGCGCCGAATGATGGTCCACCCGGCTGAAGCCGTCATCTTCGGAACCCAGCGAGTCCCCCATGGTCTGTCCCTCGACGAGAGGGGCGTCAAGAGAGGACGTGCGGTAGCTCTGGCCGGCTTCGAGGGCCTCGAGCACGTCCGCCTCCGGTGCGTTGATGGCTTGGGCCAGTTCGGGCACCGTCGGGGCACGGCCCAATTCCTGGCTGAGTGATTCCACGGTGCTGCCGATCTCGAGGAGTAACTCTTGCAATCGTCGCGGGGCCCGAATGGCCCAACCTCGGTCGCGGAAATGCCGCTTCAGTTCGCCGATGATGCTGGCCGCAGCAAACGTGCTGAACATGATTCCTCGTTCGGGATCAAAGCGCTCAGCCGCTTTCACTAATGCGAGCGACGCCACCTGCACGAGGTCGTCATGCGTTTCGCCGCGGTTGGCGAAGCGCCGGGCCAGCTGGTGGGCCAGACCAAGGTGCGACGTAACGAGTTCGTCTCGTTCCGACCGTTCCGCGTTTGCTCCGCGAGGGCCGTTGGAATCGCGGGAGTCGAGAGCCACCACCGGGGCATTCATCCCGCATCCTCGCCGCGCCGCTTCCTAAGCCATGCAATGGAGCGACCATCGTCGATCTCGCGACCATGGGAGGTGACGAGTTCGTCGAGAAGGATTGCCGAAAGCTCACGAGCCTGTAACCAGTTCGCCAGGTCCTGCTCGGAGTTGCCGGATTGTCCCTCGGCGGTCGGCCCGGACCCAGGTGCATGGCTCACCCCGGCTTGGCTCTGCACGGGCTCGCGTGCACACCGAACCGACACCGTGTCGCCGTCCCGCACAAACTCGTACCGGAGACACGAGTCGGCGTTCAGGGGACCGAACGAGATGCTGAGTTCGTCCACCGCCAGCCGCAGGTCATCGATTTCATTGAGGTCAAAGCCTGCTCGCGCCCCAACGGTGGCGGCAGTGAAACGAGCGATGACGACGAAGTCGACCGAGCCCGGGAAGGAAATCTCGATGACCTCTCGCTCCGCCGTCCAGAGGTCCTGATTGGTCGTTGCCTTCATTGCTCTGCTCCTGGATCGAGAAGTTCTGCCCGGTCTTTGTGCAACGTGAATGACTGACTGAGGCCTGTAATGGTCAGTACCCGGAGAATCTGCGGTTCGGTCACCACTAAATGGATGCCGCCGCCCAGTTCGTGGCATCGATTCAGCGCTCCGACAAGCACCCCGAGCGCAGTCGAATCCAAAAAAGTAGCGGCGGAAAGATCCACGAGTAACGAGCTGGCTCCACCGACGAAGAGGGCATCGAGCTGGTCGCGGAGCCATGGAGCAATGGCCAGGTCAAGCTCACCCGAGACTTCGAGAACCGGGAGGTCGGCGTCATGACTGTCAGAGGACAAAGGAGACGCCGCCTCGTTATCGGAGCGAGTGGTATCGGAGTGTTCGGTCGAAGGCGAGGAAGCACCGGCCCCCGTTGAGTGTGTCCCGCTTGGCACACCCCGGGCTTACCCCGTTTAAAAAATCCTCAAACCGGGTTGCACCCTGTCGAGCCGGTGGATCCCCTCCGTCAGCTACTCGATGGCGCCCTCTCCCTTGACGTTGGCGCCGATGTCCGACATCTCCTTGTAGTGCTCGGCGACTTCGGCTTCATCCCCTTTGAACTTCTCTTTGGATTCATCCGCCTTCGCCACTTCTTCGTCGGTAGGAGGCCGATCGGCCGTGTGCGCCTGCGAAGCCTCAAGACGCTCGGCGTCGAGGGTTGCCTCCGTGGGTTCGGTGTCGCCTTCCATATGTCCTCCTCATTATCGGTCGACCTCATTGTCGGTCGACAGAGCATTCGACCTGCACTCTTGGGTACCCAGGGGACCCGGCCTCAAAACCGCCCGCAGTGGCGGCAGGCCGGCGTCAGCCCGAACCGGGTCGGCGGCACCGCGACCCGGCGTCGGGCGGCGCGCGACAATGGCCACCGCAGGATTCGGCCAGCGGCGGAGGAACGATGATCAAGGCAAGGGACCACGGTGGCCTGGTGGCTGTCACGTTTTCCCTGCCCGAGGCGGTCGGCGCCCACCGCGCCGCCATTTGCGGCGAATGGAACAACTGGTCGCCTGACCAACATGTGATGGACAGGATCGAAGAGGGATTTCTCCTGACGGTGCATCTCGAAGGCGGACGCTCCTATCAGTTCCGATATCTGCTCGACGGGATCCGCTGGGAGAATGACTGGGCCGCGGATGACTACGTTCCCAATATTTTCGGCGACGATAATTCGGTGGTCGATCTCACCGACTTTCCGGACGCTGACCGGTCAGCAACGACGACCTTGGCCGTTTCCCCGGTCCCCCGGCCCAGTGAGCTCGAGGAGCCAGTAGATCCCGAGGAACCAGTCAGTGCGGCCGAGTTGAGTGTGGAGCGGGAAGCCAAACTGTTGGCCCCGCCCGGGCTCGGCCTGCCGAACCTGGACGAACTCATTCCCGGCACCAGGGCGGTGGCGCAACCCGTCAGGCGCCTGGACGCCATCTACTACGACACGGCGGACCTTCGCCTGGCACGCTCGGGCATCACGTTGCGCCATCGCGGCGGGGAATCCGGTCCCGCCTGGACGGTCAAGCTTCCCGATGGCGGGGTGGCGTCAGATCTGGTGCGCCGCGAGATTCGTTTCGACGGACCGCCCGATCGCATCCCCGACCCGGCGGCCGAGTTGGTACTTGCTTCGACGCGAGCCGTGGCGCTCCAAAAGGTGGCGCAACTGACGACTGTTCGACAACCGATCGAGATCCTCGACGGGAGCGGGAGGCTCCTGGCCGAAGTGGTCGATGACACGGTCTCGGTCTCCCGGGAGACGGGCCAGGCGGGCCGGTTTCGAGAGGTCGAAGTTGAGCTCCACATAAATGGCGCCAAAGGTCAACGGGTGCTCGATGCTGCGTTGGCTCGCCTCATCGAAGCGGGCTGTGAAGCCGAGGCACCGAGGCCCAAGCTGGTGCGTGCGCTTGGCGAGCCGGCCACCAGGGCCGCCCGAGGTCGTCGTCCCCCCGCTGCCCGACGAGCCTTCGGTCATTGACGTGGTCTGCCACTCCACTGCTCGCTCGGTGGCGCAGATCATCCGTCATGATCCGGGGGCGCGGCTAGGGAGTGACGAAGAGGAAGTGCACAAGTTGCGTGTGGCCACTCGTCGCCTGCGTTCAGATCTCCACAGCTTCTCGTCGTTGCTCGACGAGACCCGGACCGACCCGCTCCGGGCCGAACTGCGCTGGCTGGGCGAAATGATCGGCGCCGTCAGGGATACCGATGTGCTCACCGTTCGCATGACCAAGCTTGTGGCTTCGCTCGCCGACGCCGATGCGGAGACCATGGGAGTGAACCGGCTCCTGAGTGTGCTCGACCAGGAATCGGCGAAGGCGCGCACGGCCATGATGTCTGCCCTACGCGAGCAGCGATATATCCGTCTTCTCGATGCGCTGGTAGCTCTGGCCGCTAGCCCGCCATTCCTCAAGGCGGGGAAGGTCAGTCGCCGCACGTCGCGGAAGGTCGCGACCAGAATCATGGAGAAGCCGTGGCGTCGCGTGGTCGACGCAGTATGTGTGCTCGGCCCTGACCCCAGCGACGAGAAGCTTCACCACGTCCGGGTTCTGGCCAAGCGTTCTCGCTATGCCGCGGAGGCGACGGCTCCTCTTTTAGGACCGGACGTCGTGCGCTTCGCCTCGGCGGTGGCGGACTTGCAAACGGTGCTCGGCGACCATCAGGACACGGTGCTCGCCGAGGAGTGGCTGCTCCGTGCAGCGGTCGAAGCACCCGTAGTCGGCACTGTCGTTCACCAGCTGATCGCCGGCGAACGTGCGCGCCGCAGCACACTGCGTGCCGAGTGGCCCGCCGTCTGGCAGAGAGCCGTCATCAAGGAATTGCCGTAGTCGATGAGCTGAACTCGAATTACGGCTGAGCCGAACGCAGGAACTCGCCCCCACCGTCGCCCCGGCTCTCGTTCTCCCCCTCGTCGGGCCCGCGGGCGTGAGGGAAGGCACCACGATGGCGCCATGTAGTGGGCGCTGACGAATCGTCCCGACGACCGCTCCAGCACCCAAATCGAGCCCTTTTCCCGTTGGGCTTGGGCGTTGAAGTTCGAGGGAGCGTGCTTCCCCAAGTTCGATTGCAGATCGTGGATGACTTCGCCATGGGTGCACACGACGACGGGGCCGGAGGCGTGGGCGGAAACTCCCAGCACGAGCTTTCTGGCTGCTGTCCCCGCCTCGGGCGTCAAGCTCGCCGAGTTCTCGATCTCGAGGCCGAGAGCCTGGCTGAGGGGACCCATTGACTGTGTGCACCGTAGGAAGGGGCTCGACAGAATCCGCGCTGGGGCCAACGAGGCCACGAAGGGCACAAGCGCCTCCGCTTCGACGAGACCCTGCTCGTCGAGAGGGCGGATCTTGTCGTCGGCTTGCCATTCCCGCTTGGATGCGGCGTGGCCGTGCCGAACCAGGAGCACCAACATCTCCGTATTCTAGGACCCGCGTCCCTTGTCGTCGCCCCTCCACCCAGCTGTAATTCGAGGTCAGAGGGATGATGGTGTTGTGAGGGTGTGGAAGTCCACCACATGCTTGACACTCCGGGTCCACCACATGCTTGACATTCGTCCTTGGGCTGAACTCTGATCCGTCAGGTTCGACGGAAAGGGCGACCGGTGCTGGTGGAGCTGAGCGTCATGGAACAGCGGTATCGAGCGGTCCTGGAAGTGACCCAGGCCAAGATCCCGGTCAACGCGGTGGCGGAGCGCTACGGCGTCTCCCGCCAGACCCTCCATGCCTGGATCAAGCGCTATGAGGCCGAGGGCATCGGTGGTCTGATCGACCGTTCCCGGCGTCCCGCCCGCATCCCGTCGCAGATCAGCCCCGAGATCGAGGCGGCGATCTGCGAGATGCGGCGACAACATCCTCGCTATGGGCCGGTCACGATTGGCTATTGGCTGGACAAACGCGGCGTGTCGCCGCTGCCGTCACGCACCACCATCTACCGGGTGCTCGTGCGCCACAACCTGGTGGTGCCCATCGCCCGCAAGCGGCGCCGGGACAGCTACATCCGCTGGGAGCGTGACACTTCAATGGAGCTGTGGCAGCACGACTTCATCAGCGGGGTGTTCTTGGCCAGTGGAGCCGAGTGCAAGGTCGTGACCGGGATCGACGATCACTCGCGCTTTTGTGTACTGGCCAAGGTGGTGCGCCGAGCTACCGGTCGAGCGGTCAGCCTGGCCTTCGCTCAGGCCATGAGCACCTATGGCGTTCCCGACGAAGTGTTGAGCGATAATGGCACCCAGTTCACCGGGCGGCTCATCAAGCCCGCCCAGCGCTCCGAAGTGCTCTTCGAGCGGATCTGCCGGGAAAACGACATCGTCCAGCGTTTCACGAAGGTGGCCTCGCCAACCACCACCGGAAAGATCGAGCGCCTGCATCTCACGATGCGCCTCGACCTGCTCGATGGCCTGGCGCCGTTTGCCAACATCGAGGCGGCACAAGCGGCATTCGATGCTTGGCGCAGCGAATACAACGAGATGAGGCCCCATCAGTCGCTGAACATGGCCACGCCGGCGAGCCTGTTTGTTCCCCGACCCGAGACCATCGATGAGCTGGTCTTGCCAGCCGAGCTCAGTGTTGTCCGCGGTGAGCAACGGAGCGTCATCACCGTCGCCGAAGAGCCCGAGCGCTTCGTCGAAGAACCGATGCTCGCCCCCGAAGACATTCAGGCCGTCGAGCTGTCCCGCCTCGTTCCCCCGAGCGGCAACATGTCGCTGTGTCATCAACAGCTGTCGGTTCGGACCCAAAGCGGCCGGCAAAAAGATCGAGATCTGGGCCGACTTGGTCTCGGTGCACCTGTCCATGGACGGACACCACCTCAAGACCGTCCCCTCTCGCCTCTCCATTGACTCGTTGCACAGATTGCTGCGCGAGGGAGCCGTCGTGGCCGGTCCACCGCCACGCAGCCCGGCCGCCACCGGACTACGGGCCGCTGACGCCACGCTCGAGTTCGAACGTACGGTCAACGGCGTCGGCCTTGTCAGCATTGGTGACAAGCAGTTCGTCGTCGGCGTCGCCCTGGCTGGTCAGCGCATCCGCATTCGCCTCGAGGGCGATGTCGGTCACGTCGTGAGCGACGGGGTGGTCGTGCGTTCATTTCCCTGCGCGCTTGCCCCTTCGAAACGCCAACGACTTCAAGGAGCCCGGCTGGCCGAAGACACGCCATTGCCGAGCACTGAACCCTTCGTCATCGGCCGGCTGGTTGATGCTAACGGCGCCATATCAGTCGGTGGGCAAAAGATCCGCGTCGGTCATGCCCACATCCGAAAGACCGTCGACGTCCTGGTCGAGCAGCAATACCTCCGCATCACACACCAAGGGACCACAATCAAGGTTGTGGCCCGCAATACGCCGAAGGAGGTGAAACGCTTCAAGGCAACCGGTCGGGCTTACGTTTCCTAGGGGGATGTAAAGCATGTCCTGGAACTGATCGGTCAAGCATCTACTGGACCTAGTCAATGGTGTTGTGACGGCCTTCTCCAGCCGGTACATTTCCAAGTGAGGCTGCACTCGGTACCCCGACACGGAGACCGCAGGAGCACCGGAGAGTGGCCCTCGTGGCAACGGATCGCCAGTTGGCCGATGTGTTGAGCGACTTCGCCCGCACCATGGCCACCGACTTTCCGATCCAGGGGATCCTGGATCATTTGGTGAAGCGGATCGTTGACATCCTGCCGGTGACGGGAGCCGGGGTAACACTGATATCACCGTCGACGACCCCGCATGATGTGGCGGCGTCCGACGATACGGCATTGCGCTTCGTCCGCCTTCAGACCGAGGTGGGCGAAGGCCCGTGCCTGAGCTCCTATCGGTCGGGTGAGGCCGTCGTGATTCCGGACCTTCGCTTCGCCGATGCGTTCAAGGAGTTCGGGCCACGGGCGATCGAGGCGGGACTCGGTGCCGTGTTCACGTTTCCGCTGCGCAATGTGGACGGGCGCCTGGGCGCACTCGATCTGTATCGCGAGACCCCGGGCTCCCTCACCCCCGGGGATATGAAGGTGGCGCAAACCCTCGCCGACGTCACGGCGGCGTATCTGGCCAACGCCCAGTCTCGTTCGGAGTTGCAGGACGCCTCCGAGCGCTTCCATTCCAGCTCTCTCCACGATCCCCTGACCGGACTTCCCAATCGTCTCCTCCTCCTCGAGCGGCTCGAGCACGCGCTCCTACGCAGCGGAAGACTTGGATATCCGGTCGCCATCTTGTTCATCGACCTGGATCGCTTTAAGTCCGTCAATGACAGTCACGGGCATCAAGTCGGTGACGATCTCCTCGTCGCCGTGGCCGAGCGGATGGGGGGCCTCATCCGTCCCGGGGATACGCTCGCTCGTCTTTCGGGCGACGAGTTCGTGATTGTCTGTGAGGCCATTTCGGAAAGGCCCCAGATCCACCTGGTCGCCGGCCGCCTCGTGGAGGCGTTGGCCGCACCCTTCTCGATCGACGGGGTGGTGGTCGAATTGTCGGCCAGCGTTGGCCTCGCCTTCTCCGCCGAAGGGGAAGACGACCCAGAGCAGCTGCTTCGGGAGGCGGACATCGCCATGTACCAGGCCAAGCGCCGGGGCGGTGGCACGCACCAGGTGGTCGATGTCCGCGAGCAAAGCCTGGCCGAGCGCATGGTCACGCTCCAACGCGACCTGGCGGGTGCGGTCGAACGAGGTGAGCTGCGGACCGAATACCAACCCATCGTCCGTATGCACGATGGGCGTGTGCTCGGGGTGGAAGCCCTGCTCCGTTGGGATCACCCCACGCATGGGCTCATCCCGCCCACCACACTGATCCCTCTCGCCGAGCAGGCGGGATCGATGAGCGGCATCGGGCGCTGGGTGCTCGAACGCGCCTGCCCGGATCTGCGTCGTTGGTCCGTCAGAGGCGACATCGGGTTCGGCATGTCGGTCAATGTCTCGACGTATCAGCTCCTCTCGCCCGATTTTGTGACAACGGTCGCAGAAGTGCTGGTGGCCACGGCCACGTCGCCGAGCTTGCTCACCCTGGAGATCACCGAGGCGGCGTTCGTCTTGGATCCCAGGCGCACGCTCGTGGTGCTCACTGCCCTCAAGGAGCTGGGGGTGCTCCTCGCCCTTGACGACTTCGGCACGGGATACTCGTCGCTCAACTACCTCAAGCAGTTCCCGGTCGACATTCTCAAAATCGACCGCACCTTTACGGCGGAACTGATGCATGACCCGGCTAGTCATGCGATTGTCACAAAGACCATTGAGCTGGCTCACATGCTCGACCTGACCGTGGTCACCGAAGGAGTAGAGACGGCGGCGCAGTGCGCCATCGCCTCGCGACTGGGGAGTGAGTTCTACCAGGGCTACTTCTTTGCCCGCCCCATGCCGGCCGAGAGCATCGAGAGCCTGCTTCTCACTGCCGGAGCGGTCGTGCCCCGGGCCAAGGTCACCTTATAATCGGCGATCCGTAGCTATGCAGACGCTCGATGGATTATCAGCACATTTCAGCTGTCTGTTAGTGAGCTGATGAAGCGGACTGATTGCACTGGGTTCTTCACTGAACCGTCTTGGCCGCAGACCGTGGAGCGCTGCGTGTTCTATCGTCGAGGTTCGAGAAGCTCGTGAGGCGGGTAAGTCTCTGACCTGCATCCGCGTCGGGCGCTCGTGACGGCTGTAGGTTCTTGTCAGGTTCTGGACGAGCCTGGGCGTAGATGTCGGTTCAAGGCGTGTCAGTACTAACGAGACAGTGCACAAATGAGGCTCATCAGTGGGGAACATGATCAGTCGGCGGTATCGCTATGGCGCAAGCTTCGTGGACAGCGCGTCCGGTGTGCGTTTCGAGGGACACCACCCGCACGAGCGGCCGGACCTGTGGAAGCTCTATCTCCACGAAGCTGAGGGCCGTTACCGAAACTTCGGCGGCTTTGAAGGCAAGCTGCATCTACAGGAGCTCGATGAGGGCACGGGCGTCTCGCTGTTCCTGCTCGGCTTTGACGACCATGGAGTCCCGGTGGCCGGCGTGCGTTGCCATGGCCCCTTGGAGTCGAGCAATCAGGCGTTCCTCTTACAGGAGATGGGTTCCTCGCCCGAGGTCGGCTTGCTCAAGCGCACGATCGACGATGGGATCAGTGGCGGCATTCTCGAAATCAAGGGTGCGTGGTCCAAGGGTGAAGTAGCCACCGGGCACCGCCTGATCGCCGCGATCTCGCGCTCGGTGACGCACTGCATGAACTGGTTGGGCGCAGAGCGCGCCATCGCCGCCGTATCCGACACGCTGTTGCCGGCCGGTCTTATCACCGGCGCCCGCATGGTTGGAACCTCTTCGGTCCCCTTTCCTGATGACCGCTACAGGACGATTGCGGTGTCCTGGCAGCGCTCACGTAGTCACGAGTTGAGTAACGACGAGCATCAGCGGGCTCTGCGACTCGAAGCGGAGCAGCTCTCTCGTAACCCTGACCTTCAAAAGGGTCTGGTGTCGCACGATTCGACGCGCACGCGGGCCTGGCGCCCGCTGGTACTCGACGTGCGGATTCGAGACCAACGCGAGGTGCTCCGCGTGCTGCGCGCCGACCCCGCCCTGCAGGTCATCGACCGTTTTGCCCAGCAACGCGAACAACTCTCCGAGATCAAGCCGGCACCATCCAAGACGCTCGAGGAGGAGCCCCAGCGCTGGGTCTACTACCCCTGGCGCCGGGCCGTTGTGCGACTCCTCGGTCCCAGATCGTTCGGCACGCTGCGGCTGGACCGCAACCGCAACAAGCTCACCCGGGCCGAACAGGCGCAGCAGCGCCGGCTTCGGATCGGTGTGGTCGGCTTGAGCGCAGGCCACTCCATCGCCCATGTGCTCGCCATGGAGGGCCTCGCCGGGGAGTTGCGGGTGGCTGACTTCGACACCGTCGAGTTGTCGAACCTCAATCGCATTCCCGGCAGTGTCCTCGACCTCGGAGTGAACAAGGCCGTGGTAGCGGCCCGTCGCATCAGTGAGATCGATCCGTACCTGCGCGTCGTGACCATCCCCGAGGGAATCACCGACGAGAACCTCGGCAGCTTCTTGGACGGACTGGATCTGGTCATCGAAGAGTGCGACTCACTCGATATGAAATTGCGCGTGCGTGAAGCGGCACGGGAACGACGCATTCCGGTACTGATGGAAACGAGTGACCGCGGCGTCCTCGACGTCGAGCGGTTCGATCTCGAACCGGACCGGCCGATCTTCCATGGGCTGTTGCCAGGGTTGCACTCTTCGGACCTCGTCGGGTTGTCGATCCAGCAAAAAGCGCCGTACGTGCTGCGCATGTTGGGCGCGGCCGATGTCACCTCCCGCGGTGCGGCCTCCTTGTTGGAAGTGGGCGTCACCATCACCGGTTGGCCTCAACTGGGCAGCGAGGTGACGCTAGGGGCGGCCACGGCGGCGGCAGCGGTACGCAGGATCGGGTTGACGGGCGACCTGCCGTCCGGGCGGGTGCGTTTCGATGTGGACGAAATATTGTCGGGCATCGGGCCCGTGGCGGTCACTCCCCAGATCGATCCCGATGACATCGATCCCAGCTACGAGGCCGGGGACAACTGCGCCTCCTTCGGTTCCTCGCACCTGTCGCTCTCCGAGGGCTCCGATCCGGTCGAGCTCATCGTCGAAGCGGCGCGCTGGGCCCCCTCGGGTGGGAACATCCAGCCCTGGCGCTTCGAGGCCGATGCCGATCAGATTCGCATGTATCTCGTTCCCGAGCGCACGACGATGATGGATGTGCGCTACCGGGGCAGCTACGTGGCGATCGGCGCCGCCCTCTTCAACGCTCGCGTCGCGGCGGCCTCACTGAAGAACCTCGGTGAGTGCCAGCTCTTCCCCGAGGGTTCGCCCTCGCATTGCGTGGCGGCGCTTTCGTTGGGGGAGTCGACGGACTACGAAATTGCCTCCCTGGCTCCCCGTGTGCGGGCGCGGGCGGCCAATCGGCACATGGGCGATGCCTCACCGATCGATGCCGAAGTGGTCAAGCAGCTCTCATTGGGTGTCGATCGGGAAGGGGCGCGCTTGCGCCTCGCCGTGACCCGCGATCGGATCGAGGGGATGGCAGGCCTGTTGGCCGAGTCGGACCGCATCCGGTTCCTGTTGCCGTCGCTGCATCGGGAGATGGTGGGGGAGTTGCGCTTCCCCGGGCTTGACTCCCTCGATGAGGGCCTCGATGTCCGCACGCTCGAGCTCTCCCCACCCGAGATGGCTGCGCTCGAGCTTCTCCGGCGTCCCGACGTCATGGAGCACCTGGCCGACTGGCGGGCCGGGCAGGCGCTGGGCGCCCGCACCCGAGCGCTTGTTGGATCGAGCTCGGCCCTGGCCGTGGTGACCGTGCCCCGCGCCGATCCGGCCTGGTACGTCCGTGGCGGATCGGCCGTCGAAAGGCTGTGGCTGACGGCGGAGATGCACGGGCTCGCCGTGCAACCGGTTTCGCCGGTCTTCCTGTACGCCGTCGATGAAAAGGACCTGCACGGTTTGGGGGGCGAGCGTCACATCGACTCACTCTTCGATCTGTCGGAGCGTTTCAATCAGTTCTGGGACCTCGACGACAGCGAACATGTTGCCTTATTGCTCCGCCTGAGCCATGCGCCTGCCCCCTCTACCCGCAGCGCCCGACTCCCCTTGAATGAGCTCTTGAGCAGGGAGTGGGAAATGGCCTAGCAAGCCTGTTGCAACCTGCCTGCCACCAGGGATAATGGATTTTTTGACCCTCGCTATGGCATACTCCACGGCAGGTATTTGCGCACAAATCGCGCACGTGACCTAGTGGACCCTCGAGGGGGGGGTTCCAATATGACAGATTTTGACGACAGTTTCCCCGGCGTAGCGGGCTTGCAGACTCGTCTTGTGATCGAGACGATCACGCAGGTCGTACCCGGCGCGGAGATCGTTGAGATCGTCGGCGGTCTCGATGAGTCGGTTCCGGGATTCGAGGCCGAGTCGTGGACCGCACCGGGCAATGAGCACGCCGTGGCGCATATCCGCAAGCGTGTGGTTGGCCTTTTGGGAGACGAGAACCCCATCTCCTCCTTCTCGTGCGTGATCTCCAGCGTGGCCTGGGGCGTACTCGTTGAGCGGATCCAACTCCAAGACGGCGGAGTCATCGGGGCACTCGTGGTGGCACGGCAGGGGCGAACCTGGTCGAGCAGGGAGCGCGCCCTCACCAAGGCTTTCGGGGGCCTCTTGAGTCACACCGTGACACTGGCGGCACGGGAAAGTGCGCTGCTGGACCAGCGACGTCTCGATGAGCTCGTCGGCCAGGTGGCGGAGAAACTGATGTCGGCCTCGTCGCGTAGCCGACAAAGCGTGTTGACCTGGACGGTACGCGTTCTGGCCGAGTTCCTCGGCGCTGACGTCGCCTTTCTGCGCCGCAACGATCACCAGCGCAATCTGAGCATCATGGAAGCCGAGTGGCCCCCGCGTGAGGTGGAAGGCACCGACCCGCTCGGTGAAGTCCCCTTCGACACCGACCCGGTCTTCGCCGCCACGAAGAACCTTCGCAAGCCGTATCTCGCCGGTGAGGCGGACCCCGACGACACCTACCTCGAACGTGTGGAAAAGGGTTCGGGTATCCCAATGGTCGGTGGGGCCTGCGTGCCGCTGCTCTTGGCCGATACCACCTGGGGCGTGCTTGGTTTCCTCCACTTCGGACTTCATGGCTGGACGCCCGAGGAGATCGGCGCGTTGCAGGCGATCGCTTCCATGCTGGTACAGCTTCAGGCGCGTATCGATGCCGAGGAGCGCACCGAGTACATCGCCTTGCACGACGACCTGACCGGGTTGCCCAACCGCAGGTCCTTGCTGCGCGAGCTCGAAGTGCGTCTGGCCGCCAACCGCGAGACCGCGATCCTCTTCTTCGACCTCGACCGCTTCAAGGTCATGAACGACTTCCTCGGCCACGCCAGCGGCGACCGGGTGTTGACCACCATCGCCGATCGGATCCGCACCAGCATCCGGCCCAACGATTTCGCAGCCCGGCTCGGTGGCGACGAGTTCGTGATTCTGGTGGGCGATGTCGGCAGCGAAATGGAAGTGGCCGCCACCGCCTACCGCCTGTTGAGCGTGATTGGCGAGCCCATCGATTTCGCCGGACAAGAGGTAACCCACACGGCCAGCATCGGCATCGTGCTCTCCAAGCCTGGCGTCAAGAACGGGATTGAGCTGCTTGGCTGGGCTGACGTGGCCCTGTACGCCGCCAAGAGGCAGGGACGCAACCAGGCGGTTGTGTTCGACGAAGTTCTGCGGGAATCGGTGAGCGAACGCTCGCGTACGGAATTGACGTTGCGCGAGGCGATCGAAGGCGACGGGTTGCGCCTCCACTACCAGCCCGAAGTTGACCTCCGTACGGGAGAGCTTCTGGCGGTGGAAGCGCTGGTGCGTTGGCAGCACCCGACACGCGGCCTTCTTCCGGCCTCGGCCTTCATCACGGTGGCCGAGGAGACCGGCCTGGTGGTCGACATGGGTCGGTGGGTCTTCGCCGAGGCGTGTCGCCAGTTGGCCTCCTGGCGGTTGGAATACCCGAACCTGCCCCTGGTGGTCCGGGTCAACATGTCGCCGGCGCAGTTCGTGATCAGCGGATTGGTGGAGTTCGTCGAGAACTGCCTGCGGGTGCACCGCATCCCGGGCGAGCGCCTGTGCATCGAAATGACCGAGCACGCCGTGCTGCAAGAGCCCGAGCAGACGGCGCGGATCCTGCAGGGTTTCCAGGCTCTCGGCGTGGAAGTCGCCATCGACGACTTCGGGACGGGCTATGCCTCGTTCACCGAGCTGAAGCACCTTCCGGTCAACTTCTTGAAGCTCGACCAGACCTTCGTCCAGGGCATTGAGACCGACCCCAGCGACCGCGCCATCGTCGAGGCCATCATCCAACTGGGCCGTGCCCTCGACCTGGGCATCATCGCCGAGGGCATTGAGGCCGGCGACACGATCGACAAGCTGCTCGAGCTGGGATGTCACCGTGGTCAGGGCTATCTCATGTCCGTACCAATGTCCCCCGAGGAATTGGCTCCGGTGCTGCGAGCCGGTGCGATCCCGCTTTCGAAGTTCCGTTCAGTTGGAAAGGTGGCTCCCGCTCTGTCGGAAAGGTCCCTGTGACCACTATGGCCGACACGGGCTCGGGGGAGATCGACAGCAGCGGGCAACTGCATGAGCCATGGGTCTTCTTGACCATGCTCGACCAGATGTCGACCAATGAGGTCAACATCGGATTTATCTACTCGGTTCTCGATCTGCTGGCTCGCCGCTACCGCCTGACCGATGCCGTCGTCGTCCTGCGCGATGAAGCCCTCGGTACGCAAGCCTTCCGCCTGGGCCAGAAGAGTCTGCTCAGCGATTCGCCCGCCCACCTGGCCACGGTGCCCGGCGTGTTCTGCGAGCCCGACGTCGTCCCGTACGTGGTGCGCGATGTCGTGCGCAACGTCTGTCAGCTCGCGCTGACGCTGCATCTGGCCCGCCACAGCGCCGATCACGACCCCCTGACCAACATCGCCAATCGCCGGCACTTCGACGCCGCCCTGCGCAACGCCGCGGTGCAGAGCGCGCGTTACGGCTGGGCCTTCACCCTGGTGTTGGTCGACCTCGACGGGTTCAAGGCGGTCAATGACAAGCTGGGACACGCCGTCGGTGACGACATGTTGCGTTCCTTCGGTTGGGCTCTGCGTCGCTCCGTGCGCAGCGGTGACACCACGGCACGGATGGGAGGCGACGAGTTCGCCATCATTTTGGCCAATGCCGAGGGCACCGAGGTACTGGCCTTCACCGAGCGACTGCGTGCCCTCCTCGTCTCACTGCCCGAACTCGACTTCTCGGTCGGCACCGCGACCTCGCCCGGGGACTCCACTGACCCGGCCGAGCTCTACCGCATAGCGGACGCCCGGCTGTACGAGAAGAAGGGCATCGTTCTCACATGACGGCGACCATCGAAGAGGACTTCGAATTGGAGCTGCGCTCGCTGCCCGGCGTCGTGAATGTGGGGATCAACCACATGGAAAGCGGTGAGGTCGGCTCCGTCGTCCTCTCCATCCGTAACCATGATCCCGAGGCGGTGCGGGAAAGTGCGGTGCAAGTGGCGAGTCTGTACTTTCCGAGCGCCTCGGTGATTCTCGAAGAGGCCGGCTCCGCCGTCTCGGCCCCCATCACGTACCTGGCCCGGATCACCTTGGTGGTGGCCGAGTTCAACGAGCACGACGGGATCAGCGAGGTGCACCTGAGCTACGGCGGTAAGACCGGTGTGGGCCGTGCCGGCAGTGGCCCGTTGATCGGCGGCGCTGAAGCCACCCTGGGCGCGTTGCGCGATCTCGGCCATGTCATCCCCTTCTATCTGATGGGGGTAACGAAGATCGACACGGTGATCGGCGGCTCGGTCATCGTCGCTTTTCGATCGCTCTCCTCGGACGACGACCGTATGGGCATCGCCCAGTCTGCCGAAGGAGACCTGGTCTCGTCGGCGAAGGCCACGCTGGACGCCCTGAATCGCTATATCTCCATGGACCCCGATCGCCAACGGGAGGAGCCCGAAGGACGAGCGCGCCCAGCAATCGGGGAGGGATCCGAACGGCGGCAGCGACTCGGATAGGCGGAGCGAGGCGGACCGGCGGAGCGAGTCGGACGAGAGGTACCAGCCGCACCAGCAATACGAATACGAGTAGCACTCCTGCGCTGCGCTGCGCGCCGGGCTGCGCTGCGCCGGGCCTAAGGCCCGCCTCGCGTGGCGCCCGAGGGGCCGCACGGTCTCCGGGAGGGCGGTACTACTTTGGGCCCATGAACCACGTACGCCTCGGCCGTACCGGCCTCCTTGTCTCCGAGCTCTGTCTCGGGACCATGACATTCGGCTTGCAGTCCGACGAGACCACGTCGGAAGCCATTCTTGATCGGGCAGCCGAGGGTGGCATCACCTTCATCGATACGGCCGACGTGTATCCGCTGGGCGGGAGCCTCCCCACGGTCGGCCGCACCGAAGAGATCCTCGGCCACTGGCTGAAGGGCAAGCGGGACCGCTTCATCGTCGCCACCAAGTGCTTCGGCCGAACCGGTCCGGCACCCTGGCAGCAGGGAAACTCCCGCAAGCACATCATGGAGGCGGTCGAGGCCTCACTGCGCCGTCTCGGCACCGACTACATCGACCTGTACCAACTCCACGGGCCCGATGCGGGCACGCCCATTGACGAGACATTGGGGGCGCTCGACGACTTGGTCCGTGCGGGCAAGGTGCGCTATGTCGGCTGTTCCAATTTCCTGGCCTACCAGACGGCACGGGCGCTGGGGCGGAGCGAGGCCAAGTCGGTCGTCCGATTCGATTCGGTGCAGCCCCGCTACAACTTGCTCTTCCGTCAGATCGAGCGCGAGCTCCTTCCCCTTTGCGGGGACGAGGGGATAGGAGTCATTCCGTACAACCCCATCGCCGGCGGGATGCTGTCGGGTAAGCACAATGCGTCGGCACCGCCACCCGAAGGCTCGCGCTTCACCTTGGGCGCGGCGGGAGGCCTGTATCAGGATCGATACTGGCACGAGCAGGAGTTTTCTACAGTGGAAGAACTGCGGAAGATCGCCGAGCGCGAGAACGTTTCGCTCGTCACCTTGTCGGTGGCCTGGGTGCTGGCCCACCCGGCTGTGACGGCGCCGATCATCGGAGCCAGCCGTCCCGAACAACTCGAGCAGAGCCTGGCAGCGGCCGAGTACGAGTTGCCCAGCGCCGTCAAGGCAGAGCTGGACGAACTCACGAGGGTCTACCGCTTCGGTGACGCCGCCCGGTGAGGCGGTGCGACGTCCGTGTCTGTGATTCCCGCCACACACCGCGACCTTCTTGACGCCTCGGTGGCCACCTTGGCCACAGTCGGCGTCGACGGCCACCCTCAGCTCTCCGAGATCTGGTTCCTGGCCGAGGATGAAACCATTCGGATCTCGCTGAACAGTTCTCGGCAGAAGACCAAGAACCTGCGACGTAACCCAGCCTGCACACTGTTCATTCTCGATCTCGAACGCACGAGCCGTTACCTCGAATTGCGGTGCAATGCCACGGTCGAGCCCGATGACGAGTACGTCTTCGCCGATCAGGTCGGCGCCAAATATGGAGCCGACCTGCGTGTGCATGACGCTCCGGGGCAGTCACGCGTGGTGGTCACGCTGCACATAGTCAAAGTGAACGCCGTCGATATGGCCGGCTCATAGCGTGCCTCACCGAGGGGACTCGCCCCCAGTAGGCGCTGTTCGAGCGATGTGAGGTCAACAGGCCTGGGGTAACCTCGTGTTGCCTTATGGCATGAGACTCCGCTCTCGGAGTGGTCAGCATGACGCCGGCCGCACTGTCTGCCGCTCTTGAGCCGACAACGACGTTTCGTCCTACGAGTGCGAAGGAGAGCGATATGCCTGAGAAGTCACCGCAAAAGCCGGCCGGTAAAAAGCCCGGCAAGTCCCTGAAGGAAAAGCGCGAGGCCAAACGCGACAAGAAGGAGACGCGCTCCGGCCTGGGGCGCTGAGTTCGTTTCGACGGCTCGTTCAGCTGTCATAGGCGGCTTGCAGCGCGCCGATATCGAGCTTTCCCATCTGCAGCATGGCTTCTCGCGCCTGTTGAGCCCGTGTCCGATCGGAGGAGCCGAGCAGCGATCCCAACGCGCTCGGGAACCACCTGCCACGAAAGGCCATAGCGGTCCTTCAGCCATCCACATCGGCTGGGCTCGCCGCCGTTTGCCGTCAGTCTCTCCCAGAGGTCGTCGATCTCGTCTTGGGTGTCGACGCTGACGAAGAACGAGATCGACTCGCGGAACCCGGCGTGGTCGGGACCGCCATTGAGCAGGATCAACTGTTGGCCACACAGTTCGATGGTGGCCGAGAAGATCGGTCCCTCTGAGGCGCCGACGAGGACAGTCGTGTCGGGGAAGATCGACGTATAGAAGGAAATCGGTTCGGCCAGATCGCGGTCGAACCACAGAAACGGAGTAATCGATGCCATTTGTCCTCCTTGCTTGTTCCGCCGAGCCACCCGTGCTCGAAAACCATATCGGCGCGGTTGCTTGTTGGGAAACCATAGGCCGGAGCTCTGCCACCAGGTCAGTCACAGCCAGGACCCGCTGCTGCCCCGCTGCCCCGCTGCCGCCGCTGCCCGCGACGCCCGCCGAGGCCCAGGCCCAGGTCACCACGCCCAGGTCCCAGACAGCGGCCTTCAGTCAGGCGAGCGGACGAATCCGAAGAACCCGCGCTTTTTGATGAGCGCCGCCGCTCCGTCGGGCACCATTTCCTCCCAGGCCGCATCACCGTCGGCGATGCGCCGCAGGACGTCGCGACTGAAGATGGGCAGACAGCTCTCTTGAAAGTTGTCCAGGGGCACGAAGCTCCCACGGTTGGCGAGATAGTCGTACAGCGGTCGCACCGGGGGAGCCACGCTGAGGTTCTCCACCGTCTCCAGCTCGTCACCCGAGGCGCGACGGAGGGGATAGACGTAGAGCTTGAGGTCGTTCTTGAAGAGCCGTCCGAAGCTCTCGAGGATCCCGCCCTGCAACTGCTCGTGATTGCGCTCGTCGAAGAGGTCGAGCAGGCTCGGCACACCCATGACGATGCCGATGCGCTCGCTGGTGCGCGCCGCTAAGAACGCGGCGAGCAGGTAGTAGTCGAAGTAGTCCGTGATCATGGTGGTCAGGCCGCACGCCGCCAAGAGTTCGGCCCGGGCGAGGAAGTCGCGTCGGTCTACTTCGCGCCCGCCGGCGAGCAGGTTCCGCATGGTGAGCTCGGCCAGCGGAAGGATGGTCTTGCCCTCCATGCCCGGCTCGGCCTGGAACTTGTCCATGGCGCACGTGAGCATGTCGAGGTTGACGACCGTGGTGGGACGGAAACTGCCTCGCTCGACCAACACTGCTTTCTTGCGGAGCACCTCGCTCGGCTGCAGCACCTCTTTGTCCGGCCCGAACATGGCCACACCGCTCAGTCCGAGCTGCACCAACTGCAGCGCCACGAGCCGGTTGTCCACGCTGCGAAACTCGATACCCCGAAAGCGGATCATGTCGATCTCGATCCGGTCCGTGCTCAAGCGGTCGAGCAGGCTCTCCACCAGTTTGTCGGGCTCGTGATGCTCGAAGAAGGCGCCGTAGAGGAGGTTGACCCCGACGATCCCGAGCGCCTCCTGCTGGAGGGAGGCCTCCACATCGAGCATGCGCAGATGCAGCGCGATCTGGCTCGGCTCGTCGTGGGGATGCGCCTGGAACTTGACCCCCATCCAGCCATGGCACTCGTTGCCGCCACGAAAACTCCGGGCCACCACGGTGTCGGCGAAGGCGAAGAATGAGGTGCTGTCCCCCCGGGAGTCGCTGAGCCTGTCGATGTTGAGCGCGAACTCGTGGTCCAACATGGCCTGGAGGCGGGCCTCGGAGACATAGCGGTCCACCTCGCCGTAGACGGCGTCGCTGACTGCCATGTCGTAGGCCGACATTGACTTGGCGATCGTCCCGGCTGCTCCGCCGACGCGGAAGAACCACCGGGCCACTTCCTGGCCGGCGCCGATCTCGGCCACCGTGCCGTACCAACGCGGGTCCAAATTGATGTGGAGCGCTTTCTGATGGGTGTCCTCAGACTGATGCGAGGCCATGGTCTCGAGCACGCCACCAGTGAAACAGACGGGATCAACCGAAAGGCTACGGCAGTGTGAACATTTGGTGGTCTTCGAAGGCGGGGCACCAAGGACGGGTGAGTAACCTCCGGTGCATGCCCCCGCCGCCTGGAACGCCCACGTCGACCCCGCCGCACCGTGGCACGTGGGTGATCGACCTGGACGGGGTGATCTGGCTGACGGGCGAACCGATCGAAGGGGTGGGCAAGGCAGTGGAGGCGCTCCGCGCCGCCGGGATCCGGACACTGTTCGCCACCAACAACTCCGCCCCCACACGGGCGGAGCTCCACGCCCGCATGAAGAATTGTGGCATCACGACCTCGGACGATGACCTGCTCACCTCGGCCGATGTTGCGGCGGAGATGCTGGCGGTCGGCTCGACGGCCCTCGTTCTCGCCGACGGGGGGGTGCGGGAGGCCCTGCATGCCCGCGGTGTGAAGGTCGTCGAGCCGGGTGCGGGTGCGGGTGCCGGGGCGGGTGCGGGTGCTGGTGCAGGGCCGGTGGACGCCGTGGTGGTGGGATGGACCCGTGGGTTCACCTTTGACGCCATCTCGGAGGCGGCCACCAGGGTACGCGAGGGGGCGCGGCTGATCGGGACCAACGAAGACCCCACCCACCCCACGCCGCACGGGCTGCTTCCCGGCGCCGGCGCGCTGCTGGCGGCCGTCTCGACGGCGGCCGAGACGACGCCCGAGGTGGCGGGCAAGCCGCATCGCCCCACCGCAGATGCCATCAGCGCCCGGGCGACCGATCTCTCCATGATGGTGGGCGATCGGCCCTCCACCGACGGTGCCCTGGCCCAGCAGCTGGGCATTCCGTTCGCGCTGGTGCTCTCGGGTGTGACCGGCGCCGACGAGGTGCCCGACGATCCGGCCCCGGACGCAGTGGCGAAGGATCTGGCCGAACTGGTGCACAAGATGCTCGATCACTCGCCCGCATAATGCTTGCTACCAGCTAACTCTGAATATACTGTCGTTATATGGATAGGAATGAGCGCATCAAGAAGTATCTCGACGCCGGTACGGTGTTGGGCCAGGTCACACGGGCCCGCGCCGAAGAGATCGTGCGCGAGTTGGTGAGCGCCGGAGACATCCAGCGCGATCAAGCACAGGAGTGGGTGGACAATTTGGTAGAGCGTGGGCACAAGACGAGTGAACAGATCCTGGACCTGATACGCCACGAGGTGGCCCAGCAGCTCAAGAAGATCGACGGCTCCTCTCTCGAGAAGGTGGCCAATCAGGTGGCCGACCTCTTGAAGGGGGCCGCGGGCGCCGGGCGGCACGCCACCGAGGGCGCGGCGGCACAGGCCGCCAAGGGTGCCAAGGCCGCTCGCGACGCGGCGGAGAAGGTCACGCCCGAAGGCGTGAAGAAGACGGCGGCCGCGGCCACCAAGGCGGCCAAGAAGGCGGCGACGGCGGTCAAGAAGTCCGCCCCGGCCAAGAAGGCCACGTCGGCGGCCAAGAAGACCACGACCGCGGCCAAGAAGACGGCCGCCAAGAAGGCGCCGGCCAAGAAGGCCCCGACAGCGAAGAAGGCGCCGGCAGCGAAGAAGGCGTCGGCGGCCAAGAAGGCTGCTCCGAGCGGACCGGGCTCGAGCAGCTGAGCCCTGGGTCCCGCCGACGGCTAGATACGGAGCTCGTCCGGCGGGGACTCGTCGCCAACCGGACCGAAGCCCAAGAGGCGATCGCGGCGGGATCCGTCCTGGTGGCGGGGACCCAAGCCGATAAGCCGGCCCGGCTGGTGGCGCCCGACGAGCCCGTCGTCGTACGTGGCCCGAAGGCGCCGTTCGTCAGCCGCGGCGGCCAGAAGTTGGATGCGGCCCTGACGCGCTTCGCCGTCGTGCCCGAGGGCCGGCGTGTGCTCGATGCGGGAGCTTCCACCGGTGGCTTCACCGATTGCCTGCTGCAGCGCGGTGCGGCGCGGGTGTATGCCGTGGACGTGGGACATGGGCAACTTGACCAGCGTCTGCGTCACGACAACCGGGTCACCGTCCTCGAACGGGTCAACTTCCGCTCGCTCACCCCCGAGATGCTGGTCGAACACGACCCGACGTTCGAGCCGGTGTCGCTGCTGACGGCCGATCTTTCGTTCATTTCGCTCGTCACGGTGGTGCCGGCGCTGTGCGGGCCGCTCGGCCGCCCCGATGCCGACCTGGTGCTGCTGGTCAAGCCGCAATTCGAAGCCGGCCGCGTCGTCGTGGCCCGCGGCAAGGGCGTGGTGCGGGACCCCGAGGTGTGGCACGAAGCGCTGACGCGGGTCACGTCCGCACTCCGAGGGCGCAGGAACCGGCATCATGGGGGCGATGGTTTCCCCTCTGACCGGCCCGGCCGGCAATGTCGAGTTCCTGGTGCACGCCCGCAAGGCCGCCGGGGCGGGTGTGGGTCCTGACGGCGCATCTGGTCCCGACGTTGGCCGCCTCCTCAGTGCCACCGTCGACGAGGCGGCCTCGAGCCAATCCCGCGTCGACGAGACGCAGGAGCCACACTGACGCATGTCGACGGCCACCTTCTTGGTCCATCCCGGACGCCCCGACGCGCGCGCCCTCGCCCTCGATACGGCGGAGTGGCTCACCGCTCAAGGTGACGTGGCGCGCATTTTGGAGTTCACGGCGCCCAATCGGGTCACCGAAGCGGGGAAGGAGATCGACCTCGATGCCGTCGACCTCCTCGGCTCGACCGTGGCGGTCAGCCTCGGCGGCGATGGGACATTTCTGCGGGTCGTACGACTGGCCTGGACGGAGGATGTCCCGGTTCTCGGCGTGAACTTCGGCCGGTTGGGTTACCTGCCCGACCTCGTCCCCGACCAGATGCGTGTGGCCCTGACGAGAGTGTTCGAGAACCGGGCCATCATCGAGACCCGTTGTGCACTCGAGGTCACGATCAGCGACCATTCACAGGGTGATGCCGTATCGAGATATCTGGCGCTCAACGAGGTGGTGCTCGAGAAGATCGACTTCGGTCACACCGTGCGTCTGGCCACCTCCATCGACGGGGAGGACGTGTTCACCTACTCGGCCGACGGCGTCATCATCGCCACGCCCACCGGCTCCACCGCCTACAACCTCTCGGCGCGCGGTCCGATCCTCGCCCCCGGGCTGCGGGCCATGGTGGTCACCCCGGTGGCGCCTCACCTCTCGCTCGATCGCAGCCTGGTGCTGACCGATACCCAGCATGTCCGTGTCGAGATCGCGCCCGACCGCGCCGCAGCACTGGTGATCGATGGGCAGGAGACCGGTCGCCTCGAGCCCGGGTCGACCGTGACCTGCCGGGTGCCGACGCGTCCGGTTCGGGTGGTGCGCAATGACCCGCAGGGGTTCGGTGCGCTGCTGCGGTTCAGGCTGCTGGCCGACCGCGAGCAGTAATCGGATGGTCCGGCCGGCAGCGGTGCTGCGTCAGCCGTGTTGACGGGACTGCCGTGTTGACCGATCTGCGCGTGCGCGACCTCGGCGTCATCGAGGACCTCTCGTTGACGTTCGGGTCCGGCATGACGGTGCTGACCGGCGAGACCGGTGCCGGCAAGACACTGGTGGTCGAAGCGCTGCAGCTGGTGCTCGGCGGTCGCGCTTCGCCGACCCTCGTCCGGTCAGGGGCCAGCGAGGCCGTGGTCGAGGCCCGCTTCGTGGTCGAGACCGACGATGGCGAGCGTGAGATCATCGTGGCCCGCTCGGTGCCCGCCGATGGTCGCTCCCGCGCCTGGATCGACGGCCGCATGTCGCCCGTGAGTGCGCTCTCCGAGGTGACCTCGGAGTTGGTGGAGATCCACGGTCAGCACGAGCACCAGTCACTGGTCACACCGGGGGCCCAACGGGCCGTACTCGACGCATACGCCGGGACCGATCTGGCCCCGGTCGTGGCGTTGCGGGCCGAGCTACGTCGGTTGGCCGAGACCATGGCGTCCCTCGGAGGCGATGCACAGCAGCGGGCACGCGAAGCCGACGTGTTGCGTTATCAGGTGAACGAGATCGAGGCCGCCCACCTCTCCGCATCCGACGAGGAGGACCAGTTGCGCCAGGAGGAAACGCGCCTGGCCGATGCCTCGGCCCACCGGGAGGCCGCGGCCTACGCCGGAGAGCTTCTCGAGTCGGCGTCGGGAAACGGCGACGGGGGAGTCCTGGCCCGACTGGCCGAAGCCGCCGGGTCGTTGGCTGGACGCGAGGCCTTCGATGAATACCGCGAGCGCATCGCGGGGGCGGCCATTGATCTGTCCGACGTCGCTCGGGGCTTGCGCGACATCGTGGAGGGATGGGAAGACGACCCGGAGCGTCTGGTGGCGGTGCAGGAGCGCCGCCGGCTGCTGGCCGATCTGCGCCGCAAGTATGGGGTCGACCTCACCGCCGTGTTGGCCTTCTCCAAGGAGGCGGCGGCGCGGCTGCACGAACTGGACAATGCCGAAGAGACCGCGGCGCGCTTGGAGGCCGAACAGATCGAGGTGCAGCAACGCTTGGAGGCGGCGGAGGAGAAGGTACGCAAAGTGCGTACGCGGGCCGCAGAGAAGTTCGGCACGCTGGTGGGTCAGCGCTTGGCCGACCTTGCCATGCCAGGGGCGCGGGTGGAGATCCGCGTCGCCTCCGAGGGCGCCGGCGATCCGATCGAAGCGGCTCTGGGAGCCAACGTGGGCGAGGCAGTGCTGCCGTTGGCCAAAGCGGCCTCGGGTGGGGAGTTGGCGCGCGCCATGCTGGCCATTCGTCTCGTGGCCATGGGTGGCCCGCACACGATGGTGTTCGACGAGGTGGACGCCGGCGTCGGTGGGGCGGCTGCTCTTTCGTTGGGAGAGGCGCTGCACGAGGTCTCTCGCACCCGTCAGGTGCTGGTTGTGACGCACCTGGCTCAGGTTGCAGCCAAAGCAGACCAACAGATCACGGTGCGCAAGGACGAAGTGCTCGGCCGCACGCTCACGTCGGCTGTGGCCGTGACGGGGGAGGAGCGGGTCATTGAGCTCTCCCGCATGTTGTCGGGTCATCCGGACAGTGACGTGGCCCGAGCGCATGCCCGTGAACTTCTCGACGTCTGAACGTATCTGACGTCTGAGTCTGGACGTCGAGGTCCGGACACCCCGACTGCCATGCGATTGCAACCGTCTTGCAACCGTCTGGCGTTACCGTTTCTCGGGGACTACGAGTCTGTGACACCGACAGCGGAGATGTAACCATGACGAGGACGAAGCTGGGTCACCATCTTTCGTCCAGTCTGCGTCCAAGCGCAGCGCTCGGTTCTGATCTTCAATCGAATTCTGATCTTCAACCGAGTTCTGATCCCGATCCCACCTTCGATCGCACAGCCGTTTCTACGGGCAAGCCATTGGTGATTCCGCAACTGGCCACGCGCCGTTCCATGGTTCGCATGCTGGCCACATACGCGCTGATCAGCCTGATTCCTGTGGTAGTCCTCGCCTTGATCTTCGCCTGGAGCTACCGCAACGAGGCCAACGCGCGTGGTTTGGCGGAAGGAAAATCCCAAGCCCTCCTGGTGGCCCGGACGGCGGTGCAGCCCCGCCTGAGCGGTCGCCCGCTGAGCGAGGGGCTCAGTCCGAGCGAGACGGCCGATATGCAGGAACTCGCCCGCACTGCGGTGCGTCACCATGACATCTTGCGCCTGCGGCTGCGCGATCTGGCCGGCCAGGTCGTCTACGCCGACGACGGATCGGAGCTCCATCAGCCGCCCGAGGATGAGGCTCTCGATGCTGCCCATGGCGACGTCGTCGCCTCACTCACCCGTCTCAATTCTGACCCGGGGGACATAGGAAAGATAGGACCCGAGTCGGTCGAGGTCTATATGCCGCTTTCGGCGGGAACTCCATCACGCCGCGTCGGTGTGCTCGAGGTGTATCTGCCCTACGCACCGATCAGGGCCGATGTGACCGCCGGGCTCCATTCCCTCTACCGCGATCTCATCCTGGGCTTGGCCGGACTGTACGCCGCGCTCTGCGTGATCTCGCTCTCGGTCAGTCGGCGATTGCGCCAACAGTTGAAGGTCAACACGTACCTGGCCGAGCACGATCCTCTGACCGATCTGCCCAACCGCGCCCTTTTCTTGCGTCAGGCCGAAGCGGCGCTGGTGGCGGCCCAGCACAGTGGTGTTCCGATGGCCATTGCCATCGTCGATCTGGACCGCTTCAAGGAAGTCAACGACACCCTCGGGCACCAGAACGGCGATCACCTCCTGACCGAGCTGGCGCACCGCCTGGGCACCTTCATGCGCCCCAAGGATTGTGTGGCCCGGCTTGGTGGCGATGAGTTCGGAATCATCTTGCGCGACGTGACCGATCCGGCCGAGGTGCTGTGGCGGGTGCGAACGGTCATTGAGCACGAGGTGAGCGTGAGCGGACTCCCTCTGTCCATCGACTCGAGCATCGGCTACGTCATGGCGCCCGAGGATGGCACCGACGTGGACAACCTTCTGCAGCGGGCCGATGTCGCCATGTACGTGGCCAAGGAACAGCACGGCGGCGTGATGCGCTACAACGCAGAGCAGAATCACTACGACGCGGCCAATCTGGCCCTCATCGGTGAGCTGCGTCATGCCATTGAGATCGATCAGCTGGTCCTGCACTATCAACCAAAGGCAACGCTCTCCAGCGGGCGGGTCGAAGCCGTCGAGGCACTCGTGCGTTGGCGCCACCCCAGCCTCGGCCTTCTGTACCCGGACCGCTTCGTGCCTTTGGTTGAGCAAACCGACCTCATCGACAAACTGACCGAATGGGTCCTGCATCAGGCCCTGGCTGATCTCCGCTGTCTCGGACCCGATGCGGCCCACGTCACCATGGCGGTGAACGTGTCGGCTCGCAATCTGGGCCGACATGGGTTTGCCGATCTGGTGGTGCGCGCCCTGGCCGAGGCCGAGATCGCTCCGGACCGGCTGGTCATCGAGATCACCGAGACCGCATTGCTCTCCGATCCTGACGCAGCCAGCGTCGTTCTAGCCCGGCTTCACGCCCTCGGCGTCAACGTCAGCATTGACGACTTCGGGTGCGGGCAGACATCACTCGGCTATCTCTCCACGCTGCCGGTGCACGAGCTCAAGATTGACCGGAGCTTCATCGCCGACATGCTCGTCAACCCGGCCCATGCCGCCATCGTGCGCTCCATCGTGGACCTCGGTCACAATCTCGACCTCCATGTGGTGGGCGAGGGCGTGGAATCCGAAGCCGTGTGGGAGATCCTGCGCGACACGGGCTGCGACTCGGCGCAGGGTTACCTGTTGGCGCGTCCGATGCCGGTCGAGCAATTGGCGCGCTGGTTGGAGAGCTCGCCCCCGGCATCCGAATCTCTGGTCGACATGCCGGCGCAGACCTCGGCCGGGCGCCCCGGGTAAGTCGCCGGCGGCGCGCCACCTCCAGGGGTCACCGAGGGGAGCCGCCGCCCCAATCCTGATTTCCGCAGCCCCGGCCCATCCCAGACCCAGGAGCCAGGCGCCAGGAGCCAGGCGCCAGGCGCCGAGGAGGGGCCGGGTAAATCCGCCACAACCATGAGTGGTGTCGATTATCGTGGCAGGGTGCACCGATTGATTGACGTGACTCTCGTACCGTTCGGCGCCCAGTGGGCGGCGTGAGCAAGTTCATCTTCGTCACCGGGGGCGTGTCGAGTTCCCTCGGCAAGGGCCTCACCGCCTCCTCGCTCGGTCGGCTCCTCAAGTGCCGTGGCTTACGAGTCACCATGTGCAAGCTCGACCCGTACATCAATGTCGACCCGGGGACCATGAATCCCGGGGAGCACGGCGAGGTCTTCGTGACCGAGGACGGCGGGGAGACCGATCTCGACCTTGGTCACTACGAGCGCTTCATCGACGAGAACCTGCACCAGCGTTCCAACACGACAACGGGCTGGATCTACCGCTCGGTGATCGAGAAGGAACGGCGCGGCGACTTCTTGGGTCGCACGGTGCAGGTCATTCCGCACGTCACCGACGAGATCAAGGAATGGGTGCGCCAGCTGGCCGACGACGATGTGGACATCGTCATCGTGGAGATCGGCGGCACGGTGGGCGACATCGAGATCGTCCCCTTCATAGAGGCCATTCGCCAATTTCGCCGTGACGTCGGGCGCAACAACGTCTGCTACATGCACCTCACCCTGGTGCCCTACCTGGTGACGGGTGAGCAGAAGACCAAGCCGACCCAGCACTCGGTCACCGAGTTGCGCAGTCGAGGCATTCAGCCTGACGTGATCGTCTGTCGGAGCAACCTGCCGATCTCGGAGAATCTGAAGCGCAAGATCTCCGAGCTGTGCGACGTGTCCATGGAGGCGGTGGTCTCCGCCGTTGATGCTCCGAGCATCTATGAGATCCCGTTGGTTCTGCACGATCAGGGCCTTGACTCCTTCGTCTGCGGCGTCCTCGGGATTGACGAGGCCACCCACCCGATCGACCTGAGTCAATGGGAAGACCTGGTCCATCGGGTCGAGAACCTCTCGCGGCGCGTGAGGATCGGCATCGTGGGCAAATACGTCAGCATGCCGGACGCCTATATGTCGGTGGTCGAGGCGCTGCGCTCGGGTGGCTTCCACTACGGGACCGAGGTCGAGCTGGATTGGATCGACGCCGAGAAGGTGCCCGGCCTGCTGGGCTCGGACCGGCTGCGCACCTTGGACGCCATCGTCATCCCGGGCGGATTCGGCGTCCGGGGCATCGAGGGCATGGTGGCGGCGGCCGGGTATGCCCGAGACAACGCCATCCCATGCCTCGGGCTGTGTCTCGGTCTCCAGGTCATGGTGATCTCGGTGGCCCGGGACTGGGCCAAACTCGACCGGGCCAACTCCCGCGAGTTCGATTCGCTGACCCCCGATCCCGTCATCGACCTCATGCCCGACCAGGCCCACGTGACCGACAAGGGCGGCACCATGCGGCTGGGCTCGTATCAAGCCGCCCTCCTCCCGGGCTCCAAGGTGTCCGAGGCCTACGGCACTCTCGGGGTGACCGAGCGACACCGCCACCGTTTCGAGTTCAACAACAAATACCGGCGCCAGCTCGAAGCGGTGGGACTGGTCTGCTCCGGCGTCTCGCCCGACGGACGCCTGGTCGAGTTCGTCGAACTGAGTGATCACCCCTTCTGGGTGGGCACGCAGGCGCATCCGGAGTTCAAGAGTCGTCCCGATCGGGCCCACCCGCTGTTCCGTGAGCTGGTGGCGGCGGCACTCGACCGAGCAGAGGGCCGTGAGCCCCACCTGCTCGATCTCGATCGTGTGCCGTAAATCGGGTGGCCGAGAGCCTCCAGGCTGGCGTGTCCGGTCCGTCCGGCTCGTCCGGTCCATCCGGCTTTGCCCGGGTCTCCGAGGAAGAGATGTTCCGGGGCAAGATCTTCTGGGTCGGCAAGGCCGAAGTGGTCGACCCCGATGGAAAGCCCTTTGAGCGCTTCATCGTGCACCACCCGGGTGCGGTGACCATCGTGCCGGTGGATGCGGAGCGACGGGTGACGCTGGTCCGCCAGTATCGAGCGGCCGCCGACCGCACCATGCTCGAGGTGCCCGCCGGCACATGCGACGTCAAGAACGAGGACCGCGAGGTGGCGGCGCGCCGGGAACTGGCCGAGGAGGCGGGTCTGGTGGCCGAGAAGATGGAGGTCTTGATCGAGACCTTCAACTCGCCGGGGATCAGTGACCAGCTCACCACGATCTACTTGGCCACCGGCCTCTCGTCTTGCCCGCCCAAGCCCATGGGAGTCGAGGAGGGCTTCATGACCATCGAGACCATCGCCCTCGACGATGTGGATGCGCTGGTGGCCGACGGCGCCTTGACGGACGAGACGACGGTGCTCGGGTTGTACCTGGCCCGTGCTCGTTTGGCCGTATGAATGGGTGTCTGCGATGGGCGTCTGCGTGAGGTGTCTGCGTGACTGCTCCGCCGCTCTCTCGTAACGCCGAGGAATTCCTTTCCTGGTTGGATGTCGAGCGGGGGCGCTCGCCACGCACCTTGGCCTCGTACCGGCGCGATCTGGCGGGCTACCAGTCCTTTGTGGCGCAGCGGGCGTCGGGCGGCCTCATTGACGATTCGAGTGCCGAAGAGGTGGCGGCCTACGTCGCCTCCCTGCGCCGCACCAGGAGTGGGGCGACGGTGGCGCGCTCGCTCTCCACGCTCCGGGGCTTCCATCGCTTCCTGGTCGAGGAGGGGTCGGCGCCTTCCGATCCGACGGCCGATATTCCCGGGATCGGTCTGGCCGAGATGCTGCCCAAGGCCCTCAGTGAGGAGGAGACCGAGCGACTGCTCGGTGCCGTGGTCGGCACCGGCCCCACCATGCTGCGCGACCGGGCTCTCCTCGAGGTGCTCTACGGGACAGGCTGCCGGGTGAGCGAGGCCGTCGGGCTGAATCTCGGTGACGTGGCCGAGGCCATCGAGGGGGGCGACGTCCCGCTCATCCGCGTTCTGGGCAAGGGCGACAAGGAGCGTCTGGTTCCCCTTGGTCGCATGGCTCTCGCTGCCCTCCAACACTGGCTGTCAGGGGAGGGGCGGCCCCTGCTCGAACCGAAGAAGTGGAAGCGGCGCAGCGATGCCGAGGCGGTGTTCCTCAATGTCCGAGGGGGTCGTCTGAGCCGGGTCGGAGCGTTCGGTGTGGTCAAGAAGTATGCCGGGCGGGTGGATCTGGCTGAACGGGCCAGCCCCCACGTGCTGCGACACTCCTGTGCCACGCACATGCTGGCCCGGGGGGCCGACATCCGAGTGGTCCAAGAGCTCCTCGGCCACGCCTCCATCGCCACCACGCAGCGCTACACCAAGGTCTCGCCCGAGCATCTGCGCCGGGCCTACGAGGGTGCGCATCCAAGGGCCGGTCGGCGGGTCGGGAGCTGAGCCGACAGCTGGCAGGCAGGCCCACAGGCAGGCCCACAGGCAGGCCACAGACGGGCCCCAGGCAGGTGGGCACTACGACTGGCAGGGAAGACGTAGCATGAGAGGATGCCGAACGAGGCTCCGACAGCTGAATCAGCCGAGGTCGATTACTCCGCCCTTCTGCTGGCCGAGCAGGCCGAGCTCCACGCCCAACTCAAGGAGCTTGGGTTCGGGGACCGGGGAGACACCGGCTCGAATTACGACTCCAATTTCGCTGACTCCAGCCAAGTGACGGCGGAGCGCGGCGAGGCGGAGCGCTTGGCCACCGAACTGCGAGAGTCCTTGGATGAGGTTGACGCCGCCTTGGAGCGTCTCGCTGCCGGCAACTACGGACGTTGCCAAGCGTGTGGCAAGCCGATCGCCGCGGCCAGGCTCGAGGCCATGCCGTCGACGCGCTTTTGTATTGTCGATGCCGCCAAGCAGTAGCTGCCGAGGCCACGCCGTTCAAGCGGGCGACACCGTTCAAGCTGGCGACACAGTTAACGCTAAGCGGGCGACACAGTAACCGGCGACGCAGTAAGCAGTAGTCAGTAGGTGAGCCATACCGGGGGGCGATCTTCCGGCCGCCGCCCCATGGATCAGTCGACCAGGCGGACGCTGTGGATCGTGGGCGCCGTCGTCGTCTTCGTGGCGTTGGTGGCCCATCACAACATTTCGAGCGACGAGATCATCTTCTTCGCCGTGGTCGTGCCGTCGATCATCTTGCACGAGGTCTCGCACGGTTGGGTGGCCCATCTTTGTGGCGACGACACCGCCGCTCGGGCCGGGCGCCTCACGCTCAATCCGGTCAAGCACATCGATCCGGTCGGCACACTCATTGTGCCGGCTCTGATGGCACTGGCCTCGGTGGGTGTGTTCGGGTGGGCCAAGCCAGTCCCCGTCAATACGAGACGCCTGCGCAGCCCGCGTAATCAGGGCCTGCTCGTGTCCTTGGCTGGGCCGCCGATGAACCTGTTGCTCGCCGCCGCCGGTGCGTTCTTGTTCATAAGCGTCTTTCGTACGTCCTTTAACGGAACGCTCAATCCGTCGGTGCTGTCACGTGTGGCGCTGTTCTTCAGCGTGGCCAACATCGGGTTGGCGGCCTTCAATCTCATCCCGCTGCCACCACTCGACGGTTCGGCGGTCTTCGAGCGACTTCTGCCGGCACGCTATTGGCCTACCTACTTGCGTATCCGGCCGTACACGATGCTCATCATTGTGGGGATCGTGATCCTGAACTTCTCATTCGGCCAAAATGGTGGGCCGCTCACGTGGGCCATCGACCATCTGTACAACTGGTGGTTGGGAGTGGTGGGGGCCAACGTGCGGTTCGCCTGAAGTGCAGTCGCAGTCTGAAGCAGCAGCAGAACAGCAGAGTCTGGAGCAGCAGAGTCAGAATGATGAGGGTGGCACTACAGAAGCGAGGGTGACCCGACCAGTCACGAGCTTCAAATCGAAGACGAAGAACGACGGGAAGCCCCTCGGGAAGCGTCGGGTCCTGCGCTGGCGCCGCCCGCTTGATGCCTTGTCCGAGCCGTCCGCGCCATCCGCGACCGCCCCAACCGGAGCGGTGGTCGGGGTCAACTCGAACCACACCGCCTTGCCCGCTCGACGACGGGGTTCCTGCACGCCCCACTCGTCGGCCAGCGTGGAGACGAGGAGGAGACCACGACCATGGGGAACGTGAGGCGGCGGTCGTGACGGGGAAGGCAGGCTCTTCTCATGATCGCTGACTTCAATACGTACCCGTCCCGACGGCGACGGATAGACGACGACGACCTCGAATTCGCTTGCGGCATGGAGGACGGCGTTAGTGGCGAGCTCCGAGACCAGTAGTGCCGCGGTTTCGGACAACTCCGGAGCCACGCCGGTGAGAGATTCGGCGACGAACTGGCGCGCCAGTGGAACCGACGAGGAGGACTCGGGGAATTTCTGCTTCTTCTTCACGATGTCCCCCCGTCGAGCCGCAGCACTCCGCTCAGACCCGATACCTCGATCACCCGTCGAATGATCGGCTTGGCCCCCAAGACGCGGGCCGGACCGAATTGGTTCGTCAGTCGCAAGAGCAGGGCCAAGCCGGAGCTATCCATGAAGTCGACATCTGAGAGGTCGAAATCGATGCGAGTGAGAGGTCGGGCCAAGAGCTCGTCGACGGCACCATTGAGTCGGTCGACACTTTGAAGGTCGAGCTCGCCCGATATGGTCGCGGTGAAGCAACCGGGATCGGTCTCGGCCAACTCGATGTGGGCGTGGGATCCGTCGTTCAGTTCAGCCATCGCACCCCCAGGATAGCTATGTCGTCGTCGGACCCTTCGGGCGCGAGATCGGCCAGAAGTGTACCCAGAAGCTGGTCGACGTTTTCATCCAGAGGGGTGGCTGCGACGGCATCACGGAGGCGGTTCAATCCCACGTCGAGGTGTTCACCACGACGCTCGACCAACCCGTCGGTGAAGGCCATCACGGTGGCGCCAGGGGAGAGCGTGACGGTCCTCTCAGTGGCAGGAGTGCGAGGGAGGACGCCGATCGGGAGGCCGATCTCGAGGTCGACGAAGCGAGTGCCGGCCTGATCCTTCACCAAGGGTGAAAAGTGGCCGGCACTGGCCACGGTGAGGAGATGGTGCTCCACGTCGATACGGCCGCAGACCACGGTGGCGAAGTGGCCGTCGCTGGCCTGGCCGACCAGATTCCCGAGCTTGTCGAGCACGTCGGCCGGGCCCCCGCCCTGGGCCGCGTAGGCCCGTATGGCATGGCGGAGGTAGCCCATCGTCGTGGCCGCATTCAATCCTCGACCGGAGACGTCGCCGACGACGAAAATGGCGTGGCCGTCGTTGGTCGGGATGACGTCGTACCAGTCGCCTCCGACATCGATGCCGCCGACTCCAGCGAGATACCGCACCCCGATTTCGATGCCCGGGAGCACGGGGATCGCTTCGGGCAGGAGTGAATGTTGGAGCGTCTCGGAGATCGTGCGTTGCTCCACGTAGAGGCTTGCGTTCTCCGCGGCCAACGCTTCGGCCAGGCGGCGGCGCCGCACCAGATACTCCGTGGTGACTGCCGCGCCCAACGTGAGGAGGGCGCCGAAGATGGCGGCGATCAGGGGTAAGTCAGCCGATGCCGCTCCGGCCAGCGGCACCGTGGTCGTGCCCACGAATGTCAGCACCGTATCTCCGAAGGGAACTCTGGTCGTGACCCGATAGCCCCGCAGCGGTCCGGCTCTCTCGAGCAATGTGGTCGCCGTCACCTTGTGACCCAGGTACAGCGCGAAATGGAGATCGGAGAAGGCGGAGGACTTCGGTATGGTCGCTTGCTTGTTTGCCGGCAGGGCAATCTCCGCGTAGACGAGCACTGTGTCTCCGTGGCCTGGCGGTATCTCCGCGAAACCGAGCCTGGGTGTCGATCCTCCGATGATGGGCGTGATGCTCAGGGGCTGCCCGGGCTGCACATGACTGAAGAAGTCGCTGGCCTGCCCACTGGTGGCGAGGACCGGTTGGACACCGACCACAATGAGTGGCTTGGGCGCCCCGGGAGAGATCTGCCACAGCGAGGCGGACAGGAATTGTGCCTTGGGGCCAACGTCGGGCGCAATGAGCTGCTGGAATGCGGCCGTCCCCTGGGTGGCCGCGGCGACATCAAAGGCGGCCGTGAGAGGGGTCTGCAGACTGGGGAGCGCTGCGCTGAGCGCCGCCGCGGCTTGTCGAACCTGAAGGTTGAGCAGCCGGTGGTCGCTGTTGCTGTTTGCACTAGCGGCGGCCCAGGTCAACAGCACGGTCACGGCCGCACCGAAGAGGAGTACGGCGAGTGGCAGTCGATGGGATACCGGCTTTGAAGGCACTGGCCTTGGGGCGACGGCGGAACCTCCATCCCGTCAGTCGACGGCTGAGTGCGGGCGTCATCCGAAATGACGTCTGCGGGCGAGGAGTCCGTCATGGGCGGAATGTTTAATCCAAACGGCCAGTGCAGCGCCACGACCCGACGGTGCTGGCTACCAGTCGCGGTGCATGGTGCACCAGGCGGCGGCGGTCAACGCCTACTCGAAAGCAACTCAAAGGCGCGAGTAGGAACCCCTAGGGGGTTCCTTGCCCATTGTGAGAGCCGGCTGCTCGCCGTCAACCCCGCTGCGCTTCGCTTCGGGGGTCGGCCTGCGGCCTTGACTGCTCCCAGTCGGCGAAGTTGGAGAAGGCAGGCGGGGCAGGTCGGTGACGGCAATGTTCGTTTCGACGCATCCAGACTTGACGCCGCATTCGTGATGAGGCTTGTCCGCGTATCGGCGTTCTTCCATCCCTATTGGGTGGGACGACCTACTGGGTGGGACGACCTATTGGGTGGGACGACCTACTGGGTGGGACGACCTATTGGGTGAAGGAACAGTCCAAATGTGATTTCACGCGTAGGACGAAAATCGGGCCGCCCCGCCTTCTTGTTACGGCCCGCCTTCGTCATAGAGGTCGTCGTCGGGTTGGTACTCGCCGTCGCCCTCCGCTCCATCGCCCCCTTCACCGCGTGCGCCCTGGTTACGCAGGCGGTTGTGAAAGCCGCAGAGCACCCGTCCGTTTTCCTGGGTCGTCGCGCCCCCTTGGGTGAAAGGCACGATGTGGTCGATCTGGCATCTTTGGCCTTGTTCTTCACAAAAGTCATGCGTACAGGCCTGGTCACGGACCTCGATGGCTCTTCTGGTCGCTCCGGCAAAGAACCGGGTCACAGGCGAGCACTCGATGCGCGTGCCGGGGGAAAAGACGATGCGCTCGAAGTTGGCCCGCCCCAACCAGGGCAAAAGGGAACCTGGCGAGACGATGGGCCCTCCTTCGATCCGACAGATGCGCCCGTAGAGCGCTTCGTAGCCCACCAGGATCGTGAAGAGGGGCTCGGGGCGCCGGTCGGTCTCTTTGGCCGCCTTGGAGCGCACCGCCATCTCGACCAGGGCGTCGGCCCTTCGTTGGGCGCTGGTACGGGCCAGCTCGCCGATCCGGGGCTCACGCCCGAGGGACTCTTTGGCCGCAGCCCAGTCGGCGTCGAAGAGCTGGGCTTCGAGCCGACTGAGTTCGCCAGAGACGATGGCTCCTCCGAAGGGGTCAAGAGTCATGCCTCCGAGGTGCATGCCATGGATGCTCTCGGACAAATAGACGTCACGCCGGGTGGCCTTGGCCATGTCGGACTCGTCGGCCCCGACTGGATCAGCCATCTGGCTGAAATAGGACACGACGTCACTGAAAGGCCCCAAACTTGAGCTCTTTGGCTGAGCGGACCAGATCGGCCTCGCAACGGGCGAAGATCTGCGGGTCGACCATGCTGGCCCCCTCGACACCCTCACTGCGCTGCGACGCCTTGATGACACCACCCTGCGCCTTGACCAAGCAGTCGACTTGAGCCGTGCCGATGGCACCCTCGGAGAAGGCCGCCGCCACCGAGGGCATGGTGGCCAAGGCCACCCCCCGGCGCACCTGGGCCCGGGCCTCGGGCATTGGGAGGTGGCACATGGTCGAGAGCCAGGCCGCCGCGGTGTGGGCCCCTTCGCTCGCCCATTCGCCGCCCTCGGCGAAACTAGCCACCACGGCGCTGAGCGAAGAGTCATAGCTCGCCCGTCCCCGTTCAAGGGCAACGACCGACTGCGCATCAGCACACGAGAACGGATCGGCCCGGGCGAACAACTCGAGGGCCTCGATCAGGTTGGCTACGACATCCATAGAGCCAACTACAGCACGAGGGTGTGACATTTAAAGGGGTCAAAGGCCCACAAAAAAAGAAATAAACAACGGACAATTCGACAAAAGGAGCGACCGTTGGCTGGCGTCGACAGATCCATGGTGCTGCTTCGCCATCTTCGGAAGAGCCCTCGTAGTTTCGTTACGCTGTCGTGGCTTCGTTACGCTGTTGTGGCTTCGTTACGCTGTCGTGGCACGCTGGCAACACTCACAGCGCGAGAAGTTTCAAGGAGTTTTGAGAAGTCCATGGGAGGCGTTATGGCTGGACCACACCCCGATCGGCTGAAGTTGGCCCAAACGTTCCTGACTCAAATCGGGCATAGTGACGCGATTCCCGATGGTTGCAGTCTTTCAAAGGACGTTATCTACAGGGTTCACGGTGACCACGTCCTCGCTGGTTCATTTGAAGGACTGGACGAGGTGAAGCGACATCTTGGCGAGTTCTTTGCCAGAACGGCCGGAACCTTTGATGCAATCAAGTGGGAAGACTGGCTCGTGGGCTCGGAGCATGTTGCGGCGGTTGCAAGTGTCGCCATGCGAGCGGAGCGCAGGATGTTCACCGGGCGCCAGATTTTCATCCTGAGGTTCGATGAAGCCGACGACATCAAGAACATACTGATTGTTCCCGAAGAAGCTTCTCCAGCCGATCGCTTTTTTGGCCGGTAATCGACCGCTGAGTCAGCCGGAAAACGGAGGCAGCAGCCCAATGGCGTCGGCCGCCTTGGCGTAGGTAGCTGAGGCCACCACATGAGCCTGCTCTGCTCCATCGGCGAGCACGGATCCGACGTAGGACTGATCATTCTCTAGCTCGAGTCGACGCTCGCGCACGGGACGGAGAAGCTCGTTCAAGGCTGCGGCGACGTCGTTCTTGAGATCGCCGTAGCGCGTGTAGCCCTTTGCCACTTCCACCGGCGTCGAACCCGTGGCCGCCGCCAGGAGGTCGAGCAGGTTGGCCAAGCCGGGCTTGGCGGCGCGGTCGTAACGGACCTCCCCGTCGGTGTCGGTGACGGCCTTGCGCACCTTGCGAGTGATCTCCTCTTCGGAGTCGAGCAGGCCGATGGTGCCGAGCGGAGATTCGACCGACTTCGACATCTTGCGCTCGGGATGCTGGAGGTCCATCACGCGCGCCGCCGCACCCGGAATGGCGGCTTCGGGAACGGTGAACGTCTCGCCATAGCGATTGTTGAAACGGACGGCCAGCTCACGGGCGAGCTCAAGATGCTGCCTCTGGTCGTCTCCCACCGGGACTGCTTCCGCGGCGTAGAGCAGGATGTCGGCCGCCATGAGGACCGGATATGTGAAGAGGGCGGCCCGCACCGTCTCCTGACCCTCACTCTTCTCCTTGAACTGTGTCATCCGTCGCAACTCGCCGAAGGTGGCAGTGCACTCGAGAAGCCAGGTCAGGCGGGTGTGTTCGGGCACGTGGCTCTGCACGAAGATCGTGGATCGTTTGGGGTCGAGTCCGACGGCCAGCATGTTGATGGCGGCATCGAGGGAGTTGCGACGCAGCACCTGCGGGTCGATGTCGGTGGTGAGAGCATGCAGGTCGACGACGCAGTAGAAGGCGTCATTGGCGTCTTGGAATGTCACCCAGTGCTTGAGGGCCCCTAGATAGTTTCCGAGGGTGAAGTCGCCCGAAGGCGCAATGCCGGAGAGGACCCGTTTCATGGGTGGCCATGGTACGCCGGGTTGCTCGGGAAGCCTGACGAGGGCCTGGGCTGGGCCTTCCTGGGGCTGCAGTGGGACTGCAGGACGTCTTCGGTGGGGTGCGCGGATTGGGTGAGGGTGTTCGGTATCGTCGGAGTGTGACGTACGCCGTAGCCACGCCCACTTTCGAGGGTCCGATCGACCTGTTGCTGCACCTGGTCTCGTCGCACGAAGTCGATGTGCTGGACATACCGTTGCTCCCCATCGTCGATGGGTTCGTGCGCGTCTTGACCGAGCAGCGAGACCAGATCGATTTCAACCAGCTCTCGGAGTTTCTTCTGGTGGCCGCCATTCTGATCGAGCTCAAATCACAGAAGCTGCTGCCCGGCCGGGAGAGCTCTGACGATGACGATGAGTTGATCGGATGGGAAGAACGGGACCTCCTGCTGGCTCGCTTGCTGGAGTGCCGGGCCTACGCCGCCGCGGCGGACGTCTTCGTCGCTCTCACCGAGCAGGCCGCCCGCTCCATACCCAGGGAGGCCGGACTGCCCGCCGACTTCGCTGTTCATGCGCCTGACCTTTTGGCGGGGGTCACGCCCGAGATGCTGGCCCAGGCGTATCTTCGGGGCGCGGTCGAGCGTCCCGTGCCCCGAGTGGATCTGTCCCACGTGACCGTGGACACCGTGTCTGTGGCCGAGGCCGTGTCCTCCCTCATTGCCCTGCCCCGGCAAGAAAGGGCGACGTCCTTCCGGACCCTGGTCGAAGGCTGCACCACCCGCATGGAGGTGATCGTGCGTTTCCTGGCCCTGCTCGAGCTGTGCAAGATGGGCCGGGTCACACTCGGTCAGGGCCGCACGTTCGGAGATCTGCACATTGACTGGCTGGAGCCAGAGGCACTCCTGGCCGGTGTCTCCAGTGGCCGGGGTCTGGGCGAAATGTCCGGCTTGGCCATCGACGATTACGAGGGTTGAGGGAAGCACCATGGAGAATGACGAGCTTGGTCGAGCCATTGAGGCCGTTCTGTTCGTGGCGGTGGAACCTGTGTTACCGAGCCTGTTGGCCGAGCTGCTGGAGGAGCCAGTCGAACGGGTCGAAGCGGGCCTCCATCGATTGGCCGAGGGCTATCTGGCCCAGGGCCGTGGTTTCATGCTGGCCCGCATTGCCGGCGGGGTCCGCCTGCAGACCCATCCTGACGTCGCTCCATACGTGGAGCGTTTCGCCAACCGCGACGTCTCGCACCGCCTCTCGACGGCGGCTCTGGAGACCCTGGCCATCGTGGCGTACCGCCAGCCGGTGTCTCGTGGCCAGATATCTTCCCTGCGCGGCGTCAACGTCGACGGAGTAACCCGTCTCCTCGAGCAAAGGGGCTACATAGACGTGGTCGGGCGAGCCGACGGACCCGGCCAACCGGCCCTCTACGGCACCACGGATCTCTTCTTGGAGCGCCTGGGGCTCGACTCGTTGTCCCAGTTGCCACCGGTTGAGGATTTCTTGCCCGGGCCTGAGGTCGCCGGCGAACTGGAATCCGAATTGCAGGCTGCACTCGGGGTAGGCGAAGGCAACACCGACGACGTCTAAAGATGCTCGTGCGAGCCTCCCGAGGGCCGCGTACGACGACCGACGACCACATACGACCGGAAGGTACACATGCCCGAGGGCAATAGTTGCCACACTTGCGACCTGCCTATCGAGATGCGCTACAGCATCGGTAGTCCGCGCTCGAAGTCACAGGGCTTCTGGGTCCATGTGGACACGGTTGCAGGAATCGCGGCAGATATGGATCACTCAGCTTTGCGGTGATCTCAAAGCTGAGAGGATCTGCTTGCGGCACTCCTACAAAAGCGGGAGACTTAGTCTGTGGCTCGGTTCAGGTACGAGGTTGAGTCAATCGGCATCCGGGATGTCCACGGTGACCATGACATCGAGTGGACCATCCAGCGGCTGCTCAACGACCGGGACGCCGAAGGTTGGGAATTCGTCGAGTCGCATCCTTCCCAAACGGAACCGACGACACGGCTCTTCGTCTTTCGACGCGAGCTGGAGACAGAGGAGCCCGACTGAGGGCTCGGGTCTATCTCGGCTTGAGGCAGCTCACACCGAGCGTGCTGCATGCGATGCGATGCATGCGATGCTCAGTCGCCTCGGCCAGTCCCCGGTGATGGCCAAGTATTCGATGTCGACCCGACGTTCGACGGCACCATGAACGAAACACGCGGAGCGTGTGCGGGGCATCGGCTCCCACGTCATCGAGCAATTCAGCCAGGGCGTGGCGCAGCTCATTCTCCGTCTGAGTCCTGACCATCCTCTTAGGGTGGCACGCACGAACGTTGCGGTGTGGTTGCAAAGTGTCGGATTCGGATCGAGATGGGATAGTGAGGGGATGGCCGAAGTTTTCAGATGACCGACCAGGAAGAATATGAAAAGGGGGAGCGGCTGCAAAAGGTCCTGGCTCGGGCTGGCCAAGGGTCTCGGCGCGTCTGTGAGGATCTCATCGCCGATGGACGTGTCACCGTCGATGGGAAGGTGGCGGTGCTGGGCCGCCGGGTGGATGTCACGACGGCGCGGATCGAGGTGGACGGCATTCTGCTGCCGGTCGCCCCGGACCTCGTCTATTACCTCTTGAACAAGCCGGCGGGTGTCATCACCACCTCGGCTGACCCGCAGGGACGAGCAACCGTGGTGGACATGGTGCCCTCCGAGCCTCGGGTCTTCGCCGTGGGGCGCCTGGACCTCGACACCGAGGGCCTTTTGATCCTGACCAACGACGGTGCGCTGGCGCAGCTGCTCACCCACCCGTCGCACGGGGTGGACAAGGAGTACGTGGCCGAGGTCGAAGATGGCACGCCGTCGCCGGGGGCTCTGCGTCAATTGCGTCAAGGCATCGAGCTCGAAGATGGGCGCACCGCGCCGGCCGAAGTGGGGGTGCTGTCGCCGGGCGTGCTGCGCCTCGTCATTCACGAAGGCAAGAACCGTCAGGTGCGACGCATGTGTGAGGCGATTGGCCACCCGGTTCGCCGCCTCGTGCGCACGCGTATCGCAACCTTGCGCGACACCAGCCTCGCTCCGGGACACTGGAGGGAACTGAGCGGCACCGAAGTGCGGGCGTTGGCCGCCGCGGCCGGGCGCTCCTCCTAACTATTTCCACCCCGCGTCAGGATCGGTCATGAAGAAGGTGCGCCGCTAGGCCGAGGTGAGAGTGGCGACTCTTGCGTACGCCACGCCCTCGAGTACTCGCTCAGATTGAGGGGATACGACGACCACTCGGCCAAAAGACCGTCGCGGAACTCAACGAGGTTGAGCATCTCCAAGTTGTAGTCGACGCCGTTGCGGCCGAAGGAGTGACGGAGGATCACCATTGCCTTGTTTCCGTCGACCTTGCCCACCTCCACCGAAGATCGCAGCGAGGTGGGGGAGAGGGCTTGCAATGATCCAAACCAGTCGTCGATGTCGATTTTGGTCAGTGTGGTCGGGATCGGGCTTGAACCCCGGGCGGTGACCACCAGATCGTCAGCGCACCCTGCCAAAATTCGTCGACCCTGCCACCGATAAGGGTGCTGAACAAAAGTCTGATCTGCTCTTTCTGCTGTCGTCTCACAAAGACCCTTCCGCTGCGTTCGACGGTCTGCGTCCAACCCACCCGCTGGCCCCCTGTGGACCTGAGTGTTCCCCTAAATATGACTTAATCACTCAACTTTGTCCACATTGGAGGGATGCGTGGTTGCTCGGTATACGCCGATCCCTGTTAGGGGCGGCGAATGCGAGCCTCGGCAGTAGAGTACCCAGCCATGTCTGCACCTCTCATGGTCCGGGGCCTACGCGGGGCCACCACTGTCGATAAAGACAGCGTGGAGCAGGTGACCGAGCGCTCCCAGGAGCTCATTGTGCGGCTGATGGAGCGCAACGAGCTGGTGGAGGACGACATCGTCAGCGCCCTCTTTACGACGACGGCCGACGTGACCAGCATCTTCCCCGCCACGGCCATTCGGGAAATCGGATTCGGAGCGGTGCCCTTGCTCTGTGCCGCCGAGATCGCCGTGCCCGGGGCCATGCCGCTCTGCATCCGCGTCCTGCTCCATGTGAACACCACGAGGACGAGAGACGAAATCCACCACGTGTACCTCCACGGTGCCCAAGGGCTCCGCGATGACCTCCCGGGCTGACGACGGGACGCGTCGGCGGGCGCTCGTCGTGGGGACCGGTCTCATCGGTGGCTCCATAGCCCTCGCCCTGCGGCAGCGTGGTTGGCACGTCAGTGGGCTCGACGCGGATCCCGACCGGATCGCCGAGGCACTCCGCACCGGGGTCATCGACCAGGCCGGCGACGATCCCGAGGCCCAGATCGTGTTCATCGCCACGCCGGCGACCGCGGTGGCTGAAGAGGTCGGTCGGATACTGGCCACTCCGCAGCGCCGCCAAGATGCGGTGATCACGGACGTCAGCGGGGTCAAGACCGCCATCGTCGTGGCCGCCGATCATCCCCGGTTCATCGGCGGGCATCCCATGGCCGGATCGGAGCAAATCGGACTCGGCGGGGCGGCCCCTGACCTCTTCGAGGGCGCGGTCTGGGTCCTGACTCCGACCAGTGCCACGGACCTCGATGCCTTCGAGCGCTTGCAGGGGGTGGTGACCGAGCTCGGCGCCGACGTGCTCGTCCTCACGCCCGACGATCACGACCGCCTGGTTGCGGTGGTTTCCCACGTGCCGCATCTGGTGGCCGCGACGCTGATGAATGCGGCCACGGTGGGTGCCGAGCAGAACGGTGCACTTCTGCGGTTGGCTGCCGGAGGCTTCCGTGACATGACTCGAGTGGCAGCCGGGCACCCCGGCATCTGGCCCGACATCTGTTCGGAGAACGCCGGGCCGATCGTCGAGGCTCTCGACGGACTGTTGAGCGAACTCACCGTGATGCGCGATCGGGTTGCCGGCAACGACAGGGAGTCGATTTACGGGGTGCTGCAGCGGGCCAGTTCGGCCCGGCGCAACCTGCCGGCTCGCATGGTGCGCCCCGACAACCTGTCGGAACTACGCATCCCCGTGCCGGACCGTCACGGCGTTCTGGCCGAGATCACCTCGCTCGCGGCGGACGGTGGCATCAGCATTTACGACATCGAGATCGCGCACTCGGCCGAGGGGCCGCGGGGCGTTCTCATTCTGGTGGTCGATTCGGCCCAGGCCGATCGCCTGCGCGACGCCATCGAGGCCCATGGCTATCACTGTCGGGCGGAAAAACTGTCATGACGGGACAGCTTTCGTGAGCGCGCCTCGAATCCTCGTTGTGCAGGGTGGCGTCCCATGCCGAGGCTCGGTGCGCACGCCGGGCGAGAAATCGATCTCGCACCGGGCGATCTTGTTCGCCGCCCTCGCCGAGGGGACGTCGGTCATTCACGGTCTGTCCGACGGCGCCGACGTTGCGGCATCGCTGGCCGCAGTCGAAGCGATGGGTGTCCGCGTCGAGCACAACGACGACGGCAGCGTCACGCTGCACGGGGGGCGGAGCCTCCTCCACCAGCCGACGTCTCCGCTCGACTGCGGAAACTCGGGCACATCTATGCGCCTGCTGGCCGGAATGGTCGCCGGACTCCCCTGGGAGACCGTGCTGGTCGGCGACGATTCCCTCAGTAATCGCCCCATGGACCGGGTGGCCGAGCCGCTCGAATTGATGGGGGCGGTCGTCGAGGGCGAAGGCCCGCAGTGCCGGCCGCCGCTGCGCGTCAAGGGTGGTGCGCTGCACGCCATCGACTGGACCAACAAGGTAGCCAGCGCCCAGGTGAAATCGGCCATTTTGCTGGCCGGCCTGGCCGCCACCGGGCCGACCACCGTGCGCGAGCGGGTGACCACCCGGGCCCACACCGAGGAGATGCTGGCGGAGGCGGGAGTGGATCTCACCGTCGAAGAATGGGGAGAGGGTCGCATCGTCACCGTCCAACCCTCCGCCTTGCGTCCTGTCACACCGCGCGTCGTGCCGGGCGACCCTTCGGCCTCCGCCTTCTTCGTCGTGGCTGGGGTGGTCGTACCCGGTAGCGATGTGGAGGTCGAGGGGATCTATCAGGGACCAGCACGGCTGGGCTACGTCACCGTGCTGCATCGCATGGGGGCGAAGGTCACCGTGAGCACCGCGACCGATGGCACGGCGGTCATTCGCGCCGCCAACCAACCCGACGACGCCCCGCTCGAGGCGACCGTGGTGGCCGCGGCCGAGATCCCATCCCTCGATGAGATACCGGCGCTCGCCGTGGCGGCCGCCGTAGCGCGCGGCACCACGGTTTTCACCGACGTCGGGGAGTTACGGGTCAAGGAGGTCGATCGCCTGCAGGCCGTGATCGACATGGTGACCGCATTCGGGGCCTCGGCCCACGCCGAAGGTGACACGTTGTTGATAACGGGCCGCAGCGGCCCACTCAAAGGCGCCCGCTTCGACAGCCGGGGCGATCACCGCATGGCCATGGCGGCCGCCGTGGCGGCTCTCGCGGCCGCTCCGGGCGAACGCAGCCTGATTACCGGGTTCGGCGCGGTGGAAACCAGCTACCCCGGGTTCGCCGACGACCTGGGCCGCCTGACGGGGACCGAACCCCCCGCCCCTCGGCCCCTCATCATCGCTATAGATGGCCCGGCGGGGGCCGGTAAATCGACCGTCTCGCGTGCCGTTGCCGCCACCCTGGGTCTCGACCGGCTCGATACGGGCGCGATGTACCGTGCCGTCGCCGCCCTGGCACTGGAACGAGGCATTCGCTCCCGAGGACGGGGATGCCGTCGCCGCCTTGGCCGCTCAAGCCGAGATCGACGTAGGACGCCGAGTGGTCATCGACGGCTTGGACGTGACCGGGGTCATCCGGTCGCCCGAGGTTGGCCAAGCTGTGTCATTGGTAGCGGCCAACGCTGACGTGCGAGCGCACTTGGTCCGACGACAGCGGGCCTGGGCGAAGTCTCACGGTGGAGGAGTGGTCGAGGGTCGAGACATTGGTGCCGTGGTATTCCCTAAAGCTGAGGTAAAGGTTTACCTTACGGCGTCACCGGAGGAGAGGGCCCGACGACGCCACGACGAGTCGGCAGCCGGGGTGGCCCGACGGGACCACATCGATTCGACCCGGGCCGCCTCGCCGTTGACGCAGGCTCCCGGGGCACACCTCCTCGATACGACGGGCCGCACCGTGCAAGATGTAGTCGAGGAGGTGTTGTCGTGGCTGTGAGCACGCCCGAGTCGGAGCCTGAGCGGGTGCCGCCGCCCGCGCCGTCGACCGTCCACTCGCTGGCCACGGCGCCCGGTCGGCACCAGGAATTTGCCATCGAGCCCACCCGCCAGCTGCCCTACCGGGTCATGCGCCTCGTGTTCAACGCCATTCTGCGCTCGTGGTTCCGGCCCCACGTGGTGGGCCAGGAGCACATTCCGGCGACTGGTCCGGTCATTCTGGCTCCGGTGCACCGCTCCTTCGCCGACTTCGGCTTCACATCGGTGTGCACCAGGCGCAAGTTGTTCTTCATGGCCAAGGACTCGCTGTGGAAGAACAAGTGGCTGGGCAAGCTACTGCTCTACCTCGGTGTCTTCCCGGTCCACCGGGAGTCGGCTGATCGCGAAGCCATGCAGCGGGCCGAAGACATCCTCAAGCTGGGCCAGGTGCTCGTGCTGTTCCCCGAGGGCACCCGTCGCGAGGGCCCGACCATCGAGAATCTCATGGAGGGTGCCGCATTCCTGTCGGCTCGTACCGGCGCACCCATCGTGCCCATCGGCATCGGTGGCTCCGATCTGTCGATGCCCAAGGGAAAGGCCGTTCCCAAACCGATGACCATTCAGGTCGTTGTCGGCCCCGCCATCTCTCCGCCTGCCCGTACCGGGGGAGGTCGCGTCTCGCGGTCAGCGGTGCACGCAGCCAGCGAGGAGCTCGTCGGTGCCCTCCAGGCCGCCTACGATGAGGCCAGGTCGAACACGGGACGGTATTAGGCATGTGCGGCATCGTTGGGTGTGTGGGTTACCGGGACGTCGTGCCCCTCATCCTCGACGGCCTGGCCCGCCTCGAATACCGCGGCTACGACTCGGCCGGCATGGCCGTCATCGACGGGGGCGAGCTCGACGTCCACAAGGTCAAGGGCAAGGTCAGCGAGCTGCGCTCGAGTACGCCGAAGGATTTCTCAGGCACCACAGGCATCGGCCATACCCGCTGGGCCACACACGGCGTCCCGAACCAGGTCAATGCCCATCCCCATACCGACCCGACGGGCCGCATCGCCGTCGTGCACAACGGGATCATCGACAATGCCCGAACCATCAAAGATTCCCTCCTCGCCAAGGGGTACCCGTTCCGCTCCGACACCGATAGTGAGGTCCTGGCTCACCTCATCGCCCTCTCCAAGGCGCCGACGTTGGCCGAAGCGGTGTGCGAGGCGCTGAGCGCCATTGAAGGGACCTATGGCATCGCGGTCATCGACCGGGAGAACCCGGATCAGATTGTGGCCGCCCGCAACGGCAGCCCGGTGGTCATCGGGATCGGGGAGAACGAGCATTTCGTGGCGTCCGACGTCGGGGCCATCATTCGCTACACCCAGCAGATCGCTTACCTCGAAGACGGAGAGATCGCGGTCCTCGAGCGCGACCGGTTCTCCACCCTCAGCACCGAGGGCGCCGAGCGCACCAAGGGTGTCGAAACGGTGGACTGGAGCGCTGCAACCTACGAGAAGGGCGAGCACGAGCACTTTTTCCGCAAGGAGATCTTCGAGCAGCCCGAGGCCGTTGAGCGCACGCTTTCGGGCCGCCTCGAGCCGCGCTTCGCCACGGCGCATCTGGGCGGTATTGAGCTCAGTGCGCAAGAGATCCTGCGCACACGGCGCGTCCAGATACTCGGCTGCGGCTCGGCCTACTATGCCGGTCAAATCGGGGCCCAGCTGATCGAGCGCATCGCCCGCATACCCGCCGATGCCGAGCCGGCCTCGGAGTTTCGCTACCGCAACCCGATCATTGAGGCGGACACGGTCTACGTGGCGGTGAGCCAGTCCGGCGAGACCCTCGACACCCTGCGCGCCGTGCAAGAGGTCACACGCAAGGGCGGCACGGTCCTGGGCATCGTCAACGTGGTCGGATCGAGCATTGCCCGCGCCTGCGGTCGTGGCATCTACCTCCACGCCGGTCCTGAGATCTCGGTCGCCTCCACCAAGTCCTTCACCTCTACCGCTACCGCCTTTGCTCTCCTCGCTCTGCATCTGGGGCGCATCCGCGACCTCGGGCAGGGCGATGGCGGACGGCTCGATCTCCTCCCTCGAGGCCCTCCCTGTCGCGTTACAGAAAGCCCTGGACACCGAGGGCCTGGCCCGAGAGATCGCGGCACGTTACCGAAATGTGACCAGCGCCTTCTTCGTGGGCCGGGTGCGAGGCTTCCCAGTGGCGGCCGAGGCGGCACAGAAACTCAAGGAAGTCTCCTACATCCACGCCGAGGCCTACCCGGCCTCCGAGCTCAAGCACGGGCCGTTGGCCCTCATCAGTCCCGACGTGCCGACGTTCGTGGTGATTCCCGATGACGAGCTCTTCGACAAGAACGTGGCCACCATCCACGAGATCCAGTCCCGCGGCGGGCCGGTGATCGCCATCGGCCACTCGACCGCCCTCTTCGACCTGACCGACGAGGTCATCTTGGTGCCAAAGCTCGAGCCCGAGATCGACCCGATCGTCTTGAACATCCCGTTGCAGCTCCTGGCGTATCACGCCGCCCTCCTGCGCGACGTCGATATTGACCAGCCACGGAACTTGGCCAAGAGCGTGACCGTCGAATAGGGCCGAACGGCGCTTCCGGGGGGACGCGTACATTGGCCACATGACGAAACTTGCAGGCACAGTCGCCCTGATCACGGGGGCCTCGAGCGGCATTGGGGCAGCAACCGCAATCGCTCTCGCGGCCGAAGGTGCCACCGTCTCCCTGGTGGCCCGGCGCAAGGACCGACTCGATGAGTTGGCGGATCGCCTCCGCCGCAACGGTGCCACCGCGCTGGTCGTCGAAGCCGACATCACCGAGGAACGACAGGCGGTCGACGCAGTGGACAGAACGGTCTCCGAGCTCGGCCGGCTCGACACTCTTGTCAACAACGCCGGCGTCATGTTGCTGGGACCCATTGTCGACGCGCCAGTGACCGAGTGGCAGCGGATGGTCGAGCTGAATGTCCTGGGCCTCATGTATTGCGCTCATGCGGCGTTGCCGCATCTGTTGCGGGCGGCCGAGGAGGGGCCGCGGCAGGTGGCCGACATGGTCAATGTGAGTTCGGTAGCGGGCCGCGTCGCCGCGTAACGGCAGTGGTGTCTACAACCTGACCAAGCACGGCGTGGGGGCCTTCAGCGAATCCCTACGTCAGGAAGTGACGCGGCGTCACGTACGGATTTCGCTCGATGGAGCCCGGGGCGACCGCGACGGAGTTGATGACGCACAACCGGGCCGAGGTGATCGATGGATTGCGTTCGCCCAATCCACCGGGGCCGAGCCGATGCAAGCAGAGGACATCGCCGACGCCATCGCGTACATCGTCACCCGGCCGCGCCACGTCGCCATCAGCGAGATCCTGATGCGGCCGACCGAGCAGGAGCGCTAGGGGCGGGTAGGTCGGCATCGCCTGTGGAGGCCTCCTATGCTCGACGTGGCGAGGCTAGGAGAGCGGGCATGGCGGAGATCCTGATTGTCGGCGGTGGAGTCGTCGGACTGGGACTGGGCATGCTCCTGGCCCATGATGGCCATGCGGTCACCTCGCTCGAACGAGATGCAGGGCCTGCTCCCGAGGCCCCCGCCGAGGCGTGGGAGAGCTGGGATAGGAGAGGCGTCACGCAGTTCCGCTTGGCCCATTTGTTCCTGGCGCGTTATCGCCAGATCCTCGAAGCGGAGCTGCCGACCGTCGCGGCTGCGATCGAGCGCGACGGTGGGATACGGCTCAATCCGCTGCAGGGCATTCCTGATGCGCTGACCGGGGGATCCAGGGAGGGAGACGAGCGCTTTGTCTTGCTCTCGGGGCGCCGTGCCGTCGTCGAACGGGCCGTGGCTTCCGTGGCAGCAGAGACAGCAGGTCTGGACGTCCAGCGCGGCGTGGCGGTCGAAGGACTGCTCCACGGACCCGAATCGATACGCGGGATCCCCCATGTCGCCGGGGTCAGGACCTCCGACGGTCGGGAGCTACGTGCCGATCTGGTTCTTGACTGCAGTGGACGCCGCTCTGCTCTGCCGTCGTGGTTGGAGGGGTTGGGGGCCCGGCCCCCCGACGACCAGGTTGAAGACAGCGGTTTCATCTACCTCGGTCGGCATTTCCAATCCCGGGACGGACAATTGCCCTTTGCGCTCGGACCGTTGCTCCAACCCTATGGCTCCATTTCCGTGCTCACCCTGCCCGCGGACAATGGCACGTGGTCGGTGACCCTTATCGCCCGGTCGGGCGATCGGGCGCTTCTCGGCCTCAAAGACTCGGAGTGCTGGGTGCACGTCGTGCGGTCTCTCCCCACCGTGGCCCATTGGCTGGAGGGTGACCCCCTCGAGGATCGGATCGTCACCATGGCCAAAATCGAGGACCGCCACCGGAATTTGCGGCCAGATGGCGTTCCGGTGGTCACGGGCCTTCTGGCCGTGGCCGACGCCTGGGCGTGCACGAATCCCTCCGTCGGTCGGGGGGCGTCCATCGGCATGCTGCACGCCCAGACGTTGCGCGACACGCTGCGCCAGATCGGTCCTGATCAACCCGAGACCCTCTCCGAAGCGTTTGCGGCCGCCACGACCGAAACGGTGGAGCCTTGGTACGAGGCCACCTTGGCCTTCGATCGACATCGGCTGGCGGAAATGGCTGCGGTGGCGGAGGGCACGACATATGAGCCGAATGACCCGGGCTACCAAATCGCCGGCGCGCTCGCCAGCGCCAGCTCACGTGACCCTGATGTCCTACGGGGTTACCTCGACATCGTCGGCGTCCTCGATCTGCCGAGCGACGTCATGGCGCGGCCAGGGTTGTTCGAAAAGGTGATCGAGTACGGAGCTGATTGGCGGAGTGAAGAGACGATCGGCCCATCGCGAGAGCAACTCGTCGCCATGGCCAATGCCTGAGTAGTGAACCGCGCCAACCTGACCAGAGAGGAGGGCCATGCGTGCCAAGAGTGGTGGAGCAAGTATTGCGTACGAGGTGACAGGGGAGGGCCGTCCCGTGGTCCTCTTGCATGGTTTCCCGGATTCGGGCCGGCTCTGGCGTCACCAGATTGCCCCCCTGGCCGATGCCGGCTTCCAGGTCATCGTTCCGGACATGCGGGGCTACGGCGCCTCGGACAAGCCCACCGAGGTCGATGCCTACAACATCCTCTATCTGGCGGCCGACGTCGGTGCCGTGCTCGACGAGGCGGGCGTGGAGCGGGCGCACGTGGTCGGGCATGACTGGGGAGCGGCGGTGGCTTGGGCGCTGGCGGCGGTCGTACCCGATCGGGTGGACCACCTCATTGCCCTCTCGGTCGGCCACCCCTCGAGCTTCAGGGCCGGAGGCTACGAGCAGCACGAAAAATCCTGGTACATGCTTCTGTTCCAGTTCCCTGGAATAGCGGAGCAGTGGCTTTCGAATGACGGATGGGCCAACCTCCGCGATTGGGGAGGCCATCCCGATGCCGACGCCGTGATCGCCGAACTGGAAGCCAACGGCTCGCTGACGCCGGGGCTCAATTGGTACCGGGCCAATGTCCCGCCCGAGTCCTACATTTCGCCACCGGTCTCCCTTCCCCCCATCGCCGCACCGACGATGGGTGTATGGAGTACTGGCGATATTGCCTTGACCGAGGGGCAGATGATCCGTTCGGCGCATCATGTTGCGGGTCCGTGGCGTTACGAGCGTCTTGACGGACCGGGCCACTGGATGCAGCTCGAGGCTCCCACGGAGGTCAACCGGCTGCTCCTCGACTTTCTGCCGGCATAGCGCCTTCGCCGAATATCTCGACGTCGTCAGAATGTCGGTCCATATATGAAACTACTTGTCGGCATGCAAACCAGGACGTACAATCCGAGGGCCGGGGGGCTTTTGGCGACCTCGTGCCCGAGTAGTAGGGAGAGATCTCGTGAGAATGCTTTTCAGCGCCGACGACCACATCGTCGAGCCTCCGGACGTGTGGTCCAAACGAGTTCCGCAGAGGTTTCTCGAGCAGGCGCCCCACGTGATCGAAGAAGGTGGGATGGAGTACTGGATGGTCGAGGGCAAACGGATGCCCACGGTCGGTCTGAACGCAGTGGCGGGAAAGCCGGAGGAGGAGTGGACCATGGATCCGGTCCGCTTCAGCGACATGATCCCCGGTTGCTATGACCCGAAAGCCCGAGCCGAAGATATGCGCGCCGAGGGCATCGCGGCCAGCTTGAACTTCCCGAGCCTGCCACGGTTTGGCGGGGCTCTCTTCCCTGATTTCAAGGACAAGGAGCTGGCGGACTACTGCGTGCGCGCCTGGAACGACTTCATGTTCGACGAGTGGTGTGCCGCCGCACCCGAGATGTTCGTTCCCATGGCCATCGTCCAGCTGTGGGACGCCAACCTGGCCGCCAAAGAGATCGAGCGCAACCTCGACAGAGGGTTGCGGGCGATCAGCGTGCCCGAGGAGACCAGCATGTTGGGGCTGCCCTCGTATTACACCGACTTTTGGGACCCGATGTGGTCCATTTGTGAAGAAGCCGGGGTCGCAGTGTGCATGCACATCGGTTCAAGTGGGTGGCGAGCCTTCACTCCGCCCGAGTCGAATCCCAGCCTGATGGTCGCCCTGGGGTTCGTGCCGACGATCACGCACTCTTTAGCCATGATGTACAGCCAGGTCCCGCGAAAGTTCCCCAACATCAAGATCGTTTACTCCGAGGGCGGAGTCAACTGGGTGCCGGGCGCCCTGGAGCGGGCCGATCGGATGTACAAGCGCCACAAGTACTGGAGCGGCACCGACGATCTCCTCCCGTCGGAGGTTTGCCGGAAGAACATGTGGTTCTGCTTGATCGACGAGCCATATGGGCTTCGAGTTCGACACGATGTGGGTATCGAGCGGATCCTGTGGGAATGCGACTATCCCCACTCGAGCTGCATTTGGCCGGGTACCCAGAAGGTGGTCGATGACCTCTTCAAAGACGTGCCGGATGACGAGACCGAGCTGATCACCCTGCGCAACGCCGAGCGCCTTTTCAACTGGACCTGTGTTCCCGATCCGGCATGGCAAAAGGTACTCGGGTAGCAGGCATGCTCGATCTTCTCATTGTGAATGGCCTCGTCGTCGACGGTACGGGCGCTGATCCGGTCCATGCCAACATCGGCATCGAGGGTGATCACGTCGTCGCGGTGGGGGAAGTGGACGGGCCGGCTGCCAGAACCGTCGACGCCGACGGGTTGGTGGTCAGCCCGGGCTTCGTCGATCCTCACACCCACTACGACGCCCAACTGTTTTGGGATCCCATGGCGACCCCGTCGGTCTGGCACGGGGTCACCTCGGTCATCGGCGGGAACTGCGGCTTCACCTTGGCCCCGTTGAAGAGTCGTGACGTGGACTACACGCGCCGGATGATGGCCCAGGTGGAAGGGATGCCCCTCGCCGCGCTGGAGCAGGGTGTGCCCTGGAGTTGGGAGAGCTTCGGTGAATACCTCGATGCCTTGGAAGGTCATGTCGCCATCAACGCCGGCTTCATGGTCGGTCACTCGGCCCTGCGTCGCTATGTGATGGGTGAGGGCTGCGATCGAGCCTCCTCGCCCGAAGAAGTCGGCCAGATAGCCGAGCTGCTGCATCAGTCGCTTCAAGCCGGTGGTTTGGGTCTTTCTACTTCGCGTTCGCCGACGCACATCGATGGGGATGGACAGCCGGTTCCCAGCCGGTGGGCTTCCGAAGAGGAACTGCTCAGCCTGTGCGACGTGGTGGCCACGCAGGAGGGCACCTCGCTGGAGTTGATCACTGAGGGCTGCATCCGTCTCTTCGGCCCCGAAGAGACGGAGTTTTTGGCCGAACTGAGCCGGCGGGCGAACCGGCCCATCAACTGGAACGTGTTGGCCGTGAGCGCGCGTGACGCCGACCGAAGCGAACATCAACTCGGGCCCTCGCGGCGGGCGCGAGAGGTCGGTGGTCGCATCGTGGCCTTGACCATGCCGACCTTCGCCGACCAGAACATGAGCTTCCTGACCTATTGCGCCATGTGGCTGCTTCCGGGTTGGAGGGAGGTGTTGAGCCTCGACGTTCCCGAGCGCATCGAACAACTCAAGGATCCGGCGGTTCGAGCCCGCATGCTGAAGCAAGCCGAGGGCTACATGTTGGCCCGAATGGCTGATTTCTCCACTTACATGATCGGTGATGTCTTCTCCCCGGGCAACGAGCAATACCGCAACCGGATCGTGGGGGAGATCGCGGCCGAGAAGGGACAGGACCCCTTCACCACCGTTGTGGAGATCGCGGCGGCCGATGAGCTGAAAACCGTCTTGTGGCCTTTGCCGACCACGGACACCGACGAGGATTGGAAGGCTCGCCGCGCCCTCTGGGAAGACCCGGACGTCCTGCTTGGCGGTTCTGATGCCGGCGCTCACCTCGATCGAATGCTCGGATCGTCCTATCCCACCCGTTTCCTCGCCGATTCTCTGCGCGGCCGGCAGCTGGTCACCCTGCAGCGGGCGGTCCAGCTGATGACGGATCAACCGGCCCGGCTGTTTGGACTGACCGACCGTGGCCGGGTTGCTCCGGGCTACAAGGCGGACCTGGTGCTCTTCGACCCCGAGACGGTCGACTCGGGACCGACGCGCACCGTGTTCGACCTCCCTGGAGAGAGCAAGCGGTTGCTGGCTGACCCCATCGGCGTCACGTCGGTGTTCGTCAACGGCGCAGAAGTCTTTGCCGGGGGCGCGCCGACCGGCAACACACCTGGGGTGATTCTCCGGTCCGGACGAAACACCAAAGGCACAGAGGTTCGAAAAGGCTGATGGCCTTTCCCAAGTCAGGAGGAACCCGATGACGATGATGGCCAGGAAGCACCGGTCGGTCTTCTTCGATGTGCGGCGCAGCTCCGAAGACGAAAAGATCGCACCGCCCGATCCGGACCCCACCGGGGGTAGCCGCTCGACTGAGGGGTCGGCGTACTTCGCCGGCCGGGCCGAACGCAGGATCATGGTCTCCAACCCGGACACCGATGGACTGAGCTTGACCATCTTCACGTTCAAGCCTGGAACCTTGCTCCCGACCCATCGCCATGACGTGGACTACATTGAATTCATTCTCGAGGGGGAGGTGCACCACGGCAACCGCGTACTGAAGGCTGGTGAAGGCGTCTACCGCAGTGCCGGCTCGCCCTACTCTTTCTGGACCGGACCGGAAGGAGCGACGATCGCGGATTTCCGCGGCCAGACCTTCTACACGACGGAGTACGTGGAGCCACCGGAGAAGTGGCCGGACCACAAGTTGCCTCTCGCGCCGAGCTGAACTCGAGCGGGTGCCACCGGCCAGCTGGCTGGGGAGCTGTACACGCAAACAACAGCGATCACAAACAAACAAACACAAGGGGGGTACATATGCGACGTGCACTGTGCATGGTTGTGGCAACGCTTTCGATGGCTGGCTCTTTGGTCGCCTTATCGAGCGGTGGTGCATCGGCTGCCGGCAGTAAGGCACCGATCATCATCGGGTACATCACCGACGAAACCGGGGCGTCTTCAGCCACCTATGCCGATGGCCAGTACGGAGCCCAGGCTCGGTTCGACGCCCTGAACGCCAAGGGCGGGATAGACGGCCACAAGATCGAGCTCGTTGTCGAGGACGACCAATCCACCGTTGCGGGTAACGAGACGGCGGCTCAGACGCTGGTGGAGAACAAGGGCGCCTTCGCGGTCATCGAGGAATCGACGGTGGCCAGCGGCGCGGCGCCGTACCTGAGCAAAGCGAAAGAACCCGTCGTGGGAGATGACGAGGATGGGCCCGAGTGGGGCCAACCGCAGAACAGCAACATGTTCAGCGTGGTCGGAACCCTCTTTACGCCCTACAACGGCAAGATTTACAGCTACAGCAGCGATGAGTTGAAGGCACTCGGGGTGACCAAGCTGGCCCAGCTGGTCTACAACGTTCCTTCGGCCATAGATTCGGCCAACGAGATCTTCGCCCAAGCCAAGAAGCAGGGCATCAGCAAGTGCCTGGACGAGGTGATTCCAGCGGGAAGCTCCAACTTCACCACCTTTGCCCTGCAAATGAAGAAGGACGGCTGTAACGGGCTCGAGGTGCTGAGCGTCCTTTCGAGCTGTATCGCCGTGCAAACCGCCATTAAGCAGGCCGGCCTCAAAATCGCCGACCTTTGTGCGACCGGATACGACCAGGCCGTGTTGAGCCAGCCGGCTGCCCTGGCCGCCATGCAGGGCACCTATGCCACGCCGATCCTCAATGTCTTGGGCAAGGACGTCACCAAGCCGGTCAAGACCTATCTCAGTGAGATGAAGAAGTACACGCCGTGGGCCGGAGGCATCCCGACGATTGACATGGACTTCGCCTACGAGTCGGCCGACCTCATCATCCAGGGACTCGAACACACCGGGGTGGCGTCTCCCTCAAAGTCGAAGTTCATCTCCTACCTGCGCACGGTCCACAACTGGACGGCGGGCGGACTGATCGCGAGCCCGGGCACGAATTTCACCCACTTCGGCACCCTGGCCTCCTTGCCGAAGAAGTCATGCTCGCAGGTCGTCGAGGTCAAGGGCAAGGCATTCGTCCCGGCCCTCGGTGGCAAGCTGATCTGTGGCACGTTGATCGGTACCCCCGTGACCGGGTAGTCGATCGGGCTGCACCACCGGCGAGCCGTGAACGGAGGCGACAGGAGCAGATATGTGGGATTACCTGATCAGGGGTGGACTCGTCGTCGACGGGACCGGGGCACCGGGCCGACTGGCCGACATCGGCATTCAAGACGGACGCATCGTCGAGATCGGCGACCTCGCCGGCGGTTCGGCTGACAACGTCATTGACGCGACCGGCCTGGTAGTGGCCCCCGGATTCATCGACCTTCATACGCACTACGACGCGCAGCTCAATTGGGACGGGTATGCCACACCGTCCTCGCTGCACGGGGTGACCACCGTGTTCGGGGGCAACTGCGGCTTCACCCTGGCGCCGCTCAAGGAGCGCGATGCCGATTACACCCGCCGGATGATGTCCCAAGTCGAAGGGATGCCGCTGGCGGCGCTCGAGAACGGAATCGACTGGAAGTGGGAGACCTTCCGTGAGTTCTTGGACGGATTCGAAGGGCGAATCGGCGTCAACGCCGGATTTCTCGTCGGCCACTGCGCACTGCGCCGCTACGTGCTGGGCGAGGAGTCTCTCGAGCGGGAATCGACAGACGAAGAGGTGAAGGCGCTCGTGGCATTGCTCCATGAGTCATTGGAGGCGGGAGGTCTCGGGTTATCCACCACGCGCTCGCGCACACATCCCGACCACAATGGTCAACCTGTGCCCAGTCGGCAGGCCTCGGAGGCAGAGCTCTTGGAGTTGTGTCGTACCGTAGGGGAGCACCCCGGAACGACCCTGGAAGCCATCTTTTCCGGATGCGTCACAGGCTTTAGTGACGAAGAAACCGAGTTGTTGGTGCAGATGAGCGTGCAGGCGCAACGCCCTCTGAACTGGAACGTGTTGGGCGTCAGGGGTGATGGGGACGAGGAGCGCATTGAGCACCAAATGCAACCTTCGTCGCGAGCTCGCGAGCTCGGCGGTCGTGTGGTGGCGCTCAGCATGCCTGTGCACATGGACATGAACTTGAGCATGGCTACCTATTGTGCGATTTGGTTGATCCCGGGATGGAGGGAAGTCATGATGCTTCCCCCGGCTGAGAAGACAGCCAAACTTCGCGATCCCGAGTTCCGCGCCCAGATGATTGCGGGCGCTCAGGGGTCGGGTTTCGAGCGGCTGGCTGAGTTCGGCATGTATCGGATCGGTGACACCATTGCGCCAGAGAACAAAAAGTACGAAGGTCGGCTGGTAGGCGAGATCGCGCGGGAGCAAGGCGTTGATCCCTGGGACGCGCTCATCGACATTGAGGTGGCTGACGAGTACAGAACCGTCTTGTGGCCCTCCCCGATTGCCGACACCACCGAGGATTGGAAGCGGCGAAGCGAGATCTGGGAGAACGACGACGTCGTGCTCGGCGGATCTGACGCCGGAGCTCACCTCGATCGCATGCTCGGGTCTCCCTATCCCACCCGCTTCCTTGGTGACGCCCTGCACGGCCGAAACCTCGTCTCGTTGGAGCGAGCGGTGCACCTGATGACCGACGTCCCGGCGCGCCTCTATGGCCTCAAGGATCGAGGAGGGCTCACGGAGGGGGCGTTCGCTGATGTCGTCGTCTTCGACCCAGCGACGATCGGGAGTGGTCAGGCTCGACGGGTCTATGACCTGCCGGGCGAGAGTCTTCGCTTAACCGCTCCGTCGACGGGGATACGACACGTCTTGGTCAATGGGGTGGAGACCATCGTTGATGGTGAGCCCACCGGTGCGCTTCCGGGCACCGTCCTCCGCTCTGGTCGCGATACGGAGACCGTGGTTCTCGGTAGCTGATCGCGCGCGCCGAGCTGGCCCTACGACGCCGAGGACACCTCACCCGTCGGCGAGTCGACCCGGAGGAACTCGAGCAGACCGGCAATCTCAAAGACCCTCCTGGCCTGAGGCCGGGTACCGGTGAGAAAAAGGTGGCGCCCCTGTTTCTCCAAGCCCTGCTGGGCTGCGACGAGCACGGCCAAGCCCGAGCTGTCGATGAACGACAGGGCGCCGATATCGACGTTGATATCGCCCGAGGCGTCGCTCTCCGCCTCATGCGAGCGCCCGTTTCAGTTCGCCGGAGGAGGCCACATCGAGTTCGCCGCTCAGTACGAGCACCGGGTGATCATTTCGCTGCGAGCGTGTCGCTGAGAATGCCTGTGGTTCCATGTGTGCCATCGCCCCCTCGTCCGATCCTCTTGCCCTGGTGGCCACTCGGCTGAAGAATGTATCCGAGGCAATGGGGGGATGCGATCGATGGCCGCGGGACGGAGGAATTGCCTGCCTTCGCCAGGGTTACGCACATCCGGGATTGGGTAATCCTGCAGGAAAGCCCACGAAAGGGGAGGGTGATGACGGTCATTCCCACTGACGACGTGACGGCGCTCATTGAGCAAGATCACGAGGCCATTAAGGAACGTTTGTCAGAGCTCGAAAACGCAGACCCCAGCCTACGGTCCGCCCTTTTCCACGAATTGACGACGGAACTCATCCGTCATGAAGTGGCGGAGGAGACGGTTGTGTACCCGGCCATCCGCCGCGAACCCGGCGGCGACGACGTGGCCGATGCCCGTCTCGGCGAAGAATCCGAAGCGGAGCGCCTCTTGGCGCACATGATGCAATTGGATTGCGACACCGAAGAGTTCATGGGTGCCGTGCGAGACCTTCACGCCGCAGTGCTGACGCATGCCGCCAATGAGGAGGCCTCCGTCTTACCGTTGCTGCGGGCGAACGACGATGGCGCGTACCTGTCCTTTCTGGGACAGAAGTTCAGAGGCGAGAAACTGGCGGCTCCGACCCAGCCGCATCCACATCTGCCCAACTCGGCCCTCGGTAACCGGCTCTTCGGACCGCTCGCATCGTTCATCGATCGCATGCGCGATTCAGCCTGAAGGTGTGGAGACGTCAGCGCATTGACCAGCATCGAGTAGGGGTGACGGGCATCACCTAGGCTGCGGCCATGACCGGCATTGACCTCACGCCGCTGCTTCGGTCGACCTTGGCGCAGCCGGAGGCCGTCACAGCCGCCATCGAAAGCGTGGGCGCGACACTCGGCGTTTCGGATGTCGTGGTGTATCTGATCGACTTCGGGCAGACCATCCTCGAACCCCTCGGTGACCATGCCGCGCACGCCGAGTTGCCGCACAGCGAAGAGGTGGTGTCGACCATGGCCGGGCGAGCCTTCCTCACGCAAACGCCGGTCCGGGCCGAGCGAGCCGACGGGATTCGATTATGGGTGCCGATCTTGGAGGGGTCGGATCGTTCCGGTGTGCTGGCCCTCACCCTCCCCGATGAGGACCCGGAGCGTGTCAGGGAGTGCGAGGCCCTCGGGATTCTGGCGGGATATCTCCTGACGGTGAACGGCCGGGTAAGCGACCTCTTCAATCTGCATCGTCGACGCAAGGCCATGAGCCTGGCCGCCAGCCTGCAGTGGGATCTGCTTCCCCCTCTCGTGTTCAAGTCACCTCCCGTGACGGTGGCTGGCATTCTTGAGCCTGCCTACGAGGTGGGAGGGGACTGCTTCGATTATTCGATCAACTGGCCCGTCCTCGACGTTGCCCTCATGGACTCCATGGGGCATGGCCTGAATTCCGCCATTTTGGCCAGCCTCGCTCTGGGCTGTTATCGGCACGACCGCCGACACGGCACATCTCTCTCAACGATGCATCAACAGCTCGAGGGCATCGTCATGGAGCACTATGGCGGCAGAGAGTTCGTCACCGGTCAACTGGCGCAACTCAACGTCGAGACCGGCCTACTGCAGTGGACCAATGCCGGACATCCCTTGCCGTTGCACATTCGGGGAGGAAAGGTCGTCGGGGACTTGGTATGCCCGCCTACCCTTCCATGGGGTCTCGGCGGGCGTTCGCAACCCAGCATTGCCGAGGTCCAGCTCGAACCGGGCGACGCCGTGCTGTTCTATACAGACGGGACCATTGAAGGGAAAGCGAGCAGTGGCGGCGGCTTCGGGATCGAAGGGCTGACTGACATTGTGGGTCAGACAGCATCCGATCAGCTCGTGGCCGAGGAGATCGTGCGGCGCATTGGTCGTGCCGTTCTCGAGCACCATGGCGAGCGCCTCGATGACGATGCAACCCTTGTCCTCGTCCAATGGCAGGGCAATCACCTTTAGATATTCCAAACCCGAGGGTTGGCATCTCGTCCACAGGGTAAGGATCAAGCAATGGTGACAGAGTCGTTCGCACCTTCGCCCTCACAAGTGAGTGCCGCCCGGCACTTTGCGCAAGCACAGGCGAAGACCCTCGGCTGCGACTCTTCGGACATTGGCCTCATTGTGAGCGAATTGGCCACCAATGCGTGTATTCATGCCGGAAGCCCTTTCACCGTCTCGCTCAATCGCCGAGGCTCCGACGTTTTAGTCGAGGTTGGTGACCAGAATCCGGCGCCCGCAGTGCAGCAGCCGCCGTCGCAGGGTGTGTCCGGACGCGGCCTGCACATTGTGGCGGCGATCGCGGCGGAGTGGGGCGTTGCCACGGGCGACCGCGGGAAGTGTGTGTGGGCCCTCTTGCCCTGTCGCTAGACGACACGGTTTCGAACCGTCGCTCTCGGGTACCCCCGAGTCATGACGATTCCCACGACTCCTGAACCCGAACCCGCCCCTCCCGATCCGATCCCGCAACCACAGCAGCGCGGACTGTGCCGTTGCCACGCGGACGGTCCTTTAAATTTTCCCGCCTAGGGTTCATACTGGTTGCAGAGCCTGATGCAGGAATGGCGCCTCGCCAAGACGTTCGCAAAACAAAGAGGTGAAGACAATGACGCGTCTGTCGGCACATGCGTTAGAGATCGAGTTGTCCGAGTCCGACGCACGGACGGTCATCGGCCTGCGCGGCGAGCTCGACGCATCCACCTCACCCCGATTGTTCCAACAGTTCGCGGAGTTGTCACGTCAAGGTGTGAGCCATCTTGAACTGGACCTCACGCACTTGGAATTTATGGATTCAAGTGGACTGTCGGTTGTGGTGGCGGAACACAAGCGCGCCAAGGCCGACGGGGGCGGGCTGGTGATCCTGCATCCCAACCGCCGAGTCATACGCTTGTTCCAACTCACCGGGCTCATGTCGTATCTCATCGTCCATCCCCGGATGTCGGTCTGAAGAAACACGGCACGTCGCCGTCTCCTCCCGGGTATCCATTGGAGATCTGAGGCGACGCCGTACCCTTGCAACCGGAGGCCTCGACGGTAGGACTCCGAGTCCACAGAACGGAAATATTCAATGACGACCGCAGGGCCCTTTGCGCCCAGCTCTACGTACCGGCTTCAGATTTCAGAGCACTTCACGCTCCTCGACGCCGTCCCCGTCGTCGAGTATCTCGGCCGACTGGGTGTGGGAGCGGTGTATTTATCGCCACTTTTGCGTGCTGCCCGAGGCTCGACGCACGGGTATGACGTGGTGGACCACGCCATGGTCGACCCGGCTCGGGGGGGAATGGTGGGTCTGCAGGAATTGGCCCAAGCGGCGAGGCGGGCGGGGATAGCCGTCGTCGTCGACATCGTTCCCAACCACATGGGGGTCGCTGACCCCACGCAGAACAGGGCGTGGTGGGAGTTGCTGCGCAGTGGGCCCGAAGGGGCGTACGGAACCTGGTTCGACGTTGACTGGGCCGGGGGCGACGGCAGGGTCTTGATCCCCGTGTTAGCGGCCGATTTCGACGCGCACCGAGATCTTTCGATCGAAGGTGACGAACTCCACTACGGGGACCACCGTGTATCCCCTCGCACCCGGCAGCTGGCACGAGGGTGACGCGCCGGCCGCCGTGCACCTCCGGCAGCACTATCGATTCATCGACGCGGATCTCGCCGACACCGAACTCAACTACCGCCGCTTCTTCGCCATTACCGATCTGGCCGGGCTCCGGGTGGAGGACCCCGAAGTGTACGAAGCCACGCACCGCGAGATCCTGCGATGGGTGCGCGAGTTGGGCGTACGTGGCCTCCGCATCGATCATCCCGACGGGCTGGCGGCTCCCGGTCAGTACCTGGAGCGCCTGGCGGCATCGGCCCCCGAGACCTGGATCGTCGTGGAGAAGATCACACAGCGCGACGAAGAGCTTCCGGCGCAATGGCCGGTGGCCGGCATGACGGGGTACGACGCTCTCGGTCAGGTCAACGCGCTTCTGATTGATCCGTCGGCCGAAGGCACGCTCGACGACCTCTACGTCGAGCTCACGGGGGACAGGCGCACGTGGCCCGAGCACGTCCACCATGGCAAATATCAGGCCGCGACCGTTCTGTTGGCGGCCGAGTTCCGCCGTCTGGCTCGCCTCGCCGTCGACATAGACAAAGCGGAGGAGGCCCTCGTCGAACTTGCCGTGGCGCTACCCGTGTATCGCACCTACCTCCCCTTGGGGGCGGACCATTTGCAACAGGCCGTGGCCGCCGCGCTCCAGCGCGCGGCCTGATTTGATCGACGCCGTCGAAGCCATACAGGCACGGCTGTCGAACCCTCGCCGACGCGCTGTCCATCCTGTTCCAGCAGATAACTGGTGCCGTCATGGCAAAAGGTGTCGAGGACACCGCCTTCTACCGTTACTCACGATTCATCGCACTCAACGAAGTCGGCGCCAGCCCCGGGGATTTTGGCCTGAGCGTGGCCGACTTTCATTCGGCGCAGCGTCGGCGCATGGAGCGGGCTCCTCTCGGAATGACCACCCTGTCCACCCACGACACGAAACGGGGGGAAGACCTACGGGCGCGGTTGGCCGTGCTGGCCGAGTTGCCCGAGGAATGGGCGGCGGCAGCACGTCGCCTGCTTCAACTTGCCCCAATCCCCAATGCCCCGTTCGGCTACCTCCTCTGGCAATCCATGGCCGCGACGGGACTGATCGAGCGCGAACGAGTCCACGCCTTCGCCGAGAAGGCCATCCGCGAGGCCTCCGAAGAGACCAGTTGGGCCGAGCCCAACGAGGAATTCGAGCGAGCGGTCCATGACGCGGTGGATGCGGCGTACGACCGACCCGAGATGCGGAACGTGATCGAACCGTTTTCCCAGCGGATCCTTGCGCCTGGGTGGTCAAACGCCCTCCTGCAGAAGGTGGTCCAACTGACCATGCCCGGCGTGCCCGACGTGTACGAGGGAAGCGAAACGTTCGAGGGCTCACTGGTCGACCCGGACAACCGGCGTCCCGGTCGACTTCCATCCGACAATTCGCCATGTTGGAGGCGCTCGAAAAGGCAGAATCAGGGCCTTCGGCTTTCGATTCTCCCTCGACCAAGCTGTGGGTGACCCACCAGGCGCTCCAAGCTCGGCGCGATCGTCCCGAACTGTTCACCAACTACACGCCGCTGGTCGTAGAAGGCCCGCGGCACGACCATTTGCTCGCATTCGACCGGGGGGGCGCCATCACGTTGGCCACCCGTCTTCCGGTGGGACTGCAGCGTCTGGGCGGTGTGGGGCGCGACGACGCTCTCGCTGCCCGAGGGTCAGTATCGCGACGCGTTCACGGGTAACCGTTACGGACATGTCGTCGACCTCGAGCCGACTGTTCCAGCGCTATCCGGTGGCGCTGCTGCTCCTGGAGGCGCCTCCCGATCAGTGAGGGACCCTATGGCACCAGCACGATCTTGCCGAGAGTATGCCGCTGTTCCAGTTCGGCATAGGCCTCCCGGACCTTTTCCAGTGGGTAGGTGGCGGCAATGGGAATCTCGACCCGACCTGAGGCAACCAATGTCGCCACGGTGGAGAGAATCTCCGTGGTGGACCCGTCACCGCTGCCTTGCGCTTTTGTGCCCAGCTCCGCCGCCTTCTCAAAGGAGATGATGGTCTCGATGCGATCCTTGACCACGCCAAGTTCGACGGCGAGTTGGAGATAGGCCGGCCCGAAGAGGTCGATGAAGGCGTCGATCCCCTGCGGAGCGGCGGCCTTGACACGCTCGGCCAGTTCGTCGCCGTATGCCACCGGGACCACCCCGTGCGCCATGAGCCACTCGTGATGCGGCGGGGAGGCGATGCCGATGACCGTGGCGCCCTTGGCCTTCAGGAGCTGGACCACGACGGTGCCCACTCCGCCCGCGGCCGCCGACACCGCGACGGTGTCGCCGGGAGAGACATCGACCGCCCGCACCGCGACGAAGCCGGTGCAGCCGACCACGTAGAGGGATCCTGCGACCTCCCAGCTCAGCTCGGGTGGTTTGGCGATGAGCTGGGAGACGGGCACGGCGACGTAGTCGGCATGGCTGGAACGACGCTCGGACCATCCGAGCACCTCATCTCCCACGGCGAACTCGCTGACTCCCTCGCCCACCTCGTGCACGACACCCGCCAGGTCGCTGCCCTCGCCTGAAGGGAAGGTGGCCGGGAAGCGGGCTTCGAGCGCTCCTTGTCGGATCGCGGCCTCACCCGGATTCAGTCCCGCCGCCTTCACCGCCACCACGACCTCACCCAGAGCGGGCCGGGGGATGTCGACATCGGCGACGTACAAGACGTCTCGGTCTCCGTAGTGATCGAAATGGACGGCTCTGGCCATACTTCCTCCTGTCACCACCACTGAGCAAGCACAACGTCAGTCCCGAGGTAGTGATTCCCCTCCGGGCGCTGCACTTCGATGTCAACCACGTGCTCACGAGGCAACCGGAGTACCGGTTGGGGAGTGCCCGGAGTCCAAAAGGTCACCCAGTGCTCGGCGGTGAAATAATTAGCGGCCTCAACCTCCACTGTTGAGCGGTTCTCTGGATGCTGGATGGTCACGCGAAACAGGACCACGTGGAAACGCTACCCATGCGCACTTTTCGTCGCGTGCACGGCAATCCCCCCTTGACGCGCAAAAGCCGAGTCCTCAGGACTCAGCCCTTGCGACCCGAGACGTACCGTGGTCCCTGGCATCGGTGGTATACCCCCCGCGAACCCCTGTACGCATGATGGCGCCGGGTTGCTTCCTCCCGTACCCGAGTATGCTCTTCGGGTTGCAGTGAGGATGCGCTTTCCGGTAATCAGTTCCATTTTCCGTTGTCCGATTTGAAAAGCCAGATCGGATGCCACCCCCGGCGAGAGAGTGGGATATGGACGGACAGGGTAGGCGGCCCGGCGTTGGACCTGCCTCAAAAGAGAGAGTGACGTCATTCGCGCCCGCACCGGAGCCCAGTGCGCAAGAAGCGTGGATCTCGGCCGTCGGATGATGGCATCTGGCGTTTGGCCGCCACATTGCTCAATGCAGTGTCCCCACTCGATGTGGCGAGTGCATTGGCGCAGGAAGGCGCCGCCACCGCTGGCGCATCGTTTTCGAACATGGCTCTGCTCGATGTCGCCTCTCAGCAGGTGCGTGTCGTGCACGGCTCAATCCTTGACCCGGCGATCGCGGCCCGCTGGAGCGAGTTCGATCTGACCGAAGCGACCCCGCTTACCGAGGCGATACAGACCGGCCTCCCGTGCTGTTCCCATCCATCGAGGAGCTGGCTGAGCGTTATCCGCACATGGTGTCCGACACGTTGGCGGCGTCACTTCATGCCACGGCTTCGTTGCCCTTGGTGTCGTCGGACGGCGTGATACTTGGTGCGGCGGGGTTCGGATGGCCCGACGCGCAAGTTTTCGACGTCGATCAGGTCCGACGCCTTGACCTGATCTCTAGGCTGGCCGCCCAAGCCATCGAAAGAGCCGGTTGGTATCGGCGCGAGCACGATGAAACAGCTTCGCATGACCGCGTCACGGCGCAGCTCCTGCAAGCTGCCTTCTTACCCCGGGTGCTGCCCGAGACGGCCGCCCTCGATGTCGCGGCGTTGTATCTCCCGGCCAGCGATGCGCCGATGGGGGGCGATTGGTATGACATCTTCCCCGTGGAAGGAGGGACCTGTCTGGTCATCGGCGATGTGGCGGGTCATGGACCTCAGGCGGCTGCCGTGATGGTCGTGCTCCGCAATGCGGTCCGGGCCTACGCCGTGGAGGACCCCTCACCAGCCCGGGTGCTCACTCGACTGAACAACATGATGTGCCGTCTCGAGCCGGGCGTTTTCGCCACCGCCATCGTCGCCGTGTGGGACCAGAACCGTGGCACCTTGTTGCGCTCCAACGCCGGACATCCACCGGTGCTCCGGTGCCGGGAGGGAGAATTCGGGTATCTCGTTCCACCTCCCGGAGGTCGGCTTCTCGGAGCCACGGCAGATTGGGAGTACGAAGAAGAGATCAAGGTCCTTCGACCTGGGACGACGCTGCTTCTCTATACCGACGGCCTCGTCGAGCGTCGACGCCACGTCGTCGACGACGGGATGAACGCCTTGCTGAGTTTCGTGGTGGAGCTGGACGACCTTTCACCCCAGGCCATATGCGACGAAGTGCTCCAGTGGCGCATGCACTCGGCCCGTCTCGACGATGACATGTGCCTGCTGGCCGTGCGCTCGCGGATACCACCCTCCACACCGGCTACCTGAAACGGCGATAGCCCCGCCTGAAGGGGCGGGGCTATCGATGCACCGCCCCCCTGGCCAGGTTGGGTGCTTCCCCGCTGCGGTACCCACCCCTCTCGGGGGCAAAACCCTCAACACCGGAAAATTACGCCGGCCCCGACGCTGCGGTGAATGCAGACTCTCTTGCATGGCCAACATGGCCAACATGGCCAACATGGCCGGACATGGCTAACAGCCAACATGGCCAAGTTCTGGCCACTTTCGAGACCCTTGCCGTCCCGCGGTTCGCAGGGACCACTGCGGGGTACGTCACCCTCCGTCACCCGAGCGCCGATGAACGGAAGGCAAACGGGAGAAGGGAAAGAAGGAGTGGGCAAGAAGCCGATGAGCGCCGCTGGTTCATTCCTTTTCTATGGGGTGCTCCCCAGTTGGGGGATCCCCGGCGTCTTGGATTGGTGGCAGCATCGGCGGACGCACATCGAGAAGCCCGACCATGGAGGGGTGCCTGAATCGGCCCTGCACCTCGTGATGCTGGGCGAAGGGTCGATTCCACTCGGAATCCTGGTCTTGGCCGAGGTGAACCCACTCGTACTGACGCTTCTCACTGGATCGGCTCTCGTCCATGAGCTCACCGCGCACCGGGACCTGACCGTTGCCACCCGTAGCAAACGAACAATCAGCGCCACTGAGCAGCAGGTCCATACCTTCTTGGAGATGGCGCCGTTCCTGGTGGCGCTCCTGGCCGGTCTGGATGCGTGGCCCGCCTGGCGCGAGCTACCGAAGTCGGAGCGCTGGATACTGCAGAGAAAAAAGTCACCGATGACGCCGAGGTACGTCGCCGCCCTTTGCCTCCTCACCGGGGTGGGCGGTCTCGTCCACCTTGAGGAGTTCTGGCGTTGCGTCAAGGGGAGGCGCCAAGACGCCGCTTAGGTCGATGCCTTTTGGGTAAAGCGTTCCAAGCCCAATCGAGGCACCGCAGTCGACCCCTCAGGAGGACAGCATGAAGGCACTGATCTATGCAGGCGCTTTTTCCGTGGAGGTGCGCGACGTTCCGGACCCTGAGCTCCAGTCTCCGACCGACGCCATCGTCGAAATCACGACCACCAACATCTGCGGATCGGACCTCCACATGTACGAGGGCAGGACCAATGTGGAGGAAGGCAAGATCCTGGGCCATGAAAATATGGGCATCGTCCGTGAGGTCGGCGATGGCGTTGCCTTCATAAGGCCCGGCGACCGGGTCTCGGTTCCCTTCAATATCGCCTGTGGGACATGCGCCAACTGTCAGCAGGGATGGACGTCCTTCTGCACCCGCACCAACCCCACGGACGGTGTCGATGGGGCTGCGTACGGATACGCCAACATGGGTCCGTACGATGGCGGGCAGGCCGAATATCTACGGGTCCCCTTCGCCGATTTCAACTTGTTGGTCCTGCCCCCGGGGAGCGAATTCGAAAATGATTTCACCATGTTGTCGGACATATTTCCCACCGCATATCACGCCTGTGTCCTGGGGGAGGTCGGTCCCGGCCACAGCGTGGCAGTCTTCGGCGGCGGTCCCGTGGGCTTGCTGGCGGCCCACAGCGCGATGATCCGAGGCGCCTCTCGGGTGTTCGTGGTCGACCAACACCCCGATCGACTCAAGCTGGCGCAGGGTTTCGGTGCCGAGGCCATCGACTTCTCGGAGGGCGACCCGGTCGAGCAGATTCTCGACGTGAACGAGGGGATGGTCGATCGCGGCGTCGAGGCGGTGGGTTTTCAGGCTCACGATTCCACCGGCACAGAGCATCCCGAACTCGTTTTGGACAACCTGGTCAAAGTGGTCCGATCGACGGGAGCAATCGGCGTGGTGGGTGTGTACGTGCCCGAGGACCCGGGCGCGGCCAACGAGCTGGCAAAGGAGGGGCGCGTCGCATTCGACTACGGCACTCTTTTCCAGAAGGGCCTTCGAATGGGCACGGGCCAGGCGCCCGTCAAGCGGTATAACCGCCAGTTGCGCGACCTCATCATTGAGGGGCGAGCGCAACCGTCCAAAATCGTTTCGCACGAAGTTCCTCTGACCGAGGCACCGGACGCCTATGCGCATTTTGACAAGAGAGACGAGGGATGGACGAAGGTTCTGCTCAAGCCAGGCGGATCGGTTTGAGGAATCGGTGAGCGGGAACGGGATGACCATGTCCGCAGATTCAGGGAAGCATGTGCTCGGGAAGGGTTCGCCCAATGCCGCGGCGACGCGCCTTGCGGCCGTCCTCGAGTCTGCGGAGTGGCTCGATCCGGCGGCCGAGCGGATGCAAGGAGTGTTGCGGCGGGTGCTCCAGCCGGGCCGGCTACGAGACGTGCTCAGCGGCACCCCTCTGGGTCACCCGGCTCACCCGATGTTGGTGGCGCCGCCGATCGGTCTTTGGTCGGGGGCCCTGTTGCTCTGGGCCAACAAGGGAGAAAGGCGAGCCGCACGAACGCTTCTTGGTGCTGGTGTGCTGGCGGCCCTCCCGGCGGCCACGACCGGGTGGTCGGACTGGTTGGATACCGACGGTGCCGAGCGTCGGGTCGGCTTGGTGCACGCCTCCCTCAACGGTGTGGCCATTACTAGCTTCGCCCTGGCTTATATCGGCTCTGGACGGGGCAGATCCGTCCTCGCCCCCCTGTCGACCGGCGCCTTGGCGGTGATGTGTGCAGGCTGGCTCGGAGGCCATCTGGCCTACGCGCTTGGCGTGGGCGTGGACACGAATGCCTTCGAGGCCGGACCCGACGACTGGACGCTCGTGCCCGAGTTCGCCCAGATTGGCGACGACCCTGTCTGTGCCACCGTGGGGGGAGTCAGGATCGTGGCCCTCTCGACCGGAGATGGTCTCGCGGTATTGGGTGATCGTTGCAGCCACCGGGGCGGGCCCTTGTCTGAGGGCACGAAGGTCGGGGTGGACTGTATTGAATGTCCCTGGCATGGCAGCCGGTTCGATGTGAACGACGGATCGGTTCGCCGTGGGCCAGCCACCGTTTCGCAGCCGACGTATGAGCATCGCCTCACGGCCGACGGCGTGGAGATTCGCCGTGTCGAGTCTCGAGCCCTGAGACGCAACGCAGTGCACGGCTGACGTCAAAGAAGCCGGGCGTCTTGAAGGACGCTCAGATCGCAAAAATCCGAAGTCCTCCTAAAGCGTCCCCCTGCTCAGATGGTCGGCCGCCCGGGCGGCCAGGGCCATGATGGTGAGCGCTGGGTTGGCACTCCCCTGGGTGGGGCACACGCTCCCGTCGACGACGTACAGGTTGGGGATAGCGAACGTCCGGAGGTTGGCGTCCACGACTCCCGACTTCTCGTCGGTGGCCATGCGGCACCCGCCGATGAGGTGGGCATAACGCTCGATCGTGATTGCTTCCTCGGCCCCCGCCTCGTGGTGCATTTCCTCCATCACGGTCCGTGCCGCCTTGACGAGGGCCCTGTCGTTGTCGCACATCGAGTACGCGAGATTGGCCACCGGTAAGCCGTGGCGATCGTGTTCATCGGCCAGGGTCACTCTGTTCTCCGGCCGAGGCAGGAACTCGCAGAGGGCGCCGAAGGTGGCCCAGTGTATGTAGTCGCGCATGTATTCGCGCGATGGTCTCTCCCCAATGACCCTGGGCGGCCACGTGTTCCGCGAAAACGATCGGCTGCGGGGCGATGCACTGCAATGAGAATCCTCGCTTGTAGTTCTTGGTCGAGTCGGTCTCGTAGAACGCCTCGGTCGACGCTTCGGGGGGCGGAGCCTTATAGGCGCGTATCTCCTCCTCGTAGCGGCCCGCCGTCTGCGGTGCGCCCTGAACCATGACGTAGCGCCCCACCTGGTCGTGGTCGTTGCACAGACCGTCGGGAAACTGCCGGCAGGCCGAATTCAGAAGTAAGCGGGGCGTCTCGATGGAATACCCGGCCACCACGACGAGCCGGGCGGCTTGGAAGTATTCCACTCCCTGATGGAGGTAGATCACGCCGGTGGCCCGCCCCGCGCCATTCACCACGACGCGGCTGACCATGCAATCAGACCTGATCTCAGCGCCATGGGCCAGAGCGTCCGGGACGTGCGTGATAAGCGGTGAGGCCTTCGCGTTGACCTTGCAGCCCTGCAGACAGAACCCGCGGTAAATGCAATGCGGTCGGTTGCCGAAGCGCCCGTTGACTATGGCGACCGGTCCGATGCGGACCTCGATCCCCATGGCCTCGCAGCCGCGGACGAACGCCGACCCGTTTCCGCCGATGGGGTGAGGGGACTGGGGATAGCGGTGCGGGTCCCCCCAGGGCCACCGTTGGCCCGCGACAGGCAGCTCCTCTTCCATCTGGACGTAGTAGGGCTTGAGGTCCTCGTAACGCAGCGGCCAGTCGGCGCCCACCCCGTCGAGAGAAAAGGTGCGAAAGTCCGACGGGTGAAAGCGCGGGGCGTAACCGGCAAAGTGGACCATCGAGCCACCGACGCCTCGTCCCGAGTTGTTGTTGCCAAGTGCAACCGGGTCCGATCCAGAAATGACGCGGGGCTCGTTCCAATAGAGCTTGTGCGAGCCCGCCTCATCGCTGACCCAATCCTTGTCCGGATCCCAGAACGGCCCCGCATCGAAGGTCACCACACTCCATCCGCGTCGGGCCAACCGCTGCGTGAGGACGCCGCCCCCGGCGCCGCATCCGACCACGACCAGGTCGACCTCTTCGTCCTGTCCGTAACGTCGCATGTCGCGCCGCAGTTGATGATTCGTGCGCGTCCCGTCGTTGGGCAGAAGCCAGGCCGATTCATTTCGCCGGCGGACGTTCATTTTGTACGGAGATCGTCCGAGGTCATGTCTGCCGTGTGGCGGCGTCTCGCTGCCTCTGCCCGCTCGGCCCAGGGCAACGGGTCGCCTTCGTGGCGCTCAGGAACTTCCCAAGGCTCGCGGCGGTCGAGGCCCAAATTTTTGTAGCCGCGCGGATAAGCGGGTCCGCCGAAGCCGATCTCGTTCCACGCCCATGGATGGGAATAAAACGCACTGCAGACGTAGCGCATCCAAAGCGAAAACAGGCGCGGCGCCGGCATCCCGTGCCATACACCCTTGGTAAGGCGCACTTCCTCTATGGCGTCTTGCTGCGCTCCTCGCTCAAGCTTCCAGAACGGCTTCCCCGAGCTCCCTCGGGCGTCGGAATCAAATCCGTGGACCGAGCGTCGCCACGCGTCCGGGTCCTCGGGCAGGTCCTCGTAGCGATATCCATCGCCGAGTTGTTCGACCAGACGCTGGTCGATCATCTCAAGCACGGGAATCTTCGGGTCGTCGTCCTGCGCCAGCAGGCGGTCGACGAGGGCCCGCGCCGTAGGCTCCTCCTGCGAGGTGAAGAAGCGGATAGGGGGGATCGTGGCGAGTCGGCCGATGACCACCGCTTTCGTCGTCTCGTCCCAGGTCGGTGACTGAGCGGTGACGTCGAAGCCGGGAAAACGGCGCTCGGCCGAGCCGGGTGTCGTCCCCAACGATCAATCCTCCCGCCGGAGGACGGACGCCACCAGGCCCATGCCACCCACGAGACCGAAGAGGAGCGGAGCGAAGGTCGGGGGACCCATTTCGGCGTTGTAACGTGCCATTTTCCATCCCCCCGGCCGTTGGCTAATCCCGCGCAGATGCAGGTATTGGCCCTGCAGGCTGTTCACGAGGACGAGGGCGGATACCGCCGGCAGCACGGTCTTGGCTGCACGCCGCGAGAACACTCCCGCGATCCCTGCCGTTGCGATGGCTGGGGTGATCGCTACGGGGAGCCACATCATTCGATTGCCGAAGCTGGCCCGATCGTGTTCCAGCCAGATCTCCACGCCGGTGATCAGCGCTCCCACGCCGGTGAGCCCCGAGAGCATCCGCTCGAATCGCCCATGACGAATGTTCTGGACCAGATGGTCGATGCCTATCAGACCGCCTTCGAGATTCTGTTGCCTTCGCACCCTCATCCCTTCAGCTCGGAAATTTTGTCGCGGAACAAGGTGCTGGCAATGGTCGCTCGACGGGGCTGCCCGCTGAGGAACGATTTCACGAATCCCTTGGCCTGTTCGTATTGCACCTTGCCCGGCATGGGGGGTTCGTCCGGATTTACCGTCACATCGACGAGCGCCGGGCCCGGATGCGCAAGGGCCTGCGCGACGGCCCCTTCCAGATCGGATACCTTGTCGACGTGGAGCCCTAGTCCACCGCACGCCTGGGCCCAGGGAGCGAAATTGGGAGCCTGGTCGAAGCGCACCCCGAATTCGGGGTAGCCGAGGACGAGCTGTTCCCAGAGAATCTGTCCCAACGAGGCGTTGTTGTTGATGATCACCTTGATTGGCAAGCCGTAGCGGCATGCTGTCCCGAATTCAGCCATCAGCATGGCAAATCCACCGTCGCCGACAAAGGCGATGCACTGGCGATTCGGGTGGGCCCATTGGTTTGCGATGGTGTAGGGGAGCCCCGGAGCCATGGTGGCCAGGTTGCCCGACAGATAGAACTCACGACCGTCTCGGATGGTGAAATGACGCGCGGCCCAGGTGGCGATGGTCCCCGAGTCCGACGTAAGGATGGCGTCGTCATCGGCCAGCCGGTCAATCACCTTCATCAGACGTTGCGGCTGGATTGGATCGTCGTCGATGGACTCGAGTGCGACCATCCGTTTGCGCCAGTCGTCCATGCTCGACTGCAGCTTGTGCAGGAAGTCATGGTCGCTTCGTTCGTCGAGGTAGGGGAGAAGGGCAGCCAACGACTCTTTGGCATCGCCGATCATGGGCACGTCCGTGGCGATTCTGTTGCCGGCCCGAATGGGATCAGCCTCAATTTGTACGACCTTGCACTGCCCGGGCTCGGGCAGGTACTTCGTGTACGGGAAGTTGGTGCCCACCATCAGTAGGGTGTCGCAGGCCTCCATGGCCTCCATAGAGGGAGCGGTGCCCAACAGCCCGATGCCACCGAGACACAGGGGATCGTCATCGGGGACGACTGCCTTCCCCGGCAGCGTCTTCACGATGGGCGCTCCGAGACGCTGGGCCGTTCGAAGAACTTCGGAACGTGCCCCCAAGGCGCCCGCTCCCACCAACATCACGATCTTCGTGCCTGCCGCGAGCACCTCGGCCGCCGCTTGGACGTCGGCGGGGCGCGGGATGCCCGGAGCCGGCAGGAAGATGGGAGCTGTGGGCGAAATGACCGCAGGAGCTGGGGCCTCCCACGGGTTGGCGTCGGCGTCCGCGATCTGAATGTCCGTCGGAATCGTCAGGTGGGCCACGCCGCGGCGGGACAGGGCATGGCGAATCGCCAGGTCCACCAGCGTGGGCACCTGCGTGGGGACATGAATCATTTGGTTGTACTCGGCCACATCCATGTACAACTTCTCCAGGGCTACTTCCTGCTGGTAACCGGTCCCGAGCATCTGTGATTCCTGCATACCCGTGATGGCCAGAACGGGCGCATGATCGAGTTTGGCGTCGTACAGTCCATTGAGTAGGTGAATTGCGCCCGGTCCCGAGGTGGCCAGACAGACGCCGAGGCGACCCGTCGACTTGGCATACCCCGTCGCCATGAACGCGGCCGCCTCCTCGTGGTGAACCAGCACGAAGCGGACCCTGTCCCTATTGCGTCGGAGACCCTCCATGATCCCGTTGATGCCGTCGCCGGGGAGGCCGAAGACGGTGTCGACACCCCAGTCGGCGAGGCGTTCAATGAGTGCTTCACCCGCAATTTTCGACATCCGATCTCTCCTTGGACTCAGGGTGGGGCTTATGAACCGTTACCCAGGGCCAGCGCTCCGCAACCTTGTTTTGCTGGCGCAGCGCCCACCCGGTGGCGTGTTTCACCCTGAGGGGCGTGGGGTACCCCGAACACCACATGTCAGGAGAAAGATGCACCTCCACGTGACGCGGCTGGGTGATGCCGCCGTTTCGGCTGTGCAGTGTCACGTCTACCAGGTGCCGACTGATCAGCCCGAGGCGGATGGCACGCTGGAGTGGTCTTCGACCACCGTCGTGGTAGTCCAGGTGGAGGCGGGGGGAGCGACGGGACTGGGATGGACCTATGGTGCCGGCGCCTGCCGGGCGGTCGTCATCGACACCCTGTCCGACGTCGTCAAGGGCCGCGACGTGCACGATGTTGGGGGGGCCCATGAGGCCATGGTGCGATCCATCCGCAATCAGGGCCGAGCCGGGGTGGTGAGTTCGGCCATCTCCGCCGTCGATATCGCATTGTGGGACTGCAAGTCCCGTCTGCTCGGTGTGTCCCTGGTCTCGCTCTTTGGCCGGTGCGCTCCCTCCATCCCGATATACGGCAGCGGGGGGTTCACGACGTACTCCGACACCACCACCGCCAACCAACTGGAGAAGTGGGTAAGCGAGCAGGGGATCTCGGCCGTGAAGATCAAGATCGGCGAGTCCTGGGGAGCCAACCCGGCGCGAGATCTGGCCCGCTGCGCATTGGCCCGGAAGGTCCTTGGAGACACCACGGAGCTCTTCGTGGACGCCAACGGCGCGTACACGCGTAAGCAGGCCGTGCGGATCGGCCGTCGGCTCTCCGAGGAATTTGGTGTGTCCTGGTTCGAGGAACCTGTATCGTCCGACGACCTCGCTGGTCTGCGCGAGGTGAGAGATCAGCTCCCATTGGACGTCGCGGCCGGCGAGTACGGGTATGACGAGACGTACTTCGCCAAAATGGTCGACGCCGAGGCGGTCGATTGCCTGCAGGCCGACGTGACACGGTGTGGCGGTTACACCTCGTGGCTCCGCGCTGCGGCCATCGCGGCGTCACATGGGCTCGACATCTCCGCCCACTGCGCACCGAATCTTCACGCACATGTCGCGGCGGCCGTGCCGCGTCTGCGGCACGTCGAGTACTTTCACGACCACGTCCGACTGGACAACCTGCTCTTCACCGGCACTCTCGAGCCATGGAGAGGGTCGCTCACACCCGACGCCGACCGGGTTGGGCACGGAATGGCCCTGCGCGAGGAGTCACGGGCCTATCTGGTGGAGGGATGAAGCTGCACCACCCGGGTTTTATTCAGAGTGCAGCTGCGGGCTCCACAATCTGGGTCACCAGTGCGTCAAGTCGGGCCCGGGGGTCGGGGGCGAGGTTCGGTTCGAAGAGGATGACCTGGTCCGCGCCCGCATCTCGAAAGCGCTTCACGTCCTCGATGTCGACGGCGGAAAGAAAGGCGCAGACGCTCACCACGATCTCGGTCCGACGACGTCCGTGGTCAGCCAACATTCCTTCGAGGACGGCCAGGCGCGTCTTGAGGTCGTCCGGCTTGATATTGAAGGGGTACCAGCCCTGGGCGTAGCGCGCCACACGACGGAGGGCGGCGTTGGAAGTGCCGCCAATGTGTACCGGAACGTGCGGGCGCTGTATGGGCTTGGGATATTGCTGGCAAGCGGGGAGCCGGTAGGTGTCGTCCTCGTAGTGCGACACCTCGTCGGTCCACAACGTTTCGAGGACAGCGAGGTTCCGGTCGGTGATCGGGCCTCGCTGGTCGAACGGAACTCCGACGACATCGAACTCCTCGGCGACCCATCCCACTCCTACGCCGAGGTCCAAACGACCACCCGAGAGCACATCGATGGTGGCCGCTTCCTTGGCCAGGAATACCGGGTTTCGCAGTGGAAGGACGCATATCCCCGTGCCCAGGCGGATTCGCTGCGTGCTCGCCGCGACGAACGTCACGCAGGTGAGCGGGTCGAGCATGGGTGATGTGCCCGAGGCGAGGGCGCGCCGGCCTGTGAACGGCGACACCGAGTCGATCTCGTCGAAGAGAACGACGTGCTCGGGGAACCAAAGGGAATGAAAGCCACGCTCTTCTGCCGCCGTACCCAGTCCGCGCAGTCCTGACGCGTCGTTGAACCCGCCGCCGGGAAATAACCCGATATCCATGGATTACCCCTTAACTCCCGTACGCCACGATGCCGCGTAGGTTGCGTCCGGCTCGCATGTCCTCGAAACCCTCATTGATCTCATCGAGGGTGTAGCGCCGCGTGATCAGCTCGTCGAGCTTCAGTTGACCCCGTCGGTAGAGCTCGAGCAACGCCGGAATGTCCTTGGAGGGGTTGGAAGCACCGAAGAGGGCACCCTGCAGCCGCTTCTGAAAGAGGACCATGTGGCGGATGGAGATCGGGATGGCGACGTCGTCGGCCATGCGTGGCAGTCCGGTCATGACGCACGTTCCCGCCTTCCTGATGGATTCGACGCCCTGGGCGATGTGCTCGCCGGTGGTGATGCCCACGCAGACGATGCACGAGTCGGCGCCTTGTCCGTTGGTGAAGCTGCGGGCGATTTCCGTGGCCTCTTCCATTGTCGCCACGGCATGCGTCGCCCCTAAGCCGAGAGCCTCCCGTAGCTTCATGGGAACCGGGTCGACCGCGATGACCACCGAAGCACCCGCTTGCGACGCTCCCTGCACGGCGTTGATGCCGATTCCGCCTATGCCCATGACAATGACGACGTCCCCGGCACTGACGTCGGCCGATCGGACGGCGGAACCCCAACCGGTGGCGACGCCGCAACTCGTCAGACATGCCGCCTCTAAGGAGATGTCCTTGCTGACCTTGATGGCCGACTGCGTCGCCACCGTGGACCACTCGCTGAAGGTGGCCACCCCGGCGCCCTGTCCGACGGGTTTGCCGTCGAGGGACATGCGACGGGTGCCGTCCTCCCTTATGCCGGACAGAATGCGGGAGCCGTTGTCGCACAGGTTCTGCATTCCCGACGCACACCAGCGGCAGAACCCGCACGCCGGGAGAAACGAGAGCACGGCGTGGTCGCCGACCTCCCATCCCGGAGTGTTGGGGCCGACTTCCTCGACGACTCCTGCTCCCTCGTGTCCCCCGGCGATCGGCAGGGCTTCGGGAGGTATAGGGAGGTCCCCGGTCACCATGTGATCATCGGAGTGGCACAGTCCGGCTCCGACCATCCTGATCAGGAGCTCGCCCTGTCGTGGCGGCTCCAGCTCGAGCTCGGTAATCTCCCACTTTCCTGGTGCGTTGAAGAGAACGGCTGCTCTGGTGCGCATGTTCAAGACCTCCCCCGGGCAACTGCTCAGCCCATGACCGACCGTCGTGGTCCGGATTCTGCACCGGCCCGAGCGACGCTCGAGCGAGCCTCGCAGGCTTCGATACCGGTGTCAAAGGCTGGTTTACGTCGCCACGAGCAGCAGAAACGAGCGGTCAGCCACTTCGATCAGGTTGCCGTCCTGCACGGTCGGGGCCTCCGACGGCTCGACGCTACTCAGGACGATCTGCCAGTCGGTGTGGCCCAGCGGAAGAGTAAAGGTCACCGGTTCGTAGTGGGCGTTGAGGAGGACCAAGAATCGTTCGCCATCTGTGTCACCTTCGGCATCTTCGATCTGCCGGCCGTCAAGCGAGATGGCCAAAGTCTTGGCGTGAGGATCTTGCCAGTCCGATTCGACCATTTGTTTCCCGTCGGCGCGATAGAGCACCATCTGCGCTGGCGCGCCTCCCGGCCCGCGTAGGTACTCGCGTGGGCGTAGCGCCGGATGCGCCCGTCGCAGTGCCAACGCGGTGCGGGTGAAATCCCGGAGGTGCTCATCCGCGTGCTCCCAGTCGTACCAGGAGATCTCGTTATCCTGGCAGTACGCGTTGTTGTTCCCTCGTTGGGTGCGACCCATTTCGTCACCGCCTAAGAGCATGGGAAGCCCGGCGGACAGAAGGAGGGTTCCCATGAGATTGCGCCGCTGGCGATCACGGAGCTTCGTCACCTCCGGGTCGTCGGTCGGACCTTCGACGCCGCAATTCCATGAGCGGTTATCGCTCTCGCCGTCCTTGTTGTCCTCGCCGTTCGCCTCGTTGTGCTTTTCGTTGTACGCGGTGAGGTCAGCCAGCGTGAACCCGTCGTGGGCCGTGATGAAGTTGACGCTCGCCGTAGGGACCCGGCGATCGGAGGAATAGATGTCGCCACTTCCGGTCACCCGTAGGGCGAACTCTCCCAGCAGGCCCTCCTCCCCCCGCCAGAAGTCGCGGACCTGGTCGCGATATTTTCCGTTCCACTCGGACCAGCGGGCCGGGAATCCGCCCACCATGTAGCCGGCAATGTCCCAAGGTTCGGCGATGAGCTTGACCGGGGCGAGGACGGGGTCCTGGTGGACCAGGTCCAAGAAGGCGCTGTGAATGTCCTCGTTCCCCATTTGCCGAGTCAACGTCGTGGCCAGATCGAATCGAAACCCGTCGACGTGCATGTCGGTCACCCAATACCGCAGGGAGTCCATGATGAGCCGGAGAGCGGCCGGGTGACCCACATTGAGGCTGTTTCCCGTGCCCGTGGTGTCGAAATAACTCTCCCGATCACCGTCGACGAGGCGATAGTACGCCGGGTTGTCGATTCCCTTCAGGGACAACGTCGGTCCGAGGTGGTTGCCCTCTGCGGTGTGGTTGTAGACGACGTCGAGTATGACTTCGAGACCCGCACTGTGCAGTGCCTTGACCATCGCTTTGAATTCGTCTACCTGCTGGCCGGCCGTTCCCGCCGAGCTGTACGCCCCATGAGGGGCCAGAAATCCGATGCTGTCGTATCCCCAGTAATTTTTGAGGCCTAAATCGAGTAGCCGGGCATCGTGCACGAATTGATGGACTGGAAGGAGCTCGACTGCGGTGACGCCGAGATCCGACAGATATCCGGTGATGGCCGGATGAGCCAGTCCGGCGTAGGTGCCGCGGATCTCTTCAGGCACCTCGGGATGGCACTGCGTGAGACCTTTGACGTGGGTCTCGTAAATGATGCTCTCTTCGAGGGGGATGTGAAGGCGGGTGTCACCTTGCCAATCGAAGGATCGCTCGGTGACCACACACTTGGGCATGGCCGAGGCGGAATCGAGGTCGTTGAGGGTGTGGGGCTGGTCCTGATCGTGCCCGAACACCGATTGTCCCCAGGTGACGTCACCATCGATGGCCGTGGCGTGGGGATCCAGAAGGAGCTTGGCGGGATTGCAGCGCAAGCCGTTCGAGGGTTCCCAAGGTCCGTGCACACGCAACCCGTAGCGTTGCCCGGGCCCCACGCCAGGGAGGAGCCCATGCCAAATGTGTGCTGTTCGCTCCGGCAACGCGATGCGTTCCTCAGTGCCGTCCTCGTCGAACAGGCAGAACTCGACGGTCTCCGCTATCTCCGAGGAGACTGCGACATTGAGACCCTCAGCGGTGGGCGTGGCACCGAGCGGATATGGACGGCCTGACAGTGGTTGCATCGGTACTTTTTACCCGGCACTCGACGGGATCGACCAAGAAGGCCCGATTTCTACGCGCTGCCTTCGGTTTGCCGTTTTACCGTCCGGGAAACGATCTCCTGGGCGATGTCTCGCACTTTCCGGTTCTCGCGTTGTGAGGCGTTGACCAGGACTTGAAAGGCGTCGTCGGGTGAACGGCCTCCAGCTGCGATCAGAATTCCGACGGCCTGGCTGATCGTCTCTCTCGTTTCGATGGCCTGGCTCAGGTTCTCGCTGAGCTGGCGGGCGTCCCAATAGACCTGCGCATTGGCCAGCACAATGCAGGCCTGGTCGGCGAAGACTCGGACACTGTCCTCATGCTCTGTCGTGAATGCGTTCTCGGCTTCCGAGTAGAGGTTCAGCGCCCCCAGGCTCTTCCCCCGGGCGGCCATTGGGACCGACAGGGTCGAATGAATCCCGTGAGCTGCGGCGCTCTGACAAAAGTCGGGCCAACGGTGGTCCTGGACGGTTGAATCGATGCGGTAGAGCTCTTGGTTTCGAAAGGCATACATGCATGGCCCCTCACCGCTGCGATATTGCGCTTCGTCGATCTCGGGCGCTTCTGGGTTCGTGAAGACTCCGGTCCGCGGCGAGCCCTCGACCATCATGGTGATGCCGGCGTACTTGGCTGGAGTGAATTCACATGCCATTTCGCTTACCCGAAGCAGAGTGTCGCCCAGTGTTCCATCGTTGACGAAAAATTGCGTAAGCGCGCGGAGGCTCTCCGCGATCGCTTCTTGCTTCTCCTCCATTGAGCCCTTTCCGGCTCCTGAGCGCTACGTGCGTCCCCGTTTTTGGAGGAGGTTGAGTCAACTCAGCTGGAGCGGAGTATAGCGATATGAACCAGGGTGAGGGCTTGTTTCGAGCCACACGGCCCTTTGAAACTCGCCCAGGTGCGGCCTGTTACCACCAGGTCACCGGCGCTGTCTAGCCAGGCTCGACGACCGTCCATCCCACCGCTAGCAGGACCACAGCGGGTATGTTTTCGAGCCGGATGAAAGGGAAGGTTTTGTGTCGGGATCGGAAAAGCAGTCTCCTGTTATCTGGCGTTGTGCACGTTGTGGAGCCCTGATCCACCCCTCGGATGACCGGACGCCGGCCGCGTGGTGCGCTCGTTGCGGCCAGGTATCTCCAGGGGTACGAGACGGAGGCGAGGGCTGAGAAGGAAAACCAGGACGAGAGATGTCGCTTTCGGCCGTATCAGAACGAGGCGGCCAGTCCAATCAGGGGTTGACGGGCTGCTCGGTTCCTGATGGCACGCCACCGGCATGGATGCTCTCGGGTCGGCACTTCGGGCACAGATCTTTGGTTGCCTGCTGACCCCAACCCTTCGATGTCCCGAAGGTGCGGATTCGGTTGCGATTGCGCAGGCATGAGGCGCCGAGGCTGATCCAGCTACTACAGCGATCGCAGATGAGTTCGTTGCCGACGACGGTCACGACCGACTCGTTCCGCGCCGAGGCATTGTTTCAACCTTCATGTGACCTCCCGCTAGAAGGGACAGGAACTCGCTTTGGGACCAGTAGTTCTTCAAAGTCTGTGGCGTCGAGCGGCTCGGTGAAGAGAAAGCCCTGGGCCTCGGTTACGTTGTCCGCGCGCAGGAGTGCCATTTCGCCGGCCGTCTCGACCCCTTCAGCCAGCGTCTTCAGACCGAGATCCCTTCCGAGTTGCACGAACGTACGAATAAGGGCCAGAGATTCGGTGGAGTCGCCCATGGCACTCACGAATGAGCGGTCGATTTTGATGCAGTCGACCGGAAATTGTTGGAGGTAGGAGAGAGACGAATACCCCGTGCCGAAGTCGTCCACGGCAATGCTCACCCCGAGGTCCTTAATGGCATGGAGTCGGCGGGCCGACGACGTGGCGTCTCGCATCAACGAGGTTTCGGTGACCTCAATGATCAGCGAGTCGGGAGAGAGACCGCTGACCCGCAGCGCGGAGCGAATGTGCTCAATGATCCTGTCGTCATCGAGTTGACGCCCCGACACATTGACCGAGACGTCCAGAATGTCGCCGCTGATATGCCACAGCGCCATTTGGGCGCAGGCATGTCGTAAGACCCATGCTCCCACCTCTCGGATCTGGCCCGTTTGTTCCAGTATGGGCACGAACTCGTCCGGGAGAAGCACGCCCTCCGTCGGGTGCGTCCACCGCAGAAGGGCCTCGACACCGACCATGGCCAGGTCGTCGAGCTTGTAGATCGGTTGGTAGACGAGGTGGAACTGTCCCCCGATGAGCGCGGAGCGCAGATCGTATTCCAGTCGGATCCGGCGACCGAGATCGGCCTGCATCTCGGGGTGAAAGAATGCGAATCGATTCTTGCCGGCCGCCTTGGCCTGGTAAAGGGCGATATCGGCATCCCGCAGGAGCTCCCCACCGGAGGGACGATCGCCTACGGCTATCCCGATACTGGTATTGGCATGGAGCGTGGTCGAGAACTGGTCCAGTTCGAACGGCTCCTTCATGACGGCGAGCAGTCGTTCTGCCACGAGCTCGGGGAGAACGTGGGGATCACTCCCATCGATCAAGACGACGAACTCGTCGCCCCCCATACGACCGATCGTGTCAGCACCGCGCAGTGTGCTGGCCAGACGCAGTGCCACGGCCGCCAACAGCTGGTCGCCCGCTTCATGACCAAGCGAGTCGTTCACATTCTTGAAGTCGTCGAGGTCGATGTAGAGCGCGGCTCCGGCCGTCCCGTTGCGGCGGCCGCGAGCCAGAAGCTGGTCGATGCGGTCCATGATCAGGGCACGATTTGGCAGCCCGGTCAGAGAGTCGTGCAGAGCCTGGAATTGGAGTGCGTCCGTTCGCTCCTCCACCATCATTTGTGAACGGGTCCGATCGGTACCGAGGACACAGATCAGCGTGCCCAACAGAAGGCTGATGACGACACCGCACATCCGAAAGCCCAGTGCCGTAGGCCCTCCGAGCGCATGGACAACTCTGTCGGCGGCGAACATCGAGACCAGGGCTCCCACAGCGGCCAGGACCAAGGCACCCACGATCCACGATCGACGTTGTGTCCGGGCCGAGGCCGCAATGGGCGACCATCGAGGAGCGACACCTGGCGATAGCGCCATGTCAGCCCACCGTGGCGATGTCGTCGGGCACAGGAACGATTGCGGTCACATCCGTCCATTCCAGAGCAGAGCTCCCGTTCAAGACAGATGGGAGCACGGCTGCTCGAAGCAATTCGGCAACATCCTGCACCGCCAGAGGACGACTGAAGAAGAAGCCCTGGAACTCGTCGCATCCATGATGGCGCAGGTAGGCGTGCTGCTCAGCCGTCTCGACCCCCTCAGCGATCGCCTTCATGTTGAGACTATGGGCCATTTGAATGATGGTCTGGGCAATGGTGGCATCTTCGAGGTACCCGGTGATGTTGCGCACGAAGGCGATGTCGATCTTCACCTTGTCGATCGGGAAGCGCTGCAGGTAGGCCAGGCTCGAGTAGCCAGTGCCGAAATCATCGATCGACAACTGCACGCCACACTCCTTGAGGGCGAGCAACGTCGCGATGGTGGCCTCGGTGTTTTGCATCAGCGAGCTCTCTGTCAGCTCCAGCTCGAGCAAGGTCGGATCAATGCCGGATCGCTGCAGGGCTAAGGACACGTCGGCATTGAGGTCGTGATCTATGAATTGGCGACCTGACACATTGACGGAGACTTGCACCAGACCCAGGGACGAGCGTGACCAGTCGTCGATCTGTTGGCAAACGGTGGCAATGACCCAACTCCCGACATCGACGATGAGCCCCGTTTCCTCGAGCATGGGAATGAAGTAGTTCGGCGCGACCAAACCGTGCCCAGGACGTTGCCAACGGATCAGAGCCTCGAGACCGGTCACGTGCCCGGTCCGGAGGTCGACTTTAGGCTGGTAATAGAGGACGAATTCCTCCTGCTCCACCGCCTTGCGCAGGGCGGCTTCGAGACTCAACTGCATCAAGAGCTCGACGTTCATCTGCGGCGTGAAGATGCAATGGGTATCACGGCCTGCCTGCTTGGCCCGGTACATTGCCGTGTCGGCGTAGGTGATGAGGAGCTCGGGATCCGTGGCATCTTCTGGATACCGTGTGACCCCGATACTGGCCGTCACCGGCACTTCGTAATTTCCGAGGACGAAGGGTTTGCTGAGCTTGTTACGAATATTACGCACCACTACCTCTGCGCCTTCGTGGCGTTCGTTCAAGATCAGGATGACTGCGAATTCATCGCCGCCTAATCGGCCGACGGTGTCGCGGAGTCGGACACACTGCACCAAGCGGTCGCTCACCTCAATGAGAAGGGTGTCGCCTATGGCGTGACCATGGGTGTCGTTGATGGCCTTGAAATGGTCCAGATCGACGTAGAGCACGGCGACGCCCCAATTATTCATTTTGGCCTGGGCGATGGTTTTCGCCAGGGTTTCGAAGAACATGGTCCGGTTCGGTAGGCCGGTGAGAGGGTCCTGGTGGGCCATCTGGTAGAGGCGCAGATGGGCCTCTTCGCGCTCGGTGATGTCGCGGACAACACCGACCGTGATCGACTGGCCCTCGGTCTCCTGCATCCGGCGATGGATCTCCACCGGTAGGTGCAGACCATCCTTGCGGCGCAGCTTCGCCTCCGTGAGCTTTTCGCCCATGGGGCCGTCGACGATGGCGTCGCGGAATCGTTCGAGCTTTATTTCCGTCGCGGCCGCCATGGGAAGCAGCCCGAGACCGAGGAACTCTTCTCTGCTGTAGCCGAACATCCTGGTGGCCGTGGCGTTGACTTCGATGAATTGCTGCGAGAGCCCGTCGATGAGGAAGATCGCATCTCCGGTTTCGTCCATTGCCGTACGAAAGCGTTGCAATTCGAGGGTGCGGGCCAACACTTGACTTTCGAGGGAAGCGTTTTGGTCATCGAGGAGGTCTCGCATTTCCTTCAAACGCAAGAGATTGCGCACACGCAGCCACAACTCGGCCCGGTTGATCGGTTTGGTCACAAACTCCTCGACGCCGGCCTCGAGGGCATCGAGCACGGCACTCTGATCCGTCTGTGCGGTGACCATGATGATGGGAATGCTTGATGTGGCCGTGTCGCTTTTGAGGATGGCGGTAACCTCGTGCCCATTCATCCCTGGCATCATCAGGTCGAGGAGAATCAAGTCCGGTTTCTGAAGACGCACGGATTCGAGCGCCTCGACGCCGTTGGTGGCGGTCAACGTAAGGTAACCCTCCGGTCGCAAGAGCGTCTCGAGAAGCTTGCGATTGTAGATCTCGTCATCAACGATCAGGATGGTCTTGGGCTTCACGTCCGTCATGGCTCACCGCCCCCGGTGTGGGCGCTACCGAGCGACAGCAGACTCTCGATGGCGGCATGTAATTCGGCATAGCGCAAGGGTTTGGCGATGTACCCGTCACAACCGGCGATCTGGCTCTTCTCCTGGTCAGCCTTCATGGCTAATGCGGTAAGTGCGATGATGGGGATGTGGGCCGTGCTCGCGTCTTGCTTCAGTAAGGCGGTGGCCGTCAGTCCATCCATGCCGGGAAGTTGGATGTCCATGAGAATCAGGTCAGGCTGGTCGGCCCGCGCCGTCGCCATGCCGCTCTCGGCGTCGACCGCACTCAGCGTGACATGGCCCACGTTGTGCAGGAGCAGCTCAGCGAGCTTCATGTTGGCCGGGTTGTCCTCGATGATCAGGATGCGTGCCAATTAATGTCTCGCCGCAGGTTCGCCAATGGCTCGTCGGACGCCGGCCAGAAAGTCGTCCCGGTTGTAGGACCCTTTTTCGACTATTTCGATCACCATGCTTCCGCCGCTATTGAGCTGTGAGCGATCCTGCGCCGTGATCAGCTTTGCCGTCACGATGATGATCGGGATACGCGCCGTGAGTCGATTGCGCTGCAGCGATTCCACGACGGCAAAACCACTGATGTCAGGCATCATCAGGTCCAGCAGGATGACATCGGGGTTCAGCCTCTCGGCCAAATTGATGGCTTCGGCGCCCCCGTAGGCGCGTACGACGGTGTATTCGGACACGGGGAGGAAGGTCGCGATGACCTCGACTGCCTTCGGGTCGTCATCGACCACCAGTACGGTGCGAGTGACGAATTGAGCCGGAGCGAGGCCGAGTCGCACCAGCGAGGCGCTCAGTTCGGCTCGGCTGATCGGTTTCTGCAAGACCGCTGCGGCGCCGCTGGCCAACGCCATGTTCCCATCGATCAAGGAAGCGATGATGACCACTGGGACATGGGCCAAGGAATCGATCTCTCGAATACGGAGGAGGAATTCCCAGCCATCGATGCCGGGCAGGGCCAGGTCAATCGTGATCAGGCTCAGTGGTTGTTGGGTGGCCAGGAAAAGTGCCTGTTCCGCACTCGAGGCAACGAGGACGGTGAACCCTTCGGCTTCGAGGAGCAGGCGGGCGAGGTCCGCCGCGTGCTCATTGTCTTCCACCACCAGTGCCACGAGTTCGGGTGTCGGCGCGTTCGGTCTCGGAGGGTCCACGTTTCGCTGGAATGTTTCGACGATGCTCTTCATGGCCCTTATGGGCAACCAGACCGCAAAACACGATCCCTCACCTTCGGCGCTGGCCACGGCCACCGTTCCACCGTGGAGCTCGGCCAAGCGTTTGACCATGGCCAATCCCAGCCCGGTCCCCTCGAACTTGCGGGCCAGCGAGCTGTCGATCTGACTGAAGGCCTGGAAGAGCTTGGCCATGTTGTCGATCGAGATGCCGATGCCCGTGTCGCGGATGGTGAGTTCCACGAACTCCATGAACTCGCTGTCGGGGAGGGGAAAGGCCTGGACGGGCGAGCCGCCGGAGATGAGGCCCACCGATTCCCGAGCCACACGGCGGGCCGAAAGTGTCACCACCCCGTCCTGGCCGGAGAACTTCACGGCGTTGGACAGCAGGTTGTACATGATCTGCTTCGTTTTGCGGAGGTCGAGTTGGAAGAGCCCGATGTCGTCATCCATCTCGAGCTCGAGGCGCACCCGTTGGCCCACCGCCGTCTCTTTGACGATGGAGAGGCTGCCCGAGAGGAGGTCGCCCAGATTTGCCGGCTCGAGCTCGAGGGTCATCATGCCCGCTTCGACCTTGGAGAGGTCCAAAATGTCGTTGATCAGCGACAACAGGTGTTGTCCACTGGTGAAGATGTCGCCGGTGTACTCACGTTGACTGTCCGTCATGTCACCCACGAGACCGTCTTTGAGGGCCTCGGAGAACCCGATGATGGCGTTGAGCGGGGTGCGCAGCTCATGGGACATGGTGGCTAAGAACTCGGACTTCATTTTGGAGGCGTGCTCGAGCTCGAGGTTGGTCTCCAACAGGGCCTGCTCGAAGCGCTTGCGTTCGGTGATATCACGGGCGGCGGCGAAGACGCCCTGGAGCTTGTCGTTGCGGTCGTGGAAGGTGGCCGCGTTGTACGAGACCAGCGTTTCTTGGCCGTTCTTGGCCCGTACCGTCAGCTCGTAGTTGTTAACCCGGTTCTCGGTCAGCACCCGTTCGATGGCGGTGGCGGCCAGGTCAGGATCGGTGAAGAACTCCTTGCAGTGGGTGCCGAGCAGTTCGGCCCGGGTACGCCCGGTCAGGCTCATCATCTCGTTGTTGACGTCGGAGATGATGCCCATTTCGTCGGTCATCATGAGGGCGTCGATGCTCGATTCGATCAACGAGTGCGAATAGAACTGCTGATCGCGGAATAACTCGTCGAGCTGGGCTTGCACCGCTTCGACCTCGTGGCGGGCCGTGTTGTCGGTCCCGATCAAGAGGTAGCCGATGATCCCTTCCTTGGCGTCGCGGAATGCGGTGACCGAGACGATGGCCGGGAAGTGGCTCCCGTCCTTACGGGTATAGGTCAGCTCGTAAATGTCTTCGATGCCGCGCGAGGCCTTGAAGACGAGAGCCTCGAAGCCTGGTGCGATGGGCGTCCCCAGCTCCTCGCTCAGCTCGGCGGCGCGGGCAATGAGTTCCTTGGGGTCTGAGATATCAGCCGGCGTGATCTGATCGATGACATCGGAGGCGGCATAGCCGAGCATCCTCTCGGCCCCCACATTGAAAATCTGGATGACGCCTTTTTCATCGGTGGCAATGCTCGAGAAGTAGGCGCTCTTAAGGATGGCGTCTTGTAGGGCCTCGGTCTTGATCTTTTCGCTACGAATGCCAGGGGTGGGCGTGGGCATTAGCGCGGCCCCACCGTGTGGGGGCGATCGGGATCTTCGGGTGGATCTGCACGCAGATCCTCTATGAGGGGGCGGAACAACCGCACGACTGGTACCTCGTATCTCAAGGCGGCGGAGCCGCCCGACACAGCCAGGAAGTCGTGCCCGGTCGAAGGTGGAGGCGTCGACGATCTCGCGAGAATGTCGTAAGGACGTCTAACTTCGTGGACAACGGCAGCGAGGCACTGAAAGCCTCTCTGGATGTATCAGATGGTGTGCACCACCCTTACGGATCCCTCATTGTCGAAGTAAAGCAATAGTAGCACACGACTCTCTCTATAGCTAGAGGGAGTTGCATAGCGGCCTTTAGAATGAGGGCTGTCTTTACGCTCCGTCATGTCTTGGACATAGCGGATGCATTGCTAGGCAATCGCAGCAACGGATTAAAGCGTGCGACCAGTGTCATCGTTCGTGGCTTTCATGCGAGCCGAGTTGAGCAGTGGTGTCCAGGGCGACGTGGAGGCAGGCTCACTTACCGCACATCTCGCGCCGCAAAGAGCACGTGCGGGTTCAAGATCCCGGCCGGGTCGAGCGCGTCCTTGATGCTCCGAAACGCACCCATCTCGGCCTCGGTCCGATTGAGGTGCAGCCACCGTCGCTTTGCGGTCCCGATGCCGTGCTCGGCGCTGATGCTTCCCCCCATGTCAGCGGCCAGGACCAACACGGCGTCGTCCACGTCGACATCGTCAGGATCGACGCCCGTGATGTTCACGTGGACATTGCCGTCGGCCACATGGCCGAAGAGCCACGTGGTGGCGCGCGGATTGGTAGACCTAACGACGTCGGGCACCGCCTCCATGAACGCCGCCAGCTCCGGAGCAGGGAGTGTCACGTCGAGCTTGTGGGGCGCGCCGAGCCCGTTGATTGCTTCGGTGTGCCCCTCGCGATAGCGCCACAGGTGGGCTTGGCGCGCCGGCTCGGTGGCCACGGCGACGTCTTCTATCCAGGGCACCGATTCGAGCGCCTCGCCCAGTGCGGGGAGCGGATCACGCTGACCCGCCACCTCGACCACGAGAAAGGCCCGATGGTCGGTGGCAAAGGGTGGGGGGAGGTTGTTGACGCGACAGACGAGGTGGAGTCCGGCGGCCAGGAAAAATTCCAGCGATTGCAGCTCGGGCAGGCTTCGCCGCAGCAGGAAACCGGCCTCCACTGCCGCGGCGGCGGAGGCGAAACCGAGAAGCGCCACCACTCGCTCCGGGCTGGGCGGCACGAGGCGCAGCCGTGCGGCGGTGACGACGCCGAGGGTCCCCTCGCTGCCGCACAGCAGGCCCCCGAGGTCATAACCGGTGTTGTCCTTGAGCAGACCGCCCAGGTGCGACACCACCGCCGCCGTCCCGAGCACCGCCTCCACCCCGAGCAGTTGCGTCCGGGTGTTCCCATGGCGCAGGACCTGGAGGCCGCCGGCGTTGGTGGCCACGGTTCCACCCACCGTGGCGCTGTCACGGCTTCCCAAATCAATGCCGTAGACCCATCCGGCGGCGCGGGCAGCCGCTTGCACGGAAGCGATGGACGCCCCCGCCCCCGCCGTGAGTTGGCCGCCGACCTGGTCCACGTCGAAAATGCGGGACAGCCGGGTCAGGCTCACCACCACCTCCCCGCTGAGCGGCACGCCACCGCCCACGAGACCCGTATTTCCACCTTGGGGCACCACGGCCACGTCGGCCTCCCGGCACAGCCCGATCACCGTGGCCACTTCGGCGCTATCTCCGGGGCGGAGCACCGCCGACGCTGCGCCTTGAAAGCGTCCCGTCCAGTCCAGCGAGTACGAGGCCATGACGTCGCGGTCGACGATGACGTGCTGCGCTCCGACAGCCTCCCGGAGCTTCTGCAGCACCCGGGGCTCAACTGAGTGGGCCGTAGCCTCTGTCGGATCGATCCCGTCATTATGGCGGGGGAGCGGCTTACCCGATCGGGTGCTGCATTCGGCCGAACCCGGGCGCACCAGGAGTTGCGATCAAAGAAGCTCAAAGCGCATGGAGGACCCCGCAGGCGGGATCCTTGGAAAGTGTGAGCGCCCACCGCCCGCCGTCAACCCCGCTCACCTGCGGTTCGGGGGTCGGCCACGGCCTTGACGGCGGGCGGCCGGGCTATGGGGACAACCATTCCGAGCAATTCCTAACCTAACGATACGGTTCGGTTGATTGTTCGCGAAAGAAGTACCGGCACCGGCACGGTTGGCTTTCGCGAAAACAACATGCCGGAATGCGCGCCGAGTCTTCTCACACGAAACGGGGACCGACCTCTCCGTGTACAAAGTGCATAAATGCAGCCCAACGGGGCTTAAGGTGCAGAATGCGATGACGAAGTCAGAAAATCTGCGGGCGCCGCGATGACTACGGAAGAGGCGCCACCGTCCAGTGCTCCACCAACGCCCACGCGGCCACCAACGCCGCCGAGGGAAGCGGCGACCACGGGAGCCGTCCCGGGACTCGTCATCAGGGTGGGGGGACTGGGCTCATCGGCCCAGGCGCTCGCCCTGGCCACCCTCTGCGTCGTCCTCTTTCTCACGTTCCTCGACAACACCGTGGTCAGCGTGGGGCTGGCCGATGTCCAGAGCGGTCTTCACTCGGGCATCACCTCGCTGCAGTGGGTGGTCAACGGGTATGCGCTGACCTTTGCCGCCTTCATGTTGGCCGGCGGAACCCTGGGTGACGTCCTCGGTCGCAAGAAGGTCATGCTGGCCGGCGTCGGCGTCTTCTGCGCCGGCTCGGTGGTGGCGGCCACGGCACCCAACGTCGACGTGCTCATTCTCGGGCGCGTGATCATGGGGCTCGGGGCGGCGGCATCCGAGCCCGGAACGCTCTCGATCATTCGCCACGTCTACCCCGACGAAGGCACGCGGGCCGATGCGCTCGGCGTGTGGGCCGCCGTGTCGGGCCTTGCACTTGCCCTCGGTCCCGTCATCGGAGGCCTCTTGGTGGGCTATTGGAGTTGGCGTGCCATCTTCTGGTTCAACCTCGTCATCGGCGCCGTGGCTCTCGTCATGGCCGCGCTCTTCGTGCCCGAGACCGCGGACCGGGGCGAAGGACGGCTCGACTGGCCGGGGATCGTGCTGGGAGCCCTGTCGCTCGGGGCCGTCTCGTTCGCCATCATTCAGGGCGAGCAATCCGGCTATGCCACCTGGTGGATCGCTCTGTTCTTCGCCCTGTCGTTCGTCTTCGGGCTGACCTTCGTCCTGGTCGAACGCCGGTCCAGGCGCCCCATCCTCGACCTGGCCCTCTTTCGCCGGGGGCCGTTCTCCGGTTCCGTGTTCGCCGCTTTCGCCGCGTATTTCGGCACGTTCTCGATCTTCTTCTTCACCGCCTTGTATCTCCAGGTTGTCGTCGACACCTCGGCCTACGCCACCGCGGCCACGTTCTTGCCCATGGCGGCCGGCTTGATCATCTCCTCGGTCATGACCGGTCCGTGGGTGGCCCGGCGCGGGCCGCGCGTCCCCATGACGACCGGGTGCATCCTGGCCGCCGTCGGGATCTTGGTCACCAGCGCCATCCTGGGGCCGCACGTCCACCTGGTCACGTTGGCCTGGGTCCTGGCCATCGCTGGCATCGGGTTCGGCGTCATGTTGGTCCCGGTCACCTCGACGCCGCTCACCGTGGTGGCACCCGAGCATTCGGGCATGGCGGCGTCGGTCACCAACACCAGCCGTGAGATGGGAGCGGTCTTCGGTGTTGCCGTGCTGGGTTCCATCGTGAATTCAAAGTTGACGGGCCAGCTGGCGGCGCGGCTGAAGGCACTCGGTATCCCTCCCAACTTTCAGAGCCTCGTGCTCCATGACGTCATTGGCGGCGGGAGCCCGTCTGCGGTGGCCGGCGCCGAGCACAACAAGAATGCCGCCATCGCCAAAATCGCCACCAAGGTGGTCAACGCGGCCTATGACGCCTTCGGCTCGGGGCTACACGTGGCGCTGGACATTTCGGGCGTGCTCCTGCTCATCGGGGCGGTCGCCTCGCTCACCTTGGTCCACGGCCGAACGAAAAGGGTGATGACGTCGAGATCTGGGTAAAGAGAAGGGGTGCGCACGAAAAAGGTCTACGTGTGCAAGAAGTGCAAGAACGCCGATTGTTTGTTCAAGGTTCTCAAGAAGGCGGACGTTCGGCTGGTTCCCGTCGGTTGCCAGAAAATCTGCGCCGGTCCCGTTGCCGGAGTCAAGATTGCGGGCGAGATGGAATGGTTCAGCAAGGTCAGCTCAGCTAAGGAGATGGCCGGACTGCACATGGTGGCGGAGCGACGAACGAAGCGGCTGCCCCGGCCGCTCGAAAAGCGCCGCTTAGCGAGGCGCTCCGGGCGTCCCCTCCGCTAAACTTGCCGATGAAGCGTGTGGCGTTGCCGCCACGAGGTGGCGGCGACCACCCGGGCGTACTGCAGCCCGAAGCGCCAATTGCTTCCCTTCTTCGAACGGCCTGACGCTCGCGGCAGCCACCGGGTGGGGCGCTCGGTGATGCGCCACCCTCTTCTCATGCAGGTGATCAACAACTCGGCCGTCTGATACTGGGGCTCGGTGAGTCGGTACGCCACATCCTCGAGCATGAGGACCCGCAAGGCTCTGTAGCCGTTGGAGGTGTCCGTGAGCTTGGTCCCTCCCAATGCGCTGATCACGAGCGAGAAGACACGCACGCCGGCCTGGCGGAAGCGATCCGTGGTGGTGTCTTCCCCGAGTCGCCGCGAGGCGACCACGAAGTCAGCCTCGTCGTCGACCAAGGGTGCGAGCAGGAGCGGGATCTCGGCCGGGTCGTTCTGCCCGTCGGCATCGAGCGTCACCACGAACTGGGCTCCCAGCTCCACGGCGAGCGCGTAGCCGATGCGTAACGCATAGCCCTGGCCGAGGTTCTCGTGCAAGACGAACGTGATGGCCCCGGACGCCCGGGCTACCTGTTCGGTCCGGTCGTCGCCTCCGTCCACCACGACCAGCGTCGACACCGGCAAGCCGCATGCTTCGACCGGCATGGCGGACAAGACGGCCCCGATGTTGGCTTCTTCTTCGTAGGCGCATAGCAGGCCGACGACGGGGGAGAGCTTCAGCTCGGGATACTGCTCGTCGAAGTCGCGCCTCGACGCCGTGATGACTCGGAGCGCCATTTCGGGCTCGATGTGGACACTGCCCGCCCTGTGCGCCGTCAAAGTGACAAGGGTGAGCCGAAGACCTCTCGAACCATGGGCTCGAAGTGGGAGAGCGGTTTGGTGGGGTAGTCGGGGTCGAAGCTGTTCTGGTCCCATGCATCGGCGAACCGTTCGGCCAGGGCGTACCAGGGCTGCCCCACGTGTTGGTCACGGGCCGCGGGATCCAAGCCGATGTACTCGTAATAGTGACGCCCCTGGAAGTCCTGGTGGTAACGGATCATGTTGTAGGTGTCCGAGCTGACGTAGGACCTGAGTATCTCGGCTGCGATGGCGGGGTGATTCAGGACCGAAACGATCTTCCCGACGTCGTGGCACAGGGACGCCACCACGACCTCGGTCGATGCCCCCGCCTCTTCGGCCCGGGTGGCCGTCTGTAAGGAGTGCAGCAGCTGGTCCACGCCAAAGCCGACCACGAGGTCACCGAGCTGAGCCAACATGGCCAGAACGCGGTCGGCCATGGACTGCTCGTACTCGATGGTCTCGACGATGATGTGCTGCCACTCGGTCGATGTCGACGCATCCATCCGGGTAAACATCAGCCTCCAATCATCGCCACATCACGCCGACAGCATGTCGAGGACGTCGGCGGCCGATACGCCGCGATCGTCGCTGACGGGGTCGCTCCGCTCGGCCGCTGAGCCACCCCGTCCGGCCAGGAAGCCCAGGGTCAAACCCACAGAGCGCAGGAGCTCACGCAGCTCGGGCGGGGGAGGGAAGTACTCGTCCTCGGTGGTCACGGTGATCTCGGTGACCCCGAGCCGCGGTGCGAGTTCGCCGATCACGGCCTCGACCAACGCCTCGGGCGCCGAGGCCCCGGCGGTCACACCCACCGTGCCCGTCAGATCGTCCGGCAACTCTCGGGCTTCGTTGATGCGCAACACCCGGGGACAGCCCGAGGCCAACGCCACCTTCTCCAACGCAATGGTGTTGGAGGAATTGGCAGAGCCGATCACGATGATGGTCTCGGCTTCCGATGCCATCGCTTTAAGAGATGCCTGACGGTTGGTGGTGGCAAAACACAGATCGCTTCGGTTGGGCATCCAGAGGTCGGGATAACGCTTACGGGCCGACTCCATGAGACCGCGCCATTCGTCGTGGCTCAACGTGGTCTGGGCCAGCAGTGCCACCGGTGCATCCTCGCCCCCGATGTCCTCCTTGGCCAGCGCGTCGAGGTCGGACTCCTCTTCGATCAACCGCACCGCATTCGGGGCCACGGCCATGGTGCCCACCGCCTCTTCGTGCCCCGCGTGGCCGATGTAGAGGACGGTGTAGCCCTTGTTGGTGCGGACCTTGAGCTCGTGGTGGACCTTGGTCACCAGGGGGCAGACGGCGTCGATGACCACGCCGCCGTTGGCCCGGGCCGCCGCCACCACCTCGGGAGCCGACCCGTGGGCGCTCAGCATGAGCGGGGATCCCGGCGGGACGTCACGCACATCGTCGACGAACACGACGCCCTGCTCTCGGAAACGATCCACCACAATTTGGTTGTGCACGATCTCGTGGTAGCAGTAGACCGGGGCATCGAAGACCCGCACCATCCAGGCCAATGCCTTGACCGCCTTCTCTACCCCGGCACAGAAGCCCCGGGGCGAGGCCAGCAGCACGCGATCGACGGTGGACATACCACCAACGCTAATGGCTCTTTCCCCCAGGCTCTCTTCAGGCCCCGGCGATGACCCTGAGCTCGCCGAGGGACTCACGCAGGATGGCCTGGAACTCCCGCTCATTGCCGTCCGCCACCCAGCGCTCGAACGAAATTTTGAACACGGCCACCGCCATTTCGGCCATGAGTCCAGCCGCTGGGTCACGCACACCCCGGCCGCGGAGGGCAACGGCCAGCGCGGCGGCGAGCGACGCCAGCTTGATCAACTCTCGTTCCTGCAGTTCGGGGCTGGCGGCAATGATCTTCTGGCGCTGACGGGGATATTCGCCCCGCTGCGCCAGCATCGCCCCCGCCGCGTCGAGGGCCAGCGCCACCGCCTCCATTGCCGTGGCCGAAGCGGGAGCCTCGGCCACCGTGCCCACGAACAACTCGAGCAGGGCGCCGGCTCCCCAGAAGAGGACCTCTTTCTTGTCGGCGAAGTGGCGAAAGAAGGTGCGCTCGGTCAAGCCGGCGCGCTCGGCGATTTCGGCCACGGTGGTGTTCTCGAAGCCGCGCTCCCCGTAGAGGGCGAGCGCGGCCTCTTCCAGACGGCGGCGGCTTTCGGGTTCCCAGCGTGCCATCACGCCACGAGATTGTACTCCAGGGTGATGACAGGGGCTGACATCCTCGCTATGATGACAGCTACTGACATCAGTCCGAGTATCTGGAGGTACGCAGCATGCGCATTTTCGTCACGGGAGCATCCGGCTGGATCGGCTCCGCCGTCGTCCCCGAGCTCATCGATTCTGGTCACGAGGTGGTCGGGCTGGCTCGGTCCGAGGCCTCCGCCGCAGCCCTGACGGCAGCCGGCGCCAAGGTGCAGCGCGGCACCCTCGACGACCTCGACACGCTGCGCAATGCCGCGGCGGAGTCTGACGGCGTCATCCACCTCGCCTTCAAGCACGACATCGCATTTTCCGGGGACTTTCCGGGGGCGGCCGACGCTGACCGGCGGGCCGTCGAGACGTTCGGCGACGCACTGGCGGGTTCTGATCGACCATTTGTCATCGCCTCCGGCCTGCTCGGCCTGTCGCCGGGGCGTGTGGCCACCGAAGCGGACGGACATGGTGTCACCCCGGCCGCGGTTGCCGCCGGCAGCGGTCCCCAGACCCGGTTGGCCACAGCGGAACTCACCCTTTCGTTCGCCTCGCGAGGTGTTCGTTCGTCCATTCTCCGGCTTCCGCCGACGTGCCATGGTGACGGTGACAACGGGTTCGTCGCTTCGCTGGTCGGGATCGCCCGCGACAAGGGCGTCTCGGGGTACCTCGGTGAGGGGTCCAACCGCTGGCCCGCCGTGCATCGGCTCGATGCGGCGCGGCTGTTTCGCCTGGCCCTCGAAGAAGCCCCGGCCGGCTCCACCCTCCATGCCGTGGCGGATGAGGGTGTGCCCACGCGAGAGATCGCCGAGGTCATCGGACGGCATCTCGATCTCCCCGTGGTCTCCATCTCGCCCGAGGAGGCCGGGCACTTCGCTCACCTGGCTCATTTCTTCGGACTCGACAGTCCGGCCTCGAGCGACCTGACCCGCCAGATGCTCGGGTGGCAACCAGTTCACCAAGGACTCATCGAGGACCTGGAAGAGGGCCACTACTTCACGAATTCTTGATCGGAGGCGCGCCGTGGGCGCGGCGGCCCTATGCGGGCGTGGAGACCAACTTCCCGCATATCTTCTTGCCGCCGAGGATAGGAACGAACGACTTGCCCTTCAGCTGGAGGAGCGGTGTGCAGTTCGTCTTGGGCACACCAGCCAGCGTGCCAAAGTGCTGGAAATCGCCGCCCGGAGCGGCGAGCAGTCCTTCCGCCGTCCAGCCGTTGAGGTTACGCAGCTTGGAGATGATTGCTTTATCGGTCGGCTTGGATCCGGCGAGGTGCAGCCCCTTGATGACGAGGGAAGCGGCCTCATAGGCACCTGACAGTTCCAGGCTTGGGAGGCCGCCCGGCCAACTCGAGTACTTCTTCATGTTGCTGAGGAACAATTTCACCGGGGCACTGAGGTTGTTGCCCAGAACATTCAGCGTTGTTGAGGCATACGTCCCTTGCATGGCCGCCAGGGCGGACGGCTCACTGAGGACGGCTTGGTCGTAGCCCGAAGCACAATCATCCGCCGCCTTGATGCCAGCCTGCTTGAGCGCGGTTTGCACGCCGACGCAGGCCGCAACTCCTTGGAGCACGTCCACGCCGTTACATCCGAGCTGCTTCATTTGCAGGGCGAAGGTCGTGTAGTTCACCTGGCTCAGCGGCACGACTTGGTCCAGGCATTTGCTGATGCCCAGCGGCTTGGCGGCGGCGAAGAGGCCATCGGCCGCCTGGATTGCGCTCGGGACGTTGGCGTCCACGGTGGCCAGTTTGGTCACCCCGAGTTGCTTGAGGGCTTCCTCGAAATTGTTGTAGGAGTAGATCCTTCCGTTGATGGGACCGGTCAGTGTGCCGTCCACGCTGAACATGTTGCTATTGGGCTGCTGGCCCCACTCCGGGCCGTCAATGGCGATGCCGAAAACTGGCACCCCCTTCTTCTCTAAGAAGGAGGCCCCTCCGAAGGTAGACGAGGAGATGGCGATGATCGCCAGCGCGCCTTTGTCCTGCACCAGGGTCTGAGCCGCCTCCAAGAAACCGGCCGGGGTGGATTGGGAGTCTGCGACGTCGAGGACGAGTTGGTGTCCGTCCACCCCGCCCGCTGCGTTCTGTGCCGCGACGCGAGCAATGGCCCCGTCCTGGGCATTGACATAGCTCGATGCGGCGCCACCAGTCTCATCGGTGATCATCCCGATCACGATCGGAGCCTTGGCCGCTGAGGCGGCACCGCCCGTGGTGCCGACGAGAACGCCAGCCATACAAAGGACGACCGCCCCCAATCGACATGCCCGTGCCCATCGACCGGTCTCCATGGAGGACCCCCCTTTGAGCGGCACATCCACCCCCCGGTGAATTGGAATACCGCTCTCGTCGAACGGAAGTTACCGGGGGTTGACGTTGACGTCAAGGGCGCTGGCTCGAGGTCTCGCGGTCGGCAGGCCAGATGCAACGAATCCGAACCCATGCAGAAAGGCACGAGTTCGGATTCGTCAGGAAGCAGAGCCGCTTCAGATGGAGGCCCGTCAGGGCGCAGAGCTACCCGGGGGCAGGCGTGGAGACCAACGAGCCACACACCGGCTTGCCGCCCAGGGCCGAGATGAATCCCTTGCCCTTGAGCTGGAGGAGAGGTGCGCACAGTTTCTTGGGCACCCCGGCCAGGGTTCCGAAGTGCTGGTAATCCTCACCCGGGGGCGTGATCAATCCTTGTGCGGTATAGCTCTTGACGGTGCGCAGCTTTGAGATGAACTTCTTCCGGTCCGGGCCCCCCGCCATCTTCAGACCCTGGATCATCAGGTCCGCCGACTCATAGGCATAGGTGAGCTCTTCGCTCGGGAGGCCTCCGGGCCACGTCGTGTACTTCTTGAGATTACCGAGGAACGTCTTCGTCGAAGCAGGCAGATTGGTGCCCAGAACGTTGACCGTCGCCTGGGCGTAGGTGCCCTGCATGGTCTTGAGGGCAGCCGGCTGGTCCAGAATGGCCTGGTCGTAGCCGGTCACACAGAAGTCCTTCACCTTGCTGGCCAGACCGGCCTGGACGAGTGCGTTCTGCACGCCGATGCAGGCGGCCACTCCTTGGAGAATCTCGATGCCGTTGCAGCCAAGCTGCTTCATCTGCAGGGCGAACGTGGTGAAGTTGACCTGACCGAGCGGCACCACGTCGTCGAGGCATTTGCTGATGCCGAGCGGCTTGGCGGCGGAGAACAGGCCATCAGCCGCCTGAATGGCGGTGGGAACGTTGGCCACCACGGTGGCCAACTTGGTCACCCCGAGGTCTTTGAAGATTTCCACGCCGTTGTTGTAGCTGTAGATCCGGCCGTTGATGGGGCCGGTGAGGATGCCGGTCACGCTGAACATGTTGCTGTTGGGCTGCTGGCCCCACTCGGGGCCGTCCTCGGCGAAGCCCACGACCGGTATGCCCTGCTTTTGCAGGTACGAGGCCCCACCAAAGGCGGACGAGGAAATGGCGATGATGCCGAAGGCGCCCTTGTCTTGGATCAAGGACTGTGACGCCGAGAGGAAGCCGGCGGGCGTGGACTGTGCGTCGACGACGTCGAGCACGAGCTTGTGCCCGTCGACCCCGCCTGCCGCGTTCTGTGCATCGATGCGAGCTTGGGCCCCGTCGGTGTCGTTGACGTAGGTCGATGACGCGCCACCGGTTTCATCGGTGACCATCCCTATGACGATCGGAGCCTTGGCGGCCGAAGCGGCACCCCCCGACACGCCGACGAGAACTCCCGCCATACAAAAGATGGCTGTTCCCAGCCGTAAAGCCCGCCTACCGGTCCACATGGACGACCCCCCTGTGGGGACGCCTATGGCCCCCCGAATGAAAACCCCGATAAAAAATGTCAGAAACTGCTGTGCTGCGTTCGGAAAGCTAACGGACGGCCATGTCGTCGTCAAGCCGCGCGTTATTCGTAACCATATTTACGTCACCCGGTCACGTTCGACCGGATTGACATGCATTTGACACTGATATGTCGTGACACCCGAGTCCACGGCCGCAGCCCGCCAACCACCAGTTCCCCCTCGCATCTCTCTGGTGGTCGACGAGCTTGGCCGTCCCGTCAGGGATCAACTGGCGGCCGTGGAGACCAACGAGCCGCACACCGGCTTGCCGCCCAGGGCCGAGATGAATCCCTTGCCCTTGAGCTGGAGGAGAGGTGCGCACAGTTTCTTGGGCACCCCGGCCAAGGTTCCGAAGTGCTGGTAATCCTCACCCGGGGGCGGTGATCAATCCTTGTGCGGTATAGCTCTTCGACGGTGCGCAGCTTCGAGATGAACTTCTTCCGGTCCGGGCCCCCCGCCATCTTCAGACCCTGGATCATCAGGTCCGCCGACTCATAGGCATAGGTGAGCTCTTCGCTCGGGAGGCCTCCGGGCCACGTCGTGTACTTCTTGAGATTACCGAGGAACGTCTTCGTCGAAGCAGGCAGATTGGTGCCCAGAACGTTGACCGTCGCCTGGGCGTAGGTGCCCTGCATGGTCTTGAGGGCCGTCGGCTGGTCCAGAATGGCCTGGTCGTAGCCGGTCACACAGAAGTCCTTCACCTTGCTGGCCAGACCGGCCTGGACGAGTGCGTTCTGCACGCCGATGCAGGCGGCCACTCCTTGGAGAATCTCGATGCCGTTGCAGCCAAGCTGCTTCATCTGCAGGGCGAACGTGGTGAAGTTGACCTGACCGAGCGGCACCACGTCGTCGAGGCATTTGCTGATGCCGAGCGGCTTGGCGGCGGAGAACAGGCCATCAGCCGCCTGAATGGCGGTGGGAACGTTGGCTACCACGGTGGCCAACTTGGTCACCCCGAGGTCTTTGAAGATTTCCACGCCGTTGTTGTAGCTGTAGATCCGGCCGTTGATGGGGCCGGTGAGGATGCCGGTCACGCTGAACATGTTGCTGTTGGGCTGCTGGCCCCACTCGGGCCCGTCCTCGGCGAAGCCCACGACCGGTATGCCCTGCTTTTGCAGGTACGAGGCCCCACCAAAGGCGGACGAGGAAATGGCGATGATGCCGAAGGCGCCCTTGTCTTGGATCAAGGACTGTGACGCCGAGAGGAAGCCGGCGGGCGTGGACTGTGCGTCGACGACGTCGAGCACGAGCTTGTGCCCGTCGACCCCGCCTGCCGCGTTCTGTGCATCGATGCGAGCTTGGGCCCCGTCGGTGTCGTTGACGTAGGTCGATGACGGCGCCACCGGTTTCATCGGTGACCATCCCTATGACGATCGGAGCCTTGGCGGCCGAAGCGGCACCCCCCGACACGCCGACGAGAACTCCCGCCATACAAAAGATGGCTGTTCCCAGCCGTAAAGCCCGCCTACCGGTCCACATGGACGACCCCCTCATCGGGGGTCTATCCCCCAAAAGATTGCTTGATCTGACATGAAAACGATACTTATTCGTAATACATTCGTCAAGATCAGCCGGGGCCCGCGAGAGGCTTCTTTACGCACAATTTATGTGCCGAAAACAGTCTGACCCGCCCGACGCGGGCAGGACAAAACGGGGCTACAGAACAGGTCGACGAACGGGCCGAACCCCGGTCCGGCAAGGCGACCAGCGCATCTCGGACGACCCGGACCGCCACCCGCTCCCACCACAACTAACGTGTAGCCCATGTCCGCTCCCACGGTGACTTCGGTCACCGAGGCGTCGCCGGCAGCCCGCGCCGGTCTGGCCGTGGGCGATGAGCTGCTCTCCCTCAACGGGCACGAGCCGCGCGACGTGATCGATTTCCAGCAACTGACCGACGCCGATGAGCTCAGCGTGATGGTCAAGCGCGCCGGTGCGGCCCTGCCGCGCCTGGTCAAGATCGACAAGCACCCGGGTGAGCCCTTCGGGGTCGAGGTGTCCTCGGCCGTGTTCGACCGCATCAGGACCTGTGACAACCACTGCGCCTTCTGTTTCATCTATCAGCTGCCTAAGGGCATGCGGACGAGTCTGTACCTGAAGGATGACGACTATCGGCTTTCGTTCCTGTACGGGAACTTCACCACGTTGACCAGGTTCACCGAGCTCGATGCCGAACGGATCCTCACCGAACGCCTCGGCCCCTTGTTCGTCTCGATCCACAGCACGGACCCTGAACTGCGGGCCCACATGCTGCGCAACCCCAAGGGGGCGACGAGCTTGCGCTGGTTGAGCGTGTTGTTGGACGGGGGCATCGAGGTGCACGGCCAGGTGGTGGTGTGCCCCGGCGTGAACGACGGCATGGCCCTCGAGGACACGCTGGCCGGGGTCCTGGACCAGTATCCGAACCTGGCCACGGTCGGGGTCGTTCCCCTGGGTATCAGCCAATTCTCCAACGAGGCCGAGATGCGCGCCCACACCACCGAGGAGGCGGCCTTCGTCGTCGACACCGTGGCCGAGTGGCAACGCATCTTCAAGCGGACCCTCGGCCGTCGCCTGGTCTACGCCGCCGACGAGTACTACCTGCTGGCCAATCGTCCCTTTCCCTCGGCCGGCGCCTATGACGAGTTTCCCCAGCACGAGAACGGCATCGGCATGGCGCGTGCCTTCGAGAATGCCTTCGTCAACCCGGCGAAGAAGGGTCCCGGGGGAGTACGTCACGGCTTCTTTGCCTCGGTGGACGCCGCCCCGGCCGAGGGCTATCGGGCCGTCCGCCTGCCCGAAACGCACATCGATGCCCTCCCGATGCTCGACGGCGTGTCCGGCCCCGACCCCCGCCCCGTGACGGTGCTGACCGGCACCTACGGCGCTCGCATTCTGGGCCCCTTGCTGGCCGCCCATCCGCGCCCTGACGTCAGCGTCCGCGAGATCAGGAACGACTTCTTCGGGGGCAACATCGGCGTGGCCGGCCTCCTCACCGGGGAAGACGTCGCCCGCGCCTTGGCCGAGAGTCCCGAGGGCCCCCGCTACCTGCTGCCCGACGCCTGCCTCAACGAGGGCCGCTTCCTCGACGGTCTCACCCTGGCCGACCTGCCGCGTGCGGTCGAAGTTGTCCCGACCGACGGCACCTCGTTGCGGGCCGCCCTCGACGGGACCTCGTTCCGATCGGCCTGCGCCGCATGAGTCCCGCCTCGGTCAACGCAGACGACGTGGGTCCCGACGACCGACGACATGGACCTGGATGACCTGGACCTTGACGACCAGGACATCGACGAACTGGCTTCCGACGATCTCGTTTCCGATGAGCTGGACCTCGACGACATGGACGATGGCCTCGACGACGATCCGGATCTCGACGACCGGCATCTCGACAGCGCGGTCGCGGTCGACCCAGCTGGGGAAGGCGCCGACGCCACGGAACGCGATGCGATCGATCCCAAGGCAGGCCTGCTCCCCATGGTCGTGGTGGCCGGGCGCCCCAACGTCGGCAAGTCTTCCCTGGTCAACCGCATTGTGGGGGAGCGGGCGGCCGTGGTCGAAGAAGAGCCGGGCGTAACGCGCGACCGCAAGGTCCTCACCGCCGAATGGGTCGGCGTGCCTTTCTCCATCATGGACACCGGAGGCTGGCTGGCCGGCGGTGACGCGCTCACCTCGAAGGTGAGTCAGCAGGCCGAGCTGGCTCTGTCCGAGGCCGACGTCATACTCCTGGTGGTCGACGTGACGACCGGGGTGACCGACGAGGACCTGGCGGCAGCCAAGGTCATCCGCCGAGCCGGTCCGCCGGTCCGCTTGGTGGTGAACAAGGTGGACGACACCAACCGGGAGGCTGCGGCCTGGGAGTTCGTTTCCCTTGGCGTGGGCGACCCCTTCGCCGTGAGCGCCCTGCACGGCCGGGGCACCGGCGACCTACTCGATGCCGTGGTCGAGCTCCTGCCCCCTCCCATCCCAACCGAGGAACAGGAAGAGGCAGCCGCCTCCGCCGCGCGCACGGGGCCGGGCGGCACGCCGCGGGTCGCCATCATCGGGCGGCCCAACGTCGGGAAGTCGACCCTGTTCAACAAGCTCCTGGGCGAAGAGCGCTCCGTCGTGCACGACATGCCCGGCACGACCCGTGACGCCATCGACACCGTGGTCGAGACACCCGACGGTCCCGTCTGCTTCATCGATACGGCCGGGCTCCGTCGCCCCTCCCGTACCGAGCGCGGCACCGAGCACCATTCCGTGTTGCGCGCGCTCCGCGCCTTGGAGAGGGCCGACATCGCCGTGCTCGTCATCGACGCCACCATCGGCGCGTCGCACCAAGATCAGCGGCTGGCCGAGCGCATCGGTGTCTCGGGCTGCCCGGCCATCGTCGTGCTCAACAAGTGGGACCTGGTGAAGGTGGACGATCGCGACGACGTCTTGGCCGGGGTGGGGGATCGCTTGGCCTTTTTGGGCTCGGCCCCGGTGCTCAAGCTCTCGGCCAAGTCGGGCAAGGGCGTGCACCGGATACTGCCGGCCCTGCGCGACTCGGTGGAGGCCTACCACCAGCGCGTCCCGACCGGCGCCCTCAACCGGGCGCTGCAGGAGATTCAGCTGAAGCAGTCCGCCCCGCGCGCCCGTATCCGTTACATCGTGCAGGGCGCCATCGACCCTCCCACCTTCACCCTCTTCACCAACGGGCGTCTGCCCCAGACCTATATCCGCTACATCGAGCGGGGACTGCGCGAGAAGTTCGAGTTCGGCGCCACACCGATGAAGCTGCGGGTTCGTATCGGCGGCAAGTAATGGCCTGGTGCGAGGAGTGCGACACGCTGGTGGAGGACGAGGACCTGGGCGAGGAGGGGGAGTGCCCCGCCTGCGGGACCATCCTGGCCGAGCAGAAGCGCGCACCCGTCCCGTGGTACTTCAAGTTCATGCTGCTGGCCACGGTCGTCTACCTCGGCTGGCGCATCTACCAGCTGGTGCACTGGGCCATCCATCACATCTGAGGCGAGCAAGCCACTAAGTTCGACGGCCATGCCTATCTACGAGCTCGACGGTGTCGCTCCTCAGATCGACCCCACCGCATACATCCATCCCGATGCCGTCGTCATCGGCAACGTGATCATCGGTCCCGAGTCCGACCATCTGGCCGGGCGCCACCCTGCGCGGGGACTACGGCTCCATCACCATCGGAGCGCGGACGTCGATTCAGGACGGCACCATGATCCACACCACCGAGCAGACACCCACCTGGGTCGGCGACGGTTGTGTCGTCGGCCACATCGCACACCTCGAGGGCTGCCGCATTGAGAACAGCTGCCTGATCGGATCCGGTTCGGTGGTCTTGCACAATGTCGTGGTCGGAACCGGGGCCACCGTCGGGGCCAACGCGGTGGTGACCGACAACATGATCGTGCCCCCCGGCGCCCTGGCCGTCGGCGTGCCGGCCGTCATCAAAGAGGGCAAGTCGTCCGCCGCCGGCATCGAAATGGGAGCCGCCTTCTATGTGGCAAATGGAAAGCGCTACGCCGCCAGTCTGGTCCGGCTGGACACACCGACCTAGAAAAGACGGGTACCGGACACCCGTGCTGCAGGCGCACAGCGCGTCACGGGCAGACGACTAGCCGTAATTGAGCAGCGAAGCGGAGTAGAACAGCTCGAAGGCGTTCCGGGCCTGGATCCATTTGGCGGGTCCGTACTCGACCGCCACCACGACCGCATCGTCGTCGGTGATGCCGGCTCCCACATCCGCGCTGACGTCGGAGCCCGCGCTCTGGTACGGGACGATCACATTGTCCTTGAGGTTCATGAATCCCTGATTGGTGAGCGGCTGATAGGCCTGCATGTCTGTCGGCAGGAGGTGGCCCGCTAACAGGCTTACGGCGTACTGGGCCACGTCTTCGCTAAAGGAAGTGAGATCACCCCCGGTGAACGCGTCCCGGGACGGGTAGATCCGGAGCATGTCATAGCCGTACGTGTTGCCCGCGGCCTTATAGGACATCAGAAAACCCGCCAGTGTGTTGGTGAGAGGCGTTGAGGTTCCCGCCAAGGTCGAGTTTCCCGTCAGTGATGTCGAGAGTTTCCACGAGGGCTGAATGCACGCACCGACGTTCATTTGCGGGTCGAGCCGGGCGATCGGGTCCCCGAAATACGTGGTGGGTTTGGCCGCTCGGGTGAAGACGCGTACGCCGTCGTAGAACACGTCGACTCGGTACTGTGCGTTGGCCAGGCATTGATTCGTGTTCGTGAGAACGGAAGAATCCTCGCAGTACACGTCGCCGTCGCAGAACTTCGGGTTGCCCAACGGGGAGCTGCTCGAGTTGTCTCCCCACTCGATCGTGCTGGTGATCGCACTCCACGAGCCTTTGCCTTTCCCATGGACGATGGGCCGGGAATACCACAACATCGTCACGTTCCCCTGGGTCAGGTCGCGTCCGCCCGTTTGGGGATTCCAACCCGACCCGGGGACGATGGTGATGCCGAGAGAGCTGGGAACGAGGTTGAACGTCGACGAGGTGACCGTGAGCGGAAGAGGCGGACGAACGGGCTGAACGATGTGCCCGGCGGCCACCGAGGCGGTAAGCAGTCCTTCGATCCGAGTGGCCTCGGCTTTGAGGGATGCATCCTGCGAGGCCGACGTCGAAATTGATCAGCTGGTCCAGTTGGGTCATGGCATTGCCCACCCAGTCCTGTTCGTCGACAAAGGAGTGATTGGGGCGGAGCTTCTTGGCCGACACGTTGCTATACAAGATGTTCTCGATCGAGTCCGTAAAGGCGCTCTGGGCCTGTTGGTAGTGCCGGCCGAGGAGATCGGCCAGGCCCACTTCGGTCCAGCCCACCGGATCGGTCGAATCCACCGAGGTGAGGTCCTGATCGGCGGCGAGCGCGTCAGACGGAAAGCCCGAGCTCGCACCCTGGCTGACCCACAGGTCGAAGGAGTCCATGCCAAAGTCGGTGAGTTCGTTCTCGCTCCGCAGTCCGAGACCGTACGCCGTTCTTTCGTCTTGCACTGCTTTTTTGAGCCAGGGCGTCGCCACCACATTCTCGTAATCTGAGTACGGGCCCAACGATCCGATGGAGTCCTCGGTCTCCGCTCGTAAATCGTAGGCCTGGGCGTAATCCGGTCGGGCTTGTATGGCGGCCGTGAACTCCTTCAAGGCCGGTCGAGCCGTAGTGGGCGTGGTGACACGGGCCGCATCGGTCACGCCCCGGGCGTAGGCCTGCGCCGCCGTGGTGGCCGCTTGTGAACCGGGCTCGGAAATGGTGGCCGTGGCGGCCCAGACCACCGCGATGGCGAGAAGCAGCACACCGAGCCGAACGAACATCATTCGGGGCGATCCATAGAGGGCCAACGACGAACCCAGCAACAAAAGGGCAATGGCCAGCACGGTGAGGATGGCCGAGAATGAGCCTCCGAGCTTTCCCCACTGCGTACTGATGTCGTTGTAGGCATTGGCCTGCGAACTCAATTGGGTCGCCGTTTGGGTACGGGCGGCAAAGTACGAGGCGGGAAAATTCGGATTGGGCCCATTGGCATCGTCAGGATGCATGTCCTTGGGCAAGCTCTTGGCTTCCTGCGTGGCCAAATGATCGGTCACGTTTTGCAGGTCGGCCCACTGTTGGGGATCAGGATCGTTCAGCGTGGTTTCGAAATACGACTGCGTCGCCTTGGCGGCGTCGGATTGCTGGAGCAGGTAGTTGTAGTAGTCGTCCTCGGCCGATTGATAGGCACTCGTCTGCAGCCTGCTGGCCTGCAAGCTGAGTTCTTGCGCCTTGTCGCTGGCGTGCTGACCGGCCTGCGAGGCGTGGTTGAACAAGAAACCCACGAGGGCCGCGGCCAGTGTGGCCGAGACAACAGCGATGGTGATGAATCGACCCGAAGGGCGAGGGGGCTTGACCTGCTCTTCGCCCGACCCGCCGTCCGACGTACCACCTCCATCGCCCGACGTCGCGTTTTCAAGGGAGGCCGCCTCCCCCTCCAACCCGGCCACGACCACCTCGTCACCAGCGATGGCGGCCAGTTCGCCTGTGGCGGGCGGGGGCATCTATGCCACGGCCGCGGTGAGCAAAGCCAGACCAGCGGCAGTGGCCAAGAGACCGGGAGCCATGGTGCGCCACCGGTTATGGCGCCATCCCAAATTCGTCACCGTGAAGAAGAAGACGGCGGTCACGAAGAGTGCCGTGGCTAAGACGACGTCCTGCCCCTCGTCGCGGTTACTGCTTACCCGGGATTCGATGGTGGCCAGGTGCGACGGGTCGAGCGCGATCAGATCCCGATTCTCCTCCGTGGCTACGGTGAGCTCTTCGGCGCTATTGAATACGGCGTTGCCGTGGGAGTCGAGATGCGGCGAGTAGTAGAGGTAGCCGGTGCCGAGAGCCCGTTCTTGCGCCGCCTCCACCCGCGCTTCGCCTTCTAACTGTCGAGCCTCTTGCGTATTGCCGGCGTTGCGGTCCGCCGTGGCAATTTTGTAGAGCTGGTTTTCCGTCGAGAGGTGCTCCTGGTAGAGCAGCGTGAGCCGGGCCCCAAACTCGATGCGGCTGTTCTGCACGGCCAGAACGGTCTGGTACTGCGTCTCGTCTTGAAGAATCTGCTGGCCGAGGTCCGAGGCGCTGCCAAAGGCCGAAGAGGCAAGCCAGACATTGAGGGCAGCCAGGATGGAGAGGCTGGCGATCAGAAGGGCCATCCGGGAGTGCCAGGTCTCGAGCGCAGCCTTCTCGGGCGGGAGCGGGGGAGCGGGTGTTGGATCGGCGCGGTAGCGCTTGTACTCGACCGCAAAGAGATGTCCGGCACCGAACAGCACAAGGATGGCCAAGGCCACGCAGAGGAACCTCATGCCTGGTGCTCCCTTGTCAGGGCACTCCAGTTGCTGCCCTTGATACCGGTCAGGGTCATCTCCCTACCGCCATCGATCCGTACCTCCGCTGCGTCTTGGACATCCACCGCCGCCAACCAGGTCCTCGTCCATGAAACCGACGCGAGTTTCAGTTCCAGACGCAGCCATGCTGCAACCTTGCTATGGCCGTGTCAAGGAGGGGTTCCGGAGAACGTGCGCGAGACGACATGCAAAATGCTCCTCCGCGAGCTCGCGTGCCGGCGAGCCTTGTGCTGCCGGCGAAGAGACGTCGGTTCCGAATGGCGCCAATCCCGGAGCGGCGGCAAAACCCAGATGGCCTTCACCGTCACTGCCTCCCGAGGTCAATCCCAGCAGGTCCTCGTAACTGCGCAAGGCCGAATAGTGGTTGTAGGAACCGGTCGCATCGGTCGAGCCGGGAGTGAGGTATTTGGGGTTCAGCAGGAGGGCTCCGATTTGGCCCCCGCCCGGAGCGGTGTCCGTCGACAACCCGGCATTTCCGGGGGCGTGGGTGTTGGGACCCGTCGTTTCGTCACAGCAGGCGGCGGCATAGCCCGGGTCTGAGCGGTCGACGTCGGCCTCATCGAAGGTGATCACGACCAGTGTGTCGCCGCGCTTGTAGGCAGGCGAACCGAGGATCAGTGGCATCCACGCCCGCAGGAACTGGTCGGCGCCGGTCAATCCGCCGACGTGGCCCCCTGTGCTGTTCGTCCCGGCACAGGTTCCGTCATGACCATCGCTGCACAGATTGGGGGTAATGAAGGCGAAACGAGGCGTGGTCTTCTCACTGCGCAGGTCATGAGCCAGGTGACCTGTCGGGAGAGGCGCACCATTCGCGCCCAACGTACCGAGGGGCACCACGTTGGCGTCACATTCCGCCGCGTTGTCGATGATCGAGTGAAACCACACAAACGGGTTATGGCGGCTTGTGTACTGGTCGAGCGCGGTGGCGACCTCCGCCGTGTCGGCGGCCCCAATGGCCGGGTGGCCGCAGTCGGTCCCTCCCGTCGGATCCGGAACACCACCGTCTCGCGACGGCGTATTCCCCATGTCCTGCTCGTAGGCGCGCCACGAGGCCACGTGGGTCTTGGGGTTGGGAGGATATTTGGCGTCGAGCTGATTGGCGATGGTCTGGACCGTGCTCGGATAGACACAGCCCTCGCCGTCAACTTGCCCGGGATTCACCGCTTGGTTGGCATCGGGGGTGCCCGGGCTCCACGTTGGCGAAGGCGAATCCATTGTCGGCGCAGTCAGCCTGGGTATCTTCGGTCGGCGCCTGGCCGGAGACCTGGGCGATGTAATTGTCCAAGCTGTAGTGCCCTATGGCGTAGTAGTTCTGCAGCAGCTCACCTTGAGGTCGAAGGGTCCCATTCAGATAGGTGGCGACGGACCTGGGACCGAAGGTCGTCTGGTAGCCCTCGTTCTCGAATTCGATGACGATGACATGGTTGATCTTTCCCGGTGGCAGAGCCGCCCTGACCACCACCGGCTTGTGGGTCTTGGCAGTGGCCGGGGCGGCCGATGCGCTCACCATGGCGCTAGCGCGAGCGCCGCCGTGCCAGCAATCCGTGCCGCACGGACGTGAAATCTCTGCTTCATTCCATATCCCCTTCCGGGAACGCCGCGAGACGGGAGGGACCGGACTGTTCATCGAGACTACCGAAACGCCCCAGGGGGACGGCTGACTATCCTCGGGCAAGCACTCGGACAACCGACCCGTGTCGGAGAACAGAGGAGACACCAATGCCTACAAGCAACCCGATGCAGCTCGGCATGGTCGGGCTCGGACGGATGGGTGCCGGCCTCGTCGGCCGCCTGATGCGCGACGGGCACACATGTGTGGTCTACGACGTAAACCCCGACGCAGTGAAGGCCATGGAGCAACAAGGGGCGACGGGCGCCACGTCGATGGCAGGACTTCGTCCAGAAACTGACGCAACCGAGGGCGGCCTGGGTGATGGTGCCCGCAGGCGAGATCACCCGAAAGACCATTGAGGAGCTCGGCTCCCACATGGAGAGCGGGGACATCGTCATTGACGGCGGCAACTCGTACTACCGCGACGACATCCGCCACGCCAAGTCACTGTCTGAGAAGGGCATTCATCACGTCGACTGCGGCACCAGCGGTGGCGTGTGGGGGATCGACCGCGGTTTCTGCCTGATGATCGGGGGCGAAGACGAGGTCGTGACGCACCTGCGCCCCATCTTCGCCACCATCGCCCCCGGGCTGGGCACGGTGGAACGTACGCCGGGACGGACGGGCGAACCCGAAGACTCCGAACTGGGGTTCTTGCATTGCGGGCCCAACGGCGCCGGGCACTTCGTCAAGATGGTCCACAACGGCATCGAGTACGGAATGATGGCCTCGTTCGCCGAGGGCCTCAACATTTTGCACAACGCCAATGCGGGCAAGAAGCCCCCGTCAGCCGGCGATGCCGAGACCGCTCCGCTCGAGGAGCCGGAGTTCTACCAGTACGACATCGACACCACGGCGGTCACCGAAGTGTGGCGGCGGGGGAGTGTGGTGGCGTCGTGGCTCTTGGACCTCACCGCGGAGGCCCTCGTCGCATCACCGCAACTCGAGGGGTTTGCTGGACACGTGTCTGACTCGGGTGAGGGGCGTTGGACTTCAATCGCCGCCATCGACGAGGGCGTGCCCGCTCCGGTACTTACCGCTTCCCTGTACTCACGTTTCGCCTCACGTGGACTCGACGACTTCGCCAACAAGATCCTCTCGGCGATGCGTAAGGGGTTCGGAGGCCACGACGAGAAAAAAGCCTGAATGGTCGACAAGCCGATCGTCGTCCTCTTCGACGTGGACGAGACCCTCATCCATTCCGGAGGTGCGGGCGCTCGGAGCTGGAAAGCAGCGTTTGACGAGCTGTACGGCATTCCGGCCGACATAGGCGCCCATACCTCAGCCGGAGAGACCGACCCCGAAGTCGGCCGAGCCACATTCAAGGGCGTGCTCAACCGTGACCCCAGCGATGACGAAATCGATCGGGTCTACGCGAAATATCTATTGCACCTCGCCACGGAGATTGGAAAGTCCGAGGCCTACCACGTGCTCCCAGGTGCGGAGGAAATTCTGCCGCGACTAGGGGACGCCGGGGTATTGCTGGGGCTGGTCTCAGGAGCCATGGAGGGGGCGGCCCGGACGAAGCTGATGCCCGCCAATCTCAATCGGTTTTTCATTTTCGGGGGATACGGCTCTGACTCACCCATCCGCGCCGAACTCACGCAAATGGCGATAGCCAAGGCGACCCGACTACGCGCAGATCTCTTGCCCTCCCAGGTCTTTGTGGTGGGGGACACGCCCAGAGACATTCAGGCTGCGCACTCCGCTGGAGCGGTGGGCGTGGGTGTGGCAAGTGGCCATTACTCCGTCGACGAACTCACCGACGCCGGCGCAGATCACGTTCTCGCCTCTCTTGAGGAGCCCTTCCCCGGACTCTGATCAGGATTCGATTCGCGCCTTTTGGGGAATAACTCCCGTAGCAGACACATGCGGAAGGAAGCGGGAATGATGACGCAGTCAGGGTCGGCAGGAAGTGAGAAGTTGGATAATCATTCGACGGACTCACCGAATGATCTGACGGAACTCAGTCCATTCTCAGAGGAGCGTGCCCGAATCGATCGCATCTTGTCGAGACTCGACGAGACAAGCGATTTGATCGAGCGTGCCGACTTGGGAAGCGAGCTGGTCGATCTCTCTCGCGCTACGAAGACACCTTCGACCGCGTATTTGTGCCACTCCTCGAAGGCGAAGCGCAACGGGAGCTTGACGAAGTGCAGCAGGATCTGGAGGAACTCCGCGAGGCGATGGAGTACATCCACGAGCGGACCATGCATATCGATCCACGCAACGTCCACGCATCCGACGGGCAAAAATTTGAAGACACGCTGCAGACGGTCATCATGAAGGCTGGGGAAGTTCTGCCTATTGAAGACCGCCAAATCGCTGGCCTCATGGAGCCCCTGAGCACGTGAGGAGCGTGAGAAGCTAAATGACGAGGTCAAACACGCGTTCAAGACCGCATCTGAGCGTCCCCGCCCGCCCCGTACGGCCGTGGGCCGCTTTCTTAGCAACGCACATGTCAAACTCGATCACACGCTTGAGGATGTCGCGACTCCCCATCATCCGGGAACCGACGTTATTGAGGGGTGAGCGGAGCCGCATGACGCTCGGGATTCGACCAGTCCTCTAGGCAGCACTCCCCCCCGCACTACGGACATCCGTACCGGCAATGCATTGCTTGGACGCTCTCCACCTTGATGCGCTCGAAGGTGCGGCTGTCGCCAATCGATCTGACGCTCAAGAAGGGTGTTCACCTCCCTCGAGGCATCGAGATTCCGTATTGCTGGCGCACGAATCCGTGAGCAACAGTGGAGTCAGCATACGGCCCATTACAAGATTCTTTTCAACGTATACGAGATTTGAATTCGATTAGACCTCATGCAAGGCCCAATTGTGATAGTTATCGAGGCCTTTGGTGGCCGGCCATGGAAGCGTGGACATCGACGTCGAGGCGTTGTGAAGCGCCCACGACGTGAGATCCGATATATCCGGAATGAAGTACCGAGTCCGAACTGCGATGAGCATCAACGTAGCAGCCAGTCGTTGAGGAGATCACACAGCACAGCACTACGTCGAGGTCCAACCCGGACGATCTCTCGGTTAGGAATCACGTGCAGCCCCGGCATTTTGCGTGTGCTCTATCAAGGGTCCAGCAAGAGGAGCGCATTGGCGAGGTAGCGCACAGCTCCATTAGCGTCTCTGATGCCCTTGAAACGTGGTAGTTCTGCCAGTATAGCTCCAGACCCACGAGGGTCGGACGATTTTCCGTTATACAATGGTCTCAGTTACCTCCAACGCTTGTCATCGTGGTTACGGGGTATTTCACGTAGCGTCTGAGTTGCCGAGAACAAATTTTCGCAATCCTGTGGCGACATCCCGTCCTACTGGCTCAACCGAAAGTGGGCCCAGGGAAAACATGGTCGCTTTCTTCTGGTGAAAGAAGTTTTTCCCTTCTGGCTGATGGCTGCATTGGCATCTGTTTCTGTTTCGGAACGGCTTTGGAAAGACATGTTGGCTAGTCATACGCCCTATACCATCCTGATCTGACGGTGCCAATGCGAGGCTCCCATATCGTATCTTTTGGTTCTTTTGGATCGTTAAGTTGTCCGTGTTCAACCGACTGTTTTGCAGCATAGTTGAACGAATTCGATTAGCGCATTAAGACGAAAGAGGGGATAGCTTCAGCTATAGGCGGATTGCCAGCCGGGAGGAGGTCCCAGTGGGGTCGGTGGGCATTCACGAAAGCTTTCGTACCAAATCGTTGGCTGACGGGAGATCGGTGGCGAAGATATTAGGCCTAGGTTGCTTTTTGGGCGACTGTTGGGATGCCGTAGCTGATCTGCTGATTTTTGTCATCGACTATGGCTACAATGGATCGGGAGAGCACTAACGGACTGAGACGTCCATGAGCTGGTCGAGATCCCGCCGGACGCTGGGAACAATGGGTCTCGCCAGAGTTCTTCTATCCGGTCTTGCGACGCTGACGACCAGTGGATTCGTCATTGGCACTGAGGCACCTGCATCTCAGGCGGCGCCCCCGATCGTTCGGGCGGCCTTTTATTATCCGTGGTATCCCGACGCTTGGACGCAGGGGGGTACTTTTCCCTATACCAACTATTATCCGTCGGCGGGGTATTACTCATCTGATGATCTAAGCATCATAAAGCAGCAGATCGACGCCATGCAGTACGCCAATCTCGACGCAGGGATCATTTCATGGTGGGGTCCGGGGTCTCAAGAGGACACAGTTGTGGCCGCCGATCTCAATGCTGCGAATGGAACGGGCTTTAAGTGGTCACTTTACTACGAAGAGGAAGGATACGGCGATCCGAGCGTTAAGCAAATTCAAAGCGACTTAATCTACATAAAGTCGAAATATGCCACTAATCCAAACTATTTAACGATTGCTGGCAAACCGGTTATCTTCGTTTACGCAGGACCCAATGACGATTGCGCGATGGCGGACCGGTGGAACGAGGCCAACGCCACCCAGGGGTTCTATACAGTCCTGAAGGTGTTCAGCGGCTACGACGCGTGCGCGAGTGAGGCGAGCGTGTGGCATCAGTATGCGCCAGCGGACGCTGAGGATAACCAACCGGGTTACTCCTACTCGATCTCTCCTGGGTTTTTCAAAAGGGGTGCTTCGGAGCCGAGCCTAAGCCGAAATCTGTCTGTTTGGTCCCAAAACGTACGGGACATGGTGGCATCCAATGAACCGCTCCAACTCGTAACAACCTTCAATGAGTGGGGGGAGGGTACAGCCGTTGAATCGGCGACGCAGTGGTCGAGTTCGTCAGGTTACGGGAGTTACTTGGATATTATGCATCACGAAATCCCCTCCGGAATACCCCAGATTCAGACAGCTGTCCCTGCTCCCCCTGTGGCTCTGGGACCTCCGGCGCCGGGCTATTCGCTGGTGGCGTCGGATGGCGGCGTCTTCAACTTCGGAGGTTCCCAATTTCTGCGGTTCTGAGGGCGGCAAACCGCTCAACGCGCCGGTGGTCGGCGTAGCTGCAGATGTCGCAACGGGCGGCTATTGGGAAGTTGCTGCGGATGGTGGCGTATTCTCTTTCCGTGCGCCGTTTTACGGATCTGCCGGCGGTGTCCATCTGAACGCACAAATAGTCGGCATTGCGGCAACACCTGATGGCGGGGGATACTGGCTCGTCGCCGCGGACGGTGGAGTCTTTTCCTACGGTGATGCGCAGTTTTATGGATCTGCCGGCGGTATTCATCTGAACGCACGGATAGTCGGCATTGCGCCCACACCCGATGGCGGAGGTTACTGGCTCGCCGCCGCAGACGGCGGAGTCTTTTCCTTTGGTGATGCGCCATTCGACGGCTCCGTGGGGGGACAGAAACTAAGCCGGGCGATCGTCGGTATTAGTGCTGATTCCATTGCTGGTGGGTACTGGGAAGTTGCCTCGGATGGGGCAATATTCTCTTTCGGAAATGCTCCCTACCTGGGGTCGTTAGCGGGTATAAAGATCAATGGTGCGATCGTGGGCATGGCATTTGACGTAACCACTGGGGGCTACTGGGAGGTGGCATCGGACGGCGGCGTCTTCTCGTTCGGAGCATCGTACTCGGGTTCCGCCGCTGCCCACCGGCTTGACGCTTCCGTCGTCGCCATGACAGCCGAGCAATGACCCTTGGATTGATGATTGGGGTCTCGTATTTCAACGAGGCGAGAACGACGCAAAATGGAACCTCGATGAGTGTTAATACTGCATTCACATCGAAAGGAACTCGTCCTTCGTATTTTGCGTTAAGGGTCTGGAAACCTGCCGGGCATCAGGCAATTCTGCTCGGCCGCTTTCGCTCCACTTTTGTCTCGCCGAGACGCATAGCCCGTGATCGAGGTGCAACCGGGTCTTGCATTAGTTGAGAGACAGTTCGGGCGCGGCGCAGTCTATTTGAGGGCATATAACATTCGCCGTGGGTGCGCGTTGATCCCTGGGTTTCAAGTGGTCGCCTTTCCCAGGGCTAGCGAGTGGCGAAACCGACGCCCGTCCTATCTGAAAGGGCGTCATGTTTCTCAGCTCGGCCCAAAAATCCTATTATTGCTCCATCGCACCCCGAGTCAGCAAACGGCGCATCGACCGCGATTTGTTTAAAAAATCGCGAAAAAGTGAACGCGGAGGGAAACTCAGCCATTCGTGCTCTTTTCTTCTGCTACCGCTGCTTGCTCTCTCACCAATTTTCGCCGCTATCTCGATTGTTCTGGCCACGTCGGCGGCCGCTGCCGGGTCCGGCAACGGCTACGGAGGCGCGGTCTCCTCCCTTCCCGGCGATGGCACTTCAATACTCTCCGCGAGAAATATCGGATATCGTGGCGGAGACCTGATGTCATCCATACGACATGGTTGGATTTCGGTGACGGTACCCCCGGGCTCAACTTCTCACCAGGTCCAGTGCATTGTTGTACTTAATGAACAAAATGATGCTTCGCCCGCCGGTCTGAGTTCGACTTCCGACGAGATTGTCGCTTTCTCGGTCTTGGCGGAGAGATCTGGAAAGCCCGATAGGTCGGTCTATCCCATGGAGGTTTCGTACACCGGACCCCAAATCACTGGAGGATCGCACATCGGTGTCTTACGGGCGGACAATTTGATCCAGGTCATCCCGAGCCGTGTCACTGGGAATCACATCACGTTTAGATCGTCGCCGAATCGGACGTTCGTCGTCGTCGGTCATTAACCCGTCAACTTATTGACCTGAAGGAGAAAGGCGTTTGAGCGTTCAACTCGGTTTGCCTAAGGTCAAACTCGGCCACTACACCAGGCCCGAAGTTTCGGGATTGGCTCCGCTTAATACTGCTGCCAAATTCTCCATCACGGAGTATCCGCTGCGAGTTTTGGCGGCTCTTTCCTGGCTGTTTTGGTCATCCCGCCTTTTCATCGAAATCGGCACATTTCCGACGGCACCATTCTGGTCAATCCTGTTCGGATTTGGCGCTGTCATACTTCTCGTGCTGTATGCGCTTCTCCGCTCGGAACGAAGCATTGCCATTTTGGATCGCATATTGGTCTATGGGACGTTGATCATCGGAATCGTATGGGTGGTTGCTCTGGTATATGGAAATCCGAACTACGGAACGGATGAAGCCGCATTTGTTCAAGGTGCAGCACACACATTTATCCATGGACAGGATCCCTACGGCACAAACCTCTCCTGGACTTTACAGCATTTTGCAGTCCAACCAAATGCCTACACGTACACAACTAGTGGTCGATTAATAACGCAGCTCAACTATCCTGCGCTCTCATTCCTACCGGAAGCTGCGCTAATTGCCGCTGGAGTTTCCGGCCAGGCGACAATCTGGATTTGTGCATTCTTTCTCGCTGTTTCAGGGGTTCTTCTGTTTGCGGTGATGCCGCCGCGCTTTCGTCCACTGGCGGCAATACTTTTAGGATTCGATGCATACTTCGATTCCGCGGCATCCGGCTTGATATTCACCGAAATGATGGTCTTCATCATCCTTGCTGTCGCCTCTTGGGAACACTTCGTATCGCAAACTCCAGGATGGCGAAGGTGGATCAGTCCTTTAGCGCTAGGCCTCGCTATTAGCATTCAACAAGACTCCTGGTTCTTAGTTCCGTGTTTTCTTGTTGCCGTTTACCAGGAGGGCCGCATGGATCAGCAGCGGCCCTGGCCATTCGTCATACGCTATTGCCTGGCACTCACCGGCACATTTCTGGTGATCAATGCCCTCTTTATTGTCGACGGACCGTCGGCCTTCATACACGGCATTCTAGAGCCGTTTACTCTGTCACTGATGCCCCTGGGACAGGGATTGATTGGCCTCACCACTTATCTTGGCATTGGTGGAGGCGATCTCTTTCTGTATACCCTAACAAGTCTTCTCGTGCTAGCGTTGCTACTGTTTCTACTTGGGTTTGCTTACCATACGATGCGCTTCTTGGTTCCTTTGACCCCCGCGATTGTTCTATGGTTCTCAACCCGCTCCTTGTCTCAGTATGTACTGATTGCCGCTTACTCACTACTGGCCGCTGTCTGCTGTTGGAGACCCAGGGATTCGGCCCTGGAGATGCCCCATCAACCGCGAGGGTCCCATGCCAAAACCGAAGAGCGACGGTCGTTTCGTTTCGTAGCCTCTGTAAGCGTCGCAGGGATCACCCTAATTGGATTTGCTGTAGCGGCTAGTTTGGGAACTTTAGCGCTCGCTCTCAGCTCCAAGGCTCCGCTATCCATTCGAGTAATCAGTTACCACTCCACCGGCCAGGAACAAACGATCGATTCCTTAAACATAGAGGTGCGCAATAACACCAACAGAGTCAAAAGGGCCGTCTACGTAGTCGAGAATGGTCCATATGTTGGTACGCCGTGGCTGCTCGCGACGGCCCAGAAGGATATCCCACCGCACGGCCGTCGTACTCTCAAAATCCTCGCTCCTAACACAGCGGTGATGCCCAGCTTGAATAGCGACTTAAAAGTGGCCGGGTTTACTTCAGGCCCATCAGCGGTGAGCACTAGTGACTCATTTCTTCCCAACAATGATCACACCCTGCTGACTCCTTTCGGCTATTCCGCCGTGATTCCCTTGGGTCGATCCATGACGGTCAACGTGCAAGTACTCGACAGATTAGGAAGTGCCGTCAATACTTCGGGCATTGAAGTAGAGCTCGGGCAAGAGATCTATGCGCCCACCGGCCTTTTCGCCTCTGAAAACAGCATAAATGGACATCCAGATGGGCAATCGCCGGTTGCGGCGCGGACGAATAGTCGTGGTATCGCCACCTTCCATATAAGGGCGGATCAACTGCAGGCCTCGGCAACGACACTCCAAGCTTGGCTGGGTACGTCAGGCGCCTCCGGATATTCAAATCGAGTAATCGCATGGTTCGGCTATTCGAAGCGGTGACTCAAGAGAAAGGCTCACGTAATGATCACAGAAACACAACTGGTCCGCAGCAATCCGGTTGCATCCGGGTCGAGCAAAATGGTCTCCGTAATCGTTCCAACGAGGAACGAGCCTGAAAATGTGCAGCGACTGGCGGAGAGACTCGCTACCAGCCTGGGCGAGGCTGGGTTATCTGGCGAGTTAATTTTTGTAGATGACTCCGATGATGACACATGTGATCGAATTGCCGGAATGAAGAGTGACATATTGCCGGTTGTGCTGATTCATCGCTCGATCGGAGAACGTGAGGGCGGATTGGCTGGGGCAGTCGTCGAAGGTTTTCGTGTCGCTGGAGGAGACGTGCTTGTAGTCATGGACGGAGATTTGCAACATCCCCCCGAAGTAGTACCGCTGCTCGTCCAGTCTCTTCTCGATCGCGAGAACGCGGTCGCCGTGGGCTCGCGATACCTAACGAATACACGTTCAGAGGGCCTATCCGGTCCCGTCCGTCGAATCATCTCACAATCGTCGCGACTCCTCGTGAGGATACTGTTTCCGTCCATTAGGAACGTGCGCGATCCGCTCAGCGGGCTGTTCGCTCTTGAGCACACTGTGATCGACGGCGTATCGCTCACTCCAAAGGGTTTTAAAATTCTTCTCGAAATCTTGGTCCGTGGTGAATGGCGCGAGATGGTCGAGGTGTCGTACGCGTTCGCGGGTCGTGAGAGAGGAGCCTCCAAGGCAGACTGGTCCCAGGGTATTCAATTTCTTCGACACCTCATCGCACTCCGACTGGTGGGGAGGGAGAGGTGTGGAAACTCCGAGTCCAAGCCGAACGCGTGCCGTCCGCGCCCTGCGACCTTGATGGCCGTTGGTGTTGACGATTGACGTAAATTCGTCAAAGAATTCTCACCTGCGTAGGTGTGGCATTGACTTCGACGGCGAGTGGAATCGACCATCGCCAGACAAGGCCACCCCGGAATACGACACAACCGGCTGCTTCGAATCTCCACCGTACTCGATCCCCTGCGTCGTCAGCCTCTCAGCTGTCGGGCCGGGTCGCTTGAGCTGAAGCAAAACCACGCGCTGGCGCCAGCTGCTCGGTCGCGGATGCCACGACTCCGAGACCCAGTCGAGCGAGGTTACGCACGGCATGCAACGCCACCAGAGGGTCGTTCGAACCAGCCTGGATGCAGATGTCGCCGTTCACATAGTTGAGGTCGAGATTCTCGTTGGGCAACGGTGGCAGATCGGCGAGTAAAGCAGGCTGCTTCGATGCCAACCCGAACCGGCGGTCAAAGAGCGACGGCCCGTAGCCAATGGTCACCGTAAGGCCCGACACGGCCGAACCGATGGCCTCGCCGGTGTCGAGGGGAGGTGCGGTCTTGTCCTCCCCGACGAGTTGACCCGCCGTCATGCGCGAGGCGGTCGAGGTCCAGTCACGGGGGAGCTCGCGTAGGTTTACAACTGGATGGAAATCGGCTTCGGCCGGACCTCGACGTCGAGCCCCACACCCAGGAATCTCCTCGGCTTCAAAGATGGCACCCGCAACATCAAATCTCAGTAAACGGATTTGTTGAACGATTACGTGTGGGTCGGCAACGAGACGGACCAGCGGTGGATGCAAGGTGGGTGGCAGTGGTCGCTCGCCGCATTCGCATGTTCATCGAGAATCGGGATCGTGACCAACTCGGAGACCAGCAGAACGTGATCGGGCGAGCAAAACCACGGGGCCCCCTTGAGCGGAGGCCGAGTCACCGCGCCGAACTTCAAGGCTCGCAATGACCAGGGCCAACTGATCATTCCCGCGGAAGCGCACATTCCTGGCCAGCCACGAGGAGGATGACGGGACCCGCATTCTGCGTCGCAGCTACTCGTTCACCGATGGCATTGACCCTGTGCTGGGACTTCTCGGCGGACTGTTCTTCGTCGCCTTTATGAAGAACCCTGATCAGTTCATCAAGCCGGCAGAAATTAGGCACGAGTGATGCCTTGAACGAATACATCACCCATATTGGTAGCGGCATCTTCGGCGTTCCACCCCGGCATCCGCCGGGGACAACGTTGGGGCGACAGCCTTCTGGCGTGACGAAATCACGCGATGTGTCGACGCCGCTCCGTTTTGCGGTCGTCCGCGTTACGGCCGAGACGTATGCCTGGTCATGGGGGAGATAGCCGTGGAACAATTGGTCCCGGAAATCTGGGCACAGTCGTCCATAGCCCCTCATGGCGGTTGCAACATCGGGTCGGCGAGGCGCACCTTGTTCACCGCTGCCTTTCCAGCCGCAGCGGTGGCATGATCCGATAGTTTCCGACGTGCTGCATCGCTCTGCCCCTTGCCCCCCCTCCTCCTGGCTAGGCGCAGCACCAGGACTTATTGCCGGGCAGTTTACCTCAAGAAGCCTCCGGAATATGTCGCCCCATGATCCAGCCGATGGCATTGAGAGCATCGGCGACGGTCCACGTGCCCGCCCCCGGTTTTTGGAGGTTGGTCTTGCCTTCGCTATCGAGAAGCTTCTCCAGAGGTCGCGGAATATGGCCGATCTTGGTCAAGCCACCGGTGACGAACCTCTCGCGGAGGTGGGTATCCAAAAGGACAAAGCCATCGGAATGGTCGACGTCGTAGGTATAGGGCTGATGCGTCTGCCAATCGAGGCCAGGCGGTGACCCTTCAGCCACCCTTTCGTAGTAAATCCCGAAGTGGCGCCAGAGGGCGGCCAAGGTTGTTGGCGACCCGGTCAACAGCGGCCAGGTCGTCCCCGTGAGGTGGGCGTATGCCTTCATCCGGCTGGGCGTGTCACGTCCGGGATCGACGGTGGCCTCGAGGACAACCACCTTCTTCGACAATCCATCGTGCTGCAGGGCTCGCTGCACCTCCAACAGAGCGGCCGTCGTGATCGGGCATTCCTCCTGACACGAGGTGAGGAACGGTGCCAGAAGGACCACTCGGCCCTTGAGTTGGCCCAGGCTCACCTGTCGGCCGTTTTGATTCTGCAGGGGGAGCGCGGCAATCGACGTCGGCACGGCTTTGTTCAGCACATTGCCGACCTGGGGCGAGGGGGGCCCCGGGGCTCCCGAACTTCCCACACTGCCCGCGACGTACCAGGCGACCAATCCAAGGGCGACTATGAGACAGACGACAGCCGATCGTCGGCTTGGTGATCCTCGTTCGTAAGCGATCCTCAGAACATAGGCAAACTGACTCGCCTTCGGAAATCGGGCTCGGTGTCCGAGCGAGGCTTAAGATTCCATTCCGACGGCCCGCCGAGGTGGCCGCAACACAGGGGGTCATGCCGTGGAATACAACCCATTCGCTCGAGAGACGCAGACCAACCCGTACCCCGTCTATCGCTGGTTGCGTGACGAAGCGCCCGTCTACCACAATCCCGATCTCGATTTCTATGCGATCTCGCGCTTCGAAGACGTCCTCAGTGCCCATCTCGACCCAGGTACCTTTCTGTCCAATCACGGTCCTTCCATTGAGCTGATGGACACCGCGACCGCCTCAGCCGTCCTGATTGGCCAGGACCAACCCACCCACACCTGGCAGCGCAAGCTCATCTCGCGCGTCTTCACACCGAGAGCGATCACCCAACTCGAAGAGCAGGTGCGATCGGTCGCCGGAGGGATTCTCGACGAAGCCGGTGAGCGCGGGACGCTCGACGTGATCGGCGAGTACTCGGCCTACCTCCCGATGATGGTCATCGCTGAGATGCTGGGCGTGCCGATCGAGGTCCGGGCCGAGCTGCGTGAGCTGTCCGACCGGATGTTGGACCGCAGCGAGGCCGAAGGCGATGCCAAAGTCAACAGTGACGCGCCCGATGCCATTGTGCGCTTCATATCGATGATGACGGAGCTGGCCCACGCCAAAGCGGAACACCCGACCGACGACATCGCTTCTTTGCTCATGACCGCTCGCACGACCGACGCCGACGGTAACGAGGTCGGCCTCGATCCGGGTGTGGTGCCTTTCCGTCTCATGGAGTTGATCGCAGCCGGTCACGAAACGACGGCCAAGCTCATTGGCAACGGAGTCGTCGCGCTGTCGTGGTATCGCGACCAGCGCCGGGAGCTCGTGGAGGATCCGAGCCTGATCCCGCGCGCCGTCGAGGAGATGTTGCGCTGGGACCCGCCCTCGCACTATCAGGGGCGTTGGGTGGAGAAGGAAGTCACTCTGCACGGCGTGACCATCCCCCCTGAGTCCAGAGTGGTCCTGATCACAGGCGCGGCCAACCACGATGAACGGGTGTTCGAGAATCCGGAGCTGTTCGACATTCACCGGAAATTCGATCGCCACGTCGCCTTCGGCTTCGGTATCCACCTCTGCGTGGGCGCGGCACTGGCCCGTCTCGAGACTCGTGTTGCGTTCGAGGAGTTGCTCCGCCGCTTTCCCGATTACGAGCTGACGCAGCCGATGAGGCGGGCCTATTCGAGCAATGTGCGTGGACTGTCGAGCCTGCCCATCGCACTGCGAGCCGCCTGACCACCGGGACTTTGCGCCAGGCGAAGCTCTACTGAGAATCCTCGGGACGTTGGTCGCTGAGGTTCGTCGCTCCCGATTGATGTCCTTCAGGCAGGGGAAGATCGATCACCTGCTCGCGGCGCGGGAGGGCCGAATGGTCGCATTCGCACTCAGAGGAGACCAGCCGGTCGGTGGATCGAAGGGGCGCTCCGGGAGACCTTCTCGATGGCGATGGGTCCGGCGGCGGTGGTTGATGACCACGGGCTTATGCGACTTCTTGGGATTGGACCACGGTCAAGCGCACGTGCCCACCACGCGAGTCACGCTGCGCTGCCTGCCACGGAAGAGAACGGCGACGCAGTCGTCGCAAAGACGACTGTACGTAATGCCAGAGAGCATGTACCGGCGATCACGCCGAGAGACTTTCCCGACGATGCCTCTCCATCCGCAACGGTGGCAGATTCCGGGGCGCTGCTTGTGAAGGATGTTGGTTTGCACATTTCCCTTTCGACCCTGAGGTGACGAGTCGCCGGGAAAATAGCTACTCCACATTCTCGCTAATTTCGGCGGCCCGGCGAACTCAGAGAGTCCCGTGACTTTGCGTCCCTCCCTCGCGAGAGGTTTGCCTTTTCGACTGCTACTACAAGGCCAACAATGACCTCTTGACCTGCGTAAGTCAAGGAAAGGAAGCGCTCGCCTTCAACTCCAACCGATTCGCAACCGAGGCGCTACCGGGGGCAGTCGTTCACCGCCGGATTTGGACGATTTCTCTTACGTTCGTCCGACTCTTGCTCAGCGTGGGGCGGTGCCCACGGGTACATGCCGCGCCCTCTCGCAGTCGCTCCTCTGAGAGAGTGGCTTTGTGTTCGTCACCAACCATGTCCTCTCCGGGGCTCTGATCGGTCGCGCCCTGGAGCGACGACCGGTGGCCGCTTTCGTCGTGGGACTGGCGTCGCATCTTGTGCTCGATGCCGTGCCGCATTGGGGCTGCGACGCACGTCGTCCCGACGCAGACAAACAGTTTCTTATGGTGGCCAAGCGTGACGGGTTGCTCGGACTCACGGCCATGGGGCTGGCCACGCTGATCGTGACGAAACCGGCGCGGCCAGCCACGGTGGCCGCCATGGCCGGGGCCGCTCTCCTCGATCTGGACAAACCCTGTGTGCACTTCTTCCACCACAATCCATTTCCGAAGGCTGGTCCGCCGCTTCCACGAATGGGTGCAGAACGAATCACCCGAAGGTCTGGCCAACGAGATCCGTTTTGGGGTGATCTTTGCAGCAGCTGATGTTCTCGCCGCTGTTGTGGCGCGCCGAAAGGTGCCATCGACCGCGAGCTGGCGTCGTCAGCGTGGTGGGCTAAGAGCGCCTCCCAGCCTCCTGCGCCGTCAGACCCGATTGGCGTGGACCGTGGCGGTGGTGAAGACGACCGAGAGAGCGCTCCGTCTCGGGCTCCGCCTCGGGGCCGAAGCCCGATGGGGGACCGCCGGCGATCTCTGCGTTCAGCCTCTCCTTCACCCAATCCCGATCACTGACCTCGCTGAAGATGTAGTCCAGTGAAAGCCGGCCTGGGTCGTTCAGCTCGCCGAAGCACACTGGACCAACCTCTTTGGCCAGGAGCTCGACGAGTTCTTCTCTCAGGAGTACCCCCATGTGGGACGGATCGAGGTGACGGTGCACCTCGTCGTAGGCGGCTCGAACTTCTGGTGCGGGCGCCACCAGGTCGGAGACCGCCACCCGGCCCCCTGTTCGGCAGACCCGGGCCATCTCCCGCACCATGGTGGCGGGATCCCTGAAGTGGTGCAGCGCGCTCCGGCATACCACCAGATCGAATGAATCCTCCAGGAAGGGCAGGTCAGCGGCATTGCCCTCTTGGAGGAGGACATTGCAGAGTCCCTTGGCTCGGAGGCGTTCGGCCCCCACGTGTAAGAGGTCGGTCGTGAGATCCAGCCCCACTACTTGACGAACCTGGGGGGCGATGTCCTCGGCCACGTGGCCCGCCCCGCAGGCCACATCGAGCACGATCATGTCCGGTTCGAGTGGCTCGACCCACCTGGTGGCAAGCGTGGAGCGACTGGCGAACGGCGAATCCGTGCCGGAGAAGAGCGCCACCTGTCGAGCGAATGAATGTTGCACTTCGTCGTCGGTGAGTTTTTCGTTCATCCTCCATTAGTTACACTTCGCCTCTGTGACCGTCGCTGCGCATCGGGCCGATAATTCGGCCCCCACGGCCAACTATGGGCTGGTCGACCTGCGGGGGGAGAGCGAGGTGGTGGCCGGGACCTACGTCTATGAGGGGGCGGACCTGGTGACCGGTTGGCACTCCCATGACCTCCACCAGCTCGAATATGCATTCCAGGGGACCATCGAGGTGGAGACGGATGCGGCCCACTATCTCCTGCCCCCGCAGCAGGCGGCGTGGATTCCGGCCGGCCTGCCGCACAGTTCCATTCTCCGGGGGGTGAGGACCATCTCCGTCTTCTTCGCCCCCACGCTCGTACCCGACGAGGGACACCGGGCCAGAATTCTGGCCGCCGCTCCGGTCATCCGAGAGATGATTCTCTACGCCGTGCGCTGGCCCATCAGCCGGAACCAGAGTGACGCCAGCGCCGACTCCTTCTTTACCGCCCTGGCTGCGCTGGTCTTGGAATGGCTCGAGCACGAGACTCCGCTGTGCCTCCCGACCTCCAAAGACCCAATGGTGCGGTCCGTGATGGAGCACACCAACGCCAACTTGGCCACCGTCACGCCCGATGAGATCTGCCGCCTGGTCGGCATATCGGAGCGCAGTCTGCGTCGGGCCTTCCCGGCTGCGACCGGCATGACATGGCGCCAATACCTCTTCGAGAGTCGGGTCCTGCGGGCCATGGCCCTGCTGTCCGAGCCTGGTCCCTCCATCTTGGAGGTGGCCACCGCCGTGGGCTTCGAGGGGAGCTCATTCGCCCGAGCCTTCGCCCGGCATACCGGCGAGACGCCCTCGGCCTATCGACGTCGTGTCATCTCGACGAGCGGTGAAGGCCCTGCCCTGGTGTGATTTGTCAGCACCGTGACGGGTAACACACGGTCATGGCCAAGACAATGGGAACCAAAGAACGCAAGAAGCTGAGCAAGAAGGAATTCGCCTTGCCGGGCAAGCGGAAGTATCCGATCCCGGACAAGGCGCATGCTCGCAACGCACTGGCCCGAGTGGCCCAGAACGGCACGCCGGCCGAGCAGAAGAAGGTCAAGGCGGCGGTGAAAAAGCGTTTTCCGAGCATTGGCAGGAAGAAGAACAAGAAGAAGTAAGGCCCTGCCCATGTCGGGCTTCGTGATGATCACGGGCTACGGTGCCCATCGTGTGCTTTTCCCCCGAGGGCGATCTCGTGGGTGGGCTCGTCATCACTGCGATAGGTCTTGACGCCTGCCGCCACCTGCGCCACCGCAAGGATCAGGTTCTCCTGGCGGCCATGCCGTTGCTCTTCGGCGTGCACCAACTCGATGAGACGCTGGTGTGGTGGTGGCTGCAGGGTCATGTTGCCGAATCGGTCGGCCGCACGGCGATGTGGATTTACCTGGTGATCGCGTTGGTCATCGTGCCCATCTTCATTCCGTTGGCCATCATGATGCTCGAACCGACCCGCCGCCGACGATTGATCATCGCCCCGTTCGTGGCGTTGGGCGCCGGGGTCGCAGGCGCTCTCCTCTTTACGATGCTGCGCAATGGGGCCACGGTGCACCTCGGGGCGTATCACCTGGCCTACAGCATCGGCCTGCAACATGGCGTCGTCATCGTCGGCCTTTACCTGTTGGCGACGTGCGGCTCGTTACTTCTCTCGGGTTACAAGCACATCGTCATATTCGGGCTGGCCAACCTGATAGCGGCGATCGTGCTGGCTCGGCTCACCGCTGATGGCTTCACGTCGCTTTGGTGCTTCTACGCTGCCCTCAGCAGTGGGGCGATCATGTTGCACATGCGCTTGGCCAAACCCCACCGCGCCCAGCCCTACGCCTTCCTGACGCAGGCCTAACGAAGTTGTAAGGCGGGTGACCAGCGCACGTTATGCGCGAGTCCCATGACCTCCAGAATGCGAATGACGCGAGCACTCGAGTCCAGTTGCCCGCGTTGACGCCCGACGCGCGCCATGCAGGGATTGGAGTGGTGCGTGTTGTGCCAGCTCTCGCCCATGGAGAGGATGGCCAAGGGCGCGAAGTTGGTCGAGCGGTCGGCCGCTCTGGTGTGATCGGGGCGTTGTCCCCAAATGTGGCAGACCGAGTTCACGGCAAACGTGCTGTGGTGCAGGACGAACACACGCACGAGTCCGGCCCAGAGAAATGCCTCCAGGGCGCCCGATCCGGTACCGGTGAAGATCCAGCCGATCAAGGCCGGGAGCCCCAGTGAAATCACGCACAGCACCGGAAACAAACGACTGATGATGACCATGTCGGGGTCGCCCGTGAGATCGACCGCCCAGCGGGTTTCGTCGGTCGGCTGTGCTTGGAAGAGCCAGCCGACATGGGCGTGCAGACCCCCCCGGATGCGTTGGGACCACGATGAGCCCGCCAGATAGGGCGAATGCGGATCACCCGTTTTGTCGGTGAAGGCGTGATGGCGCCTGTGGTTGGCGACCCAACTGTTCACCGAGCCTTCGAACGCCATTGATCCAGCCACGGCCAAAAGGATCTTCAGTCCGCGGCCGGCTTTGAACGAGCGATGTGTGAACAGTCGGTGAAATCCCACGGTGATGCCGTGACCCGCCACGACATAGAACGACATGGCGAGAATGAGATCGAAGAGGCTGACGCCGCGCCCAAAGAGCATGGTGATGGCAAAAACCACGCCGACGAGAGGTCCCACGACGAGAAGCCCGGTAATGACTCGCTGCAGTGAGCTTCCGGGCTTGCCATCGCCACCGGACGACTGGGCTGGCGCCGGCGATTGGGCCAAGGTTGCTGGGCTTCTTTCAGCCTCGAGAGAGGTAATTGTCATACGGAGGGTGGACGAAGCGGACGAACGTCGCCATAGACGAGAGTGGGGTGGCACGCCGTCATCTGATCGTTGCCTCCAATGGGTGAGGGGGAGACGCGGTGTGTCTCAAGAAACCCTCAATGTTCGAAGGCTGCCGCGGTGGACATTTTACCACCTACCTTTGGAGAATTCTTTTATCACTCGGTGACGCACTGACCTGCCGGAGCGCGATCGACGTGTCACGGTTCTCGTAGGATCTGCCCGGGGTGTGCGGAATGGTCGATTTCGACCGGCGGTCCGACTGCCTCACCCGACATGAATCAGCCAGACCAGTTCCTATGCTCGTTCGAGACGCCCGAGAGCCCGGTAGCGGCACCCTATTCGACGGAGAATCCGATGACCTCACCACCCGGCACCCTACGCAGAGAGCGCCGTCTGGCATCAGACCGCGCCGCGAACCACGCACGACGATGGTGGATCCTCGGGGTATTGGGCGTCGCGCAACTCATGGTGATCTTGGACAATACGATCGTCAACATTGCGCTTCCCACCGCGCAACACGCACTGAAATTCTCCAATGCCGATCGCCAGTGGGTGGTCACGGGCTACTCCCTCGCATTCGGAAGTCTCCTGCTCCTCGGAGGTCGCATCGGCGACATCATCGGCCGCAAGCGGGCCCTCCTGATCGGCCTGATCGGTTTTGCCCTTGCGTCGGCCGTCGGTGGGGCCTCTCTCAATTTCCCGATGTTGGTCACCGCTCGAAGTGTCCAGGGTGCGTTCGGGGCCGTTTTGGCCCCTTCCGTCTTGGCCCTTTTGACCACCACGTTCACTGACCCGGCGGAACGGGGAAAGGCCTTCGGCATTTATGGCGCCATTGCCGGAGCCGGGGGAGCGATCGGGCTCCTTCTCGGTGGACTGTTGACCTCGTACGCCTCTTGGCGCTGGACGCTCTTCGTCAATCTCTTTTTTGCGGCCCTCGCCGCCGCTGGGTCGTCGCTGTGGTTGAAGAACGACAGGGCGGCCGATCGCGATCCGATCGACATCCCGGGGTTGCTCTTGGTGTCGGGAGGGCTGTTCTCGCTCGTCTACGGCTTCTCGCACGCGGAGACCACGGCTTGGAGAAATCCCTTCACGATCTCGTTCATCGTGCTCAGCGTCGTCCTGCTGACGATCTTCGTCTTCGTGGAGTCGCGTCGACGCCACCCACTGCTTCCGCTTCATATCGTTCGCAACCGATTGCGAGGCGGCTCACTTCTGACCATGCTCTTTGTCAGCATGGGGGTGTTCGGTGTCTTTCTCTTCCTGACCTATTACTTACAAAACACCCTTGATTTCAGCCCCGTGAAGACCGGTGTGGCCTTCCTGCCACTCGTCTTCGGGCTGGCGGGCATGGCTCAGGTATCCAACCGGGTCTTGCTGGCCACGCTCGGACCGAAGGTGATTGTGCCGATCGGGCTCGTGATCGGAGCGGTCGCCATGTACATGTTGCACCTGGTTGGCGACCACAGCTCCTATTACACCGCGGTGCTGCCGTGGCTGATCGTGCTCGGCATGGCGTTCGGGCTCAGCCTGGCCCCGTCCTTCAGCACCGGCACCCTCGGGCTGCAACCCCACGATGCCGGCGTCGGGTCAGCCGCGCTCAACACCGCGCAACAGGTGGGAGGGTCGATCGGGACGGCGCTCTTGAACACGTTGGCTGCCAGTGCAGCCAGCGCGTACCTGGTCGGCAAGGTGGCGAACTCCGCCAATGTCAGAACTGCCGCCGTGCATAGTTACACCACGGCGTTTCTGTGGTCCTCGGGCATCTTCGTGGTGGGTGCCGTCATCGCGGGCCTGATTCTTCCCAAGGGCAACCTCGCCACATTTACGGGGCCCGGAGAATCCGAACCGGTCGTCCCGACCTAGCCGAGCGCATTCGCCGGACGACCTAACGGGATCGGGCCACGTCCAGCGCATATGGTGACGCCGTGACGGTCTATGTCGTGTGTCCCGATGCACGGCAGCCGTATGGAGGCGTGCAAAAGCTGTACGACCATGTCGACATCCTCAACCGACACGGCATCCCGGCGGCGATTCTGCACTGGAAGGCCCCCTACCGCGCCTCCTGGTTCGCCAACGCGACCTCCATCGTCTATTCGGGCGTGACGCTGCGGCGCGGCGACCTCCTGGCGGTCCCGGAGTCTTTCGGTGACGGTCTCGCCACCTACGCCCCGGGTGTGCCCCGAGTGTCTGTGGTGCAAAACGGCTTCGACATGTTCGAACGGGTGGCCGATCACAATTGTCATCCTTACGGGACGACTCCCGATCTTTGTGGCGTGATGGTCATTTCCGAAAACGATCGAGCTTTGGTCTCCGGTTTCTTTTCGAACATCGACCTCGATATCCGGCGCGTCCACTACGGATTCGATCCGGCCGTCTTCTACAACTCGGAGCGTCCTCGTGGGCGCGTGCTGAGCTACATGCCTCGGAAGCGGCCAGCCGAAGCCGAGATGCTTCTCAAGTTGGTCGACTCCGCACTGGCGGGCTGGGAACTGATCCGCATCGAGGGCATGTCGCAGAGCGAGGTGGCCGATGCGTACCGGCGATCCGCAATGTTCTTGAGCTTCAGCGATCACGAGGGTTTCGGCATGCCCCCGGTGGAGGCGCTGGCTTGCGGTTGCCATGTCATGGGCTTCGACGGCTTTGGGGGTCGGGAGTATTTCGACCCGCGCTTCACCACGCGTGTCGAGGATGGCGACATCCTCGCCTTCGGGAAGGCATTGACCGAATGGCTGGGAAACTACGAGGGATCGACGGAGACGGCGCGGCGAAGTGAAGACGCGTCGGCCTTCGCCTTGGAGACATACTCGTTGACCCGCGAAGCCAGCGAGGTGTCCGCCTTCTACGAGGACATGACCGAACTGGCCTCGAAGCGATGGAATCTCCCGGAAGCGGCGACGATCTTTGACCTTCCGCCTCTCCCGCCGAGCCGCTGGCGCAAGGCAGCGGAGCACCTTGGGAAGGCCGTTTGGACCTGGTCGACGCCGACGCGCGTGGTGCGCGGCGTGTTCCGCGGCGTCCGTGACCGTTTCTAGCCCGGTACCCTGCCTGTCATGACGACTCACGTGCCCAAGCCCGAGCCCACCGTCTTCATCCTGTACGGCGGCACGGGGGATCTGGCCCATCGGCTGGTACTCCCCGCCTTCTACCGCCTCGCCATCGCCGGCCTCTTGCCCGAGGACTGGCGGCTGGTCGGAAACGGCCGGGGGGACGTCGCCCACGAGGACTTCCAACAACGCGTCCACGACAGCCTGGAGCAGTTCGGGCCCAAGCCGTCGGAAGGCCCCTGGGAGGAGGTGCGCTCGCGGATTCGCTTCGCCGGCGGTGGATTCGACGAGCACGACCCGGGCTGCCTGCTCGATGTGCTGCACGAGGCACAGCAGGAGATGGGTGGGCACCCGCAACTCATCCACTACATGGCCGTTCCACCGGCGGCATTCGGGCCCTTGACCCAGGCCATCGGCGCCCACGGTCTGGCCGAGAACGCGCGGGTGGTCTACGAGAAGCCCTTCGGCACGTCGGCCGAGTCCTTCGCCGAGTTGGACCGCATCGCCCACGAGGTCTTCGACGAATCGCAGATCTTTCGGATCGACCACTTTCTCGGGAAGGAGGCGGCGCAGGACATCCACGTGCTGCGCTTCGCCAACGGCCTGTTCGCCGGAGCGTGGGACCACACCCACATCGAGAGCGTCCAGATCGATGTGCCCGAGACGCTCGACGTGTCCATGCGGGCGGAGTTCTACGAGGCCACCGGCGCCATCCTCGACATGCTGGTGACGCACCTCTTCCAGGTGGCCGCCGAGGTGGCCATGGAGCCGCCGGCGTCGCTCGAGCCCGAGTGCCTGGGCGAGGCGCGCGAGGAGGTCATCGGTTGCTTTCGCCCGCTCACCCGCGCTGATGTCGTCGTGGGCCAGTACGAGGGCTACCGGGACACCAAGGGAGTGCCGAAGGACTCTCGGACCGAGACCTTCGTGGCGGCAAAACTCTGGGTCGACAACGACCGTTGGCAGGGTGTGCCCTTCCTGGTGCGTACGGGAAAGTGCCTGGCCGAAAGCCATCAGCGGGTGAGCGTGCAGTTCAAAGATCCCGAGCCGGGTCTTCCCGGGCAGCCGCTGCGTGGGAGTGTCCTCAGCTTCGAGCTCTCCGGAGATGGGGAGATCCTGCTTTCCCTGGTGGTGAAGGAGCCGGGAGCCACCCTCAATCTGGGCACGTCGACCGTCACCATTCCGCTGGGCACGGGATTCCCCACCACCTCTTTGCCGGCGTACTCGCGGCTGCTCTATGACGTCTTGATCGGAGATCGCTCCCTGTTCACCCGACCGGACGGGCTGGCCCACGTCTGGAAGGTGGCGGGAGCCATCGTGGGAGACAAGCCCGAACCGATCATCTACCCCAAGGGGTCATGGGGCCCGCCCGAGGCGACCGAGTTGGCCAAGCCGGGATTCTGGCAGCTTCAGGGTCCGGACGACGGCAACGCTCCCTCAGCCACGTAGATCGTCCACGGGTAGTACAGGTCCTCCTTCGACTGCAGCACGGTGAATCCGGCCTCGACAAGGGCGTCGTGCATGAAGGGGACGAGGTAGATGATGGTCAGCCGGCGTGGGCGACGGGCCAATGAGGTGCCGATGTTGGCCAGTACACGCAAGAACGTCTGCCCGAGGAACGGGTTGTAGAAGTAGACGACGGAGACATCGTCGGGAACTTCGAATTCCCCGGCATCCTCGCAGAGGAACGCAATGTCCTGACAGCGTCGTCGCCCGCGCCACGTTTCCAGGTTGCGACGCGCCGTCGTCGTGGACGCCTCGTTGTGATCGACGCCGATGACACGCCGCAGCGCAAAGCGTGCCGTGGTCCAGACGACCACTCGCCCCTTTCCGGATCCGTATTCGAGCAGTACGTCTTCTGTTGGAGCCGTCCCGGTGGGAAGAGTTGGGGCAGGAGCTGCCATGGCGTCGGCACGTAGCCGACGAAGTCCGACGTGCCGTCGAAGTCGTGATCGAAGTCCGGTCCCTTCGTGTCGAGTCCCCGGCAGCAGTAGGAGCCATCGAGGATTCGTTCCGTCACCTTGTGCGTGGCCCAGCGGGCCACGACGACCATGCGCCGCGCCACACCCTCGACCGAGTCGGCGAGAGACCAGGCGGCTCCGATGCTCTTGGCCGCCCGCCTGAGCGAGGTGACTAACTGGTTGATGATCCGTGTGCTGCGTTGAGAGCGACGCCCCGGTTCCACCAGGCCGGGTTCGTCACGGCCTGTTCCGATATCCAGGAGAAGTGGTAGCGCGCCGGCTTGCGCAGGAGCGGCAAGGTCGCGAGCCCAGCCAGCGCCCATCGGCGCTTGGAAGGCGAGATTTCGCGCACGATGGCCATGGTTGAGGCGACGCTCCACACGTAGAGGAGTGTGTTGTACACCGGAAGTCGCGACGGCTTGAGGCCTTCGGCCTCGGTCAACATCGGCAGGCCGAGGCGGTTCCGCCGCCACGGCCAGATGAAGAAATGGATAGCCGCTCCGGCGAGCTGAGGCGCCGCAGCCGAAGGCCAGGACGGCGTCCCACTTTTTGTCACCACGGGCCGCCATGACGCCCAGCGCCGGAATTTGTGTCCCCCAGAGGGCAATGGATCCTGGAAGTCCCAGTTCCGGCTGCAGGACGAGCCCGACCCCGTTGGACAACTCGAAGATGTGGTGGGCCGCAGTGCAGGCCGCCGTGAGCACCGCCCACGGCCGACGGATGGCAGGTTGGTGTGTGTTGGTCTTCATGACTTCAGTCTGGACCGATGGCGGTCCACGTCACAGGGAGTTGTCTTCCCTTCGACGTTGGTGGCACCACACCTGCCGTGGGGGTGAGGATGCCTTGGTTCAAGGTGTGGCGGTTCAGGGTGTGGCGCCGAAAGCGGCGTGGGCCTGTTCGCTGACCGCTTCGGCCAAGGCCCGCGCTTCGGCCACCCTGGCCAGGGCATCGAGCGAAGCTGCAGTGTCCGGTACCGACGGCCCAGGCGATCAGGACGACAGGCCGGGTCACCATGACCGCCGCCAGGCGCGACAGCTCTGCCTCGTCGAGCGCTACGTGCCGTCGGTAGCCGGCCACGACGCGCGTTACCCGTCCGAGATTTCGTGCACCCTCGGCGTAGAGCAGGAAGGCAAGCGATCCCAACCGTGGTCCCTTCCCCGCCCCCGCCCAATCGACCATGACCATTCCTTCGGACGAGGCGACGACGTTGGGCAAGACGAAGTCAGGATGGACGAGAGCCTCAGGCAGGCCATCGCCGGCGTCGAGGTCTTGCACTTCGTGGCAGAAGGCTTCGTAGGCCTCACGATCCTCGGGGCGGACCATTGGGTCCAGCTCGGCCAACGCCCCTGCGGCTGCGGTCACCTCGCTCGAGGCCACGCCCTCGGCCAGGTGGTGCCAGGCCCCGCCGGGCCGGGTGAGGGCGTCTCCCTCGAGGGCCGTCGTGTGGAGGCGCCCGAGGAGTTCTCCCAGGTGGCTCAGGCCGCCGTCGGCCTTTATGGCCTCCCGACGTTGGTGGCTTGGGACTGGTTCGACCCATTCGGTGACGAGCACCGCTCGGCCGTCGAGCTCCGAAACAGGTTCGTCCGCGGCACATCGCTCGGATGGGAAATTCTGCGTGGCGAGATACTCGAGGATCTCGGCGTCACCCCTCACGGCCGCAACGGAACGGCGCGCCGGGAAGCGCCGGGCCACCCAGTCGGGCCCGTCGGACCGCTTCACATGCCATACCCCGAGATCGAGCTCCGACATTTCGGTGACCCTGATCCCGTAGTGCGCCTGCAGGTGGTCGCCGACGCGCGCCTGCGGGTCGGCTGGGCATGGGGGAGCCGAAGCGGATGACGTTGCCGTCGAGGTCGACGTGTGACCCTTCTCGCAGTTGGTAGGCCGTGTCGTTCACCCGGCGGGTGAGTCCACCCAGGCCGGGACGAGCCCACTCCTCGTAGAGAGCGTCGGCGTCTTCGACGTAGAGGTACGCCGATCTCGACGCTGCTTCTGTGTGGGTATCACCCGCTTCGGCGCTGAGATGCAGGCCAACTCCGTCGCGATCGGCAAAGCCGTATTCCTCGGTGCCTTCGTATGCTTTGGTCGTAAACCCGAGGGATCGGTAGTGGGCGAGGGCCCGCCCAAGGTCTCTGGACTCCGAAGATGGGGCTGAAATGCTCGAAGTAGGTGGGCCGTTCGGACGGGGTGCGCACGTGGAATCCTCTCGACTTTTCTGCTTATTTTCCGGTCCGACGCTCGGTGAGGGCCAGAAGGACGCGCCTCCGATCCTCGGGATCGACCGTTCGCTCGACGTAGCCGCGGATGAACAAGGTGTCCACAATCCTATGACCCGACCACGGACAGTTCAAACTACGGACTACATGGCTCAGCTCAGGCGGGAACCGCCATACGGGCCGATGCGGGAATGTAGAGAGAAGATTCTCCGCTGGCCCAACTGTTCAGGAGATGGGCGGCAAAGCGACCTTCGACGGCCATGAGGGCAGCCACGCCGAAGGCCACGTCTTGCAAGGCGTGCCGATCCGTGGCCCCCAACCCGACGATGAGGTCGTCGACGGCGATCTGGGCGTGCGCACGTCTGCTTCGACGTGGACGTCGTAGAAGGCGGCTCCGGCCTCGGAGCCGAGGAGGCGGCGGAGCGCCGCGGCGTAGCGGCCCATCGGGACGACCGACGTCATCTCGAAAGCCGCCAGGTGCCCAACCAGAGCACCCCTCCAGCGGCGATGCAGCCCGAAGAACGAGACGAGGTTGTCGGTGGCGAGGGTGCTCGCCGGGACCCAATCGATGTAGCGGCCCGGGGTGGGGTCGAGGTCCAGTGCGGTCATGGTGTCGGCGAAGAGCTCGGCATGGGTGGCGCCCGCCCTCCCGCCCCCGTACTCGTCGGACTGCAAGGTGACCAAGGCCGACTTGGCCCGCCCCCGCAGCCGGGGGATGGCCCAGGTGTGCGGATCGGCCTCCTTGCGCTGGTAGATGCTGCGATGGATGACGAATTCCCGCAGCTCGTCAATTCCCCCCTGTTGAGCCATGTAGGCCGAGAGGGACGGACCCTCGGCCGAGAGAAGTTGGCGCACGCGCCGCACGACGCTCGGGACGTCGAGCTCTGACGCTTCGCCGGCCGGCAGCTCGGCGTGCGCCGTCAATCCCCCGAGAAATTGTCGCTCCAAGCGGGCCCGTAGGGCGAGTAACGAAGGTTCCCACTCCCACGCGTCGTCCACCCCATCGAAGCCGTCGTAATGCAGGCCGTAACAGAGGTGCAAGGCGAGCTGGAGGTCTTCGTTCTCGAGCGGATCGGGCTGCTGGTTGGTACCGGCGGAAACCCATTCGGTCCTGCGACGCGGCTGCTCTTGCAGCTGCGCGCAGAGCACGTCCGTCAGAGGCCCGCGGGGAGCGGGCAGGCGAGGTGGCATGACGAGTCAGTTCGTACCCGGCCCACGTCTGTATAAACGGTGGGGCGGCGCGAAACGCCCGTTGTGGCCTGCGGCCGAGACCGATGAGCGCGTGGTCGGCACGGTGGCCAGTTTCAATTTCCGGGCGAGTGGAAATACCCCATGCGGCAGGAGCCAGTTCCATGCACCTGGAGGTGTCTATGCGCGGACGCGAGATCGACCCAGACGGCGGCTCTGAACCTCCGATGCGGACCGGGAACGTGCGCATCCTCACCTCGCAGGAGGAATTGGCCGAAGCGGTTGCCCGGGCGCAGGAATTCGAGCGCCAGAGCCTCGAGCTTCTGGCCACGCGGGCACAGTGTCACCGAGAAGGCTCGACGAAATCGCTTGGGCCTTGCTCCGGGGCAGAGAGGAAATCATGACGACGATTGGCTACACCATGATGTGTGAGCAGTCCGGACCGAAGGACCTCGTCCGCGATGTCCAAGCGGCCGAGGAGGCCGGATTCGAGTTCGCCGTCATCTCGGATCATTACTTCCCGTGGCTGGACACCATGGGCCACTCTCCCTACGCGTGGTCGGTCCTCGGGGCGGCGGCCCAGGTCACCGAGGACATCGGCTTGATGACCTACGTCACGTGCCCCATCAAGCGGTATCACCCGGCCGTGGTGGCGCAGAAGGCAGCCACCATGAGCCTCCTGTCGGACGGGCGATTCACCTTGGGTCTCGGGGCCGGCGAGAACCTGAACGAACACGTGACCGGCGGTGGCTGGCCTCCGGTCAACGTGCGCCACGCCATGCTCGAAGAGGCGGTGGAGATCATCAGCGCGCTCTTCGATGGGGGCTATGTCAACTTCAACGGAGCGCATTTTCAGGTCGATTCGGCCAAGCTGTGGGACCGGCCCGAGGTGCGGACACCGATCGGCATCGCCGTGTCGGGCCGCCAGTCGTGCCAGCTGGCCGGCCTGCACGCCGATGTGATGATCGCCGTAGAACCCGAGGCCAACCTGGGTTCCATGTTCGACGAGGCCGGAGGCCGCGGCAAGCCGCGCGTGGGGCAGATCCCGGTCTGTTTCGATGAGGATCGCCAGGCCGCGGTGGCGCGGGCGCATCGCACGTTCAAGTGGTTCGGAGGCGGCTGGAAGGTGAACGCGGAGCTGCCCGGTACGCAGGCCTTCGACGACGCCTCCCAGTTCGTGCGGCCCGAGGACGTGGCGAGCGCCATTCCCTGCGGATCGGACGTGAGCGAGTTCACGGCAGCTGTGCAGAAGTTCACCGACGCCGGATTCAGCCACGTGGCGCTGGTCCAGATCGGCGGCGACGACCAGCTGCCGTTCATCGCCTGGGCGGAAAAGGAGCTGCTGCCGGCGCTCCGCTCCTAGAGGGGCGAAGGGTTTACCGGCCCTGGAGCTGGGTAACTCCTTGCGATCCGCCACGAACCCGTGAAACCGATTTCGGACAGACCACGCACGAGACCAGTCATTGGCATCACAACCCGACGTTTCCAGAGCGGTGCGCGCGATCTCGACGTGGTCGAACAGGCCTACACCGAGGCCGTGTTGGCCGCGGGCGGAGCGCCCCGATTGTTGCCGCGCGTGTGTGACGACGGGATCGATCAGCTCGACGGTGTCGACGGTCTCCTCCTCACCGGGGGCGGCGATGTGGACCCAGCCCACTATGGCCGGCAACGGTCGGCCGCCACCGGGGGAGTGGACGAGGGTCGTGACACCTGGGAGATCGCCCTGGTGCACCAGGCGGTGACGGCGCCGCGTCCGATACTCGGCATATGCCGCGGTTGCCAGGTTCTCAACGTCGCGTTCGGCGGCACATTGGTGCAGGATCTTCCGGCGCACACCTCTCTGCCCCACCTGGTGACCGAGCGCACCTGCATGGTCCATCGGGTTTCTATCGAGCCCGGCACCCAGCTCTACCAGGTGGAGCGACGGGCCAGCATCGAGGTCAACAGCATCCATCATCAGGCCGTCGAGACCGTCGGACGGGGCCTCCGGTGCAGCGCTCAGGCGGAGGACGGAACGATCGAGGCGGTCGAACATCGGCACCGCCCTGTGCTGGGCGTCCAGTGGCATCCCGAGAACCTGCTGCGCCAACCGGCGCACGTCGCGCTGTTCGGCTGGCTCGTCGGGCAGGCGGCGGAGGTGCGCGGTGGCTGACACACCCTCGGGACAATTGCTGGTGGGCGTCGAAGAAGAATTCCTCCTGGTCGATGCCGAGTCGGGCGAACCGACGCCTCGCATCGCCGATGTCATGCCCGAGGCGACGGCCCTGGCCGGGGACCAGGCGCAGGAGGAGCTCCATCAGGCCCAGATAGAGCATGCCACCGAGGCCTGCGACTCTCTCGGATGACTTGCGTCGAGAGCTCTTGGACCTGCGCCAGAAGTTCGTGCAGGCCGCCGCAACGCAGGGCAGTCACGTGGTGGCATCGGGAACGTATCCGGGCCGCATGGGTGAAGCTGGACGACGCATCACGTCGAAAGATCGCTACGAGGAGATGGCCGAGGCCAACTCACTCCTGGCCCAGGAACAACTGATCTGCGGCTGCCACATCCATGTGTCCGTCGACGGGCCCGAGCGTGCCATCCGAGTGATGAACCGCATTCGGGGCTGGCTCCCCTGTTTGCTCGCCCTCTCGGCCAATTCGCCCTTCTGGGAAGGAGAGGACACCGGCTTCGACAGCTATCGCACCGAGGTGTGGTCCCGCTGGCCGACCTCGGGACCGCCCGGATACTTCGCTTCCCATGGGGAATATGAGCAGCTGCTGGACACGTTGGTGCGCTCGGAGACGATTCTGGACAAGAAGATGGCCTACTGGGACGTCCGCCCGTCCGAGGCCTTCCCCACCATTGAGATCAGGGTGAACGACGTGATGGCCAACGTCGACGATGTGGTGGTGCTGGCCGGGCTCGTACGCGGCCTGGTGGCCAGCGTCGATGAAACCGACGAGCCGGCCGAGGCATACCGATGGGAGCTCTTGCGTGCCGCCAACTGGCGGGCCGCCCGCTCGGGCCTTGGTGGTGACCTGCTGTTTCCCATGGACGGGCAGACGCGCCCGGCTGAAGGTGCCATTGAGGAATTACTGGCCTGGATCGCCCCCGCCCTGGAGCGACGGGGCGAGCTCGACGAGATTCGTGCGTCTGACGTCGGCCATCCTCAAACGAGGGAATGGTGCCACGCTCCAACGCGCCGCCTTTCGCCGTCACGATCGGATCGCCGATGTGGTGACCTCGGTCACCTTGGGTTCGGACGGGCACCCGACGCCCGTGGGCTAGGTGGCCGAGTCGCTTCCCTAGGAGTGGGTCGGGGGGCCCTTGGGGATGTCACGGAACGGGACCTCGCGGTCGAGCGTGCGCTCGCGGGGCATACCCAGGACGCGCTCGGCCACCACGTTGCGGGCCATCTCGGTCGTCCCGCCACCGATCTCTCCGATCTGACGGCTGAGGAAGCCGATGCCGCGTTGGCCCAGGTCCTCGTCGGCCTCGGTCCAGGCGCCGGCGCTCGCACCCGCCAGCTCCCAACTGATGGTGACGGTACGTCGGCCGACCAACCCGCCCATGAGGCGACCCATCGAGGCCGCTTGGTCGGTCATCTTCTTGGTGGCGATGGCCGTGGGTAGGCGCCGGGCCAGATGGTTGGCGGCCAGTCCCAGGGCGTGGGCCTCTCCGACCAGCTCTCGGGCCGAGGGGTCGTCGCTCCGGCCCACCCTTTCGAGCAGATCGAGCAGGCTGTCGGAACGTCCGCCCGGGTTCATGGCGGCCGCGTTGCTGGGGCGGAGCGTGAGAGGGGACGACGAGAAGGAGCGCTCGTAGAACATCCAGCGGATACCGACCGTCCAGCCGTCGTCGACGGCGCCGATGCGATTCTCGTCGGGCACGCGCAGGTCGGTCAGGAACTCCTGGCAGAACTCCTTGGACCCGTTGAGCATCTCGATGCGATGCATCTCCATGCCGGGTGTCTTGAAGGGCACCATGAAGACCGAAAGACCGCGGTGCTTAGGGACGTCGGGGTTGGTGCGCACCAAGGTGATGGCCCAGTCGGCCCACCAGGCCCCGGTGGTCCAGATCTTCGAGCCGTTCAGCACCCATTCCTCGCCGTCGCGTACGGCCGTGGTCTGCGCCCCGGCCACATCCGAGCCCCCGCTGGGCTCGGAGAGCATCTGCATCCAGATCTCGTCGCCGTTCAGCATCGCCGGCACATGCGCCTTCTTCTGCTCCTCGGTGCCGAACTCGAGCAGTACGGCCATGCAGGGGGTCATGGTGGGCACCTGGAGCCGGCTGGGGATTTCGCGCCCGGCCATCTCCTCGTTGAGGACGAACGCGTGCTCGGGGGTCAAGCCCTGGCCTCCGTATTCGCGCGGCACGATGATCCCGGCCAGTCCGCCGTCGAAGAGCAGGCGCTGGAGCACCCGTTGGTGCGCCACTTCGGCCAGTTCCTCTTCGTCGGACTGCTGGCCCGCCATGCCGGCCTCGCTGGTGGCGAAGGGAATGTGCTCCTGGATATAGGCGCGCGCCCGGGCTCGGAAGCTTTCCAGGCTCTCCACCTCGGTGCCGTCTCGCAGGGTCATCGTTTCGGGGCTCATGCTGCGTCTCCAGTCAAGTTCTTCCGCTCCTGCGAGTATGGCGCAAACCGTCGGACGATGGCGCATCCTTGCGTGGGCCTCATCGGCCCGCCGGTGATGGTACCGCTCAGGCGCGAAAGTCGGCCGGACGTTCCGGGCTGGCCTCGGCCAGGGCTTTTCTGACCCCTTCGGCGTCCAGATCGCCTCCGTAGACCGGGGTTCCCGGCTGCTGGCGCCACGATTCGTCCAGTGGCCCGGCGTCGACCCCGTCGAAGCCCAGTTGGTCGAGGAGATCGATGACGACGGCGATGGCCGCGGGGTCATCGCCCGCCACCGGCAGGGCGATGCGGCCCGGCGTGCCTGACGGCTTGCCGTGGGTCAATAGGTGCGAGGCGTAGATGCCGTTGAAGGCCTTCACGACGGGGTGGCCGAGACGATTGGCCACCCAGCGACTTTCCGTGATGCCGTTCTCGATGTCGTCGATCTTCCCGTCGCGCTGCTTGGGGTAGTAGTTCCCGGTGTCGATGACGACTGCGCCCGGCGCCAGGCCGTCGAGGACGTCGGCGGGTAGATCGGGGATGTTCTTCTCCGGAATGGTCACGATCAGGACCTCGGCACCTTCGGCCGCCTGGTTGGCCGCCACCGTGGTGGCTCCGGTTTCGTTTGCCAGCTCCCACAGGGTGTCGGGTGCACGCGAGTTGGCCACCGAGACCTCATGGCCGAGGGCGGCCAACCGTCGTGTCAGGTTGCCCCCGATGTTGCCCGCACCGATGATGCCGATCTTCACGAGTGAATCCTCCTGAGCGCTCTTGCGCGTGCCTCAGGGTGCAACGTCGCCTGGGTCGGATCATTCCCGACCTCACGAAGCGGTGACGGGGTTCCTCATGGTCTCGAACACGGCAGGCACCTCTTGGGGTGGCAGGGGCCGGGCGAAGAGGAAGCCCTGCCCGACATCGCACTCTTCGGCCTGCAGCTGACTGAGTTGACTACTTTCCTCGATGCCCTCGGCCAGCGTCTCGAGGTGGAGGGCCTTGCCGAGTTGCATCAGCGTATGGAGCAGGGCATCACCCTCGGGAGACTTGGCCATGCCCGAAATGAAGGTGCGATCGATTTTCAGGCAGTCGACGGGGAACTGTTGGAGGTAGGCCAAGCGACGAGTACCCCGTGCCGAAGTCGTCAATGGCGATGCGGACGCCGAGGGCCTTGAGCGACTCCAGCTGTTTCTGGGTGCGCTTGGTGTTGTGCATGAGGCTGGTCTCGGTGATCTCGATCATTAAGGCGTCCGCCGGGAGGCCGGTGAGAATCAGGGCCCGCTGCACGTCGTCGTAGAGGGAGTTGGCGTCAAGCTGACGTCCCGAAACGTTCACCGACATGGTGGTCTCCTGGCCGTCGGCGTGCCACACCATGGCTTGGCGGCACGCCTCCTCCAGCACCCATCGCCCCACGGGGACGATGAGGGCGGAGGATTCGAGGATGGGAATGAATTGATCGGGCTGGAGCACGCCTCGGGTCGGGTGACTTCCAGCGCAACAAGGCCTCCACGCCGACCATCCGCATCTGGTTCAGATCGAAGATGGGCTGGTACATGAGGAAGAACTGGTCGGTGCCGATGGCCGCCTGCAGGTCCTTTTCGAGCTCGCGGCGATCCTGTGCCTCCTCGTGCAACTCTGGCGCGAACACCACGTATTGGTCCCGACCGGCCTTCTTGGCGGCGTAGAGAGCGGTGTCGGCATCGCGCAGGAGCTCTTCGGCCGTGTCACGCCGGCCCACGGCCACGCCGATGCTGGCGGACACCCGGACGGAGACGCTCGTGTTGGTCCTCGAAGGTGAACGGCGCCAGGAGCGCGCTCAAAAGCCTCTCGGCCATCAGCTCGACCCCCGCCGCAGCCGAAGCACCTTCAGCCAGCACCACGAACTCGTCACCCCCCAGGCGTGCCACCGTGTCCGATTCGCGCAAGGTAGCGGTCAAGCGCGCCGCCACCGATTGGAGGAGGCGGTCGCCGATGACATGGCCCAAGGTGTCGTTGATCTCTTTGAACCCATCGAGATCGATGAAGAACAGAGCCAGGTCGATGTGCCCCCGGCGGGCTCGGGCCAGGGCTTGCTCCACGCGGTCGAGCACAAGCGTCCGGTTGGGTAGTCCGGTCAGGCTGTCGTGGAGGGCCTGATGCCGGATCTCATCGACCAGGCGGCTGTTGCGGATTGCGATCGCCGCTTGCGCGGCCAGGCCGCGTAAGCGTTCCGTGATGTCGGCTTCATCGTCAAATCGTTCGGGGCGTTCGGTGACGTCGACCGTGATCCATCCGTACTGTTCGGTCCCGAAGCTGATGGGGTAGGACCGAGCGTCCAACGAACCCGATTCGGCCAGGGTCGATGACAATCCGGGCTCGCCCGATGAACAATGACGAAAAGCGTGTGTTTGGGAGAATCGAGCAGGTTGCACCCTGAGCTCGAGCGCCTGGAGTTTGGCCTCGGTGTCCTCGTCGAATCCGTAGGTCGCGGCGATCCGGGAAGGGAGATCTTCAGAATCGACCAGCCACAGGACGACGCGATCGCAGGGCACGATGGACGGCACGGCGTGGGCGATCCGGCGCACCAGCTCATCGGTGGAAGCGAGATCGGTCAGAGAACTCGACAGAGCGAGGAGGGCCTGCGCGGTGGAAGTCTGTTGTCTGGCATCGATGATGGCTGACTCCGAGTCGAGCGCACTGGCCGCTAAGCGAGCGTAGGACTCGAGCACCGAGCGCTCGAATGGCTCGAAGACGCCGGATTCGGCGCCGGCAGGCGAGGAGGTGCCCGTAGCTGCGGTGGTCCGATGCCACCTCGACCAGGCAGATGTGGGAGAGGCCGGCCACATGGGGATCCTCACGCGCCCGGGTGATCATCAGTCGGGCGGCGTCGTCGCTCATCCCCTCGGTGCAAAGGATGGGAGGCGTCATGCGACTGGGCACGATGTCGAGGGCGAAGGAGGAGAACTTCACCGAACGCGCCACGGCTTTGACCACCCGTTGGAGGACGGTGACCAGTCCGTCACCCGAGACCAGATCGGCCACGGTCTCCTGGAGCTCCTCCAAACGGCCCTGCGCCACCTGCGCCATGAGTTTGGCTTGCCCCAACTCTGTTGCGGCCTCGTCGAGGGGATGCCAGCGCACAAGGGCTCGGCAACTCGGAGCTCCGTCCGCTTGGCAGGACTCCACAATGAGCTCGGCCCCCGAGTACCCGAAGGTCGCCGGAACGGCAGCAGTCAGCCCCAACTGGAGTTGGCAGAACTCTCGATACGGGGCGAATCCTTCTTCGAACACGAGCTCAATGCGACACTCGTTGGGTCCGGCGCATTGCGTGCGCATCTGGAGGCATGGCGTTGACGCGTTCACCATTGCCGGCAAGGCGTCGAGCACTGCTTCAACCGAGCCGAGCGAGGCCAGCATCCCCATCAGATCGGCTGATTCGTCCCATTCGTGAACGTGCTGTCCGATGCACGAGAGTGACTCGGGGACGACGGCACCTGTCGCCTCGAGAAGACGTCGGAATTGATCGTACGAACTCCACCCTGCCGCATCACGCACCAAATCGATGGGTCTGTGTTCTCCGGCCGCGCGCAGTACTCGTTCCACGCTGCCCGCGGTCGCGTAGGTCTCGAGGTAATCGAGGACAAAACACGTGAGGATTCCGCTGACGTCTCGGCCCGAAGTACTCTCGGCTTCGCCGGGTCCAACATGGTCATCTCGTTACTACCCCCACTCGGACACATCAACGATGCCTCGCGACGAGGATGGAGGCATCCCTCTCAGCGTGCCAGCACAGGGACTACGGATTCTCGACCGTTGCCCAACTGATGCCCAATGTCAGCTGAGAACTCGCACAACCAATCGCAGAGAGCAGAGGTGACGGCGTCTGCGAACGTTTCTGGTGCGTGAATCTGGATATAACCTCCGGGTAGCGACCATTTGTATACGTTGATCCGACACGGGGCAACGGCCTAACAGGGAAGGTCATCAGATGGCAATCGTGTGTGAGGCTCCGTACCGGAGTGGCAGTTGGTCCGTCCGCGTGTTGACGACTCCCGAAGATCTGGCCGAGGCTTTGGCGCGGGTGGAGGACTTCGAACGTCGCACCGCGCTGCTCGTGGCAGCGAAGGAAGAACGTCATGATGCGGCACTAGCCAGAACGCCATGGACGGCGCACGCCGTGATGTCGGTGTTCGCGGCGACCAGCTGCGTGTGACGCGCTGACTCAGAGGCGCTGCGTGGTGGCCTCGTCCTCGAGCCCATCGAAGTACACGTCGAGAACCTGGGTGAACGACGGCTCGTCGGGATCGGCATGGTGGAACAGCGTCATGGACGAGCGCAGTTTTTGGGCGTCGAGCGCCCCGAAGATCTCTTCCGCCGTGCGGTCCGGCACGGTGGCGACGATGGCGGCACACTCTTTGAGCCGGGGACCAAGCACGGGATGGGCCAGATAGGCCCGCGCCTCGTCGATGGAGGAGATGGCATATTTCTGGGCGGTCTCGCTGTGTCCGAGCCCGGCGATCTGCGGGAAGATGAACCACATCCAATGGCTGACCTTCTGTCCGGCGTGGAGTTCCGTCGTCACTTGGTCGTAGGTGCCGCCCGCGTCTTGGGTCCTGACGAATCGCTCGAGGTCATAGGGGTCGGCCACTCAACGTGTCCCGTCGTTCGCCATGCCGACACGTTACCGGGATGGTCATCATCTCCCTACGGCTCTCTCTACGGCAGATGACCGATCACGGCGAGGGCTGTTTTCTTCAAGGTGGCCACCGGGGCGGTCGGTGCCGTCTGGCCGATGCCGGTGGGGAGGGTCACGGTGAGCGCAATCACGTCACCCTTGGCATAGGCCACGATGTTGTTGCCGAAATACTCGGCCGCCTGACCCACGCCGGAGAGAGCTTTGATCGGGTCATGCCCGGTATTCAAGCCATAGGCCGAACCGGCAACGGTTGTGACGACCGACCGCGTCGCCCCGGGGAACCACGTCAGCGCCACGGTCTCTTCGCTCATGTTGGGGTTGGGAATGGCCGAGGCCGTGCAGTTGTAGTCCCACCCCAACTTCGTCCCACCGACCGTCGACGGCGCGTCGGCGAAGCCGAGATCCTTCACCTTGAGCGAGCCGGCGGCGTGGAAGACGGAGCGCACGTCCTTGGCCGGGATGAGCGCGCAGGCCGCATGTTGCGGCTTCGGACTCTTCGGCGCGGCGGACGCGGTGCCGGCGACGAGCGCGAGCGTGATGGCGCCTGCCGTCACGCCCGTCGCCAGCGCTGACCGCGACCAGTTTCGAGGTGTTTTCATCGCGCCAAAGATAGCGAGCCCCGAAACGCTGCGATCGATCGTTGGACGTGTGCTCTACGCCATGGCACCACGGGTTGGCCCGGGGGAGATACGGCCGTACCTCTTCAAAAATCCGTCCAACGCGTTGCGCTCGTGCGCCAGAACTTCTGCCGCTGAACTGAGAGATTGGTGACCGAGGTCGGTGACGGAGTACACGCGCCGAACATGGCCCGGCTGCGAGCTCTCTTCCCACACCTTGACCAGTCCATGGGCCTCGAGGTCGGCCAGGGCGCGGTAGATGCGCGGACGGTCCATGTCGCCCAGGCCGAGGTCGGCGATGGCGTTCGTCAAGGCGTACCCATGTCGGGGCTTCTCCGCCAGCAGAAGGAGCACGGCGGAGTGAAGAATCTGGCGTCGCGGCCGGTGCGAAGCGGCCGGTTGATCCCCGCCCGGCGCGTCGTCGTCATTCCCCAAGGCGGTAGTTCCGGGAGAGACGTGTGATGGTTGCTGAACGCTCTGGGCCCTTCCTTCCTGCGCCAAGCCCCACCACCTTCCTCTACCGCATAGCGAAATGTACCCCGCCGGCCGAAAGCGGAAACGGCGGTGGAAACCTGGGCCATTGCCGTCATATGACGCGTCTAAGGTCCCTGTTGTCGACGCTGCTAGCAGATGCGCGGCAAGGGATCTCCGACCAACATGTCCACGATCCGGGTGCCTCCGAAGGTGGTGCGGAGCACCACGATGCCCGGTGGCGTGGCGTGTATCCGTCCGATCTCCGTGGCCTCGGCACCACGGGGATGGGCGCGCATGGCCGCCAGGGCAGCCTCGGACTCCTGAGGCGGCACCACGGCGATGAGCTTGCCCTCGTTGGCCACGTACAACGGATCGATCCCCAGTAGCTCGCAGGCCGCGGCGACGGCGGGACGGACCGGCAGGGCCGGTTCCTCGAGCACCACCGTGAGGTTGGCGTCTCGGGCCAACTCGTTGCAGACGGTCCCCACACCGCCGCGCGTGGCGTCTCGGAGCCACCGGGTGGAAGGCGCGGCTTCGAGCAGCACGTCCACCAATCCGTTCAGGGGCGCGGTATCCGACTGGATGTCGGCCTCCAGGGCCAGGTCGCCGCGGGCCAGCATGACGGCCGTGCCGTGGTCGCCGATGGTGCCCGAGCACAGCACCACGTCGCCTTCGTTGACGTTGCCGGCCGCCAAGTGCCGGTCGGCGGGAATGGCTCCTATTCCGGCCGTCGCTATATACATGCCGTCGGCTGCGCCCCGATCGACCACTTTGGTGTCCCCGGTCACGATGGAAACGCCGGCCGCCGCTGCCGCTTCGGCCATGTCGGCCACCACCTCGCGCAGCGTGTCGATGGAGAACCCCTCTTCGAGGACGAAGGCGGCCGAGAGGGCCAAGGGACGTGCTCCCATCATGGCCAGGTCGTTGACGGTGCCGTGCACGGCCAGGTGGCCGACCGAGCCGCCGGGAAAGCGCAACGGCTTCACGACATAGGAGTCGGTGCTGAAGGCCAGCCGCTCACCCGAGGGCAGCGTCACGACGGCTGCATCCGTCTGCGGAGCCGCTTCCTCGTCGGCAAAGGCGGGAAGGAACACCGCGGCCAAGAGCGCGGCCGAAGCCTTCCCGCCCGCCCCATGGGCCAGGGTCACCACCTCATCGCGTAAGCGAGGGCGGCGACGCCGGAAGGTTTCGATGCGCTCGAAGACAGCGGCTTCTCGGCCCGTCTGCGCCGTGTCGGTCATGGCGTTCCCCCTCCGTCGAGATGCTGCTGCACCGTCGCCCAGAGCTGCAGGGTCACGGCGGCCTGGGCCTCCTGAATGCGGTGCACGCTTTCGGAGCGGACAATCAGGCAATGTTCGACCGTCTCGCTGTGGGCCATGGCCGAGCCCTCGTACCCGCACAGGCCGATCGTGAGCAGGCCGCGGCGCGACGCTTCCTCGAGTCCCCGCAGGACATTGACCGAGTCGCCACTGGTGGAAAATCCCAGAGCGATGTCACCCGGCCGGGCCTGGGCGATGAGCTGTCGGGAAAAGACCAGTTCGAATCCGACATCGTTGGCCAACGCGGTCAGGACAGCGCGGTCCTCGACCAGGGACAGGGCAGGGAGCGCGGGTCCGTGAGGCGGGTCACGAAAAAGTTGGACCGTCCCTTCGGCGTCGGTGGCGCTCCCCCCATTTCCGAAGGCGAACAGCCGGCCGCCCTGATCGAACCGGTGCGCCATGGCGGCCCCGGCCTGCGCAGTGGTCAGCCGGTTCTTCTCGATGCTGTCTCGGCGCAGCGCCTCGCTCTCGAGCATTTTGGCCTCGGCCGACCGGGCCAGGTCGACCAGGAGCGTGCTGGCGTCGCGCTCCTCCGCCTCAATGAAGGGATAGAGAAAGCTGGTCGGCTCGGCGCTCATGATCGACCCGGCACGAGCGTGGTCAAGGCCACTCCGGCATGGATCAAGAGCAGATCGCCCCGGCTCACCGGGTCGACCAGGCTGACGTCGATTGTTTCGGACCGTCCCTCCGAGATCACGTCGACCAGTCCATCGGTGCGCACGGCCCGCACCTCGGCCACCTTTCCCTCGTCCGAGCAGGTGATGCACACCTCTTCGTTGCAGGCGCTCTCGGGGGAGAGCAAACCAGGATGCTCGAACACCACATGGGTCAGCTCCCACAGCAGGTGATAGAGCAGCACGACGTCACCCGAGTGCGCCGCCAGTTCGGGATACGCCGTCGGCGACCAGACGATGTGGTCGACCCGGCTGGCCGACGGGCGACGGCCCGCTCCCACCCAGACCCGTGTCAGTCCCCAGGCCTCGGCCCGGCTGAGGAGATCCACCATGTCGGTCCGCGCCGGACCGACGAGCAACAGGACGTCGCCCGGACGGGCCAGCACACGCAGCGCGTCCTCTGCCTCGGCCGCTTCGAGGCTGCGCGTCGGCAACGCCCGCTTCCCGACGATCACCGGATGCACGAACTCCACCGCGACGTGGTGAGCATGGGAGGGCCACTCCGGAGCCACGCACCACATGGTGGCTCCCGCCGCGAAGGCCTGGGCCAACGTCAGCGCGGCGCGGGCCAGCTCGGCCGCCGGGGCCGAGGTCTGGTCGAGGCCGAGCCCCGCACGGGATGGTTCCTGATCGATCACGTTGCCCGACCCTTCGCCGCAGCGAGGCCGGCCACAACCGCCTGTCCCAGGGCCAAGCCGCCGTCGTTGGGAGGGACAAGGTGGTGCACGAGCACCTCGAAGTGATGCGCCATCAACTTTTCCTGGGCCAGCCGCAGGAGGAGGACGTTTTGAAAGACGCCGCCGCTGAGCGCCACACGCTGCATACCCCGATGCGCCCGCAGATCCACCGCTACCTGCGCCATGAGGTCGGCCACGGCCAGGTGGAAGCCGGCCGCCATCGAACCGACGGGGCAGCCGGCCCGCAGGTCGTCGATGATGGAGCGCAGGACGGGCGCCGGGTCGATCTCTCCGTCGACGAGGCCAAAGCAATAGGGCCGTGCCCCTTCGAGGTGCCCGTCCGCCGCCCATTCGAGCTCCATGGCCGCTTGCGCTTCGTAGGAGGCCTCGTGCCGCAAGCCGAGCAGGGAGCTCACCGCATCGAAGAGACGCCCCATGCTCGACGTCGGGACGCAGTGCACGGCGTGCTCGAGTTGGCGCTGCACGACATCTCGCTCACTCGTGGCGGCGTGTTGGACGGGCGGGAGGTCGGGCGCCCACTCGATCCCGGCCGCCCACAGGTGGGCGAGCGCGGCCCGATAGGGCCGGCGAATCGTGGCATCACCCCCGGGTAAGGGCACGTAGCGAAGATGTCCCGCTCGCTCGAACCGGCGATAGTCGGCGAGAAGGACTTCACCGCCCCAGATGGCGCCGTCGGTGCCGTAGCCGGTGCCATCGAAGGCGAAGCCGATGACGTCTTCGTCTGCGGGCACGCCGTGCTCCACCATGACGGCGGCGATGTGGGCGTGATGGTGTTGGACGAGGAAGACCTCGCGGTTCCCTTGTTCTTCGGCCCAGCGCCGAGTCTGATAGCCGGGGTGGGCGTCGGCCGCGATCGTCCCGGGGTCGACGGCATACATGTCGCTGAATTGACGGGTCGAGCGTGTGAAGGCGTCCAGCGTCTCGAGACTGCCCATGTCGCCGATGTGCTGGCTCACCCACGCATGGCGGCCCGAGGCGAGACAGAAGGTGTTCTTCAGCTCTCCTCCCATGGCCAGCACCGGGGCCACGTCGAAGGGCAGGCGGACGGGGAGCGGGGCATAGCCGCGCGAACGGCGGATCGGCATGACACCGCTGTCACCGACCCCGCTCTTGCCGACACCCAGGCGCACGACCGAGTCGTCGCAGGGCACGTGGATGGGACGGTCGTGCACCAACCACCCATCAGCGATGTGCGCGAGTCGGGTGCGCGCGTCGGCGTCCTCATAACAGATGGGCTCGTCGGTGAGGTTCCCACTGGTCATGACCAGAACGGTCGGGGGCTCTTGATCGCTGTGCGGCACCGGCGCGAACAGAAGATGGTGGAGCGGCGTGTACGCCAGCAAGAGCCCGATGCTCGGATTGCCCGGCGCGATGCCGTCGGCCAACGCGGTATGCGGGCGTTTGGCCAGGAGCACAATGGGACGCTCGGCACTCCCGAGGAGTGCTTCTTCACGCCGATCGATGAAGGCCAGAGCGTGTGCGGTTTCGAGGTCGCGCACCATGACGGCCAGTGGCTTGTCTCCTCGGTGCTTGCGCTGACGCAGGGTCGCCACGGCGGCGGGCGACGTGGCATCGCAGGCCAGGTGGTAGCCGCCCAGTCCCTTGATGGCGACGATGGCGCCGCTCGTGAGCATCTCCTGCGTGGCGCCCAGGGCGGCATCGGTGCCGTGTGTGATGCCGCGCCGACTCACGAGCCAGAGGCGTGGGCCGCAGCTGGCACAGGCCACCGGCTGGGCGTGAAAGCGGCGATCGGTGGGAGCGTTGTACTCGGCGGCGCAGGCGTCACACAAGACGAACTGGTCCATCGTCGTGTGCGGACGGTCGTAGGGGAGCCGGCGTGTGATGGTGAAGCGGGGACCACAGTTGGTGCAGTTGATGAAGGGGTAGCGCCAGCGGCGATCAGCGGGATCGAACATCTCGGCCAAACAGTCGGCGCAGACGGCGACGTCCGGCGCCACGAACGTGCGCGGTGTGGCGAGGGTATGGCTTTCGACGATGCGGAAGCCGGACTCGTGTCGCAGCGGGACGTCGGCCGACTCAAGGCCGAAGATCCGGGCCAGCGGCGGGGCCTCGTCAACGAGCAACTCCGTGAAGCGATGCAGCGTGAGCTCGTCGCCCTGGACTTCAATGAAGACGCCGTCGCTGTCGTTGCCCACGTACCCGCACAGATCGAGGTCGGTGGCCAACCGGTGGACGTAGGGACGAAACCCAACGCCCTGTACGACACCGTTCACCCGGATCCGCTGGCGCACCGGCGCGGCGGTCAACGCAGTCATGCAGGCTGTGTGCTGCGTCGACCCAGGGTCACGGCGGCTTCACGGTGCATCCGGCCGAAGTTGTAATAGGCCGCACACGCTCCTTCGGAGGAGACCATGCATGTCCCGATCGGCGTCTCGGGAGTGCACGCGGTGCCGAACACCTTGCATTCCCAGGGCTTGATCACACCCTTGAGCACCTCTCCGCATTGGCAGGCCTTGGGGTCAGCCACCCGCACCCCGGGGATGTCGTAGAGCAATTCCGCATCGAAGGCGGCGAACTCCGGACGCAGTTTGAGGCCACTCTGTGCGATGAAGCCCAGTCCCCGCCATTCAAAATGGGGGCGCAACTCGAACACCTCGGCCATGACACCGAGCGCGCGTGGGTTGCCCTCCTCTCGAACGACCCGTGCGTACTGGTTCTCCACCTCGCAGCGCCCCTGGCGGATCTGCGTCAGCAGCATGGCGATGGCCTGAAGGATGTCGAGCGGTTCGAAGCCCGCCGTCACCAGCGGCAGACCGTACTCATGCGGCACGAAACGGTAGGGACGCTGTCCCACCACGGTGGATACGTGGCCCGGCCCGAGGAACCCGTTGAGTCGGAGGTCGGGGGACTCGAGGATCGCCTTGAGGGGCGGCACGATCGTCACGTGATTGGAGAACACGCTGAAGTTGGTGATCCCCTTCGCCTTGGCCGCCAAGAGGGTGAGGGCGGTCGACGGCGCGGTCGTTTCGAAGCCGACGGCAAAGAACATCACCCGGCGATCGGGGTTCTCCTGCGCCAGCTTCAACGCATCCAAGGGCGAGTAGACGAAGCGCACGTCCGCCCCCTCGGCTTTTGCCTGCAACAGGTTCCCATTGCTGCCGGGGACCCGCATCATGTCGCCGAACGAGGTGAAGATGACCCCGGGCTCCCGGGCTACCGCGGTGGCATCGTCCACCCGGCCCATGGGAATGACGCACACGGGACACCCTGGACCGTGCACGAGCTCGACCTGGGGGGGCAGGACATGTTCGATCCCGTGCCGGTAGATGGTGTGGGTGTGCCCGCCGCACACCTCCATGAACTTGAACTCGTCGTCGCCGGCCAGAGCCGTGATCTGGGCCACCAGGGCGCGCGCCGCCGTCGGGTCCCTGTACTCATCGACGAAGCGCATGGCGACCCTCCCTTCCTCAGTCCCTGGACTCGCTGGCGATGGCCGACGACCAGAACGCCTCCAGCTCGTCGTCGTAGGCCTGGCCCATCAGCTGCAAGGAGGCGAGGGCGAGCGCAGCCTCCTCTTCATCGATCTTCGACATGGCGAACCCGACATGGATGAGGACCCAGTCACCGGGTTGGAGGTCCTCGTCCTCGAGCAGCCCGACGTTGATGATCCGCATCACACCGGACACTTCGACGCGAGCCAAGTGCTCGTGGACATCGCTGAACTGGCGGATCTGACCGGGGATGCCGAGGCACATGGCGGCCTCACATCCTCCGCATGCGCAGATAGCGCTTGATGTCCGGAACCGACCTGACCACAATGGTGGCCACGCCTGCGAGTACCACGAGGGCTATCGCTCGTTGGATCATGACGACATCTCCTTTCCGGCTGGCTCGAGTAACTGCTCCAGCAGGTCCATGCACATCTCGACGGCGCCGTCGACCGCCTCGGCCACGGGCGGCGACAAGGCCATGCCTTCTTCCAGCGTGGCTGGCTCGCACCCGAGCACGTAGGTCGGCTCGACCCGACCACCCAGGCGGGCCAGGGTGGCCAGCACCACGTGCGGGCTCATGGTGTGGGCGTCCATGACCGGGCTCGTTCCGTCGTCGACCATCGGTGCGTCGAGATCCGGCTCCAAAATGGCCAAGGTGCCGGGAGGCTCGCCCATGGGGAGGGCATCGAGCAGGATCAGCGCGTCAAAGCCGTTGAGCAACTCGTACGCCAGATGGACGCCCCGGATGCCATAGTCCTCGACCCGTACGCCCGCCGGCAGAGCGTGCATCCGCAGGCGGTGTGCCACCTCGACGCCGAAGCCATCGTCGGACTGGAAGATGTTGCCGATGCCGGCCACCAAGACGCCGCCGGTCATCGTTCTTCCCTCAATTCCGCCAGGGGTTCCACCTCGTCGGGATGAAAGAACAGGTAACGGCCCTGCCAGGACAATTCCTCGGTGGCCGGATCGTCGTTCACCGTCACCGCGACGTGCTGATCTCCGTCGACGTCGGTGAACACGCCGGCCACCGTGGCGGGCATGCCGCGCCAGAACATGTCGTGGGCGTCGGCTCGATGCGAGGGGTGCAGCCGCACCGCGCTGCCTTTGGTGATGGCCACGCCTCGTACCCACGCTGTCTCGGACCACGGATCGAACGATGCGTCCGTGGCGGGGTCCCACCACGGCGGCTCGACGACGTTGCCGCCGGTGTCCCCCCCGGTGGGGTCTCCCCCATGTGGGCACGTCGAGGGTGCCGCCGTTGCCGCGTGGAAGATGGAGTCGACCGGGCGCATCTGCCCGTGGAGGGCACCGAGCGTCTCGGCGGACATGTCGTCGCAGCGATCGATGATGGCGGCCGCCCGGGGGTCCGTGCCGCGAGCCTCGGACTTCTCTTCATCGGTCAAGGTCATGACACGCAGGGCCAGGATTTCATCGATCTCCAAGGAGTCATAGAGATCCCCGGGGCTCTGCGGGGCCACCTCGGGGTGGTCGTAGAGGATGATGGGCGACGACAGCACGACGACGTCGTCGTTCCCGATGAGCACCGAATAGGCCCCGTCGCTCTGACAGGTCTCGGTGGCAGCGAGGGCCTGGGCCGGGGGATCGAGGAGGGATATGAATCTGCCCCCCTCGACCGCGCACATGGTGTGCACGGCAATCAAGCTCTGTGCCATGGCGTCGTCGCGGTGCAGGCCACCCCCGGACCATGCCGTGCTGTTCTCCACCGCCACCGTGATCTTGAGGAACGGGCGATCCGGGTCCGGTGTGCTGGCACAGAGGCGCGCCACGCCGGTGATCGGCGCGCGCGATCGCACGAAGCGGCCCACCACCGTGTCGGCGTTGTTGCGGATGAGTTCGGTCTCCTCCGCCGCTTCGAAGAAGAACGGCTCGGTGTGCGTGAACCCCTCACCGGCCTTGAGCGTCAGGGCGGGAAGATCGACCACCTGATCGACCACTTCGTCCCAGGCCATATGCACCACGCCGTCGACCTCGAGGGTAGCCACGGGCTCGAAGGTGGCGTCACCCTCGCGGCCGTCTTGGCTGGCGGGGCCGGCGGGACCGATCCGCTGTTCGCACCGTCGTCGCTGCGCCTGCAGGCATCGGATGCGCACCGAGAGAAGTGGCGCCGGCCCCGCTTCGAGCACGCAGTCGGAGCGCATCGACCAGCGTTCGGACCCTTCGGCCTCGCTGAAGCCTCGGGGAACGAGCACGCCCCATTGGAATCTGGCCTGGTTCTTCCGTGACGACGCTCGATACGGATAGAGCACGTACCCCTCGTAGAGGACGGCATCGGCCACGGAGCGCGCGGCGTCGAACGGGTCGGTCATGACGCTTCCTCGCCCGCTTCCTTCAATAGCTGCTCGAAGGCGTGGTCCCAGGTGGGAAGGCCGCGGCGGGCCCGGAAGCGCTGGAGGGCATGCAGCGTGTCGCAACCGAGACGGATCCATCCGCTGTTGGGGAAGTACAGGTCCATCATGTCCCGCCACACCGACACCGGCATGTCGTGTCTGGCCTCGAGCGACCACGAGAGTGGCTCGACCGAGAAGCCCGATTGACCCCGGGTAAGGCCCGATTGACCGCGGGTAAAAACAGTGCCCGAAAAGAGGAGCAGGAGCGGGATCTGCCCATCGGTCAGGGCATGCAGATACTTGGCCCCGGCCACGTCGAAGTCGTAGGTGCACTCGACCGGGAGATCGAATTCGGTGGCGCCATCGAACTTGCCGATGGTCGTCGACACGTGCGTCCAAAGAAACGGTCGGAGGGAGTCGCCCCACTGCGGTGTCTCCCCGAACAAGTCATAGAGCCGCTCTTCTTCCTGCGGCCCATAGCGACGTCGTTGCGGCTCAATGCGGATCTGACAGCGCAGCGCGAGCGCATGCACGCTGAAGCCATCGACCTCTTCGGCCCGTAGGCGCAGCATGATCGTCGGCACGGCGGCGTGCGGCTCGGCCCGAGAGCCGATGACGGCGAACGAGAGCACGGTCATCTCATACCCGGCCCTGGTTCTCACGTCGTCGAAGAATGCGTCGAGCTTGGCGTTGGCTTCCTTGCCCCCGTCAAAGCCTCGCCAGAGCCGCCGCAGGTGACCGACCAGTTCGTAGCAGGCGTCGATCGGGACGATGTAGCACTCGGCACCTCCCTGCTTCGACTGCGCGCGCACGAGGAACGCCTCCACGTCCGGTTGTAACGAGCTCAAGGCCGGATTGGCCGCGGTGACCTCGGCCCACGTGGTGAGCGGGAGCTCGGACTCGGTGGCCCCGGCCGGACCGGGATAGAACGCCGCCACGCGGTCGAGGGAAGAATTGAGAAAGAAGAAGGCCACGCTGACCGGTATCTGCAGGTTGTCCCACTGCTCGGGCGACAAGGCGAAGTCGGGGAAGGACAGGTACCGGTCCGGGACCGACCGGTAGTGCGACCCACCGGCGCCCTCGGACACGAACAGCAGGTAACAGCCCCGGCAGGCACACAGCAGGTTCCGCGCGTCCAGATCGACCAGATGCCCGTGCTCATCGGGGATGGGCTCGGCGCACATCTCGCACACTTCACCGGCGCGGGGGATGGCGCGAGGGCGGCTCTCCCGGATCCTCTGCAGGACGGCGAGTGGGTCCGTCACCCCGTTGCCACCTCGACCGGGCACTCGTCGTACACGGGCTTGGTGCCGAGCGAGACGGGGACGCTCACGCCGGGTGCCGTGGGCTCCTCGACCACGATGCGGACGATCTCGGGCGCGGCCTGCGTGATGGCCACCTCCACCGCACCGCGGAGGGTGCTGGCCGACGAGGGGCAGCCGTCGCAGCTGCCGAGCAGGCGCAGCTTGACCGCGCCCAGCTCCTCGTCGAGGCCGAGCAATTCGACATCGCCGCCGTGCTGGGCCAGGAAGGGTCGCACCGAGATGAGGGCCCCCTCCACCCTGTTGTCGAGCGACTCGGGATGCAAGCCCTGCACCACCAGCAGGCTGGCCACCAGCTCGTCACGGACGAACTCGGCGAGAAGCGCTGGTGCGTGCTTCTCAGCCAGTTCCACCGTGCGTGCGAAGCCGGCCCCGTACAGATCGGACACCAGGCGTAGGAGCTCCTCGGCCAGGTTGATCGTGCGCGGATCGGCTGTGGCGTGCAGCTCGTCCAGTGCCTGTTCTATGCGATCGCCCGTCGCTCGAAGGTTCTGCGGTTCCGACATCGCTCTCCGGGCTCAGAAGGCCAGGTCGTCGGGATTGCACACCTGGGTGGGGGAGTGTGTCTTCTTCAAGACCTTGCCCTTGCCGAGGTACATGTGCACCCCGCAGGGGAGACAGGGGTCGAAGCTGCGCACGGCTCGCATGATGTCGATGCCCTTGAAATTCTCCCTCGTGTTCTCCTCGAAGATCGGCGTGTCCATCACCGCGTCCTCGTAGGGGCCGGGCGTGCCGTAGACGTCGCGTGGGTTGGCGTTCCAAGGTGTCGGCGGGTACGGGTGGTAGTTGGCGATTTTGCCGCCCTTGATCACCATGTGGTGCGAGAGAACGCCGCGGACGGCTTCGGTGAACCCACAGCCGATCGCCTCATCGGGCACCTCGAAGGTCTCCCAGGTCTTGGTCTTCCCCGCCCGGACGTCCTTGAGGGCCAGCTCAATGAAGTCGAGCGCGGCTGCGGCGGCGTAGGCCTGGAAGTAGGTCCGGGCCCGGTCCCGCTCGAGTGTGTTGGACCACTGCGGGACCTTCCACTCGAGGTCAACGGGACCCTTGAGGGCGGTCTTGGGCAGATGGATCTGCACACTGGTGCCGGTCGCCTTGAGATGGTCGGTGTTGACCAGGCCCGACAGGGCGGTAGACCACAGGCGGGCCAAGGGGCCGCCGCCGGTGTCCAGCGCCAGGTGGTCCTTCCCGTCGAACCAGCGAGGCGACATGACCCAGCTGTAGTTGCCGTCGAAGTCGCGCTTTTGGGGCTGGGGATTCGTGTGTTGGTTCCACGGGTGGCGGCGGTCGACCGGGTTGCCCAACGGGTCCTTGGTCACGAACATCGGCTGGTCTTCCCAGTCGTCGTAGAAGGAGTGACCGAGCAGGATGCGAATGCCCAGGTTGATCTCCACCAAATCGTTGGTGATCAAGTTGCCGTCAACCACGATGCCGGGCGTGACCCCCATGGCGCGGCCCCACTTGGTCATGTCCTTGTAGTCGAAGTTGCAGACGGTCGGGTCCTGGAACGCACCCCAGCAGTTGAGAAGGATGCGACGCCGTCCGACCTCTTCGTAGCCGGGCAGGGCCTCGTAGAAGAAGTCGAAGAGGTCGTCGTGCATCGGGACGACCCGCTTCATGAACTCGACGTAGCGCATGAGCCGCGTGTAGTAGTCGGTGAAGAGCTGGATGGTCGCCGTGGTGCCGACGCCACCGGGGTAGAGCGTCGAAGGGTGGACGTGGCGCCCCTCCATCAGGCAGAACATCTCCCGGGTGTAGCGACTGACCTGGAGGGCCTCGCGGTAGAACTCGCCCGAGAACGGATTGAGCGAGCGCATGATGTCGCCGACGGTCTTGTAGCCGTGCTCGCTGGCGTGCGGTGCCTCCGTCCGGTTGGCCTGTTCGAGCACACCCGGATTGGTCTCCGCCACCATCTTCTCGCAGAAGTCGACCCCGACCAGGTTCTCCTGGAAGATGTTGTGGTCGAACATGTACTCGGCCGCCTCGCCCAGGTTGACGATCTGCTCGCCCAGCGCCGGCGGCCTGACGCCGTACGCCATGTTCTGGGCGTAGCAGGAGCAGGTGGCGTGGTTGTCGCCGCAGATGCCACAGATACGGCTGGTGATGAAGTGCGCGTCGCGCGGATCCTTGCCCTTCATGAAGATGCTGTAGCCCCGGAAGATCGACGACGTGCTGTGGCATTCGGCCACCTTGCCCTTGCCGAAGTCGATCTTCGTGTAGATCCCGAGGCTGCCGACGATGCGGGTGATCGGGTCCCACGCCATTTCGACGAGCCCGTTCTTGTCCTCCGTGAACTTCTTGGTCGGCATCGTCCTACCTCCAGATCTTGTCGTAGCCAGTGGTGAGGTTGCCGCCCGGTTTGCGCCACTTGGGCTCGTCGTCGAGCGTGTGGGTCGTGATCTTGCGCAGGCCTCTGACCGCGCTGCCGTACAGGCCGCTGGCCATGGTCGAGACGCGGGCTCCCGGTGGTTCATCCATGAAGGGCATGAACTTGTCAGGGAAGCCGGGCATGGTGCAGCCGATGCAGATGCCACCGACGTTGGGACAACCACCGACCCCGTTGATCCAGCCCCGCTTGGGCACGTTGCACTTGACCACGGGACCCCAGCACCCGAGCTTCACGATGCACTTGGGCGAGCCGTATTCGGTGGCGAAGTCCCCCTGCTCGTAGTAGCCAGCCCGGTCGCATCCTTCGTGGACGGTGCGACCGAAGAGCCATTGCGGACGCAGGGCATCGTCCAGCGGAATCATGGGTGCCTGTCCCGTGGCCTGGTACAGCAAGTAGAGGATGGTCTCGGACAGGTTGTCGGGGTGGGTCGGGCAGCCCGGCACGCACACGATGGGAATGCCCGCCTTGGACTTCCAGTTCCACCCCAAGTAGTCGGGCACGCCCATGGCGCCGGTGGGGTTGCCGGCCATGGCATGGATCCCGCCGTAGCAGGCACAGGTGCCGGCGCACAGCACGACGAGGGCCTTTGGCGCCAGGCGGTCCAGCCACTCGCTGGTCGTCATGGGCTGATCGGTGTCGGGGTTGTTCCCGAAACCACACCAGTAGCCCTCGCGCTTGATGGCCTCGTTGGGGATGGAGCCCTCCACCACCAGCACGAAGGGATCGAGCTCGCCCCGGTCCGCCTTGAAGAACCATTCGATGAAGTCGTCGGCTCCGCCCACGGGACCGCACTCGAAATCGATGAGAGGCCAGTGGACCGCGATCTTCGGGAGGCCGGGTAAGGCACCCAGTGCGATCTCCTCGACGCTCGGCTGTGTGGCGGCGGTGAGGGCGACGGAGTCCCCGTCGCAACTGAGTCCCGCATTGATCCACAAGACGTGTACGACGGCCTCGTCTGGCCCGGCTTCGGTAACCGTCACGGTCCCCTCCTCGGCTCAGAACCGCACGTGATGGCGGCCCCTTGCAGTGATACTCCGACAGCCCTCGGCTGTAAATGAGTGTCTTTTGCACTGCTTTGCGCTCTGGGTCCGTCTCTGTATGCTCGCTAATGGAAAGGCTCGCCATGCATGAACTCTCCGTCTGCGATGCCATCGTCGGCACGACCCGGCAGCGGGCCGAGGGCCGTCCCGTCACGCAGGTGACGGTCCGCATCGGTCATTTGCGCCAGGTGGTGCCCGATGCCTTGCAGTTCGCGTGGGAAGTTCTCACCGAGAGGACGGAACTCAACGGCTGCGAGCTCGTGATCGAACAAGTGCCCGCCACGGTCAAATGTCAAAAGTGCTTGACGGAGACCACATTGGACATGCCGATTCTCATGTGCGGTGCCTGTGCGAGTTTCGACGTGGTCCTGCTGAGCGGGGAGGAGTTTCTCATCGTGTCGATGCAGGTGGCGGAGTCGTCGGGGCAGTCGGTCGGGGCATAGTCGGTCGGGGCATAGTCGGTCGGGGCACAGAAACGGGGGCTGGGAATGGGGCGATTTCATCTGCACGCGGATGGGACGGTGCATGAGCATTTCCATGTCGACGGGGATGGCGCCGTCGGAGACGGGGGCGGGGTAGTGCCCGCGCACGCGCACGATGTGGGCGATCACGGCGGCTACACCGAGACGGGGACAGCCCGCGTCGAAATACTCGAGAACCTCCTCTCGGAAAACGACCGCGTGGCCGAGATCAATCGTTGCGTACTGGCGGAGGCGGGAGTACGGGCGGTGAACCTCATGTCCTCACCGGGCGCCGGAAAGACCACATTGCTCAAGCGCACACTGGAGGAGATCGGCGGGAGCATCCGCGTCGGCATTCTCGAAGGCGACATCACGACCAGCCTCGATGCTGACGCGCTCGAGGGGGCGGGAGCCACCGCCATGGCCGTCGTCAACACAAGCGCAGGCTTCGGCGGCGAGTGTCACCTCGACGCCGTCATGGTGCGGGCCGGCCTCGGGCGGCTACCGCTCGACGACCTCGAGCTCCTCATCATCGAGAACGTCGGCAATCTGGTCTGCCCGGCCGAATTCCGAGTGGGTGAACAAGCGAAGGCGATGGTCTCTGCCGTGACGGAAGGGGAGGAGAAGCCGTTGAAGTATCCCGTCATGTACCGCGCCGCAGAGGTGATCGTCGTGAACAAGATCGACTTGTTACCCCACCTCGACTTCGACCTCGACCTCTTCTTGTCGAACGTGAAAGCGGTGAACCCCTCGGCTCACGTGATCTTGGCCAGCGCGCGCACAGGGGAAGGCGTCGACGAGTGGTGCGCCTGGCTCAAGGGGTAGGCGCCCTCCATGGCTGCGAACTGCGAGATCAGTCGTTTGGCGGATCCGGGGGCGTCAGGTCGGCGTCGTCCTCGCCCGCCCAGCCCTCCGGCGGATCGCTGGCTGGCATTGACTCTTCGCTCGCCTCGTCGGCTCTCTCATCGTCGCTCATGATCACCGCCCGAGTGTAAAGGAGCAGGGAGGGGGAGCGTTTTCCCGACGCCTCCAACGGGGTAGAGGTTGTCCATGGACCTGGACCTCTTGGATCTGTACGGGCGCTCGAGCCAGTGGACGGCGACGAAGATCGCAGGGGCGGCATCGAGCCTGAACGCCGAGACGCCATGCGACGAGTGGGATGTGCGCACGTTGATCAACCACGTGGTGGACACGCAGAAGTATTTCGCCGGCGTGGCTCGGGGTGAACAGCCCGCCTTCCCGGCCGTGGTGCCGCCTGATGTGATCGGCGACGAACCGCTGGCTGTCTTCGAGCAGGCGCGCCAGGAGACGACGAGCGCCTTCGCAACGCCTGGTGCCCTCGAAAAGACGGGAGTGTCGTTGGGGATCGCCAGTAGCGATCTCCTTCTTCACGGCTGGGACCTGGCCGTGGCGACAAACCAGGACGCAACGATGCCCGAGGGCCTTCCCGATGTGGGCTACGAACTGGTCCACGGCCGATTCACGGACGAGCAGCGCAAGGGCATCTTCAAGCCCGAGGTCACGGTGGGGCCCGACGCTTCGATCCAGGACAAGTATCTGGCCTACACCGGGCGTACCCCAGGCATCTGAGATTGCCCATCTGCGCTCCACTCGGCTCTGCCCGACCGTGCCGTGCTGTCGCCCACGGCAAGCCGGGATCGGGCGGGGTGATGATGCGCCTGCGATAGCGTTCCCTTGGCATGCCTTCGGAGAAGCGGACCATCGAAGCGTCTGGCCGTACCGTCGAGATCTCCAGCCCGGACAAGGTGTATTTCCCCGAGATCGGCGCCACGAAGTTCGACCTGGCCACGTATTACGTCGAGATCGGCGATGTGTTGTGCCGCATCGCCGCCGGACGGCCCGCCCTGCTGGAGCGCTTCCCCGACGGTGCGGGCAAGAACTCCTTCTTCCAAAAGCGGGTGCCGAAGAATGCGCCCAGCTGGCTCGAGACCACCGAGGTCATGACGCCCAACGGAACCCGCTCCAACGCACTGGTCGTCGCCGACGTGGCGCACGTCTTGTGGGCGGTGAACCTGGGCTGTCTGGGGCTGCACCTGTGGCCGTACCGGGCCGACGATCCGGAGCATGCCGACGAGTTGCGCATCGACCTCGATCCCCAGCCCGGTGTCGGCTTCGAAGAGGTCCGGGAAGCAGCCGGGCATGTCCGCCGACTGCTCGATGAGCTCGGCCTTGTCGGCTATCCGAAAACGTCGGGGAATCGTGGCGTGCACGTCTACGTGCGACTGATGCCGCGGTGGGACAGCTTCGACGTGCGCGCCGGTGCCATCGCCTTGGCGCGCGAGCTCGAACGTCGTCATCCCGACCTCATCACCGCGCAATGGTGGAAGGAGGAGCGTGGGGCGCGGGTCTTCGTCGATTTCAACCAGAACGCACCGCACAAGACGGTCTTCGGCGCCTGGTTCGTGCGGCCACGCGTCGGCGGCCAGGTGTCGACACCGCTCAGTTGGGAAGAAGTCGAATCGGTGCAGCCCGAAGAGCTCACGTTGCGCACCGTGCCGGATCTGGTGCGGCGACGGGGCGACCCGTGGGCGGCCATGGTGGACGAGCCGCAGTCGCTCGAACCCTTGTTGGCCCTGGCGGCACGTGATCGGGAGAACGGGCTGCACGACGCGCCGTGGCCGCCGGAATATCCCAAACAGCCCGACGAGCCGCCCCGGGTGTCTCCCAGTCGAGCGAAGAAAGTATGAGCGAAAACATGCGTCAAGAAGGCCAAAGCATGAGTGCCAAAGCATGAGTGCCAAAGCATGAGTGACGAAAGATGAAGAAGGGGAGTGGCATGGACCCACGCGCCGCGTTGCAGCGCATCGCCTATCTGCTCGAACGGAATGGCGCTGAGACCTACAAGGTCCGAGCCTTTCGGCACGCGGCCACAGCCATCGAAGACCTCGACGACGCCGACTTGGCTCCGATGACGCTGGCCGGATTGCAGAAGATCCCCCAAGTGGGCAAGACCAGCGCGCAGGTAATTGCCGAGGCGTTGAGTGGCAAGACGCCGACCTATCTCGAGAAGCTGGAGGCCAATGAGCCCACCGCGATGAGTGCCGAGGCCGCCGCCTTGTTCGGTCAGTTGCAAGGCGACTGCCACAGCCATTCGGACTGGTCGGACGGCGGGAGCCCCATCCGTGAGATGGCCGAAGCGGCCAAGGAGCTCGGCCATGCCTACTGGGCCCTGACCGATCACAGCCCCCGGCTGACGGTGGCCCACGGGCTCAACCCGGAGCGGCTGCGGGCCCAACTCGAGATCGTCGAGCAGTTGAACGAGGAGCTGGCGCCATTTCGCATCCTCACCGGCATCGAGGTCGACATCCTCGAAGATGGCGCACTGGACCAGGACGAGGAATTGTTGGCGCAACTCGACGTGGTGGTGGCGAGCGTGCATTCGAAGCTCCGGATGGACGCACCCGAGATGACGGCACGTATGCTGCGCGCCATCGAGAGTCCGCACACCGACATTCTGGGACACTGCACCGGTCGCATCGTGGTCGGACGGGGTCGTCCACCCTCCACCTTCGATGGTGAGGCCGTCTTCGAGGCGTGCGCCCGTACGGGAACAGCGGTCGAGATCAACTCGCGTCCCGAACGACTCGACCCGCCCGAAGAGCTCCTTTCCTTGGCCCTCGAGATGGGCTGCGTCATGGTGGTCGACACCGACGCCCATGCGCCGGGCCAACTCGAATGGCAGCGCTTCGGGTGCGAGCAGGCGGTGGCCACTGGTGTGCCGCAAGAGCGGATCATGAACACCCGACCTCTGGACGAGTTCTTGGCCTGGACGGCGGGTCACAGCCAGTGACTCTGCCCGTCACGCCTCCGGTCTCGCCGATGCTGGCCAAACTGGTCCGGGAGCTCCCCGAGCATGAGGGGCTCTCCTATGAGCCCAAGTGGGACGGATTTCGCTGCATCGTCTTTCGGGACGGCGGCGACGTCGTCCTCGGGAGCCGCAACGAGAAGCCACTGGATCGGTACTTCCCCGAGCTACGCCAGTCGTTGCTGGAGAACTTGCCCAACCGTTGTGTGCTCGACGGCGAGATCGTGATTGCCGGCCCATCCGGACTCGACTTCGACGCGTTGACCCAACGGATTCACCCCGCCGCCTCACGTGTCACCTTGCTGGCCGAGACCACGCCGGCTTCCTTCGTGGCCTTCGACCTGCTCGCCCTGGGTGATCACGACCTGCAGGGCGAGCCCTTCGTGGCTCGACGTCTGGCCCTGGAGGAGGCACTGGGCAACGCCGATCCACCCATCCACTTGACGCCGGCCACGACCAACCCCGCAGTGGCACGTGACTGGTTCTCACGCTTCGAGGGTGCGGGACTCGACGGGGTCATCGCCAAGGCGGGCGACTTGCGCTATCAACCGGGCAAGCGGGTGATGATGAAGGTCAAGCACGAACGCACGGCCGACTGTGTGGTGGGCGGCTTTCGTGAGCACAAAGAAGGTGGCGTCGGGTCGTTGCTGCTCGGGCTCTTCGATGCCGAGGGCGTGCTGCACCATGTCGGTGTGGCCTCGGGGTTCAGCGTGGCTCGACGGGCCGAGTTCGTCGAGGAGCTGGCGCCATATATGAAGGGGGCTTCGGCGGATCATCCTTGGATGGCTGCGATGGGGGGGTCGGGAGGTGGCTCCGGCGAGATGGCGGATGGCGGAGCAGCCGAGGGCGGCGGCGGACAGCGCCGCCCCGGTGGGCAGAGCCGCTGGAGCGCCGGGAAGGATCTCAGCTGGACTCCGCTGCGGGCCGAATTGGTGGTCGAGGTCTCCTACGACCACCTCCAGGGGGACCGCTTTCGCCATGCCACGTCATTCAAGCGGTGGCGACCCGACCGGGACCCCGCCTCGTGCACCTATGCGCAGCTGGATACGCCCCTGCCGACCGAGCTGGCGGAGGTATTCGGGATCCAAGCCTGAAGTTGAAGTTCAGGTTCAGGTTCAGGTCGAGGTTTAGGGTTGAGGGTTGAGGGGTACGGATCGAGTGTCCCCGACGAGTCAGCTCAGCTCAGCTTCCGAAGTGCTCGCTGACCTTCTCGCGCAGTTCCTCGGCCCGCTCCGTGCCGGCGGCGATGAGGGGATCGACACCCTCGCGCAGGGCAGTGATTGCCGGCTCCGCGCCCTCGAGCAGGGCATGGGCCACGGACTGCACTCCCTCCGCCACGCTATGGGCACTCTCGTTGGCTTGGCGAATATAGGGGGCGGCCAAGGCCACTCCGGAGGCGGCCGCGTCAGCGAGGGCACGATTGGCCGTGTGGCCGGCCTTGCGCCCGCTCTTCTTGGCTGTTTTGTTGGCGTGAACGGCGGCCTTCCGAGCTTTCCGTCCAACCCGGCGTCCTGAGGCGGACGCCTTGGTGGAAACTCGGGCGCCACCGCCTTCGAGGCTGGTCAACCCATCCAAAGCCGCCTGCGCCAGCTGGTGCGCACTCTCAGTGGCCTGGTGAATGTAGGGGCTGGTGTGGGCGAGGCCCGCCGCCGTGGCGCTTGCCGCCAGTTTGTTGGCGCGCTTTCCGCCCCGCACGGCAGCTTTGTTGGCCTTGATGGCCGCTTTCGTGGCCTTGCGCCCGACGCCACGCCCGGCCGCTGCCGCCTTGACGGAGGTGTTGTGGATACCGGTTCCGGTCGACGCACCACCAAGGGAGACGACATGGGAGATCTGATGGGCGCCACGCTTGGCTCGCCAACCGAGTGACGGGGCCCCTTCCGTGTCGACCAAGGCCAGGATCAGGCCGCCCAAGAGCCCCACGTTCTTCAAGAAGTGCACCCGTTGCTGTGCCCTCTTCTGCTCGTCGCTTTCTTCCCAGAAACGGTGACCGGCCCAGGTGGTCGGGATGACCGAGCCGATCAGAGCCAACGCGGCCAGGCGCCGGAACTTGCCGGTGGCCAGCAGAATGCCGCCGACCAGCTGCACCACGCCGTTGACCCGGACGAGCATCACGGTGTCGTCGGGCAAGGACGGGATCAGGGTTCTGAGTTGATCAGTAACGGGCTTCGCCGCCTCCGCTTTTGTTTCGGGGTGTCGGGCGGCGTCGAGTCCCCCGGAGATGAACATGGCGGACAACATGGGACGTGCGACAAGGCGGGAAATACTCATCCCCCCTTCTTACCCGACCGGCGAATCTTGAAGCGCAGGCATTTTGTCGATTGCTGCGGGGGAGAACTGGGTAGGGAAAGAGGAGCCGAGAAATCCAAGCGAAGGAGCACAATGTCTACCGTTGACAAGGCAAAGGACAAGGCACAAGCAGCCAAGGGCAGCATGAAGGAAGCAGCCGGTAAGGCAACGAACGACCGCACGCTCGAGACCAAGGGCAAGGCTGACAAGGTCTCAGGCAACCTGAAGCAAGCTGGGGAGAAGGTCAAGGACGCTGTCAAGCCGTAAGGAGTCCACCCCGCCAGGGGTCTCCTAAAAGTCCGGTGCACCCCATTTGAGGGTTTACCGATTAGACAGTGCGCCATGGACGTCGGCCATGCGAGAGTGGTCGCCGACGGTTCGATCGCGGAGGAACGCCATGGGCACTGAGCACCGAGACCGGGATGTGAGCGCACCGGCCCTGGGCGTCGAACGTGTCCGGCGACCCACAGATCTGTTGTTGGGCCTGTTGGCCGCGGCAATTCTGGGCATTGAGCTGGCGCTTATTCAGGCTCTTCCTGCCGGCAGCACCGAGCTGGCCAACGACGTCTCCAGCTGGCTGCACCACATTCCGAGCTGGCTGTCGTCGGCGGCCGAAGTCGTCACCACCATCGGATTTCTGGCCCTGGTGGGGGTGGCCATCGTCATCCTCTTGCGCACGGACATTCGAACGGCGCGCAATGCCGTGGCGGCGGCCGCCCTTGCGGCGGCATTGGCCATTGTGGCGGCCACCATCTGGCATGGCGAACACGGCTCGGTGGCTCGTGCCGTCCTGCATGGCAGCAATCCGTCGATCTTGGTGCTCGACACTGCCCTCATCGCGTTCCTCGTGGCCAGTGATCTCGTCCGGCGCTCGCGTTGGTCGCGCTGGTGCTTCCTGGCTGGTGCCGGCATCTTGCTGGCTGGCGTGGCGGTGGACGCCCTCACGCCCTTCGCTCTCGGTGTCTCGCTCTTTGGAGCACTCACCGTCGGCTGGCTCACGCGGTGGGGACTGGCCGCGGCGTCGGTTCGACCCAGCTTGCACGAGCTCATTGCGTGGCTCTCCGATTGCGGCCTCTCCATTGACACCCTGGCCGCCGAGGACTCGGACACCGCCCGCCTCACCGGCACGCTCACCGACGGGCGGCCGATCAAGGTGCGCTTGGCCAATCGCGACACCAGGGGCGCCGGCGTGGCGCGACGGGTGTGGACGCGCGTGCGCCTGCGACCGGTGGTGGCTCACCACATCGCGCTCGAGCTCCCGGGCCCAACTCGAGCAGCTGGCCCTGGCGTGCTTCTTGGCCAACAGTGCCGGAGTGCTCAGCCCCTCGGCGCTCCTCTTGCCGCGAGATGCCAGCCGAGACCCTCGTCCTCGTCACCGCCACCCCGTGTGCATCCCCACCGAGCACCGATTGGACGCTGGAGAGCGCCAAGGCGTTGTTCCGCGCCCTTCGTGAACTCCACGATGCCGGTCTCGCCCATCGTGACCTGCGGGCCGAGAACCTGGGCGTGGCCAATGGATCCGCCATCTTCTCGTCCCTCGATGCCGCCCTGCCCGGTGCCGGAGAGCTGGTGCGCCGCCTCGATGTGACGCAGTTGCTGACCACGTTGGCCCGCATCGTGGGGCCCGCCGACGCCGTGACCGCCCTGCGCGAGGCCTATGCGCCCAAGGACGAAGAGGCCGTCATCGCCACCTTGCAACCGCTGGCCCTCGCCCCTTGGGGTTGGTCGGCCATGCGCGAGGCGCGCGGCTGCATCGCCGAGGTGCGACGTGAGCTCGTGGGTGAGGAATCGGCATCCGAAGCGCCCATCACCCGCCTCGAGCGCTTCCGCTGGCGCACCGTGCTGAGCACCGTCGCCCTGACCATTGTGGCCTTCTTGTTCATCGGCCAGTTCTCGAAGGTCAACCTCTTCGGGGCGCTGCGTCAGACCAACCTGTGGTGGTTCGCCGTGACCATCCTCGGGTCGGCTCTCACCTACTTCGCCGCCGCCTTGAACCTGGCCGCATTCGTGCCCAAGCGGCTGTCGTTGGTGCGGGGCTTCTTCGTCCAGCTTTCGACCGCCTTCGTCGGTGTCGCCATGCCGCCCACCGTCGGCCACGTCGCCGTCAATGCCCGCTACCTGACCCGTCAGCACGTCGATGAGGGCTCGATCGCCGCTGCGGTCGCGCTCTCGCAGATCGTCAACGTGGTCACGACGATTCCTCTCTTGATCACCTTCGGGTTGCTCACGGGATCGGGCATCAGCCGCTTCAAGATCGTGCCCGGCGCCGACCTGTCCATCGGCCTCGGCGTGATCGCCCTCGTGATCGGGATCGTTCTTCTCATTCCCCAAACCCGAGCCCGCTTCCGTCAATCGGTCTGGCCGCGTATACGCAACGTGTGGCCGCGCCTGTTGAACGCGATCTCGCAACCGTCACGACTCGCGGTGGCGGTGGGTGCGAACCTCCTGCTCACCTTCGGCTACGTGTTGGCGTTTCTCGCCGCCCTGAATGCGCTCGGCGCCCACCCGGCCATCCTTCCGGCCGCCATCGTCTACCTGGCCGGCAATACGGTCGGATCCTTCGCCCCGACACCCGGCGGACTGGGCGCGGTGGAAACGGTGCTGACGGCCGGTCTCACCGCCCTGGGCATCCCCGCCCACGAAGCCATCCCGGCCGTCCTCATCTTCCGCATCGCCACCTTCTGGCTGCCCATCCCGGCCGGCTGGCTCTCCTACGTCTTCTTGCTACGGAGCGGCACCCTGTAAGAGCCCTGGATGACTGCAGTAAAAGTCCTGGTAAACCTATACTCCTGGTATGCACGACCCGGCTGAGGACGCTGCAAGGGCCGATCCGGCGTCCACGGCCGATCCTGGTCGGCCGGGGTTGACCAAGGCTGTCGCTCTCGACCTCCTGCAATCCGCCGGCAGTCACCCGATTGTGCGTGAATTTCCCGAAGGCGTGATCATCGTCTTCGACGAGGAGCTGCGGTATCTGTGCGCCGGCGGCCGCGGTCTCAGCACCGTCGGGCTCACCCAGGACATGATCGAGGGCAAGACGATCTATGAGGTCTTCCCGCGGGAGGTGTCCTCCGTTCTCGAAGGTCTCTATCAAGGCGTGTTCGAGAATCATGAGGCCTCAGCGGACATCCCGTTCGGCGCCCGTACGTTCCAGCACCGCGTTGCTCCCCTCAACGACGCCACGGGAGCCATCGTGGCGGGGATCGGCTTCGCCTTCGAAGTCACCGAGGCTCGAGCGGCCGAGCAGGAGTTGCGCGCCGCGGGAGAGAGCCTGCGCCACGAGCAGCGCCGGTTGGCCGAAGCCGAGTCCATCGGTCACCTGGGCTCGTGGGAGTGGGACGTCGTGGAGAACGTGATCACCTGGTCCGATGGTCTCTTTGCCTTGCACCAGCTCGATCGAACCTCGTTCGAGGGCGACTATCTCCGCGCCGCTTCGCGCGTGCACCCCGACGATCGCGCCACGGTCGACCAGGCCATGGAGGCCATGCGCCGGAACGAAGCGGTGCGCTTTCGTTACCGGATCTTCCGCGCCGGCGACGGGGAGGAGCGCTGGTTCGACTCGCGGGGAGCGCGGTCTTCGAAGACGGCCAGCTCGTACGTCTCATCGGCGCCGTGGCGGACGTCACCGAGCAGGTCCTGGCCGAGGCCGAGGCGCGCGAGGCCAATGCGTTCCAGCAGGCGGTGATCGCGGCCTCGCCGGACTACACCTTCATATCCAATCTCGAGACCGGCGCCTTCGTCTACGGGTCGCGCGATCGCGACCTGCTTGGGCGCACGATCGCGGAGACAGAGTCGCTCGGGGCCGCGGCGATCACATCGATCGTGCATCCCGACGATCGCCAGTCGCTGGTGGAGATGAACGAAGAAGCACGCCATCTGGCGGACGGGAAGGTTCTTCAGCGCCGCTACCGACTTCGCCACGTCGACGGCACGTGGCATTGGTTCCGTCGCCACATCGTGCCGTTCCGCCGCAACGACGATGGCTCGGTCATCGAGATTCTCGGGGTCCTGCGAGACATCACCGAAATCGTCGAGGCGGAAGAGCAGCTCACCCATGATGCGCTGCACGACAGCCTCACCGGGCTCCCGAACCGTGCCTTGCTCCTCGACCGTCTGGGGGCCGCGTTGGCTCGCTCGGCCCGTGAGAAGGCAGAGATAGCGGTTCTCTACTGTGACCTGGACGGGTTCAAATCGGTGAACGACACGGCGGGCCACGCCGCCGGAGACGCGGTGTTGATTCAAACGGCCCAGCGGCTTCGCCTGGCGGTGCGCGCCGGCGACACGATCTCCCGAGTGGGGGGCGATGAGTTCGTGCTCGTTCTCGAACCTTGGAGCCGTCATGACGTCGACGAGGCCGGGAATGCTGGTCGTGGTGAGCGTGGTGAGCGTGGTGAGCGTGGTGAGCGTGCGAGAGAGCGGCCGGTGCGGCCGGTCCGGCCGGTCCGGTCAGTGCGGTCAGTGCGGTCAGGGCGGGAGGGGCAACGAGCGCGGCGCGAGGCGAGGGGGAGGTGGCGATCGACATCAGGAAAATGACGGTGAGTGTGGCCAAGCGGATCGTCGACGCGCTGAGCCGTCCCTATGACGTGGCGGGGACCTTGCACGAGATTTCGGTCAGCATTGGAATCACCTATGCCACGCACCGGCTCTCACCCGATCTCAACGCCGACACCGTGATGGAGGCGGCCGACGCAGCCATGTACATGGCCAAACGTCTGGGCAAGAACCAGTTTGCGATTTCCGTTCCGGAGTAGGAGATCCGGTCGGGCTTAGGTCAGTCGGGTCGCGGTTCGCTCCGTCCCAATGCGGCGTGTAATCGTTCCAGCAACTCGACCTGTCCCGTCACGAGGCGAGTGGTGGCCTGCGCCACTGTCATCCACTCGGCCCGATCGACCTCGGGGAATTCCTGCATGGTTCCGGACTTCGGCGGCCACTCCATCTCGAAGAGGTTGCTGACCATGTCTTCGAGCTGCAGATCACCTGCCTCCACTGCCCAGGCCCGCACCAGCTTTCCGGCCGATTGGCGCACGGTCCCCAAATCGATCCAGGGTCCATCAGGCACCGGGAGGCCGAGCTCTTCGTTGAACTCGCGTGCGGCTGCTTCTTCTGGGTCCTCGTCCGGTGCGTACTCGCCCTTGGGGATCGACCACGCGTGCGCGTCCTTGTTCTTCCAGAACGGTCCGCCCGGGATGCACGAGCAGGACCTCAACCGAAGAGCCGTCCGAATCGTTGTCGGCATCGCTGTCAGCGAAGCGATAGGGAAGGATGCCCGCACTCAGTTTTGGCATTGCCCTGCATTCTGCCGCTTACTTCACGACGATGGAACCCATCATGTACTGGTGGATGTTGCAGATGTAGTGGTACGTCCCCGGCTTCATGGGGGCCTTGAACGTCTTCGTCTGGTTCTGGTCGATGTCGCCCGTGTTGAACTGGCCGTTTGTGGCCGTCAACGTATGCGTGGCGCTGTCCTTGTTCGTCACCCGAACCGTGCCACCCGGCGCGACCGTGAGCGACATCGGCTGGAACATGAAATTGGAGATGGTGATCGAGCTTCCACTCGAAGTGCCACTGGAAGTGGCAGGCACTCGATGACCCAGAGGTCGACGGTGTCCCGCTCTTCGTCCCCGAGCCACCGCCGCACGCGGCCAGGAGCAGGGCGCCTGCGAGAACCAGGACGCCCGCTCCGACTTTCAACCGCATTCGCATTCCCTACGCCGCCGCAGAAGTCGAGCTGAAGGCAATCGGGGTGCCCGCTGTGGTCTGCGACCCTGGGTACATTCCCATCACGTAGTAAAGGATGGCGATGTGCTGCATCTCGACGGGCTCAATAGAAGCGGACAGTCCGATCGCCGAGGAGCTCTTGAGTTTCGAGGTCTCCGCTTGATAGGTGGCCGCCGCTGCACTCTCGAGCGTGAGAGCAAGTTGCGCCAGCCCAGTGACATCGGTGACCTTGGCGAAGTTGGCCTGGACCGTCGGCGTCAATGCCGGGTTGGTTACCGTCACCTTGGCCTTCCCGTTCGACTTCAACACCGCATTCCATGCCGCCGCGTGCTGGGTGTGATGACTCAGCGCAGTTGTGGCAAACGTGCCGATCGCCGGAGGCACGGTACCGAGCTTCCCGGCGGTGGCTGCGGAGAGGCCGGCCTTGTAAGCGAAGACGGCGAGGTTCTCCAGACTCGCCGCTACCGCGGCCACGGCCAGATCACCCTTGAGCCCTGCGGGGGGAAATGCAGCATCGGCCAGGTGCAGGCGTGATTGCGCCCGAGTGGCCGCTCCCGCCAAACCTGGGGTCGAGCCCACTGCGATGAGCGCGGCACCGCCGGCCACGGCAGCTCCGGTCCCCATGAGGAAGGTCCGGCGACTGGTCGGTTTTGTGGTGGCACCACGCATGCCGTCGATCATGTTGGACACTCCGGCCCACATGGAAGGTACGGCAACGTCATTGTGGAGCTCATCGAGCTCTTTGGTCATGGCCTGCAGCTCGCTTTCGCTCCCTGCAAATTCAACCTTCTTCGAACGCTTACTCACTTAACGGCTCCTTGCTTGGCGGGGGCGGCACTGCTGGTCGGGTAAAACGCATGGGGAAATCCCACGCTGCCGGCGGCTGCCGGGAGCGCGTCGAGGGTGGCCGGTTCGCTGAGGGAGATCAGCTGAGGCGCATTGGCCTTGAGCAGGGCCTGGACGGCCAGGAGCACGGCGACGTGCTGGGCCTCGATGCCCATGATGCTGGCGAAGAGGGCCTTGTTCGAGGTCGACCTGACCAGCGTCGTGTCCTTGACGTACGTCTCGGCTGCGATGTTTTCCAGCTCGAGCGCCAGGGCGACGACGCCAAGTGTTCCCGCGGCATCGGTCGCACCACTCAGGCTCTTGACGGCCTTGGTCACGACGGGGACGAAGGCAGGGTCCGGCTTTTGCTGGGCCTTGCCACCGAGGGACTTGATGGCCGAGTTGAAGGCGTCGGCATGTTGGGCATGCTGTCCCATCGTGACCTGAGCGAACTTGGTGACCACGCCGTTCGCCGTGGCACCGCCGATATAGGGAAGTGTCAACGCCGTCGTGTAAGTCGAGACAGCCAGGTTCTCGATCGATGCGGCAGTCTGAAGGACCTGCACGTCCTTGGAGCTTGACGCGCCGGCAGCAGAGGCCAGGGCACCGACCAATGCGGCGCCTCCCGCTGCTCCGAGGAGCGTGGCACCGCCGAAGGTGGCGCGCAACCCACGCTTGTTATCTTCGTGGAAGGCGAGGTTGGACGTTTGATCATCGTCACTCGACGCGTGGCTTCGTTCGACCAATTCGCCGAGCGCTTCCTGGGTCGGGCGCATGGCGTCTGCATGCAGATCTTGGGACTCTTCGAGCAACTCGGCGAGCGCTCTCGGATCTACGGTCATAGTCGACTCCTCGTGGATAGGGGTACTAGGTGTTCGGAGTCGTGGCGAACAAGGATGCGAGAAATATTGCGATTCTGTGCCGCAACGGTTTCGGGCGTGTGCTGACACGGTGGTGGACTGCTTGCGCGATGTTGTGCACGCACAGCGTTTTGCACGTCGGGTGCACAACATCTTTCCGAGGCGGTGCCTCCGAATACTCATCCGATGCAGCGGAAAGAAGACGTGAGTGATGCCGAACTACTCACGACGATTGCGAGCTGCGGCGACACGGGCTTGGCTGAGCTCTACCGGCGTCATGGTGACGCCGTCTACGGCTTGGCACGCCATGTTCTAAAGAGCTCGTCGGAGGCAGAAGACGTCACCCAGGAGGTGTTCCTACGCCTTTGGCGCCAGCCCCACCTGTTCAACCCCACTCGAGGCAGCCTGCGTTCCTTCCTTCTCATGCAGGCGCACGCACGGGCGGTGGACGCCATTCGCACTCTCAACGGACGGCGGCTCAGAGAGGAAGGCAGTGCCCGCCCCTTTGAATACCGAGACGGATCTCCTTCACGAGTATTGGGAAGAGATGCGGCTGCGCTCCATCACACGGGCCCTGGCGGACATTCCGGTCGATGAGCGGCGAGCCATTGAGCTCGCCTACTTCGACGGCCACACCTATCTCGAGGTAGCAGAACTTCTTCAACAACCGGAAGGGACGATCAAGAGCCGTATTCGAAGTGGAATGCGGCGCATGCGTCACGTTCTCGTCGATGCCGGCTTCCAGGGCGCCGAGACGTGATGTCTCATGAGGAGGCCAGTGAGCTGCTGCCTTCCTTTGCCTTGAACGCTGTGAAGCCTGACGAATTTGCGCTGATCCAAGAACACGTTGTCTTCTGCCCGCATTGCCAGGCCGAGATGGACGCGTATCACGAGGTCACGGCTGCTCTGGGTAATTCGGTCACGCCGCTTCCGGTTGATCTCTGGGAGTCCATCGCACGTGATCTCGTGGTCGGTGACGAGCGGCGAGCAGAGTCTTTGTGTGAGGCAGCTCCGCTTCGTCTTGTGCGTGGCGCTTCGTCGGCGCGGATCCGCTTCGTCATGGCGACATCCGCCGCGATGGGCGCCGCAGCCGTCATCACGGTGCTCGGGATTGGCCTGGCCAATGCCAACAACCAGGTCGCCCATCTCCAGGGGGCGGTCAGGGTCACTGCACGCACCCAGATGACCGCGGCTCTCCAGGCAGCCGACCACAAGGTCGTCGATCTCACATCGGCGGACCACCAGCGTCTCGCGCAATTCGTATTGCTTCCGAGCGGGCGGGGCTATCTCGTGCAGTCCCAGCTCCCGGCATTGCCACTCGGTGAGACGTATCAGCTTTGGGGAGTGACGGATGGCAAGACGGTCTCGCTCGGAATTCTCGGACGTCGTCCGCGCTTAGCCACCTTTACCTCGGCTGGTTCCGCGCCTTCGTACCTGGGCGTGACGGTCGAGGCCGCCGGCGGGGCAGTGCAGCCCAGCGGTATCATGCTGGCCTCGGGCGCGGCATGAGGTAGTAAGTGACAACCCGCAGAATTAAGTAACAAAAGAAATGGTCCCCCCGACGGCCGCCCCGTCTTCCTAGGGCCCACCCTCGTCATAGAGGTCGTCGTCGGGTTGGTACTCGCCGTCGCCCTCCGCTTCGTCACCCCTCTCGCCCTCCGCTCCGTCACCCCCGTCGCCCCCCTCGCCCCGCTTTCCCTGGTTACGCAGCCGGTTGTGAAAGCCGCAGAGCACCCTTCCGTTCTCTTGGGTGGTCTCGCCCCCCTGGGCAAAAGGAACGATGTGGTCGATCTGGCACCTCTGGCCTTTGACCTCGCAGAACTCGTGGCGACAGGTCTGGTCTCGCACCTCGATGGCCCGACGGGTCGCCCCGGTGAAAAAGCGGGCGCGGGGCGAGCACTCGATACGGGTCTGTGGGGAAAAGACGATGCGTTCGAAGGTGGCCCCTTCTAACCAGGGCAAAAGAGAGCCCGGTGAGACAATGGGCCCTCCTTCGATCTGACAGATGCGCCCATAGAGCGATTCGTAGCCCACCAGGATCGAAAAGAGGGGCTCGGGGCGTCGGTCGCCCTCTTTGGCCGCCAAAGAACGCACCGCCATCTCGACCAAGGCGTCGGCCCGGCGCTGGGCCGGGGTCCGAGAGAGCTCGTTCACCCCTGGCTCACGCCCGAGGGACTCTTTGGCTTGGGCCCAGTCGGCCTCGAAGAGCTGGGCTTCGAGCCGGTTCAGCTCGCCCACCACGATGGCACCGGAGAACGGGTCAAGGGTCATGGCGCCGAAGAACAGGCCGTGCCAGCCCTCGGAGAGGGAGACGTCACGCCGCGTCGCCTTGGCCAGGTCGGACTCCTCGGCCCCCACCGGATCGGCCCGCTGGGAGAAATAGGTCACCACGTCACAAAAGGCCCCGAAACTGAGCTCAGTGGCCGAGTGGACCAAGTCGGCCTCACAGAGGGCGAAGAACTCCGCGTTGACCACGCTCGCCCCTTCGATCCCCTCGCTGCGCCGTACCGCCTGGACGACGTCACGCTGCGCTTTGACCAGTAGGTCGACCTGGGCCGGGCCGATCACCCCTTGGCCAAAGGCCGTCGCCACCACGGGCATGGACACCAAGGCAGCCCCCCGGCGCACCTGCGCCCGGGCCTCGCGCAAGGGCACATGACACCTCGTCGAGATCCAGGCTGCCGCGCTCTGGGCCCCTTCGCTTGACCATTCGCCGCCCGCAGCGAATGCGGCCACCTTGTGGCTGAGCGCAGCGCTCAGACGGGCCGAGGCACGTTCGAGGACCATGATCGAGTCCGGGTCGCTATAGGAAAAGTCGTCCGACTCGACCAAGCGATCGAGGACCAACGACAGGTCTTCTAAGAGATCCATGGCTCAACTACACCATGGGGGTGTGACATCTGAAGGGCCCGAGAGACCAACAAAAAAAGAAAGAAAGAACGGACAATTCGATAAAAGGAGCGACCGTTCGCCGGACGGCGGCATGCTGTCGTCTTCGGCCCGTTCGCCTCGCTCTCCGTCAAGCAATCACTGGCCCGATTGCTTCGAGGACCGATTATTCGCTTGCGATCTGCGCAAATCCCACTGTTACGCTCACGAAAACGCTTTTCCGCATACAAATCGATTGGCACTTGGCGCCAAGGGGGATTCGAATGTCTTTTCTGCACTTTAGATCTGAGCGACCAGTTTTGCGCTCTCTCCGTCGGAAGAGTCCCGTTCCTCGAGTGATCCTTGCCGTCTTGTCATGCAGCTCGATCTTCGCCTTGGCTCTGATCATGCCTTCCACCCCAGCGGAATCGGCGGGAGCTCCCATCAGCGTTGGCGTCCCCTGCTCCCAGTCACCGCCGAATGTCGAATCGGAATGCACAACGGTCACTGAGGCGTATTTCGCCCAGACTCAATGCCCAAGGTGGGATCAACGGTCACCAGCTCAAGGTCGTCCCTTGTCTGCTGAGCCCGGTTTCCCCCTCGAACTGCCTCCAGTCATTCCTGTCCAACAGCAGCATTGTGGCCATCGTCGGGGGCACGGACAGTTCGTCCTTCTCCGCCCTCACCGCGAACAATCCAATAGCCGAGATTGGGCCGGCTCCCGATGCAGCCGATGACGGCACCTCGCCCGACATCTTCCCGTTCTCGTCCTTCTCGGAGGCTGGAGGGTCGCTCGGCGCAGTGGCCCGCTACACCGAAACGCTCGGGCTCAAGAAGCCGACACTCTTGGAGTGCGAGTACCAGGCGTGCCGGGACGTTCAGGACACGTTGACCACGATTTACGCCCAAAAGGGCATCAAGCTCAACTCGATTATCGCTCCAATAGCCGCAGCCAATAACACGACGTACGTTGCTGCGGCGCAACACGCCAGTGCCAATCCGACGCTGGTGGCATCGGCTGGCCCGAACCAGACTTCGATGATTCAAGATGCGCAAAGCCTCGGGTTCAAGACGACATGGGGTATCACCTTCTCCTGTTACGACCAAGACCAGCAGCTGACGCCACTCAAGCCGTTCGCTGGCGTGACGATTTATTGCCCCTCTCCGTTCAAGTCTTGGACGCAAGTTGGCAGCAAAATGGCGGCGACCATGAAGAAGTACGGTCCCAAGACGTGGGACTGGAACTACTCAGGGGTCGACAACTGGGTCGCAGCTCACATGTTCGTCGATGACCTCAAGGGGATCCACGGCTCCGTCACCCGGACATCGGTGATTTCGGGCATGAAGAAATTGACCAACTTCACCAATGAGTTCCTTCCCGCTCCGATCAACTTCTCCAAGGCCGGACCTTCGAAGTTGTACCCCCGCTATCCAAACTACCTGTGGTACATCTACAAGGTCGTCAACGGGAAGCTGGTCAGCGCCACGACGAAGCCCATCACCGTGCCTCCGGTCGCGTCCTCCTAACGTCCTCTTAACGTCATCCACGTTCGAATAGCGAGATGAGCTCCCACACGCTCAAAGGGGTCCAAACCTCGAAGGGTTGTTGTGTATTACGTTGAGCTCGCCGTAGCCGGGCTACTGGCTGGCGCGGCGTACGCGCTCTCGAGCCTGGGCGTCGTGGTCATCTATAAGGGCTCCGGCGTGCTGAACTTCGCCCAGGGCGCGGTCGGCATGATGGGCACGTTCGTCTACGCCAATGCGGTGAATGCCGGCGAAGGCATCGCGGTGGGCTTGGTCCTCGGACTCGGTACGTCCGCCTTGCTCGGATTGATCATCTATTTGCTGGTCATGCGTCCCCTGCGCCGTGCCGCACCGGTGGTCCGGATGGTCGCATCATTCTCCGTCCTGCTTCTCCTCGAGGGGTTGGCCGAACTTCGCTGGGGCACCGGGTCGGTTGCCGTGAGTTACCTCGTGCCCCAGCATGAGCTTCATGCCGACGGTGTCACCATCGGCACGGCGGATCTCCTCAGCATCGGCATCGCGATTCTCGTGACGGCTGGGTTGTCCCTGGCCTTTGCACGGACCACGGCGGGCCGGGCGACGGAGGCGGCCGCGAGCAGCGAAGAGGGGGCGATGCGTCTCGGGTACCGGGTCAACGTTCTGGCCGCTGGCACGTGGGTCGTCGGTTCCCTTTTGGCCGGACTGGCGGGAATCCTCATTGCTCCCCAGGTCGGGATCACCGCCACCACACTGACCCTCATCGTCATCGGCTCGTTGGCCGCCGCTTTGGTCGGTGGCTTCAAGAGTCTTTGGATCACGCTCATTGCAGCATTCGTGATCGGGGCCGCCGAATCGATGTTCACCACGTTGTTTCCAACGCAGCCGGGCTGGAGCACGGCCGTCCCCTTTTTCGTCATCGTCGCAGTCATGGTGGTGCGGGGACACGCCGTTCCGTTCGCGCGTCGAAGCAGTCAGTCAACGGCTCCCATTAGCGGCCTATCCGAAGTTTTCCCCGGTGGGGGCGTTCGTTGCGATAGTTGCCTTCGGCTTGCTTCCGGTTGTCCTCGACCCATATTGGCAATCGCAAGCGGTATTGGGAGTGGCCACCGCTCTCGTGACACTCTCGGTCGTCCTCTTGACCGGCTACCTCGGACAAATCTCACTGATGCAGTGGGCCGCGGCAGGGGTGGGTGGCTTCATCGGCGGTGCGCTGGCGGCGACCGATCATTGGCCGATGATCCCCGCGATCCTGGTCGCGGCAATCGTGGCTTTTGCCATCGGTGCGGTGATCGCCCTACCGATGCTACGGATCCGCGGCATGGATGTGGCGATCGTCACGTTGGGCGCAGGCATCGCCATACAGGACTTGCTCATTGGTCAGTTTTGGGGTGTCAGCGGACTCACTGTGCCCGCGCCGGATTTGTTCGGCACGCCACTCACCTCCAGAGAGTTCCTCTACGTGGCCGAAGTCATTTTGGCCATCGTGATTCTGGCCCTCTGGTTTGCCCGACGTGGCGTGGTGGGGCAGAAACTTCTCGCCATCCGAGGATCGGAGCGAGCAGCTGCGGCATGCGGCATCCGCCTGCCCCCATCGAAGGTAATTACCTTCGGGCTTGCCTCTGCCATCGCCGCCGTCGGAGGAGCATTGTTTGCCTTCGGGAGTACGACGATTGAAACAGCTGGATTTGATCCCGTGACCTCGGTCGAGATCCTGGCGTTCTGTTTCATAAATGGGGTGGGTTCGATCAGCGGGGCCGTGATGGTTGGCTTTGCCATCGCCCTGGGACCGATATTCCTGCAGAACATTTTGCACGTCCAAGACACTTCGTGGTTCATCATCGTTGGTGGGGTTGCCACCATTTGGACGCTGATTCGGCATCCCGATGGCGCTCTTGGTCAGAGACCCCGACAAACCGAGCGCTGCCAGCACCCTGCTCGGTGTGATCGGTCGATTCAGATCTGGAATGGGATCGAAAGGAGATGTGACACCCAACGCGGTGGATCGTCTGGCAGATCAGGGTGTGGCGCGAATGGAACTCGAGGCATGACCACCACGAATGGGTTAGCCCTTCTCGAGGTATCCGATGTGAGAGTTCGCTTTGGCGCGGTCACTCGCCCTCGATGGCGTCAGCGTCGCCGTGCCCCAGGGCATGTTGATGGGCGTCATAGGGGCGAACGGGGCGGGTAAGTCCGTTCTCTTCGATGTGATCACTGGCTTCACGCGACCCGAAACCGGCATGGTGACCTTCAACGGCAGCGATGTCACGGGTTTGGGTGCGTCGGCGCGGGCCCGTCGAAGTCTTCGAAGGACCTTTCAGACCGCCGAACTCTTTGACGATCTGACCGTCTGGGAGAACATCTCCGTCGGAGCTGGCGCGGGCGCCGGCAACGAGGTGGAGCAACTCTTAGAGGAGATCGGACTGACGCGCTGGCGCAATCGTTTGGCCCGCGACATACCGGCCGGTCTACGGCGGCGGGTCGATCTCGCCCGAGCGCTCTCGAGTAACCCGAAAATGCTGCTGCTCGATGAGCCGGGTGCCGGCCTGTCAGGGCCCGAAGCGGATGCCCTAGCGTCCACACTCGACACGATGTGCAAGGCTAAGGGTGTCTCGGTCTTGTTGGTAGAACATGACATGGCGCTCATTCGCCAGGTCTGCCAATTCGTGTACGTCCTCAACTTTGGAAAGATCATTGCCGAAGGCACGCCCGAAGAGCTGATGGTCAGCAAAGTCGTCCAAGACGCGTATCTCGGAGGCTGAAATGAGTCTCGTCGCTGAGAACCTCGGAGTGGATTATGGCGGCGGCGAGGTTGTGCGCGGCGTCGACCTCATGGTCACAGAGGGGGAGTTGGTCGCGCTCGTAGGACCAAATGGCGCAGGGAAGACATCGCTCCTCCGTGCCGTGATGGGACTGTCGCCGATGAGCCGGGGAACGATCAGAAGCGGCGATGCGCAGGTGGAACGAAAGTCGCCGGACGCACGGACCCGACTGGGTCTGGTGTTGGTCCCCGAGGACCGGGGGCTCTTCCCGGCGATGTCCGTGCTCGACCATCTCTGGATGGGGATGCATCATCGGCCGCGCAAGAACGATCTCGACGAGGTTTTCGAATTATTTCCGCCCCTGCAAAGTCGTCAAACGCAAAAGGCGGGCTCCCTGTCCGGTGGCGAAGGCGCAGATGCTGGCCATCGCTACGGCTCTTCTGCTCAAGCCAAAGACATTGCTCATCGATGAGCTGTCGTTCGGTCTTGCTCCTATCGTGGTGGCCGACCTCCTTGCGCGCTGCGAACTGCTGGCTCATCGAGATGGCATTGGGCTCCTCGTTGTCGAGCAGTTCGTCGATCTCATCTTGGAAGTGGCAGACCGGGCAATGGTGATGTCACACGGCGAGATCCGCGTCTCTGGGACCGCAGCTGAGATTCAAAGCAACCCCGACCTGCTCCGAGAGACCTACCTTGGCTAGCCGACCCGGCGTCTGTTCGAGAGCGACCCGGCTCAAACCGTTCGTACGCACAACCATGAAGGCACACACAACGAAATACAAAACGAAAGGAACATCATGATCGACTTGGGATTGGACGGAAAGAGGGCCATCGTCTCAGGGGCCGGGTACATCCCCGGACGGGCCGGTCACGGCCGGGCGACCGCGTTGAACTTGGCCAACGCCGGGGCCACCGTGGCCTGCATCGACTGGGACGAAGGACGTGGCCTCGAGACGGTCAAAGAGATCGAGGCCATTGGCGGCAAGGCCTTCCCGGTCGTGGCCGACATGACCGATCCCGAGCAGGCGCAGCGGGCGGTCGATGAGGCCGTGGCCGGCTTAGGGGGCCTCGATGTCTGTGTCGACATCATTGGCAAGGCCACCTGGGACCGGGCCGAGAACACCTCGTTGGAAGACTGGGAGTTCTCCATCTTGCACAACGTGACTCAGGTCTTCTTCCTCTTCAAGGCGGCCGGACAGCACATGATCCGCCAGGGCACCGGTGGAGCGTTGGTGGCGCTCGCCTCGGTCGACGGCACCGTGGCGTCGCAGTACCACGCCCCCTACGGGGCGGCCAAGGCCGGGGTCATCTCTTTGGGCAAGACCTTTGCCCACGAGCTCGGGCGCTATGGCATCCGGGCCAATATTGTCGCCCCTGGCAACGTCGGGGACGGAAACGAGAACCTGCCCGAAGACGAGTACAACGTCAACGGCATTAACCCGCTCTCGCCTCCGCGTGGCACCGACATCGCCAACGCCGTGCTCTTTTTGTGCTCCCGGCTTTCGGCCCGCATCACCGGGCAGACCCTCATCGTCGACGGTGGAGCGACCATTAAGGCCCTGTGGGGCATGAACGAAGAGCAGCTCGACCAGTACCGCGCGGCGTACTGACCACCGAGAGGCAGGTCGAGTCGCCGCCCGGGCTGTGAGAGGACCGTAGGTCAGAATCGAACCAAGGAGAGCATGAGAAAGTGGTAACCATCCGCATCACGGACTTGGAGCCGGTGGGTCAAGGCGTCGATCGACCCGAGCAGGTGTTGGTCACCCGAGACGGATCTGTCTATGCCTCGGACAAGAGTTCTGCCGTGGCAGAACTTCTCAAAGAAGGGGGCGTGCGGCGAATCGGGTTAGCCGAGGGTGAGCCGAATGGGATCGCCCTGACGGCTGAGGGCAAATTCCTCATCGCCAACTTCGGGGAGGGCAAGCTACAGGAGCTCGACCCAAGTACAGGGGCCATCCGGGTTCTGGCCTCCGAGGCCGTGGAGGGTCGGTTGCTCAAGTGGTTGAACTACGTACTCGTCGACTCCTCGGGGACGATGTGGTGCTCGGTCTGTACCGAGAATCCAGATCTGACGGTGACGTTGGCCACTGGCGCAGAAGACGGCTTCTTGTTCCGAATTAGCCCGTCAGATGGCGTGCCGCAGGTGGTTGCCGACGGCGTCAACTTCCCCAACTGCATGGCACTCGACCGGGACGAAGAGTATCTCTACGTGGTCCGCACGGCGGCCGGCGATGTCGTGCGGTTCAGGATCGAAGGGGACAAACTCGGCCCGCAGGAGGAATACGGCCCCCCTTTGGGTGAGCGCGGCGCCGTGGTGAACGGAGAGTTCGCAGCCGACAGCGACACCCCGTCGGCCGGAGTCGGCGTCGGCATGCACATGGCCGACGGATGCGGCTTTGATGCGGAGGGGAATCTCTGGGTCACCCTGATCATGGCAAATCGAATCGTCGCCATCACACCTGAACGTGAGGTGGTGAACATCGCAGAAGATGCCGAGGGTGAGCTGATTCAGCAACCGACGAGCTTCGCCTGGGGTGGGGCCGACATGAAGGACGTGTACATCGGATCGATCGCTACCCCATACGTCGTACGCGGTCGTAGCTCGGTTCCCGGCATGCCGATGGTGCATCAGCGATAGGCCCTACCCGTGCTGCACCCAGCCCTCCTCAGCCCCTTAGTTCAACCCGGGATCAGCGACGGAATGACCTGGGCTAGGAACAAACGTGCCATGACGCACCTGGATGTCTTCTGCGGGTCGGTAGGCCTCAGCGGCACGGGTCATGATGTCGGCCGCCTCCCGCTGTGAGACGGCGATGTCATCGCCATGATCCTCGGCCACAGACATCCGATGTCGCCGACACGCTGTCGTCTTCTGGGGACATGCGTGAAAGATGATCGAGGAGGGCACCGGGTGAACGGGCGAGGCGGGTGATCTCTGCGCTGCTCGGAAGGTCAGGCATGGAGTCGCGCACCTGGGCTTCCATGCGATGCCGATACTCGGTAAAGGACCGCCAAACCGCACCAACCTGACGAGCGAAAGCCGGAAGTCGGTCCGGACCCAGAAGAATGACGGCCACGATGGCAATCACCAGCAGCTTTGACGGATCGAGATTCAGCATCGATTACTTATTCGTTCCGGCCCCGTCGGCGGATGGGTCTTTTCCGATTAGCTAAGGATCGGCGAGCCGTGAAATTTGTCGCCCGTGGCACATCCGTACGGCCCAGCACGCCGAATACAAAGAGTCCACCCCACGCGGACAGCGCAAAAGGAGAATCAGATGCTCGCAGATGTGTTCGGAGTCGATGGAATCATCGTTCTCATCGTTGTTGTTGTCCTCCTCTTCGGTGGAGCGGCCATTCCTAAGCTGGCCCGCAACCTGGGTTCAGCCAAGAATGAGTTCGAAAAGGGCCTCGACGAGGGCAAGAAGGCAGCCCACGCCGCCACCCATGTGACCCCGAGTTCCCCCACCATCCTCGTCGCACCCGTCACCCCCGTCGCTGGCGATGTCGCTCCGGGCACCCCGGTCGTCCACGCATCTCCGGCGGCAGAACACGCCACGCCCGGGAGCTGACTCACCGCAACATCCGCATCAAAGCGCAGGCCCCTCCTGACCCACTCCCCCCATCGGTTCGAAGGCGAACCGCAGACGAACCGGAGATGGGGATGAGTGTGTGTCATGGTGAATGAGCATCGAGCTTCTCCAGAAGGCACTGAGGATCCCGCCCCGCAGGTACCGTGGTGGGCCCTCCTTTCCGCCGGCGCGGCGCCACTTCTGCTGGTCGGCGGCTGGACCATCGCCGCCGGTCGACAGCCAGCCGGTTTCGACTCCATTCGTGACACCATCAGCTCGCTGGCTGCGCTCGGCGCCACGGACCGCTGGATCATGACCAGCGCCCTGGCCGGAGTGGGCGCGTGTTACGCCGTGATCGGTTTCGGCCTTCGGCCCGCCGGGCGCTTCGGTCGAGCACTGTTGGTGGGTGGGGGACTGGGCACCGCGTTGGTGGCGGCCTTCCCACAGCCCGTGCGTGGAAACGGCGTCAGCCACACCATCGCCGCCACGGTGGCCTTTACGGCGCTCGCAGCCTGGCCCCTGTTGGCGGCACGACGTCGCACGCCGGTCGCCCTGCTGAGCCGTCGGGCCTCGGTCACAGCCGCCGTGGTCATGTCCGGACTGCTGTTGTGGTTCGTGTTCGAAGTCAACGGTTCGCATCGCGGTCTGGCGGAGCGCGCCGCCGCTCTCTCCGAGGCGCTGTGGCCCCTTTTCGTCGTCGTCAGCGGCCGATTGGCCCGCCGAGGCACCAGACGGCGACGGATCCAAGGCGCCGGTTTCCCTTCCTGATGCGGCCCTCCCTGATGCGGCCCTCCCTGATGCGACTCCAGCCTGACGAATCGCCCCTGAAGGCCGGACGTTAACTCGGAGGCGTCCGCAACTTGAACTGGGCGCCCGACGGGTCGGCGACCGCGGCGAGCCTGCCGTAGGGAGTCTCTTCGGCCTCCAGAATGACCGAACCTCCCAGCGACGTGAGCTTGCTGATCGTCGCGTCGACGTCGTCGGTATGCCAATAGATCGACCACGCTGATGGTTGGCCCTCGGGGAGCCACGCACTGGCATCCATCACGCCGGCCAACTCACCTTCTCCGTCGGGGTTGCGCATCGTGGAGTAGCGGAATTCGTCGCTGTCGCCTTCGGACTTTGTCTCCCAGCGGAAGACCGAGGTGTAGAAGTCGATAGCGGTGGCGAAATCGCGGGTCAGCAACTCAAACCAACTCGGTGTGCCGGGTTCCCCGAGGACCGTGAAGCCCGGAAAGGTGCCGGGCTGCCAGACCCCGACCGCCGCACCGGTGGGGTCGATCAGGACGGCCTGGATCCCGAGGTCGGCCACCGGCATGGCAGGGACCGTCACCTGAGCCGACGCGGCCTCCGCCGCCGCCACCGTCTTCGTGATGTCGTCGGTGTTGAGGTACACCTTCCAGGTGTCGTTGGCCGGCGTATCGCCCATAGCGCCCATGCCCCCGGCCACCGGCACGCCATCGCGGGTGAACATGAAGTAGCCGCCGAACTCCTCACTGGGCTCCTGGGCTTCCCAACCGAAAAGCTCACTGTAGAAGCGCCGACTGCCCTCCACGTCCGAGGTCCACAGATCCGCCCAACAAGGCGATCCGAGAGGTGCGCTGTCCCGCGTGGTCATGGTCGCTGCTCCTTTTGTTCGAGATCATGCATCAGTATCTGTTCCGACGACGCGAAGCAAGGGAAATCATCGCGGCCCGTGACACGTTGACGAGGCTCGGAGCCGAACCTCCCCAACCGATGAGAACGGGCACCGCCCCCCGTCCTCCCCATGATGCCGCTGTGGTGCCGCGTGACGATGATCGACGCCGACGGCGTTGCCATGTCCTCGGTCGAAGTGGAAGGTCCGGCCTCGTCCGGTCTCGTCGCCGTCGATGATGTGGCTCGTCTGGCCCTGACCGCCAGGCGCCGCGGTGGTGACGTGAGACTCAGCGAGGTCGTCGGCGGACTTCCGGGCGCTGCTCGAGTTGAGCGGGTTCGTGATCGCCGAGACGGGGCTAGTCGTCGATGTGGAGGGGTAGCCCGAACGAAGGGAAGAGACGCTCGGGTCCAAGAGGTCGAGGAAGAACGTCATCCCGGTGATCTTGCCCTCTGCGATCTCGAGTACTTGCAGCGCCCAGGGCGCATACCCGCCCCGAGGGTCTCGGCGGTACTGCCCGAAGGCGGGGCATCCGTTGGCGCTGGTCGGCACCAGTCGTGAGCCCCGGCACTCGCTCGGGCCGGGTTGGACCATCCAGCGGCCGATGTTGGCCGCTCCCTGTATCCACATGGCGAACGGCGGCATGGACTGCACCGCGTCGTCGCGAAGCAGGGTGACGAGGCGCTCAATGTCATAGCGCTCGAACGCGTCCACGTAACGAGCCAGGAGCTCGCTGTCTGCGTTATCGAGCTCGTCGGGCTGCGCCACCGAGGTGACGGCACTGAGCGTGGCCCGTGCTCGTTGCAACGCGCTGTTGACCGCAGCCACGGTCGTGTCGAGCAGCTCGGCCGCTTCCGTCGCCTGCCAACGAAGCACTTCGCAGAGGATGAGAGCCGCCCGCTGGCGGGCGGGAAGATGCTGCAGCGCGGTGACGAAGGCCAGCCGGATCGTTTCTCGGTACTGGGCAATTTCGGCGGGATCGGCTCCCTCGGGCGCCGAGGTTGCGTCCGAAATGGGGGTGATCCATAGGGCCTCAGGCAACGTCGGTCCGAGATGTGACTCGACAGGAGGCGACGACGGGCCCATTTCCATCGGCCGGGCTCGTCGCTGCACGTTGCGCTGCATGTCGATGCAGACGTTTGTGGCGATCCGGTACAACCACGATCGCAGGCTCGAGCGGCCCTCGAACGTGTCGGCGTTGCGCCACGCCCGTACCATCGTCTCTTGGACCGCGTCCTCGGCTTCGAATCCCGAGCCGAGCATCCGATAGCAGTACCGCGTCAGCTCCCGGCGGAAGGGCTCCAGTTCGGACTGGACCAATGTGGATTCGCGGAGCGACACCATCTCACATTCTATAGAGCGCCCTCGGAGCACGGCGTGTGACGTCGACATCACAGAGATGACGGTGCACCGAGGGAGAAGTCATCGCTCTCCTGAATACTTTTCTGTTCAGCTTCCTCTCAGCCAACCCAGCTGCTTCTTGGCCGCCAACGAGGAGAACACGTCTCGCCACTCCTGCCGCAACGCGCGCTGAAGGTCACGCTCGCGCGCCACCCGGAGACCGGCTGCGAATCCCGCCATTCCACTGCCCTCCTTCGCCGCCTTCCGTAACCACTCTTCGGCCGCCACCGCGTCGTGATGGTCCCCGAGAATCGTCTGGAGCGCCTCGGCCCTTCTTGCCGTGCGCACCGCGGGCTTCCCGATCACCGGGGCGGCGGCCTCGGAGGCGTAACGAAGTTGCTTGGCCGCAATCCGTATCCGGTGCAGTTGGTGGTCGGTCGGGTTGCGCCCGGCCCGGCGCACGCGTCGCCGCAACTTCTTCCATGGCACCTTTACCAATGATGGGAGAACGTCGCGCGCCGGATCGTCGGACCGCACCCGGCGCCCCGTTCCGGGCAAACGCCGCTTCGCCGACTCGAACGGTGGGGAAAGCGCGGCCGAATGCAGGCGATCGAGCAGATCGAGATACCGATCGCTCTTCATGGCCTCGGCCAATTCGGCGCAGTAGTCGTGACGTTGTGCGTCCAATCTGGCCCGCAGTTCCTCACTACCGTCCTTGGACGTGTCGCCGCTCAAACCGAGGCGATCGGTCAGCACGTCAACGTCACGCACCTGACCCAGCAGTGTGCCGATCCATCGGAGTTCCGTCGTGGCGTGTTGGAGCCAGGTCGGGTCGAGCACGGGGCCATACGTCCTGAGGTCCGAGCGCAGTCTCCGGCAGGCGACCCGGGCTTGATGCACCGCCCGCACCGGCGGGTCCGAAGGATCGAGGCGCAGGAGGTAGTCGTAGTCGAGAATTCGTTCGAGGCCGTCCGTGACGGCCAGGCGCACGACGTCGTGCAGCGAGGAGCGACGGCCGACCGTACGCTTCCATTCTTGCGGGGGAGCAGTGCTCTGTCCCAACGCCTTGGCAAACTTCTGCTCGGTCTCGGGTCGCGCCCCTGCCTTACGAAGCTTCTTCAGGATGGACTCGACCAGGTCGTCGTGATCCGAGGGGTCGCTGTCGCCGCCGAACTCGAACTCGACCTGGCGGAAACTGAGTCCCCGTTTGCTTCCGTGCGCCACCGTGACGAGATCGTCGTCGATCTCCCCCAACTCGCCCCCTCTGTCATCGCGGAGCACCACCCGCCGTCGGAGCGATTCGAGGACGACGATCCGGCCCAGCATCGAGCGTCGGACGACACCGAGCAGGATCCGTTTTGCCTCGGCGGGAATCTCTTCGCGTATACCGCGCCAGGACAGTTCGAGGCGATCGAGCGAGCGATCGGAGGCCTCCTCCGGCAGTTTGAGCGTCCACTGGCCGGAATGACGATCCTCGCCCTCTCGATGCCGGAGCGTGATCCCGCGTTGCCACAGTCGCAGGTCAGGAGTATCGAAATAGGCCGTATTCAGTGCCTGCTGCGGGAGCCGAATGGCAGAGCCCGTGATTTTCGCCAGGTTGGGCAACTTGAAGCCGACGTCCACCGCGAATTTCAACTCGCGTTCGAGGTTTTCCGTGTCTGCCGTCATATGGCTCAGATACCCCCTTCATCGATTCAGCAACCGCCGGATGAGCAACCGCCGGACAACCCGACGCTGGTGTCAAGCGATATCGCCACTTTTACACCCCGAACGCACACATTCGACTTGGCCCTGGGGGCCGGCCTCAGAATCCGGGGCCGATCTTGGTCGATCAGGCCAGAACAGCGGCGAGATTCCGGAGGTCGCCCCGGCCACATCACCACAGCAGATGACATGCCGCTCGCAATTCAGATAGTGCAGACCGGCGCGGCCCCCGCGATCTAGATATTCACATTGCAGAAACCGGGTTGTGATCTGGGGTGCCTATTTTCTTGACGACGGCAGCGGGTGACAGAGCCGAGTTCGCTCTGCGGAACACATCCCGCAATTCATGAAGGAGTCAGCGATGAGCGGAAACAAGGCACGCCAGGATTCGATCGAAGCAGTACGGCACTATGCACCGCCACCGGCGGTCTTCACCAGCGAGCAGAATCCAGGCGAAGTCTTCGGCGAGAACGTCTTCACCAAGGCGGTCATGCAGAAGCGCCTGCCCAAGCCGGTCTTCAAGTCCCTGATGGCCACCATCGAGCACTCCAAGCCGCTCGATCCCACGGTGGCCGACGTGGTCGCCGTGGTCATGAAGGACTGGGCCATGGAAAAGGGTGCCACGCACTACGCCCACGTGTTCTACCCGCTGACCCATCTCACGGCCGAGAAGCACGACAGCTTCTTCGAACCTGGCCCCGATGGCGACGCCATTGCCGAGTTCGCCGGAAAGACGCTCACGCAGGGCGAGCCCGATGCCTCAAGCTTTCCCAACGGTGGGCTCCGGGCCACCTTCGAGGCTCGCGGCTACACCGGCTGGGACGTGACCAGCCCGGCCTACATCCTCGAGAACCCCAACGGGAACACGCTGTGCATCCCCACCGTCTTCATCTCCATGACCGGCGAGGCACTCGACAACAAGACGCCGCTCCTGCGCTCCCAGCAGGCCATGGCGAAGCAGGCGGCGCGCATTCTCCACCTCTTCGGTCACGAGAACCCCGACGCCGTCGTCTCGTTCGCCGGGGCGGAGCAGGAGTACTTCCTCATCGACCGCAGCTTCTTTCTGAGCCGGCCCGACCTCCTCAACTCCGGCCGCACCCTTTTCGGGGCCAAGCCACCCAAGGGGCAGGAGTTCGACGATCACTACTTCGGGGCCATTCCCGAGCGGGTCTTGGCCTACATGATGGATTGCGAGCGCGAGCTGTTCAAGCTCGGCATCCCGGCCAAGACTCGTCACAACGAGGTGGCACCGGGCCAATTCGAGCTCGCACCGATGTTCGAGCGGTCGAATGTGGCGGCCGACCACCAGCAACTGCTGATGACGACACTCAAGCGGGTGGCCCAGAAGCACGGCATGGAGTGCCTCTTCCACGAGAAGCCCTTTGAGGGCATCAACGGTTCGGGCAAGCACGTCAACTTCTCGGTCGGCAACTCCACCCAGGGCAACCTCTTGCTGCCGGGCGACACCCCGCACGACAACGCGCAATTCTTGGTCTTCTGCGCCGCCGTGATCCGCTCGGTGCACAAGTTCGGCGGCCTGCTCCGCGCCTCGGTGGCCTCGGCGACCAACGATCACCGGCTGGGGGCCAACGAAGCCCCACCGGCCATCATCTCCATCTTCTTGGGTGATCAGTTGGCCGATGTCTTCGACCAGATCGCACAGGGTGGCGCCACCTCGTCGAAGGAGAAGGGCTTCATCGAGATCGGGGTCGACACCCTCCCGGTGCTCCCGACCGACCCCGGCGACCGCAACCGCACCAGCCCGTTCGCCTTTACCGGCAACCGCTTCGAGTTCCGGGCCCCGGGTTCGCTGCAGTCGATCGCCGGCCCGATGGTCACGATCAACACCATTCTGGCCGAGGCCTTCGATCACCTGGCCACCGAGATCGAGAATCAGATCGCCGGCGGGGCCGAATTCAACGTCGCCGTGCAGACGGTGCTCGAGACCATCATCAAGGACCACGGCGCCGTCGTGTTCAACAAGGACGGCTACGCCGACGAGTGGCAGACGGAGGCGGCCGAACGTGGCCTGCCGAACCTCAAGACCACCCTCGACGCCCTCCCCGAACTGATCACCGAGGAGTCCATGAAGCTCTTCAGCCACTACGGGGTCTTCAACCACCGGGAGATGCACAGCCGCTACGAGATTGCCCTCGAGCAGTACATCCTCTCCATCCACGTCGAAGCGGCACTGACCCTGGAGATGGCGAACACCATCATCTTGCCGGCGGCCCTGCGCTACCAGACGGAACTGGCCACCAACCTGGCCAGCCTCTCGGCCATCGGCCAGGAATACGACTCGACCACCTTGGACGAAGTCTCGGGGTCGATCAAGGCGCTGCGCGCCGGCATCGCCACGCTGCGCTCGGAAATGGACCATGAAGAGGCGGACACCGAGGAGAAGCACGCCGAGCACGCCCAGAAGGGACTTCTTCCGGCCATGTCCACGGTGAGGGAGGCCGCGGACACGTTGGAAGCCTTGGTGGCTGACGACCTGTGGCCGCTGGCTACCTACCAGGAGATGCTCTTCATCTTGTAGTCCGGCTCACGTCGGATTTCGTCGGGACTTCCCTCGGGCCCTGGTACGAGGTGCCCGGGCCAGTTCCCACGCGGCAAAGAGCGGTTACACGAACGGAACTCTGAGATCACATACACCAGGGCGGCGAACTGAATTGGCATCGCACATGGCAGTCGACATGCGTGACCACGTCATTGTGTGCGGCCTTCAGGGCGTCGGCTTCCGCATCGTCGAGCAGCTCTACCTGAGCGGCACTCCGGTCATCGTGGTCGACGCCGACGCCGATATCCGTTTCGCGCGGATTCTCGAGGATTGGGGCGTGCCCCACCTGCAACGCAGCGCCTACCTGGGTGACGCGCTCCTCGATGCCGGCCTCTCACACGCCGCCGCGGTGATCTGCGCCGAAGTCAAGGAGATCCACGCGCTCGAGACTGCCTTGCGCATCCGTGAGATCCGGCCCGATGTGCGCATCGTGACCCAAATGGCCAACCCCTCGGTGGGACGGGCCCTCGAGCGGGTCTCGGGCAAGGGCAGCGTGCTCGATGTCGCCACCCTGGCCGGCCCCTCCTTCGTCGAGGCCTGCCTCGGCCGAAACGCGCACGACATCGAATTGGCCGGTGTGAACTTCGCCGTGGTGCAGGTGGAAGTGAGCGATTCGGAGACGACCCACCCCACCTTTCGCGGGCATTTCGGCAACCTGGCGCCCGTGGCCATCATGCCCCGTGACGGGGGCGAGATGGCGCAATGCCCCGGCCGCGATCATGAGGTTGTGGCGGGCGACCGCGTGGCCGTCCTGGGGACCGAGGAGGAGCTCAAGCTCGGGGGCATCGACAACAAGGAGACCCGGAGATCGCCCCAACGCACGGTCGCCCTCACCCGACGCCTGGCCCGTCGAGCCGCCGTCATGATGGAGGAGGGCAACAAGGCCTTGACGTTCGTCATGGCCGGTCTGCTGGCCTTGATCCTCATCTCGACGGTCATCCTTCGCTTTACCTACCGCATTCCCGACTCGCACACCCACATGGGATTCCTCACCGCGGCCTACTTCACGGTGGAGACGGTGGCCACCGTGGGCTATGGCGACTTCACCTTCTCGACCCAGAACTCCGCCATGCAGGTCTTCGCCATTGTGCTCATCGTCACCGGGGTGGCGCTGGTCTCGACGGCGTTCGCCCTCTTCACCAACATCTTGGTCAGCCGGCGCATTGAGCGTTCGCTGGGCCGGCGCCAGGTACCCGGAATGGTCGATCACGTCATCGTGATCGGGCTGGGCGCCGTGGGTATCGCCGTGGTGCAGGGACTGATCGCCGAAGGCCAGCGGGTGGTGGTCATCGAACGAGACGACAACAACCGCTTCCTGGGCCAGGCACGGGCCCTCGGTGTTCCGGTGGTGATCGCCGACGCCACCCAGCTGCAGACCCACCGCATGGTCAACCTCGACGACGCCGCGGCCGTGGCCGTCCTCACCAGTGCCGACCTGACCAACATTGAGACCGGCCTGTCCATCCGGGAGTCATTGGGTGACCGCTGGGAGCAAGTCCCGGTCGTCCTCCGCGTCTTCGACCGGGACCTGGCGCGCATGATGGAGCAGAGCTTCGGATTCCGGCACGTGCGATCCACCTCGGCCCTCGCCGCTCCGTGGTTCGTCGGCGCCGCGCTCGGGCTCGACGTGCTGAGCACCTTCTACGTCGACCAGCAGCCCTTCCTCGTCGGACGGAGTCACGGTGAACCCGAACGGCGGCCTCCAAGGCCTGGCCATGGCCGAGCTCGGCGCACGCACCCGGGTCATTGCGCTCAGCCGGGCTGCCGAGGGGGGTCAGCTCGAACATCCGCCCCGACGAGGCACGCGCTTCGCCGGGGGAGACGAGGCCTACCTACTCGGGCCGTACGAGGAGCTCCTCCGCGTTCTTCAACGCGATCAGATCTTGACCAGTCCCACTGATGTGTGAAGCAACCGCCACAATCTGTGCCAGGGTACGGCGGTGACGAACGACCCCGAGGTTGAGGACCCGGGGTCGCGAGGGGGACAGGACCCGCGTGGTGACCTGCGACCTCGTCTTTGAGGTCGCCGAACCAGCCGAAGTGGCCGTGCAGGTGGTGGCGGCGGAATCGGCGGGCCGCACCGTGACCGAGAGATTCGACGTGGTCAGCGATGGCGCGCCGCCAGACTCAGTCGAGGAAATTCGCGATGGGCAGGGAGAGCGCATCTACGTCATCCTGGCTGGGCCGGGGCGCCTGTCGATCTCCTATCGGGCTGAACTGGTGGCGCCTGCACTCGGCTCCGCCGCGCCGTCGCAACGTTCACCGATTGCGTCCGGCTACGAACGCCAGCTCTACATGCGTCCCAGTCGCTACTGCCCCAGTGACCACCTCATCGGGTTCGCCATGTCCGAATTCCCGGACGCCAAAGATGTCACGGCCCATGTGGCCTCCATTACCGAGTGGATCCGGGAGCGGGTCCGCTACGTGCCCGGGTCGAGTGATGTGCACGACTCCGCCGAGCACACCCTGCTCACCGGAATGGGCACGTGTCGAGACTTCGCGCATCTTGGCATTGCTCTGAGCAGAGCGACGGGCATACCCGCCCGTTTCGCCGCCGTCTACGCCCCTGGCCTCTCGCCGATGGATTTCCATGCCGTCTTCGAGACCCTCGAGGATGGTCGTTGGTACGTCCACGATGCGACCGGCCTGGCCCCGACGGCCTTCACTGGTCCGCATCGCCACCGGGCGCGACGCCGCCGATGCCGCATTCTCCACCGTCAACTCGGGTGTGGCCGACCTGGAGACCCTCGAGGTTTCAGCCACCGTAGGAACTTCTTTGCCCCTGGACGATCACTCGGCTGTCTTCGAGCTGGCCTGATCACCTGGGCCGCGCGTCAAGGGGACGCATATGAGTTCCTACGAGTTCACCGGGTCCAACGCGCTCTTCACCGACGCATAGAGATCGGCGGGGAGGGGCCCCTTCTCGGCGAATGCGATATTGGATGCGAGGTGGTCCATGTTGGCCGTGCCGATGATGGTGCTCGAAAGGCCCGGGTGGCTGAGTGTGAATCGCACCACGAACTCGATGCGGCTCATATCACCCAGGAGACCGTCCAGGCCTCCTGACTCCCAGCGCTTTTGCCCTTCGTTCTCGGACAGCCCGATCGGACCTTGTTGCCAGTCCTTGTCGTCCGCCGGAGCACCACGGGCCACGCCACCGCGGATCAACGTGCCGGCGCCCGCCTCGGCGGCGGCGGTGATCAGATCCTCGTGCTCGCGCTGTAACACCGAGTAGGGGATCTGGAAGACGTCGAAGACGCCCATCGCAATATGGTCGGGCAGATTGGGAAGGGTGCCCGACATCCCGATGAAACGCACCTTTCCTTCGTTCTGGAGTGCGTGAAGGGTCTCGATGGTCTGGTCCGACTCCATCTGTTCTCGGCTCGGGGAGATGTGCACCTGCAGCAGGTCGAGTCGGTCCGTCCCAAGCCGCTTGAGGCTGCGCTCGATCCCGGCCCGAATGTTCGTCTCGCTGAAGTCGTGGGGCAAGCGTTGACCCGGATTCGGCGGCACGTCGAGCGGGCACCCGCATTTGGAGGCCAAGAAGAACTCCTCGCGGCGATGGCCGAGGTAGCGCCCGATGAGCTCTTCGCTCTGCCCGTAGTCGGGCGAGGTATCGATCAGATTGATGCCGCCGTCGAGCACCGCGTTGAGAAGTCGCCCCGCCTCGTCGTCTCTCGAGGGCTGGACCGCCACGAACCCCGCGTAGCTCCATGGCGCCATAGCCGAGGATGGTCACATCCGCTCCGGTACGCCCGAGCCGGCGCGTTTCGATTGTCATCTCCCGCACCCTACCAAGAGGGGTCCGGACGACACCTTGGTGATGCTGAGCTTCGTGACTCAGACTCGTCGCGTTGCTCGACGGGTTTGGCTAGCCCTCATTCTCGTAGCGGGTGGCTCCGCCGAAGGGGGTCACCGCTCCCCGCGCGTCGACGAGCCAGTACCCGCCGGCGCCGTCTGAAGCCATGCCGACGACCGGCGCCGGGAGAACCTGGCCGCCCAGGGATCCGTCGAACGTCTGGTTGAAGTCGAACACCCCACCATCGCTGGCCACGAAGCGGTAGCCGGTTCCATCGGGATCCGCCTCCATCCCTACGATCGGCTGGTCCAATTTGAGGTTGCCGGTGCTGCCGTAAAAGGGGGCGTCAAAGGAGAAGATGCCGCCGTCGGCGGCCACCAGCCAGTAGCCGCCCGTGCTCGGATCGACGGCCATGCCGACGACCGGCCGGTTCAGATCCAGGTTGCCGGTGCTGCCGTAGAACGCGGCGTCGCCGAACGTGAAGGTGCCGCCATCGGAGGCCACCAGCCAGTAGCCCTTCCCATCGGGCGTGGCAGCCATGCCAACGATTGGCTTATTGAGCACGAGGTCGCCGGTGCTTCCATAGAACCGGGCGTCGCCGAACGTGAAAGTGCCGCCATCGGCGGCCACCAGCCAGTAGCCGCCCCCGTCGGGCGTGGCTGGCCATGCCGACAATTGGCTTATTGAGAGGGACTCCAGCCAGCGATCCCAAATTTCGGGGCATCGCCGAAGGCGTAGACCGCCCCATCGGCACCAGTTTCCCAGTACCCCTTCCCATCCGGTGTCGCCGTCAGACCAACGATCGGAGCCGAGACCGCCTGAGGCAATGGCGGATCGCTAGCCGCCACCACCAGATCGAATGCGATCTCTGGACCGCCACGAGCCCCCGTCACCAAGGTGGCCCAACCCGTGTATTCACCGGGCGCGAGAGCGTAGGACTTTGTGCAATTCGGGAGGGTACACGCGACACTCTCGCTCGTCATGGGTCCGGTCCCATCAATTTGTGCGTACTGGAATTGTACGTACTGGTCGGCCCGTGAGTAATGCACATAACCGGTCCAAAAGAAGGTCAAGCCCGACGGCGTGGCCTGTACGCAACCCGTTACGTGGTCGCCCATGTTCCCCGTGGCTGTGGCGCAGGTCGGATTCGGGGTCAGGGCATGCGAGGCGAGGGAGGCCGTAGCGGTGTGGCCGGTGAAGAACAGAAGACTTGATGAGCTGAGAAGCAACGCCAGAGCGCTGGTCCGAAGCAGTCTCGAACGCAAAAACGACATGGGGCTGCCTACGTGGGCCAGCGGCACACTCGTTCGTCGTCCAGACATGCGAATCCCAGTCTTTTGGTTCCCCCTCATGGGAAACGGTCGTGTCAGGCTACGCAACCTACTGGCCGCTGATCGCCCTGTGCGGGATTCCCCAGGTCTCCTACACCGCATCTACCCCGAGAGACGCCGTCGGCGAGCGCCTCGCTCTAGAGAAACCCCTCCTTTCTCACAGAACGGCAGGGTGCAGTCCCCGGGGGAAGTGTCGAAGCCCGACCTCTCGCAGCGGGAGGCTGCTCCCTCCTCTAGTAGTGTTACCCGACCGGACGCGAAAGCATCCGTGAGCTGGACAGATGTAGCGGGCTGTGGCGCAGCTTGGTTAGCGCGCTTGACTGGGGGTCAAGAGGTCGGGAGTTCAAATCTCCCCAGCCCGACGTTGTGGTCAAGGCCAAGTCGAGACGATCATCTCGTCTGGGCCAGGTCACCCTCACTCTTCTCCCAGCCACGCCCACGTCGCCATTGTGATCAGCACGAACAAGGCCACCGGGGCGGTGACGGTCATTAACGCCTACGACCAAGCGTTGCGGGCATCCGCTACGACACATGGACGTATGTCGCGCCTGCTCGCCGGCAAGTTACTTCGCCGCGCGGCGATCGGACGTAGGCACACGCTCCAAAAGGAAGATGTTCAGTGGCCGAACGACGATGGCCGCCTCGTCACTTTCCCTCTGAACGTGACGCACGCAGTGCTTGGTGCGGAGGAGAGTGCCGAAGGATCGCAATGTGGTTGCTCCGACGCAGCAACTGGACGCTCCCACCAATCGGTTGGTCACGCGTGGTTACGGTTGCTGCGCAGCTTGCATCCGATGTGACGAGTGGGCCCCGGGCCTCGCTTAAAACTCGCGGTACTCCGGGGCACACCTCGTCTTGCGCTGCAGGGTCAGCGACTCTCGCGAGCGCTATCTGTGCGGCGCTGCCCGTAGTAGTCGTCCATCTCCTTGCGGTAGGCGTCCTGAAACTCGCGTGCCTTCTCGTAGTCGGGCGCATCGTTGACCTCGTCTTTGGACAAAGCAACCCGGAGCACACGCTTGTCGAGATCTACTGACTCGATCGCCCCAGCCGGAATCATGCGTTTCTTGCCAAAGATCCAAAACCCCGTGTCAACCACGATCCAAGAGTTTCCTGCTTCATTCGATGCCTCGTCCACCTTGCCAATTTTTTGGTCGTCCCTAGTCACGACCTCAAATCCGGTCAAATCCGGGGTTGGCCGTCCTGATACGTCTGGCGTGAAGATATCGATCTGATATATCCAGAGGTCTGCCATAGCCATTGCTCCTTCCACTTCCCCCTCTACGCGTCGAATACCCACTGTCATGGTGGCCAAACCGAACCTGAAAAATGTCCCGGTGACGACCTGGCGTCGGGAAATTCAAATCTCCCCAGTCCGCCTATTGCTCATCACTCCTCGCGATCTCTTACCCAGTGCCTTGACCCACCACCAGGCTCATTAGGGGCTTGATCTCTGATATCAGCCCTGGAACGGTTACCACGCGAGGCTGAAGCGTATGGAGCCGAATGATGAATACGCTGCGGATGGTGCATCGTCCTCGAGGAGGACGCTCGAGGTCCACTTCAAGTTGTTTGGCACTGATGGGGTGTCGCTTCAATCCCAAGAGCTTTCGAGCGCGCTTGCGGCGCGGGGCTGGCGGGCCTTCTCTTGTGCCTCTGACGTGCCCCCTGACGCTCAAGGCTTGGCGGTGCCGGACCTCTCTTACCAGTCGCCCGAGGCCGTCGCGCTTCGAGAGAGGATCTTCCCGGATACCGAGGGTCATCCGCCTCCCTCCGACGGAGATGGCCTCGTTACGGAGATCGTTGACCGTGCGGAGCGCATTAGGAGACAGATCGAGGATTACGTTGATGCCTGGGACATCCGTTTGCTGCATATTCGCAACATCATGTCTCTGCCGTACAACCTTCCGGCCACTCTTGCTTTGTACAACCTCGCGGCCGAACGGCCCGACATCGGCTTTCTCATGCAGCACCATGACATCTACTGGGAAGGCCCGAATGCCAAGAATTTCGTAACACCATACGATCAAGTCAACGAGATGATGGATCGCATCATGTGTCCGACATTGCCCAATGCGCACCACGTGCTTATCAATCCTCTCGCTGCCGAGGCGCTGCGCGCGAGCAGGGGCATCGTTGGCACCGTCGTTCCCGACGGCTTCGACTTCGATCGAGATCTACCGGTCATCGACGAAGAGGCGTTCCGTTCCCACCTCCAGGTGCTGGTCGGCGACCCCCGACCGGTCGGCGTCGACGACCTGGTAGTGGCGATGCCAGCCAGAATCGCCATTAACAAGGCCATCGAACTAGCCATTCAGTTTGTGGCGGCGTTGAACCTCGATCGCACCGCTCTCGAGAACGCACAAGACGGCCTAGGACTGAATCAGCGGCGGTTCAGTCCCACCAGCAGCATCGTTCTGCTTCTACCGCAGGGCGAGGATCTCGGCGACAACCAGCCCTACTTCGACAGGCTACTGTCATATGCGCAGCATCTAGGGATAAAGCTCGCTTACGGCGGCAATATCGTCGTTCCCGACAGACGGCTCCAGCACGACGACCCCGACCATTATCCTTTCTATGGCACCTATCGCGCAGTCGATCTTGTTTGCTATCCGCCTGAGCACGAAGGATTCGGCAACCAGGCGATCGAGACGGTCTGGGCGAGACGACCCCTGGCTGTCCTCGAATACCCAGTGTTCAAAGCATTCGTACGCGGCCATGTTCCGCATTACATCTCGCTTGGGGACACAGGTCAGCTTGAACGGCTGGAAGCGTTCGGAGGGCTGCACCAGCTGCGGCGAGACATCCTCGGCGCAGCCGTAAAGCAGGCGATAACGGTGCTCACCGACCATGACCTTGAGAGGCGATGGACAGAAGAGAATTTCACCGCGCTGCGCGCCTTCTGTGGGATGGACGTGGTTGCCGTCGAGTACATCCGGCTCTACACGGAGCTCTTGGGACGAGTTAGACCTTGACGATCGCTACCACCACAACGGAGCGATGGGCTTGCGCCTTTCGTCGCGTCAGGAACGTCGCGTCAGGAACGTCGTCAGGAATCGTCAGGAACCTAGTTGCACAGCCCAATTGGCGAGCACGCCCTCGAGATTCCTCTCATGGCGCCAGGGGCAGCCCTGAGCAATCTCGGAGCAACGCTGTTACGTTGCCATTGGACAAAGGAGATCCGATGATTGCTGTGTATGTGCAACCTGAATCCATGACCATCGACCAGTACAAGAAGGCCTCAGAAGCCCTTGCCGCCTCAGATGCGATTTTCGATGGCCGGAAGCATCATTCTTGCTTTGGAGCGGATGGCCAGCTCGCCGTCTATGAGATCTGGGAGTCCCAAGAGGCGTACGACGCCTTTCGTGTGCACCTGGGTCCGATTCTCCAAGAGATGGGGATAACTCCAAAGAACCATGACATAGCGGCCGTGGTGAACATAGAGCAATAGACATCTTGGGAGTGGACCCAATTTCCGCCTCATCGAGGCGTACGCGCCCTCGTGATGTCAGTGTGGCCGTGGCGAAGGCATGGCGTACCAATCCGCTTGATATTTGCCGACGATTGGCGCCCATTGGGGCGTCTTTCGTCGCGTCAGGCGCTTTCGTCGCGTTACAAGTCGATGGCGAAGGCTTCAACGGTCGTCGGTCGGGTAGGCCCCTAACTGGATGAAACTCCATCCATTGGAAGGGGTAGGACTATGACTGACGATACCGAAAAGGGAATTCAAGAGGCCAAGCAGGACCGCATCGGTAACGACTACCACGAGGGCTCGAATCCGAACCCAGGCGGTGAGATTGATACCGAAGGCTCGCTCGTGCCCCCATATGAGGAGCGCTCGAGGGGTGGATCCGGCTCAGAATCACAGAGGGCGGGCGCCGAAAGCGTGAGTCGCCAATTGCGAGGCACCGACTCCCCCAGGAATGTCAATCCCGAGAGCCTTGTTGGGCCGACGGGGGGAGCCCCGGAAAAGAGCCGCCGAAACATACCGGAGAGAGTGTTGGAAGGCGGGGTGAGGATCAGGCCAAGCACTCCAAGGAAGCCGGAAGACACGACGAGGAAGAGGGCGACGAGACCGGTCGCCCGAGCGGTACGTCAACTGCCGCGTGATCAAACCAGTATTTGATCTCCCAGAACCGGCCGGACACATAAGGGACGCGTCTCGTCGCTATTGAGAGGTGGCACGACGGATCGGACACGGCGAACGGGAGTCCGAAAGGAAGGGGTGGGCACAGGACCCTTGAAAGCCCGCCCTCGAGCCCTTTGGCTGCATGGCCATTGGCGAATCAGTCACGACGATGGGCACTCGAGGCTCGGTTGTGGTTCGGGCATAGGTCACCGTCAGGAGTGTGACGCCAACCCTCACCTATTGCACGGCTCCGAACAAGTTCGTCGCGAGATGACTTGCTCGCGTCCGACTCCACAGGCACGCTGAACTGACGCCCACACTCATCGCATGAGACGACGTTGCCGTTGATGGCCATAGGCACCACCCCAAGGGGGTTATATCTCAAGTGTCTGGTCTACTCACTAGGGTCGCAAAGTCAAGAGCTTCAGCGCCTGATTCCGAAGCTCCTGTCGCACTATGGGTCGAATGCCTGAACCCGGTGTCCTCGCCGGATTCTGCATCGCCCCGGGCCGTTGCTTTCGAATGATTTCTCAACCCAGGTCGGTTGACGCACTGCTCCGAGCCGTAGGACGAGCCGTGCTGCGGATATTCCGAAGATATCGAATACCCTCAGTTGAATGTCGTCGCTGTGCTGGCGGCACCAAGCTTCGAATGCTCGAGGGCATTGGGCTAATCCGCCATCAGGTCGGCAACCAAGAGGCTCAGCGCTCCATTTAGGCCGTACTCGGCTGTATTCACCACCGACCTCAATTCATCTTGGCGCCGCACCTGTGGGGGGCGAGAGCCTGTCTCAAGCTTGTTCCTCGCTTGGACTCAGTTCAACCCCCAGCTTTCGGGGTCATCGCTAGAGCGTCGTGACAAACGCAGTGCGTGTCGTTCGAGGCGCTCATATGGCGCACGCCAATCCGAGCCATGATCATGCGCTCCGTCGCCTTGGCCAAGCCTTCGACTCCCTCTTCGGCTGGGGAGGCCATGCAGACAGTGACAGGCTGCAGCCGCCATTTTCCTTGAGCCAACGATAGTTTGCGCCAGGAACCGGAGTCGGCACCGAAATACCGGGCGTGAGCGACGGCGATTGGCACCCTTCGGGGCGCCTTCTGTCGCGTCTGGAATTACTTAAGGCCGCCCACCGCTCGGGCAATAACCAGCAATGAGACGATAAGGGCCGAACTGGCCTGGATGGCCATGAGCAATTTGACGCGGGTCGATAGCGGCATCGTGTCCGTGGGACTGAACGCCGAACTGTTCGTGACCGACACATAGAGGTAGTCGATGAACACGGGCGCCCAGTCAACGCGATCCGATGCAGAAGCAGCAACTTCGTCCACGGTGTCTGCGTCCTCGTCTTGAGAGAACCGGAAGTCAGCGGGGGGCAACTCATCACGCGGGAGACTCGCTCGGCGGACGGGACCGCCGCGGTCAATCTCCCAATAGGCCAGGGCGAAAACGATGATATTCGTGAGCCAGATCTGAAGTGCGGCCAGAAGGAGTTTGTGACTGTCGCTTGCGCCGCCCTCAACGAGTGCCCGCACCAGCAGAATGAGTGAAATGAGGTTGCCGAGGCCGATAACGCCGACCAAAGCGAGGGACAGCGCCCGTGACAACCTCGTCTGGCGGGCGAGCCGTCGCGGATTGAAGGCGAAGACTGGCACCAACAGGAGCAGCTCCAATCCAGGAATAACGAACCGGCTACCTGCAGTGAGATTGCTCGGAAGGGCCGCGTAGAGAGCGACTCCGATCACAATCGCGAGCGCGGCTGGAAACCGATGTTCATATTGCCGGCGTTGCCGTGGAGCGCCGAGCATCGCTTATGTCCTAACCCTGAATGCCGTGCCTAACTCTCGCACTCCGAAGACACCCAGTAGCGGATTCGGGACCGATGCCGCAAGCGGCAACTCAATGCCGGCACGACATGTTGTCGGCTGGCGCCGGCTGCGCGTCGTAGTGAGCACGTAACGGAATACCCAGATCCCAACCTTTTTCCGCCGGACGAACAGCCGGTTACTCGAATGAAGGTTCTCTTTGCCATTCGCCTTGGGCGAAGCCGTGCCCCGATTACGCCGCGGCTGATGGTCACGGCAGTGAGTCAGGATTCCTCCGGCTTTCAATCAGGTGCACCTATGGGCGTCGGGCCCGTCTGGCTGCTCGGGCTCTATCGGTTCGATGGGCTCGGGATCGAAAGGTTCGTTTGGTGCTTCCGGAATGCTCATGGTTCCCAACTACCCCCGGAGAGATGGTCAAAACGGATCGTGCTTGTTACGTTCCATTGGCCTACAGGGACCAACGTGGCCGCCGAGCGCGACGCGTGCAGGAAGGCGGCCTGGAGGCGGCCGGCGGCCAAGCGTCCATTCGAACCCCCTGCGCGGTAGACGTAGGCAGCTCGTCAGGCGCTGGCGACATCCGGCTCAATGTGAACGATGTCGGCAAGGCCCTGCGGTGGGTCGCGTAGATACCGTTCATAGCTGAGACCCCTGCCGCCTTGTTCGGCTCTCGTGAGCTCGAAGGCCCTAGCTCGCTGAATCGCTGCCTGAAGTTCCGATTCGGTTTCCAGCAGTCGCACCGTTCTCACGCGGGGAAGAGCGATGGCTGGAACGTCGGTTTCGTGATGGTGATGGAACACCGCTGCACTCCTCGTATCGTCGGTTCGACCTCCAGCTACCCAGTTCGTATCGGTTCCAATCACGGAAGGTTTACCGTCAGGCGGTGACGAGATGCTCGATCGTTTACGAGATCCTCGATCGTGGAGTGGCCGGGAGCATGGCCAGAGAGTGCGAAGACGTGATCAGGCTGATGCTCGGCGGGGAGGACGCACCACCGCTCTCCCCTCAACTGAGTGATCTTGATCCAGGGGCACGGTGCGCGGAGTTCGTTTTCCATGACCTCGTGATTACCCCGGTCGGACCGCCCACAACCGACGAGTTTTGTAGGCAGCGGCCGCTTCCTGGTGGAGCCGTATGCGGTGTGCCCATGCCCCTCGAAGTGCTCCCCATCCCAATCGGGTCGACAGCGCGGTCATGCTCGCGTTGTTGGAGCAGGTATCGCCGTCGCTGAGGCGTTTGGTCCGCTTATTCGGGGGTAGACCCACGGCCCGATGGCGCCGAAGGAAAGACGGGCGAAATGAAGAAATTTTGGTTGGCAGTGGGAGCAGCGGTCGGCTTTATTCTTGGATCACGAGCCGGCCGGGGCCCGTACGAGCAGCTTGAAGCAAAGGCCCGCCAAGTGGCTGGACGTCCCGACGTCAAACGGACAGTCGATGCCGCTTCAGACAAGGTCTCGAGCCTTGCGAGTACGGCCGTCAGCTCCGCCTCGGACAAGGTCTCGGACCTGAAAAATCGAGTCAGTGCGAAAACCCCAGGAAACAACATCTCGAGTCCAGAAGAACCAACCCAAGACCCCCAGGACAAGGCATTCGGGGCGGCGGCCAGTCGTGACCAAGATGTCGTTGATGAGCTAGCAAAGAAGGGCGTCACGGAAGATCAACTTTCTGACGAGCCGACGCAGCATCCCCGAGCTGGCGGAAAGGCCGAACCGGCCTGACGTTGTCCAAACGTGCGCCCAACGTGAACTTCTCAGCGCCGGTCGACGCGCATCACATAAGGGAACGCACCGCTATTGCAACCAACCAGGTCGCGTCATGGCGTGGAAAGGCGACAGGTCCAGTGCCTCGACACTTAGGGTCTTTGTGCCTACAACTTTTTGGGACTTCCGTCCCTAGTAGATCTGGCGCTGGGCGGACATCATTTCTCCATGATGACGGGAAAGGCCGCAAAGACGATCTCCTCCGCGCTGATCATGGGGGCGCTTGCCCTGTGCATTATGAGCGAAACCGGTGGAGCGGCGGCCAAGACCGCCAGCATGGCATGTAACTCGGATGCCAAGGCAGTCGAATTGGCGGTTTCGGAGTTCGAGCTGGACAATCCCACTCTGAATCCAACACCGGCGAATTTGGCCGAACCCACGAATGGGGGGCCGTTCTTAGACAAGTGGCCGAACAACGGGGTGCACTATGCCATCTCCCTCAGTTCCAGGGGAGCAGTGATGGTTTCAGTTCCTGCTGGGGCGAGGGCGGTTTCATATGACACGGCTAATCCCTGCACCACCGCTACCTAGGAAGTGGTGACGCGCATTTCGAGCTCGGGGGTGGGTGATCTCGCTTGGGCCGAGGAGATTACGCGCAGGCTCGCCCGCTCATGCCCCGACGACGCCTTCGTGGTGTCCGACGTGATGCATCATCCGCGCACGGAGGAAAATCCCGATACGCATTCGGTCGGTTCTCGTGGGCCCTTGCAAGTGGCCGATTCGTAGCAGATCCTTGCCCGGCCCGCAGTGGTCAGTGTGACCCGTAGGTGAACGCCTGAGCCAACGGCCGGAAGAAGACTGAGGCATTCGTGGCGGATGCTCCGCCAAAGCCACCCTTCCCTTGAACCATTCGGGTATCGGCGTTCCGGAGACTTCTCCGCGCGAGAAGCTATCTCGCTCTTTCGCACGGTCTCTGTACCTGATCATGTCCACGGGCCGAAAAAAGCCAAGAGACCACGCTACGGTCAGATCATCTCGCAGGTGTTCAACGAGTAATCTCGAATGCTCACTTCCCCGTGGCATTGGGCCTGTCGCGTAACGACCCCGCCGGGGGGGACAGCGGGGCCGTTTCGCTAGCTTCCTCTCATCGACACGACGAGAGCTGAATTCTCCATTTCCCACGATGACGGCGGCCAAACTCCAACCCGTGTTAACTCTGTGTTACACACCCAACAACTCCGATCGAGGGGCAGCGAAGTCTCGCCTGCTACCTCCCCAAAGTCGTGGACATCACAAGGAATGACAGCACAGGGACTTGGAAAGATGAGCCGCGTACGCGAAACGGCCGGTCCCGAAGGACCGGCCGAAACGCTCTGCTCATCGGAAGCGATGAGAGCTTTTCCGTTGTACCCAAGAGAGCGTTGGCCGAACCCTGGCAGGGGATCCGTTCCCATCGAGGACCCTTACACCGTCGGCTGAAACAACATCCGCCCCCGGTTGCTTCCAAAGATTGTCACCACAGCCGCACAACTTGTATGCGCGCTCATTCGCGAGCCGTGCGAACGCAGCTTCGAATAAGCCTCTGCGCTATCGTCTCCCTTTGGATCTAAGTAAGGGGAACGTATGAGACATCTGAGCTGTCCATGTGGCGAGCAGATTACCGGCGAGGACGATGACGAACTCGTGGATAAAACACAGGCTCACCTAAAAGAAGCCCATCCGGATCATGAGTACTCACGCGACGAGATTCTGTTCCTCGCCTATTAGTGGTCCCGCCATCTGCACCCGGACATGAAGAGCCGTATCACGCGGTTGGATCGACTGGGCTGACGAGCACGCAATGAGCGATCCGGCATCCGACGCCCCGCTGCGGCCGGGCCCCGCTCAAGCCATCGACGACTTCGACCGGAGCTACCTCGGCACACCTCCGTGGGACATCGGCCGTCCTCAACCGGCGTTTGTCGGACTGGCCGAAGCGGGCCTGATCCAGGGTCGGGTTCTCGACGCCGGTTGTGGCACCGGCGAGCACGTCCTCATGGTCGCAGAGCGGGGCCTTCATGCCACTGGTATCGATGCCGCCCCGAGGGCTATTGCTGCGGCAACGAAAAAGGCGCACGAGCGGCATCTGCCCGCTCGTTTTCTCTTATGGGACGCGTTACGCCTGTCCGATCTGGAAGAAAGCTTCGACACGGTGCTCGATAGCGGACTCTTCCATGTCTTCGATGACGAAAGCCGGGCTACCTACGTCGAGGCAGCTTGGCAGCGTCCTCCGTTCCGGTGGGCGTTACTTGATGTGCTGCTTCAGTGATCGACAGTCCGGAGACTGGGGCCCTCGTCGTGTGAGTCAGGCGAGATTCGCACAGCCTTCCGAGCCGGGTGGGAGGTCGAGTCGATCGAAGCTTCCGAATTCGTTATAAACCTTGATACGTCGCTCGCCCAAGCTTGGCTGGCCAACATCACCCGCATCTGACGATCTGTACCCCCGTTGCGGAAGGCAGCCGAGAATAAGAGGGGGCAAACACGGGCCACGCCCAGGAAGAGTGACGGACTACGGCTACCGTCGTAGGGATGGCAGACGACGCCGACATTGAGTTGGCGAAGGAGTTCGGCGAAATAGCCCGGATTCTTTTTGCCGAAGCGGATCCACAGGCCACGCTACAGCGCATCGTCTCACTAGCCGTGGCGACGATCGACGGGTGCGAGCACGCAGGCATTTCGGTCATTGAAGGGAAACACGGTCACCTCACCCGCCTCGAGCGACGAGGTGCCGGTCATTATCGACCGGATTCAATCAGAGACCGGGGAGGGGCCTTGCGTTGACGCAATTAAGGAGCGCCGGTGTTCCAAACGGGCGCCCTCTCGAGGGAGAAGCGGTGGCCGACCTTCACTCCGCGCGCCGTCGCAGAGTCAGGAATCGAGAGCATCCTCTCTCTTCGCCTCTACACGGAAGGGACGATGGGCGCGCTCAATCTCTATTCGACGCAGACCGAGGCTTTCGACGATCGGGACGTGGCAATTGCCACAGTCTTCGCCGCCCATGCAGCGGTGGCCTGGTCGACGTCGCAGATGATCGAGAATCTCAAGGCCGGGATGATCACGCGCCAGCTGATCGGCCAAGCTGTAGGACTGTTGATGGTTCGTCAGGACATGACCGAAGCCGGCGCTCTCGACGCCTTGCGGCGGGCCTCGCAGCGGCTAAACATCAAGCTCCGAAAGGTCGCCGAGTCCATCGTCCATCCCCGGAGCGGTGATTCCGCCGTCTTTGAAGGCCCTGAGCGACCCGGGTAACCGAGATCAGTCGGGAGACCTCCTCTCGTCGTGTTCAACAATCTCGCAGCTGATCCTTCGGGCTGGCACCAGACGGCTTCGTTAAAGCGGTTTGGTCCAGGACAACGTGGTACGCTGCACGACCGTCCGGCATGCCAGGTGGCCCACTGCGACGCAACTGCGGTAGCAGTGAGGATAACCGATGTCCACGAATGGGAAGCCTCTAAGAGCCACTAGCCTGCGGGAATACGCGGCACTGGTCCTCGCGGCTAAGCCGGGCTACGGTCTTGCTGTCATCCTGCCGGGATCGGGCGGTCCCAGATTCGAGAAGGATTCCCCCCAGTATGTTCAGAAGAGGTCGATACGAAAGAGGCGACCGTCGAGCAGAATATACGCTGGCGGCGGTAGTCGTCGTCGGCGCAGTCGTGGCATTTGCGCTGGTGAACGGTCGAGACGACCAGACGCCAACGTCCGCACCTCCGCCCAATCCCACGCATATCCCGAGTTCGGCGACACGGACAGACGATCAGGTGACCACGACGTCGGGCGAGCAGGACCCCGTGCTCCCACAGCCCCCGCAGTCCACCGTCTCGACCACCACCGTCATTGCCGGGGCGACGCCGCAGTCAAGGACAAGAAGACAACTGACACCTCCGCCCCCAAGGTGGTGACCTCCCCGCTGACGATCGGTTTCCCGCTCATCCTGACCCAGACCACCCCCAGCAGTTCGACCACCTCACGCACTTCGGGTAACACGACGACCACGACAGCGCCGAGCTTCTTCTTTCCCCGCCGCCGACGACCACGACAACGACCACACCGGTCTTCTACTTCCCCCCGCCGTCTACGACCACGAACCCTCCACCGACTACGACCACGACGACAGTCCCGCCGACCACCACCACGAGCCCGACCACCACGACCACTAGCCCACCGCGACACACCACGACCACGAGACCGCCGCGAGAAACCACGACCACGACGACCCGACCCGCCAAACGACCACCACGAGCCCCCCGCCAGAACGACACACCCCTACTGGATACGATTCCGAGCTGGGGTCCTCCCGATAGATACGGGCAAGCTTCGGTATTCCGCGTCGCTGAACGTAGCGCCGGAAGTAAAGCTGCGGTATTCGGGGAAACGATCGAAAAGCGGACTACGAGGCCTTTCGCCGAGTGGCAGGCTTCGCAGCGGGAACCTTGGTCACCTTCTTGGTCGCCGTAATCTTGCCGTCGCTGACTTGGCGGCGGCTGATTGTTGGCCCGCTTGGCCGTGGCTGACTTTGTGGCCGGCTTGGTGGCGGCAGTTGTTTCCGCTTCTGATTCCGATGGGCGGGGAGTGGCACCCGACTTCGCCTTGATGCTCGCACTCAGCGCCTCCATGAGGTCGATCACCTTGGTGGCAGGCGCTTCCTTGACCAACTCAATCGTCTTGCCCTGCGCCTTCTCCTCAATGAGAGCCTCGACCTTCGCCCTGTGCGTGTCGTGATACCGCTCTGGCTCCCAATCGGATTCCATTGATCCGATGAGAAGGTTGGCCATCTTCAGTTCCTGGTCGCTGGCCTCGTCAGATCCCGGCAGGTTCGGGAGCTCACTTGAGGGGGAGCGCACTTCGTCGTGGAAGTACATCGTCTCGAGAGCGAGCACGTCGGCTTCGGGTCGAATCGCGACGAGATACTCCTTGTTGCGCATGACGAACGTGGCGATGGCAACCTTTCCCGCCTCCTGCATCGCTTGGCGAAGAAGTGAGTACGCCTTGCGAGCGGCGTCACCCTCGGGAGCGAGGTAGTACGTCGTGTTGTAGTACACGGGATCGATGTCATCGAGGGAAACGAAATCCGTTATCTCGATGTACTTCGATCGCTGGGGCTCGGCGGACGCCAGCTCTTCATCGGTGAGGATCACGTATTCGCCCCCACCGAGGTCCACGCCCTTGACGATATTGGCCCCTTCAACCTCTTTTCCGGTCCGCTCGTTGACCTTCTTGTAGCGGATGCGGTCCGAGGTGTCCCGCTCGAACTGGTTGAAGTGAATGCTCTTGTCCTGCGTCGCCGGGTAGACGCCGACGGGGACGTTGACCAACCCGAAGCTGAGGGAGCCTTTCCAGATCGTACGTGGCATGACGCAATCTTTACCCAGTTCAGGCGCGATCCACCACTCTGATACACCCCTTCGGCAAACTGGCTCTATGGCTGCCCTCTCGGTTTGCAAGCCCCACCAGCGGGCGGATTTCGCTCCGCTCGTGCTGAACGGCCTGATGGAAATCGGTTACTTCGAGGAAGAACTGTGCCTTGAACTGGGAGTTTCCTACTGGATCAGCCACAGCGAAGTGACACTTGACGAGGCCGTGATGGCGATGTTGGCCATGAGAGATGCGCTCATTCGGGCCGCCGGCATTGCCCCGGCCACCGAACCCATTCCGATCTGTGGCGTCAATTCCCGCCTCGACGTACTCGAATTTGGCTTCCTATTTGCGCGGCCTGGTCGTGCGGGCCAGTCGCCAGGCCAAGTGCGGTGCCAGGACGCTGATCAACGATGCACTCCATATTCTCGAGGGCAACAACCGCCCCCCAGCGATGATCCGATCGTTGAACTGAGGCCTTGCACTGAGGCCGTTCCGGGCTGAGGTGGGGAGAGCGGACCCCACCGACCTGGCCACGATCGACTCCAGAGGGTCGGTATTACCGCTTTCCAGTCTTCTTCACTGCTTTGGTCAGCTTCTTGAGTTGGTCGGTCAGCTCCTGGAGCTGTGAGGCGAGGTCATCCACACCGTTGTCAGTCCACACCGTCGTCATCCACACCTCGGCCTCGTAACCAGACCCTTCGTCGTAACCATTGCCACCGTGATCGGGCGCGTCGGGACGGCGCTTTAAATTGTCGATCTCGTCGGCGAGCAGCTGGAGTCCGAGCATGATGCTGGCCACGAGTCTCTGATCAGCCGGGTAGCCGAGGTCACCCACAGGCGGCTCGGAAGTCAGCTCATCCAGCTTCTGACGCACAGTCACATCAGTCACGCTATTTGGCACGGCTCAATGAACGCCCAATGAGTGCCCAACTTGCTGTTGTGACGGCATGAACTGGGGGGTGTCTAGCTCCATTCCATCCATTCGGCTGAGCAGTGCTCACCATCATGTTCGGGAAGCAAGTAGCACCGCACCTCGCCCTGAAGTTGGGTGATCTTGACCATTGGACAGCAAGGAAATCGCTGTCCGTAACGGGGTGTCGACCAATCGGTGAGTGGGTCGTGCGTCACCCGCCCACCTCACACGGCCGACCGGAAGCGTTGCTCGGTCGGATCGCTATTTCTTGCGGCGAGGCAGCATTGCGCAGTTGAAGGAACGGGGTCCTCGGCAGTGCGCAGGGTGGGCATAGCCGTGCATCTTGGGTGTCTGGCCCTGCGTCTGTTTCGAACGTGCTCGTAGTGATTCATTTCGCCTTGCGGGTTGAAACAGCGGAGCAGAGCGCAACGGGGGTGCGCTCTCCCCGGTCGAGCGTTGACCGGCACAGAAAAATCTAGTCGTGCCCACCAGCGGTATCGACACGCGAAGGCGTTGGATTTCGGCCGTTACTCCCGGACGGCCAATGTGGTCAACAAGTCCGCGGTGATCACTGCCGGGACCGGCGTCGGTGCGGATTTTGGTGGCTGCGACACCCGGTCCCGTCAGCACGTGATCGATCCGGACCAGCGGGGGGAGGGGACGCTTGAGTTGTGACCAGGTCATATCGAGTGCCTTTCCGCGCGCCGCCGCGGCATCGGTCATCCCATCGCTCAGAATGGATCGGAAGCCTTTGTTGCCCCAGGTGGCATTGAAGTCGCCCACCAGCAAGAGGCGGTGGGTTCCACGTTCTTTCACGAGCTTGGCAATGTGGGCGAGTTCGGTCTGCCACGTGCCGAAGGAACTGGGGAGAGGTGCGGTGGTGTGAAGGACCCACAATGGTTGGGGCCCCGAAGGCAGATCGATCGTGGTCTCAACGAGGAGCGGGAGGCCGTCGTAATAGACGACATGAGTGCCCGACAACCTGTACGCCGAGGCCACGAAGAAGGCCCTGGGCGACAGGAGCGACACCTCCTCGTCATAGGGAAGGCCGGCCAGGGCACCGCTCGCCTTGAGTTGTCCGACGAGGCGTGGCGTGGCCTCTTCCATGGTTACCAGTTGCGGGTCATATGACTTGATCTCACGGGCATAGCCGGACATCCCAGAGCCGTTTTGGTAATAGACGTTGGCGTCGAGCAGGCGGATGGTTGGCGCTGTTGCGGCCCAACGGGGAACGGGCTGAGCTGCGGTGAACTCGGGCAGGACGAAAACGAGTTGGGCCACCACAATGAGGACAGCAGCTCCCGCCAAGATGAACCGCCGACCCAGTCCGCCCACGATGGCCACGATCCACGCCGGAAGATAAATGAATGCGGCAACGGTGTTAAGCGCAGCGAAGATCTCGACATCGTCCCAGGCGAATATCCGCATAAGTGCCACAATGCCGAGGGCCACCACGACGATCCACCCGATGAGGGCCAACCAGTTCGGTAATCGGTGCCGTTGCCGGCTGCGGCGCCGTCGACCGTGGCGTGGACCCTTTTGCCGGGTGCGTTTTTTCTGGGTCGTAGCGCCTCAAGGTGGGCCTGTCGCACCTCTTCTTGGGCCTGCGCCCCTTTTGCTGGGCCTGGAGCGCCTCTTGCCTTCGGCGCTCCGCTGTTCGCTCGGCCGGAGTGGACGGCGGCGAGGGAGCGCCCCCGAGCTGGGGCGGCGAAGAGTCGCTCATGTCCACCTAGTGATGTCCACGTGTGCGAGACCAATCTCGAACCGGGGTCCGAGTTGGGCCGCCGACATGCGCCTCATCGATCATTTAGGTGTCAGAAATGGGGTGAAGGTCGAAGTTCCGGGTCCGTGCCCCGGTTTGGTGTCCTCCGACCAGGCACATACGGGCCCGATCCGTGAGGAAGTGGAGGACACTCGAGTAATTTAGCGTCGGGGTCACCCTGAGCTGGGACGCTACCCCGTCACGCGAGGATCAGATCTATTCTGCGAGTTAGTCGCCGATCCCGAGGGAGGGAACATGGGCATCTTTCAGCGGGCACATGACATCGCACAGGCCAAGGCCAACAAGGCCCTCGACGCGGCCGAGAAGCCCGACGAGATGCTCGACCTCTCCTACGAGAAGATGCTGGAGCAGATCACCCAGGTGCGGCGGGCGCTGGTCGACCTGGCCGGCTCGCGTAAGAACATCGAGCTGCAGGAGCAACAGTTCCAACACACCATCGATCACCTGCAGGATCAGGCGAAGGCGGCCCTCGGACAAGGACGTGAGGACTTGGCCAAGGAGGCTCTCTCACGAAAGGCAGCGGCCCAACAGCAGATCGACAGTATGGAACCGCAGCGGGTTCAGATGACCGAAGAGGAGGAGAAGCTGACGAAGACGTTGGCCGCCCTCCAGACGCGTGTCAACCAGTTCCGTACACAGAAAGAGACGCTCAAGGCGGAGTACACCGCGGCCAAGGCGATCACCTCGGTGAACGAGAGCACGGCCGGTATCTCGAAATCCTTCAACGATTCAGGCGCCTCCCTCCAGCGGGCCCAAGACAAGATCGCCACCATGCAGGCACGCTCAGGCGCCCTTGACGAGCTGCTCGAGTCCGGCGTGCTCGAAGATGTCGGTGGCGGGGGCGACGACATTCAAAAGGAGTTGGATCAGGTCGGCCAGGCCGCCTCGGTCGACAATGAGCTCGCCGCCCTCAAGGCCGAGCTCGGCGTTGCCACGCCACCAGCACCCGACGCTCTGGCCGCAGCGCCGGCGCCGACTGCCGCACCCGACAACGAAACGGCAGGAACGTAGAATCGCGGGGACGTAGGGCGAGGACGTAGGGCCCTGACGGCCTGAGCGAGACCTCGCTTAACGAAAGTGCGAGAGGACCTCGCTCGTCACCTGCGCCAGCCGCTCAATGTGTTCATCGAGAGAGCGCGCCGGGGGACCGAGGAGAGGTACCGGCATCCAGGTGACCCCGAGGTCGGCCATGGCTCCGATGTCGTCCACCATCGCTTGGGCGTCGGTCAGCGGAGCGGGCTCGTCGGTATTGGCGTCCAGCGGTCGGTGATCCTTCTCGTTGACCCGTATGGGAGACAGCGTCATCATCACGTCGAACGGGCGCCCGTCGTCACCGAAAGGCCGGATCGTTCCGTAGGTCGGCCAGACGAGAGGGGAGTTCAGCCGGCGTGATCAGCCAAGGGAACCAACCTTGCCAGCGTGCGGCACGCCGCAGCGAGGCGGGAGAATTGCCACCGATCCAGATGGGAGGATGCGGCCGCTGGAGTGGTTTCGGCTCGAATCGAATGTCGTCGAACCGGACGAAACGCCCGTCGAACGCGGGCTCCTCCTCTGTCCAAAGGACGCGCATGGCTTCGAGGTACTCGTCGGCCATTCGGCCGCGCTGATTAAAGGGTACGCCGACCGCCTCGAACTCCTCGGCTGCATGCCCGATGCCAATGGCAATGATCAATCTTCCGCCGCTGAGTGCGTCGAGGGTGGCGATTTCCTTGGCCAGTACGACCGGGTTGTGAAGGGGCAAGATGACAATGCCCGAGATAACGGTGACCCGGCTTGTGGCCCCGGCCAGGAAGGCCATAGCGGTGAGTGCGTGAGGCCAGTGCGCCCCCATCGTCTCGGCGAGATCCGGAGGCAGCACGATGTGCTCGGGCACCAAGACGCCGTCGAAGCCAAGGTCATCGATGGCGCGAGCGAGTCGCTGCATGTCGGCGCCTGTCATTTCGGGAGCCCAGGTCGGCTCGGAGGGCGGATACCGGCTCAACCCGGGCATGCCGGTGACGAAGCGCATCCCGGTCAACGTAGTGGGACCCGTGAAAGGCAACAAGGGGCTCGACGGGGTGGACTCGGCGAGGCGATGTGGTGGCCCGAATAGCGGCCAATCGTGTTTAGGCGACTCACAAACCGGCCAGCCAGAGTCCGGGCACATTTTCGTCGAACAATCAACCGACCCGTATCGTTAGGTTGCAGATCGCCCAACCCAAAGAACTCGAAGACGCATGGAGGACCCCGCAGGCGGGGTCCTGGCAAGTGTGAGAGCCCACCTGCCCGCCGTCAACCCCGCTCACCTGCGGTTCGGGGGTCGGCCCACGGCCTTGACGGCGGGCGGCCGGGCGATGGCGAACAACCATTCCGGGGCAGTTCATAACCTAACGATACGGATCGGTTGATTGTTCGAGAAAGAAGTGCCGGCAGTGCCGCGCTCAGGCCAATCATGGGATATCCGCCCCTCGGGAGATCGGGTGCGGTCTCTCACGACGACGTGCCCATGACGCGCCCTGCCTAGGTGGACAGCGAACCTCCGTGGGGCTGATCGGGATTGGTGATCCAGGCCCGGGCCTCGGCCAGCTTCGCGACGCCGTCGGGGTTCGACTTTCCCTTGATCGCGTCGATGAGGCGCTCGTCGAGCGCAGCGAGAAGTTCTTCGATGGATGCCATGGGGCCATGGTCGCGACGGCCGGCCAGTCCCCGAGGTCACAACCACGACGCGTTAGCTTCATGCACTGGTGGCCCCCCAACCAGAAGGCAGCGAGGTCAGTTCAGCCGCCCTGAACCGGATCCACCGACTCGAGTCACAAGAACGCGACAGAATCGCGCGGCAGCTGGCTACCGCAGAGCGCCGCGCCCAATCAGCCGAGGACGGGCGCGGACCGACGGACGGACGCCGGGAACAGCTCAAACGGATTGAGCACGTCCTCCGCTTCCCGATGGCCGTACTCGGATTGGCCTGGGCGGTGTGCGGGATCGTCGTGCTGACCACCAACTCATCCGGAACGACGTCCGAAGCATTCGTTGTCATCCTCTTCGTCATTTGGTTGGTGGTCGTCCTCGAGTGCCTGGCCCGCTACATCGTCGTGCCGGACCGCCGGCGCTACTTCGCCTGCCGCCGCATTGAGCCGCTGCTGGTCGTCCTCCCGTTATTCCAGGTCTGGAGGGTGCTCGGGGTCGAAGAGGCGAACGTCCTGTGGGGCGAAGGGTTGGCTCGTTTCGCGGCGATTCTGCGTCATCGTGGCCTGTTCCGCGTCTTGCTGGCGGCCACCGGTCTCGTGTTCTTGGGCGCCTGGGTCGACCTGCTGTTCGAAGACCATGCCCACGGTTCGAACATCCACTCGTACGCCGACTCGCTCTGGTGGGCCGTGGTGACGGTCACCACGGTCGGCTACGGCGACCATTTCCCCATCACTGCGGGTGGGCGGGCGGTGGCCGTGATCCTGATGCTGATCGGCATCGGCCTGATCGGTACCTTGACCGCCACCGTCGCATCCTTCTTCGTCCAAGAACACACCGACGCCAACAAGGCACAGCTGCAAGCGGCCCACGAGGATCTCGGAGCACGCCTCACCGACCTCGACGCCCGGCTCGACCGCATCGAGGTTGCGCTGACGGGTCGCAACACGGCTGAGCCGGCCGACCAACCGCCTCAGCCCTAGGATCCCCCATCCCACCCTGAGCCAGACCTGGGGGTGAGACTGTGGCGATGAAGGGCACGCTCACACAGAACGGACAAACCACCGACGCCACCAGCGAGAACGTCTTGGCGGCATTGGCCGGCACGGAGTTCTTCTGGCTCGACCTCGACGACACGGCGCAGGACGGGACGGTCGCCGAGCTCCTGGGGGTGCATTTCAAGTTCCATCCACTCGCCGTCGCGGCGGCGGAGAAGTTCGCCGTTCGGCCGCGCTTCGTCGACTACGACAATTTCGTCTATCTGGCCATGCGTGGTGCCGACCCGAACGACACGGGGGAAGCGGAGGTCCATTGCTTCTGGACCGATCGCTATATCGTCACGGTGCACCGGGGCGACTGTCCATCTGTGCTGGCTGTGCACAGCCGGATAGATCAGCACCACATCGCAGCGACAAACGCATCGCCGCAGATCGTCATCGTCTACCTCATCATGAACGCACTGGTGGATGCCTTCTTTCCCGTCCTGAACGACTTCGACGACAAGATCGACGCCCTGGAGGACGACATCTTGAAACAGCCCACGGAGGAGCAATTGGGTGTGCTCTTCGACATGAAGCGCAGTCTCATGAACATGCGCAAGATCATCACCCCACAGCGGGACATGATGGCCAGCATCAATGCGGGCGTCTCGGACGTGCCCGGCATGACCGACGAGGCCGCTCGATACTTCCGTGATCTCTACGACCACCTCATTCGCCTGGCCGACCTGGTGGACAGCTATCGGGACCTCTTGAGCAGTGTCATGGATACGCACCTCTCGACCGTGTCGAACCGCCTGAACGTGGTCATGAAGCAACTGGCGATCATCGCCACCGTCTTTTTGCCCCTGAGCTTTCTCACCGGCTTTTTTGGCCAGAACTTCAGCTATCTGGTCAACCACCTCATCACACCCGCCTGGACCTTTTGGTTCATCGGCGTCGGGACCGAGGTGGTCGCCGTGATCCTGCTCTACATGTTGTTCAAGCGACGCGGCTGGCTGGGCGGACCGACGGTCTGATTCACCACAGGCCTCAGTGGCCGTGCACCTCGTACCCGGTCCACCAGGCTTCGCAGCCGTCGGGAACAGGAAAACCCAGTTGCTTGCGTTGGTCGACGATGTCGTGCACCTGCCGCTTGAGCTCTCGCAGCAGGGCGACGGTGCCGGCGTCGGCGTGGTCGCCGGCCCGGCTCGACTCCCAAATCGCCTCCTCGAGATGCCACGCCTGCAAACGGGCCGCCGCGAGACGGTGGGTTTCCGCCGCTATCTCCGCCAACAGGGTGGCATCGCCCTCGGCCATCACGTCGGCGGCGCGCAACCAGCCGTAGTCCTTGTTGATGCGCAGCAGGCCCGGCTGCACCTCGAAGTACCCGACGACGTCGACCACGGGGTCGATGGTCGTCAAGGTGGCGTTGGGTGGGAGGGCAACGGCCAAGTTCTCCCGCTGCCGATCGGCCATGGCAATGGCACCGAGGGCACGCAAGCCGACGTTGGCCGCATTGTCGTCTGAATAGTTGCGCTCGTCACGATCGATCTTCAGGGGAATCGCCACCACGGCGATGATCCGGGTGGCACCCAGATGCGCCGCCGCCCGCACCGGAACGACCTGGAGGACCCCGCCGTCGACGTAGTCGTCGTCAGCCAGGGGTCGTGGGGGAAACACGAGCGGGACGCTGGCCGAGGCGAGGGCGCCTTCCAGGAAATCGACCGGTCCTCCCGCCTCGCCGGGTACCGGCGTTACCGCGTCCTCTTCGACGATGGTCCCGTCCTGGGTGATGTAGCGCAGGGCCCCGGCCCGCAGTGCGGTGACGGCCAGCCGGAGCTCGAGGCCCGGACGCGCCACCAGCGACGGATCGACCGGGTGGATCCCGCTCTCACCTCCGTGACGGATCGCCTCGGCCAAGGGGCGCAGGTTGAGGACCGCACTTCCGCTCGTGCGGAACTTGCGCCGGACACGGGGCAGCCGGAACGTGGCACCGAACACCATGCGTTGCACCTTGCGCCGCCGGCGCCGTCGCACTTTCTTGGCTGCCCGCTGGACCGAACGGGTCTTGGGGGGAGCCACATCGGGGACCTTCATGAGGGCGTCATCGACGCCCGTGGTCTCGAGTGTCGGCCGCGGGGGGCGGGTGCCCTCGGTCAAGGCAAAACGGATTTCGCCGCCCAGAGCTGTGCCTTCGAGGGCGCGCAACCAGGACTGCTCGCCGAATATCTGCTCGGTATGGGTCATGGCCAAGATGTCGTCCTCGACCTCTTGGACCCGACGGGTGAACTCGTCGATCGTACGCGCCTGCGCCAATACGGAGGCGGCGATGGCGCCGGCCGACGTGGCGGTGATGATGTCGGGGACGATGCGCTCGGTCCCTACGAGGTACTGCAGGGCACCCACCTCGAAGGACCCCTTCGTCCCGCCTCCGGCCAGCACGAACGCGGTGGACCCCATCGGGGCTGCTTCGATCATCCTTAAAGGCTAGCCACCGGCCGCCGCCGTGACGATCTCTATTGGCGCCTCGGCCTGCACCGTGGTGGTGGCCCACTCCGAGCGCGGGATCACATTGCGCCCAACCGCCACCGCGATGCCCTTGGGTTCTGCCCCCTCGATCAGCCGAGCCACCACGTCGGCAATCGTGCTCCCGGCCGCCATGCTCAGACGATCGCCATTGACGGTCACGATGAGCTCGCTCATCAGGACTCCGTTGGCGTCTGGGCGCGAGTCGGGGCGCGCTGCGACCGGCTCGGGGCCGCGAACAGGTCCACCATGGCGGCGGCGCTGAAGGGAGCGAGCAGTATCCCGTTACGGAAGTGGCCGCTCGCCACCGCCACGCCGGGTAGGGCCGTCCAACCCAGCACCGGCGTGTTGTCGGGGTGGCCGGGCGCAGGCCGGCCTGCGCCTCGAGCAGCTCCAGCTCGTCGATGCCCGGAACGACGGCGCGGGCGTCGCTCAAGAGCTCGTGCACCGCCCCGGCCCGCACGGTCACGTCGTCGCCGCGCTCTTCCATGGTCGCCCCGACAACGAGGGACCGGTCGGGACGAGGCACGAGATAGATCGACCGCCCGCGCACGAGCGCCCGCACCGTGCGGTTGAGCAGCGGGGGAGTGGGGGCCCCGCCGGCACCTCCGCCCGGACCCAGGCGGAGGATGTGACCCTTCACCGGCCGGATCTCCGGGAGGGCCGCTGCCTCGAGGCCGCCGATATGCGGGGTCCCGACGCCGGCGGCGATGAGGATCGCGTCCGCGCCGAGCCGGCGGCCATCGGAGAGAACCACGGTTGGCTCGCCGCCCGCCGCAACGACCGACGTCACGCGCTCCGACGCAAACGTGACACCCGATGTGCGGCATGCCGTCACCAGCGCGCCCAGCAGGGCCCGATTGTCCACATGGTGGTCGCCCGGCACCTCGATACCGCCGCACACCATCGGACTGAGCGCCGGCACCAGCGTGCGACATTCCGAAGCGGACCGACGATGTGCCGTGCAGCCCAGCGTGTGCTGGTAGGCGAGGAGCTGGTCGAGGGCGGCGCGGTCTGACGTCGTGAGGGCGACGGTGAGCGTGCCCGACTGGTCGTACCCGATGTCCTGGCCCGAGGCCGCTTCCAGCGCCGCGGTCGAACTCCTTCCAGCCCTTGGCCCCCTCGAGGAGGAGCTCGGTGAGGGCCGCCTCGCCGAACTGGATCTCGGTCACCGGGGCCAACATGCCGGCGGCAACCCACGAGGCGCCGTCGCCGCCCGGGGTGGGTGCGACCACCGTGACGTCATGGCCCGCCTCGGCCAAACGCCAGGCGCACGAGAGGCCGATCACGCCTCCTCCGACCACGAGTACCCGCTGCGCCACGTCGCCCGGACCCATGTCGTCCAGCCTACGAGGGCGGTCGCGGCGGTCGTGTATTCTGTCCCTTCCGCTTCTGGGCCAGCGCCGTCCCGGTCGCCTTTCCTGTCCACGTTCAATTCGAAAGGAACCGATGGCCCCGGGCCTCTACGACGCTTCGTACGAACACGACGCCTGCGGCGTCGGGCATGGTGGCCGATCTGCGTGGACGGCCCGACCACGACATTGTGGACAAGGGCCTCACCGTGCTCGAGCGTCTGGCCCACCGCGGTGCGTCAGGAGCCGAGGCGTCCACGGGTGACGGGGCCGGAATTTTGGTGCAGGTACCGCACCGTTTCCTCGTCGGCGCAGCGCAGGCGGCCGGCTTCTCCCTTCCCGACGCCGGTGCCTACGCCGTCGGCCTGGCCTTCTTGCCCGGACACGCCGACGATGCCGCCAAGGCCAAAAAGGTGGTCGAGGCGCTGGCGGCCGAAGAGAGTCTCTCCGTCTTGGGCTGGCGCAAGGTACCCGTGGTCACCGAGGGGCTGGGGGAGACCGCCCTCAGCGCCATGCCGATCATGGAGCAGCTGTTCGTGACGCGGACCAGCGATGCCAGCGCGACGGCCGGCGCGCTGACGGATGTGCCCGGTGGGAGTGCGGAACAGATGGCTCTCGAGCGTCAGGCCTTCGTCCTGCGCAAGCGGGCCGAACATGCCGTCGAGGGCCTCTATTTCCCCTCGCTCTCGTCGCGCACGCTCGTCTACAAGGGCATGCTGACCTCCGAACAGCTCCGCACCTTCTTCGCCGACCTCGAGGACCCTCTCTTCGAATCCGCGCTGGCTCTGGTGCATTCCCGGTTCTCCACCAACACCTTCCCGAGCTGGCCGTTGGCCCACCCCTACCGCTACATGGCGCACAACGGCGAGATCAACACCCTGGCCGGCAACCGCAACTGGATGCGAGCCCGCGAAGCCCTCCTCGAAAGCGCCCTCATTGAGGGGGACCTGAGCCGCATCTACCCGGTGTGCACGCCCGGAGCGAGCGACTCGGCCAGCTTCGACGAGGTCCTCGAGCTGCTGCACCTGGCCGGGCGCTCCCTGCCCCACTCCGTGCTCATGATGATCCCCGAGGCGTGGGAGAACCACACCACCATGGATCATTCCCGGCGCTCCTTCTACCGCTATCACGCCTCGCTCATGGAGCCGTGGGACGGGCCGGCCGCCGTCACCTTCACCGACGGCACCGTGGTGGGCGCCGTGCTGGACCGCAACGGGCTCCGTCCCGCCCGGTACTGGGTGACGGACGACGACCTGGTGGTACTGGCGAGCGAGGTGGGCGTGTTGGACATCGCCCCCGAGCGCATCGTCCGAAAGGGTCGGCTGCAGCCCGGCCGCATGTTCCTGGTCGACACGGCCAAGGGCCGGCTGGTGGACGACGACGAGATCAAGTCGGCGTTGGCGGCCGAGCACCCCTATGACGATTGGCTGGCGGCCGATCAGATCCGCCTCGATGAGCTCCCGCCCCGCTCCATGCTCACGCCCCAGCACGGCCGGGTGGTCAGTCAGCAGCGCCTGTTCGGCTACACGGCCGAGGAGTTGCGGGTGATCCTGGCTCCCATGGCCCGCAGCGGGGGAGAACCGCTCGGCTCCATGGGCTCGGACTCCTCCATCGCCGTCCTTTCGGATCGCTCGCGCCTGCTCTACGACTACTTCACCCAACTCTTCGCCCAGGTGACCAACCCACCCCTCGACGCCATCCGAGAAGAGCTCGTGACCTCGCTCTCGGCCACGGTCGGGCCCGAGGGCAACCTGCTCGAGGCCGGCCCGGGCTCGTGCCGCCAGATCCTGTTGCCGCTACCGGTCATCGACCGTGACGAACTGGCCAAGCTCATGTACGTCAACGAGCGGGGCGAGACTCCGGGCTTCAAGGCCTTCGCCATCGACGGTCTCTTCGAGGTGGGACAGGCCGGTGAGGCCGGCGCGCCAACGGCGGCCGGCGGCGAGGCTCTGGCCCGGGCCCTGGCCGACGTACGCCGCCGGGTGTCCGAGGCGATCAGAGACGGGGCCAACATCATCGTCCTCTCGGATCGCAACGCCACCGAGGGCTGGGCGCCGATCCCCTCCTTGTTGCTCACCTCGGCCGTGCACCACCACCTGGTCCGGGAGAAGACTCGGACCCAGGTCGGCCTGGTCATCGAGACCGGTGATCGCGCGCGAGGTGCATCACATGGCGCTGCTCATCGGGTACGGTGCCGCCGCCGTCAACCCGTACCTTGCGCTCGACACCATCGACGACATGATCGGCCAGGGGCTGCTCGAGGGTGTGTCCCCTCGCCAGGCCCGCCGCAACTACATGAAAGCGGCCTGCAAGGGCGTGCTCAAGGTGATGTCGAAGATGGGCATCTCGACCGTGGCCTCCTACACCGGGGCCCAGGTCTTCGAAGCCATCGGGCTGGACCGGGCCCTCATCGACGAGTACTTCTCGGGCACGGCCAGCCGTATCGGGGGCATCGGCCTGTCGGTGCTGGCGGCCGAGGTGGCAGCGCGCCATCGCATGGCCTTTGAGGATCGTCCCACCGAGCGGGCGCACCGCGAGCTCGAGGTGGGCGGGGAGTATCAATGGCGCCGTGAGGGGGAATACCACCTCTTTAACCCCAAGACCGTGTTCAAGCTCCAGCACGCCACCCGCTCGAAGCAGTACGCCATCTTCAAGGAGTACACGGCCGCCGTGGACGACCAAGCCGAGAAGCTGGCGACCTTGCGGGGCCTCTTGAAGTTCCGCACCGGCGACGACTCGAGTGCGCTGGGCGAGGACGGGGGCGGGGTCGAGCGCGAAGGCGAACCCCTCATGGAGGGCGACGGACGGCAAGGCGCCTACGGCGGCGGTGACGAGGGCGCGCCCCCGTTGAGCGGGCGGCCACAGAGCGATGCCGACGGCACGGCCAACGCCGCGACCGAGCCAGCGACCGGGGGGACGAGGCCCCATTCCGATCGAAGAGGTGGAGCCGATCGAGGCCATCATGGCGCGCTTCTCCACCGGCGCCATGTCCTACGGTTCGATCTCGGCCGAGGCGCACGAGAACCTGGCCATTGCCATGAACCGCATCGGCGGCCGCTCCAACACCGGCGAGGGCGGCGAGGACGCCGACCGTTTCACGCCCGACGCCAATGGTGACTTGCGGCGCAGCGCCATCAAACAGGTGGCCTCGGGCCGCTTCGGCGTGACCGGGGAATACCTCGTCAACGCCGACGACCTGCAGATCAAGATCTCGCAGGGGGCCAAGCCCGGCGAGGGCGGTCAGCTGTCGGGGCGCAAGATCTATCCGTGGATCGCTCGCACCCGTAACTCCACCCCGGGAGTCGAGTTGATATCGCCGCCGCCGCATCACGACATCTACTCCATTGAGGACATCGCCCAACTCATCCACGACCTCAAGTCGTCCAACCCCGCCGCCCGGGTGCACGTGAAGTTGGTGGCCGAGGTCGGGGTGGGCACGGTGGCGGCCGGGGTGGCCAAGGCCCATTCCGACGTGGTCCTCATTTCCGGGCACGACGGTGGGACGGGCGCCGCCCCGCTCACCTCGCTCAAGCATGCCGGCATCCCGTGGGAGATCGGCTTGGCCGAGACGCAACAGACGCTTTTGGCCAACGGCCTGCGGGACCGCATCGTGGTCCAGGTGGACGGCCAGCTCAAGACCGGGCGCGACGTGATCATCGGTGCATTGCTCGGGGCCGAAGAGTTCGGTTTTGCCACGGCGCCTCTGGTGGTGTCGGGCTGCATCATGATGCGGGTCTGCCACCTCGATACGTGTCCCGTCGGCATCGCCACCCAGAACCCGGTCCTGCGGACCAAGTTCTCGGGCAAGCCTGAGTTCGTCGAGACGTTCTTCGAGTACATCGCCCAAGAGGTGCGCGAGCACCTGGCCTCCCTCGGGTTGCGCACGCTCGAAGAGGCCGTGGGGCGGGTCGATCTGCTCGACACCGAAGCCGCCGTGGGCCACTGGAAGGCGATGGGGTTGGATCTGAGCGCGGTCCTGGCCCAGCCCGACGTGGCCGATGACATGCCGCGCCACCAGACGAGCCTCCAGGACCACGGGCTCGAGAAGGCGCTCGACCACCAGTTCTTGGAACTGTGTGCGGCCTCGCTGGAAGATGCCACGCCCGTCTCGGTGGCCCTGCCCATCTCCAACGTGGACCGCACGGTCGGGACGTTGCTGGGCTCGGAGATCAGCCGGCGCTACGGCGCCGCCGGATTACCCGACGACACGATCTCGCTCACCTTCACCGGGTCGGCCGGGCAGAGTTTCGGCGCCTTCGTCCCCCGTGGCGATGACCATGCGCCTCTACGGCGACGCCAACGACTACTTCGGCAAGGGCCTCTCGGGCGGGCGGCTCATCGTGCGGCCTCAGGTCGAATCGAGCTTCAAGGCCGAGGAGCAGATCATCGCCGGCAACGTGATCCTCTACGGCGCCACGTCCGGTGAGGCCTTCATCCGCGGCCAGGTGGGGGAGCGCTTCTGCGTCCGAAACTCGGGCGCCGTCGCCGTGGTCGAAGGTGTGGGCGACCACGGCTGCGAGTACATGACAGGGGGCCGGGTCGTGGTACTCGGCCGTACCGGGCGGAACTTCGCCGCTGGCATGTCGGGTGGCATCGCGTATATCTACGATCCCGAGCGCACGTTCGGCCAACGTGTCAACGGCGACATGGTCGACGTCGAGCCGCTCAACGGCGAGGACAGCTTCTTGGTGCGCAGCTTGGTGGAGCGCCACGCCGTGGAGACCGACTCCGCCGTGGCCGCCCGCTTGCTGGCCCATTGGGAGGTCGAGCAGCGCGAGTTCGTCAAGGTCATGCCCCGGGACTACCGGCGCATTCTCGAGGCCACCCGGTTGGCCGAGGCCGAGGGTCGCTCGGTCGACGAGGCCGTCATGGAGGCTGCCGCATATGTGTGAGACCGAGAACCGGCACCTCCTCGGGGAGAATCAGAATGGGTAAGCCCACCGGATTCATGGAGTTCGATCGCGCGCTGCCCCGGCGGCGGCCGGTCTCGGTGCGCCTGCGCGACTGGCGTGAGGTCTATGAGCCTTTCAGCGCCGAACAGACCCAGGAGCAAGGGGCACGCTGCATGGACTGTGGCATCCCCTTCTGCCACGAGGGCTGCCCCCTGGGCAACCTCATCCCCGAGTGGAACGACCTGGTCTACAAGGACGACTGGTCCTATGCCATTGAGCGGCTGCACGCCACCAATAACTTCCCTGAGTTCACCGGCCGGCTCTGCCCCGCCCCCTGTGAGGCGGCGTGCGTCCTCGGCATCAACGAAGACCCGGTGACGATCGAACGCATCGAGTACGAGATTGTCGAGCGGGCCTGGTCCGAGGGATGGGTCGACCCGCAACTCCCCACGGTGCGCACGGGGCGCTCCGTCGCCGTGATCGGATCCGGACCGGCCGGCCTGGCCGCGGCCCAGCAGCTCGCTCGGGCCGGTCACGACGTGACGGTGTTCGAGCGGGCCGAAAAGCCGGGTGGACTCCTGCGCTACGGCATTCCCGAATTCAAAATGGAGAAGGCGGTGCTCGACCGGCGCTTGGCCCAGATGGAAGCCGAAGGGGTGACGTTCGTCTGTGCCACCTCCATCGGGGGTCCGCCGCCGGGTGAAGGGACCGCCGATGGCGATGGCCAATGTGTGGAGCCGGGCCAGGAGCGGGGCGCCGGCAAGGCCTGCGCACCCGACGTCACCGTGCGTTCGGCGACCGAGGTGAGAGAGCAGTTCGACGCCGTGGTCCTGGCCGGTGGGGCGACCCTGCCGCGTGACCTTCCCGTCCCCGGTCGCCAGCTCGACGGGGTGCATCTCGCCATGGAGTACCTCAAGCCTTCCAACCTCGTGCGGGAAGGCGCCCTGGCCGCCTCGCCCATCACGGCCCGAGGCAAGCGGGTCATCATCATCGGTGGCGGCGACACCGGAGCTGACTGTCTCGGCACGGCCCACCGCCAGGGTGCGGCCTCCGTGCACCAGTTCGAGATCCTGCCCCAACCCCCTCCGCAGCGGTCCGACACCAACCCGTGGCCACTGTGGCCGTTGATCCTGCGCACATCGTCGGCGCACGAGGAGGGCGGCCAACGCCTGTTCTCGGTCACGACGACCGAGCTCGTCGACAATGGGGCGGGCGCCGTGCGGGCCTTCCGCGGCCACGAGGTCGAGACGATCATTGAGGACGGTCGGCCCGTGTTCCAAAAGGTGGTCGGCAGCGAGTTCGAGCTGGAGTGCGACGTAGTGCTGCTGGCCATGGGATTCGTCGGCACGGAGCGCCGGGGCGCGGTGGACGAGCTCGGGCTGGAGGTCGATGCCCGGGGTGCGGTGGCGGCCGCGGCGGACTGGTCCACCAACGTCGAAGGCGTTTTTGTCTGTGGCGACCAGACCCGCGGGCAAAGCCTCATCGTCTGGGCCATTGCCGAGGGACGCTCGGCTGCGGCGGCCGTCGATCGTTGGCTCATGGGCCACACGGCACTTCCCGCACCTATTGTGCCGGGGCAATTCGCTCTGCGCTGAGGAGTCGGAGTCGGCATGGACACAGCGGTGGTGACGGGCGCCCGGGGGCTCGGGTACGAAGTGGGGCGAGGCCTCGCACGCGCCGGCTGGCGCGTCGTCTTCGGTGTACGCAACCTCGAGATCGGTGAGCAGGCGGCGCACACCATCCGCACCGAGAACAAGGACGCCGACGTCACCTACGAGCTCCTCGATCTGGCCGATCTGAAATCAGTAGCGGCCTTCGGTGTGCGCATGCAGGACAGCTACGACACCCTCGACGTTCTGGTGAACAATGCCGGCGTCGTCATGCCACGGCAACGCCAGACGACGGCCGACGGATTCGAGTTGCACTTCGGCACCAATCATCTCGGTCACTTCGCGCTCGCCTCGGCCCTCATGCCCCTCCTGAGGGCAGCCGATGCCCCGCGACTCGTCGTCGTGGGCAGCTTGGCCCACCGCATGGCGTCTATAGATTTCGACGATTTGCAGGCCGATCGGTCCTATCGAAAGTTCAAGGCCTACGGACAATCGAAACTGGCCAACCTGCTGTTCATGACCGAGCTGCAGCGACGGAGCGACGCTCTTGGTTGGGGCCTCACCGCGGTAGGAGCGCATCCTGGCTTCGCACGAACCGGAGCCGGAATGGAACCCGGCGACAGCCTGGAGAATCACCGGTGGGCCAAGGCCGTGTCCGGGCTGATACCGACGGCCGAGTCCGCGGCGCGTCCTGCCGTCTACGCCGCCACGGCGGCCGACGTCACCCCAGCTGGCTACTACGGGCCATCGGGGTTTGGAGAAATCAAGGGCGGCGCCGGCCCGGCCAAGCTGGCGGCGCGGGCACAGGATCCGGTGGTCGCGGCGAGGTTGTGGGACGTGTCCGAGGCGCTCACCGCAGTGAGTTTCGCCACTCCCTGAAAGGCCTCAGGGAGACCTCAGAAGGCGATCTCCGACGTCCATCGAGCCGCCACCGCGGGGTCACCGGACAATTCGAGGTCCTGGGCCGGCACTCGGTTGAGACACCATAAGTACAGCGCCGACGCTGGCCCCTGGAGAGCAACGTCGACCTTCTCGCCGCTGTCTTCGGTCGTGACGGCGCCGTCGGGACCGAGCTGCACCGTCCATGCACCCTCGCCGTCGGAACGCCGGAAGCGCAGCGCCTGCCCGGTCCACCCATCGGGGTTCCTCTTGACGTAACGGGGAAGCATCGACGTGAGGAACTCGTCAATGCCGTCACGGGCCAGTTCGCCATCCAAAGGCGTCGGGGCGGCGATGGCTCCTTCGCTGTCCCAGGCATGGACGGCGGCTTCTAAGGCTTGACGGCGGATCCAGAACATCGGCGTGCGGGGGAGCCCGAACGTCCAGCAGTTCGCGGTGGGGTCCGCCTTCTCCAGGGTGGTGAGCACATTGTGGAGCTGCTCCTCAGCCCATTCGACAATCGTCGGACCGCTGACGTCGCTCGGTGCGGCCGGTGGATCGCTTCGTTCTCCGCTCTGCACGACGGCGTCGGCCCAGCCCCACACCTCTCCGATGTGGGCGACGAGATCCGCGTTCGTCCAGCCCGGGCAGCTCGGTACGGCCACATCGAGATTGGCGCGCGCCACCTTCAACAAGGCCTGCGAGCGTTCCCGGGTGAAGGCCAAATAATCCTCTGTCTCCATCGGGCCACGCTATCGCCGTGGGCACTCTCGATGCCGAGCCGAGAGTACGGCGCAGACCACCTCGGGTCACCGCCCTGATGCCCTGATCGGCCATTGTGGATGCATGCCGATCACGCTGCGGCCCCTGCAATCGAGCGATCTTGCCCTCCTGGCGCACTGGCTGTCGCGCCCGCACGTCCAACGGTGGTGGCGCGAACCAGCCGATATCGAAACGGTGGAGGCCCGCTATGGCCCGATGATCGGTGGATCGGATCCGACCGATGGGTTCATCGTGCTCAACGACGGACAGCCGATTGGGTTCGCCCAGCGCTACCTGCTCGAGGACAACCCCGATTGGCAGAGCACGGTCAGTGTGGGCGTGGGGCCGGTGTGCGCCGCCGGCATCGACTATCTCATCGGGATCCAGAGCGCGACCGGTCGAGGGCTGGGACCGCGCGTGATCGAGGCCCTGGTGGCCGACTGCTGGCGCACCTATCCCGAAATTAGAGGCGGTTGTCGTGGATGTGCTGCAGGAGAATCGGGCCTCGTGGCGGGCACTCGAGCACGCCGGGTTCCGTCGGGTCTGGGAGGGGACGCTCGAGTCCGAGGACCCGAGCGATGAAGGACCCTGCTTCCTCTATCTCCTCGAGCGACCGCCGTCGTGATGGGAGTGCTCAGTCGTCGCCCCGGCGTGCCGCCAATTGGCGTACGCCATCAGCGGACAGTGCACCGAGCCGGCGAGGTGATCGTAGAGCCAGACGCCATCGAATCCGCCTTGTGATCCTGCCGCGCCGGCAACGGGTGCCACCACCGAAGGACGGGAAACGTCCTCTTCGCCACGGCCTTCGCCGGTATTCGGAGAGAGTCGCAATGAGGGCTGCAAAAAGCAGATTGCCCGTTCAGATAGCCTGTAGGCAGGGAGAACGTGGTCGAATGTGGAGCCGCAGATGACGTGGTTAGGACTCGTGGGGGCAGTCACCATGATCATCGGCTTCGGCGCGGTGACCGTGCTCGGCCTCCTCGGTATCTCTTTGCGCGCCCAGGGAGCCGCGACGACCCGGCAGATGTGGAACCGGCGCATGCTGACGATGGGCGGAGGCGGACTGGGCATCGCGTTCGTCTTGCCCTTCGTTTTCGTTGGTCCACTCGCCGGTCTCGTCTTCGCAGCAGGCTGGATTGCGCTGGGAGTCTTGGTGGCGTGCATGTTCTCTGCCCGCCTTCCCACCCGGCTTCTCTCCATCCTGCTCTTTCTCACGGTGGCCCTGGCCACGGTCCTCCGACTCCCACCTCATCGCACCGCCCTCTACGGAGTCGGGATTTTCGTCGCCACCGGTCTGGTGCAGGCGAAATTCGGGCGGGTCCTCATCCGCAATGCCGGAGCGGGGGCCGATTTCCGTTAGGAGGCGTGCATCCCCGGTGTCGTAGGTTGATTACCCCCAGGGACGGACGCAACGTTGGGCGGTTGTTGGGAGTGGGTAGGGCCGCCCTGGAGCGGACGGGGGGATGATTGACGCACGAGCGTCCGCGGTGAACGTGCCTGCATGCAGAGCGCAGCTCATCCGGACAGAGCAGGACGTGCATGCGCACCCAACCCGGCAGTCACCCGGAGGCCTCGCCACACGGCGCAGGGCTCTCCGCACGACAGGCGGGACGCGATCGTCCAAAACGACGGATCTTTCCCCTCACCATCCGAGTGCTACTCGTTCTGGCCGTGCTCACACCGATCGTGGCGGGCCTCGCCCTCGCCTCGAGCGTGGTGACGCACCAAGTGTCGAGTCGTGATCGTGCCGTGACGGTCCGTCAATCCTCCTTGACCCTCGACGCACTGCTGCGCGCCCGAGCCGATATCTACGCGGAATACGTGGCGAGTGCATCCATCGTGGCGGCGAGGGAAAACCATCTCACCGAGGCCCAGCTCGACGCACTTCTCGGCGTCAACTTCAAGAAGAGTCTTGCGCGGGCACGCGAGGTCGTGAATCGACAGACCGTGCTGGGTCCAAAAGGCACATTCGCCGTTGACCGCCACCCGCTGCGGCACATTCGTCACGACGTTGACGACGGGACGGCGTCGTCGGCACAGGTCGAGTCGTTCTTCAATAGTCTGGGCACCCAAATCGACGTGACGTGGAAGTACACGTTTGATGTGCTGCGGAGTACGCGGGCGTCGGACTCGCGCGCGACCTCGGAACGGCTCACTGCGCTCGACTCTTCGTTCCAAGCCTTCACGTCCGGCCTCAGCGAGGAGAGCCTGCGGACCGGCAATTCGCTGGAAGCCGTGCTCGTGTCGGGAGTGACGCCCGAGGCGCTCGAGAGCCTCATCGTCAGTCACGAGAAGTTCGCGGCGGCGACGGGTGACTTTCCCGACGCGCTCGGGCCACAGGCCACGGAGGCCTGGGCTGCTCTCATCACGAACCCCCTCTCCACCGCTTTCGAGGATGACGTGCAACTGGCCATGACATCGGGGCTGCATCATGACGGAGCCCCCCTGCCGGCAAATGGGCCCTCCATCGCCGCCATCGCGCGGTCCGAGGTGGAGTGGGCGCACGCCCTGACGAGACTCGTGTTGGCCGGCTCCGCCGACCTTCGCACGGCGACCGTCGGTCAGGCGAACGCGGCCACGAGCGCTCTCGAGATCAGCATGCTCCTCATCGCCCTGGTCGTGCTCCTCACCATCGGCGGTGTGCTGCTGCTCGGCCGCACCGTACGCCGTCCGATCGCCAACCTTGGCGCCGCCTTCCAGTCGTTGCGGCAGGGGGAACTCGAGCTGCCGCATCTCGACGAGACAGGCCCGAGGGAACTCGCCCTCGCCTCCAACGCGTTCAATGAGATGGCATCGACGCTACGCGGCGTACAGGCACAGGCCATTGCCCTGTCGAACGGAAACCTCGACGACCCGGCACTCCAGATCCCGCTCCCGGGCCGCATGGGGGAGGCGCTGCAATCGGCCCTCAGCAATCTTCATATCTCGATACAGGCCAGTGAAGTGCAACGTGAGGAGCTTTTCGAACGTGCCACGCGCGATGCACTGACCCAGCTGCTCAATCGAGGCGCGGCGCTCGAAGCCTTGAACATCGACCTCGCCGGAGCCCGTCGCAGTCTGGGGGCGCTGGCCCTCACGGTGTTGTTCATCGATCTCGACGATCTCAAGAAGATAAACGACTCCCTGGGGCACGAGGGTGGGGATGACGCCATCAGGGCCGTAGCCGACGTCCTGCGCGCCACGACCCGAGCCTCCGATGTGGTCTCCCGCTACGGCGGAGACGAGTTCGTCGTCGGGTGGCTGGCCCAGCCCGATCCGGTGGCTACGGCACAACTGGCGGCGAGGATCAGTGAACTGGTCGGATCTGCGGTCGTCCGCACCGGGGACCGCAGGCAGGTGCTCGGGTGCAGTATCGGAGTGGCGGTGTCTGGGCCTTTGGATGTCACCGTCTTGACGCTCATCGAACGGGCCGACCATGCCCTCTACGAAGCCAAGAAATATGGCCGCGGCCAGGTGCGCTGGTTCGAAAAGGTATAGCGGCCCGGCTCTACTGCTCGGCCGGGATGGCCAAGTCGGTCAGACGTGCGGCCAGGTTGGCGCAGCCATCGGCGGCAGCCAAAGCGATGAACATGACCTCATCGCCAATGTGCTTGATGATCCGACCGTTGTGAGCCGATGCGACGTCGAATGCCTTTCCTCCGAAGACTCCGACGAGTTCGATTTCCTCGGCCTCACCCATTTTCTGACGCTATCGGAACATCAGTCGAAGCTCTCGGGGTGCGACCGCCTCCTTGGCGAATGCCGCATAACGTCCGAGGGAAAGGTGTGACAGTCGGCCACTGGCCACGGGTGGACCACCGAGTCATCGGCACGCGGAGCGAAGCGAGGTAACGATGTTTGATCTCACAGGCAGTCCAGAATGGCTGGCCCTCACCAAGCATTTCGAGGACGTGGGCCAGCGTCATCTACGTCAGCTCTTTGCGGACGAGCCAGATCGAGCCACTCGTCTGTCCGCCGGGGCGGGGGATCTCGTCCTCGACTATTCCAAGCACCGGATCACCGAAACAACGTTGTCCCTCTTGATAGACCTCGCCCTGGCGACCGGGGTGGAGACCCGGCGTGACGCCATGTTCGCCGGAGCGCACATCAACTGCACCGAAGACCGGGCCGTGCTCCATGTGGCTTTGCGCATGCCAGAGCAGCAGCACCTCATGGTCGACGGACAAGACGTGGTGAGCGACGTCCATCACGTGTTGCGTCGCATGGGTGACATCTCCGATCGCATCCGGAGCGGCACGTGGGTGGGGGCGACGGGGGAACGCATCAGGGCCGTGGTCAACATCGGGATCGGCGGATCCGACCTCGGACCGGCCATGGCGTACGACGCGCTGGCCGATTATGCCGCGCCCGATCTGATCAACCGATTCGTCTCCAACGTCGACCCGGTTGATCTCTACGCCGCCACCCACGACCTCGACCCGGCCAGCACGTTGTTCGTGATCAGCTCGAAGACCTTCACCACACTCGAGACCCTCACCAATGCGGCAGCCGCCAAGGAATGGCTCCTGGACGGGCTGGGCGCAAAGGCCCATGGCGGCACCGTGGACCCGGGCGCGGTGGCCAAGCACTTCATCGCGGTCTCGACCAACACGGCCGCGGTGGCGGAGTTCGGCATCGACACCGCGAACATGCTCGAGTTCTGGGACTGGGTCGGCGGGCGCTATTCCTTCGACTCTGCCATCGGCTTCTCCCTGATGGTGGCCATCGGCCGCGAAGCCTTTGGCGACATGCTCACCGGATTTCACACCATCGATGAGCACTTCCGCACCACACCGCTCGAGCGCAACCTCCCGGTGATCATGGGGCTGCTCAACGTCTGGTACAACAACTTTTTCGGCGCCGAGACGCACGCCGTCCTGCCCTACAGCCACCGCATGGGCCGGTTTCCGGCGTACCTCCAGCAACTCACGATGGAGTCCAATGGAAAGTCGGTCCGGCTGGATGGCAGCGCGGTCGAAGGCCAGACGGGCGAGATCTTCTGGGGGGCACCAGGGACGAACGGCCAGCACGCCTTCTACCAGCTCATCCACCAGGGCACGAAGCTGATTCCGTGCGACTTCATCGCCTTCGCCGAGTCCGCCCACGACCATGGCGGCCAGCAGGACCTCCTGGTGGCGAACTGTCTGGCCCAGTCCAAGGCCTTGGCCTTCGGCAAGACGGCGGAGGAGATTGCGGGAGAGGGCACCCCACCCGAGTTGGTCCCGCACAAGGTGATGCCAGGCAATCGGCCCAGTTCGACCATCCTCGCCCCCAAGCTGACCCCGTCCGTCCTGGGCCAGCTGGTGGCGCTCTACGAGCACACGGTCTTCGTCGAGGGAGCGATCTGGGGCATCGATTCCTTCGATCAGTGGGGCGTCGAGCTCGGCAAGGTGATGGCCAAGGAACTGGCACCGGTCCTCAGTGCGGCCGAACCCCCCGACCTCTCCGGCCAGGACGCCTCCACCGCCGCGCTGGTGCGGCAATACCGCTCCTTACGCGGGCGCTCCAGCTGAGCCGAGCGTGGCCACAACATCGAGTGGGCGCGCCGCGCTGGTCGAGCGCTTCGCTCGGGCTGGATTCCTCGCCCCCGAAGAAGAGACGGACGATCTCATCGAACATGCGGCGGGGGACACCCAACTATTGGGCCTCATCGTGGCCCGTCGCCTCACCGGTGAGCCGCTGGCCTGGATCACCGGACACGTGCAGTTCTGCGATATCGATGTCGGGGTCGATCCCGGGGTCTACGTCCCGCGGCTGCAGAGTCAGCCGTTGGCAGCGTCGCGCTGCCGCTCTCTTGCCCGAAGCGGGCACGGCCATCGACCTGTGTACCGGAAGCGGAGCCATCGCCGCGGTGCTGAAGGCGAGGCACCCAGCGGCGCGCGTCGTGGCATCCGACGTCGACGAACGTGCCATCGCCTGCGCGCGCCTGCAACGGGGTCGAGGCATTCCATGGCGACCTTTTCGCGCCACTACCCACGTCCCTCGAGGGCGTCGTCGATGTGGTGGTCGGCGTCGTCCCCTATGTGCCAAGGCCCGCCCTCTCTCTGCTCCAACGCGACACCTTGGCGTTCGAATCCCCCCTGTCATACGACGGTGGTCCTGACGGCACCGAAATCCTGCGGCGTGTGCTGACCGAGGGCCTGCGCTTCCTCGGTCCCGGTGGCGCGGTCCTCCTCGAGCTCGGGGGTGAACAGGCCGACATCCTCGAAACCGATCTGGACCGACTGGGGTACGTCGAGGTCATCCGGCTCGTTGACGACGAGGGAGACATCCGTGGCATCGAAGCCACGCGGGGGAGTGGCTGACGGCGCGACGGGTAGGCCGCGCCGGCGAGCAGGATTATCTGATGGCCTCCCAGGCCGTGAAGCCGGCCAGCCCGAAGAGCACGACGGCCGTGACGATCCGGACCGTCCTGATGTTGATGATTCGCAAGAGACTCTGTCCGCCCAGCACGGCCAGGGCGGCGACGGTCCACAAGGCTGCGAGCGCACCGACACCCACCGAGAAGGGCGAGTGATAGTGGGCGGCCAAGTTAGCGGTGAGGATCTGCGTCAGGTCGCCCCACTCGGCCAGGAAGATCACCAGAAACGATGTGGTGATGACCCGTCGGCCCGACGCCGACTCCTTCGCCACGAGTTCCTGGTCCTGCTGGGCCTTGCGGGCTTCGCGAATGGCGAGCACCGCCCCCACGAGGAACATGAAGGCCACGACTGCCTCGAGGACCCGGTGGGGGACCACGTGGAACAGGGCCACCCCAATGGTGGTGGCGATGACCACGTGGATCAAGAAGGCACTGGCGGCGCCGAGCCAGACGGCGAGGGGATTGCCGCGCGTCGACATGACGAGCGAGGCGAACATCGTCTTGTCCGGAAATTCGCCCACGAAGATGATCGGAAAAACGGCGGCGATGATGGCGATATGCACGGTGACCTTTCTCGCCGGACCGAAGGGGTGTCCCTCGCCCCGGCCATGACAAACATGGCTAGAACGAAGGTCTCTCCCACCTGCACGCAGGTCCGATGACCGGGCTCATGGGGAGCCGGGTATGTCGATCACCGATGTATGGGGTACTCCCCTTCGCTGATCAGTGTAGACCCGGTCCGAGATTGCACTTTGTTGCCTGGTCGGTGCGCCTACATGGCAGGCCTGGTGGCACCGACGAATATGTCGCTGCCCCAGCGGGCCCCCGGGGTGATCGGGAATGCCTCGACCCGTACGTCGGCTCCGGTGTGCGGCGCATCGACCATCATGGTGTGCCCGTCCTGGACCCCGATGTAGAGGCCGACATGGGAGATGCCTTGAGGCCCGGTCCCGAAGAACACAAGGTCGCCGGGCTGTAACTGGGTGCCTTGGTCCAGCCGAGCTGTGGCGTCGAACTGGTTTTGCGCCACCCGGGGGAGCGCCATCCCGGCCGCCTTGTACGCCGCCTGCACGAGACCCGAGCAATCGAACCCGACACCCGGAGTCTCCCCGCCCCAGATGTACGGCGTGCCTACCTGGTCCAGAGCCCAGGCGACGGCCGCCGTTCCCACCGTCGAGGCGTTTCCTGCGGTGGCAGGGCCCACGCCCGGGGAGGCTTGCCCAAAGGTCGCGGCCAACGAAAGCACCTTGGACACATAGGCGTCGTCGTGGTTGTAGGCGAAAACAGCTGCCGGGATGTCGGCGCCACCAGCAGCACCGTTGGCGCACAGCATCCGGCTGGCGGCGTACACGGCATCGACCGGGTCGTAGGGGCTGGGAGGAGTGGCACCGCCGGGCGGGACGGGAGCGTCATAGCCGGCGAAGGTGGCGGGCTCGAACTGCATCGGGCCCTCGGCCCCGGCCGGATTGGCTCCCGAGTGCACTCCCGGCAGATCAGAGGTGCCATTGGCCGACTCGACGGTGCCGATGGCGGCCAGGATCGTCCACGGGAATCCGGCGCACGTGCCGGCGGCCGCTCGATACAACGTGAGCATCTGCGCCGGGATTTCGCTACTGGCGGCTGCACTTGGGGCTGGGGCCGCGCTGTTGGCATTGCCGCCAGCGCTGGCATCGACACCTCCTGGGTTCCCGTCAATCCCCCCACCTCCGGCCACCGAGGCACTCACCACACCGATGGCACCGGCCATCAGGACGCCAGAGAGCATCAGGCCGGCAGCACCGATCATGAGGACCCGAGAGGGGCGCATCGTCGGAGAAGCCATCGGAGGAGAAAGGTCCCCGATCCAAACTCGCGGGTCAGTTCGACTATCTTCCTCCCCGAGCCATCGGGCGCTCAGGTCGGTCCGCAAGAACCGGATCAATCGGCACGAATGGTTCCTGACCCGATCGGGCTCGAAAAATCTCCTCTCGTAGAAAGACGTGTGTGTTCGTGAGAAAGCTGACCCGGAAGCTCGCCACCGTCGGGATCGGGGGAGCAATAGCCATTGCGGCCCTGGCCGTCCCCGTCGTCGTGCCATCCGGTGCGGCAGGAGCAACGTCGGCGTCCAAGCCCTCGACCAGCGTGCTCTTTCCCGAAGCCACCGCCAAGGGGGAGGGGTTCACCACGGTCGTCAGCAATCCCTCAGCCTCCACCGGCACCGGGATCACCGGATGCCCCTATGGCTCCCACGAAGAATTCGCCGATGCCTCGGCAAATCTCGGGCTGGTGTCCGAGGTGCTGTACTGCCAATCAGCTGCAGCTGCGACAACGCTCATCAAAGGGTTCACGTCCAACGGCCAGGCGGTGAGTGGTCTCACCCCTCCAAAGGCACTCGGGTCGACCGCCGTGGCTCGAGAAGGCTCGGATTCGACGTACCTGCTCGCGTGGCGCCGCGGCAACAATGGGGTTGAGGTGATCGGCCTGTCGACCGACGAGTCCGCCACCACCACGAGTACGACGACAGGCACCTCCGTGCCGCTTACGGCGCACGACGGCCAGCTCCTGGCCAAGGCGGCCACACTGCAAAACACGAGATTCACCGACGTGACCGTCTCCAGTTCCAAGGCAACGGGAGCATCGGCGGCTGACAAGAAGGCACAGGCAACCGCCAACGCCGCCGGGGTGGCGGCCGGTTGTCCGAAGAATCCCGCCACCGTGTTGAAGAAGGGGACCTGGAGCAGCCCGCCCGCCATGACTATCGACCCGACCAAGACCTACACCGCAACCGTCAAGACTGACCTCGGAACGATCGTCATTGCGCTGGATCCGAAGACGGCCCCCCAAACCGTCAACAATTTCGTCTTCTTAGCCCAACACCATTTCTTCGACTGCAATACCTTCTTGCGGGTCATCCCCTCATTCGTCGATCAGACGGGTGACCCGACGGGGAAGGGCAACGGCGGACCCGGGTACACGATCCCCGACGAGCTCCCCGCCAAGACGTCGAATCCCGCTGATCAGTACCCCCTCGGTTCCGTGGCCATGGCCAACACCGGACAACCAAATACCGGTGGCAGCCAGTTCTTCATCGTCACGGGGACCGCGGGTGAATCGCTCGCGAACTCGTACACCCTGTTCGGCCATGTCACGTCGGGTATGAGCATCGTCCAGAAGATCAACGCGCAGGGAAGCGCCTCGGGCGTCCCTCCCGACGTCACCCACCGCATGCTGAAGGTGACGATCAAGACGTCCTGACCGGTGGCTCTGCTCGCCCCTGCCGCGACTCCGGGGCCGGGCCGGGTCATGGGACGACGGGCACAGTGCCCACGCGCTGGCCATACTTGGGCCATGAAGAGCACCATGCAGGATGCACCCCTCCTGATCAGCGACATCCTCCGCCATGGGCAGCAGACCCACGGGGAGAGCACCGTGATCACGGTCGAAGCTGGTGGTCATCGCTCGGCCACCTTCAACGAGGTGGCGGCGCGGGCCGAGAAGCTGGCCAAAGCCCTCCAGAAGATCGGTGTGGGAGACGGCGATCGGGTGGGCACCTTCTGCTGGAACAACCAGGGCCATTTGGAGGCCTACCTCGCCATTCCCTGCATGGGCGCCGTCCTGCACACCCTCAACATCCGGCTGCCCTCCGATCAGTTGGCCTATGTCATCAACCACGCCGAGGACAAGGTCATCATCGTTGACGGCTCGCTGATCCCTCTTCTGGCGGCGATCAAGGACGATCTCAAGACGGTGGAGACCATCATCGTGGTCGGCGACGGGGACACCGCGGCGCTGGGTGAGACACATTCGTACGAGGCCCTGCTGGAGGCCGAGGAGCCAGGGTTCGAGTGGCCCGTGCTCGACGAGCGCTCAGCCGCCGCCATGTGTTACACGAGCGGCACCACCGGCAATCCCAAGGGCGTGGTGTATTCGCACCGTTCCACCTGGCTCCACACCATGGCCGAGCAAGCGGCGTCCTCTGTGGGCATGACAGAGAAGGATCGCATCCTCATCGTCGTGCCGATGTTCCACGCCAATGCCTGGGGCACCCCCTACGGGGCCTGGATGGCCGGGACCGACATGATCATGCCGCAGATGTTTCTCATGGGAGAGCCGCTGGCCGCCATCTTCAACGAGTTCCATCCGACGCTGGCCTGTGGCGTCCCCACGATTTGGAACGGGCTCCTCCAGCTCGAGACGCCGGTCGACTTCTCCTCCGTACGGGCGATCACCGCCGGCGGTGCTGCGGTCCCACGCGCCTTGATCGAAGGGTTCGAGAAGCGGTTCGGAGCCACCATTATCCAGGGATGGGGCATGACCGAGACCAGCCCGATGGCCGCGTTCGGGCTGCCGCCCGCCCGACACCTCGACGGTCACGACGACATGTACTACAAGATCAAGGCTGGCCGGGTCGTTGCCGGCGTCGAGGTGCGGGTGGTGGACGAGGACGGAACCGTGCTGCCCAACGACGGTCAGTCGATCGGGGAGTTCGAGGTCCGCGGGCCCTGGGTGACTGCCTCGTATTACAAGGAGGAGGATCCCGAGCGATTCCGCGACGGTTGGTTACGCACGGGAGACGTCGGCTGCCTCGATGTGCAGGGATACATGACGATCTCGGACCGCACCAAGGACGTCATCAAGTCCGGTGGCGAATGGATCTCTTCGGTGGAGCTGGAGAACGCCGTGATGGAGTTTCCCGATGTCGTGGAGGCGGCAGTCATCGCCGTGCCTGACCACAAGTGGTCCGAGCGGCCCCTGGTCGTCGTGGTGCCCAAGCCAGGCAAGACGCTCGAACCTGAGGCCATGGTCAACTTCCTGGCCGAACGCGTCCCCCGCTGGTGGTTGCCCGATCAGTGGACATTCATTAACGAGATCCCCAAGACAAGCGTGGGCAAGTTCGACAAGAAGGTCATGCGTGCCGCCTTGGCCGAAGGGGACTACACCGTGCAGACAGTGGAGCTGCCCAAGTGACCTCGGCTACCGAGGCCATGGCAGACGTGGCGGCACGATTGGAGGGCATGGCCGAGGAGTTGACCGATATCGCTCTGGATGCCCTACGCCGGGCCTCCCAGGGTGACCCTGACTCGTTCGAAGCGGGTGAGGCGCTCCGGGTGGAGCGAAGGATCGTCCGGGCTCGCCGGGCGCTCGAAAAGGCAATCACGGTCTTGGCCCCCACCGGCGACACCTTCATCGACGACGGGGTGTAAGACCGGGCCGCCCCGGGCGCCCCGGGAACCTGAGAGGCGAACCCCGACACCTTGTTTCGGAAAAACCAACCGAACCGTTCGGTATCGTTTTTCAAAAAGAAGTGTCGGTGGATTCAACTGTCGGGGAGACGGCGCGTGCAGGCGAGGCGCCAAAATTGCATGTGTCGAGGACAAGCGAACGGAGAAGCGGGATTGGCCTACTGGATTTTCTTCGGCGTACTCGCCGCCCTCATCATCGGAACCCAGTTTCGATCCGGGGGACACTGGCGAGAGATGGCCAAGGGGCATGACCGCTGCACATCCTGTCGATCGGGACTGAAATGGAGCGAAGGGCGCTACGCCACGGTGTGTCCAAAATGTGGAGCCACCCAAGCCCGCTGAGTACTCCTCTTCATTCATCCCGCAGCAGTGCGCTCGCCCGGTCGCGTGCGGCCAGGCGCGCCGGCCCCACGGCCAAGACGGCTGCCACGGCCAGGGTGCCGAGTACGACAAACCCGGTGGCCGCTCCGGGGACGAGGGAGACCGGGACGACACCGAGGTTCTGGGCAAAGGCGCGCCAGACGAAGCGGCCGAGGGCGATACCGATCGGAACGCCCAGCACGATCCCGATGAGGCTTATCGTCGTCGTCTGCCAGATCACAGTCGAGAACACCTGTCGACGGACAAATCCGAGCGCCTTGAGAATGCCCGACTCGCGTCGACGACGAGAGACGCTCACCACGAGCACATGCCCGAGCGTGGCCGCCCCGAACAAGGCGACGATCACACTCAAGATGAGGGGGAAATTAACCGCCTGACCGAAATTGACGAGGTCATTGGGCGGCGTCGGATACTCAATCTGCGTTGGATACGTGTGCGCCAGGGACAGCAGCGCACGGCGTCCCGTAGCGTCCGGAGTGACACTGACCAACAAAGTGGTCCCAAAGGAGGAGGTCACCCCGCGTGCGCAACTTTGGGCGGTAGGACCTGAGCCGCACTCCGCCGTGGCCAGCCCGCCAATGCTGAACAGAGCCCCGGTACCCAGTCCTCCCGCCCCGAAATCTGGGGGGAAGGCCGACGTTCCGACAACCCTGTAGCTGGACTCGTCGTTGCGGCCGTGGGCAGTGGGGGAACTGATCCGCACCATGGACCCGACGTGGGCACCGAGCAGACGCATGGTGCTGGCACCAAGAGTGACCTGGTCGCTCCGTTCGGGGAGATGGCCGCTGATCGTCGTCAAGAGCATCGACCCTCGCACCGGCTTACCGGCGAGGGCGTCGACGGTATGACCGTTGATGGTGACGTCGCCGCCAATGCCAGCAGTGATCCGATCTACATGATGATCGGCCAGCAAGCTCGTGAGCACCGGATTCTTCGTGCTGGTCACACCGTTCGCTTGGAAGTACGCATCGAACGGCTGGCCGTAGAGAGCCGGCGTCGTCGTCAGGTGAGAAAGGCTGGCGCCGAATACGGCCGTGGCCGACAACGCGGCCACGGCGAGAACCAATCCCACGATGGCCGAGCCCACCGGAATCGCGCTACGGCCTCTCCCACGTTCGACGGCCCGTCCGACTCCGATGAGCGTGCTCGGTGTAGCGCCCGCATTCCTGAGCAACCCGACCAGGCGTGACGTGCGAGGAGGCGGACTCGTGCCATCGAGGCGCAGGCGCGCCGTTCCGAAGGCGGGGACGAAGGCGAGTCCGCCGACCACCAGGAGGGTCACGAAAGCACCGACTATCAAGACGAACGCGTCGAAAGGCGAAACCGGTTGACGGTTCGGCCAGGCGCGCCTCGCCGACGGGCGTGAACGGCGAGAGCAAGAAGGCGACAGCCATCCCACCAAGGACACCGAGTGCGGTGATGGCCACCGTTCGAGTCATGCCCCAGAGCACGAGCTTTCGCCGAGAGATCCCAAGGGCCGAGACAGCTGGGTAGAAGTCGCTCTCCACCACGGCCTGGCGCACCAGAGCCTGGAAGATGACGATGAGGCCCAAAAAGGCCACGGCGGCCGCCAAGATCCACCAGCCGGTGGCCTGCGGGATGGATCGAGGACTCGTTGGAAGTTGTGGAGGTGTCCAGGTCGTTCACGCCGAGTGCGCCGATCTTCTGAGCCTCGGCCTGGAACCGCGGCAGGTCGGCGGCGCCACCGTCCAATCGCACGTAGTAGCTGGCGACGTGGGCCGCCTCTTGACCGTAGCGTCCATCGAATGCAGCGTTGGCGTAGAGGTCGTAGTACGGGTACGTGCTGCTCTGGAACTCGATGTCCGCCGCCTCAATACCGACGACGGTGAGTGTCACAGTCGGGCCCATTGTGGTGACCTTCGAGCCATTCAACACAGCCGCTCGTTGCGCACGCGCATAGAGCGGCACACGCGCACGCGCGTCCCGGGCTGCACGCCCACATCGTGCGCAAAGTTGAACGAGGCGAGAACCTCGCGGGGACGGGCGGGATCGGGCATACGACCCGAGACCAGCTTCAAGTAGTGACCGAGGTCCTTCTGCCCAATTTCGACCAGCCCGAAATCGCTCGGATTGATGAAGCGCCCGCAACTACAGGTGGGTGGTCCGGCGATGAAAGCGTTCTCTCGCGTGGTCGAAATGACATCAGGCAGAGAGCGGAGGCCCGGAAGGGGATCGGGAGAAAAGGTCGCGGCGTCATACCCATAGGTCTTCACGAACTGCGGATAGGCCGCAGCCGTGCGACGACCGGCCGCCACTCCGGCCAAAACCAACCCGCTGACGACGGCGATCAACAGACACACCATCAGCCATGAACGCCAGCGACGCCGGAGCTCGGAGCGGAACAGCATGGCGATTACCGCCATGGGTGGTACCTCATCGGTTGCCTCGCACGCCTGGGAGTCTGGTGGAGGCCAACGACGCCTACAAGGGAGTCACCCACCGCGCTCGGTAGGTGGTAGCACCCCGAAGCACCCCGTTACTCCCGTTGGTTCCCGTGACAACCCGGCATTGCTCGCCGCCGGCGAGCGACCTGTCGCGAAGCCGCGATGCTCAGTCCCCCGTGCATTCGTTGACGGCATCGATGAGCATGCGCAGGCGGGCGAAGTGCCACTTGTCGAAGCGCAGGGCCAAGCGGGGCAACTCAGGGACGTCGTTGCTGGAACGCTCCGGAGGAAAGGCCGTGGCGTTGCGGATCGTGCCCTGCGAGAGGATGTCGCTGAAGCGGCGATTGAGGTCCGCCAGTTCGGCCTTGCTCGGCGCCGTGTGCAGGCGCAGCACAAGCAGATCGCCGACCCAACGGCACGAGTGGTAGTTGCGATAGAAGCCGAGGATCTCGGCCGTGGCTTCCTCGACCGAGGTGGTCACCTTGAAGAGTGCTTTATCTTCGGGCGAGACCCATCCCGACGCAATCGCCTCGTCCTCCACGAAGCGCAACCAACCCTGCCAGTACGTCCCATGCGGCGTCTCCATCATGACGACCGGTGCCGGCTCGGCCTTGCCCGTCTGGAGCAGGGTAAGGAGCTCGAAGGCCTCGTCCTGGGTGCCGAAGCCACCGGGGAGGATGGCGTACGCGTGCGACTCCTTGATCAGCATGAGTTTGCGGGTGAAGAAGTAGCGCATCTCGACCAGCTTGGGATCCTGGGCGATGAAGACGTTGGCGCCCTCTTCGTGCGGGAGCCGGATGTTGACGCCGAAGGCGTGCTCGCGTCCCGCCCCCTCCAGACCGGCCGCCATGATCCCGGGTCCAGCGCCCGTCACCACCATCCAGTCCGCCTGGGCCAGGTGGCTGGCCAGGTCCCGCGCCAAGATGTACACCGGATCCTCCGGGAGGGTGCGCGCCGAGCCGAACATGGTGATCTTGCGGATCTTGCGGTAGGGGCGGAACACCCGGAAGGCCTCGGTCATTTCGGCCAGCGCCGCCGCGGCGATCTTGAGATCGCCCACCGAGGTCCCCTCCTTGGCCAGGTCGCTCAGGGTGCCGATCATGCCCTGGAGCTCGCGGGTCTGCGCCGGGCCGAGGGAATGAGCCTTGGCCAGCGCGTCAAAAGCTCGGTGCAGCTCGTCTTCCTGATCGTCCTGGAGGGCATCGGCCAGTTCGTGCAAACGAGCCTCCGGATTGTTCCCCCCCGCCTCGAGGTCGTCCGGGCTCACGGGCTCGGAGCGGTCCCTGCCAGGGCGTAGAGGGTGGAGCGTTGCACCAGGGGGCGGCCGAGCGGGGCCACCATGGTCTCGAGCTCCTCGACACCCATGCGCTGCCCGTGCGACGCTCCTGCCACGCGCGAGATGTTCTCGTCCATCAGCGTGCCGCCGACGTCGTTGGCCCCGGCCTGGAGAACCTGACGGGCACCCTCCACACCCATTTTGACCCAGCTCACCTGAATGTTGTCGATGTCGCCGTGATACGCGATGCGCGCCACCGAGTGCATCAACAGCGTCTCGCGGAACGTCGGCCCCCGGCGCGCTTTGTGTTGGAGGTAGATGGGAGTGGCCATATGCACGAAGGGGAGCGGCACGAACTCGGTGAAGCCGCCGGTCTCGCGCTGCAGGGCGCGGGTGCGCACGATGTGTGTGGCCCAGCTTTTCGGATGCTCGACCGAGCCGAACATGATGGTGATATTCGAGCGCAGGCCGACCGAGTGGGCCGTGCGATGCGCCTCGAGCCATTCCTCCGAGTTGATCTTGTCCGGGCAAATCAGGGCGCGGATGTCGTCGTCGAGGATTTCGGCCGCAGTACCGGGCAAGGTTTTCAGCCCCGCTTCCTTGAGACGCACCAGGTATTCGGCCAGCGGCACTTCGGAGCGGCGGGCTCCTTCGGTCACCTCCAGCGCGGTGAACCCATGGATGTGGATGCGCTCGGAGGCGGCCCGCACCGCACCCAGCACGTGGATGTAGTAATCGCCGTCGAAGTCGGGGTGGATGCCGCCCTGCAGGCAGACTTCGGTCGCACCCTCCGCTTCGGCTTCGGCCACGCGACGGGTGATCTCATCGAGCTCGAGCAGATACGGCGCCCCGCGTAGGTTCAGCGACAGAGGACCCTTGGAGAAGGCACAGAAGCGGCACTTGAAGGTGCACACGTTCGTGTAGTTGATGTTGCGGTTGTGCACGAAGGTGACGGCGTCGCCGACGACGGCCCGCCGCATGTCGTCTGCCACTTCGGCCACCATGCGCACCTCGGGCCCGCGGGCGGAGAAGAGCGTCACTATCTCGTCCTCGCCCACCTCCTGCCCGAGTGCCACGCCATCGAGGACCTCGGCCACCGGGCCGGCCCACCGCCGGCCTCGACCGGCTCCACCCACCAACACCGGAGGCGCCACCTCGCCGCCTGAGCACCATTGCGCATCGCGGGCCAGGCCCTCGGCGTCAGAAACATCGAGTACGGGGAAGACCACGTTGGGGTCGAGCCACGTCGCCGCGTCGTGCGCAAAAGCTGGATACACCGTGAGCCGGGCCGCCAGCACATGCCCCGCCGCCTCCGTCGCCGCCCGCAGTGTCTCGAGGGCAGGCCAGGCCCGCTCGGGGTTCACGTGGTCGGCGGTGATGGGGGAGACCCCACCCCAGTCGTCGATGCCCGCCGCCAGCAGCGGCGCCAGTTCGTCGGAAAGGTTCGGAGGCGCCTGAATGTGCACCTCGGACGGCAGGACGAGCCGGGCCACGGCGATGGCCCACAACAGCTCGTCGGGCGGGCAGGGCTCGGCGCGTGCCATGGCCGTCCCCGGCTTGGGCAGGAAGTTCTGGACGATGACCTCTTGCACGTGACCATGGCGGGCGTGCGCGGCGGCGATGGCCTGCAGGGCGGCCAACTGACCGGGCCGGTCGTCGCCGATGCCGATCAAAATGCCCGTAGTGAAGGGGATGTGGAGGTCCCCGGCCGCCTCGAGCGTGGCCAGACGACGAGCCGGCTCCTTGTCGGGCGCACTGCGATGCGCGTCGAGATCCTCGGCCAACGACTCGATCATCATGCCTTGGCTGGCGGTAAACGGACGCAGTGCCGCCAGTTCATCGGCGAAGAGGGCCCCGGCATTGGCGTGGGGGAGCAGGCCGGTCTCCTCCAAGACGAGCTGGCACATGTGGGCCAGGTAGTCGACCGTCGAGGCGAAACCGTTGTCGGTCAACCAGGTCTGGGCCAGCGGGTACCGCAGCTCCGGCCGCTCACCAAGGGTGAACAGCGCCTCGTGACACCCGGCCTCTTGGCCGGCCCGGGCGATGCGCAGCACCTCGTCGGGGGTGAGGTAGGGCGAGGTCAGGCGGGCCGGCGCCTTGGCAAAGGTGCAATAGCCGCAGCGATCCCGGCAGAGCATGGTCAGCGGTATGAAGACCTTGGGTGAGTAGGTCACTCGGCGGCCGTACGCCTCGTCGCGCACACCCCGGGCGAGCGCCGTCAGGTCCGGCAAGGGCATCTGGAGGAGATCCATGTCGGAAAGCATTGGGGCCAATCTAGACACCCTGGGGCCGTGTCGGACCGTTGCGGGCGCGCGGACGCCACGCGCACCCATGACCGACCGCTCCATTTGACGTTGCGAACGCCTAGGCCTCTGCCGTCTCTCCCGCAGCTACACGGTCGACCAACCAGATGATGTGGGCCGTCCCGACTCGAGTGGCCGGGATGTCGTCGCCCCGTCGGACGGCCGCCACCGCATCGCGTTTGCTCTCGCCGGTGACGGTGAAGACCGCACATCGGGCCGCGTCGATCACTCTGAGGGTCACGGTCATGCGTGGATGCGGGTTCACGCCATTTGGATCCTGGGTCGCCACCACCAGCTGGTCGGGTGGCGCCTCCAGCGTTGGCGCGTGCGGGAAGAGGGACGCCGTGTGCCCGTCGGGCCCGAGCCCCAAGTGGATGAGATCGATCCCAGGACCAGCGAGCACATCCGCCATGACGCGCTGATACTCCTCGACGCATTCGTCCACCGGCCCGACCGTGGGCATGGGCGTAAACGAGCCAACGCCGCCCACCCTGTCGACGAGCGCCTCACGCACCAACCGCTGGTTGGCATCGGCGTCGTCGGGCGGCACCATGCGCTCGTCTCCCATGTAGATGTCCACCAGCGACCAGTCGAGGGCGTCTTTGGCCTCCGCCAAATGCTCGTAACACACCTTGGCCGTCGGACCGCCCGAGAGGACCAGCGTGAAACGGGGTCCGGTCCGGTTGGCGAACGCATCACGTACCGTCGCCGCAAAGGCTTCGGGAACGCTGTCCACCGGCACGATGGAAGGCACAGCGCTGGAAGGCACAGCGCTGCTCACTTGAATGTGGCGGCCTTGTCGGTCAGCGACTGGATGAGTTCGTCGAAGGACTTGGCGAACGAGCTGACCCCTTCATCCTCCAGCGTGTGCTCGACGTCTTCGATGTCGATACCTATCTCCTTGAGCTTGTCCAGCACGGCTACGGCCCCTTCGGGATCGGCATCCACCGTGCGGGCCAGCACACCGTGGTCCAAGAAGGCGGCGATGGTGTCCTCGGGCATGGTGTTGACGGTGGCCGGGCCGATGAGACTGTCGACATAGAGCAGATCGGGGTAGGCCGGGTTCTTGGTCGAAGTCGACGCCCACAGGGGTCGCTGCACCCGGGCCCCCTGCGCATCCAGTGCCTTCCAGCGATCGGTCGAGAACGCGGCATGGAAGTGCTGATAGGCCACCTGGGCCTGGGCGACCGCCGCCTTGCCCCGCAGGGCCAACAGGGCGGCGTCACCGTTGTCGCCTCCGGCCAACTGCTCCAGGCGACGGTCCACCTCGGTGTCGACCCGGCTCACGAAGAACGAGGCCACACTCGCCACATGGGGAAGCTCGTCGGCCCGCCCGGCCTTGACCAGTTCCTCGAGGCCGCTGATATAGGCCTCGATCACGTCGTCGTAGCGGTCGATGCCAAAGATAAGCGTCACGTTGATGCTGCGGCCCTCGCTGATCATGGTCTTGATAGCCGGCACGCCTTCTTTGGTGGCGGGAATCTTGACCAACAGGTTCGGTTGTGCAATGCGTTCGTGGAGATTGCGGGCGTCGCGGATGGTGGTCTCGGTGTCGTGGGCCAGGGCGGGTGAGACCTCCAAGGAGACGAAGCCATCCTCACCGTCACTCTCGTCGTAGAGCGGGCGCAACATCTCCAGGGCGTGGCTGATGTCGGTGATGGCCAACTCCCAGTAGGCGCTGTCCACCGTGTGATCCTTGACCAGCTCGGCGAATTGCTCGTCATAGGTGTTCTGGCCACTGATCGCCTTGGCCAGAATGGTCGGGTTGGACGTGATCCCCCGCACGCCCATGGCGAGCAGGTTGGCCAAATGCCCATCTTCCAGCCAGTCACGCCGCAAGTTGTCCAACCACGGACTCTGGCCCCCGATGTCGTAAAGGTCATGCAGTCGCGTCATGTACGGATCTCCTTGCTCAAAAGTGCGTGTGCCCTCTCGACCACGTGTGCAACGGTGAAGCCGAACTTCTCCATGTTCACCGCGCCCGGGGCCGAGGCCCCGAACGTGTCCAGCCCAATGGAGTCGTCGGCGTAGCGACTCCACCCGAAGGTCGAGCCCGCTTCCACGCTCAGGGTGGGCACGTGGGGCGGAAAGACTCCAGATCGATACCCCTCATCCTGCTTTTCGAACCATTCCCAACAGGGCAGCGAGACGACCTGGGCCTGCACGCCGGCGTCGGCCAGCTCCTTGGCCGCCCCCAGGCAGAGTTGCACTTCGCTGCCGGTACCGACCAACACGATCTGGACGGCCCCTTCGGGCTCGAGCAGCACGTAGCCGCCTCTTGGCACCCCGGCCTCGGCCCGGACCTCCGTCTCCGCCAGCACGGGAATGTCCTGACGGGTGAGCGCAAGGCCGACGGGCTCGTCCGACTCGACCGCCAGTCGCCAGGCCTGGGCCGTTTCGTTGGCATCGGCCGGACGGACCAGGATCAGGCCCGGCATGGCTCGCAGGGCGGCCAGATGCTCGACCGGCTGGTGCGTCGGACCGTCCTCACCCAGGCCGATGGAGTCGTGCGTCCACGAATAGATCACGTGGGCCCGTGACAGCGCAGCCAGCCGCACCGAGGGGCGCATGTAGTCGGTGAAGACGAAGAAGGTGCCCCCGACCGGGAGGACGCCCCCGTGCAGCGCCATCCCGTTCATGACACCCGCCATCCCATGCTCACGGATGCCGTAGTGCAGCTGGGCGCCGCCGGGCGTCTCCGCCGCCTGGATTTCGGCCCCCTTGATCAACACGCCATTGTTCCCGGTCAGGTCGGCCGATCCGGCCACCAAGCCGGGCAGGCCGGCGGAGGTGGCGTCGATGCACTTATTGATGGCATGCCGGGTGGCCAACTTGGTACCCGCCTCGAACGTCGGCAACGTGCTATCCCACCCCGGGATGCCCCGACCAGCTTGCGCGGCGTCCCAGGCCACTTTGTCGCCATCCCACGCCGCGAACCGCGCCTCCCACTCCTTGCGGTACACCTCGCCCCGCGCCACCTCTTGGCCGTAGAAGCTACGGACCTCGTCGGGCACCCAGAAGGTCTGATCAGGTGGCAGCCCCAAGATTTTCTTCGTCACCCGGATTTCTTCCTCGCCGAACGGTGAGCCGTGCCGCGGCCGCGGTATCGGTCAGTTTCGGTGACGGCCATCCGATATGGCTCCGCAGGATGAGCAGGGTGGGCTTGGCGTCAGGCCCGTCGCTCGGAGCCTCCAGCGCCTCTCGGATGGCGGCTTCGATGCCGTCCACATCGTTGGCCATTTCCCCCAGATTGCGGACGTTCCAACCGTACGCTTCGAACCGCTCGGGCACGTTGTCGCTGTAGGCCAACTCGGTCGGCCCATCGATGGTGATGTGGTTGTCGTCGTAAAAGGCCATCAAGCGGCCCAGCTTGAGGTGACCGGCCAACGAAGCGGCCTCGTGTGAGATCCCCTCCATGAAGCACCCGTCGCCGGCGATCATGTACGTGCGGTGATCGCACACCTCGCTCCCGAAGCGAGCCCGCGTCACCCGCTCTGCGATGGCCATGCCGACCGCGTTGGCCACGCCTTGTCCCAACGGACCCGTCGTGACTTCGATGCCGTCGGTGTGCAGACGCTCCGGATGGCCCGGGGTGCGGCTGCCGAACTGGCGGAACTGACGCAGGTCCTCCAACGTGAGGTCGTACCCGGTCAGGTAGAGCAGCGCGTACTGCAAGATGCAGGCATGCCCGTTCGACAGCACGAAGCGGTCCCGGTCCGGCCAGTGCGAGGCCTGCGGATCATGTCGCATGATGCGGGTCCACAGGACATGCGCCAGCGGAGCCAGCGCCATCGCCGTGCCGGAATGGCCCGAATTCGCTTGCTCGGGCGCATCCATGGCGATACCCCGGATGACGTTGATCCCCAACTCAACCAGGGCCGGATCCTGCACGACCGGAGGGTTCGGAGCGGGCGAAGACGACGCGACGTGAGTCATGAACCACCCTACCCAGCGCGCGCCTATCCTCACCGCGGATGACACCAAAACGTCACCGCCTGCAGGTCCCACCCAACAGTGATCTGACGCTCGGCATGGTGTGCCTCGACAAGTCCGTACCGGGACGGTGCATCTGGCGGATGACGGCGGACGAGCGTTTCGCCAATCCGGCCGGCACCATGCAGGGAGGGTTTCTCGCCGCCTTCGCCGACTCCTCCATGGGCGCGGCTGCGGTCACCTCGGTCAAAGGACGCAAGGTCTTCTCCGCCAATGCCGAGATGAAGATCAGCTTTCTCGCACCGGTCACCCCCGGTGCCATCCTCACCTGTACGGCCGAGGTGATCTCGAGCGGTTCCACGGTCGCCTTCGTCGAAGCGAGCGTCGTGGCCGCCGCTCGTGGGGTTCCCCAGGACGAGGGGCGGCTGGTGGCCCGCGCCACCTCCACCTACATCTTTCGCCCCCGGACCGAGACGGTTCCTGGGTAAGTCCCGCTCACCGGGGTAGTAATTGCTGGCACACGACAGTGGAAACAAGGCCGGTGTTTGCACCTCACCGCCCAACAGACCAGGATGGCGGGCCACATGGCACCATTTCGCGCAAAATCGAACGGGGGCAAGAGCGGGCTCCGACGCGCCGGTGATGATGCGTTCAAGCTCACCGTCGACTACCTCAAGCAGGAAGCGCTCGACCCGCTCAAGGGACTGGGCCGCTTTCTGCTCTGGGGCGTGGCCGGCTCGTTGGCCATCGCGGTCGGTATCCTGCTGCTCCTCGTCGGCGTTCTCCGGCTCCTCCAGACCGAGACCGGCACGGCGCTCACCGGCGACTGGTCCTGGGTCCCGTACTTCTCGGTCGCAGTGATTGGCCTCGGCGTGGCCGGCGTCTCGGCGTGGCGCATCACGGCGGGTCCGGGCAAACGCAAGATGCCCAAGAACGGCGACGCCAAGAAGGACGTGGCGATCGCACGCCAGCATTGGGGACGCCAGCATTGGGGACAAAGGAAGGAAGTAGCTGATGCCAAGGCCAGGGACCGACGGACGACGCATCACGCGGGAGGATCTGCAAGCGGCCTACTCCACGGTGATGGGGGAGGGAGAGGCGACAGCTCGGGCCGCCGCTCCTCGGGGTGTGGCCGTGGCGGGCGCCGTCGGCTTGGCCGTCGTCACCGTCGCCTTTCTTTTCGGACGCCGTCGTGGACGCAGCCGCTCGGCTGTCGTTGAGATCCGGCGGCTGTAGGTCGTCGCATGGACGTCCTCCTACGGCGCCTCGTGCGCGCCGCCGTGCGGCGCGGACTCGCCGGCGACTGGGTCTGGCTGGTCATCGCCGCCTGTGCCTTTGTTCTCCGCCGGGCGCTCAACGACGAAGGTGACGTCGTGTCGTCGCTGCGCATCGCACCGGGGGAGAAGATCTTGATCTCTGTGCGCGAGTGGGATGCCCCGCCGTTCGAGGGTGAGGATGGTCGCGGCCGTCGGCGTGGACGCAAGGCTCGCGGCCAGGGCAAGGGCGGTGAGGCCGGAGGCTTCGGCACTTCACACGCGGATGCCGTTGACGACGACGCCTAGGCCCGAGGCTTCTGCGTCTTCGAAGACCGCCTCGCATGCCCTCGAAGCAGGTGAACGCATCCTTCTCATAGACCCCAAGGAGCGCCGCTACCTCATCACGTTGGTGGCGGGCGCCACGTTCCATACCCATGCCGGGGTCATTGCGCACGACGACATCATCGGCGGAGACGAAGGGCGGACGATCACCGGTTCGACCGGACGCCACTTCCTCGTGCTGCGTCCGACGCTGAGCGACATCGTGCTCAAGATGCCACGAGGTGCTCAGGTCATCTACCCCAAAGACCTTGGTGCCATCCTCATCGCGGCCGACCTCGGTCCCGGACAACGGGTACTCGAGGCGGGTGTCGGATCGGGTGCCCTTTCCATGACCGTGCTGCGCGCCGGCGCTTCCGTCGTCGGCTACGAGCTCCGCGAAGACTTCGCGGCGCGGGCAACGTCCAACGTCGTCGCCACCCTCGGACCGGATGCGCCGTACCGGGTCGAGATACGCGATGTGACCGAGGGCATCGACGAGCGCGACCTCGATCGGATCCTGCTCGATATGCCCGAGCCCCATAAGGTGATTCCCGCCGCCGCCGAGGCCCTACGACCCGGCGGCATTCTGTTGGCCTACTTGCCGACCATCAACCAGACGGCGCTCCTGCGCCAGGCGCTCGACGATGAGAGCGCGCCGTTCGGGCTGCCCGAAACCCAGGAGATCATGCGGCGCACATGGCACATTGAGGCGCGCTCGGTCCGGCCGGACCACCGCATGGTGGGCCACACGGGATTCCTCACCACGGCGCGTCGCCTGAGCGCCTAGGGACCACTGCGGGCTTCGTTGTTCTCCAAGCACCGTGAGTTTTGGCCGGTTAGTTTGCAGCCATGAGCAAAACCTGGCTTCTTCGTACCCAGGTGGCGGCATGACCGCCCAAGCCCTGGGGGGGCTCCGCATCCTGGATCTCACGGGCGGCATCGCCGGCCCGCTCGGCGTGCTGCAGCTGGCTGAGCACGGTGCCGATGTGATCAAGATCGAGCCACCCGGAGGCGTACCGTCCCGGAGCGAAGCGGCCTCCACCGTCTACAACCGCAGCCGCCGGTCGGTCGTTCTCGATCTGAAGCAACCAGAGGGCGTCGCCGTCTTTCGGGAGTTGCTCGCCACGGCGGACGTGCTCGTCGAGGCCTTCGCGCCAGGAACGATGGCCCGGCTCGGGCTCGACTACGAAGCGCTGCACGACGAGTTCCCCCGGTTGATCTACTGCGCCATCCCGGCCTGGCCATCGGGCGTGCGTTACGAGGACTCGCCGGGCTACGAGGCCCTCGTCCACGCCCGCACCGGCCAGCAGTGGGAGAACACCAGCTTCCGCAATGGCCCCGTCTTCCTCCACAGCCCCGTGGCCAGCCTTGGCGCCGCCTTCCTCGTGCCCATGGGGATCATGGCGGCGCTCGTGGCGCGCGACCGCACCGGGCGGGGACAGCGCGTCGAGGTCTCGCTGCTCCAGGGCGTCCTCTCGCTCACCACGCAGATCTGGAACTGGACGGACAAGGGTCAGTACAACCTGGCCAAATCCCACCCCGCCAGCGTCCACCAGGCCTCGATCTTCGAGTGCGCCAACGGGGAGTGGATCCACGCCGCGACCACGTCGGGCATGACGCCGACCAGGAGCGAGGCCTCGATCCTGGGGATCAAGGAGCTCTCGATGGCCGAGACCTTCGCCCTGCCTCCCGACGAGAGGGTTGCCTATGCGGCCAGCCGGGTCGAGGCCTTCAAGCGCTGGGACCGCCAAGAGCTGCTCGAAGCCTTCCACGAGGTAGGGCTGGGTGCGGAGGCAATCGTGGCCCCCCACGAGCGCTTCGACCACCCCCAGCTCCTCGCCACCCCCGGTGCCGTGGTCAAGGTCGACGATCCCGAGCACGGGGCGACCACGCAGATCGGGTCCATCTTCTTCCTCGAAGGCACGCCAGGCGCCGTGCAGGGCCCCCAACCACCCGTTGGCGCACACACCGACGAAGTCCTACGCTCACTCGGCCACGACGACGACCGCATCGCCGCCCTGCGGGCGAAAGGGGTGATCTGAAATGCCAGGTCCGCTGGAAGGCCTACGGGTCGTGGATTTCGGGCAGTTCCTGGCTGGCCCCTTCGGGCCGATGCTGCTGGCCGATCTCGGCGCCGACGTCATCAAGGTCGAACCCACCCGCGGGGACGGGATGCGCGGTGCCGTCATCGGGTCGTTCATGGGCTGCCAACGCGGCAAGCGCGACATCGCCATCGACCTCAAGGAGCCCGACGGCGTGCGTCTCGCCCTGGAGCTCGTCGCCTCGGCTGACATCGTCCACCACAACATGACGCTCGGAACCGCCGAGCGGCTGGGTGTCGGCTACGAGGCGTGTCGGGCCGTCAAGCCCGACCTGCTGTACTGCAACACCTTCATGTACGGACCAGACGGGCCATTGGCCAAGTTCGGCGGCCTGGACCCGCTCGGTCAGGCGGCGTCGGGCATCGAGTGGGAACAGGGCCCGGTAGCGGCCGGTAACACCCCGATGTGGTACCGCTACGGCCACGGCGACGTCGCCTCGGCCATGCCCTCGGTGACGGCGCTCCTCGTGGCGCTCTACCACCGCAACCGCACCGGCGAGGGTCAGTTCCTGTGGTCCTCGATCTTCAACGGCTCGATGCTCTACACGGCCGACTCCTGGCTGGCCCCCGACGGCACCCCTTCGCCACGCGCCGTGCTCGATCGCGACCAGCAGGGTGTCTCCGCTCTCTACCGTCTCTACGAGACGCAGGACGGTTGGCTCCAGCTCGCCGCCCTGTGCGAAGAGCATTGGGAACCGCTGTGCCGCGTGCTGGGGCGCCCGGGGTTGCTCGACGACCCCCGGTTCGCCACCGCCCAGCTTCGGGAACAAAACCACGCCGAGCTCACTGTTGCGCTCACCGAGGCCTTTCGCGAGAACATGGCGGTCAACTGGCGTAGGTCACTGCGGGCCGAGGGAGTGCCAGTGGAGATCTCCGTCGACACGTGGGACGGAGAGAGCATCCTCTTCGATGAGGACCTCCACCGCCTGGGGCTGGTGACCGAGTACACACACCCCCTCCTCGGACGGGTGCGCCAGTTCGGCAACCTGATCACCTTCAGCGACACGCCGGGTCGACAGGAGCGGCCCACGCCGATGGTCGGGCAGGACACGCGGGAGATTCTGGCCGAGATGGGTTACGACGACGCGGCGGTCAGCGATCTTCACGACCGCGGGGTGGTCTACTGGCCCGACGAGAACTACCGCTGGGGCGTTTGAACGGGCTGCCTCGGTCAACTGTCAGGGTTGGGCGTCGGGAAGCCCGACGCGCCGCCTCAGTCGCGCTCGATGAAGATGCACTCTCCGGGACATTCCTCGGAGGCTTCGACAACGGCTTCTTCCAGGTCGCCCGGCACCACGGCCATGCCGGCCGATCCGCCCGGGTCATTCTTGACCGATCCGTCCTCTTCCTTCACATAGGCGAGCCCATCGTCGAGAAGAGTGAATACGGCCGGCGCGATCTCTTCGCACAGTCCATCGCCCGTGCAGAGATCCTGGTCGATCCAGACCTTCATGTCGTTGTCTCTCTCCTCGATAGTGACCCGCCCGAAAGCGTAGGGGACCGTACTGAAGCCTCCCCAACGCCGTCAACATCACGTGCTGGGCTTTCATATTAGTCGCCGTCCAGGATACGTCCCGTCATGGGCGTTTTCTCACGTCGGTGCCAGCGGTCCCGGCCAGCTCGAGCGAGAGCGTCCCGGGACATGTTTTTGAAATAACCGCCCGCGCCGCATCGTTTTCCAAAAAGAAGTCCCGGGGCTCTCCGCCCCGCTTGTCCACTTTTAGGCCCCTTGTTTGTCCACTTTCTTTGTCCACTTTGGGCTGACGTGGGCCGTTTTACCCCCGCGGCTACCGTTGCGCCCGAGCCAGACCGTTCCTCAGCGATGATGTGGACCTTGTGACAATGGATCGTCGGACGTTCGTCAAGGGCGCCCTGGGGGCCGCCGGGGCGCTCCTGGTGGGCGACCTCGGGACCAGAGCGGAGCCGGAGCCGCCGAACGGACCGCACTCCCGCACCCTGCGGCGTCAGGCATCGAGCACGTCGTGGTGGTCATGATGGAAAACCGGAGCTTCGACCATTTCTTGGGTTGGCTGCCTCACGCCGACGGCCGCCAGGCCGGGCTCGAGTACCCGGATCAACGTGGGACGAACCGGTCGACGTTCCACCAGACGCAGTTGAGCGGCTGCGGATTCAAGGACCCCGATCACTCCTATTCGGGTGGCCGCTACCAGTACAACCACGGTCGCATGAACGGCTTCCTCTCCGACTCGGAGAACGATTCCTTTGCCATTAGTTACTACGAGGCGGCGGACCGCCCGTTCATGAGTCGGCTGGCGCAGTCGTACACCACGTGTGACCGTTACTTCTGTTCGATTTTGGGACCCACGTACCCCAATCGCTTCTTTCAGCACTCGGCGCAGACGGACCGGCTCACCGATGCTCTGAGCCTCTCGAGGCTTCCCACCATTTGGGACCAGCTCAACAAGCCAGGCGGCCCCACCGGTCGCTACTACTTCAGCGACGTCCCCTTCCTTGCGCTGTGGGGCCTGAAATATCTCCCAATTGCCGCCGAAATTCTCGCAATTCGTGAGCGATGCGGCGGCTGGGACGCTGCCCAACGTGTGCTACGTCGACCCGAAGTTCAGCGGTGAGGCCGACGGGACGTCCGGGGACGATCATCCGCTGGCCGACATTCGCGCCGGCGACGCTTTCTTGTCGCAGGTCTTTCACGCCGTAGCCACCGGACCCCGCTGGGACAAGACGGTGCTCGTCATCAACTACGACGAATGGGGCGGCTTCTTCGATCACGTCGCACCGCGTCGGATTACCGCCGGCGTGCGTGTCGGTGCCACGCCGGCCAACGGAATAGACACCGATCTCAACGCGGCGGGACAGGTGCTGTCGGGATTCAGGGTGCCCTGCATCGTCGCCTCGCCCTTCAGTCGCATCGGACGGAGCGGCGGCGGCATGCAACCGGCGGTCGATCACCATTTCTACGACCACACCTCGGTGCTCAAATTGATCGAGTGGCGCTGGGGACTGCACCCTCTCACCGCCCGCGATGCGTCACACGCGCCCTACGACCCCGGCAACCTGGCCACGCTTCTCAATTTCAGCCATCCCGTGGCCCAGGTCCCAAAGCTGCCCAGGCTTCCCACCTTCACGCCCACCCCGTGCGCAGCCGCCACCTCGGCCGTTGGCCCTGCCTCGGGCCCGCCAGCCCACGCCACCTGGGCCGACCTGGGCCGATCGCCCCTCATGGCGGGCTGGGCCTAGCGGCTTGAGGCCCGCCGAGGGCCCGCCGGGAGGCTCGCCGTGAGGCTCCCCAGGGGTCTCGCCAGGGGGCATGAAGGTCGCCGCCCCCTAGCCCAGGGCTAGGGTGAATGCAGTGAGCAATACCCCGGACTCCAACGACCTTGCCGTCCAGGCCGAGGCCCTGCGATCTGAGCTGGCCGACGCCGAGGACGAGATCCACGCGCTCCGCCGCCGGCTGCAGGAAAGCCCGGGCCGGGTGCAGGCTCTCGAGGAGCGCCTCCTCGAGAGCAAGGGCCAACTGGCCCACGCCACCTCGCAGAACGAAAAACTGACCTTCACCCTGCAACAGGCCAAGGAGCAACTGGCCTCCTTGCGCGAAGAAGTCGAGAAGCTGACCCAGCCCCCGGCCGCCTACGGCACCTTCCTCGGCGTCAACGAGGACGGTACGGTCGACGTCTTTTCGAGCGGGCGCAAAATGAGAGTCACCCTGCACCCCGATATCGACCCGGGCCAGATCCGCAAGGGCAACGAGGTCGTGCTGAACGAGTCACTGAACGTGGTCCTCGTCCGAGACGGGGAGCTGTCCGGCGAGGTGGTCACCCTCAAGGAGCAACTCGAGGACAAGCGACGCTGCGTCGTGTTCGCCCGCGCCGACGAAGAGCGCGTGGCCGAGCTCTCCGAGGAGATGCTCGAGGTCAAACTGCGCAGTGGCGACTCGCTTCTCATGGACTTGCGCACCGGACTGCTGATCGAGAAGCTGCCCAAGCTCGAGAGCGAGAACCTCGTCCTCGAAGAGGTGCCCGACATCACGTACGCCGACGTGGGTGGGCTCGACACCCAGATCGAGGCCATCACCGACGCAGTCGAGTTGCCGTACCTGCACCGTGAACTTTTCGCGCAGTACTCGTTGCCGGCACCCAAGGGCATTCTGCTTTACGGCCCTCCGGGCTGTGGCAAGACCCTCATCGCCAAGGCCGTGGCCAACTCACTGGCGAAAAAGGTGGCTGAGTCGACCGGCAACACCAACGTGCGCAGTTACTTCCTCAACATCAAAGGGCCCGAATTACTCAACAAATACGTCGGAGAGACCGAGCGCCAGATCCGGCAGGTCTTCCAGCGGGCTCGGGAGAAGGCCGACGAAGGCATGCCCGTCATCGTCTTTTTCGACGAGATGGAATCGCTCTTCCGTACTCGTGGTACCGGCATCAGCTCGGACATGGAGTCGACCATCGTCCCGCAGCTGCTGGCCGAGATCGACGGCGTGGAATCACTCCGGGACGTCATCGTGATCGGGGCGTCGAACCGCGAGGATCTGATCGATCCCGCCATCCTGCGTCCCGGCCGGCTCGATGTGAAGATCAAGATCGAGCGGCCCAACGCCGAAGCGGCGGCCCAGATCTTCAGCCGCTACCTCACGTCCGCCCTCCCGTTGGATGCCGACGAGGTCAGCCGACTCGGTGGTGGTGACGCCGACAAGGCGGTGCAGGCCGTCATCGAGAAGACGGTGGCCGAGATGTATCGCGAGGACGACGAGAATCGCTTCCTCGAAGTCACCTACCAGAATGGCGACAAGGAGATCCTCTACTACCGCGACTTCGCCTCGGGCGCCATGATCGAGAACATCGTGCGCCGGGCCAAGAAGCTGGCCATCAAGCGGGTCATCGCCGGGGACTCCGGCGGCATCCGCACCTCGGACCTCCTCGAGTCCATTCGCCAGGAGTACAAGGAGAACGAGGACCTTCCGAACACGACCAACCCCGACGACTGGGCGCGCATCTCGGGGAAGAAGGGCGAGCGCATCGTCTATGTCCGTACCCTGCTCACCGAGGACCGCGAGGTGCATGGTGGTCGGTCGATCGAGCGCGTGGGCACCGGTCAGTACCTGTAAGACCGGCCGGGACCGATAGGGTCAGGACGTGGCCACCATCAAGGTGTGCGGGATCGAGACCGAATTCGGGATCCACTCGCCCGGCGCCGAGCAGAATCCCATCGCGGCATCGTCAGTACTGGTGAATGCCTACGCCTCGGACATCGAGCAGAAGATCGGCTGGGACTTCGAGGACGAGACGCCCGGCAACGATGCCCGCGGCTTCGCCCGGGAGGGCTCGCTCGCCCCGATGGTCGAGACGCATCTGGCCAACACCGTCCTGACGAACGGGGCCCGCTTCTACGTCGACCACGCGCACCCCGAGTACTCCACGCCCGAGTGCCTCACTCCGCTCGAGTGCCTGGTGCACGACAAAGCGGGGGAGGAGGTGTTGCGCCGGGCCATGATCGCCGCCGCCATGCGTATCCCGGACCAACCGGCGCCGATCGTCTACAAGAACAACTCCGACGGCAAGGGCAACTCGTACGGCTGCCACGAGAACTACATGATGGATCGGTCCGTGCCGTTCGCCAAGGTGATCGACGGCGTGGTGCCGCACTTCGTATCGAGGACGCTCTTTACCGGATCCGGCAAGGTCGGTGTGGAAACGCCCGCTCTCGATTCTGAGCGCGTCCTTTTTCAGATCTCCCAGCGCGCCGAGTTCTTCGAGGAAACAGTCGGGCTGGAGACGACGCTCAAGCGTCCCATCGTCAACACCCGCGATGAGCCCCATGCCGACCCCACCCGCTTCCGGCGTCTCCACGTGATCGTGGGTGACGCCAATCTGTCCGAGATCGCCACCCTGCTCAAGGTCGGCACCACGGCCATCGTGCTGGCCATGATCGAGGACGACGCCGGCCCGACCCGGCTCCTGACGCTGGCCGACCCCGTGCGCGCCCTGCACCAGGTGTCCGCCGATCTCACCTTGGCCCGGGGCCTCACCCTCTCCGATGGCACCACCATCACCGCCCTGCAGATGCAGTGGGAGCTCTTCGAGGCGGCCCGCAAGTACGCCGAGCACGACGGTCTGACCGCTCTTGGCGACGACGGCCAGGTGGGGGCGCTCATTCTCGAACACTGGGAGTACGTCCTCGAGGGCCTCGAGTCCGACCCGTCCACCCTGGCCGACACCCTCGATTGGGTGGCCAAACGCCAGCTCCTCCTGGCCTACCAGGAGCGCCACGACTGCGATTGGCGGGATCCCCGGGTGGCCGCCCTGGCCCTGCAGTACCACGACCTGCGAGCCGGCAAATCGGTCTACCAGCGCCTGGGGTTGCGGCGCCTGATCACGCCGGCGGAAACGGAACTGGCCGTGACGGAGCCCCCACCCGGGACCCGGGCCTGGTTCAGGGGCAAGTGCCTGGCCCGCTGGCCCGACGCCGTAGTGACCGCCAACTGGGATTCCTTGGTCTTCGACATCGGGACCGACCCCCTGCGGCGCGTCCCTATGATGGATCCCTTGAAGGGAACGGCGGAACACACCGGCGCACTCCTGGCCCAGAGCACAGGACCGGCGGACCTGCTGGACCGACTGAATTCCTAAACGATCAGACCACGATCGATCGAGTACAACGAGAACAAGAACGGCGGCGAGGTACCACCATGGCAGAACAGGAACAGATCAGAAAGAGCCCGGCTCGGGACAGCTCCAAGACGGAGACCGACGACGATTTGGCGGCGGAGCAAGCGCCGGCCACCTCCGAGCGTGGCGAGAAGATCAAGGCCGAACTGGACGACCTGCTCGACGAGATCGACGAGGTGCTCGAGGACAACGCCGAGGAGTTCGTGCGTAACTACGTCCAAAAGGGCGGGCAGTAGTCACCAGTGGCTCTTCCCCTTTTTCCCCCGGAGAGCGATCCGGGTCCAGACTTCGTCGGGCTCTTGCGCCAGGCCGGCACGATGACAGGCAACGGCATGCCACATAGCGGAGGTGCGCGAGGCGGCGCCCCAGGCGAAAACCGGAGTGCCGGCGGCATGGGTGGTCACTCCGAAGCCGGTTTCGCCGGTGCCCCTCACGCCACCACGGTCGTCGCCCTGCGCTACGCCGACGGCGTGATCATGGCCGGCGACCGCCGCGCCACCATGGGCAACATCATCGCCCACCGCTCCATGGAGAAGGTCTTTGCGGCTGACCGTTTCTCCGCCGTGGCCATCGCCGGCTCCGCCGGCATGGCTGTCGAGATGGTCCGCCTCTTCCAGGTCCAGCTCGAGCACTACGAAAAGGTGGAGGGCACCGCCCTCTCCCTCGAGGGCAAGGCCAACCAGCTGGCCCAGATGGTGCGCCAGAACCTGCCGCTGGCCATGCAGGGTCTGGTCGTGGTCCCCCTCTTCGCCGGCTACGACACGGCCCGGGGCATCGGGCGCATCTACAGCTACGACGCCACCGGGGGCCACTACGAGGACACCGACTTCCAGGCCACGGGCTCGGGCGGGCGCGACGCCCGCTCGACCATCAAGTCCGGATGGCGCGAGGGCCTGGGCCGCGACGAGGCCGTCGACCTGGCCATCCAGTCCCTCTATGACGCCGCCGACGAGGACTCGGCCACCGGCGGGCCTGACCTGGTGCGGGGCATCTACCCGCTCATCGCCGTTGTCGACGCCGAGGGCTACCGCCTGGTGCCCGAAGAAGAGGTGGCCGAGCGCTTCGCCGCCCTCATCGCCCGCAGGCAGGTCGCGAGTGCGGCCGATCAGAGCGAGCGGGCGGCCGAACGGGATCAGTCGAGGGGACGGGCGTTATGAGCATGCCCTTCTACGTCGCCCCCGAACAGGTGATGAAGGACCGGGCCGAGTACGCCCAGAAGGGCATCGCCCGCGGTCGGTCCCTGGTCGCGACCACCTACGACCAGGGCATTGTCATTGTGGCCGAGAACCCTTCCCGCTCACTGCACAAGATCAGCGAGATCTATGACCGCATCGCCTTCGGCGGCGTGGGCAAGTACAACGAGTACGACCAGCTCCGGGTGGCCGGGGTGCGGCACGCCGACACCAAGGGCTACGCCTACAGCCGGGAGGACGTCGACGCCAGGTCGCTGGCCAACCTGTATGCGCAGTATCTCGGCAACGTGTTCACCCACGAGATGAAGCCGCTCGAGGTCGAGGTGCTGGTGGCGGAGCTCGGCACGGGGCACCAGCCCGACCAGCTCTACCACATCGCCTACGAAGGCACGATCACCGACGAGGAGCGTTTCGCCGTCCTGGGCGGGGACGCCGAGACGATCACCGAGCGGGTGGCCGCGGCCTGGCAGGCCGACTGGGACCTGGCCAGCGCGCTCAAGGCGGCCAGTGCCGCCCTGGCCGGACCCGATCGAACCCTGGCCGCGGGCGACCTCGAGGTCGCCACGCTGAGCCGGGGCAACGGACGCCCGGACGCCCGCCGCACCTTCCGGCGCATCGCCGATGAGGAGCTGGCGCTGCTTTTGGCATAGCTCGCTGTACGGTGGCCTAGTGGAGAAGCGCATCTTCGGCATCGAAAACGAGTACGGCGTCACCTTCACCCTGCGTGGGCAGCGGCGGCTCAGCCCCGACGAGGTCGCTCGTTACCTCTTCCGGAGGGTGGTCAGTTGGGGGCGTTCGTCGAACGTGTTCCTTGAGAACGGGGCCCGCCTCTACCTCGATGTGGGCAGCCATCCCGAGTACGCCACGCCCGAGTGCGACAAGATCTCCGACGTCGTGACCCACGACAAGGCGGGGGAGTGGATTCTCAGCGGCCTGGTGAACGGGGCCCAGGCTCGCCTCCGAGAAGAAGGGATCCGGGGCGAGGTCTACCTCTTCAAGAACAACACCGACTCGGTGGGCAACTCCTACGGCTGTCACGAGAACTACCTGACCGAGCGCAACGACGAGTTCAACCGCTACACCGAGGTGCTCATCCCGTTCTTGGTCAGTCGCCAGATCTACGCCGGGGCCGGCAAGGTGCTGCAGACCGCCCGCGGCTCGGTGTTCTGCCTCAGCCAGCGGGCCGAGCACATCTGGGAGGGCGTCTCGTCGGCCACCACCCGCAGCCGTCCCATCATCAACACGCGGGACGAGCCGCACGCCGACGCCGAGCGCTTCCGCCGCCTCCACGTGATCGTGGGCGACTCCAACATGAGCGAGTACGCCACGTTCCTCAAGGTGGGCACGACCAGCATCTTGTTGGCCATGCTCGAGGACTCCTCGACCGTGCTGCGCGACTTGACCCTCGAGAACCCCATCCGCGCCATCCGGGAGATCAGCCACGACATCACCTGCCAGCGCAAGGTCCGCCTGGCCAACGGGCGCGAAATGCGGGCCATCGACATCCAGACCGAGTACCTCGAGCGCGCCCTCAAGTTCCGTGACCGCAAGGGCCTCTCACCCGAGGAGGACACCGCCCTCGACATGTGGCAGCACTGCCTCAAGGGGCTCGAGGCCGACCCCACCTCGCTGTGGCGTGAGTGCGACTGGGTGGCCAAGTACCGCTTGATCGAGCAGATGAAGGCCCGCCATGACGTCCCGCTCTCGCACCCCAAGGTGGCCATGATCGACCTCATGTACCACGACGTCGATCGCACCCGGGGCCTGTACTACAAGCTGCAGAACCGTGATCAACTGGACCGGACCTGCACCGACGAGGCCATTTCCGATGCCATGAGCAACCCGCCCGAGACCACCAGGGCCCGCCTGCGGGGAGCCTTCGTCAAGCGGGCCAAGGAGCGTCGCCGGGACTTCACGGTGGACTGGGTCCACCTCAAGCTCAATGACCAGGCCCAACGCACCGTGCTGCTGAAGGACCCCTTCAAGTCGCACGACGAGCGCGTCGAACGACTGATCGCTTCTCTATAGCGCCTGTTTCGGCGCCTCTCTGTCGCAACCGTAAAGTGAGGACAGGTGCTCAATCTCGACCCCTCCAAGCTTTTGATCATTGCCGTGGTGGCGGTGATCCTGCTCGGCCCCGACAAGCTCCCCCAGGTGGCGCGCCAGGTCGGGGCGGCGTGGCGCTCGTTCAACGAATTCCGCCACCGCATGGAGAACGAGGTCCGCACTTCCATCCCTGACCTGCCCTCGAGCGCCGAAATAGCCCGCCTGGCCCGTTCGCCGTCGGCCCTCCTCAACCACCTCTCCACGCTGTCGCCCGACGAGAACAAAGACCACAATGGGAACGGCGTCGCCGCCGGCAATGGGACCCAGGCCCACGTGGCGGGCAACGGGGCAGCGGTTTCGGATTCGGATTCGGATTCGGAAACATCCGCTGTCCCCTCGGGCGTCGAATCTCATGGAGAGCAATCGAGTACGACTTCCATGCCCGCCACTTCCATGCCAACCACCTCCACGCCCGAGAGCGCCCCCACTTCCCCGAGCGCCCCGAGCGCCGCGCCGAATACGCCCGCGCCAGCGCCAGGGGTATTCGGCGATCCCAGCCTCAACTAAGCGGCCAGAGAGTCCGAGACCACCATGGCCCTTCCCTTCCTCGGCGAACGCAAGGAAAAACCGTCGCCCGACAACATGACGCTGAACGAGCATTTAGGCGAACTGCGCCGGAGGCTCGTCATCTCACTCATTGCGTTCCTGCTGGCCACCATTGTGGCGGTCATCGCCTTCCAACCCATCCTCCATTTCCTGATCAGGCCACTGTGCGAGACCAACGGGGGCGGGACCAGGCTCGGCGGCGTCACCTCGTCCAACAGCCTGAGCGGCAAGAACTGCGCCAATCTGTATGTCACGTCCCCGCTCGATGGGCTCTCGCTACGCGTCAAGATCGCCGTCTTTGGGGGGTTGACCCTGGCCTCGCCGGTCATCCTCTTTCAGATCTGGCGCTTCATCACCCCCGGGCTGCAGGCACGGGAGAAGAAATACGCCATCCCGTTCGTCTCGGCCGCCTTCGTCCTGTTCCTGGCCGGTGCGGCCACGGCGTATCTGACGCTGCCGCACGCGCTGGGCTTCCTGCGCTCGGTGGGCGGACCCGACCTTCAGCAGATCTACGACCCGATTCCGTATCTGGGCCTGATCCTGGCCCTTATGGCCCTGTTTGGTATCACGTTCCAGTTTCCGGTGATACTGGTCTCCTTGGAACTGGCCCGCGTCGTGACCCCGACCAGGCTCCTGCACTCGTGGCGGTGGGCGGTGATCCTCATCACCGTCGTCTCGGCCGTCTTCACGCCGAGCTCGGATCCGTTCTCCATGCTGGCTCTGGCCGTTCCCCTCGTCTTCTTCTATTTCATCTCGATCGGGATCGGGAAGCTGGCCGGCCGTTGACCGTCTTCCCCTGGCCGGTCACCACGACGGACGAGGAAAGCGATTTCGTCACCCGGCTCCCGTTCCCGCCCGACGAGTTCCAGCGTGACGCCTTTGAGGCGATCGACGCCGATCACTCGGTACTCGTCTCGGCTCCAACCGGGTCGGGCAAGACTCTGGTCGCCGCCTATGCGATCCACAGAGCCCTGGGCGCCGGCGGCAAAGCCTTCTACACCACACCGCTGAAGGCACTCTCCAACCAGAAGTACGGCGAACTGGTCGCCACCTACGGCAAGGACCATGTCGGCCTTCTGACCGGCGACACGGCAGTGCGGCCGGATGCGCCCATGGTGGTGATGACCACCGAAGTGCTGCGCAACATGCTGCTGGCCGGGTCCGACCTCTTGGCCGGGTTGCACACGGTGATCCTCGACGAGGTCCACTTCATCCAAGATCCCTATCGGGGCGGGGTGTGGGAGGAGGTACTGGTCCTCTCTCCCCCCGAGGTCCGCTTCGTCTGCCTGTCCGCCACGGTGAACAACGCCAACGAGCTCGGGTCGTGGCTGCGCTCGGTCCGCGGCACCACCGACGTCATCGTCGAACGGCACCGTCCGATCGTGCTGCGGCACCACTTCGCCGCCCACCGCCGCGAGGACAACGAGACCATGCTGATCCCCCTGCTGGTCAACGGGAAGCCGGGTAACGAAGGGGTGAAGATCGATCAGGCGGTCCGGCGCTCGTTCCAAGGACGCTCGCCGCAATGGCAGCCCCGGGGAAGGGGACCGCGGTTGCCCTACCGCGCTCCCTTGCGCACCGAGTTGATCACCGCCCTCAAGTCCGAGGAGATGCTGCCGGCCATCGTCTTCATCTTCAGTCGCGCCGCCTGCGACGAAGCAGTGCGTCAAGTCGTGCGCGACGGTGTGCGCCTGACCGACAGCAGCGAGCGCGCCACCATCCGCGAAATCGTCGAACGGCGCGTCGAATCGCTGAGTGACGAGGACCTCGGTGTGCTCGGCTACGACGAGTGGCTGGAGGGACTCCAGGCGGGCGTGGCCTCGCACCACGCCGGTCTGGTCCCCGTCTTTCGCGAGACGGTGGAGGAGTGCTTCGCCGCCGGCCTGCTGCAGGTGGTCTTCGCCACCGAGACGCTCTCGCTCGGCATCAACATGCCGGCCCGTTCCGTGGTGATCGAGCGCTTCACCAAGTACGGCGGCGCCGGGCGGGCCACCTTGACCTCGGGCGAGTACCTGCAACTCACCGGACGCGCCGGACGGCGAGGCTTGGACGAGGAAGGTCACGCCGTGGCCCTGTGGTCCTCCGAGACGGCGTTCAGCGAGGCGGCCCGAGTGGCCTCGGCGCCGCCGCCCGACCTGCGTTCCTCGTTCCGTCCCACCTACAACCTGGCCGTGAACCTGGCCTCGCGCTTCGACCGCGAGACGGCCAACGACGTGCTCCGCCGCTCCTTCGCCCAGTGGCAGGCCCAGAAGGCCGACCTTCTCACCATTCAGCTCAACCACCGCGTCGCGGTGCTCGAGGAGCTCGGGTATCTCAAGGACTGGTCGCTCACCGAGACCGGTCGCCGCTTGTCACGGATCTATCACGAGTCCGATCTCCTGTTGGCCGAGGCGCTGGCGGCCGACATCCTCAACGGCGCGGAGCCGTCGGTTCTGGCCGGCGTGGTGTCAGCCGTCGTCTTCGAGCCACGGCGGGCGCGCCGCCTCACCGGGCACGCCGCTCCCGGGTCCCGTGCCGCCGTTCGGCGCGGCCGCCGCAAGGGCCCCCTGGCCGACCGGCTGGGCGAGAAGCGGGTGGCCGAGCTCGAATGGCGCTGCGCCGCGCTCGAGCACGTGGCGGAGCGAATCCGCTCGGTCGAGGAGCTGCATCTCGTCCCACGGACCCGGCAACCGTCGTCGGGACTGGCCACCGCCGTCGCCTCGTGGGCCCGGGGAGCCTCCTTCGAGACTGCGTTGGCCGTGGCGGCCCGTGACGTGGGTGACCTCGCCCCCGGCGACTTCGTGCGCACCGTGAAATCGGTGGCCGACCTGGTCCAGCAGGTGGCCCACGCCGCCACCGAGCCCGAGACGGCCACGGCGGCCCGACAAGCCGTCGACCTGCTCTTGCGGGGCGTGGTGGCGGTCGGGCTGCCCACCCCCTGAGCGTGGCCGAGGGGGAAACCGGGGTAGCCCCATCCGCCACCGATGCCTCGCCCCAGTCCTATGGTGGGCCGGGCATGTTCCCCTACGTAGAAGAGCAGTTCACGCCCGACGAGGAGGCCATCCTCCGGCGCTACGTGACCAATCTCCATCTGCCCGTCTTCGCCCTGGTGAACCTGCCCGAAGTGGTCAAAGGGGCACTCTTCGCCCGGTACTCGCGCTCGCCCAAGAGCTTGCGCCGACTCTTCCTCGACGAGTTCGTCGGCGACCTCGACATCTCCGGCGACATCTCCTTCGATGCCACCATCGGCCTCGCCCGGGCCGAGCAGCTCTACGAGAAGGTCTTCGTCGAATACGGCGACGATTCGGTGGCGCAACTCGGTGGCGTGCACCTGGCATGCGAGCAGTCGTCCAACGTGCTCTCCAAGGTGCTCGAGTGGGGACGGCTTGATGTCGTATCTCGAACAATCGACGCGCTACATCGCCTACGACAACCGGCTCGACAGCGGCCATTACCGTTACTTCCGGCCGATCGAAATTCTCGACTCGCCCTTCGGGGCGCGCTATGTCGGCGACATGGATCGCGTCTTCGACACCTACGGCGAACTGATGCCGGCCATGCGGAACTGGGTGGCCGAGCGCTTCCCCCAACAAGCGGGCGACAGCGACTTCGTCTACCGCCAAGCGGTGAAGGCCAAGTCGCTCGACGCTTTGCGCGGCCTGCTTCCGGCCGCCTCGCTCTCCAACATCGGCCTCTACGGAACCGGCCAGTCCTACGAGCAACTGCTGCTGCGCATGCGCGCCCACCCGCTGCCCGAAGCGCGCACGCTACGCCGACATGATGCTGACCGAATTGCGCAAGGTCATCCCCTCGTTCCTCCAGCGCGTCGACGTGCCGAGCGGGGAGGGGAGTGGACGGCGTACCTGGCGTCGACGCGCGACGCCACGGCACGCGTGGTCGAACGGCTCTGGCCCGACGAGGAGGCCTCGTCTGACGCGTCGGTGCGACGGACCCCGAGCCCGAAGTGACGCTGCTGGACTTCGATCCCGATGGCGAGGAGAAAGTCCTGGCCGCGGCCTGTTTCAGTCACCTGCGGCTGCTCCGAGCGCGAGGCTCTGGCCCGCGTCCGACGCCTCAGCCACGACGAACGCGTCGCGCTTGTTGGCGGCCTATGTCGGTGATCGGCGCAATCGCCGCCATCGACCCGGCCGCGCCTTCGAGCGCACCGACTACCGCTTCGAATTGGTCACCGACTACGGCGCGTTCCGCGATCTGCAACGGCACCGGATGCTCACCATCGAGTGGCAACGTCTCGGCATCAGTCTCGGCTACGACATGCCCGAGATCGTGGCCGAGGCCGGACTCGGCGACGGCTACGCCGAGGCGATCGAACGGGCCGAGGATCTCTACCGCACGTTGGCGCCCGACTTCGCCGAGCAAGCGGTGTACGCCGTCGCGCTGGCCCATCGGATCCGTTACGTCATGCAGTTCAACGCGCGCGAGGCCATGCATCTCATTGAGCTCCGCTCGGGCAGCCAAGGTCATCCGGCGTATCGACGTGTGGCGCAACAGATGCATCGAGCCATCGCTGAGCGACGCCGGCCATCACGCGTTGGCCGACGCCATGACCTTCGTCGACCACGGAGGGACGGACTTGGAACGGCTCGAATCGGAGCGGCGCTCCGAGCGCCGGCGGGCCGAAAAATCTTCAACACCCTGACACGGGTTTCCTCATCATGGCGGACCATGGTGCGTCGGTGGTGACGCTGGGTCGACAAGTGGATTTCTACATGCATGAAATTTTGAAGCACTGACATTTTTCGAAGCGAAACAGAATTTGTTCGCGTCGCTGACCAGGAACAACCGCCATAGGCCCTGGTGAGCGGCCGGTCATCGCCCTTGACGGCACCTCGGGTACAACACGTAATGTACGGCCCTGTCCCAAACGCCCACGTGGAGTCGACGGCCTTTGCGGCAGTTGACATCCCGGCGGGTGATGAGGTGAGAGGCGGAGGTTGGCCCTGGGGGTTGAGTAGAGAACGTTTTGCCTGCTTGATCTGATCGGGCAGGCAGGACGGCGCCAAAGACCCCAGGGCCCAACCGCCTGGCCCGCCTTCCAGCTCCTTGAGCTGGGGCGATGCGGCGTGCCGAATTGCGATCGAACCCACCTGCGAACCGTCTATGCTCCGGCGGCACATGGCGACGAAGAAGAAGGACATGCCGAAAGATCTCGAACCCGAGGCCTCCGCTCTGGAGGACGATGACGTCGTCGACGACGACGCCTGAGGTCGACGACCTGGAAGTCGATCTCGACGAGGATGCCCTCGTCGACCTGGACGAAGACGACCCGCTCGACGATGACGATGACATCGTCGAGATCGATGACGAAGACGATGACGCGGTCGGCGACGAGGTCGTCGAAATCCTCACGGCCGCGCCCGGCCGCAGTGGTCGAGCGTTCCGGTGACGCCGAGGACGAAGAGGAAGAGGAAGAGCCCGAGGACGAGGACGTCGAGGCCAGCCTCGACGTCATTCTGAAGGAACGCCTCGTCGTCGAAGACGAGCCCGAGGACGACGAGGCGACGGACCAGGAAGACCGCACCGAAGGCAACGAGCGCGTGCTGCCCAAGCAGCCCGACGAGTTCGTCTGCCGCTCCTGCTTCCTCGTCAAGCACCCGAGCCAGCTGGCCGACAAGAAGAAGATGCTCTGCCGGGACTGTGTCTGAGTCCGACGATGGCGACGAGCGGCGACGCCGTAGAGGGAGAATCGACCCCGCTGCAGCGGGCGCTCGACCTTCTCGTCTTCGCACCCGTCGGTGTCGCCCTGACCGTGGCCGAGGATCTCCCCGGCCTCATCGGCAAGGGTCGACGCAACGCTTCGAGACCGACGTGCAGAACGCACGCGTCGTCGGTCAGTTCGTCGTCGACCCAGGGCCAGCGCCAATTGGTCGACCGCGTGAGCAAGCTGTTCCATCGCGACGAGACGGACGAGACTGAGCGATCCGGCAGACGTCGGTCGGCGCACGGCACTGAGAGGCACCTCCGTCGCACGCGCGGACGGCACGGCGGATGCCGGCGCACGACATCGGCACCGCCCGGCGCCGTCACCAAGCCCGCCGCCGACCCGGCCGACGCCGTCATCGTCGAGGGCGCCCTGGCCGGCTACGACACCCTCTCGGCCTCCCAGGTGGTCCGCCGGCTCGAAAGCCTCGGCCCCGACGAGCTGCGGGCCCTCCACCGCCATGAGGCGTCGCACCGCAACCGCCGCACCATCCTCAACCGGGCCCACCAGATCCTCGAAGCGATCGAAGGCCGGCGGTGCCGGTGACGGCGACGTCGAGGGCCCCGGAACCATCGACGCCCGGGACGCCATCACGGCCCCGACCACCGGACGCTCCGGCCACCCGCCGCCGGCCACGGCTCCGGAGCCTGATCGACCGGACGAGTAGGGCTGGCGCGGCGGAAGTGTCGCCATGGAAACGGCGCGCCCGCGCACGAGACGACGACACGGCGGCCTGCGTCGCACTGCTCACGCCGGGCCCTGTCCGACGTGGACACCATGCGCGGGGGTGCCACGCTGCGCGGCGACGCCAGCCGCGATGAGCTCCTGGCCCGCTGGCTGCAGGCCCGACGAGGACGACGCCGCGCTCTACGTCGGCGAGTTCCACCACGTCGTCGTCGGACTGGCGGCCGCCACCACCTTCACGCGCCACGGATCGACGCGTGCGCAGTGGGCGGATCGAATGTTGCTACGTCGAAGAAGGGGCGCGCGGGGTCGGCGTCGGCACGGCCCTCATGGAGTCCATGGTGGCGTGGTGCACGCAACGAGGCTGCCGCGACATCGACGCGCTGGCGCTTCCGGGTGATCGACTCTCCAAGCAACGGCTGGAGGCAGCCGGGTTCACGGCCCGACTGCTGGTGCTTAACCGCCCGCTGAACTGAGCCGGTGCTCGGTGACCAGGCGCCGCGGCGGAGGGGGCGGAATCCGCAGCCCGAGCAGCTTGGCCAGTGCCGGCACTGATCCGGCAGCGTGGCGTGCGGCCTGGCGCGCCACCTCGTCGGCCGGTATGCCCGCCGGCTTGACCGTGCGGCGCACGGGGGAGAGCACCACGGCGTCGAGCATCTTCATCCACTCTTCGGGCGGCAGCTCGGCCGTCATCGCCTCTCCGGCCGCTGCAGCCAGTTGCACGGCCAGATCAGCCGGGCAGCGGGTGCCGGGCTCCGGGGGGCGGATGGAGGCCTCCAGCGCCTGCTGGATGCGTCCCTCCTTGATGGCGTTGGTGATGCGGGCCAGCCACTCGTCGCGCAGGGCCGTGACGCGCTTCTCCAGCGACTCCTGGAGGGACTTGGCCAGTGCGCGCCCGTCCTCGTCGAGGATGACCGTGCGCGAGGCGGCCACGACGGCGCGCAGCTCGCGCAAGCGGTAGTCCTTGCCGGCTGACTGGGCCGCCGTGGCCCGGTCCTTCCAGTCCGCCAGCTTGACGACGGGCAGGAGTTCGTCGGCCATGGCCAACAACGCGTCGGTCGACGCCGGCGGCCGGCCCGACACCTTGGCCGCCGAGTTCTGGGCGTCGATGGCCTGGCGTACGGCGGGCAGGCCGCCGCGCAGCAACTGCTCGGCCACGGGGATCTGCTCGGGACGCAGCGCGGCCAACATCGCATTGCGGTGCACGGTCGAGGTCGGGGCCACGGGTCGCTCACCGCGGGCGGGCCGGCCGTCACCTTCGCCGGGACGTCGGGTGCCGGGTCGACGGGGGCCGCTGCTGCCGCCGGGTCCGCTGCGTCCGCCACTTGGGCGATCACCTCCGGGCCACCGCCACCGGGCCACTGCCGCCGGACCACCGGAGCCACCGCCACCGGGACCGCCACTGGGACGATCGCCACGGTGACCGCCTCGGCTGGGCCGACGGTCGTCCCGGTCGTCGCCGTCTTCGTCACGTCGACGGCTGCGCTTGCCCGGAGCCGGGGGCCAAAATGACCGACACGTCAGGCGCCCGCTTGGGCGTGCCCACGACCTCGATACGTCCGGCTCTTCTCGGGTGAGCGGGCGGGCTTGACCGCGCTGAGCGACATCACCTCGATGCCCTCGAGCCCGGTCTCGACTTCGGCCCGGAGCACCGAACCGACTTCCTGATTTTCGGGCACCAACGACGCTTCGACGACGCCCTTGGGCTGTCGTGCGCCAGCGGCGCGCCATGTCCATGACCCGTCGCTGCTCTTGCTCGTCAACTCAATATCTATTCGGCGTGACATGCGGCGGACACGCTACCGCGCCGGGCGACCCACCCGGTGCAGGCGCCGTCGCGGGGCGAGGACGTGCCAGCTCGTCCTCCTCCCGTAACATGGCTCTTCATCCACGAGCGCACCGTTGATTGCCGCCTGGGAGGCTCGGCGCGGCGGACCCAAGTCCGTTCTCAGGAGGATCCCCAATGACAGACGACACTGAACCGACTGAGGTTCCGCTACCTGCCGAGCAGGGCCTCGAGGACCGAGGGGCAGAGTCCGGCTGGTCCGGCAGGGCAACGGCCGGCAGCCGCCGGCAGGCCGCCGTCGGAGCGCCGGAGCACCGCTCCGACCGCGCCCCGCCGGCTCCGGCCCCTCTCCGCCGGTGGACCGCCTGACCGCCTCCGGCTGGTCAGCGCCGCCGCCCTGGCCGCCCGCCACACCGGTCGGCCCGACCGCCACGAGCCAGCTCCGAGCCCGCCGGTCGCCTGCCGCACGCCGGTCCGACCCTCGGGCGTCCGAGGCAACCCGGCCCCGTGGACCGACCGACCCGGCTCCGACGATCCCGCCGCGACCGACCCGTCACCGGTCGCCGCACCGCTGCTCCCGCCCCGCCGCTCCCCGCCGACTCCGCCGCACGGTCCGGAAGTCAGGGTTCGGGCAACCGCCGCTCCTGGGTCGGCGTCGCCGTCGTGGCCGCCCTCATCGGCGGCGGCGTCGGCGCCGGCGTGACCGCGCTGGCCGACAACGGCAACAACGACGGCACGCGTCACCATCCACGAGGGCAACGCCGATCCCGGCGCGGCCGTCGCTGAGCGGGAACGTGACCATTCCCGAACTGGTCAAGAAGGTCATCCCCGCCGTCGTCTCCATCGACGTCAAGTCACACGGCAACGAGGACGAGGGCACCGGGATGATCATCACCGTCCAGTGGCGAGGTGATCACCAACAACCACGTGATCGAACTGTTCACCCAGGGCGGCGGGACCGGCACCATCACCGTGACCGAGTACGGGCAGAAGAAGGCCGATCCCGCCACGCTGGTGGGCTACAACACGCAGCAGGATGTGGCGCTGCTCAAGATCAACAATCCGGAGCCGAACCTGCCGACCGTCACCTTCGGCAGTTCGTCCAAGGCGGTCGTGGGCGATGCCGTCGTCGCCATCGGCAACGCGCTGGGGCTGGCTGCGGGCACGCCGACGGTGACCCAGGGCATCGTCTCCGCCCTCGGCCGATCGGTCAGCGCCGGCGGAGAGGGGACGGCCACGGAGAACCTGCAGAACCTGATCCAGACCGATGCCGCCATCAACCCCGGGAACTCGGGCGGTCCCCTCATCGACACGGCGGGTCAGGTCATCGGCATGAACACCGCGGTCGCCGGCAGTTCGGACGACGGGACCAACGCGCAGAACATCGGGTTCGCCATACCGGCGGACGAGGTCGAGTCGCTGCTGCCCGCAACTCGAAAAGGGTGGCCCGGCCACCAACGGCGGCGGCTACCTCGGCGTCAACATCACCACGCTGACCCCGGCCCTGCGCCAGCAGTACGGGTTCACCCCGACCTCGGGCGTCGTCGTGCTCAATGTGATTTCGGGATCGCCCGCGGCCAAGGCGGGCCTCGTCCAAGGTGACGTGATCGTCAGCATCGACGGGACGGCGGTGACCTCGGCCGCCAGCTCTGCAGAACATGATCCAAAAGGACAAGGCGGGCCAGAAGGTCCAGATCACCTACTACGTGGGCAACAGCAAGCGCACGACGACGGTGACCCTGGGCACCCAGGCCGAAGCGCAACAGCAACAGTCCCAGGTACAGAGCAACAGACCAACCCATTCGGGGCGGGAGGCTTCACCAACCCGGGCAGCAGCGGGAGCGGCTCCAGCTGCAGCAGCGGCCTGAGCGTCCGATCGTCAGGACTGTTGCCGGCGTCCGGCTGCTGCGCTTCTCTGAGCCTGGAAGGCCTGGCGGCACGCCTCCAGCTCCTTGAGGGCGGCCGCGCGGTCCTCGAACCCCATGACCTCGGTGTGCTTCTCGGGTTCCAGATCCTTGTAGATGCTGAAGAAGTGCTCGATCTCGTTGAGCAGGTGTCGCGGCAGGTCGTCGATGTCGTCGCGCCTGTCCCACTGCGGGTCGTGCTCCAGGACGGTCAAGAGCTTGGCGTCGAGCCCGCTTCGTCGCGCATGAAGAAGACCCCCAGGATCCGCGCCCGCACCACGCAGCCGGGAAACGTCGGGTCGGCCACCAAGACGAGCGCATCGAGCGGGTCCCCGTCCTTCGACAGGGTGTCGGGCACGAAGCCGTAGTCCGCCGGATAGGCCGTGGCCGTGAACAGGCGGCGATCCAGCCGGATGACGTGGTTCTCGTGGTCGTACTCGTACTTGTTCCGACTGCCGGTCGGGATCTCGATCACGACGTCGATGGCCGTCGCCGACGACTCCTTCATCGCACATCGGGGGAGGAGGACACTGATGGAGCCATGTATCCCTACCGTATCGGGCACCCACCTGCGCCGTCGACGAAAGGATCTCGGAATCAGGCCGTCGCCTGAGCTCGTGGCGAGAGTGACAGAGAAGTCCTACACTTGAGCGGCACCGACACCCAAGGCGCGTTGCGCTTCGGTGGAGGGCCCGACGCAAAGGAGTTTGCACGTGCCACGATTCATGGACTTTCACGACGACCTCAAACTTCCTGGTATGGCGATAGAGCAGATCACGCAAGACACCAAGGATGGCAAAGCCGACGAGTTCGGCGTCCGGCAGATTGAGCTCTTCCACAACCCCGACGGCAAGGTGTACTGCTTGCTCGAGGCGCCTGACGCCGAGGCGGTGCGGCATCACCACGAGGCCATCGGTGTCTCCTGTGGTGAGGTGCATGAGGTGTCCGGCCTGCTGTGAAGTGGGGGCTCTACCGGCCCTCTTCATTGACGAAACGGTTGAGCGCCCGTAGGTATGCCGTCGTCGACTGCGCCTGCACCACCCGTTCGACCGGACCGGCGAGCCGGACGAGTGGATCAGCAGGGCGAGACAGCGCCGTGATAACGAAGCGGACCGTCTGATCGGCCGCCATGGTGACTTGGAAAGCTTCCTCTCCCTGTTCGGGGTGCCCCGGGAGCGTGGCATACGCAAATCCCCAGCGATCGGCTTCGTCCACGACCACCACAATCCGGCATGGAATGGCCAGCGCCACCAAGCGGATCCCGACGCTCACGATGATCGTCGAGCCCACTCGGATGGCGGCGTCATTCGGAAAGACGGCGAAGCCCCAGAGGCTGTGCGCTTTCCATCGCTGAAGACCGTCGACCGCCCGTGCGAAGGTCTCGGCGCCGTGGCCCAGCACTCTCTCGGCCTGCGTGCGGGTAAACCCACTCACTTCGCGCGTGGTAAGACTGGCCCCGAGGTCGGCGAAGGTCGGTTCGCAGGATTGCATGGCCTCTAGCATTCGCTCCATGGAACCGAGGTCGGCAGGGCGTACGAGCCTCACGCCAAGCGGCCCTCGCAGACTCTGGCCCAGACCGTGACGGCTCTCTGATGCGAACGCACGTGCCTACGCCGTCTCAGGAGTGATCCCGGCGCCTTTGAGCATCCGGCGCAAGTCGACGACCTGTTGCTCGTCGATATCGTGATGATGACGAGGGACGTCGAAAAACTGCGTCTCCGAACCCAAGGTGACTTTGTAACGACCGTCGTGCTCCTCGGTGACCGTGGCCACACGTTGGAGGAGCGAGAGGACGTCGTGCCATTGGATGTTGTGACTCACCGGATGGCTGAAAATCTTCTCCACCGTGGCCTTGTGATGTCCGTCCAATCCAACGTGGTCTGCCATGGCCTCTCCTCGATCCCCGTGCGACGACGAACTCGCCGGTGTTGGCTGGACTCCCATCGTAGGGACTCCTGCTCCCGGAGTATCCCTCGTGCACCCCGGACATTTGACTGCCGGGCTACTCCTATTGCAATCTCAGAGGCGGCCGGGATTGTCACCTCAGCTCGCGTATACGCCGACGGCACGGGCAGCGGGGAGTGGGTCGCCGGTTTGCGGTCCCGGCAGAGAAAGAGAAAGTGGGTGCGGGAGATGAGAGTGTTGGTGCTCGGAGCGGGCTTCGGCGGCCTGGAATTGTCCACCCGACTTTCAGCGCAGTTCGGTGACGACATCGAAATCGTCCTCATCGATCAGAGCGAGGGCTTCATTTTTGGATTCTCCAAGCTCGATGTGATGTTCGGCAAAAAGCCGGCGTCCGACGTCTTTCATGCGTACAGCGAGATCAACAAGGCTGGATTGCGCTTCGTACACACGACGATCCGCGCCATCGACCCCGACGCCAAACGAGTGGAGACAGACGCCGGAACATTCGAAGGCGACATCTTGGTTGTCGCACTCGGCGCGGACCTCGATCCATCCGCTACCCCCGGACTCGTCGAAGGGGGCCATGAGTTCTATACCGTCAGCGGAGCATTTGCGCTGCGCGAGGTGCTGGCCGAATTCAGCGGTGGCCGCGTCATTGTGGGCGTGACCTCCACGCCGTTCAAATGCCCTCCCGCGCCGAGCGAGACGGTTCTGTTGCTCCACGACTACCTCACCGAGCGCGGGTTGCGCGAGAAATCGACCATCTCCCTCGTCATGCCCCTCGGTGTCCCCATTCCGCCCTCGCCGGCTGCCTCCGAGGCCCTGCTCATCGCCTTCGAAGAGAGAGGCATTCATTGGCACCCAGGGCGCTTGATCACCAGCCTCGACCCCGAGAGGAAGGTCGCAATCCTGAGCGAAGGGCCCGAGATGCCCTACGACCTCTTTCTCGGTGTTCCCCAACACAGAGTCCCCCGGGTGGTCGAGGAGTCGGGCATGACCATCGACGGTTGGATCCCCGTGAATTCCCTGACGCTGGAGACCACGTTTGCCGACGTGTACGCCGTCGGCGATGTGACGAGTGTGGGAACGCCCAAAGCCGGCGTCTTCTCCGAGGGGCAAGCGTCGGTCGTGGCGACGCAGATCGCGTCGAAAATCCGAAGCGACTCCGCGCCAACGAACTATGACGGACATGGCACGTGTTACCTCGAGTTCGGGCACGACCTCGTGGCTCGCGTCAGTGTCACCTTCTTGAGCGGGTCCGCGCCGGTCGGAGACCTCGAGGGGCCTTCCGCCGCTATTGCGGCCGATAAGGACGAATTCGGCTCGAGCCGCATCCAGCGCTGGTTCCGCGACGCCTGAGCCAGAGGCAGACAGGATCGCCCTGTGCACGTGACGTCCACTTGCTCTACGCTCCAGCCGTTGGTCACATTCACGGAAGGCGGTCCGTCATGGCACTCGGCATCTATTTCGCGCACACTGGATTCACGGTGGAAAAGTACGACAAGGCGATCACACAGTTGGAGGACGCTGGCGCGGGAAGCCCCAAGGGGCGGACCTATCACGTCGCCCTCGAGTCCGACGGCGCCGTGAACATATTCGACATCTGGGAGTCCCAGGAGGACTTCGATGCATTCGGCGCGACGCTCATGCCTATTTTGGCTCAGCTCGAGGTCACGGTGGGGGAGCCGATGGTGGCCCAAGTCCACAATGTGATTGAGGGCTGACGACCATCGCATCCTGATCAGGACGCTCGGCGGGAAGGTGGTCGCCTTGCTACCATCCACCCCCTTGGCTGCCCGCGGGCCGCGGGGGAACGCCAACAAAAGCAAGAGGGGACACGTATGAGCTTCGTTGAGATCGACGGTAGGCGCGTCGCGTACGAGATTCTTGGAGACGGACCGCCCATTGTCCTCACACCGGGCGGTCGATTCTCGATGAAATTCCCCGGATACCGCGAGCTCGCCGAAGAGGTGGCGAAGGAAATGAAGGTCTTGATCTGGGACCGACCGAATTGCGGCGAATCGGATCTCAACTTCACAGGGGAGTCCGAGTCCGCCACCCAGGCCGACGTTCTGGCCGAGCTCCTCCGTCAGGTCGACATGGCCCCCGCCATCATCGCCGGTGGGTCTGGTGGCGCCCGCGTGTCCCTGCTCACCGCGCTTCGCCACCCTGACGTCGCAAGTGGCTTGTTCGGCTGGAACTTCGTGGGCGGCATCGTCGGTACGTTGACGCTCGCCTCGGTGTATGTCCTGCCGTGGATCAACAATGCTGCGATTTCAATGGAGGAAGTCGCAAACCTCAAGAACTGGAACGACCTTGGGATGCTCGGTGAGCCCGACATCAAGCCGAGGCATCGCGAGCAGGTATTGGCGCAGGACCCTGACGAATTCATCGCCCAAATGAAGAAGTGGCTCTGGGCCTACAACGTCGATCCCGACAAGGCGATTCCAGGGGTGTCTTCCAACGACATCGCCAAACTCTCGCTCCCGGTGACGATCGTCCGTGGCGGCCTCAAGGATCTCCAACATCCCGACGAGGTGTCTCGTGAGCTGCACCGGTTAATCCCTGGGTCTGAGCTTGTCGAGCCGCCCTGGCCGGACACGGAGAACGAGTGGAACCGTCTCGGAGCCCTGTCGAGGCAGGGCGGACCACCTCGGATGTTCGAGACCTGGTACCTGCTGGCGCCCCAAATCCTCGAATTCTCCAAACGGGTGCAGGGTTAGCTTTCTGTAGTCCGGCTCTCCTACTCGTCTTCGTCGGACAAAGACTCGGGGTCGTCCAGCAACACCCCTAACTCGGAGGCCTCAACGGCATCGAGTGGCAGCTGATCTTCCTCCTGCTCGTCGTCGAAGTCGATCTCACTGTCAAGCGGCGCGATCTCCGCCGCGTCCTCGGGCTCCAACGGTTCGGGGTCTTCGATGACGGGAAACTCGTCCTCGCTCGCTTTGGCCATCGTCTTCTCCTCTATTGGCAACGGGCTCACAGTTCATCAGACATTCTCGTGTCGGAGTCTCGCCACAGATGCCGGTCTGCACCGTGCGCTCTTGACTTCCTATCAGCGATAGGTAAACTGCCTATTAGTGATAGGAACGACGACGACGACGACGACGGCGACCATCACCGCCCGACGACAGTCGAGGATGGCGACGATCCTCGCTGCCGCCTGGAAACTGGCGCGCATCCACGGCATCGGGGGCTTGTCACTCCACGGATTGGCCCGCGAAGTGGGAATCCGGCAGCCGTCGCTCTACGCCTACTTCGATTCGAAGAATGGGCTGTACGACGCCATGTTCGCCGACGGCAATCGTCAGCTCCTCGAACGCCTCGACGCACTCGAACTACCCGACGATCCCAGAGACGCCGTCAAGGTGTTCACGAGAGCCTTCGTGACCTTCGCGGTGGAGGACACCGCTCGGTGCGCGCTGCTCCTCCAGCGTCCCATCCCGGGGTTCGAGCCTTCGGCCGACTCCTACGCCCTGGCTCAGGAGGTACTCGGTCGGGTCATCACCCTTCTCCAAGCAGCAGGTGTCGAGAGTGACGGCGACCGCGACTGCTGCATCGCCATGGTGGCTGGCCTGATCGACGCGCAGATCAGCAACGACCCCGGCGGGAACCGTTGGATCCGCCACCTGGACCGACTTACCGACCTACACCTTGACGATGCACTTCGAAGGAGGCAGAAATGACAGACAGCAGAGCAGCACAGCTCCGGATCCAGCGACCTGAAGCACGAGTGCTGGCAGAAGAGGAATTCCGGAGGTTCGCCGAGTTGTTGGGAACGCTCTCACCTGACGAATGGGCGACCCAGACGGATTGCACCGCGTGGGACGTCCGCCACATGGCACTGCACATTCTTGGATCGGGTGATGCCCAAGCTTCGTTTCCGCAGTTCCTGCACCAACTCCGAAGAGGTCTCCCGCTCAACCGTGAGATCGAGTCACATCATTGGGTCGATGGTATGAACGAGTTCCAGATACGCGAGCGGATCGATCTTTCCAATGAGGAGATCGTGGCGCAAATGGCGGCCATCGGACCGCGCGCCGTCAAGGGCCGGTGGCGCACGCCGCCGCCCATGCGTTATCTCCCGATGCCCTTCGGTCCGCCCATCGGTTGGGTCCCGCTGAAGTATCTGCTCGATGTCGGCTTCACCCGGGACGTGTGGGCCCATCGGATCGATATTTGCGCGGCCATCGGTCGTCCCATGCATCTCACGGCCGATCACGACGGCCGATTGGTGGCCGACATTGTGGGGGAGTGGGCCTCCATTCACGGCGAACCCTTTGACCTCGTTCTCGAAGGGACGGCCGGTGGAAAGTTCAGCCAAGGTACAAACGGAGAGCGCGTCGACATCGATGCCATGACATTCATTCGCATACTCTCGGGTCGGCTGCCCGGCACCGGCATCCTTGCCCACCCCCTTCCTCTCTAAGGAGCTCAGACCATGGAAACCAAAATCGATGAGATCGCCGATCGCATTTTTCGACTGTCGACGTTCACCCCCGATATCGGCCCCACCGGCTTCACCTTCAACCAGTTCCTGATCGACGCCGAGGAGCCGCTGCTTTTCCATACCGGGGCCCGTCGTACGTACGCGGACGTGAGCCAGGCCGTGTCCACCATTGTTCCCCTCGAATCCCTGCGGTGGATCACCTTCGGTCACGTCGAGTCCGACGAATGCGGCGCCATGAACCTGTTCCTCGCTGCGGCTCCCGGCGCACAAGTGGCGCATGGCGGTCTCGGGTGCATGGTCTCCCTGGACGATCTCGCTGACCGCCCGCCGCGCCCCCTTGCCGACGGTGAGGTCATCGAACTCGGCGGCAAACGGGTTCGGCACATCGATACCCCCCACGTGCCGCACGGATGGGAGGCTCGCGTCCTCTACGAGGAAACGACGGGGACGCTCCTCTGCGGGGATCTCTTCACACATCTCGGAAACGGTCCCGCTCTCACGACCGACGACATCGTCGAGGCCGCCGGGGTGGCGGAGGACGTCTTTGGGGCCACGTGTCTCACCCCTTCGACGGGAGCAACGCTGCGCAAGCTGGCCGAGTTGCGACCGACCACCTTGGCGCTGATGCACGGATCCTCTTTCACCGGCGACTGCGCCGACTCCTTACAGCGACTGGCCGACGACTATGACGCTCGGCTCGCGGCGGTGTCCCCGACCTGACCCCGATGGCCCTCAGCCGCCGAATCCGCCGCTCCCGGCGACATTGAATCGAGTGGTCCCGCCCCCGAACCCTCCGGTGCCGCCGCCAAAGCCGCCGCTCCCAAAGCCACCCACGGTTTCCGTGTTCGACGCCGGAACGGGATCGGCGTCGTTCGCCAGAACAATCTCCTGTCCCTGTTTCACGCCAGAGAGCACCTGGGTGTAGATGGACCCGACGAGGCCGATCTTGACGGGCTTGTCCACGGGGTTTCCACCGGACAGCACGACGACGTACGCCCGCGTTCCCGACGTCGTGACGGCCGATGTGGGGACCGCCAGCACGTCCTTCTTCGTCCCGGTGACGATCGAGATGTTGGCGGTCGAACCGGCGAAGAGATTGTTGGCCGAGGCCGGCAGCGCGATCACAACCGGATACGAGTACCCCGACTCGGTCGACTGGACCGGCCCCACCTGTGACACGGCCCCGTCGATGGACCCCGTTGTCCCGTCCACCGCCACACTGGCCGCCAAGCCCACCTTGACCGACGGCACCTGTGCGCTGGTCAACGTCGCGGTCGCCTCGAAGGACTTCGTACCGATGATGACGATGTCGTCGGTGCTCGAGTCGGCACCTACCGTCTCGCCAACGTTGATCCCGACCGACACGATGGTGCCGTTGATCGGACTCGTGAGCTGACCATCGGTCAGGGATTGCTCGGCTCCCACCACATTGGCCTGGGCCGTGTCGATCGCCGCCTCATCCGTCGCGATCTGGGTTGCGCTGTTCGAAGCAGCATCGCTCGCCGCGTTGCTCTTGGCGCTCGTGCCGCCGCTCCCGGTCGTCCCCGTCGATGACGTCCCCGTCGACGACTTGCTCGTGGTCGAGCTTGCGGAGCTCGCCGCAGACTCTTCCGCCGTGATGGCCTTGGCCAGCGTGGACTCGTCCGCCGCCACGGCCTGCTGATCCTTGGCCACCGACTGCTGATCGGTCGAAACTTGCTGCAGGGCGTTGGTGCACCCGCTGGTGTCCGAAGAAGTCGTGGGGGAGGAGGCCGTGGTTGTGGTCGTGGTGGTGGACGTGGTCGAAGGGGGCGAGGTCGGCGTCGTCGAAAGCCCGCACGCCGTTTGCGCTTGCTTGAGGTCCGCCGCTTCTTGCTGCTGGTCCCCGGACGACGTCGCTTGGTCCGTGACCAAGGCGGCTTGATCTTGGCTGATCGAGCTACCGGCCGACGACGATGTCTTCGGCACCGTGGTCGTCGTCGTTGCCGTGTCGGTGCTCGCAGTCTCGCTGTCTTCGTCCTCGGTCAATTTGGCGTCAGCCGACTGGAGGGACAACTCGGCCGAGGAGACCGATTCACTCAGCGCAGTCGTATCGAGAGAAGCCAACGGCTCGCCCGCGGTCACCTGTGCTCCCGGCGTCGCCGAAACGCTCGCCACCTGCCCCGCCACCTGGAAACTGACGGAGGCGTCGTTGACCGGCTCGATCGTTCCGACCACAACCAGGTTGGTGTCCATCGAGGCGTCGCACGACGCTTGTCATCCGATACCCACCATCACCCGAGCCGCTGGCCGCGAGCGCGGTGGCTCCGCCAGCCACCAGAAGAACGATGACGACCGCCACCCCGATGACGGCGGGGCGCCGTCTCATGCCGCGCCGGCGCAGGCCTGGTACGTCAGTCACCGGAGGTGCCACTCAGCCCCCGCTCCACCGGAACCGCCACCGCCGAACCCGCCGCCACCAAACCCACCGCCGCCGAAGGCCGGAGCACGTCTTGCCGCCGGTCGAGGTGATGCGGACGGTGGTGGCCGTCACGGCACCGGTGCTCCCGGCCGTGCCGAAGGCACTCACGCAGTCACCGACCGCCAGGGCAGAGGACGATGTCGTTTGCGTCTCCGAGAAGGTGGTGGACTTCCCGCTCGTGATCTTGAGCTTCTGGGTCGTGGGCTTGGTCGCCTTCGACGCCTTCGAACTGGACGAGCGACCGAAAGGGCTCGTTACCAGCAGTGTCCGGACAAGGTAATTGTCGAGCCCTTGACCGCGGTGACCTTGCCCGAGGCGAAGGTGAAGTTCGCCCCTCCCGGGAATGACCTTCCCACTTCCCCGAGCGGCCCGGGAAGCTGCCACTCGGCGGGGTCTCACCCGAGACCACGTGCGCCCGCGCCGACCGTACCGAATCTTCCTCCGGCTCCGCCCGCACCACCGAAGCGACCGCCAGCTGCCGTTCCTCCACCGAGTCCAGCGGTACACGAACCGGTCGTCGAGGGCTTGCTGATCGTGACGGACCGGGCGGCGATCGTGGTCTTGGATTTCTTGGCTGGTGTCCCCGTCACGGTGAGGCAATCTCCGACGGCGACGGCGCTGATGGTTTCCGTGGCCGTCTCGGAGAACGTCGTGGTCGCCGTCCAGGTCACCGCGGTCTGTGCGGTCGTGCTCTGCACCTCCATGGTGCTGCCCGAGATGCTGGCCACGCTGCCACTGGTGCATCGTTCCCCGGGCTGGTGGCGGCTCCGGCCGCTGATGCCAGCGCCACCACCAGGGACAGGCAGCCTAGGCCCGCGCCCGTCGCCATCCCTATTTTCCGCAGTTTGCGGCTACGCCGCCATGTTGTGGCCATTGTGGTCCTTCTCTTCCTCATCGTCATTTCGTGTGCCATCTATTCGCTCCTCAGCGCGTCGATGGGGGCCAAGTGGGCGGCGCGACTGGCGGGGTAGACACCGAAGACGACCCCGATCGCCATGGCGACCAGCGAGCGCCACCCCGGCGGCCCACGCGCTGATGGTGATGGGGTCTCCGACCACCCCGGGCAAGGTCGCCGCTCCGATGATTCCGAGCGCGACGCCGAGCGCTCCGCCAGCGAGCCCGAGCACGGATGCCTCCACCAGAAATTGGCGCCGAATGAGTCGAGGCGTTGCTCCGAGAGCCTTGCGCAACCCGATCTCTCGCACCCGTTCGGTGACCGAGACCAACATGATGTTCATGACACCGATGCCTCCGACGAGGAGAGAGATGCCCGCAATACCCCCGAGCAGGATCGTCAATGTCCGGTCGACCGATGTGGCCGTCGAGAGAACCGACTGCTCCGAGGTGATGGTGAAGTCGGCATCCGAAGCCGTCGGTGATGTCGTGCGCGGCCAACAGCTCGTGGTCGGCTTCCTGGTAGGCCGCGGTCAGATCATTCGAAGAGCGGGCCTGCACAATGATGGAGCTGACCGAGTTGCGCGAGGTCCCGCCAAAGATGCGTTGCGCCGCCGTGGTGATGGGCACGAGCGCCTGGTCATCTTGATCGGTCGTCGTCGATGACGACGAAGAGGATCCGACCGACGTGAGGACACCGACGACCGTCATCGGCACGCCGCTCACATCGACCGTTTGCCCGACGGGGTCCTCCCGGCTGAAGAGCTCTGAGGCCGTCGTCGAACCAAGCACGACCACTGCTTCATGATCCTGCACGTCCTGGTTGTCGAGAAATCTTCCTTGGGCCACCGTCCGGCCCCGGACCGTCAGCCAAGACGGCGTCGTGCCGACCACGGTCGTGGACCAGTTGGTGCTGCCGTCGATGAGTGTCTCTGTCGCCTGTGTGGTCGGAGCCACGGCCTTAATGTCCGGTGCCACCACCGAAGACGCCAGGGCGGCGGCGTTGGCGGTCGTCAGCGTCGAGGCCGAGCCGAAGCCCCCACGAATGCCGACCGCCGAAGTGGTGCTCCCGGGCGAGATAGTGAGCAGGTTCGTCCCGAGAGAGGTGATCTCGGAGCTGACTTGCGCCTGGGCCCCCTCACCCAGACCGACGGTCAAGATGACGGCGGCGATCCCGATGAGGATGCCCAGCACCGTCAACCCGGACCGCAACCGATGGCTGCGAATCCCGTTGCATCCCGTACGGAGTGTCTCGAGCCAGCTCATCGAACGTTTTCGAGGTTGCGCTCGCCGTCCTCGGTGACCAACCCGTCACGAATGCCGATGACCCTTCCCGCAGCCGACGCCACACCGACGTCGTGCGTGATCAGGACGAGGGTACGACCGGCTTCGTGGAGCTGGGCCATGAGGCCGAGCACGTCGTCGGCCGAGACCGAGTCCAAGTTTCCCGTCGGCTCGTCAGCCAATATCAGGTCGGGCTCGGTCACCAGCGCCCGAGCCACGGCGACACGCTGCTGTTGGCCTCCGGAGAGTTCGCCGGGACGGTGCTGCACGCGGCCGGCCAAACCCACCTTGGCCAAAGCGTCCATGGCCCGCTGCTTGCGTTCGGCCCGATGCACGCCGGCATAGGCCAACGGGAGCTCGACGTTCTGCCAGGCGGTCATGGACGGCAAGAGGTTGAATTGTTGGAACACGAACCCGATGCGCCGGTTGCGCACCTCAGCCAGCTGCTCCTCGCTCATGTGGCTCACGTCTTGTCCAGCGAGGTGAAATGTGCCTGACGTCGGCGTATCGAGGCAGCCGAGAATATGCATCAGGGTGGACTTCCCCGAACCCGAGGGACCAACGATCGCCACGTACTCGCCGGCGTCGATAGTCAAGGAGACGCCCCGCAACGCAGCCACCGAAATGGTGCCGGTGCGGTACACCTTTGTCACGTGGTTGAGCGCAATGACCGGCGGATCACCGGTCCCCGTCGGTTGATGCACTCTTGCGGTCTGCTGTGTGGGTGTATGCGTCATCCCCCGGCTCCGCCGAAGCGACCGCCGCCACCAGTGAAGCCGCCACCAGCGCCCCCGGTGAAGCCGCCACCGCCGAGACCGCCGCCCCGGGTGAAGCCACCAAGACCGCCGGTCCTCGATGCCCCGGTGGTCCCCTTGAAGGTGACGACGCGTTCGACCACCTTGTCGCCTGAGGAAAGGCCGCTCGTGATCTGCGTCTCGCCCGCCTCAGCTGTGCCGACCGTCACTGGCTGGCTTACATGCGCCCCGTTCTTCACCTCGGTCACGGTGGCCTGACCACTGGTGGAATACGTAATAGCGGCCGTCGGGACTTCGACCACATTGTTGAGTTGCTTGACGATGATGGAGATGTCCGCCGTTGCGCCCGCGTACAAGCCGGTGGGATCTCCCGTGACGTCAATGACCACGGGGAAGGTCGCCACATCGGAGCTCTCCGTGGCGATGAGGCCGATGGACGCCACCGTCCCGAAGTCGAGGGTCGTGGACCCCGTTGGCGTGATCGTGGCCTGATCGCCCTCTTGGAGCTCACCAATTTCGGTGTCATCGACGGTGGTGTTCACGATGAATGACTCGGTGCTGATGACGATCACCTGGGCCGTCGTCGAGGTCGACCCGGTCGACGAGGCCGCGCTGGTGGCACCGAACCCGCTCGATCCAGAACCGGTTCCTGTGACTTGCTGGCCGACGACCAGACTGACCGAGGCCACGGTCCCCGAGATCGTCGAGGTCAACGAGGCATCGGCCAGGTCGGCCTGCGCCGAAGAGAGTGATGATTCGGCGGACGTGACGGCGGCTTCGTCCGAGTCGATCTGTGTCGCCTCGGCGCCCGCAGCCTTATCACTCGTCAATCGATCTTGGGCCGACTCCAGCTGAGCCTGCGCCGAGGCCACATCGGCCTGCAGCGCAGACGTGCCGACCGTCGCCAGGACCTGGCCCGCCGTCACCGTTTGCCCAGCCTTGACGTCGACTGCGGTCACGACTCCCGACACGCCGAAACTGAGATTTGCTTGGCTGGCCGGCTCCAGCGTGCCCGACGCCGACACGGTCTCCTTAATCGTCCCCGTCGTGGCCTTCACTACTTGGGTACTCACGACGAGACCCGTGGCCGGTGAACCTCCCGTGAGACCCAGACTCAAACCGAGAGCCAAACCGGCGACGAGGACGACGGCCGCACCGATCAGCATGTATTTCCGTTTGTGTGAACGCTCCTCCGACGGGGGAGCCTCACCTTCATCATTCAACGGAATCTCCTGAGTGACATCGGTCACCGGATAACCTCCAACTGCAGCATCCGCCTGCAAAGCGTCGTCGTCTCCCTGCTGAGGCATGGGTAGCAGTACACAAAGCCGATGTGATAGCCAGCCCCAAATTGGCCTGTGGCCCGGCTTAGAGTTTCGGCAATTCGTTTATGAGGAACCCCAGCTCAATCCCCCTCTTAACCCGAGAGGACCTCCCACATCCCCTGCAGTCGGCCCTTCTCAGGGGAGCCACAGCCGGACCGCGCCGGACCCCAAACTCGATACCCCATGCTGAAAATGCTCCGCCTCCCGGGGACGCCGTGACTCCGCCATCACGACCCCATTCCCCGGCAGGCATCGAGCGACAGCGCCGTCTTCCCCCTTGATGGCGCCCGGCCCCCCGGCCGGCGCGGTGCACAGCCACCGTGCCGGCCGGGGGTGCTGTTAGCAGGGGAGCGGGGCCACCAAAAGCTGACCATTTGGGTTCTACCGCCCCTCCCCTTCACCGATCCGTTCCGGCGGCTTCACGCCAAGCGGATCCAAAACCATGTCTCTCTGGCTTCGTGGGTGCAATGGGGATTGTGGCGAGCGGCAGCCGAGCCCGTCAGCCCACGTCATTACAGTTCATGATTCCCGCCGCCAGAACGAGGCGCCTCGAACCGCAGCAATAACTCCTGGTCGGATGACAAGACGCCCGTCATCTCGCTGCTGCCCTACTCTCCCCCGGCCGCCGATAATAATCATTATGTTAAGTTGGACCCTCAATTTTGAAAGGTGGCTTTCGCAGAGGTGGATGTGCCCCCTCTCCTCCTGCCGAGCGACGGGAACCACGCGAACCACGGGAACCACGGCGGCGAGCGTCGGCCCGTTCCGGCGCGCCGGTTCTAGCGACCGAGTGCACCGCTCAGAGAGAGCCCCGGGACTTGTTTTTGAGAAACGATGCGGCGCGGTCGGTTATTCACCGAAGAAGTGTCGGAGCTCTTCGCCCAGCTCATTCCCAGCCAGTCGCCGCGAGCGACACGTGTGCCCTCCGGGGAAGGGGATATCCGCCACCTCGGGCGCAGGGCGATATGAGCCCCGTGAGGAATAGCGCGCTCCCCTACGATCCACGACATGGACATGGCCGGCAGAGTGGCGCTGATCACCGGCGGCAGCAATGGCATCGGCGAGGCTGTTGCCCGCCATCTGGCTGCGCAGGGCGCCCATGTCGTGCTGGCCGACATTGATGACGGCCGAGGAGCGGAACTGGCCGACGAGATCGGTGGTCGTTTCATTCACACCAACGTGGTTGAGCCCGTCGAGAACACGAGAGCCGTCGCGTTCGCCGTTGAGGAGTTCGGGGCCTTGCATCTCGCCCACCTCAATGCTGGCATCACCACATCGTGCGGTATGGGTGATGATTTCGATCCCGACGCCTATCGGCGGACGATGCGAATCAACCTCGATGGAGTCGTGTACGGGCTGACGGCAGCACGACCCGCCATCCTTGCCGCTGGAGGAGGGACCATCGTGGTCACGGCCAGCATGGCCGGACTGGTCGCCGTTCCCCTCGATCCGATTTACGCCGCTAACAAGCATGCGCTGGTCGGCCTCGTGCGCTCCATAGGCCAGGCCTACGCGGCCGAGGGCATCAAGGTGCACGCACTGTGCCCTTCCTTTGCCTACACGAGCATCATCAAGGGCTCCGAACAGATGCTGCTCGATATGGGGTTTCCCATTCTCGAAGTCAGTGAGGTCGTGGCTGCGTTTCAACGCATCCTCGATTCCGAAGCTTCGGGTGAGTGTTGGTACGTGATCGTCGGGCGAGAGAGCGAACCATTCCGTTTTCGCAACGCGCCGGGACCCCGTACCCCGGCACCTTGACGACCATCGGGAGGTCCACTCGGCCGCTCCAGTGCGTCAGGTGAGGTTTCTGAGGCGGCTGCGTTCCAACCCGAACTGCATCCCTATCGGGATTATCGGTCTGATGATTGTCGTAGTGAACGTGCCGACGCTCGTCGATCTCCTCAGCAGAGATCCAGTCCAACTTTTCTCGGGAATCCCGAGCGCAGCGCTTCGGCAAGCCCTGCCGGGGAGCTCTGTCGTCGATCCCAACGCGGGCTACATCACGCAGGCCGTGGGTCACCTGGTCGCCATGGACTGGCTGCACGGGCACATCCCTTGGTGGAATCCCTACGAGGGTCTCGGCGCCCCGTTGGCCGGAGGGATGCAGTCCGCGGCCTTCTTCCCGCCCGTCCTGCTCCTGCAGAATGCCCTTGGATTCGTCGTGTTCCACGTCGTCCTCGAAGGGGTAGCGGGCTATGCCACCTACTTCTTGCTCCGGCGATTGGGTCTCGGTCGGGCAGCATCGACGGCCGGAGGTCTGGCATTCGGTCTCTGCGGCACCTTGGCCTGGTTCGAGCACGCCACCGCCAATCCGGTGGCCTTTCTCCCACTCGCGATCCTGGGCGTCGAGCATGCCCGGGAGGCTTCGCTGGAATTCCGACCCTATGGATGGCGCCTGCTCGCTTTGGCACTCGCCCTTTCCGTCGTCGCCGGTTTTCCTGAGGTGGCATACATCGACGGCCTGTTGGTATTGGTGTGGGCCGCCGTGCGGTTGTTCTCGGTGCAGGATCGGTGGCGCGCGCTCCTGGCAAAGTTGGCCTTTGCAGGAGTGGCCGGAGCTCTCTTGAGCGCCCCCGCCTGGGTGGCCTTCCTCGACTATCTCCCCCACGCCAACGTGGGGGCCCATGCCGGCTCCCTTAGCAATGTATTCCTGCCCACGCAGAGCCTGGCCCAGACGATCCTCCCCTATGGGTTTGGGCCGATCTTCGGATTCAAGACGGGGGCAAGCGCACCGCTCCTGACGGTCATGTGGAGCAACACCGGTGGGTATCTCGATGCCAGCCTCGCCTTGTGCGCCCTCATAGGGCTACTGGGAGCCCGTTGGCGTGCGCTGCGGATTGCGCTCGCCTTCTGGATTCTGATCGCCATGAGCAAGACCTTCGGTGTCACGCCGGTCAGCCATCTGCTGAACCACCTCCCAGGTTTCCAGTCGATTGCCTTCTATCGGTACTCCCAGACATCGTGGGAATTTGCGGTGATCGTGCTGGCCGCCTTCGGTATCGACGACCTCGTCCGTAGACGTGTGCATCCCGCGCTGGTTATCGGCGGCGGAGTAATCACTCTCGGCGCCATCACCGGGGCCGCATCCGAGGCGTGGCCGGTCATGTCATCCGTGAGCCACTACGCCCACGCGCACGCCTTCACCGTGGCCAGTGGCGCCCTCGCCGCATTGGCCGTGACCACGGTGGTGGCCGGCGGCGTTCTCATGTACACCCGAGGAGCCGACAGCAGACGCCGTTTGGGTCCGCTTCTCGTGGTGGGCGCCGTGGTGGGCGAAGCCGCCCTGTTGTTCGCCGCACCCTTGCTGTCGGCGCCCCGACCGGCAAAGGTCGATACCGCTCTTGTTCACTATCTGCAAGGGCACCTTGGCGGGGCCCGCTTCGCCACCCTGGGACCGATGCAACCCAACTTCGGCTCCTTCTTCGGCCTGGCTGAAATAAACGTGAACGACCTGCCGGAACCCAAGACCTTCACCACGTACGTGCAGAAGTCGCTCGACTCCAACTCCGTGCCGCTCCTCTTCACCGGGACGACGAAAGTCGATCCCGACGGACTTGGCCCGGCACAAGCGTTGGCAACCAACCTGGCGACGTATGAAGCGGCCGGGGTCAAATTCGTGGTGGCGTACGCGTCTGGGTCCGATGTCTTTGGCTCGCCATGGCCGCCCGCCGGGGTCACTCCTGCGCCACGCCGGGTCTACGACGACGGGTTCGCCGCGGTGTGGCAGTTACCCTCCCCCACGGCGTTCTTCACCACGACCGGCGCGCGGTGCCATATCCACGCGGTGGACACGACAAACGTCGAGGTTCGGTGCAACGGTCCCGCTGTGCTGCACCGGCTCGAGCTCTCCATGCCGGGGTGGTCAGCCGAGGTTGGAGCGTCCCACGTCGTGGTCCACACGAATGGCCCGTTTCAATCCGTCCGTGTCGGCGCGGGAACCACGCCGGTCACCTTCTCCTTCACCCCGCCTCACGGTGACGCCGCGATCTGGGCCGCCCTCGTGACCGCTCTCCTTCTCCTTGCCTCGTGTTTCGTCCGCCGGCGAGGAGTTCCACGGCATGCCCACTCCCCCACTCGTGGAGTAAACCGCTAACATTCGCTCAGTTGTCCGGTGATGGGTCCCGCCGGGGAGCACGTGCTCCAAAACCGCCGCCAAGGCTGATGGCTCCTGACCAGAGAGCGTCGCGACGAAAGTCTCGATGCGCACCAGGCGCAGGAGGACCATGCCCAGCAACGACGACCAGCTTTCGGAACCCGCAGTGCCGCAGCTCGGGCTCACTCCGATCGTGATTCTCTTCATCGTGTGCGGCGGCGCAATCGGCACGTTGGCGCGGTTCCTTCTCGACACCACTTTCGTCCAGGGCGAGGAGCAGTTTCCCACCCTGACGTTGCTCATCAACCTCAGCGGGTCGTTGGCCATCGGATTCTTCGTCCCGTTGGTCGAACGATGGACACCCCGCCTGCCGCAACTGCGGCCCTTCCTCATCGTGGGCATCCTTGGTGGCTGGACGACCTACTCGGCCCTCGCCGTCAGTTCGATCACTCTGTTGCAGGGCGGGCACATCGCCTCGAGCGTTCTCTATCTGGCGGCCACACTTGCCGGGGGCACAGGTCTCGTCGTCCTCGGCGCCGCCGCGGGCAGATGGTTGACGACGACGAAATGATCGCGTCGCTTCGAACCCCGACCGTCGTCTCGTCCATCAACCACTCCCCCACCCTCGGCCTGGCCCTGCTCGTGGCGGCCGCGGGCGCCGTTGGTGCGGTGCTGCGCGCCGTGATCATCCATCACGCCGCCCGGCGCCGCTTCGACCCGCTCCCCGTAGGGACGCTGCTCGTCAACGCTTCGGGCTCGTTGCTATTGGGTGTCCTCACCGGGCTTTCGATGTACCACGGGTTCGGACCGCACGACCTCGACGTCGCCGGCATCGGACTGTGTGGCGGATACACCACCTGGTCCACGGCCAGTTGGGAATCCGTCCACCTCTACCGCGACGGTCACCGCGCCGAGGGGTGGCTCTATACCTTTGGGGGTCTCGCCCTTTGCCTCGGTGTCGCCGCCGGCGGAATCGGAATCGCTGCACTGCTCTGAGATCTGTCGATGAGCCGACGCGCACCGACTCCTTCCCTCAGTGGCGAGGTTGGCCCTGCAGCACATCCGGTACCGTGTTTTCCACGAAAGCAAAGGGGGGGTGACGATGATTCTCGAACGCGGACAACACGGTCTGGTCCAGGTTCTGACCCTGAACCGGCCCCAGGCGGCGAACTCGCTCAACCCAGAGCTCATTGGCGCACTGGGCGAGACCTTCCGCGAGATCGCCACCGACGACGGCACGCAGGTGGTGATCCTGACTGGTGCCGGTGAGCGGATTTTTTGCGGCGGCATGGACTTGCGCGATTTCAGCGGGACCCAGGACGAGCCGGCGGACGCTCCGACCGAGGGCTCCGCCCCCTACGACGTAGAGGCGCTCTCACCCAAGCCAGTCATCGCCGCGGTCAACGGTGCCGCCGTGGGCGGAGGGTTCGAGCTGGTCCTCGGCTGCGACCTGGTCGTCGCGGCGGACAACGCGCGGTTCGGGCTCCCCGAGGTGAAGCGGGGCCTGTTTCCCGGAGGCGGCGGTACCCTGCTCGGCACCCGCTTGCCGCTGTCGCTGGCCCTCGAGCTGGCGCTGACGGGCGAACTCATCGACGCGCCATGTGCCGCAGCCTGGGGGCTGGTGAACAAGGTTGTCCCGCTGGAGAATCTCCTGGAGTCCAGCCTGGCGCTCGCCGCCACCATTGCCGCCAACGGCCCACTGGCCGTCCGGACCGCCAAGATGCTGGTCAGGCGAGCGGTACTCGAAGACCCCCGGCGTGGGTGGGCCACGCCCGACGAGCTGGCCGCGGTCTTCCGAAGCGAGGACGCCAAGGAAGGGGCGCTGGCGTTCCTGGAAAAGCGGCCCCCGAACTGGAAGGGTCGCTGAACGGCCTACGGAGACCAGGTCAGCGGCAACAGGTCGATCTGGCGCAGCCCGTACATGAAGTTGAGCTCGGTCCCCGGCACGATCTCGTAGTTCGGAATTCGTCTGTGCCACTCCCGCAGCGTCGTCCGGAGCTCCAGGCGAGCCAGGTGCGAGCCCAGACAACGATGCACCCCGGCGCCGAAGGCCAGGTGCTTCGAGTTCCGCGTCAGGATCACGTCGTACGCGTCCGGGAGCCAGCGCTCGTCGGTATTGGCCGAACCGATGCTGACGCCCACGTGGTCGCCCTTGTGCACCGGGCAGCCCGCCGAGATCGGCGTCCTCCCTGGCCACCCGGGCCACACCTGTGACCGGAGTCTCCCAGCGCAGGAGCTCCTCGACGGCTGTCGGGATGATGGACGGGTCCTCGACGATCTGCCGGCGCTGGTCGGGATTCTGGGCCAGAAAGGCGAAGAAGCACTCCAAAGAGTCGGTAACCGTGTCGAGGCCGGCGATGAGAAACAGGAAGCAGATGCCGAGGATCTCGTCATCGCTCAGCCGATTGCCACCGACCTCGGCCAAGGAGAACATGCTGAGGAGATCCTCCTTCGGGCTCTTCCGCCGTTCGGCCAGGGTCTCGGCAAAGAAGCGCTCGACCTCGGCCGCGCTGACCCTCTGGTTGGCCTGGACCTCATTGATGTCATTGCCTTCGGGGCGCAGGATGCCGTTTTTCATCCCTAGGAACATCGGCAGCTCCGACACCGGGAGACCAATGAGCCGGAGGAAGACCGATGACGGCAGAGGCTCGGCCAGTGCCGTGGTGAACTCGCAGGAGCCCGTATCGATGAAGTCGTCGATCAGCTCATTCACCATCTGGCTGATATCGGGCTCGATCAGGTTCATCCGCTTCGGTGCGAAGATCGGGTCGAGGAGCTTTCGGTACTTCGAGTGCTCGGGTGGGTCCACCTGCAGGGGGATCAACGGTACCGACTGTCCGAGGTCAACCGCCTCCATGGCCGAGGAGAAGATCTCGGGGTGTTGGAGGGCGAATTCGACCTCGGCGCGGCGCATGACCTCCATCCCACCGAACGCCCCGGGTACGGCGGCCCCAGCGGCACGGGCCTTCTTGTAGAAGGCCTGCGGGTGGCGGCCCGTCCCTGGGTCCAAGAAGAGTTTCGGATCGAACGGCTTGCCACTGGCCACGTGATCGTCCACGCTCACCCCGACCGAATCGTCAGCCTCCATGGCCACACCCCCTTCACCGGTGCCCACGACTCCCCGTACCGACCGACACCCACGGGCAACCGCAGCCGACTGCCAAGGCAAGGTAGCACGTCCGTTCTCGAGGGAGTCAGGTAGCGGCGGGTTCCCCGGACGTGACGTATGGCAGAGTCTTTGACGGTGCAGGCGGGGGCGGCACGAGCGACGCAGGCATGAACGACGCATTCGAAACCGGCAGGGGGACTGATTTGATGACCGAGCAGAGCGCGATCGCGGTGGTGCCCGAGCTCACCGACCGAAACCGGCACTTTTGGCAGGGCGGCGAAAACGACCAGCTCGTCTTCCTACGCTGCCAGTCCTGCGGTTACTACCTCCATCCGCCCATCCCGATCTGCCCACGCGATCAGTCGAAGGACCTGGCGCCTGAACCGGTAAGCGGCCGGGCCACCCTGGCCAGCTATACCGTCAACCATCACCCCTGGCTCCCCGGATTCGAGCTGCCCTACGTGGTGGCGCTGGTGGAGATCGAGGAGCAACCCGAGCTCAGGTTGACGACCAACCTTGTCCACTGCCCGGTCGACGACATCACGATCGGCATGGCGGTCCGGGTCGTCTTCCGCCACATTGAGGATCCCGACGGCGACGTGTGGCTGCCCCTGTTCGAGCCCGACGGTGGACCACGATGAACGGGCACGGAAACCTGGCGGAGAAGCACTGTGCCATCTCGGGCATCGGACAATCCGACATTGGGCGCCGGCTGGGCCGGGACCCGCTCGAGCTCACGCTCGACGCCTGCTACGCGGCCATCGCGGACGCCGGCCTGAAGCCCTCCGACATCGACGGCCTCTCCACGTATCCCGGCGGCATGGCCGGTTCCCGCGGCTTCACCGGCGCCTCCGCCTACGACACGATCGACGCCATGCGCCTGCAGGTCAATTGGCATGACAGTGGGATGGAGATCCCAGGACAGCTCGGCTCGGTGATGAAGGCGTGCATGGCCGTCGCCGCCGGTATGGCCGACCACGTCCTGTGCTTCCGCTCGGTGTGGGAAGGCAGCGCGCAGGGCGCTGGGGGGCGATCCAGCCTCGGACCCGCCGCCGGCCAGGGCGGCACCATCTACGCCCACGACTCCCAGCAATGGACGCTTCCTTTTGGCTCGGCCGCGCCACCCATCTGGGTGGCCATGTTCGCCCAGGCCCATATGGACCGCTACGGGACGACGTCCGAGCAGTTGGCCCAGATTGCGATCAACGCACGGCGCAACGCCGGCCTGAACCCCTTGGCCATCTACCGGGACCCCATGTCGCTCGACGACTATTTCGCCTCCCGGATGATTACGACCCCCTTGCGCCTCTTCGACTGTGACGTGCCCTGCGACGGGGGCACGGCGTTCGTCATCTCGCGTCGCGAGCTGGCGGTGGATCTGGCCCGGCCGCCCGTGTACATAGAGGCGATGGGGTCGGCGATCTACGACCGGATGGGCTGGGACCAGCTGAAGGACCTCACCCGGACAGCGGGCGCCGATGCCGCAGCCCAGATGTGGAGCCGGACGTCACTCACCCCCGGCCGACGTCGATGTCGCCGAGCTCTACGACGGGTTCAGCTACCTCACCATGCTCTGGCTCGAAGGGCTCGGGCTCTGTGGCACGGGTGAGAGTGGGCCCTTCGTCGAGGGCGGGACGCACATCGCCCTCGACGGCAGCTTGCCTCTCAACACGCACGGCGGTCAGCTTTCGGCCGGACGCCTCCATGGCTACGGATTCCTCCACGAGGCCTGTGTCCAACTCCGGGACGACGGCGGTGAGCGCCAGGTGGCGGGACACCCCAAGGTGGCGGTGGTGGCGACCGGGGGTGGGAACACCTGCGGATGCTTCCTGGTCACCACCGAGGCCTGACGCCGCCTGGACCTACCGTACCGAGTGCCGTCCCCTCAGGACGCCGGCCCCACCGGCACGGCCGGCACCACCAGCACCTTGCCCGTCGCCCGTCTCCCGGCCAACTCGGCCATGGCCCGCGCTCCTTCTTCGAGCGGGAACTCCGCGCCGATGTAGGGGACGACCTTGCCCTGGACCAGAAAATCCCATAGCCGGGCTTCATCTCGGGCCACATCCTCGGGACGGTTGGCCACCAGGCCCTGCATGGTGAAGCCAGTGATAAAAGGGCCCTTCAAGAGCACGAGATTGAGCGGGATGCGGGGGATCTCCCCCGAGGCGAACCCGACCGAGACGAACCTCCCGCCGAAGCGCATCGCTCGGAGGGCCTGCTCGGCCCAAGGGCCTCCGACCGGGTCGATCACCACGTCAGCGCCGGCCCCGGTGATCTCCTTGATCCGTTCCTTGAGGTCCTCGGTGCTGTAATCCACGACTGAGTCGGCGCCCTTCAGGCGACACACGGCCAGCTTCTCGGGACTGGATGCCGCGGCCAGCACGCGGGCGCCGAGGAGATGGGCCAGTTCGACCGCGGCCAGCCCGACGCCCCCGGCGGCGCCGAGGACGACCACCCAGTCCCCCGGTTTGACCTCGGCGACCGTGGACAGGGCCAGGAAGGCGGTGCGGTGGGCCACGCCGAACGCCGCCGCCAGATGCAGGTCGACTGCGGCGTCCACCACGTGCAGCGACGTCGCAGGCACGGCGATCTGCTCGGCGAATGCGCCGCACATCGCGGCCCCCACGACGCGGTCTCCTTCCCGTACCCCCTTCACACCTGACCCGACGGCCCGTACCGTGCCGGCGAACTCGCTTCCCGGCGTGAAGGGCACGGGGAGGTGGATCTGGTACTGATCAGCGACCAGCAGGACGTCGGGAAAGTTGACCGCAGCCGGCGCCACCTCGACGACGACCGCGCCCTCCCCAGGCACGGGGTCGTCCAGGTCCTCGACCCTCAGGACCTCGACCGGCCCGTACTCGTTACATCGCAGAGCGCGCACGGGAACGCGTCAGGAGTTGCCGACGAGATGCTCGGTCCAATTGGCCAGTTTTTGGCGGGCCAGCTCCCGCTGGGCCGGCAAGTGGGCGGTGGGCCACAGGCCCGGCGCCGGTTCATAGTCCTTGAGCACCTCGCGGGCCACCGTGATCTTGTGGACCTCGGTCGGCCCGTCGACCACGCTCATGATGGGGGCCGACATCCACATGCTTCCGAACGGCATTTCGTTGGACACCCCCAGTGCACCGTGGGCGTGCATGGAGCGCCAGACCGCGTCATGGACGACCTTGGGCGTCAACATCTTGATGGCGGCGATGTTCTTTCGGGTGCGCTGGTAGTCCTTGTACTGATCGATCTCCCACGCCGTATAGAGCACGAGAAGCCGGAACTGCGCCAGTTCGGCGTAGGAGTCGGCGATGTCGCCCTGCATGAACTCCTTACGCGCCAGCAGGCTGCCCTGGGTCTCACGGCTGAGCACCCGCTCGCAGAACAGGTCGAGGGCCTTCTGGCACGTCGCCACCGACCGCATGGCATGGTGCACGCGACCGCCGCCGAGCCGGGTCTGGGCGATGGCGAAGGCCTGACCCTCGCCGCCGAGGAGGGCGTCGGCGGGGACCCGGACCTCGTTGTAGTGGATGAGGGCGTGCATCCCTTCTTCCTCGCTCTCGCCGGCCAAGCCGACGTGCCGGACGAACTCGACGCCGGGTGTGTCGGTTGGCACCAGGAACATCGACGCGCCCTGGTAGACGGGAACATCGGGGTCCGAGATGGCCATGACGATGAGGAAGGCGGCCGTACGGGCATTGGACGAGAAAAACTTCCACCCGTCGATCACCCACTGGTCGCCGTCACGCCGAGCCCGGCAGGTGAACTGCTTGGGGTCCGAGCCGGCCTGAGGCTCGGTCATGGAGTAACAGGAGAACACCTCGCCGTTGAGAAGGGGAAGGAGGTACCGCTCCTTCTGCTCGTCGGTCCCGTAGTGGGCGATGATCTCGGCGTTGCCCGTGTCGGGGGCCTGGGTCCCGAAGACGATGGGCGCCCAGCCCGACAGACCCAGAATTTCGTTGAGGAGAGCCAATTTGAGCTGCCCGTACCCCACGCCACCGAGCTCGGGCCCCAGATGCGCCGCCCACAGGTCGTGGTCCCGGACCTCCTGTTTCATCGGATCGACGATGGGACGTAACTCGTCGTCAAGGGGGTGGTACTGGCGATGGGGATAGAGCAGGTCGAGCGGTTCCACCCGTTCTTGCACGAACTCGCGCGCCCAGTCCAGCTTCTCCTGGAACTCGGGCTCGGTTGTAAAGTCCCAGGCCATCAGTTCGCCCTCCTCTTGGTCGCGACCGCCATGCGGCGGTCCCGTCGGTTCATGGTGCGTGATCCTGCGCTGACGGGGTGGGGTCGCCTCGAACTCCGAGGCCCGACAGGAATCGCTCGTTGCACTCGCTGACCTGGCGGCGTGCTGCCACCGGGTCCGCCGCCTGCGCCACGTACATGGCCGAGCCCGCCCCGAGGGCCGCCAACAGGTGGGCCAGCGGCTCGACGGGCTGCGGATCGAGGACACCCTCGGCCACGGCGTCGTGGAGATACCTGGCGATTTGTTGCGTCGGCCCGTCCCTCCGTTCGAACCACGAGTTCGACCCGAGCACCGCGGGGCCGTCCACCAAGCAGATCTGCCGGTAGGCCCGATTGGTCGAGGCCGCATCCAGATAGACCTCGCTGTTGGCCCGGAAGAGGGCCCAGGCCCCGCCGGGGCGCTCGCTCGAACGGCGCCAGAGCGACTGGACGACCTCGTCGGCGACCTCGTCGTGGACCGCTCGGAAGAGGTCCTCCTTGTCGCGAAAGTGGTGGTAGAGCGCGCCGCGCGTCAATCCGGCCCGGCGAACGACGTCTTCGGTCCGGGTGGCTTGGAACCCGTTCTCGGCGAAGAGCTCTCGGGCCGCATGGAGGATGGCGCGCCGGGTGTCGCTCACGTGGGCGGCCCGTCGACCCTTCGTGACCGCCGGCTCCTCGGTGGGGGCGCCAGTGTCCGGCAGGACGCGCGCCGGCTCAGCCACGGCTGTGTCGGATCCGCACACTGTCCGATATTCGCGTCGCTTGATACATGATGTATCTAACATACATACTGTTTGGCACCTACTGCTTCATGCCAGGATGCACGGGCCGGAAAACGAGCGACGGGAAGCAAGGGAGGGAAGCTGCATCGTGGACGATCTCGAAGGAAAGGTGGCCCTGGTGACCGGGGCCAGCCGGGGGGTCGGTGCGGCAACCGCGGTGGCCCTGGCCGAGGCCGGCTGTGACGTGGCCTGTGCCGCACGAGCCACCGAATCCAATCCGCAACGGACGTCGGGCACCATCGACGAGACGGTGCGCCGCATTGAGGCGACGGGCCGGCGTGGCCTGGCCGTGCCGACCAACCTGGCCGTTGATGACGAGGTGATCGGCATGATCCGGACTACCCGGGAGCACTTCGGGCGCCTCGACATCCTGATCAACAATGCCGCCATCACCTTCATTGGCGACCTGGACATCCCGCTCTCGCGCTACGACCTGATCATGCAGGTCAACCTGCGCGCCCCGCTCATCGCCATCAGGGAGGCCGCGTCCATCATGCGCGCCCAGGGCGGCGGGGTGATCATCAACGTGTCCTCGGTGGCTGCGCTGTTCCCGCACCCCGCCCTCCTGGCGTACGGGATCTCGAAGATCGGCTTGGAGCGACTAACGGTCGATGCAGCACGCCAGCTCGCTGACTCGGGCATCGCGGTCAACTGCTTCCGCATCGACATCGCCGTCGCCTCCGAGGGGTTCGTGGCCAACACGCCAGGAGCCGACCACTCCAACTGGGAGCCCTCCGAGGTGGCGGCCGAGGGCATCGTATGGATGGTGCGCCAGCCTCCGTCCTATTCGGGACACCGCGAGAGCATGTTCGCACTGCGCCACCGCGAGGGCATCATGGCCTCGCGCGTCGCCGAACCGTTCACGGAAGCACCACCGGTCGAGTTGTTCGACGGGCTCGTCCCCGCCGCGACCGACACCTTCTTCGAAGAGCCATACCCCGACGACGACGGACGCAAAGGCTCCTGAGAGATGGCGAAACTGACGCCGGAACAAGAAAAGGAGATCGAGGAGCGCACCAAAGGGCTGGTGCACGAGGAGCGCCTCGGCCGGTGGATGGACGAGCGAAACCTTCCCGGCCAAGGCGAGCCGGTGTCGGTCCACTTCATCAGCGGGGGCGCGACCAATGAGATATTCCTCATCACGCGGGGCGACTTCTCGGCGGTGCTCCGTCGCCCGCCGCGCCTTGTGCCCCCGGGACGGAACGAAACGATGTTGCGGGAGTACCGCGTCCTCGAGGCACTCAACGGCACCGACGTCCCGCACCCCGAGGCCTACGCGGCCTGCGACGACGACAGCGTGATCGGCTCCAGCTTCTATCTGATGAGCCTGGTCGATGGCTGGTCGCCCATGAACACCGACGGGTGGCCGGCCCCCTTCGATGTCGACCTCGAGGCACGCTACGAGCTGGGGATCCAACTCATCGACGGGCCGGCCCGGCTGGCCCGCGTCGACTGGAAGGCGCGGGGACTCGAAGGCTTCGGCAAGCCCGATGGCTTCCACGACCGGCAGGTCGACCGCTGGCTGGCCCACCTCAACGCGATTGCGTTCCGCCAGCTACCAGGCCTCGATGTGGCCGCCGATTGGCTGCGGCGCCATAGGCCCGCCCATTGGGAACCAGGCATCATCCACGGCGACTACCAGTTCGCCAACGCCATGTTCACACACGGTGCGCCGGCGACACTGGCCGCCATGGTCGACTGGGAGATGTCAACCGTCGGTGATCCGCTTCTCGATCTCGGCTGGGTGATGAACGGGTGGACCGACCCGGGCGAGGACCGGTCCTCGGGCTACGTCGACGCGAACGGGTTGCCCAGTCGCGACCAGATGCTCAACCACTACGCCACCGTCAGCGGTCGCTCCGTCGATGAGATCGACTACTACGTGATCCTGGCCCGCTTCAAGCTGGCCATCGTGCTCGAGGCAGGCTATGCCCGCGTCGTTGCGGGGACGGCTGACAATCCGAACATGGCCGCCTACGAACACGTTGTGCTCGACACCATGCGGGCGGCGGCTGAATTGGCGTCGACCACCAAGCTCGGGCAGTAGGTGCTGAGGGCCTCAAGAAAAATGCGTGGTCGGGCGGGGTACCTGCTCCCCGTCCACGAAAACGTCAACCTTCTCGTTGTAAAAGGCCGATCGAGGCCGGCGATCGCCAGCAGCGGGCCCGTCGGGAAGTCGTAGGCCCACGCCAGATCGGCAAATACTTCGTGACCCAGCTCGACCGACCAGTACCCGGTCGTCGTTCCCTTGTAGGGGCAACGAGTCACGGTGTTCGAAGGCCGCCAGGTGTGAGAAGTCGACTTCGGTGCGGTTCAGGTAGTAGCGGGTAGGAAGGCCCGTCTCGAAGACCATGACCGGAGACGACGACTCGGCCAGGACGACACCGTTCAGCTCGATCCGCACGCGCCGGGTCGAGCGTTGGGCATCCACCCGGACGTAGGGGCTGCGCGGATGCACGAAGATCTCCTCGTCCTCCTCGAACCAACTGTCCAGCGCCGACCACTCGAAGCGAGCCGTCTCTCTGAGTTCTGGGTTGTCGAGACTCGCCGTAGAGGCGCACCGCGCTCGGCCGCACCGTGTCGCCGACGGCCAGACCAAAGAGGCGCAGCGACCCTCGATGATCCTGCTGCGGATGTTGCTCGTCGACGACAAGGTCCTGGCGGACGTCCGCCCACGGCATGTAGTACTGCGGGTAGAAGGGCCACTCCCACACGTAGCGCGCCCGGACGGTGTCGAAGACAACCTCACCGCCCAGAGTGGCCCGGACCCGTCGTGGACACGGTTCGACATGATCGACCGGGACGATCGCCTTCGGATAGTCGCCCGCCGCAGGCGAGCGCGGGCGCTCAGTGCCGGGCATCGAACGTCGGGACCAGCGTGCGGGCGGCCCGGGCTTCGTCCACCCGGCGCACCGGCGTCGTGCGCGGCGCCTCGTTCAGCGGCACCCCCGCCGCCGCCTCGGCGGCGATCGATTCGAGCGCCTCGGCCAGGGCCTCGAGTGTCTGCAGGCTCTCCGTCTCGGTGGGCTCGATCATGAGGGCCTCGTCGACGATGAGGGGGAAGTAGATCGTCGGTGAGTGAAAGCCGAACTCGAGCAGACGCTTTCCGACATCGAGCGCCTTGGTGCCGTACTTCTTCCTCAAGCTGGCCGCCGAGAGCACGACCTCATGCATGCAGGGTCGATCGAATGGCACGTCGTAGACGGCCGGAGAGCCGGCGCCGGATCCAGTTGGCGTTGAGCACCGCCCGCTCGGCCACCCGGCGCAGACCGTCCCCTCCGTGCACGTCGATGTAGGCCAGAGCCCGCGCCAGGACCAGCGCATTGCCGTGCCAGCTGTGCACCCGTCCGATGGACTGGGCCGGCGTCATGTAGCCGAACTCGTCGTCGGACCCCGGACGGCATCCGCGCCGGGCGCGGGCCGGGCAGGAAGTCCACCAGGCGGGGCGAGACGGCCACGGGGCCGGCCCCGGGCCCTCCCCCGCCGTGCGGCGTGGCGAATGTCTTGTGCAGGTTCATGTGCACGATGTCGAATCCCATGTCGCCCGGGCCGCACGACGCCCAGGATGGCGTTGAGGTTGGCGCCGTCGTAGTAGAGCAGCCCTCCCACTTCGTGGATGGCCGCCGCGATGGCCTCGATGTCCTCTTCGAAGAGTCCCAACGTGTTCGGGTTGGTCAGCATGATCCCGGCCACGTCGGTGTCGAGCACCGAGCGCAACGCCGCCAGGTCGACGCAGCCCCGCGCGTCGCTCGGCACGGTCACGGTCTCGTAGCCGCCCGAGCGTGACCGAGGCCGGGTTCGTGCCGTGGGCCGAGTCGGGAATGATCACCCGATGGCGGGCCTCCCCCCGGGCCTGGTGATACGCCCGCATCAGCAACAGTCCGGTCAGCTCCCCCGCCGCGCCGGCCGCCGGCTGCAGGTGGCCGCGGCCATGCCGGTCACCTCGCACAGCGCCTCTTCGAGCTCGACGAAGATCTGCAGCCACCCCTGGCTCAACGAGGCCGGCGCACCCGGGTGCACACCGGCCAGCCCGGGCAGCCCGGCCACGGTGTCGCACAGCTTGGGGTTGTACTTCATGGTGCACGAGCCCAAGGGGTAGGCGCCGAGGTCGACCGAGAACTGCCGATGGCTCAGGCGGGTGAAGTGACCGACCAGATCGCGTTCGGACACCTCGGCCAACGGCACCGGCTCGGTGCGCCGGTGCTCGGCCGGGACCAGGTCGTCGACGCTCCCACTCGGGCATGCCGGTGGTCCGCAACTGCCAACTGCTCCGGCCCGGTTGCGACAGTTCGAAAAGCGTCGGCTCGGCTTCGTGCCCCATGATCGGCGCGCTGGTCGCCCGCCCCCCGGCGCGCCGCCCGACGCTCGCCCACAGCCTTCTCGCATCCGCGTCATCGCACCACCTTGTCCAGCGTCCGCACGAGTCCCTCCACTTCGGCCCGGGTTCGCCGCTCGGTCACGGCGACCAGCAACCCGTGCACGGCGTCGTCTCCGTCGACCGAACCGTCGCCCTCGTCACCCACCAGGTCGGCCAGGGCCAACCCGCCCAGGTATCCCTCGTCGGCCAGCCGCTCGATGGCGACCCGACCGGGAATGGGCAGGCGCACGGCGAACTCGCGCAGGGTAGGCGTGGCCCCGGTGAGCGGCTCCACCCCGTTGAGGGCCAGCATGCGACTCGCGGCAGAACCGCGTGCCCCGGGCGCAGCGCAGCGCCACCTCGCGCAGTCCCGTCGTGCCCAGCCAGCCCAGTTGCACGGCGGCGTAGACCGCCATCAGCGTCTGGTTGGTGCAGACGTTGGAGGTGGCCTTCTCGCGCCGGATGTCCTGCTCGCGCGCCCGCAGGGTGGTGACGTAGGCCCGGGTCCCCTCAATGTCGACCGTCTCGCCCACCAGGCGGCCCGGGCAGGCGGCGCACGTGTGCGTGCGGCCACGGCGAAGAGCCCGAGATACGGCCCGCCGAAGCTGAGGGCGGTCCCGAGGGGCTGCCCCTCGCCGACCACGACGTCGGCCCCGCTCTCCCCGGGCGAGCGCAGGATGGCGGCCGACACCGGGTCGGCCACCACGACCAGCAGCGCGCCCGTGGCATCGCAGATCCGGCGGGCCGCCGCGATGTCCTCGAGGCAACCCAGGTAGTTGGGGTAGCCCACGACCAGCACGCCCGGCGCCTCTCCGCGCCGAGCCACTCGCGACCCCGAGCGACTCGGCCACGTGGTCAGCCCCTGCTGCCAGGGGCACGTCGACCACCACGTGGCCGGTGCCGGCGGCGAACGTCTTGAGCACGGTCGCGCCAATGGGGCGGGACGCCCGTCGAGAGCCACACGGTCTGGCGCCCCGAGGCGGCCACGCCCAGGTTCACCGCTTCGACCGAGCGCGTTCGCCCCGTCGTAGAGCGAGGCGTTGGCCACGGGCAGCCCGGCCAGCCGGGCCACCATGGTCTGGAATTCGAAGACCGCCTGCAGGATGCCCTGCGCCACCTCGGGCTGGTACGGCGTGTACGAGGTGACGAACTCGGAGCGACCGGCCAGGGCCCGCACCACCGGCGGCACCTCGTGGTCGTAGGCGCCGCCACCGGCGAAGCACACCAGGCGATCGGACCGGGCCCGGTTGGCCTCGCCCAGCGCCTCCATGCGCACCAGGACGTCGGGTTCGGGCGATCCGTCGGCCAGCCCGAGCCCACGGCCGAGCCGCAGCGCCGCCGGCACGGCGGCAAAGAGCTCGTCGAGCGAAGAGAGGCCGAGAAAGCCCAACATCTGGACCAGTTCGTCCTCGGTATGCGGCAGATAGTCGGGCATTACTCCTCTTCCCTCGGAGGCCACAAGGGCGGGCGGACGATGGTGGCCGGCAGCTCACGCCCGCGCTGCACCACGGTCACCGGATCGCCGTCGAGCAGCTGGGCGTCCGCATCGATCAGGGCCAGGCCGATCCCCCGCTCGCGCATGGGCGAGAAGTTGCCACTGGTCAGCACGCCGACCCGTCGGCCGCCGGCGAAGACCTCGGCCCCGTCCCGCAGGGGTTGGCGCCCCTCGCCCACCACGCCACGCAGCCGCCGGCGCGGTCCGGCGACCTTCTCCTCCTCCAGGGCGGCGCGCCCGATGAAGTCGCCCTTCTTCCATCCGACGACCCACCCCAGTTCGGCCTGCAGCGGCGTGATGCCCGGCCCGAGCTCGTGCCCGTGCAGAGGGCAGCCCGGCTTCGAGGCGCAAGGTGTCACGTGCACCCAACCCGGCCGGCACGACCCCGGTATCCAGAACGGCCGACCAGAACTCCTCGGCCTGCGCCGCCGGCACGGCGCACTCGACGCCGTCCTCGCCGGTGTACCCGGTGCCCGAGACCACGCAGCGGGACCCCCTCCCAGTCGAAGTGGGCCACGCCGAAGCGGGGCACGGCGGCCGCATCGGGCGAGACCGTCGGCCAGGAGGGCCCGGGCGCGTGGGCCCTGGACGGCGATGATCGGCCCGTTCGCTCGTCACGTCCTCGCCGCCGATGGCCGCCACCACGCGGCTGGTGTTCGAGGCGTTGGGCATGACGTCGAACAGCTCGTCGTCGATCCACAGCACGATGATGTCGTCGGCCACCGAGCCGGTCTCGTCGAGCAGGTGCGTGTACTGCGCCCGACCGGGAGAGATCCGCCGCAGGTCGTTGCTCAGGGAGTGCTGCAGGTGGTCGAACGCGGTCGGCCCCTCGACGCGCACGGTGCCGAGATGACTGACGTCGAACGCCACCGCGCCCTCACGACAGGCCCGATGCTCGGCCATGGTGCCCGAGGGGTAGGCCAGGGGCATCTCCCACCCGCCGAAGGGCACCATCTTCGCCCCGAGGGCGATGTGCGCCGCGTGGAGAGGCGAGTGACGATACGAGTGCTCGCGCTCTCGTTGTCGTCGGCGGCCACCCCGCCAGATTAGGCGGCGGAGGGCACCTTCACGTCAAGCCCGTGCGCTTCGAGCAGGGCCAGGAAGTCACGCTGGTACACCACGACACGGGGATCTCGGGGTAGAGCTCCCGCATCCGCCGGACCTTTCCGTTCTTGCGGGTGACCAGCCGCTGCTCGGCCGTGGTCAGCTCGATGAACAGTGCCTCGCTCGGGCAGCCAGAAGTCGGGGCGGAAGCCCGACACCGGGGAGCCCGACTCGTCCCAGCGCAAGGGGAACTCGACCGGCTCGTACTCCCAACGCTCCTCGTAGAGGTCGAGCAGGGCGGCGAAGAGCCGCTCGGAGGGATGGGCGAAGCGAACCTGGCCGGCGGGCGCGCCCGAGGGATGGTGGACGCGGCGTCGGTGCCGTGCGGGGACGGCTGTGACTCACTCGCCGGCGGCCCGCGCCACCTGGACTACGGGGGCGGCGGAGCGCGTGGCTGACGCCGGACGATCGGCCGGCGAGACTGGGCGGCGATGTCCAGGCGCACGATGTCGGCTTCGAGCTCGTCGACCACGCCCGCCAGCGGAACGATGTTGAAGACGCCCTGGCCACCGGCCAGCAGGTCGACGACCTCGCCGTTGGAGCGGGCCAGCACCGAGCTGGTCCCGGTCAGGACGAGATTGGACGAGGCCACGTCGGCCCCCAGGTCCTGGCGCAGACACTCCACGGCCCGGCGGGCCGATCTGCAACGAGACCCCGGCGTCGAGCAGTTGCTTGATCACCTTGAGTTCGAGCACGTCGGAGTAGGAGTAGACCCGTCGGGTCCCGCTCCCCCGCGCCGCCGCCACCGACGGCTGGAGCAGCCCGGTCCGCGCCCAGTAGTCCAGCTGGCGGTAGGAGATGCCCACGAGACCACACACCTGCGGACCATGAAACCCTTCAACCTCGGTTGTCGGCACGTCAGCCATCGCACCTCCTGTGCTCCCGCCTCGGTATCCATGGTAGCTCAGCGGGGACGACAACGAGGTAGTTACGCAGGCGTGGTTCGCGACGATCCGGACTCTCCGGGCCACACCGACGACTCCCGGTCGTCCATCCGGCCAGACCACGACCGCGCCGTGCACCGCAGACCCGACCCGGGCGCCGGGAACGAGCGGCTACCGCCGGTGATCCGCACGACCAGCTCGGGCAGCGCACCGTCGTCGGGCTGCATCCGCACCACGGCGTCGTGACCGAAGTACTCGTAGCTGTGCACCACGCTCGGGATGGCCTGGCCGCAGCCGCATCCCCCGAGTCGGTGCAGCTGTGTCGGGCACGAACCATGACAGCGATCTGCTCGGGCGCGAACCATGACTCGCACCCGCGATCCGCAGCGGCGACCTGTCCCCGCGCCCGGCGGCGTGCTCACCTCGAGCGCACCGAGCGCAGTCAGCACGGTCGTCGCCCTTGAACGTGCCCTCGACGAGGTTGGCCTCGCCGAGGAACTGGGCCAGCTCGGCGTCCCGGGGGGCTCGATACAGCGTCGACGGCGTGTTGATCTGGGCGATGACCCCGCCGCGCAAGATGGCCACCTGGTCGGCCATCGAGAGCGCCTCGTCCTGGTCGTGGGTCACCAGGATCGAGGTGGCACCCGAGAGCCGCAGCACGTCGTGGACATCGGCGCGGACCGAGGCGCGGAGCGAGGCGTCGAGGGACGAGAAGGGCTCATCGAGGAGGACGATCTCGGGCTGCGAGGCCAGGGCGCGGGCCAGGGCGACGCGCTGCTGCTGCCCACCGGAGAGCTGATGGGGGTAGCGGCGGGCCAGGCCGGCCAGGCCGACCAGTTCGAGCAGCTCGTCCACCCGGCTGCTGCGCCGATCCTGGCGGGCCAGCCCGAAGGCCACGTTGCGCCCGACGTTGAGGTGCGGGAAGAGCGCACCTTCCTGGGGCACATACCCGATCCGCCGCTGCTCGCACGGGACGAACCGCTGGGCCGAGTCGTCGACCACTTCAGCGACCCAGGCGGACCTCACCGGCGTCGGGCCGCTCGAAGCCGGCGATGATGCGCAGCAGGGTGGTCTTGCCGCTGCCCGAGGGCCCCAAAATGGCGGTGAACGACCCTTCGGCCACCGTCGAGATCGACGCCGGACAGAACCGACAATCCGCCGAACGCCTTGGCCACCCCGGAGATCGACAGACCCTTCACAGGTTCACCATTGTGCCCGGTCCAGGCCGGCGACCGTGTCCCCCGCCGTGACGCCGGCGGCGGCCTGGACGATGGAGCTGCGGGCAGGGAGACGGTCGAACCAGCGGCCCAAGACATAGCTCGGCACCGCGGCGATCAACATGATCACCCCGGCGTAGGGTGCGGCCTGGCTGTACGCGAAGTCGGACTGGTAGGACCAGAACTGCGTGGCCAGGGTCTCGACATTCGTCGGGATGCAGGACCAGCGTCGCCGTCAGCTCGGTGGCCGACTCGAGAAAGACCAGGCAAAAGGCGGCCGCCAGCCCGGGCCCGATCAGCGGGAGGGTGACGCGCCAGAAGACGTTGGCGCGCGGCACGCCCAACGAATGCCCGACTTCTTCGAGGCCGACCGGCGACCTCGCCACTGCGGCCCGCACCGAGACCACCGCCAGGGGGAAGAACATCACGGCGTAGGCCAAAATCAGCAGCAGCGACGTCTGATACCCGAATCCCGCCAGGTAGTGCTCGGTGAAATACGTGAAGGCCAGCGCGATGACCAGTCCCGGCACGCCCAGAATCAGCATGTTCGAGCGCTCGAGGATGCGCACCTCGCGCCGCGGGTAGCGAACCGACAGAAGGCCGATCGGCAGAGCGGCCGCCGTGGCGACCAAACCGGCGCACGCCGAATAGAGGAAGGTGTTCCCGGCCGCACCGAGCAGCGAGGCCGGGGGCAGCGTCGAGTTACCGCCGCTCACCATGAGGTAGATGATCGATCCCACGGGCACCCCCAGGGCCACCCCGACCAGCAGGCCCACGCCCCCGAGCGGCGGGCCAGCGGGCGCGGCCCGAGTTCCTGCGGGCGGTTGTGGCGCGCCGCGCCGGCCCCGAGTCGAGCACCACGGCCTCCCCCGCGCAGGGCGCTTTCGCCGACGAGAAGCACGACCGCCGAGCAGCACGAGGATCAGCGAGAAGAGCACATGCCGCGGGGGTGCTGAAGCCCACGCTGAACTCGGTGAAGATCTCGGTGGTGAGCGTCCGGAAACCGAGGATCTCGAAGGCCCCGAACTCGGCCAACACCACCAGGCCCACCAGCACGGCTCCGCCGAGAATGGCCAGGCGGGCCTGCCCGACGGTCACCCGCCAGAACGTCTTCATGCGGCCCGAGACCCGAGACTCCGCGCCACCTCCTCCTGCGCCGGGTCGGCGTTGCGCAGGCTGGCCGCCACGGGGAGGTACACCAGCGGGTAGACGGCCACCGACATGACCAGGACGGCGGCCCAGAATCCGCCGAAGGACGGGAAGATGGCTCGCCACCCGAAGCTGACGACGAAGTCCGGTATGCCGAGGGGGATGACGACCAGGACGGCCCAGATCCGGCGCCCGGGCAGACGGGTGCGCTCGACGAACCACGCCGCAACCGTGCCGACCACCGCACAGAGCACCATCACGACGACAGTGAGGCTGACCGTGTTCCACAGCAGCTGCGCCGTGAGGCTCCGGAACAGCAACGGGTCCAGGGTGTGCCAACCCACCTGGACGGCCTGCACGACGAGAAAGACGAGCGGCAGGATCACCGCCATGGAGGCCACGACGGCGCCGGCCAGCAGCAGAGGGTCGTCGAGGCAGCCGGCGGAGCCGCGGCGAGCGGCGGCGACCCCTCCGTGGCACAGGCACAGACTCACCTGAGGGTGTACCGCGTCACCGGGTGCTCGACGACGCGACGTCACGACACGGTCACAACAGCTGCGCTTCTTGGAGCAGCTTGATCGCCTCGGCACCGGTCCCCAATTGGGCGATGGTGATGGAGTTCGGTTTGAGCTGTGCGAACGGAGTCTCGCCGGTCCTGGTCACGCCGGAGTCGATCGGATATTCCCAACTCTGGCTATGGACGATGATGTTCTGCCCTGTGCTTCGAGGTCAGGAAGGCCACGAATTTCTGATCGGCCGCCTGGTGCTTCGACGACTTGAGGATGCCCGCCCCCGAGACGTCGAGCGACATATCCCACGTCGTGGGGCGCGAAGTAGGCGATCTTGCTGTGCATGTTCGACGCCCCCACTTCGCTGCGCTCCCTGTACCAGTAGTACTGGTTCATAATGCCCAGTGCGACCTGTCCCCGGTTGACCTCGTCGGCGATGGTCTCGTTGTCGGGGTAGAGGTGACCGCCCGCGTTGGTCTTCAGCGCCTTGAGCCACTTCAGCGCTGCGGCGTCGCCATAGGTGCGGGCCACCGAGGTGACGATGGGCTGGAAATCGGTTTCGGCCCCGGCGAGGGCGATCTTTCCCTTCCATTGCGGGTTCGCCAGCTGCATGGCCGATGTCGGGAGTTGGCTCGCCTTGATGAGCGACGGGTTGTAGACCATCACGCTGACACGCGCCGAGATGCCGGCCCATTTCCCGTTCGTGGCGTCGTACTTGGCGGGGGTTTGTGCCAGCGTCGACGAGTCGACAGAGGAGAGAAGGCCCTTGGTGGCCAGCTCCTCCAACGGCGGCGAGTTCTCGGTGAAGAACACGTCAGCCGGCGAGTTCTTCCCTTCCGTCTGGATCTGGTCGACGAACGTGTCTTCGTCGTCGTAGCGGGTGTTGACCGTGATGCTCGTCTTCTTCTCGAAGGCGGCTACCAGCGCCTGCGTGGTCTGGACGTGCTGGCCGCTGTAGAGGGTGATGCTCGTCGACGACGCCCCGGCCGGACCGGCCCCGCTGCCGACGATGAGGAGGGCCGACGCCAGAGCCGAAGCCAGGGCGGCGATCACGACGGGAGAACGCCGTGCCAGAAGGGACCGACGCAGCACACTGGACCGGCTCACGATGCCACCCCCGGACATGCCTTGTTCAACGACGCGTCCGATTGCTTCACGGCCGTTTTGGCCGCCTTGTCGCTCCATTGGAGGACACCAGCGCACGATCGGCGGCGACCAGTTTGTCCAAGGCGGTGCTAACCGAGTGATCCGAGGTCTGAATGCCCCCCAGCGGCTTGATCTGGCTCAGGGCATACCCAACTGGGTCGGCATCGGGGTCGGGGCCGTTGGAGAGCACGCCGAGGATTTTCTGACACAGCGCCGGGGGCAGCCGCCTGCGCTGATCCCCCATTATTCGAACCGCAGGCCGCCCACGGGGAGCCGCAATGGCGACCGAGGCCAACGCCACGTAGCGAGATCGGAGGAGCCCCTTCACCGTCGGCTCCCCACCGGAAACTCGTGCTGGCACATGCGTCGCATCCCCTCCCCACCTCCGAATGTTAGGGCTACCTAGAATATTAGGTAAACCTAACCTAGGAGCGCCAGTCGACGGGGTCGAGAGCTTCGGCTCCGGTTGCGCTCCTCGGGTCAGTTCACGTCCCGAAGTCGGCTCGCCCCTCCATGGGGCTCGAAGGCTCGGCATGAAATCGCACGGACATCCGGCCCGCCCGCCGGGCCAGGTAACCCGCCTCCGTGGCCAGCCGCATCGCCCGCGCCATGACGGCCGGCTCCTGCGCCCGGTTCACCGCAGTGGCCACCAGAACCCCGTCGCAACCCAACTCCATGGCCAGCGCCGCATCGGAGGCGGTCCCGATACCCGCATCGAGGATCACCGGCACATCGACGGCCTCTCTGATCAGCGCGATGTTGTGGGGGTTGCGGATACCCAACCCGCTCCCGATGGGCGCGCCGAGCGGCATCACGGCGGCGCATCCCACCTGTTGCAGCCGGAACGCCAGCACCGGGTCGTCGGTCGTGTACGGCAGGACCACGAACCCGTCGTCGACCAGTTGCTCCGCCGCTGACAACAGCTCGACCGCGTCGGGCAGGAGCGTTCGATCGTCGCCGATCACCTCCAACTTCACCCAGTCGGTGGCGAAGGCCTCCCGGGCCAGTTTCGCCGTCAAGACCGCCTCGCTGGCGGTAAAGCACCCGGCGGTGTTGGGGAGCACACGCACGTCGAGCTCGGTCAACAGGTCGAGCAAGGCGCCCTTGCCGGAAGGATCGACACGGCGCACCGCCACGGTGGCCATCGCTGTGCCCGATTCGACCAACGCCTGGCGCAGGGACCGCAAACTGGTCATCCCCCCCGTACCCACGAAGAGGCGGGAAGAGAAGACCTCACCGGCGATCGTGAGGTCCTCAGGCTCGGCTGGCCACACTGCCCGCGCGTCGGACGTCATCTCTCATCACGATACCTCCGTCCTGAGCCGGGCCGAACCCCGAAAGTGGCCGGACAACCGCTCGCTATCGTGGGCGGGTGTCCTCCCACGCCTCCGGTCACGCTGACCATCGCTGGATCCGACTCGGGGGGCGGTGCAGGAGCGCAAGCTGATCTCAAGACGTTTGCGGCGCATCGAGTACATGGAACCAGCGCGCTGACGGCGGTGACCGCGCAGAACACGGCCCGGGTGCGTGGCGTGGTGGCGATGGAGCCGGACTTCGTCCGCCTCCAGATCGAGACGGTGCTCGACGATTTCGACGTGCGAAGCGTGAAGACGGGGATGCTGGCCAATCGGGCCCTGGTCGATGTGGTGGGCGCCCTGGCCGCGTCGGGACGCCTCCCGCTGCTGGTGGTCGACCCGGTCCTCGTCTCATCGAGCGGGCACGCCCTCATGTCCCCCGACGGCCTCGCATGCGTATCGCACCCGCCTCCTCCCGCACGCCTTGATCGTCACGCCGAACCTGCGCGAGGCCGCCACGCTGACCGACGTAGATGTCGACGACCTCATGAGCGTCGAGGCCATGATCGACGCCGCCGAAAAGATTCGAGCCGGAGGCGCCCAGTGGGTGGTGGTCAAGGGGGGCCACCTCACCGACGCCGCCCATGATGTGGTGGCCGGGCCTGAGGGGATCACCGTGCTCGAGGCCGGACGGATAGAGACGGGCAATGACCACGGCACCGGGTGCTCGCTGTCGGCCGCCATCTCGGCCAACTTGGCTTTGGGAGCGGGGGTACTCGACGCCGTGCAGGCCGCCAAGGAGTTCGTGGCCCGAGGACTGGCCGGCGGAGCCGCCTGGAAGCTCGGGCAGGGGCACGGGCCCATCGACCACTTCGGGTGGTCCGACTGATTGACCCGCCGAACGCTGATCTGGCCTCCCGCTGATTCTGGGTGGTCGCGCTGAACGTAGGCTTTTGAGGTCATGGTTCTCGACGACACGGCCCCCGTGCTCCCCCCGCCCCGGGCCGGATTCAACATCAAGGCCGCCATGATCGTGCCCGGACTCGGCCTATTCATCCTGATCGTGTTCATCGCCGCCGGCATCCTCACATCGAATCCGGTCCAGCCGACAAAGACCTCGACCGGCTCGTTCTCGATCCCCGGCACTCCCCTACGCGCCATACCGGCCGTGCGCGATCTCAAGGTCATCACGGTTGCGGGTCAGCCGCCAGGCAACATCCTCAACTCCATTGCCGTTCCGGAAGGAGCGACGCGGGTGTCCTTTGCCAACAACACCCAGGCCGCCCAGCAATACGACGCGCAGATCAACCTGAAGGCCAACGCATCGCAAGCAGTTCTCGAGACGTTCTACAAGCGGGATCTCCAGAAGCAGGGTTGGCAGATCGTGAGCACCGGGCCGGCCCAGCACAACCCCAACGCCTTCGAGGTTGTGGGCAAGAAGGCCGGTTCGGACGGTTTCTACTGGGAGACCGGGGCCATCATCTCGGCCACGACCTTCGGCTCCGGGGCCCCCGCCGGCGGCACGACGTCCTTCAGTCTCGAACTGATCCAGCAGCCAGACCCCGACTGACCGGGATCGGCGCGCCTCATTTACGTCACGGGCTGTACGACGTGGTCGTGGTCGGGTGCCGTCACCGCATCGGGCACCGGCTCAGAGAACAGATGAGCCCACACGAAGAAGTTGATCGGGTAGAGCAAGTAGCCGATGCGCGTGGCGGGGGCGAACAGCGTGATGACCGCCATGACCACGCCCGCCACCGTGCACACCTGCGATGCCGTTTGGGGCGGCCGTTTGTAGAGGTACCAGGCCAAGAGCAGCCCGCCGACCGTGCCGACGGCCACGGGCAGGGCGCGGTGCAAGAACGGGAACGCGCTCACGATCAGGTGCCCGGGCAGTGGGCTCGCCGCCGGCGACTTCACTCCCGACAGACCGAGGGGAAACAGAATCACATTGTCGAAGAAGGCCCACGGGCCCTGCAATGCATACGGCACCACGACCGGGCCGGCAACGACCAGCATCCCGAGGAACATGATCACGGGACGCCTGGTCCCCTTTCGATTGCGCGCCGCGAAGAGGGCCAATGCGGCCAGGGGCCACGCCGTGAACTTCATGGCGGACACGATTCCCAGGACCACGCCCGAGGCGAATGGCTGCCTGCGCTGCGCCAGCACCATTGCGAGAAGGAGGAAGGCCACTACCGGCATGTCATCACCTCCGGTGGCCAGCGGAAGCGCCGCCGTCGGGAAGATGGCGATGACCTGCAGAGCGCGCATCTTGCGGCGACCGTCGGCCGGACAGAGCCACAGTGCGGCGGCGGCGACCAGGAGGGTGACCAGACTGAAGAAGATGCGGGCATCGGTCAGAGCGACGTCGTGCTTGCGTTCACTCGGAATGCCGAACACCGTCATCAGCGGGAGGTAGGGCAAGAACGAATAGGCCGTCGATTCACCGGGAGCGTGGTAGATGACCTTCCCGGCGGCATTGGTCACCTCGTGATAGGGATCCTTCCCCTTCACGATGGTCTGTCCCCCACGCTCGATCACCGCGACCTCGGGTTGCACGTGGGACCCGGGGTCGCCGTCGGAGCGCCAGACGATCTCGAGCCCGAGCGGAATGGCCGTCGCACCGGCGAAGACCGCGATGGCGATGACGATGCGAGCGATCCATTGGCGTCGCGCCGACGAGTCGGCGATGGCGAGTTGCTTGGTGTCCGCTCGTGCGTCAGTGCGATGGGCGCGGTGTCGTGCCACCAGAGCCAATACTCCAGAGACCACGGAGCCAAAGACGAAGGGACCGATCGCCAGCTCAGCCCACTGCCGGTAGAGCGCCAGGCTCGATCCGACAATGGTGATCAGCGCGAACAGCGCACTCAATGCGTAGAGAACCGCGTCGCCCGTCTCGGGACGAGTGGCTCCGAATCGCTGACGCGCCCGGGCCCACGCCTGGTGCCCTTCAGCGATCGAAACGGGTGAGGCTGACATGGGCGCCCCCCAGCCTGACATAGCGGACCCAGGCGGACCACAGATATGCAGAACTTCTTTCCACATGGTCGCCCCCAGGTCTTACAAACTGAGCACGCGCCGGTAAAAGTCCAGTTCTGCTTCGAGGGCGGCACGCACGGTCTCGGCCCGCCGAAATCCATGTCCCTCCGCTTCGAAGAAGCGGACCTCGCAATGGCGGCCCTGCTCCACCAGCGCATCTCGGAGACTTTCGGTTTGACTCGGCGGAACGACGACGTCTTCGAGCCCCTGCAGCAAGAGAATCGATCCCTGCAGCTCGGCCGCGTGCCGGCTCGGCGAGCGGGCCTCGTACAGGTGGCGGCACTCGGGCAAGGGGCCCACGAGCCGATCCTCATAGCGGGCCTCGAAGTCGTGCGTCGAGGCCGCCAACCCGAGCAGATCGGTCACGCCGTACCAGGAGACCGCGGCCGCGAACGTACCGCCACCTCGCAACACATTGAGCGCCGTCAACCCGCCTGAGCTCGAGCCCCGGCTGGCCACGCGTGAGCCGTCCACCCGGCCCTCGGCCACGAGATGGCGCGCCGCGTCGACACAATCTTCGCTGTCCGCCACCCCCCATTGACCCCACAACGAGCAGCGGTACTCGCGTCCGTACCCGGTGCTGCCGGCGTAGTCGACCGCGGCCACGGCGAAGCCGCGACTGGTGAAGTACTCGATGACCACGTCGAACCCCGCACTCACCGAACCGGTGGGACCGGCGTGACAGTGCACCAACAACGGCGGCAGCTCCCCGGGCGGTCCGAGCGTGCCCTGCAGGACGGGCTCGTAGAACAGCCCGTGGATCTGACGACCCGAACGGCCGGCGAACGAGAAGGGCTCTCCCACCGAGATGTCCGCCGGGCCGAGCGTTCGCGGCGGAAAAGGGCGGAGCGAGATGGCGTTGCCGTGACCGTTGCCATTGGCGGGCGGCGGCCTGAGGAGCCACACCGTGGCCGGCCCGTCAGTCGGTGTGCCGATCAAAGCGACGCCACCGCCGTGAGCGCAGACCCCGACAATCGAGACACAGGGCTGCTCCACGAGGTCGAGCGCTTCCCTCCCCTCCCGTGCCGGCGCCAGACGAACGATCGAGTCCCGACCGCTCGAGGTCATGCGGGCCACCAACGAGCCATCTGGCAGTTCGGCCATGGTCGACTGCCCCAAAGCCCAGTCGGGGCCATGGAACTCGGCCGCCCTTGTCGTGAAAGGAATAGCTGGTCCGCCCTCCGGCCAACCACTGTGCACGTGGGGCTGCCACCAGCCGTGACGATCTGTGACGAAGCGCAGGCTGCCGTCACGCTGCCACTGCGGCTGGCCCACCGAAACATCGTCGCCCGCCTCGACCACCCAGGGCTCACCGAGGGCCACCAGCCGGCGCGCCCCTATTGCTGCATCGATCTCCTCGTCGAGCGCGATGACGAGAAGGGCGGAGCGGTCCCACTGCATGTCGGGGTGATCCCAAGCGGCCACGGCCAGTCGTTTCGTCGCCGTATCGAGACGAGGGGCCCCGTAGAAGTCGTGCCCCTGGGCCAGGGTCCACGCACCCTCGTTCTGCGGATCGGTGTCCAGCGCCACGATGGCGCGGCGCGGCGGCGCCACATCGTCCGCCCTCTGGGCCTCGCGTACCCCTACCACCCAGGCTCCGTCGGCACTGGCCGTCAGGCCGCCGTGGGACCACCGCTCGCCTTCGGGCGCGACGGGCGTCAGTGGGCGTGGCGCCTGACCCGGGCCGCGTTGCAACCACACACGTTGGTCAGCTGCGTCCACATAGGCGAACGAGCCCGATTCGAGTGGCGGCACGAGGCACCAGGCGCCGCCGCCGTACCCGTGGACGCGGCTGCGAATGCTCACATCGGGCGCCGAGAGGTCCAGCACCGGCGCACCGACCGGGCCGGCGTCCGGGTCGGCCCGCACCAGCACGACGCGCCCGCCGTCAACGAGGACGCGACTCGAGCCAATACACGAAGGACCCGTCCGAGCAGACCTCGGACAGGGACACCTTGCCCATCGCCGCCTGCTCGGCCCCGAGTGGTGAGGGCCAATGCCCGAACGCAGTCGTGCGCCCTCGGTCTCAGCTCGTGGCGGCGTAAATCGGCGACACGTCCACGGTGCCGTTGTTACAGGCCGAGATGGAGAGCGGCACAGGAGGCGACGGGCGCGTCGCTCCCGGCGTGGAGACCGACAAGGTCGACGAGACGGCGCAACTTGTCTCCGATCCGGTGACCACGTCGGAGTACTGGAAGGTGAACGCAGCTTTTTGGGTCGAGGAAAGGGTGACCACGGCTGCCGGCTGCGATGGTGGTCCCGAGAGATTTACCGTCAGTCCGTCCACCACGGTGGTGGGGACGACCGCCCCGCTCGAGTTGTAACGGGTCAGCGAGGGGTAACCCTCGGTCGTGCAGGGGACCGAGGAACCAACTTCGGCCAAGGTCACCGTGCCGATGATGGTGCCCGCCGCGCCTTGCGTCTGACCCGGGGTGGCGCTCACCTGTGCACAGGGCGCGATTCCCGTCGTGCTGGTGGTGCTGGCCGTCGTCGGCACCGCGACGGTGGTCGTGGTGGTGTGGTGCACGGTGGTCGTGGTCGTCGTTGTGTGCGGTTTGTTGTTCGAACAGGCAGCGGCGATCAGACCACCACAGAGCACCGTTGCCAACACGCGCAACGTGCGCCCGCGGCGCCTCAACCCTCGAAGTCCTCGGGTCGCACCGATTCGAGGAACTGGCGGAACTCCCCCACCAATTCTTCGGGCACGTCGTCGGCTTCTTCATCCGCCTCGATGGCCAAGATGATGCCTTCGGACTCCATGAGATCGTCGGCCACGAAGATGGGCGTTTCGGTGCGCACAGCCACCGCAACGGCATCGGAAGGCCGGCTCGATACGATCGTTCGCTCCTCGCCGCGCCGCAAGTGCAGTTCGGCGTAATACGTCGACGCGCGCAACTCGGTGATGAGGACTTGCTCGACCTTGATCTCCAGCGCGCCCAGCATGTCCTTCATGAGGTCGTGGGTCAGCGGCCGCGGCATGTCCACACCCTGGATGGCGTAGGCGATGGCAGTCGCTTCGGGGTTGCCGATGAAGATGGGCAACGTCCGACCCTCGCCATCCTCTTCTTGCAAGAGGAGGACCGGCGTATTCGTCTGGAGGTCCACTCTGACCGCACGGAGAAGTACTCGGACCATTTATGAAATGTAGCGCCCACAGGACGGGTTCGGGTCAGCCCCCGACGTGGCGCTGCAAGGCCGTGCGAAGCAACGTGGCTCGCATGGTCTGGCCCAAGGCGCCCAACTCCTCCGCCGCCTCCACGGCCCGTTGGCGGGATTCGGGGTTGCGCTGGCGCAGTAATGGGATGATGACCTGCTCTATTAGACCCACCTCGCGGTCGACCGCGTTGCGGTACGGGCGCAAGTGTCGAGCCTCGATGCCGTACTTGCGGAACTCGGCCGCCAGATTGGCCACGGTGAGCGCATTCTCATCGAAGGTGGGGATGCCCGCCACCAGGACGGGCTCGATCAAGCCGAAACCCTGCAGGCCAGCCAGCTCGATCTCACTCAAGCCGCTGGCGGCACAGAGTTCCTCGCTCGTCATGCTGGCCCCGGTCACCAGACCCGACGTCGCGGCGGCGGACGCCCCCGATGCGCCTCCGACCGAGGCACCGGCCGGCTCAGCGGCGGCCGACCCGGTGGCGCCCGTCCGCTTGTCCTGAGCGGCCGAGCCCCGTACCCCGCTCGTCGCCGCGGCAGCCGCCGTTGGTCCCCCCTTGGCGCCACGTTCAGAACCCGGCTTTGCTCCCTGTATCGGCGGCAGTCCCGCATCTGTGTCCTGGCCACTGCGCGTCACGCTCGCCACGTTCGTTGGAGCATCGCTCGCTGCACGCGAGGCCGATTTGGTCGTCGCCGCCGGCGTTCCCGGTGCCACCGATGCCGTAGTCGACGTGCGCTCCGCCGTCTTGTCCTGAGGCGTCACGAACCGTCGGAGGCGGGTGCATCCGGATCGATGCGCAGCCCGTCGCTCTCCACGTTGCTGACGATGTCATGTTGGCGTGGCACCCCGAGTACGTCGGTGGGGCCGGCTGCGTGTGGTGCGCCGGGGTCGGGGACCGCTTGCAGCAGCGTGTGGTCCGGTGCGCCGTCGGGCCCGCGTGCCACGCGTCGAGACGCGTCGGCCAGTATGCGCGCCATGGCGTCGTCGTCGGCTTGCGTCGCCTGCTCCTCGGTGCGCGCCGCCGTGACCGTGCCTGCAACACCAACGGTGCGCGCTCGCCCGGTCACACCGGACGCGGCTGAGACGCCGGCCACGGCGTGGGACCGCGCCGCCGTCTTTCCGTTGCCTTCCGCAGGTGCAGGAGGCGATTCTTCCCCTTCGCTCAGGTCCCCGTCTGCCAAGCGGTCGCGGATGACCTTGAGGGGCAGGAAATGCTCACGCTGTTGGCGGAGGACCCAGCGCAGTCGTTCCACGTCGGCTTCGAAGAACTTGCGGTACCCCGAAGGGGATCGCTCTGGGTTGACCAGTCCCTGACTCTCGAGGAAGCGGATCTTCGAGATGGTCACGTCAGGGAATTCCTCGCGCAACAAGGTGAGGACGTCCCCAATGGAAAGATAGGTGCGGCTGCTCATTCGTTCCCCGCTACTAAGTAGAGCAACTTGAACTTGCCGATCTGCACTTCATCGCCCGGCAAGAGCGTGGCCTCGTCGATGCGCTCACGGTTGACATAGGTCCCGTTCAACGAGCCGACATCACGAATCACGAACGTCCCGTCATCGACGTGCGTGATCTCGACGTGACGTCTCGACACCGTGATGTCGTCGAGAAAGATGTCACTCTCGGGATGGCGGCCGGCCTTGGTGGTGTGCTCACCCAAGAGGTAACGCGCGCCGGTGTTCGAACCTCGGGTCACGACGAGGACGCCTGAGCCATGGGGAATCTCCACCAACGTCGGGGTGGCATCGTCCTCGGGGACGTCACCGCTGTCGTCGGAAGGATGCAAGGTGATGGTGGCGTCCTCGCCTTCCGCGAGCAAGGCATGGCCACACGACGAACAGAAGTTGACGCCCTCTGGATTCCGATGCCCGCAGTTGTTACAGAACACGGCAACCACGGTACTCGACGCCACGGTTTCTTTCCCCGGCCGCGCCGCCAGGGCCGGCCTTGCGCTCAATTTGCGGTGAGATCGCGGTAGGCGGACGGGTCGAGCAGAGTTTCGACCGTCGTGCCCTCGGCGAGTTCCAGCTCGCAGATCCACCCCTCCCCGTAGGGATCTTCGTTGATCCGCTCCGGCGCATCGGGCAGCGAATCGTTGACGGCCGTGATCGTCCCGGCCAGCGGGGCGTAGATCTCCGAGACCGATTTGGTCGACTCCACCTCACCTAATTTTCCACCGACCTCCACCTCGGTCCCGACGGCGGGCAGGTCGACGTAGACGATGTCTCCGAGAGCATCTTGGGCGTAGTCCGTGATGCCCACGCGAACTCGGACGCCCTCGGCTCGGACCCATTCGTGTTCAACCGAGTAGCGAAGGTCGTCTGGAATGTTCATGGGGTGCGACGCTAGCGGACGACCGAGTGGACTTACACCCCCACCCGCAGTCCCGATCTAGAGCGCCAACATCTGCCGCAAGCGCTCGACATACTCCAAGCTGAGCCGCTCGGAGTCGGCCCGGTGCGCTCCCTCGGCCCACACGTGCGTTGTGGGCTCCTCGGGATCGGGTATCACCAGCACCCACCCGGTAGGCGTGATCACCTTGATGCCGTCGAGGAGCACCAACTCCGCCCCCTCCTCGGTCAGTTGCTCCATGAGCGTGCGCATCACCATGCCCTTTTGCTCGAAGGGCGTCTCCACTTCGGTGCGCATGACCGGCAGCTCGGGGACTCGTGCCACCACTTCGGCCAGAGACTCGCCGGATCGGCCGAGAAGGGCGATGAGGTTGATGAGCGCCGCCGCACCGTCAAAGGAGGGAAGGAAATCGGGGAAGACGAATCCGCCATCTTGGTCGGCGGCATAGGTCACGCCGCCCGAGTCCGCCGCCTCCATCAGCTTGGACGACGAGAGGGCGGTGGCGAGCACCTCGACGCCCCGGGCTGCGCAGAGCTGATAGGCCTTCTGGCTCACGGTGAGCGGGAGCGCCACCTTCACCCCCCGGCCAGCCGTGCCGTTTCTGGCGTGCGGACCGTCGCGCCCCGGGTCGGTGACGAGCTCCAAGAACACCATCAGGGCCTCGTCGTTGCTCAGGACGCGTCCGGAACCGTCCACCAGGGTGAGGTGCTCCCCTCCGGCGTCGACCACCGCGCCCAGATCGGCACCGGAGCTGCGCACCGACCGGACCACGCCCGCCACGCTCGTGGCCAGGTCGACCGAGATCATCCCCGGCGTCTGTGCGTATGGATTGATGCTCAGGACGTCGGCCTCCACCTTGGCCAGCAGGTTCGGCATGACATAGCTGGCCGCACCGTAGGAGAGGTCAAGGACGAGCTTGAGCTCGCGACGGGCGGAGTGGGCCAGGTCAAAGGCCTCGACGACGTCGGCCGTGTAGTGCTCGAGCGCCCGGGGAGAGAATTCGATGTCACCGATGTCGCCCGCCGTGACCCGGCGGAACTCCTCTCGATGGTAGAGACGCTCGATCCGCCGCTGCTCGTTCTCGGAGAGGTCGAGGCCGCGGGAGTCGAAAAAGCGGATGGCGACCGACTGCGGGTCGTTGGGGCTCAGGCGGACGGTCAGGCCCCCTTGGGAGCCCCTGGTGCGAATGTGATGCCGGGTCACCGGGATGGTCGCCACCTCGAGGTCGGCCACGTTCACTCCGACCGAATTGCAGCCGACCATGAGCGCCCGCTTGATCACCCGGGCCGCCCGGCTGGTGTCCCTCGAGGTCGTGATCACCGATCCCTTCTCGAAGGAGGACGCCCACGCCTTGGCCAGCCGCACCGCCAGCTCGGGGCTGACGTCGACGTTCACGATCCCGCGCACACCGTCGCGGCCGAACAGCGTCCGGGTGCCTCCGGACTCCCACACGATCGAGCTCTGGACCTGGGCCCCGGCCTCGACCACCTTGTAGGGATAGACCTTGACGTCGCTCCGCACTTCGGCGTGCGCACCGATGAGGCAACCCTCGCCCACCACCGAGCCCGGCTCGCAGCGGGCGCCCCGCCGCAGATCGCACGAGCGCCCCAAGACGGCACCCTCGACGCGTGCCGCCGGCCCGACGTAGGAGTTTCCACCGATGACCGAGTGGTGCACCTCGGCCCTCTCGGCGATGCGGGTGTTGGCCCCGATCGTGGTGTACGCCCCGATCACGGCCTGGTCGTCGATGGTGCAGTTCTCGCCGATGAAGGCTGGACCGCTCAAGCGGGCCGTGGGATCGACGGACGACCCCTTGCCGAGCCACACGCCCGGCTGCACTTCGAAGCCGGAAATGTCCACCTCGACCTTGCCGTCGAGGATGTCCTCATGCGCCTTGAGATAGGCGGCCGTCGTGCCGACGTCCTCCCAATAGCCGTTGGCCACATAGCCATAGATCGGGCCGCCGGCCTCGAGCACCGCCGGAAAGACCTCGGCCGAGAAGTCGACGGCGCGGCCCTCGGGGATGAGATCGAAGATCTCGGGCTCGAGCACGTAAATCCCGGTGTTGATGGTGTCGCTGAACACCTGCCCCCAGCCTGGCTTCTCCAAGAAGCGCTCGATGCTCCCGTCCTCACGCGTGATCACGATGCCGAACTCGAGCGGGTTCTCCACCGCGCACAGGGCCAGGGTGGCCAAGGCGTTGTTCTTCTCGTGGAACTGCAGCATCGACGTGAGGTCGATGTCGGTCAGCACGTCACCCGAGATGACCAAAAAACGCTCGGTGAGCTCGTCGCGGGCATTGCGCACCGATCCGGCCGTGCCCAGGGGCGTCTCCTCGGTGGCGTAGACCATGCGCACCCCGAGCTCGGAACCGTCGCCGAAATAACTCCGGATGGCGTTGGGCAGGAACGCCACCGTGACCACGATGTCGGTGATGCCGTGACGCCGCAGCAGCGAGACGATGTGCTCCATCATCGGGCGCCCGACCAGCGGCAGCATCGGCTTCGGCAGGTTCGACGTCTGGGGCCGCAGACGTGTTCCTTCGCCGCCGGCCATGATCACCGCCTTCATGCCGGGCTCTTCTCTGCCGCGCCCTCGGCGGCGGCCGACGCCATGTGGCGACCCGCCCGACCAGATCGGAGCGCATCACGAGCCGGTCCGATATACCCCGCTGCGGCCACCCAGGCCAAGGTCAGGCCGACGGCACCGCATACCCAGGCCACCACGCGTATCGGGTCCTGCCAGGAAGCAGTCCCATGCGCGAGCAAGAAAGCCGGGTAGGCGAACATCAGTCCAAATGTTCCCGCTTTGCCCACCCACAACACATTTATTCGGCTTGCCCCGAGCGCGGCGAGAACCAGAACCATGAGCGACACCAGCGCCTCGCGCACGATGGTGGCCAGCCCGAACCAGAGCGGAACCGCGCCGTGGACGATGACGGCTATGACCGCCGTCCCGACGAGGATGCGATCGGCCGCCGGATCGAGAACCTTGCCGAGGGTCGAAACCTGGTGATAGCGCCGGGCCACGTACCCATCGATCCAGTCCGTCGTGCCCAGCACGGCCAGTAGGACGGCGGCGGCCGTCTGTCGATGGAGGCCGAAGAGCAGCCATACGAAGACGGGAATGCAAAGGAGCCGCACCATCGTGATGACGTTGGGAGCCGTCAGTATCCTGCTCAGCCCGTCTTCTTGCTCCACCGGTCCAGTGTACGGGAGCGACCCCGGCCCGCTGTGGGCACTGCGCCAGGCGGCGGGCGCCGGGCGGTGGGTCGTGGGCCATCGGGCCGAATTGAACGCGGCCGACCGAGTCCGGTGTGCCAGAGTGGCCACGTGCCCCGATTCGAACCGTTCCGAGGCCTGCGCTACGCCCCCGGCGTACCCATCGGCCAGGTCATGGCGCCACCGTACGACGTGGTCAGCTCGGCTGAACGGGTGCATCTCGCCTCGCGCCATCCGGCCAACGCCATTTTGGTCGAGCTGCCCGAGCCAGACCTCCAAGGGCACCGGGACCGCTACCAGGTGGCGGCCGACTACTTCACCCGTTGGCAGGCCGACGGGACCCTGCGCCCCGACCCCACGCCGTGTCTGTATCCCTATCGCATGACCGACACCACCGGTCGGGCCTCGACCGGCGTGATCGGCGCACTCGGACTGGCCGACCCCGGGCAGGAAAGCGACATCCTGCCCCATGAGCAGACGCTGCCGAAGCCCAAGAGCGACCGGCTCGATCTGCTCCGGGCCACCAGGGCCAACCTCTCCCCCATCTGGGGACTCTCGCTGCGACACGGATTGACGGCGACGTTCGACCCCACCGACGACGAGCCCACGGCGGACGCCTACGACGACGACGGCGTTCGCCATCAACTCTGGGTGCTCGATGACCGTGACGCCATCAACGCCATCGCTCGCGCCGTGGCCGAGGCCCCCGTCGTCATCGCTGACGGGCATCACCGCTACCAGACCGCGCTCACGTATCAAGGTGAGTGTCGGGCCCAGAACAGCGGGCGCGGCCGGGCCGTACGATCTCGTCCTGGCCCTCATCGTCGAACTCGCCGAGGATCAGCTGACGGTCGGCGCCATCCATCGGACCATCTCGGGCCTTCCCCCCGACTTCGATCTCGTCGCGGCCTGCGCACCCTGGTTCGACGTGGTGCGGGCCGGAGCGGCCGACGAGCGCACCCTGGGCGCCCTAGTCGAGGCGCACTCGCTCGCTCTCGTGACCGGTCGCAGTGCCTATCTTCTGCTCCCCCTCGAGGCCACCTACGACGCGGCGGGCAACGACCTCGATTCCAGCCTCATCGCCGTGCTCCTGTCCGAGCTCCCGCCGCACGAGTCGACCCATCGCCACACCGTGGCGGAGGCTCTGGCCGCGTTGGACGACGGTGAGGCGCAAACCGCTTTTCTTCTCCGACCGGTCACGGTCGGTCAGATTGAGTCATGGGCGGGGCAACGCAAACAGATGCCGCCCAAGACGACGTACTTCAGTCCCAAGCCCCGAACCGGAATGGTCTACCGCAGCCTCGACCGGTAGCGGCCTCGACCGTTAGCAGTCTCGACCGGTAGCAGTCTCGACCGGCAGCAGTCTCGACCGGCTGCTACGTCGCCGAGGTGATGGCGTCGATCTCGGCCAGATCCTCGGGGGTGGGTTGCCACGCTCCCGCCTTGACGTTGGCCTCGATCTGCTCGGGCGAGGTGGCCCCGGCAATGACCGAAGAGACGGCGGGTTTGGCGGCCAGTCCGCCGATGGCGATGTCGAGCAGGGTGATGGAACGCTCGGCGGCGAATGCCTCGAGCTTCTCCACCACGTCGAAGGTCTCGTCGGTGAGGGCCGATTCCATTCTCCACCTCTTCAGGCGGCTTCCCTCGGGTGCACCCTCGCCCCGCCGGTACTTGCCGGTGAGAATGCCGCTGGCCAACGGGAAGTAGGGCAGGAGGCCGAGGCCGTACTCCTCGAGAGCCGGAACGAGATCGTTCTCGATACCGCGCTTGAGCCAGCTGTACTCGTTCTGGGCGCTGATGAAACGCACGGTAGTGCTGGTGCGCGCCACCCACTCTGCTTCGGCCGTCTGCCAACCTTTGAAGTTGGAGTGACCGATGTAACGGACCTTGCCCTCGTGCACGAGGTCATCGAGCGCGGACAACGTCTCCTCAATCGGCGTGAGGGGGTCAGGCATGTGGATCTGGTACAAGTCGATCCAGTCGGTGCGCAACCGACGAAGCGACCTCTCGACCGCCCGCCTGATGTAGCGGCGTGAGCCTCGGGCATCCCCGTCCGCACCGTTCTCCTGGCCGCGCAGGCTGCTGCCGAACTTGGTAGCGAGAATGACGTCGTCCCGCTTGCCCTGCAGAATTTCCCCGAGCTGTTCCTCCGAAGCTCCATAGGAGTCCGAGGTGTCGAACAGGTTGATGCCGTTGTCCAGGGCCGCGTGCACCACGGCGCGACTCTCCTCGAGTTCGAGCTTCATCCCGAAGTTGTTCGTACCGAGGCCGACCACGGATACGGCGAGCCCGGAACGACCCAGACGGCGAAGAGAAGAGGGTTCTGTCATAGGCACACAGTACCCATGCGCCGGCACATGCGCACCTGAGAGTGGAGAGCGCCGAGGGTTGTTTTCAGAAAACGATGCGGCGCGGTTGGTTGTTTCGAAATTGATTGCCGGAGCTCCGCGCCCCCATGACAGTCACCGATCCGGGGTCGCCCCACCCACTGGGCCTATTCGACCGTCCAGCTCGAGCCCGAGCGAAGGAGCGCCGCAATGTCGCCCACGCCCCGCTTCTCTTGGGTCTGCACGATCTGCTCGGACATCTGGGCGCCGTACTCGGGGCGCTCGACGGCGCGGAAGACGCCGATGGGCGTCGGCTCGTAGGGCCCCTTGGCCAAGCGGGAGAGGGCGAAAGCCAAGCCGGGGTCGTCCCGCTTCTCGTCGTGGATCAGCAAGCCGGCCGTGCCCGCTTCGCCCACCGGGACGATCTCGAGCCCGCCGTCGGAGCGCTGCGCCACGCCACGCTCCTCGCCCTCGAGACCGAAGACGATCGGCTCACCGTGCTTGAGCGGAATGAGCATGTTCGAGCGCACCTCTTTGCCGGTGATCTTCTCGAAGGCGCCGTCGTTGAAGACGTTGCAGTTCTGCAGCACCTCGACGAAGGCGGCGCCATTGTGGGCGTGCGCCCGCCGGAAGGTCTCCTGCATGTGGGCCCGGTCCATATCGTGGGTGCGGGCCACGAAGGTGGCTTCGGCCCCCAGAGCCAGGCTGACCGGATTGAAGGGGGTGTCGTAGGAGCCAAACGGCGTCGACTTGGTCACCTTGCCCACCTCGGAGGTGGGCGAGTACTGCCCCTTGGTCAGCCCGTAGATCTGGTTGTTGAACATCAAGATGTTCAAGCGCACGTTGCGGCGCAAAGCGTGGATGAGGTGGTTCCCACCGATGGAGAGTGCGTCGCCATCGCCCGAGATGACCCACACGTCCAGATCCGGACGGCTCGTCGCCAACCCGGTGGCGATGGCCGGGGCCCGCCCGTGGATGGAGTGCAGGCCATAGGTGTTCATGTAGTACGGGAACCGGGCGGCGCAGCCGATACCGGACAAAAACACCGTGTTCTCACGCCGCACGCCGAGATCGGGCATCATCATTTGCACCGCGGCGAGAATCGAGTAGTCGCCGCAACCGGGGCACCAACGCACCTCCTGGTCGCTGCTCCAGTCCTTGCGCGAGGTCACTGGGATGGCTGTGGTCGTCATGACTTCCCTCCGAGGATGGTGGTGATGGCGGCTTCGATCTCCATCACGCGGAACGGCATGCCCTGCATCTTGCTGAGGGACTTGGCGTCGACGAGGAACTCCGAGCGCAGGATCCGGCTCAGCTGCCCCAAGTTCATCTCGGGCACGAGGATCTGGCTATAGCGACCGAGAACCTCGCCCAGGTTGGACGGGAACGGGTTCAGGTAGCGCAAGTGGGCGTGCGCCACCTTCATCCCACGGGCCCGCACCCGCTTCACTCCGGCCGCCACGGCGGCGTAGGTGGAGCCCCAACTGACCAAGAGGAGTTGGGCGCCGCTCTCGTCGTTGACCTCGAGCAGCGGGATGTCCTTGGCGATGCCAGCGATCTTGTCGTTGCGCAGATGCACCATGCGCTCGTGGTTGACCCCGTCATAGGAGACGTTGCCGCTGCCGTCGGCTTTCTCGAGACCGCCGATGCGGTGCTCGAGGCCGGGTACGCCCGGAGGGGCCCACGGGCGGGCCAGGGTCTCCGCATCACGAATGTACGGCCAGAACGACTCGGAGCCGTCCTCATCGATGTGGTTGGGAGCCGAGGCGAAATTGGGCTCGATGGCGGGGAACGATTCGAGGTCGGGCAGCTTCCACGGCTCGGCCCCGTTGGCCAGGTACCCGTCGGAGAGCACGATGACCGGCGTGCGGTACTTGACGGCCAGACGCACGGCCTCGATGGCGATGGCGAAGCAGTCGCTCGGGTTCTGGGGGGCGATGATGGGCAGCGGTGCCTCACCGTGGCGGCCGTACATGGCGTGGAGGAGGTCGGCCTGCTCGGTCTTGGTGGGGAGACCGGTGGACGGGCCGCCGCGCTGCACGTCGACGACGACGAGGGGCAGTTCGAGGTTGATGGCCAACCCGATGGTTTCGGACTTGAGGTCCAGCCCGGGACCGCTGGTCGTGGTCACCCCGAGCGCACCTCCGAAGGACGCGCCGAGAGCGGCACCGATGCCGGCGATCTCGTCTTCGGCCTGGAAGGTGCGGATACCGAACTCCTTGCGCTTGCTGAGCTCGTGCAAAATGTCAGAGGCCGGCGTGATCGGGTAGCTGCCCAAGAACAGCGACAGGCTGGCCAGCCGGGCGCCGGCGATGAGGCCCCAGGCCAGAGCCGAGTTCCCCGTGACCTGGACGTACTCGCCCGGTTCGAAGGTGGAGGGGCGGACCTCGTAGTTGGACTCGAAGAGCTCGGCCGTCTCACCGAAGTCGAAGCCGGCCCGGAAGGCCCTGGTGTTGGCCTCGGCCACCTGCGGCCGGGCCCCGAAGCGCTCGGTGATCCATTCGATCGTGGGCTCAATGGGGCGGGTGTAGAGCCAACTCACCAAGCCGAGGGCGAAGAAGTTCTTCGATCGCTCGGCGTCACGGGGCTTGACGCCCGCTTCCTTGCAGACCTCTTGGGTGATGGAGGTCATCGGGACCTCGTACACCGAGAATGCGCCGAGGGAGCCGTCGGTCAAGGGGTTCTCGGCATAGCCGGCCTTGGCCAGGTTGCGCTCCTCGAAGGCGTCGCTGTTGACCAGAATGATGGTGCCCTTGTCCATCAGGTCGATGTTGGCCTTCAGCGCGGCCGGGTTCATGGCCACCAGCACGTCGGGCGTGTCGCCCGGAGTGAGGATGTCGTGGTCCGAGATGTGGACCTGAAAGGCCGAGACCCCGTTCAAGGTGCCGGCCGGAGCACGGATCTCCGCCGGGAAGTCGGGGAACGTCGAAAGGTCGTTGCCCAAGAGCGCGCTCGATGTGGTGAAGCGATCCCCCGTGAGTTGCATCCCGTCGCCGGAGTCCCCGGCAAAGCGGACGATGACCTGGTCAAGTTGGGCTGTGTGTTGCTCCGTTCCCGTAGCCACGCGCGTTGTACCTCTCCCTCGTGTCGTCAATCTCGCTGCCGGCACCGGCATGAAGCCCTTGCTACGCCTCGCGACACCCTCTGCCTAGGGCGCGCCCTGGAGTCCGGCCGAATCTATCGTTCGGGCGTCCATCCTACTCTCGCCGGGTCCGGCGCCTATGCGACCAGCCCGATGGCTCGGGCAGCCACGCCGAGCGGCAGCTTCCCCGACGAGAGCAAGGCATCGTGGAAGGCGGGCAAGGCGCCCCTCCCGCCGGTGGTCCAGGCCCGGGCCATGCGCTCGATTTCCAGGGCTCCCGTGAGATAGGACGAGGCCTGGGTCGGATACGAGCAGTAGCGCAGGACCTCCCGGTAGGCGGTGGGCACGGGGAAGCCGCACCGTTCGGCCATGAACGTGGTGGCCTCGTCGATGCTCATCTCGCCCAGATGGAGGCTGGTGTCCACCACGATCCTCCCGGCGCGGAAGAGCCGCATATTGAGCTGCGCCAGCTTGGCCTCGGCGGTCAGGTAGAACCCGTGCTGCCCCACCATGTTCTCGACGTAGAGGCCCCAGCCCTCCACCATGTAGGTGCTCTGGAGCACCTGCCGTAATGGATTGGCCCCCTGCGCCACGGCGAAGTGGAGATGATGGCCCGGATAGGCCTCGTGGGCCGTCACGCCCGGGATCTCGGAAAACGAATTGGAGCGCAGGCGGGCCTCTTGTTCCTCGGGGCTGGCGTCGTCGGGAGTGAAGGGGACGTTGAACGTGCCGTGGGACTGCGGCCCGAAGGAGGGCGGGGGGAAGTACGACGCCACCGGGGCGGCCGAACGCAGGAACAACGGTGCGGGCTCCACCACACACTCCTCGCCCTCGGGGATGGAGACCAGACCGCTCTCGCGCACGAAGCGGCGGGCCCGCTCCGTCTCGTCGCGGTAATAGCGCAACAAGGCGTCCATGGAGGCGGGGTGGTCGTCCCGCATCGCGCTCACCACGACCCGCCAATCCGACGTGCCGCCGATTTCCTGGGCCAACTCCGCCATGCGGGCGTCGATCGCCGCCACCTGCTCGCGTCCCATGTCGCGCAGCGTGTGCACGTCGAAGTCGAAACCCTCTCCCACCTGGAGCACGGCGTCGTAGTTTTCGGCGCCGAAGACGAAGCTTCCCGTGGCTTTGTCGGCGAGCTCACCGAGATACGCCCCGAACTCCTCGTACGCCACCGCCGCCTCGGCCCCGGCCTGCCGCAAGGCCTCCCGGTGCGCCGGCTGCTGCACGAACACGTCGAGTCCCTCGCGCATGAAGCCGGCTTGCGCCGCCGTATTGGGGAGGGCCCACTGACGGAGCAGCTCGGCATCGACCAGGGCCGGATCCAGGTTCTCCCGCCCGGCCGCCAGCGCGGCCGGGACCTGCCGCACCCGCTCGACGGCGGCGGCTGTCGCTTCCGCCTCGTCCCGGGTGCCGTGCACGAAGAGCTCGAAGACCCCGTTTTCCAAATAGGTCGTGGGGTACCGCCGCCAGTGCGCGAAGTCGGCCGTTGCCACCTGTTGACCAAGGTGTGCCTGCAACAAGGCCAGGTCGACCCGCTGGTCGTGGCTCAGCGCGGCTGCGTCCCCTCCGGCTCCGGCGCGAAAAGTGCTCGAGCCAGCGCCGGGCGACGGCCTCGCGCCGGGCAAAGCCGTCGGCGCTGAAGTCGGGCAGCTCGGCATCCCATTCGGTCAGACCGAAGAAGGTGGCCCCCACCGGCTCGGCCTCGAAGTACTCACGCAGGAACCGAGCCACGTCGTTGTCGAAGGCGGCCGCCTCCCACCCTGGTCCCGACGCGGTGTCCAGCTCCATCAGGCGATGGTCACGTCTGGATCGAGATACACGTCTTGTATCGAGTGGATGAGTGCCGCCCCCTCGGCCAGCGGTCGCTGAAACGCCTTGCGTCCGACGATCAGTCCCATGCCGCCGGCCCGCTTGTTGATGACGGCGGTGCGCACGGCTTGGGCCAGATCGCTGTCGCCTTTGGACTCGCCGCCCGAATTGATCAGCCCGATGCGCCCGGCATAGCAATTGACGACCTGCCAGCGAGTCAGATCGATGGGGTGGTCGGTCGTCAGTTGGTCGTAGACCAACGGATCCGTCTTACCGAATCCAATGGCATTGAAGCCACCATTGTTCTCCGGCTGCTTCTGCTTGATGATGTCGGCCTCAATGGTCACGCCGAGGTGGTTGGCCTGCCCGGTCAGGTCGGCCGACAGTTCGTAGTTCACGCCGTCCTTCTGGAAGGCCGGATTGCGCAGGTAGCACCACAGCACGGTGAACATGCCCAGCCGGTGCGCCTCGGCGAACGCCTGCGAGATCTCCTGCAGCTCGCGATCGGCGTCATCGGAACCGAAATAGATGGTGGCGCCGATTCCCGAGGCCCCCAGATCGGAGGCCTGGCGAACCGAACCGAACAGAATCTGGTCGTACGTGTTGGGGTAGTGCAGGAACTGGTTGTGGTTGATCTTGACGATGAAGGGGATGCGGTGGACGTAGCGCCGTGACACCATGCCGAGGGTGCCGAGCGTCGTGGCGACGGCGTTGCACTCTCCGGCCAGCGCCAGCTCCACGATGTTGGCCGGGTCGAAATAGGCCGGGTTCTTCGAGAAGCTCGCCGCAGCCGAGTGCTCAATGCCTTGATCGACCGGCAGGATGGAGATGTATCCCGTGCCACCCAGGCGACCATGGTTGAACAGCGTGCCCAGGTTCCGCAGCACGGTGGGTGATCGATCGCTGTCGCTGAAGACCTTGCTCAGGTAGTCAGGACCGGGCAAGACGAGACCCTCGGCGGGAAAGGCCTTGGCGCTGTGTCCGAGTAACGAATCGGCGTCGTTGCCCAGGAGGGCGTGGAGATCGAGGCTCATCGCGCAATCCTAATGGTGCCCGAAGAGAGGTCTCCCGAGCCCGGCTGGCGCGCCGCCCGGTTGACATCGGCCCGGAGGGCAGGCGATGCCGGACGGCGCCGTACCGGGCGTACTCTGTGGGTCAGATGCAGGTTCTCGAGGCCCACGGGAAGGCGCCACGACGCGGCCGCATGTGGCTCTTGATCGGCGGGGCGGTCGTGCTCGTGGTGGCCGCCGTTGCCATCGCCTACAGCGTCGGCCATTCCTCTGGCCCTGGTTCGAAGAACGCCGGGGGTGGCGGCACCACGCGGACGACCGAAAAGACCGCCGCCGCTCCGCTCTCGATTCGCTCGACCATTCCGGATTCCGGCGCCTCTGATGCCCCGTCCAACGCCGACATCAGCATCACCTTCTCCTCCCCGGTCGCTCTCGGATCGGCCACTCCCACGCTGACACCCTCTGTTCCCGGGGCCTGGGTACAAGCCAGCCCGACGACGATTCGCTACGACCTGTCGGGACCGCTCATTCCCGCGGCGACCGAAGTGGTGAACATCCCTGGAGGGCGCGGCGGGATCAGGGCCACGGACGGAGGCAGGCTTCCCGCCGGTTCGTCGTTCAGCTTCACCGTGGCGGACGGCAGCGTCATGCGGCTCCAAGAGCTGTTGGCGCAACTGAATTTTCTCCCGCTGTCGTTCACTCCCAGCAGCACCGTCCCTCGCCCCCTTCAAGATGCAGCCACGCCCGAACCGGGCACCTTCGCCTGGCGCTGGCCCATGCCCGACGAGTTGACGTCGCTCTGGACCCAGGGCGTCGAGTCCGTCATCACGAAGGGCGCGGTCGAGATGTTCGAGAATCAGAACGGTCTCAGCGTCGACGGGCTGGCCGGGCCCCAGGTGTGGACGACTCTGCTGAGCGACGTGGCCACGAACAAGGTGGACTCGGCCCCCTACACCTACGTGCTGGTCTCCAAGGTTCTGCCCGAAACCTTGACGCTCTACAACAACGGCGTGGCGCAGTACACCAACATCCCGGTCAATACGGGCGCCCCCGGAGCCGACACCACCGACGGCACGTACCCCGTCTTCGAGCACGTGACGTCTTCGGAGATGAAGGGGACGAACCCCGACGGGACGACGTACGACGACCCCGATGTCCCCTGGGCCAGCTTCTTCAATGGCGGCGACGCTCTCCACGGTTTCGTACGAGCCAAGTACGGGTTTCCCCAGAGCAATGGCTGCGTCGAAATGACCGTGGCCGATGCCGGCATGCTCTGGCCCTTGACGCCGATCGGCACGCTCGTGACCGTGATCGGCCCGGCCTCGTAGTCAAGTTCAGGCGGGCGAAGTGGATTTCGGAGCTGGATGTCGGACCGGATTTCGGAGTGTCAGCGGTTTTCGGGCGGCGGGCACGAGTGGGGGCCGAGCGGGCCTTGGCCACCGGACCCAAACCCATGAGGCGGTCCGCCACGTCGTAGGCCTCACGGTCCACCCGCAGTATGCGTTCGAACAATTCCCTCGCCCGTGGCACGTCGCCGGCCCGCTCGTAGAGGTCGGCCAGCAGGTACCACTGCCGGATATGGCGATTGGAGGGGTTGCGCAGGGCCTTCGACGCCCCGGCGGTGGCGAGCATGGCGATGGCGTCTTGGAGGTCCCCGCTCTCGGCCAATGAGGCGGCCGCCACGATGCGCCCTTCGGCGAGCACGTCAGGCTCGGGTGAGCTCTGCCGGAGCTCGGTCCACAGGTCCGCCACCTTCTTCGGCTTGCGCAGGGCGCGCTGGCAGTCCATCAGGACCGGAATGTGCTCGGCCGAGTCCGTGAGCAGCTTGTGCGCCTCGAGGTGCTTGACCGCCTCACGCCACTTGCCCGACCGGTAGGCGGCCAGACCCGTGAGCTCGCGCACTGCGGCCACGCTGGGGGTCTCCTCGGCCACGGGCTTGATGGCCCGGAGCGCATCTTGGTAACGCCCGCGTTCATAGGCCCCATAGGCCGACTCGGCCTTCTCCACCAGTCGCTCCCGGTGCAGCGCCGTGGCCACGTAGGCCGCGTTGCGAATGTCGGCCGCGATCTCCGGCGGCAGCGCCTTACGCGTCGACAGGGTGGAAAGCGCCATGCTGCTGGCCCGGGCGGCCCGGTCCACTCCGTTGGGCTTGGGTCCGGTCGCACGCCCGCGTCCGGCCGGGCGGGCCGTGTCCTCCCACTCATCGCGCGAGCCGTCGGTCCTGACCCAGGGTTCGGGCCTCGGCGGGGGCGCCGTGCGTCGTCGATCCTGGTCGTCGGCGAACCGAGCCGTCCGCTGCTCTCCGTCGGAATCCCGCTTGGTGACCTCTCGGGCACCCCGGCGAGCGACATTGCCCCACTTCTTGGCCTGACCGGGCAACGGATCGTCGTCGTAGGGTCGGGAAAAGGGCGCACGTTCGCGGAATCCCGAGCCGGCACTCGGTCGTCGGTCGGTCGGTCGTCGGTCGGTGGGTCGTCGGTCGCTCGGTCGGCGGTCGCTCGGTCGGCGGTCGCGGTCGCCTGACCCGCTTCGCTGTGGCCGTGGGGCGCCGCCATCGGTGCGCCGAGGCGCTCCCCGAGAAGGTGCGCCACGGGAAGCTGTTCCAGCTCGCGGGGGTCGTGCCGGACGAGTCTCATCTCGCTCGACTCGATCGGCTCGATACGGAGGACGTCCCGTCCGCGCGGGCCGGGCCGAACTGGAACGCTCACCGGATCCGCCTCGGGGTCCTGCAGCGGGACGTCGACGCGGGGCACCGTTCGAGCTTCGAGCCGGCCGGGCACCTGCCTTCTGCTCTTCGTCATCGTCACGCCAGCTGCCGGCGCGGCGGGGCGGACGGGCGCCGGCTGAGCCACTGCCGCTCGTTGAGCGGAAACTGCCGGAGCGAGAGCTCGAACCCCCCGAGCGGGTGCCACCGGAAGAGGTTGCACTGCCCGATCCGCCCGATCCACCGAAGCGACTTGATGCGCCACGCGGCTTGAGTCACCCCGTCTGCCCGAGCCAGCCGACCCACCCGAGCGGCCCTGGGATGCTCCTGACCTGCCCTTTCCTCCCCGCGAGTCGGCACTCGGCCGCGCCGAGGAGGCGCGACGATCAGGCCGGGAGGAGTCAGCAGGCATCGGTCGAGTTTAGGCGAGCAAATGGCCCGCACGCCGCAACTCCCGCTTTAGGTCTTTGAGGGCCTTCACGTGGCGCCCTCGACGGCATGAACGAGAGAAGCCCCCCGAGCGAACTCGAGGGGCTTCTCTCTTAGAAATCCCGGCGGCGACCTACTCTCCCAGGGGGCCTCCCCCCAAGTACCATCGGCGCGGGCGGGCTTAACTGCCGTGTTCGGAATGGGAACGGGTGTTTCCCCGCCGCCATGGCCACCGGAAACCGTGCGCTCGACCTCGTCTGCGGCGCACTGAAGCACGGCAGACGAGGCCAGAGGATTGCGTTACCGCAACCCCTGAGCGTTCCAAAGCGAGCACGAGCAAGTTCCCAAGCCCTCGGCCGATTAGTACCGGTCGGCTGAATGCGTTGCCGCACTTACACCTCCGGCCTATCAACGTGGTCGTCTAGCCACGGGCCTTACCAGGTTAACCCTGTGGGAGATTTCATCTCGAAACGGGCTTCGCACTTAGATGCTTTCAGCGCTTATCCCACCCGTAGGTCGCAAACCAGCCGTGCCCTTGGCAGGACAACTGGCACACGAGAGCTACGTCCGTCCCGGTCCTCTCGTACTAGGGACAGCCTTTCTCAAATCTCCTACGGCTGCATCGGATAGGGACCGAACTGTCTCACGCATGTAGATCCCGTATTACTACGGGCATAGACTATACCTCCACCCTATTTCTAGGGGCTGGCGTGTTATGGCTTCCGTGGGGGTCCACGGGTTAGATGTCAACCTAAAGAAGCCATCTCTTCGCTGTTGCTGGCGAAGAAGTCGTTACAGGGGCACAACACGCCCGTGCTACGCAGATGTCGCTCAACATCTACGGCGAATATTCGCTTCGTTTTCGAATAGTTTAGGGTTGCAAAAGCGTCAACTTGGCGTGCTAGTCGCAGGAACACTTTCGGATCCTTCACCCTATTCAGCTGGGGAAGAATCTCGAGAGCCCTCCGCACGTGCTCCTTCTTGAAAATCACGTGCGGTTCCACATCTTCAAGGATGTGAAGGAGTAGCGGCCGGCTTGTGATCACGAGATCACTCATGCCGGTTCCTCTGTCTCTCATGTAACCGCCGCCCAGAAGGTTCTGGATGTGTTCCAGTCCCCACCGAGCCGAAGTCGATTGAGAGAAAGAGACGCTGGCTCGGATATAAAAACCGAACCTGTACTCCTTTTGACGGACGAGTTGGAAGTGGATACTTCCGTCGCCATCAAGAAATCCTGCAACATAGGACGCGTCAGACGCAATCATTGTGTTGGCCTTCCCTCGGTATTGCCCTAAACATATTGTTCGGTTGTGACATTTAGGGTTTCACCGATATGAGCCAGTAAACACCCAGGAATTACTTCCTGGGGACGCAGTGTGATCTACGTTCTAAACCCAGCTCGCGTACCGCTTTAATGGGCGAACAGCCCAACCCTTGGGACCGGCTTCAGCCCCAGGATGCGACGAGCCGACATCGAGGTGCCAAACCTTCCCGTCGATATGGACTCTTGGGGAAGATGAGCCTGTTATCCCCGGGGTACCTTTTATCCGTTGAGCAACGGCGCTTCCATAAGCAACCGCTGGATCACTATGCCCTGCTTTCGCACCTGCTCGACTTGTAGGTCTCGCAGTCAAGCTCCCTTTTGCCATTGCACTCGACAGCTGATTGCCAACCAGCCTGAGGGAACCTTTGGGCGCCTCCGTTACATTTTAGGAGGCGACCGCCCCAGTCAAACTACCCACCTGACGCTGTTCCTGATCCGGATCACGGACCGAGGTTAGAGTCCCGGCACGAAAAGGGTGGTATTTCAAGGTTGACTCCACACTGGCTAGCGCCAATGCTTCGCAGTCTCCCACCTATCCTACACAAATCGTACCAAAACCCAACATCAAGCTATAGTAAAGGTCCACGGGGTCTTTCCGTCCTGATGCAGCTAACGAGCATCTTTACTCGTACTTCAATTTCGCCGGGTCTGTGGTTGAGACAGTAGGAAAGTCGTTACGCCATTCGTGCAGGTCGGAACTTACCCGACAAGGAATTTCGCTACCTTAGGATATCGTTATATCGCTATGAAGGCTAGGACCATATCTTCATCTCAATGTCGTTTGAGATGGCTGGCGTATGGCCTCTGAGGATTCCAGATAACGCGACGGCTGCCGACGATTCATCGTCTCGGCGATCTGTGCCATCTGACCCATCCCCTCCACCGTGAGGTGAAGTTGTTGGGCCATCGATGCGGACAATCACCGCGAATTTGATGAAGTCATTGGCTTTTGCCGTGACCAGTGGGTGTTCTTCGAAGAACGGGAGTGATGCAGGTTCAACAGATCTGAGTGCTTTCGTACCGTAAAACGGCACAACCGCTCTCGATGGTTGTCGGCTCGGACGTGAAGCCCGACCTGACCACACATGAAGTACCGCTCCATTCGATGCAATGCATCGAGGCTCTTCTCTCCCTGAACCACCGTGAAAGAAGGTTGGACCTGCCAACCGCACTTTGACGTTGGATTCCGAAAGATCGGAACGCTGAAGCAGCCTTCGCCGTCGACAAAGCCGACGACCCACTGCAGCGAAACCTGGCCTTTCCTGCTGATTGTCCGCACCGGACGGATTTTCACTATCCACTTGGCTCACCCTAAAGAAAGGGTGTGACATTTGGATGAGTACCGCCGGATTCTCGGATGTTTCCAGCATTTGGCCAGCTTCACTATGCAAGATCACTCTTGCTAGGGGCAAGCCTCGGGCACGATGCCGAGGTCATTACCTTAGGACCGTTATAGTTACGGCCGCCGTTTACCGGGGCTTAGGTTCACAGCTTCGTCCGAAGACTAACCGTTCCCCGTAACCTTCCGGCACCGGGCAGGCGTCAGAGCGTATACATCGTCTTACGACTTCGCACGCTCCTGTGTTTTTAGTAAACAGTCGCTTTCCCCAATTCACTGCGGCCCCCTCAGGCATCAGGACGCAAGGTCCATCACCCTATCGAGGCCCTCCTTCTCCCGAAGTTACGGAGGAATTTTGCCGAGTTCCTTAACCACAGTTCTCCCGATCGCCTTGGTATTCTCTACCCGCCCACCTGTGTCGGTTTGGGGTACGGGTACCGTGCCAACTCGCTAGAAGCTTTTCTAGGCAGCATAGAATCAGTGACTTCGCCTGGAACGGCTCGGCATCGCGTCTCAGGATTATGGGATCCGGATTTGCCTAGATCCCTCCCTACACGCTTACCCCAGGACAACCAACGCCTGGGCTCACCTATCTTCCTGCGTCCCTCCTTTGCTGTCCGCCCCGGAGTTTGTCGGCTCGACCCGAAGGTCATCCCCTTAGTACCTCTAGATTGGAATTGGCGTGGACACGGTAGTACTGGAATATCAACCAGTTGTGCATCGACTACGCCTCTCGGCCTCGCCTTAGCTCCCGACTTACCCTGGGAGGATTAGCCTTCCCCAGGAACCCTTGGGCTTACGGCGGAGGAGTTTCTCACTCCTCTCTCGCTACTCATACCAGCATTCGCACTCGACCACGCTCCACGACGGTTCACACCGCCGCTTCTCTGCGAGATCGACGCTCCCCTACCACTCCCGTCAATAATGACGGAAATCCGCGGCTTCGGCTCTTGACTTGAGCCCCGTTACATTATCCGCGCAGGACCACTCGACCAGTGAGCTATTACGCACTCTTTTAAGGATGGCTGCTTCTGAGCCAACCTCCTGGCTGTCTTTGCGTTCCCACATCGTTTTCCACTTAGTCAAGAATTTGGGGCCTTAGCCGGCGGTCTGGGCTGTTTCCCTTTCGACCAACGAAGCTCATCCCTCGTGGTCTCACTGCCGGGTTCTTGAGCATCGGCATTCGGAGTTTAGTTGGGGTCAGTAAGCTTGTAGGCCCCCTAGCCCATCCAGTGCTCTACCTCCGATGCTGAACACCCGACGCTGCACCTAAATGCATTTCGGGGAGAACCAGCTATCACCGAGTTTGATTGGCCTTTCACCCCTTGCCACAGGTCATCCCCCCAGTTTTCAACCTAGGTGGGTTCGGCCCTCCACGAAGTCTTACCTTCGCTTCAGCCTGCCCATGGCAAGCTCACTCGGCTTCGGGTCTACAGCATGCGACTCGACGCCCTATTCAGACTCGCTTTCGCTTCGGCTACCCATTCCTGGTTAACCTCGCCACACACCGTAACTCGCTGGCTCATTCTTCAAAAGGCACGCCATCACGGCTGACATCCGCTATGTCATCTCCCCGAAGGGATTGATAACGACGGAGCAACGACGCTTTGACTGTTTGTAAGCCAACGGTTTCAGGTACTATTTCACTCCCCTCCCGGGGTACTTTTCACCTTTCCCTCACGGTACTAGTTCACTATCGGTCGCCTAAGAGTACTTAGCCTTACGAGATGGTCCTCGCAGATTCACGCCGGCTTTCCCGGATCCGGCGCTACTCGGGTGTTCAAGCGGAGTCCAATGCTTTTCGCGTACGGGACTATTACCCCCTATGGTGCAGCTTTCCTGACTGCTTCCACTAAACATTGGATTTGTAACTCCGTGACAGGTCTGATGCCCCATCTCTCGAATCCCACAACCCCATACCGGCAACGCCATCAGGCTTTAACACCGGCACGGTTTAGGCTCTTCCCGTTTCGCTCGCCGCTACTCAGGGAGTCACTGTTGTTTTCCTCTCCTCGGGTTACTTAGATGTTTCAATTCACCCGGTTCCCTCGCCCCGCCCTATACATTCAGGCGGGTGTAACACCTCATGACAGGTGCTGGGTTGCCCCATTCGGATATCCACGGATCGTAGCTAGGTAGACAGCTCCTCGTGGCTTTTCGCAGTCGCCCACGTCCTTCTTCGGCTTTAGGCGCCAAGGCATCCACCGTTGGCTCTTTGTAGCTTGGAGAACAAAGATGCTCGTGCTCGCTTTGGAATTCTCAAGGGGCTGAACGGCACACACCGGGACCGCGGCAAAACACGCCACGGTCAACGGTACGCACGGGGGAGCGGTCATATCCGGCGCAAGCGCAGCAGACATGACGTCACCGGGATACGACCCAAAGGGCCGCTCCCTCAAAACGGAATAGCGAGGGTCCGACGGCATCTGCAGGGACCATGACCGTGGGAAACGGGCTTCGACGTATCCCAAAGGATTATCGAAGGCGGTTTCCCATCTGCTGGTGTGCAAATGCTACCGAGTAGCCAGTGTTCAACTGGGTAGTGGTCAGCATGAATAGCTGACATCACTCCTTAGAAAGGAGGTGATCCAGCCGCACCTTCCGGTACGGCTACCTTGTTACGACTTCACCCCAATCACCAATCCCACCTTCGACGGCTCCCTCCCTAAGGTTGGGCCACCGGCTTCGGGTGTTACCGACTTTCGTGGTGTGACGGGCGGTGTGTACAAGGCCCGGGAACGTATTCACCCCGGCGTTGCTGATCCGGGATTACTAGCGACTCCGACTTCACGCAGTCGAGTTGCAGACTACGATCCGAACTGAGACTGGCTTTGGGGATTGGCTCCTCCTCGCGGATTAGCAGCCCGTTGTACCAGCCATTGTAGCATGTGTGCAGCCCTGGACGTAAGGGGCATGATGACTTGACGTCGTCCCCACCTTCCTCCGAGTTGACCCCGGCAGTCTCCTACGAGTCCCCGGCATTACCCGCTGGCAACATAGGACAAGGGTTGCGCTCGTTGCGGGACTTAACCCAACATCTCACGACACGAGCTGACGACAGCCATGCACCACCTGTGTAAGGCCCCGAAGGACACCGTATCTCTACGGCTTTTCCCTACATGTCAAACCCAGGTAAGGTTCTTCGCGTTGCCTCGAATTAAGCCACATGCTCCGCCGCTTGTGCGGGCCCCCGTCAATTCCTTTGAGTTTTAGCCTTGCGGCCGTACTCCCCAGGCGGGGCACTTAATGCGTTAGCTGCGGCACGGAAACCGTTGAATAGTCCCCACACCTAGTGCCCAACGTTTACGGCGTGGACTACCAGGGTATCTAATCCTGTTCGCTCCCCACGCTTTCGCTCCTCAGCGTCAATGTCGGCCCAGACCACCGCCTTCGCTGCTGGTGTTCCTCCTGATATCTGCGCATTTCACCGCTACACCAGGAATTCCGTGGTCCCCTACCGAATTCTAGTCATGACAGTATCGAGTGGCGGCTCCAGGTTAAGCCTGGAGGTTTCACACCCGACTAATCAAACCGCCTACGAGCTCTTTACGCCCAATAAATCCGGACAACGCTTGCACCCTACGTATCACCGCGGCTGCTGGCACGTAGTTGGCCGGTGCTTCTTCTGCAGGTACCGTCACAATCGTCCCTGCTGAAAGGAGTTTACAACTCAGAAAGCCTTCGTCCTCCACGCGGCGTTGCTGCGTCAGGCTTTCGCCCATTGCGCAAGATTCCCCACTGCTGCCTCCCGTAGGAGTCTGGGCCGTGTCTCAGTCCCAGTGTGGCTGATCGTCCTCTCAGACCAGCTACCCGTCGATGCCTTGGTGAGCTATTACCTCACCAACTAGCTGATAGGCCGCGAGCCCCTCCCGAAGCGGAATCCATTTCCTTATCAGATCATGCGGTCCGATAGGGATATCCGGTATTAGCACCGGTTTCCCGGTGTTGTCCCAGTCTTCGGGGCAGGTTGCTCACGTGCTACTCACCCGTTCGCCACTCCCTCTTCATCGGTATTGCTACCGAATGGAGGGCGTTCGACTTGCATGTGTTAGGCACGCCGCCAGCGTTCGTCCTGAGCCAGGATCAAACTCTCCATCGAGACTTCTAGTTAATCCATTCTCACTAAGAAAAGACCTTCTAAAAATCAGAGAGTCACCATGTATGACTCTTCCATGGTAACAACAGACCGTCATTTCACTAAGGACGAGTCCCTAGATCCATCGAGGCCTGCCTTACTGCTAATTGACGTACAACCCAGACGTACCGAAGCACGAATGAATTGCCCGCACTGGCTTTTGGCTCTCGCTATTCCGTTTTCAAGGAGCGACCGGGCACACACCACTACTGCCGATGTTGGTGCCGGGTGCTCCGAAGGACTGTTCCGGACAGATTGCTCCGCTGGAAAGTCTCCTTCGGCTGCCGGATGACCTTAGGGGGTCATTCCGACGGGATGTTTACTGTACCAGGCGCGCGTGGAACCGTCAACGCACTTTGCGGACGCGAACGACACTTTTGCGTCACGGCAGCCGGCGCAGTGCGGACGACTGTAACCCTGAAATCGCTGCGAAAAGGCGGATATTCGCAGGGTGCAGGCGACTGTCGTCAGGCACTCACCCTCTCGGGCAGGACGGCGACGGGCCAGCGGTCAAGGTACCGCTCCTCCAGCGGAATCTCCTCACCCGCCGGCACTCGCCCCGCCCGCAGCTTGCGCGTCACGGGGATGGCCAGCGCCGTCACCATCCCGAGGAACACGACGGCCGCCCCGACCTCGATCGCCGGTGTGAAGCCGCGCACGAAGTCGTGACCCGAGTGATACCCGCCGGCGGAGGAGAACACGGCACCCAGGACGGCGATGCCGAGCACCCCACCGAGTTCGCGGAAGGCGCTGTTGGTACCCGACGCCACACCCTCGAGTGCGGCGGGCACCGAGCCGAGGACGAGCGAGGCCAGCGGCACGAAGAAGAGCGTCATCCCGATTCCGGCCACCACGAAGGGGGTGATCATGTCCACGTACGGCGTGCCGGCGTTGATCAACAGGGCGAGCCACAGCAACCCGGCCGCTTGCAGAGCAAGGCCGGTCACCACCAAGGGCTTCGCTCCCAGCCGAGTGATCAGCGCGCCGACCACCGGGGCCAACAGCATCATGACGCCCGTCCACGGCAGGACCCGCAGGCCCGCGCTGAGGGGCGAGTAGCCCTGCACGGTCTGGAGGAACTGGGAGAGGAAGAAGATGGCGCCGAACATGCCGAAGCTGAAGAGCATCGCGGTCACGTTGATGGCGGCGAAGGCTCGCTGCCTGAAGAGGCGCAGGGGCAACATCGGCTCCTCGATGCGCAGTTCCCACCACACGAAGGCGGCCAGCCCAACCACCCCGAGGGCGAACGACGACAGCACCGGGAGGCTGGTCCAGCCGTGCGAGTTGCCCTGCACCAGTCCGTAGACCAACCCGAAGAGCCCGAGGCTCACCAAGAGGACGCCCCGCAGATCGAAGGTGGCGGCCCGGTCACGGGACTCGGAGAGCTTCCAACGGGCCAACGGCACCAGAATCATCCCGATCGGCACGTTGAGCCAGAAGATGTACTGCCATGACCAGCCCGTCGTGACAGCACCGCCGACCAAGGGTCCGATGGCGACGGCGAGGCCGCCGATGGCTCCCCATGCCCCGAGTGCGGCGGCTCGACGTTCCGGTCGCACGGCCTGGCTCAAGAGAGTGAGGGACAGCGGCATGATCATGGCGCCCCCCGCACCCTGCACCGCCCGGGCGGCCACGAGGATCCCGATGCTCGGCGCCAACGCCGCCATGGCCGAAGCGGCGGTGAACAACGCGATGCCGGCGACGAAGACCCGACGGCGTCCGAGCCGCTCCCCGATGGCCGCCGCGCTGAGCAACAGGACGGCGAAGGTCAGGGTGTAGGCGTTCACGGTCCACTCCAGACCGGAGAGTCCGGTATGGAGATGGACCCGGATCACGGGCAACGCGGTCGACACCACGAGGTTGTCGAGCGAGGCCATGAACAGCGCCATGCCGGTGATGATCACCGCCCAGACGGCACCGCGGCCCGGTCCGGGTCCCGGAGGTGCGCCCTCCGTTCCGTCGTGCCGGCGGGGTTCGTCGGCATGGCGGTGTCCGTCGGCATGGTGCTGGTCATTTCGTTGCCTCCTGATCCAATGGGGTGTGGATAAGTTGTGAGTACTTACTAACTACAGAAGTCAAAAAAAGAGAGGTCACGTCACGACGCCGGTGCGTCCAGCGTGCGCTCGACGAGATCCGGCCGCCCATCTTCTGCAGGGCCGACCGCTTCTCCTCTTCGGCCACATCTTCGAAGAACGACGCGGCCCACGGCTCGGCCACGGACATCAGGTCGATGGCGGCGAGGACGCTGCACAGCATGCCGTGGGCGAAGAAGTCGCGGATCTGCTCGGGCGATACGTCGGCGTGGCTCCGCACCAACTTCCACAGTCGACGAAAGGTGTCCTGGCAGGCGCGGGCGATGTCGGGGTCGGCCGCCGCGGCGGCGAAGCCGTGCAGCTCGACCTGGAGCAGGTCGGGGTCCTGGAGCAGCTCGATGTAGGCCAGTCCCATGGCCGCCATGGCGTCCTCGCCCTCCAGCCCTTCGGCCGCGGTCAGGAACGCCGTCTCGATCATGGCCGTCACCATGTCGTAGGTGGCGATGAAGAGGTCCTTCTTGGTTCCGAAGAGCCGGAAGATGTAGGGCTGCGAAATCCCGGCCCGACTGGCAATGGCCTCGGTCGACGTGCCGGCGTAACCGGACCGTGCGAACTCGACCACGGCCGCCCGCAGGATCGATGCTCGTCGGGCATCTGCGCTCTGTCGGATCGGGACCATGGCGTCTATGTTAGTGATCACTCACAACAGTGTCAAGGAAGATTCGTCCGGTCCGCTTCGGGTGTGGATCAGCGCGAGACGTTCTCGTCCCCCGGCACCCAGAAGCGCCAGGGCTCGTCCTTCGCCACCGATATGCCGATCCGCTTCCCCTGCGCCGGACGTTGCGGCGGCGGGGTCCCATCATCGAGCAACCGCACCACGGCCGCACCGTCCCCCTCGTCGGTCCGACGCCGCGCCAACAAGTCGGCGCCGTTGTCGGCACCGGTGATCCCGAGGGCCTGGCACAACTTGGCCGGGCCGTTGCAGAGATCCCGATCACGGCGGGCGGCCGGTCGCACGAGGCGCATCTGATCCACGCCGCGCAAGGGCGCCAGGGCGCGGATCAACAGCGCTGATGCCTGCCCGTCGGGTCCCGTGACCACGTTGGCGCACCAGTGCATCCCGTAGGTGAAATACACGTACAGAAATCCCGGGCGGCCGAACATCACCGCCGTCCGGGGCGTGGCGCCCCGATAGGCGTGCGAGGCCGGATCGATGGCGCCCTTGTAGGCCTCGACCTCCACGATCCGCCCGGCCCGCTCCCCCTTCACCACTACCTTGTTGAGCAACCACGGCGCGATGTCCACCGGATCGCCCAACAGGTCCGCCCGCTTCACGGGTCAAGACTCGCCGAGCGGGGCGAGTCTTGCCAGTTACCCCGGTGTGGGTCCTGAGGTTCAGCTCACCTCGCCCAGGAGCACGGCGACCGGGGAGGTTCGTCTCGGTCGATGGCTGGGTTGGCGGGGTTGCCCCGGTTGGCCGGAGTAGATCGAAGGGTGCACGGCCGCGCAGGCTGCCCTTGTGGCGGCTGCATGCGCGGCATCGGCCGCCTCGCTCAAATGATCCACCTCCGCCTCGATGGCACGGGCCAAGGCCGGAAGGTCGGGCACGGCGTCGGCACAGGCGTTGATCCCGACGAACACGGAGTCGCCGTAGGTCTGCACCGTGATGTTCAGCGCCACTCCGTCCACCACCGGCCCCAGCGGGTAGGCGGCCACCATGCGCATGCCGGCGAAGTACAAGGCGGAACTCGGGCCGAGCACATTGGAGATCATCAGGTTGCCCGCCCGCAGCCGCCGCAAGGCTCCCACCTGAATCCCGAGCTGGACCATGGGCCGCGCCAGCACCGGCGGGAGTGCTTCGGACACCGCCGAGGCCAGCGGGCCGTAGCCCACCGCTCGTTCCTGCGCCTTGGCCGCCGCGCTCGTCTCGGCCACGGCACGCAAGCGCTCCAGTGGCAGCTCGAGATCGTTGGCCAACGCGACGAACATGGCCGAAAGGCGGTTCCCCAGGTCGCCGTCGGACCGCACCCCGCGCACCGAGACCGGCACGATCGCCACCAACGGACTGCTCGATTCCTCTTCGTGCGCCGCCAGGTGCGATCGCAGGGCGCCCGAGCACATGGCGAGCACCACGTCGTTGATGGTCACACCGAACTGCTCTTTGAGTGCCCGCACCTGGCGCAGCTTCACCTGGGCGAAGGACACCGACCGCGCCGCACCGACAGGAGTCTCGAAGGTGCTGGGCGCCCCGAGCGGGATCGACACCGGTCCGGACTGCCCGTCGAGGGCGCAACGGGCGAGACGCAGAGCCGTTCTCCCAACTTCGCGGGCGGCCCTGAGCGCGCGCACGGGACTCTTGAACATGCCCGGGAGCGCAGCCGCCACCAAGTGCGCGCCCGAGGGCAAGGCCGCCGGCAACCAGGGCGCGGCAGCGGACCGGGGGGCGTCCCTCCTGGCTCAGGTCGAGCAGTTGCGACATAAGCTGCACGCCGGCCACACCGTCGATGACGGCATGGTGGATCTTGGCGATCAGACCGACCCGGCCACCTTCGATCCCCTCGACGATGTGCATCTCCCACGGCGGCTGATCCGGATCGAGCGGATGGCCCATGATCTCGGCCACCAAGGCGGCCAGCTCGGCGTCACCTCCGGGAGCGGGCAGCGCCACCCGATGAAGGTGGTTATCGAGGTCGAAGTCGGGATCATCGACCCACCGTGGATGATCGAGCCCGAAGGGGACGGGCATGAGGCGTCGACGGAAGGGGACGAGAGCAGGGACACGATCGGCCAGCACGTCTCTGACCGCTTGGAACGAGTAACCACCCGGCGCCGTGTCGGGGTCGAAGACGCAGGCATATGCCACTTCCATGGGTGTGACCGGCGTCTCCGAGTAGACGAACATCGGATCGAGGCCGCTCATTCGCTGCATATAGGCCTACTCCGCTCGTGTTGAATCCGGTCAGGGATTGGCCCCCTCTGCCCTTAGGTGTACGCCTCCACCGATGCGGACACAAGCATTTCGGGCCTTCTTCATCAAGCGTTCACTTCGGAGTCACCGGACGGGCCAGTGGGCCAAGCGGGTGCGGTCGACCTCGAGCCGTCGGGCGAAGCGTTCCATCTGGTCCGCCACCGGCACCGGACCGGCGCCACCGGGCGTTCGCCGACGGGTGACCGCCACCCCGGGCTCGAGGAGCTCCACGGCGGGCTCGCCCAATTCCGGATGGGCCGCCACCAGCTCGACCAGGGGAACGTGGCGCTCCAACGAATCACGCACCATGCCGCCGACGAGAGCATGGGCCTGACGGAATGGCATGCCCTGCTCGACCAGCATCTCGGCCAGATCGATGGCGGCGGCGGCCGGACCGTCCGCGGCGCGCTGCATGCGCTCCTCGTTCCACGTCACGGTCTCGTAGACACCGCGCAACGCCACGAGCGCCCGTGAGACCTGCACCACCGCATCGAAGAGCGGCTCCTTGTCCTCCTGCAGATCACGGTTGTACGCCAACGGGAGTCCCTTGAGTGTGATCAACACCGCGTTGAGGTGACCGATCAGCCGACCGGCCTTGCCGCGCGACAGCTCGGCCACGTCGGGATTCTTCTTCTGCGGCAGCATGGAGCTGCCGGTGGCGTAGGCATCGTCGAGGGTGCAGAACCCGAACTCCTCGGTCGACCACAGCACCAGCTCCTCGCCCACGCGCGACAGGTGGACACCGAGCAGCGCGATGTCGAAGAGCGCCTCGGCCACGAAGTCGCGGTCGGAGACCGCGTCGAGCGAGTTCTCGAAGCGGCCATGGAAGCCGAGCTCCGCCGCCACGAAGTCGGGATCGAGCGGGAGTGAGGACCCGGCCAGCGCGCCCGCTCCCAACGGCGAGATGTTCAGCCGGTCCACCGTCACCAACAACCGGTCCACGTCGCGCGCCAAGGCCCACCCGTGGGCCAACAGGTGGTGGGCCAGCAGCACGGGCTGGGCCCGTTGCAGGTGCGTGTAGCCCGGCAGGTAGACATCGGCGGCTTCGCGTGCCCGCTGGGCCAGCGCATCTTGGAGGGCCATGACCTCAGCGGCCACACCGACCAGCGAACGGCGACACCACAGCCGCAGATCGGTGGCGATCTGATCGTTGCGGCTGCGACCGGTGTGCAGCTTGGCTCCGACGGCTTCGCCGGCCAGCTCCGTCACTCGTCGTTCGATCGCCGTGTGGATGTCCTCGTCGCCCTCCTCGAAGACGAAGACGCCGGTGGCAAACTCCTCCTCGACCAGATCGAGGGTGTCGAGAAGTTGGGTCACCTCGCTGTCGGTCAGGATGCCGGCCTTGCCCAGCCCCTTCACGTGGGCCCGCGAGCCCACGAGGTCGTCGGGAGCCAGCACCTTGTCGAAGGGCAGGCTCACGGTGAAGTCGGCCACCGCCTCGGCCATGCCGGTCGAGATGCGTCCCTTCCAAAGCGTCATGACCGTTCGGCCGCCCCAGGCCCTTGCCGCGCCGACCACGTCGCGACACCCAGGCCCCACAAGCGGACGAAACCTTCGGCGTCGGCGTGACGGAACGAGTCCGACGCGTCGTACGTGGCCAGATCGTGGTCGTAGAGCGCCACCGGGCTGCGGCGGCCCACCACGGTGCAGGTCCCCGGCGGCGCGAAGCGCAGGCGCACCTCGCCGGTGACGTGGCGCTGTGATTCGGCGATGAACGCATCGAGGGCGGACTTGAGCGGTGAGAACCAGAGCCCGTCGTACACCAGCTCGGACCAACGTGGCTCGAGACGCGCCTTCTCGTGATGCAGGTCGCGCTCCATCGTGAGGTCTTCGAGGTCGGCGTGGGCGATGATCAGCGAGAGCGCGGCCGGGCATTCGTAGACCTCGCGGCTCTTGATGCCGACCCGGCGATTCTCCACCATGTCCAGTCGCCCGAAGCCGCGACTGCCGGCAATGAGGCCGAGCTTGGCGATGAGCGGCTCGGGATCCAACGACTCGCCGTCGAGGGCAACGGGAACGCCGGACTCGAAGCCCACGATGACCTCGACGTCGTCGGCCTCGGTGGGCCGCGTCAGCGTGTAGACGTCGTCGGGTGCCGGAGCCCACGGGTCCTCGATGGCACCGCACTCGATGGCCTTGCCCCACAAGTTGTCGTCGATGGAATAGAGCTTGTCCTTGGTCACCGTGATGGGGATCTCCCACTTCGCCGCCAGCTCGACGCAGTCCTCCCGGCTCAGACCCCACACCCGGGCCGGCGCGTAGATGTCGAGGTCCGGCGCCAGCGACCGGGTGCCCACTTCGAAGCGCACCTGGTCGTTGCCCTTCCCGGTGCAGCCGTGGGCCACACCGGTGGCGCCATGGCGGCGGGCCTCGGCCACCAGGTGCCGCACGATGACAGGGCGTGAGAGCGCGGAGACGAGCGGGTACTTGCCCTCATAACGGGCATTGGCCTGGAGGGCAGGGACGCAGAACTGCTCGGCCATTTCGGTGCGGGCGTCGATCACCACCGCTTCCTTTGCGCCAGCCGCCAGGGCCCGGGTGCGGATGGCATCCCAATCCTCGCCGCCGCGGTCCGCCGCTTGACCGACGTTGACGGCGACGGCGATCACTTCCACGCCCTCGTTCTCGATCAGCCAACGTACGGCCACCGACGTATCGAGGCCTCCGCTATAGGCCAATACCACTCGCTCAGCCATGGTCAGTCCCTTCCCTGTTTGCTTGGATCGCTGCCGTTCAGATCACTCTCACGTGTGATGCCGGCCACGTCGCCCAACCGCGCCGCCATCACCTTTCCCCCCAACTCCTCATCCACCACGACGAGGACTGTGTCGTCGCCGGCCACGGTCCCGATGACCGCGTCCAACCCGCTTCGATCGAGCGCCGAGCCTACGACATGGGCCGATCCGGGAGGGGTGCGCAGCACCACCAGATTGCCCGAGTGCGCCACCTCGACCACCCACTCCCCCAGCACGCGCCGCAGGTGATCCTCCGGGGCAATCTGGTGCACCGGGAGTTCGGGCAGGGCATATGCCGTATCTCCGCCAGGAAGCCGGACCTTGACTGCCCCCAGATCCTCCAGATCGCGCGACACCGTCGTCTGCGTGGCCTCCACGCCCTGTTCGGCCAGCAGCGCCACCAATTGCCCCTGGCTGGTCACCGCGCGCGCCTCCAACAGCTTGGTGATGCGGTGCTGGCGTTGATTCTTGGTCAGGCGCCCCCGTTGGCTGGCCTCGGTCATGAATCCGTCACGAGTCCTCGATGGCCCAGGCCAGGATCCCCCGCATGGCGGTCTGTCGGTGCGCCGCCTGTCGCCACACCACGCTGTGCGACCCTTCGAGGACGGCGTCGGAGATCTCTTCGCCCCGGTGTGCCGGTAAGCAGTGCAGCACCGCGACGTCGGGCTCGGCCACATCGAGCAACGCGTCGTCGATGATGTAGCGCGCAAAGGCCTCACGGCGGATCGCGCTCTCGACCTCCTGTCCCATGCTGGTCCAGACGTCGGTGTAGAGCGCGTCGGCCCCGCCCGCCGCCACCTCGGGGTCATGGGTCACCAACAGGGTGCCCCCGCGGCCCACCTTGGTCGAGAACTTCTTCAGTCTGTCGATCTCCTCGTCCGAAAACGAGTAGCCAGGAGGCGAGGCAACCCGTACGCCCATCCCCTCCATGAGTGCCGCCTTCACCAATGAGCGGCACATGTTGTTGGAGTCGCCGATGTAGGCCAGGATCTCGCCCGACAGCGGGCCGAGGATCTCGCGCAACGTGATGACGTCGGCTATGGCCTGACAGGGATGGGCCTTGTCCGAGAGCAGGTTGATGACGGGGACGTCGAAGCCACTGCCTTCGAGGGCGACGGCCATGCGGGCCAAGATGTCGTGGTCGAAGACGCGCGCGCACAGAAGGCGGTGGTAACAACCCAGAGTGCGGGCGACGTCCTCCGCTGACTCGCGCGTATCGAGGCCGACTTCGGCTCCTTGGATGTAGATCGCATGTCCGCCCAGGCCGACCACCGCCATCTCGGTGGAATTGCGAGTGCGCAAGGACGGCTTCTCGAACAGCAGGGCCACGCCTTGCCCGGCGAGCACCTGGCCCACGTCTCTTTTGGTGGCCAGTTCGAGCACACGTTCGTAGCCGTGCGGCCACAGGTCATCGACGTCGAAGAGATCCGGCATGCGAATCAGGCCGCCATGATGCCGGCCAGGATCGCCAGCGCGGCGTCGATTTCCTCGTCGCTCACCAACAGGGGCGGTGCCACCCTGATGGCATCGGGACGGACCGCGTTGACCAGCAATCCGGCCTCCAGGGCCGCCGCGGCAATTTCCTTGGCCGTCGGCTCGGCCAATTGGGCCGCCAGCAACAGACCGGCGCCACGCACCGAGACGACCGGCGGCAACAGGGCCAAGCCGGCCGTCAAGCGAGCTCCGGCATGTTGGGCCCTGCCGCACACGTCCTCGGCCTCCATGACCGCCAGCGTCGCCCTTGCCGCCGCCATGGCCAGTGGCTGCCCTCCGAACGTCGACCCGTGGTCGCCGGGGCCGAAGGCCGCCGCGACCTCGGCCCGGGCCCAGCAGGCCCCGACCGGCATGCCGTTCCCCAACGCCTTGGCCATCGTCACCACGTCCGGCTCGAGGCCTTGCGCCTGGAAGGCGAACCAGTGTCCGGTGCGACCAAGACCGGTCTGCACCTCATCGAGCATCAGGAGGGCGTTGCGCTCGGTGCAAAGGGCGCGCACCGCACCCAGATAATCCGAGCTCGGCACCATGACGCCGCCCTCGCCCTGGAGCGGCTCGAGCAGCACGCCGGCGACCGTCTCTTCCTGCAGCGCCGACTCGAGCGCGTCCGCGTCGTCATAGGGCACGTGCATGAACCCCTCGGGAAGCGGCAGGAACGGGGCGTGTTTCTCGGGCTGACCGGTAGCGGTCAGCGTGGCCAGGGTGCGGCCGTGGAAGGAATTGTCGGCGCTGATCACCACGTGACGTCCGACGCCGGCCCAGCGCCGGGCCAGCTTCAGCGCGCACTCGTTGGCCTCGGCCCCCGAGTTGGTGAAGAAGACCTGCCCCCCGGCCTGCCCCGTGCCGCCGTTGATGAGGCGGTCGATGGTCAGCGCCACGTCGGGCCCCAGCGTGTTGCCGTAGAGGTTCGACACGTGGGTCAGGGTGCGCGCTTGCGTCGCCACCGCATCGGCCACCGCGGGGTGGGCGTGGCCGAGCGACACCACGGCCAGTCCCGTGATGAAGTCGAGATAGCTCTTTCCGTCGGCGTCGAAGAGCAACGTGCCTTGGCCACGCACGAACGTGACGGGCGGCTCGGCGTAGGTGCGCATGAGGGCGCTGCGATCGGTGGTGCTGCGGTCGGCGGCGTTCATGGCAGCACCATGGTGCCCACGCCCGAGTCGGTGAACAGCTCGAGCAACAACGCATGGGGGACCCGTCCATCGAGGATGTGGGCGCGGGCGACGCCACCACGAACGGCCATGGCGCAGGCCTCGATCTTCGGTTTCATGCCGCCCACGGCTCCCCCGCTGCGCAAGATCTCGTCGACCACATCGAGGCCGGCCTGATAGAGGAGGGTGCTGGGGTCGTCGGGCACCACCCGCAGTCCCTCCACGTCGGTGAGGAAGATCAACTTCTCGGCCTCCAGGGCCTCGGCCAGGGCGCCGGCCACCGTGTCGGCATTGATGTTGTAGGCCTGACCGGCCTCGTCGGCCCCGATGGTGGCGACGACCGGGATGATCCCTTCGCCCACCAGTCGCTGCAACATGGTGGGGTCCACCACGGCCACCTTGCCCACGAAACCCAGGTCCACGTGGCTCTGGGCCGCCGTGATGAGGTTGGCGTCCTCCCCGGACATGCCGACGGCCAAGGGCCCGTGCACGTTTATGGCCGAGACGATGTCACGGTTGACCTTGCCCACCAGCACCATGCGGGCGATGTCGAGTGTCTCGGCGTCGGTCACCCGAAGCCCGTCACGAAACTCGGTGACCTTGCCCAAGCGGGTCATGAGCTCGCCGATCTGCGGTCCGCCACCGTGCACCACCACGGGCTGTATGCCGACGGCGCGCATCAACACCACATCTTGGGCGAACGAGGCCAGGGCGCCGTCGGTCCCCTCGGCGGAGCCGTTCAATGCGTTGCCGCCGTACTTGACCACGACGATCTTGCCCCGGAATTGCTGAATGTAGGGCAATGCCTCGACGAGGAGCGATGCCGTGTTGTATGCCGCCGCCTTGAGGGCGCGGGTGTTCTTGGGGACCGGAGTCCGCATCGGTTCGGCCGTCACGACGTCGTCCGGTTCTCGTCGATGTAGCCGTAACCGAGGTCGGTGCCCAGGACGGCGGCGGACCCATTCCCCAGCCCGAGGTCGCACACGAGCTCAATGTGCCGGCCCGCCATGTGCGCCTTCACGGCCTCCTCGTCGTGCGCCACCGCCACTCCCCCGGCGCAGACCACCGTGCCCCCGTAGGACACCGCCACCTTGTCGATGTCGAAGGCCACGCCGGCTGAGCCGAGCTCGCTCACCACCCGCCCCCAATAGGGATCCTCACCGTTGAGCGAGCACTGCACGAGCATCGAATCGGCGACCTTGCGCGCTGCCACGTGGGCCGCACCGTCGCTTTCTGCACCCACGACGCGCACGTGCGACACCTTGGTCGCCCCTTCTGCGTCGTCGACCATCTGTTCGGCCAACGACATGCAGGCCTCCCGCAGTCCAGCCGTCAACACTTCCAGCGACGGCGCCGCGCCTCGCCCACTGGCCAAGACCAACACCGTGTCGTTGGTCGAGGTGCACCCGTCGACGGTCATGGTGTTGAACGAACCCTCGACGGCGGCACGCAGAGCGGCACGCAACAGCTCCGGCGTCGCCTCGGCGTCGGTCGTGCAGAGAGCGAGCATCGTGGCCATGTTCGGCGCCAGCATGGCGGCGCCCTTGGCCATCGCCCCCACGGTGAAACCGGCCCCCTTCACCAGCGCCGTCTTCGGCACCGTGTCCGTCGTCATGATGGCCCGGGCCGCCGCCGCAGCTGATTCGGCGTTGCCGCGGCGCGCCCCGACGATGCCGGCCAGGCGGGGCTCCACTTCCTCCGTAGGGAACGGGATGCCGATGAGGCCGGTCTGGCAGACCAGGATTTCGTGCAGGTCCGCATCGATGCCCCGGGCCACGGCACGACACAACCGGGTCGCCGCATCACGACCCGGCTCACCCGTCGCTGCGTTGGCGTTGCCCGATGTGAGAATCACTCCCGCGGCCCGGCCTCCGGTCGCCTCCAGGTGGGCCCGACTTATCTGCACCGGCGCGGCCGCCGCCAGGTTGGCGGTGAAGACACCCGCCGCCGGCACGGCGTGGCCGTGATCGGTCGTCACGACAGCGACATCGGGCACGCCCGAGGCCTTGATGCCGGCTGACCCGCCGACCGCCACGAACCCCTCGGGCGCGGTCACGCTCATGGGTACAACCCGACGAGTGGCAGCCCTGCCGTCTCGGGGAGTCCGAGGGCGATGTTGGCGCACTGAAGAGCCTGACCCGACGCGCCTTTGACCAGATTGTCAATGGCGCACAGCGACAGCACCCAGCCCGTGCGCTCGTCGACCCGGGCCGTGACATGGGCGCAATTCGAGCCGGCGGTGGCCTTGGTCGAGGGAGGAGCATCGCTCACCACCACGAACGGCTCGTCGTCGTAGGCCTCATGCAGTGCCGCCATCACGTCGCCCGTGGAGAGCTCCTGAGCGACCGGCCGGGCGTAACACGTGGCCAGGATCCCGCGGACCATCGGGGCAAGATGCGGCGTGAAGAGCACCTGGGCCCCCAGGATCTGCTCGATCTCGGGCGTGTGCCGGTGGTGGAGCAGACCGTAGGCCTCGAAGTTCTCATCCACCGTCCCGAAATGCAGCGACTCCTTCGCGGCGCGCCCCGCCCCCGAAACCCCCGAGGCGGCATCGACGATGATCCCGGCCGACTCGAGCAGCCCGGCTCGCAACAAGGGCGCCAGGGCGAGTCCGGCTGCGGTCGGGTAGCAACCGGCCGCAGCCACCAGGGTCGCCCCGCTCAGACCGGAACGGAACAACTCGGGCAGGCCGAAGGCGGCCTCATCGAGCAGGTCTGGCGCGCCATGCTCCTCGCCGTACCACATGGGGTAGAGCGCGGCGTCGTGCAACCGAAAGTCGGCCGCCAGATCCACGATCAGTCCCACCCGCTGGCGGAGCGCGGGCACCATCCGCTGCGACTCTCCGTGGGGAAGGGCGCAGAACACGACATCGAGTCCGTCGAGGAGGTCCAGGGCTTCGGGGCCGGCCGCCTCGTAGGCCATCCCGGGATAGGCGGCGGCCAACGAGGGATTGTGCTCCCCCACGACCTGGCCGGCATGGGAATGCGCCGTCACGACGGCCACTTCGATGTCGGGATGGCCCGACAAAAGACGGAGCAGTTCGACGCCCGTGTACCCCGATGCTCCGACGATCCCCGCCTTCATCCGCATCAGTATACATTGAATCGCATACTCATGCATGTGCCCGGGGCGCGATTCGGCCCCCCGACCAAGAGGGGTGCTAGCCCCAAGCACAGACGCCCGTTAGCGACATGTTCAACGGCGGGACAATTCCGTACGTTGCATGAATGATCGTTGCCGCAGGTTTGACCAAGCGCTACCGCAGCACAGTGGCCGTCGATGACTTGAGTTTCGAAGTGACCCCGGGCGTCGTCACCGGATTCCTCGGCCCGAACGGCTCGGGCAAGTCGACCACCATGCGCATGATCATGGGTTTGGACAACCCGACCTCAGGGACCGCACTCGTCAACGGCAAGCGTTACCGGGAGCTCAGGTGGCCGCTGCGCGAAGTGGGGGCGCTGCTCGACGCCAAGGCCTATCACCCGGCGCGTAGCGCCTACGACCATCTCCTCTTCTTGGCCCGGTCGAACGACATCGCCCGATCTCGTATCGACGAGGTGCTCGACATCGTCGGCCTGACCGAGGTGGCCCACCAACGCGCCGGGAAGTACTCGCTCGGCATGGGCCAGCGACTCGGAATCGCCACCGCGCTGCTCGGAGATCCCGGTGTGCTGCTCTTCGACGAGCCCATCAATGGCCTCGATCCCGAAGGTATCCGGTGGGCCCGATTCTTGTTGCGCGATCTGGCCGCTGAGGGACGCACCGTATTCGTATCGAGCCATCTGATCAACGAAATGGCGCTGACGGCGGAGCGGTTGGTCGTGATCGGGCGCGGCACCTTGATCGCGGAGACCACCGTCAGCGCATTCGCGTCCCACAATGCGCTCGAGGCAGTGCGCGTGGTGACGCCGATGAGCGAGATCTTCGCAGCGGCGCTGTCCGATGCCGGCGCGGTGGCGACACTCGAAAGCGACGGGTCGATGGTCGTCACTGGCCTGACGTCGGCCGAGATCGGTGAGTTGGCGGCCGACCGCATCCTGACCCTGCATGAGCTTTCCCCGCTCAAGGGCTCACTCGAGGACGCGTTCATGGAGCTGACGCACGATGCAGTGGAGTTTCGAACGAAGGAGCAGTCATGACGGGATACGGCCTGGGTCAAGCCGTGCGAGCCGAAGTGACCAAGCTGCGCTCTCTGCGCTCGACGACCTGGACGTTGCTGGCCACCATGGTCGGCACGTTGCTCGTGACGGTTCTTGCCACCAACGGCATCCATCGCTTTGGGCGCGGGGCATGGCAAGGCTTCGACCCGACCAACCAGTCCTTGTCGGGCTTGGCCATCGGTCAACTCACGATTGGACTTCTCGGCATCTTGATGATCACGGGAGAGCACGGCAGTGGGACCATCCGCTCATCGCTGGCCGCCATCCCTCGGCGACGCTTGCTTCTCGGGGCCAAAGTCATCGTCATTGCGGGTCTTTCCCTGGCGGTGAGCGAGATCCTGAGTTTCGCCTGCTTCTTCATCGGGCGGCTCATCCTCTCGGACAAAGCTCCGGTGGCGTCCCTCGGCCAACCCGGAGTGCTCCGTGCGGTGATCTTGTCGGGGGCATTTCTGGCACTCTTGGGTATGTTCGGTTTGGGCCTCGGCGTGATGATCCGCCATACCGCTGGCGCTATCACGGCCTTCGTCGGTGCCGTCTTTCTCCTCCCCGTTCTCCTGCAACAACTGTCGGCGGATGGTCATCCCGCTCGTTTTACGCCCTTACAAATACTGGCCAACTCCGTCGCCGCTGTCGTACCCCAGCGCGGTGCGGTCTCCCCGACCTTGGGCTTCATCCTCATGGCCCTCTACTGTGCCGTCACCCTCGTGCTCGGGATGATCCTCCTGCAACGGCGCGACGCATGACGGACGGACGGGCCACAGACCCCGGCGTCCGCCTACGTGAGTTGCTGAAGGAAATGGCCACCGTGATTTCCGACAAAGCGGGAGACCGTACGAAGGAGCTCGCCGGCATCGTGTGGCACGAACCCTTCGCCAGGCGGACATGGTCGGAGCTGTGGTTCCTCATGGTCGGTGTACCGCTGGCCGGTGTCGGGATCGCATTTGTCCTCGCCACCTTGGCGGCCGGCGTGTTCTTCGCCATCACCTTCTTCGGTCTGGCCATCATCGCCCTCGCCGTTCGGGGATCCCGGGGTCTCGGCGGGTTCCATCGACAGCTCGCCCGTAGTCTTCTCAACGAGGACATCGAAGATCCCGAACCGTTCGTGCATCGGCCGGGATTCTTCGGCTGGCTCCAGGCCGGCTTGCGTGACCGTACGGGATGGCGGTCCATGGCATATGTGGCGATCAAGGTCCCGCTGTCCTTGCTGTTCATCTTCGGTGCCTTCAGTGTGTGGTGGGACGCCTTCTTCTGCCTCACCAATCCCATTTGGGGCGGAAACGAACACGATCCGGCGGTCTTCGGGCTGCCCCGGATCGTCTTTGGGCCTGACTTCTTCGGATCAGGCCCATTCGGGTTCTGGCACGAGTTGGGGATCTTCTTCGCCGGCATTGTCCTCTTCTTCGCTGCTCCATGGGCCGTCCGCGTCGTGGTTGCTCTGGATCGGCGGGTCATGCGGGTTCTCCTTTCGCCCGATCCCGTGACCGTCCGCGTCCGATCCCTCGAGCAGGCGCGGGCGCAGACCGTTGACTCGTCGGCTGCCGCCATGCGGCGCATCGAGCGCGACCTGCATGACGGGACACAGGCCCAACTGGTGGCACTGGCCATGCGGCTGGGCATGGCCAAGGAGAAGCTGGCCGACGACGAGGAGCTCGATCTCGAACAGGTTCGGCAACTGGTGAACGACGCCCACCAAGGTGCCAAGGAGGCAATCGTCGAATTACGCGGATCTGGCCCGGGAATTCATCCGCCGGCGCTCGACATCGGTCTGGAGGGAGCGCTCTCGACCCTGGCCGCACGCTGCACGGTGCCCACCGCTCTCACCTTGGACCTGAACGAGCGGCCGACCCCGGCCATCGAAGCCATCGCCTATTTCTGCGTGGCCGAGCTCTTGGCCAACGTCACCCAACATGCCAAGGCATCTCGAGCCAGCATCACCTGTACGGAGCACGGCGGCTGGCTGCGGGTGGTCGTACGCGACGACGGCACGGGCGGGGCGTCACTCTCACGCCTGGGCTCCTCCTCGAGCGGACTCGTTGGCCTCACCGACCGGGTCCATGCGGTGGACGGACGACTCGGCATCGTCAGCCCGCCGCGGGGCCCGACCGTGGTGACCGTGGATCTTCCGCTCCATGCCTAGGTGGTAGCTCTTCCGTCTTCTTTGCGGGTGGTCATCGCCGAAGACTCAGCCATACTCCGCGACGGCCTGGTCCAACTCCTGTCCGACCGCGGATTCGTGATCACCGATGCGGTGGCCGACGCCGAGTCTTTGTGGCGCTCGGTCGAACGAGAGCGACCCGACGTGGCGGTCGTCGATATCCGCATGCCGCCGACCTTCACCGACGAGGGACTGCGGGCGGCGATCGAGTTGCGCCGTCACTACGAGGGTCTCGGCATCTTGTTGTTCTCGCAGTACATCGAGACTCGCTATGCCGCCGACTTGTTGGCCGACGACGCAGCGGGGATCGGCTATTTACTCAAGGACAGGGTGGCGGACGTCAGCGACTTCGTGGAAGCGCTCCGTCGGGTCGCCTCCGGAGGCACCGCCTTGGATCCCGAAGTGGTGACGCAGCTCTTGGGCGCCTCACGGCGTACTGACTCGATTTCGGTCCTGAGCGCTCGTGAGAAAGAAGTGCTCTCCCTCATGGCCGAGGGGCGCTCCAACGCCGCCATCGCCGAGGGGCTCGTCATCTCCGAAGGAGCGGTGGAGAAGCACGTCGCCAACATCTTCGCCAAATTCGACCTTCCGGTGTCGCAATCCGATCACCGTCGGGTGCTGGCCGTGTTGCGCTTCCTCGACTCATGAGCCGAGCGGATCGTCCACGTTCTTGAGCCAGGACGTGGAGTGGGCCACAACCTCAAAACCCATGGCGTCGTTGATGGCGATCATGTGCTCGTTCTCGGCCGCATTCCAGGTGCTGATGGTCTGCACCGCGGGGTACGCCTGGGTCACGGCGAACACGTTGGCCACCTTGACGGCGCGTCCCAGCCCGTGACCGCGGTGCTCGGCCATGACAAGGGTGTCGTGCTGCCACGATGACTGAGGAGCGCCCAATGGGACGGCGATCTCCGTAAAGGCCACCACATGGCCCGACGCATCGTGCACGGCAGCCGTGGTGACCTTGGCCCGGTTCTGTGCGGCAAGGTTCGCTTCCATCTGCCTGACCCGCACTTCGTCCCACATCTCCTCGTCGCGTACCTGCTCGCCCAACGGAATGTCCGTCGACATGCGTCGTCCTAGTTCGCAACGATCCTCAATGAAGACGTCCGGCCACCGATCGAGGAAGGTGATGAGGGAGTAGCCCGGCGGGCACGGCCCATAGAGGTGGCCGGGTGCGGATGCCAGCTGCAACTCGCGACGGACCATGTGCTGGGCCGCCCCGAACCCCAGCCGCTCGGCAAATGCTGCGGCAGCATCCCCATAGCCGGCTCGCACGGGCACTTCATCCATCCCTCCGAGCTGGCGGCGGCCGCTGGCGCGGGCCAGCCGTTCCGCCTCGGCCACGATGGCTGATCCCACCCCTAGCCGACGGGCCGGGGCGAGGACGGCGACGACCAGTTCGGCCAGATGGTCGTTCTCGCGGCGATACATCGTGAGATCACCGATGCCCACCACGCCGCCACTGTCGTTGAGGGCGGACAGACAACGGTGCTCTTCGGGGCCTTCGGTGTCGAGAGCCATGGCCAGTCGCTCCTGCCGTTGCCATCCCGGCTTGTCCGGCCAACGTTCCTTGTCCGTGGTCGACATGACCGCAAACCAGGCCTCGAACGCGTCCCCGTCGTGCGGGTCGATCTGCACCACCCGCATGGGTCGGCCTCAGCGCAGGACGGCGCCGCATTGCGCTGCCGCAGCGTCGATGCAACGGGTGCGCAGCGCACCAACTTCGTCGTCGGTCAGGGTGTGGTCCAGCGCACAGAAACGCAACCGATAGGCCAGGCTCCGGTGTCCGCTCTCGATCCCGGGTCCCCGATAGACGTCGAAGAGGGTCACGGACTCGAGCAGATCGCCGGCCGCGGTGCCGAGGACGTCGGCCACCACATCGGCCCCAATGGCGTCGTCCACCACCAGGGCCAAGTCGATGTCCGAGGACGGGAACCGGCTCACGGCGGCGGCGACCATGGCGCGCCGAGCCACGACGTCCTCGTCGAAGAGAAGCCCGAGGTCTACTTCGAGCCAACCGATGCGCCGGACCGAGGTGCCCGATCCTGCGGTGTGCGTGAGCCCGAAACTGACGGCCACATCGGGGTCAATCTCACCCACCGCGCCGATCGTCGTGCCTCGTGACACCAACCGAGCCGATCGGGTGGGATGGAGCCCGGGCAGCACGGAGTCGTCATCGGGAGCAACGAGGCGTACACCCGACAACCGGAAGGCGTCGGCCAATACCTGCCAGGCCACCGTCGCGCGGCGCGCGTCATCGTCGTCATAGGCGAACACCGCGCTCAGCAGCTCGCGCTCTCCGGGAAGGAGCGCCGTCTGCGTCCCTCCGGCTCCGCTGCGTTCGACGACCCTTGGGGAACCCTCCTCCGGATGTGAAAAGACGACACCCACCTCGAAGAGCCGGATCGCCCCCTGGCGCCGGCTGGCGTTGTACGCCAGCGCGCCCAGCAGGCCAGGCATGAGGGAGCGACGGAGGAACGGCTCCTCCGCGATCAGGGGGTTCGAAACCCTCACGGCCGGGCCCGTCAGTCCCACCAGGCGATGGGCCTCCTCGGAGACGAAGGTGTTGGTCCAGGCCTCGGACGCTCCCATGCCGGCCAGCACGCTTTTCACCAGACGTCGCGACCGCTGCAAGGAGGTGAGATGGCCCGGTTGCGGCCAGGTGGGCGTGTGGCGAGGGATGTTGGCGTACCCGAACATCCGGGCCACTTCCTCAATGACATCGTCGATCCCATTGGGGGCCGGGCGCACGTCGGGCCGGTTCGTCGGCACCAAGACAGACAGCATCTCGGCGCCGCCGTCCCCGGCTCCCACCACCTTCGTGGTGAAGCCGATCGGGTCGAGGAGCGCCGCAATCTCCTGCCCGCTGAGTGGCACGCCGACCTGGCGCTGGACGCGCGCAATCGGGACGCTCAGGGTGAACGGCTCGGGGACGTCACCGCGCACGTCGAGAAGACCGTCACAAACCTTGAGGCCCGGGATGCTCTCGGCCAACAACTCGGCGAACCGGTTGATCGAGGCCTCGAGGCCCCAGGGGTCACAGCCCCTTTCGAAGCGGGCCGAGGCTTCGGTGCGCAGACCCAGTCTCTTCGAGGTCTGGGCGATGGCCATCGGCTTGAAGTAGGCCGCCTCGAGCAACACCTCGGTCGTGTCCTCGGCGATCTCCGACGAAGCGCCGCCCATGATGCCCGCCACGCCCACTGCCACGTCGTTGCCGTCGCAGATCAGGCAGTCTTCGCCGGTGTCGCCCAGACTGCGACCCGGGAGGCCCAAGGTGCGGGTCACGCCGTCCAGCGTCTCGAGCTTCTCACCGGGTCGGGCGCGCCGCACGATGAGTCCGGGCCCACCGAGTTTCGCCACGTCGTAGGGATGGGTCGGCTGACCCCGCTCGAGCATGACGTAGTTCGAGGCATCGACCACGTTGTTGATGGGGCGCATGCCGGCCAGGGTCAGCCGCTGCGCCAACCACTGCGGTGAGGGCCCGACCACGACGTCGGTGAGAACGGAGACGGCGAGACGGGGACAGAGGTCGGCATCCAGAACCACGGCACCCGCCGCCTCTGTCACCGGGAGCCCGCTCGAAGGCGGGGGCGGAGGCTCTGGCAGTGTGAAGGGCAGGCCCAGCCGGGCCGCTAGATCCCGCGCAATCCCCGAAATTGACCACGCGTCGGGCCGATTGCCCTCGACCGTGATGTCGAAGACCGTGTCGGACAAAAGACCGAGTGCGTCACGCAACGGCGTGCCGGGCGGAGCGTCGACGTCGTCGCCCAGGACGAGCAGCCCCGCACCATCGTCGGACAGCCCCAACTCGCGACCCGAGCACAACATGCCGTGGGATTCGACACCACGCATCTTGCGCAGACCAATGGCGAAGTCCCCAGGAAGGACCGCACCGACCGGAGCCAATGGGACCCGATCGCCCACCTCGAAGTTGAACGCTCCGCACACGATCTGCTGCGGCCCGTCGCCCGCTTCGACGACGATGCGGCGAATCCGGTCGGCCCCCTTTATGGGCTCGATCTCGGTGACCAGGCTTACGACGACGTCGTCGAGGCCCTCACCGACGTGCTCGATCCCCTCGACGACCAGCCCCAGGTCGTCGAGCGCGGCGACCAGAACCCCGATGTCATCGGGGAAGGGAGCGAAATCACGGAGCCAGCTGAGTGGGGCGCGCACGATCAGAACTGGGACAGGAAACGAATGTCGTTCTCCATGAACGACCGCAGATCAGGAATCTCGTGGCGCATGAGGGCCAAGCGGTCGATACCGAAACCGAAGGCGAAGCCGGACCACTCGTCGGAGTCGATGCCGACGGCTGCGAACACCGCGGGATCGACCATGCCGCACCCACCGAGTTCCACCCATCCGATGTTCGAACACGTCCGGCAACCTTCGCCGCGACAGATGGCGCAGGTGATCTCGAATTCGGCCGACGGCTCGGTGAAGGGGAAGTACGCCGGTCGCAGGCGCGACTGCATTCCCTCCCCGAAGTAGGCCGAGGTGAAGGTCTGGATGGTCCCGGCCAGATCACCGAAGGTGATGCCGCGATCGACCACCAGGCCCTCGATCTGATTGAACACGGGCAGATGGCGCGGCGTCGGGGGTATCGAGCCGGAAGCATTTCCCGGGCATGACGGCATGGATCGGTAGCGTGCCCTGGCGGACCGCCTCCTCCATCAGATGGATCTGCACCGGAGAGGTGTGGGTGCGCAGGAGCACCGTTTCGGGTTCGCCGATGTCGAGATACATGGTGTCGTACATGCCGCGGGCCGGGTGGGCCGGGGGCATGTTGAGGGCCTCGAAGTTGTACCAGTCCGTCTCGGCCTCCGGACCCTCGGCCACCACGAAGCCCATGCCCACGAACACGTCTTCCAGTTCGTCACGGGCCTGGGAGACCAGGTGGAGGTGGCCGCGGCGCTGGGGGGACGTGACGTTGTCGGGGATCACTTCGGTCAGGTCCAGGCGGTCGGCCACCAGGAGTGCCGCTCTCTCGGCATGCGCCAGCACGATGCGCTGCTGGGCCAGCTGTTCTTCGAGCACGGCCCGGGCTTCGTGCAGTTGTCGCCCCGCTTCCTTGCGGGCGTCCGGGTCGAGTGATCCCAAGGAACGGTGGGCGCCCGACAGGGCGGAACGCTTTCCGAACAAGTCGGTCTCCACCTGCGCCAGGGCGTCAGTCGAGGTGGCCGCCGCAATGGCGGCTTGGCCCTCCTCGACGATGTGTTCTATCTCGATCACGAGCTCAGTCACTGGCTGCATGGTACCGGCGTTGCCGCAAGGCCTCGAAGCACAGGACAGCACATGCCACGCCCACGTTGAGAGACTCCGCCCGGCCCTCCATGGGAATGGCCACCGCGCCGTCGATGGCCTTGCGCATCTCGGGCACGAGCCCGGATGCCTCGTTCCCGAGGAACAACGCGGTGGGGACCGACCAGTCGAGTGCCGTGTAGTCCTCGCCGTCGCGTACGACGGTGGCCAGGGTGCGGTACCCCTGGCCGGTGAGCGCAGAGGCCAACGCCGCCGGGTCGGCCTGGACGCCGAAGGGGACGTGAAAGATGGATCCGGCCGAAGCCCGTACCGTTTTGGGATTGTACGGATCGACCGATTCGCCGCTGAAGATCACGGTGGAGACGCCGGATGCGTCAGCGGTCCGCAAGACGGTCCCCGCATTGCCGGGATCCCGCACATCGACCAGCACGATGATCAGCGGCTGCAGGAGCGGATCGAGAGAAGACGCATCGGTGCGATCGAGCATGGGCAGGACGGTCAGGACGGGCTGCGGCGTGACCGTGTCCGCCACGCGTTCGAGCACGCCCGGCGCCAAAGGGAACACACGTGCGCCCGCGTCGAGCGCCTGGTCACATGTGGCGCGGGTCAGAGCGTCAGCCGCCCCCTCGGCAGCGAGATACACCGACTCGATCTCCACCCCGGCCCGTAGCGCCGTGCGCAGAAGCTCGACCCCTTCGGCCACAAAGACACGCTCGGCCCAACGAGCCGAGCGCTTTTGGAGCAACGCCCGCAGCCGACGTACCCGCCGGTGCGTGAAAGCGAGCGGTTGGCTCAGGAGGACAGCGCCTCGACGGGCTCCTTCGCCGCTTGGACCGGAAGCGCACTCTGGGCCGCCCGCACGAGCGCCCCGAAGGCCTCGGTGTCAGTGACGGCCAGATCGGCCAGGACCTTGCGGTCCACCTCGATACCGGCCAGGTGCAACCCGTTGATCATGCGGCTGTAGCTCATGCCGTGCTCCCGGGCGCCGGCGTTGATCCGCTGGATCCAAAGCTTGCGGAAATCACCCTTGCGGGCCCGGCGGTCCCGGAAGGCGTACTGCATCGAGTGCATGAGCTGCTCGTTGGCCGACCGGTAGGTCCGGCTCTTGTTCCCGTAGTACCCCTTCGCCTGTTCCAGTACGGCGCGGTGATGCTTGCGTCCGTGGACAGATCGCTTGACTCTGGCCATTGGGGGTCCTCCTCTCTTCTCGTCTTTGTCGTGTGGACGCCCGGCTCAGAGGCCGAGCATTCTCCGGACCGACTTCTCGTCGGCCTTGGACACGTCGGCGCCCCGGCCCAGCCGGCGCATGCGTACGCTGCTCTTCGTCTCGAAGTTGTGCCCGCGGAAGGCCTGACCACGACGAAGACGACCGCTGCCCGTGACCTTGATGCGCTTGGCAGCGCCCTTGTCCGTCTTCATCTTCGGCATTACGTCATCCCTCTTCGGTCGATGCTGCGTCGTCGTTCACCGGCGCCGGCTCACTGCCATTGGTCGCCGTCGCTTCCGGTGCCTGTTTCTCGCTGCGATGTTGGTTGGCTGTCCTCGAAGCGGCGGCCTGACGGGCCCGCTTGTCGGGAGCGAGCACCATGATCATGTTGCGGTTGTCGAGCTTGGGCTCGGCCTCGATTTTGGCCATGCCCTCCATCTGCTCGGCAATCCGATCCAAGATCCGCTTTCCGTGTTCGGGGTGGTACACCTCACGCCCACGGAACATGATCGTGATCTTGACCTTGTGCCCCTCGTTCAAGAACTTGGCCACCTGGCGGGTCTTGGTGTCGAAGTCTCCCGGCCCGATCTTCGGCCGGTACTTCATCTCCTTGATCCCGACGTGGACCGTCTTACGACGGCTCTCCTTGGCACGTTGTGCCTCGTCGAACTTGAATTTTCCGAAGTCCATGATTCGGCACACGGGGGGGTTGGCCATGGGGGCCACCTCCACCAGGTCCAAATCGAGCTCCTTGGCGATGGCCAAGGCCTCGGGCAACGACTTGATGCCTAACTGGACACCATCGGGGTCGACCAGGCGGACTTCACGGGCACGGATGCGATCATTGATCCGGTGCTCAGTTGTTGTTTCTGCGACGATGCGGCACCACACCTCTCACTTGGGCCCACGGTCTTTCCGCGAGCCATTCGGTGGAGCGAGGTCGACCAACGGGCAGTGCCCGCGCCGAGAAACCTTCGACCTGGCGCACTGCTGTCGCTCGGAGAGCGAACGTGTGGCCAGGTGGAGGCCTTCTGATCGGAGGCCCCGCTTCCATGTACTCAAGGTGAATATTGTACCAGTATGAGCAGCCTCTGGACACCTTCTGGCGAACACTTCCCCCCGAATGAGGAAGGCGGTGGAGGGTCGGCCGGATCCCCGGAACCGCCGGAATCGCCCGCACCCGAAGCCCAGGCCGAAATCGACGCCATGCGACGACAGCTGACCCAGACGCCCGCCGAAGTGGTGATGGCCAACCACTGCTACGGGATCTTCGAGCTGGCCACCATCTATCTGTCCAACTCCCCTCCCATGTTCTTCGAGGCCCGCTTGGCCATTGACGGCCTGGGCGCTCTGCTGGAAGGGCTCAAGGGACGCTTGGGCGAGGCAGAGCCGTCGCTCCTCCAGGCGCTGGCCCAGCTCCGGGTGGCCTACGTCCAGCTCGAGGGGGCCGAAAGGGCGGCGGCCGAGAGCGCAGCTGCGGCCGACGCCGGCCAGAGCTGACCGGTCAGTTCGGTCGAGAACGATCCAGGAGCGCCGCGCTCTCGGCGGCGGCGGCCAGGCCGCTCACCGTCAGGCCGATGAACTTTCCCAGCTGACGGCGGTAGATCCAGCCGGTGGCCGGTACCTTGCCCCGAAACGTCGAGCGCCAGCGGATGGACGTCCCGTCTCCTACCGGCACGAGCCGCACGACTGCTTTGTAGTCACGTACGGCCAAGCCCGAGACCAGCTCGTAGCTGAACAATTCATTCGGTGTCGCCGTGACCACCCGCTCCCGACTCTGGATACGGCCGGTGCGGAAGACCCGGGTGGCACCCACCCCCTCGGGCTCGCCGGCGCCCTTTTGGACCAGTTCGAACGAGTCGACGGGCGCCCAATTGGGCCAGGTAGCCCCGTCGATGAGCAGTCCGAAGACGGTGGCCGGGGGTGCGTTTGCCGTCAATTCGTGTTCGATCACTTGCTGGGCCACGCTGCCTCCGATCGGTCTTCGTTGTCGTCGGCCACCATCATCCCGCAGCGGAGGTATTGAGCGGGTCGATGGTCCGCGCCTCGTAACGGCCCCGGTACCCGGGCACCACCACGAAGCTGACCTCGGTCCCAGGAGCGATCTGGCGTGATCCGTCCAGAATGGCGGTGGCATGGAAATCGAATGTGGCGCCGTCGACATCGGTGACCGTGCCCAGGCCGCGCCGAGGGTCGAAAGAGGTGACTCGCCCGAAGAACGGGCGAAGGGAGGGGACGAGGCCGACCACGTTCAGTGCACGATCTTGGAGAGCGGGATCTCCAAGATGTCGGTGGCGCCCTTGTCGCGCAGATCCGGGATGAGAATGTTGATGTCCGATTTGGCGACGACCGCTTCGAGCGCGAAGGCACCGCCGCCCGAGAGCTCCGAGATGGTCGGTGCCCGCATCGAGGGCAACACGGACAGGACGCCGTCGAGCTGATCGGCGGAGACGTTGAGTTTGACCAACACTTTGCCCCGCGCTTCGAGCGTGCCCTGCAGGAGCGTCATGATCTGCTCCATGGCATGACGTTTGGCCGGATCGGTCGCGGCAATCGGGTTGGCGATGAGCTCGGTGTGCGAAATCAGGAGCGTCTCGATGATGCGCAAGCCGGCCGCCCGTAACGCGCTGCCGGTCTCGGTCATGTCGACGACGGCATCCGCGATGTCGGGGACCTTGGCCTCGGTGGCGCCGTACGAGAACGAGATCTCGGCTTCGATCCCGTGACCCGCCAGGATCTTGCGGGTCAGTTCGGGGTATTCGGTACTGATGCGCAATCTTCCGGGGCAACGCCGCCAGCTCCGCCAGATTCTTCGCCGGCGAGTCGCTCTTGACGGCGAGGACGACGCGGATCGGTTGGTCGGTGGCCTTGGAGTACGCCAGCTCGCCGAGCGAGACGACATCGCTCCCCCGCTCCTCTACCCAGTCGCGGCCGGTGATGCCCAGATCGAACAGGCCGTCGGCCACGTAGGCCGGGATCTCCTGCGGTCGCAGAATACGAACCTCGTCGATCCGGGGGTCGTCGATCGTGGCCTGGTACGCCACGTCAGAGGCGCGCGTGACGGCCAAGTCAGCATCTTGGAACAGTTGCATGGTGGCGCGCTCGAGCGAGCCTTTGGGCAGGACCAGGCGAAGCATGCAGAGATCATCGCAGATGGCTGCCGCGACATGGTTAGCCGGAGCGGTCCCGCTCGAGGCGCCGGGAAATCGGATCGCTGGCGTAGTACAGCGCCAAGGCACCATGGAAGGCCAGACAGACGTACGGATTGATGAAGGCGATCCCGATGGAGACCAGATAAACGCCGGCTCCGGCTACGAAGTTGACGGTCGAGCTCCGACGCTGTGACTCGGGCAGCTCATCGTTGAGCAGGCGACGTCCGACGGAGGCATGGAGCCACAGGGCAGTCCAGGCAAGGCCGTTGACCGTCATCACGATGCTGTAGAACACAGCGGCCGATCGTTCACCGGCCCCGGTGCGCAGGGCCTGGCCGAACACCTCCGTGGGGTACGGGATGAATACGACAGTCATCAGGAGAAGCAGGTTCCGGTAGAAGAACCCATGATCGATCCGTTGGACATACGAGAAAACGGTGTGGTGGTTGAGCCACATGATCCCGATGACCAGGAAGCTGACCACGTAGGCCGCCAAAGACGGCCAGCGGTCCAGGAGCTGCCGGGTCAGGTCGGAGTAGTGGCTCGGCTGGGCGATGGTGAGAACCAAGAGGGTGATGGCAATGGCGAACACCCCATCGCTGAATGTCTCCACCCGTCCTTTGTTCACCGACGAATGCTACGGAAGCGACGTAGCCACCGCCATCTGTCACACCCTTTTCTACGATTCCAATGTGCTTTCAACGCCGTCGGCATCCGCCAAGAGCTCAGCCGTGCTGCTGGCAGAGCTCGATGACCTCGCCGGGTCCCTCCGCACGCCGGAGACCTGTCCACCGACCAACTCAACTTGGTGGCCAAGACCACAGCTGAAGTCAAAGACGCCGCAGGCACGTTGTTGCGCTACGGAGTCGGCTGGCGATCCCATCGCCTGAGGAGTGAAATTGGGGGAGCGTGCACGCATCATCACCGCCGATCTCGTCGCAACTACGATCAACCTCGTGACGGACATGCTGGTTCTCTCGGCACACCTACCTGAGGTCGAACTCGACCCCGGCCAAGCTGTCGTGCAGGAAGGTGGAGCGGGTGGAGCGATTTGGGTACTCGTCTCGGGTGCTCTGCGGGTGCGAAAGGGAGACACACCGGTCAACACCATCACCCAGCCAGGCGCAATGGTGGGTGAGATCTCGGTCCTCCTGGGCACCGATCACGGCGCCACGGTCGAGGCCACGGAGCCGAGTCGCCTCCGCTACGCCGCCGATGGCATTGATCTGCTCGGGAACCCAGCCGTTACCAGGCTTGTCGCCATCGGCTTGGCCGAGCGCCTCAACTTCGTCACCTCATATCTGGCCGACCTGAAATACCAATACGGCGATGCGCCCGGCCTCTCGATGGTGTCCGACGTCCTCGCCCGGCTGGCCCAGCATCAGGGGCGAGCCGCTCAGCCCGGTTCGGCTCGTGACCCCAACCCGGACTACTGAGGCGAGGTTCGCCGGCGAGGACGGATGAGCTCGGACAGAGACAGTTCAGCTCAGAATACAGACCGCTCAGGAGCCCCCGAGGAGGTGAGGTCGAGTTTCTCGGTCCCGAGAAGCGACACCCAGGTGGCCCGGCCCTCGGTGAAGTCGAGCTCGACGCGGGCGGGCACGGGGCCGATCTGACGTCCCGCGTTGAACACCCACGTATCACCGATGCGGTCCGCCCACGACCCGTCCTCCTTGAAAGGCGACTCGTGCACATGACCGGTGAGCACGGCATCGGGTCGGTACTCGTCGATCCACCCGCCGAGGTCGGCATCGCCGTAGTCGCGCCGACCGGTCCAGCAGGTCGGTGAGCCGAGTGGAGGCCAGTGATAGACCCACAGCCACCGGCGGAGGCGACGGGCCGCATCACCCGCTAGCTGGGCCGTCACGGCTTCCTTACCGGCGGGGCCGTCCCACCATGGGCAGATGGTGACAAGCGTGTCACCGATGATCAGCGAATCGCCATCGGTCTGAATACCCGTGGCCTTCGCCTCGGCGAGCCAGAGCGCCCCCTGCTCGCCATGCGCGTCAGGGCCGGTGAGGTCATGGTTGCCCGAGCTCACGGCCACCCGCCCCGCCGACTGGAGCAGTGACAGGTAGTGCAGCATCACGACGCTCTGCGCTTCGAGGGAGACGGCCGAGCGGATGCTCAAACTGTCGCCTGCCACCACCACGAGGTCGAACGCCGGAGTGGCGCCAACAACCCAGTCGAGCTGGGGCAGTGAGTAGTGAAGGTCGGATACGAGGAGGATGCGCATGGGCCAGTCATGTGGGTTGCCGGAGAGGGAATCCTAGACAGGGCCAGCGTTGAGTGCGGAGTTACTTACGTCGGAGACAACTCCGGGCGGGGAGCGCAATAGTCCATATGTACCTGCCGGATCTCCACTCGGTCTCGGACCCATCACTCGACTATCCCCATGGCCGGTACCAGTCGCTTTCACAAGAGTCTGATTAACGACTTGCGGACAATTTGGTTCGCTTGTGCCCCGAACACCATGCCCTCAAGACCCACAGCGGGTGGACCATCGGCGGCGAACCCGGCAACTGGAACTGGATCGCACCGGGCCGCCCCAAGAGCGCCGGTGCCATCTCACGAGCTCGCAAAGTGGCCACGGCCCGGAACAATCCCATGCGGACGTGATCTAAGTCAGCGGCCCCGTCCGTAACAACCGCACCATTTCGATTCCCGTCAACGCTGCTTCACGCCCCTTGTTCTCCTCGTCGCCCGGTTCTGAACGTGCCAGCGCCTGCTCCACGTTCTCGGTGGTCAGCACGCCGAAAATGACGGGCACGCCGGTCGTGAGTTGCACGTGTTGAATTCCCGAGGCGCACTCCCCCGCCACGAAGTCATAGTGACCAGTCTCACCTCGTACCACGGCCCCGAAGCACAGCACCGCATCCACCTTGCCGGCGACGGCGAAGGCGCGGGCGACGAGCGGGAGCTCGAAGGAGCCCGGCGCCCAGGCCACCGTCACGTCGTTGCGCTCGGTCCCCGATTCGGCCAACGCATCGAGCGCGCCGTTGAGCAAGCGGAGCGAAATGCCACCGTTGAACAGCGCGCAGGCGATTCCGAAACGTAAACCGGTCCCGTTGCGGTCGCCCCGCAACGACTTCCCTACACGTGAGGCCACGTCGTCGATGGCCCCCTCGGGAAGGGGCAGCAGGTCAGCTCCGGCCATCAGAGAACGTCGTCGAGGCCGTGCAAGATGTGGCCCATGCGCTCGCGCTTGGTGCGCAAGTACGCGATGTTCTCCGGGTTTGGGGTCAGCTGCAACGGCATGCGCTCGGTGATGTCGAGGCCGAAGCCTTCGAGACCTCCGTACTTGGCCGGATTGTTGGTCATCACGCGCATGGTGGTCACGCCGAGGTCGACCAGCATCTGGGCCCCGATGCCGTACTCGCGGCTGTCCACCGGCAGACCCTGCTGCAGGTTGGCGTCGACGGTGTCGTGCCCCTCCTCCTGCAGTTGGTAGGCCCGGATCTTGTGGCCCAGGCCGATGCCGCGTCCCTCGTGGCCCCGGAGGTAGATCAGCACGCCGCGGCCCTCGGTCTCGATCCGATCCAACGACGCCCGAAGCTGCGGCCCGCAGTCACAGCGCAGCGATCCGAACACGTCTCCGGTCAGGCACTCGGAGTGGACACGGACGAGCACGTCCTCGTGGCCGGCGACATCACCCATCACGAGGGCAAGATGCTGCTCGCCATCCAACACGGACTCGTACACGTAGGCCCGGAACTCGCCCTCGGCGGCGGGGATCCGCGCCTCGGAGACGAGCCGCACGAGCTTCTCGTTCCGCCGGCGGTAGCGGATCAGGTCGGCGATCGAGATGATCGGGCAGATCGTGCTTCTTGGCGAACCGCTCCAGCTCGGGCAGGCGGGCCATCTCCGACTTGTCCTCGGTCACGATCTCGCACAGCACACCCGCGGCGGAGAGCCCGGCGGCCCGGCTGAGGTCGACGGTCGCCTCGGTGTGCCCGGCCCGCTTGAGCACGCCCCCGGTCCGGTAGCGCAACGGGAAGATGTGGCCGGGCCGGTTCAGGTCGCGTGGGCCGGGTGGCCGGATCGATCAGGGCGCCGATGGTCGACGGCGCGGTCGGTCGCCGAGATCCCGGTCGTGGTCCCGTGCCGGAAGTCGACGCTCACCGTGAAGGCGGTCCGCTGCGCCTCGGTGTTGGCCGTCACCATGAGCGGCAGTTCCAACGCATCGGCCCGCTCGGGCAGCAGCGGCACGCAGATCACCCCGGAGGTGTGGGCCAAGAAGAAGGCGATGTTCTCCGGCGTGGCCGCCTCGGCCGCCATGACCAGGTCGCCCTCGTTCTCCCGGTCCTCGTCGTCCACCACGACGACCATGCCGAGACGCCCGATGGCGTCGATGGCCTCCTTGACCTCTGAGAACCCCATCAGGCCGCAACCTCCACTCGCAGATCCTCTCCCAGTCGCTCCACGGAAACCAACTTTCCTCGCCAGACGTCTCCAATTGTGCCAGCTCCCGGCCCCGCGAAAATCGGTCTGGCCGTCATCGCCACCAAAAAGCACCGGGGCCAGATACAACACGTATCGGTCCACCAGCCCCGCCGCGTGGAAATCGTGCGCCACCGACGCGCCCCCCTCGACCAGCAGCTGGAGCACGCCACGCTGCCCCAATTCGGTGAGCACGTCGCCCAACGCGCCCGACAGCTCGAGCGCCGGCAGCACCTTCGCCCCTGGCGGGGCCGCCCCGAGGACCACCCGCAGCGGCTGCGTGGGGGCCGGCCCGTCGCCCAGCCGGACCGTCAACTCGGGATCGTCGGCCCGGACCGTGCCCGCCCCCACCAAAATGGCGTCCGAGCGGGCCCGCAGGCGATGGACGTCGCGCCGGGCCTCCTCCCCGGTGATCCAACGGCTGGTGCCGTCGGGAGCGGCGGTCCGCGCATCGAGGCTGGCGGCCATCTTCAGGACGACCCAGGGTCGACCGGTGGTGCGGTGCTTGAGATACGGCGCCAGCTGCTCGGTCACCTCGGCCGCCGCCGTCCCGACGCTCACCTCAATGCCGGCCGCCCGCAGGCCGCCACCCCTTGCCCCGCCACCTGGGGGTCCGGGTCCTCCACGGCGATGACCACCCGGGCCACGCCCGCCGCGATGATGGCGTCGGTACAGGGCGGCGTCCGCCCATGGTGGGCGCAAGGCTCCAGCGTGGTGAACAGGGTCGCCCCTCGGGCGTGGAGCTCGCCGGCCCGGGCCAACGCCGTGACCTCGGCGTGCGGACCCCCGGGCGGGGCGGTCGCCCCTTCGAAGACCTGCGACGGGTCGGCGCCGGACACGACCACGCAGCCCACCCAGGGATTCGGCGCCGTCGTCCCGTCGCACCGAGTCCCCGGCGGCGATGGCCCGATCTCATGAACGTCGGTCCAGCTGGTGCGTCCATGGTGAGCAGTCTGCCAGGGTCAGCCCTCCAAGGCGGACAGCTCGCTCTGCGGCGTCTACCTGGGGCGTGCCCGCTCGTGTCCGATCAGAGATCATGACGTCACGCTCGGTCAGGGTCACGTCGGCCGCCGTGCCGACCGGGATCTGCGCCGCCGAGTTCGGCTGATCGACGTAGACCATCACGTCCTCATCGAGCAGGACGCCCAGCCGGGTCACCGAGCCGAGGAAGGTCGTGGTCATGACCAGGCCTCGGCCGTGCGGCGACGGGGCGACCTGCAGGCCCTCGGGCCGGACCAGCACGTCGACCGGCGGTGCCCGAGGGTCGGTCGCCGCCCACGGGCGGTCACGGCGTCGGCGGCGCCGTGCCGGATGTCGACCGTCGTGCCGAGCAGGCCCACCCGGCCGTGCTCGACGACGCCGGGGATCCGGTTCATGGTGCCCACGAACTCGGCCACGAAGGCGGTGGCCGGCGCGGCGTAGAGCGTCGACGGCGTGTCCACCTGCTCGATCCGTCCGGCCCGCATGACGCAGACCCGGTCGGCCATGGAGAGCGCCTCCTCCTGGTCGTGCGTCACGAAGAGCGTGGTGATCTTGAGCCGGGTCTGCAGCACACGGATCTGCTCGCGCAGTTGCACGCGCACCTTGGCGTCGAGGGCCGACAGTGGCTCATCGAGCAGGAGCACCCGGGGCTCGATGGCCAGGGCCCGGGCCAGGGCCACCCGCTGTTGCTGGCCGCCGGACATCTGGTGCGGGTACTTGTCCGCCTCGGAGGCCGAGCCCGACCAGCTCGAGTTGCTCGAGGGCCCGTGCCCGACGCGTCTGGCTGTTCACCTTGCGCATCCGCAGCCCGAACGCCACGTTGTCCCGCGCCGTCATGTTGGGGAAGAGGCTGTAGCTCTGGAAGACCATGCCCATGTCGCGCCGCTGGGCCGGGATCCGGGACTGGTCCACCCCGTCGACCAGGATCCGCCCCGAGTCGACCGTCTCGAAGCCGGCCAGAACCCGCAGGGCCGTCGTCTTGCCACAACCCGACGGCCCGAGGAGGGCCACCAGCTCTCCCGGCTGCAGCGTGAGGGTGAACCCGTCGAGCGCCTGCGTGGCGCCGAAGCGGCGGCGCAAGCCGCTCAGCTCCACGGTGGCCCCGGCCTGCTCGGTCGTCGGTCATCGCGTGCAGTCGACGGGATCAGGCGTCCTTTCGGATCTGGGCCATCCGGCGGATACGCCGCAGGTCGAACGACGAGATCACCATCAGCACGATCCAGGTGACCACCAGCGCCAGCAGCGAGACGGCGGTGGAGACGTGGCCGTCGTCCTGGGCGAACTGGTAGATCCACACCGGGACCGTCTGGTAGAGGTCCAGGCTGGCCATGGTGAACTCGCCCAGGACGAGGGCGACAGTCAGCACGGTGGCCGAGAGCATCCCGTGCGCAGATTGGGCATGATGACCCGCCACAGGGTGGACGACCAACCGCCGCCCAGCGAGCGGGAGGCTTCGACCAGGGTCTTGAGGTCGATGGCCCGCAAGCCCGCATCGAGGGAGCGATAGACGAACGGCATGGCCAAGATGGTGTACTCGAGCGCCAACAGGTACGGCGTGCTCTTGAGGAAGGTGGGGCGCCACCTGCAGCACGCCCGACGATGAGCACCACCGGCGGGATGACGATCGGGACGATGGTGATGGCGTCGAAGATCCGGCGCAGGCGTGGCAGGCGCAGGTGGACGTAGACCGACGTCGGCACCATCAGGACGAGCGTGATGGCGGTGGTCACCACGGCGAGGCGCACCGAGAGGCTCAGCGCGGCGGTGAATCCGAGCTGACTCGGGATCGCCGTGTAAGGCGGAGAAGGTGAAGCCACCGGCGAAGTTCTCGAGCGAGAAGCGCAGGGCGGCGAAGAGCGGCACCAGGAAGAAGACGCCGGTGAGGACCAGGACGATCCCCCGCCACCAGGCGATGTCGCGCAGGCGTACGGCCGACCAGGGCCGTCGGCGGGCCGGGTCCGACTGGTCCTCGGCGTCAAACAGCGTCGGGGACTTCGACTAGCGCAACCAACGCGACGCCCTTCTTCTGGAGCATGAAGTAGAACACCATCACGACGGCGATGATCACGACCATGCCCAGCCCGAGCGCCTTGCCGACGTTCTGCTGGCCGGCGATGACGTTGCCGTTGAGGAACGAGCCGATCTGGATGGGGGTGAGCGAGATGCTGCCGCTGGTCAGCGCCTCGGCCGTGGCGTAGGCCGAGAGTGCACTCGCCGAACAGCAGGAGCACCCCGCCGAGGAAGGAGGGGAAGAGCACCGGTCCCCCGACGTAGCGCCAGTACTGCCAGCCCGCGGGCGCCCAGACCCGATGCCGCCTCCCGCCAGGCCGGCCGTAGTCCCTCGAGGGCCGGCGTGATGACCAGGACCATGAGGGGAGCTGGAAGTACGTGTAGACGATGGCCACCCCGCCGAATTTGTAGAGGTCGAATCCGTGGCTCCAGGGATTGAAGCCGAGCGCCTTGAGCCAGCCGGTCACCAGCCCGGTGGTGCCGAGGGTGGCGATGAAGAGGAAGGCCAAGGGGACGCCGCCGAACTGGGCGAAGACACCCGAAGCGGTCGAGACGATCCGCCGCAGGACCCGCCCCGCGAGGTGAGGACGGCGTTGGCCACCAGGAGCCCGAGTATCCCGGGGATGATCGACGTCAGCACGCGACAGCTCGATGCTCGTCATCGAAGCCGTGCAGGTAGACCCCGTGGGTGGCGATGGAGATGTTGGCCCACGTCCAGTGACCCGACGGGCTCCGGAAGGCCTCGATCACCACCGCCACCGCCGGCACCGACCAAGAAAAGCGTCGTGTAGATGCCGAACGGCAGCAGCCCCGCCGCGGCGGCGAACGCTGACGCGCCCGCCGCCGTGGCGCATGGGCATCGTCGAGTCCGTGCGGACCGGATCGCAGCCGAACTCACCCGCCGATGGCCGAAGCCCAGTCCTGCGACACCAGGTTCTCGGCCGCCGTGGTCTGCGCCACGGACGGGAACGTGATGGCCCCGCCGGGCGCCGCGGGCAGTGCGGCCAGGCCGTCTTGTCCACCGTACCGTTCTTGACCAGGGTGGCCAGCTCGATCGGACGAGCCGACCCTTGCAGCCACAGGTTCTGGCCGGTGGTCGAGTACAGGTACTCCTCCCACAGGCGGGCGGCGGCCGGGTCGGGAGCCGTGGCGCTGATGGCCTGGCTGTAATAGGCGGCGTAGTGGCCGTCGCTCGGGATGACCACCTTCCAGCCCGGGAACTGCTGCGCCACCTCGGACTCCTCGAGGTAGTCCCACCAGATCAGGATCGGGCGTCTGCCCGCTCTCGACCGTGGACTCGGCGCCCGTCACCGGCACGAAGTTGCCCTCGGCGGAGAGCTTCTGGAAGTAGGTGATACCGGGCGCGATGTTGTTGAACGACCCGCCGTTGGCCAGGGCCGCCGCGTAGACCGCGGCGAAGGCCGCTCCGGCCTGCGTCGGGTTCCCGTTGAGCGCAACCTGGTTCTTGTAATCGGGCTTGAGGAGGTCCTTGAACGACGTCGGGGGATCCTTGACGACCTTGGAGTTGTAGCCGATGGCCACGTACCCGCCGTAGTCATCGAACCAGTCCCCGTTGGACGTCCTTGGCGGTCGCCGGGATCTCGCTCCAGCTCGCCACCTTGTAGGGAGCCAGCAGGCCCTCGCTGGCCGCCGTGATGGCGAAGGAGGTGCCCATGTCGAGGACGTCGGGCGCACGGGACTGACCCTTCTCCGATGGTGACCGCGGTGATCTCGTCCTGGCACTCGTGCCGTCGGGGTTCTCCGAGTTGATCTTGATGCCGTACTTCTTCGAGAAGTCCTTGATGATGTTGCCGTAGTTGGCCCAGTCGGCCGGAAGGGTGATCACGTTGAGCGTGCCCTCCTTCTTGGCCGCCTTGATGAGCCCCGCCATCCCACCGAATGCAGCCGCGGAGGTCGCCTTCGAAGGGTTCACCGCCGCCCCGCGCGTCGATGTGGCGACGCCGGTGAATGAGGCACCGACAGTGAGAGCAGCGACGCTGGTCAGAGCGGCGCGCAGACGTTTGTTCATTCGTTGATTCCTTTCGTTTCGGATTTGGGTCGTTCGCTAAGGTGCGTTCTGAGACTTGCGTTGGCGTTCGGCCGTCGGGTTCGATTGGCACGTTCAGCTTCGAGTGAGCACTCCGATGAGTCCGGTCATGTCGTCGATGAGATCGGTGTGCGGCGCGGTCAAGAGGGTCGCCCGATCGTGGGCTCCGCTGAGCACGCCGATGACGGCGCGGGCGCCGGCGTTGGTGCCCGCTTCGAGATCGCTCACGGTGTCCCCGACCACGGCCACGGCGCCGGCGTCGGGGACGTCCAGCCGCTTCATGGCGTCGAGGATCATGTCGGGCGCGGGTCGGCCCCGCCCGCAGTCGGCCGGCGAGAGCGCCAGATCGATGTGCTCGCTGCCAGCCCAAGCGACGCGATCAGCGCGTCCCGGGTGCTCGGGGCGAATCCCGTCGTCAGGCAGACCTTCACATCGTGCTCGCGCAACGTGTCGAAGATCTCGAGCGGCCCCGTCCATCGGCTGCCACCCGACCGGCGGCCACGATCTCCTCGTACGCCCGGGCGAACGCCTCGGTGGCCCGCGCCGCCTCCTCGGGTTCCAACAAGGCGGCGAACACGTCCGCCTTGGACTGGCCCATCGTGTCGCGCACGTAGATCTGCGGCCGACGCGAATTGCGGGCTGCCCGGCTCCACGCCCACCGACGAGAGGGCCGCGACGAACGCCTCGTCCACGACGCCGTCATCGCGCACCGTGGTGCCGGCCATATCGAGCACGACCAAGGCGAACGGACCGATCACTTCAGGACACCCCCGCCGCCGTCAGCGTGTCGGCGGCGATGGCCGGCGCACACGTCATGCCTCGGCCGCCCGGGGCCGGTGACCATCCACACGCCGGGTCTGCACCTCTTCCCGGGCGCAGACGTCACCGTCGGTGCACTGGGCGTAGACACCCTCCCAGCGCCGGCTCACCTGCGGCAGCGGCGCGCCCAAGCAGGTTCTCGGCCCGCGTCAGCAGTTCCATGGACGGGTCTTCGGCCAGAGCGAAGTCGAACGGTTCGTCGTAGGCGTGCGTGTCCCCGATCGTCAGTCCGCCATCAAGACGCTGCACCAAGAGGAGTTGCAGATGATGGGCCGCGGCCACCGCATTCTGCGAGCCGAGTGCGATCCAGCGGCGACCACTTCGTAGGCCGGGTAGTAGCGCAAGGTGTCAGCGTCGGCCAGTGACGTGGTCAGGACTCCGGCGAAGGGACTCGGTTTCCATCATTTGCAGCCGGACCCGTCGCAGACGTCGCGGCCAGTCGCTCGGTTCCCTCGAACTGATCGAAGGCGGCGCCGGTGGCCACGATCACCAGGTCGGCTTCCCAGCGCGTACCGCGTGACATCAACCACCGCGTGTCCTCGAGGCCGCACGACCCGTCGTCCGGGGTGGTAGGCGTACGAGCCTCGAGCCGACAGGTAACTGCGCATGGCGCCCAGCACGAGGCGCGGCTCGACCACCGCGTCCTCGCGCGCAGTAGAGGCCCCCGGCGACCTCACCTTGCACGGCCGGATTCAGGGCCACGACTTCGTCGGGACTGCACGATACGTGGTGGACCGCTCGGCCGCATCGGCATGCTGGGCGAACTCCTCCATGACCTTGCGCTCACCATCGGTGCGCGCCAGTGTCAATGAACCCGTGCGCCCGGAACCCGACGCCGGGGACATCTGCGCCGACTTCTTCCCATCGGTGACGGGAGCGCTGCGCCGCATCGAGCTCGACACCCGATCGTCGGCCACTCACCCAGATCAGGCCGAAGTTGCGCACCGAGGCGCCCTGCGGCGCAACGTCCGCTTCGAGATGCTGCACCGCATAGCCGGCGCGACACAGCTCGAGGGCGTGCCAGGTTCCGAGGATCCCTCCGCCGACGACCACTGCGCGCTTCACGGCGGCAGTATCACATCCGAATTATCGATCGCATGACGATGTAACGAAGAAACGACAACATTTCTTCTGTACGTTGCAGAGAATCCAAGAGTTTGCATCCGTCACCTAACGTTCGTCCCTGCCTCCAACCGACGTTGTAGGCGAGGAACACGATGGACACGATGACGAGCTCAATCAGTTTCAGCGTCGAACCGAGGCGCGAATACGTTCCGCCTCTTCCCAAGGTCGTTCGTGGCCGAAGATCGCGCTCCCGGCCACGAAGACGTTGGCGCCCGCCGCTGCGGCTTGCGGAGCCGTCTCGACGTCGATGCCGCCATCGACTTCGAGATCGACGGAGAGCGAACCGGCCACAATGGCCTTGCGGACTTGGCGGATCTTCTCGAGTACCTCCCCCATGAACTCCTGACCACCGAATCCGGGGAACACCGTCATGCACAGGACGAGATCGACGCTGTCCAAGAACGGGGCAACGGCCTCGAACGGCGTATCGGGGTTCAAGGCCAATCCGGTGCGCAGACCGAGCTGACGCATCTGGTCGATCAATGCCGGGGTGTTGCCGATCTCGACGTGCACCGTGCAACCGTCGGCACCGGCGTCGGCGAAGTCCTGCAGATACTTCTCCGGATTCGTCATCATCAGATGGCAATCGAAGAACAAAGGGGTGTGGCGGCGCAGCGAGGCAACCACCGGCGGCCCGAGGTGAGGTTCGGCACGAAGTGCCCGTCCATCACATCGACGTGCAGCCAGTCCGCCGCCGCGGTCACCTCTCCCACCTGTTCGGCCAGCGCGCCGAAGTCAGCCGAGAGCACCGATGGGGCAATACGTATCTGGCCCGCTGGACCCGGATCGTGCATGGTGGCTTGGCTCAACTGAACCGCGCCCAGCACAAGATGCGCCGGAAGCCGTAGAAGTACGGCTCACGCTCGCCGAGCTCCTCCAGCAAGCGCTCCCGGTAACGATCCACGAATCCCTCGAAGAGCTCGGGCGAGAGTCGGGTGCGGTACGGCGTGAGCAGCGTTCCCATCACCCACTCGACGACGTCGGTCGTCGACGAGAGCTCGTGACCGTAGACCTCCATGCGCACGACCTGTTTCTTGGCCCCGAGCTCATAGAGGAGATCGGCGTACGTCTCAGGTGACAGAACGAACCGGCCCCGGTCGCTCGGAACATCGCCCTCCAGCGCGTCGAAGTAGGGGGCCTCATTGGCGACCTGCAGTGCGAGGAGATGTGACGGGTGTCGAAAGTTCGACGGCACCTGGAACGCCAGCTGTCCACCCTCGGCGAGTGCGGCGCGCATGCGTGCCAACAGGTTGAGGTGATCGTCCACCCACTGCAGCGAGGCATTGGCGAATACCAGGTCCAGATCGTGGCCCAGCCACGTCCCGATATCACCCGCTTCGAACGTCAAGCCCTCGACGTCGCCATGGTCGGCCTGCGCGCGGGCCAACATCGTCGCCGACGAATCGATCCCGACCGTTTCGGCCGCCTGCATGCGTGCGTGCAACTCAGCCGTGAGCTGACCGGTCCCGCAACCCAGATCGACGACGCGCCCTCCCGGCACGGGCTCGCAGAGGGCGACCAGATCGTCAAAGGGCTGACGGCGTTCAGCGTGGAAGCGCTCGTACTGCTCAGGGTTCCACCCCTCAATCGGAGTCACGGTCACCGAACTCATGTCTAGTCGCTGCCGAGACGCTCACCGACCGAGAGGCGAGCGCCCCGGGCCCACTCGTCCGCCGCCATGGGAGTTCGGCTCTCGGGCTGCACCTCTTGCAACTCGAGGATGCCACCCCCGGTGATCACCGACGTGCCGATGAGCGTCCCGGGAACCCCGGCTGTCTCGGGCTCAGCGTCACCAAGCGCCGCCTTCAAGATCCCCAATCGGCGACCACGAAACGTCGTCCACGCCCGACCGAGGCGCACGACCCGGTGAAGTTGGACCGCTTCGTCCTCCCAGTGCAGGTGCAGGTCCTCGGGGGTCAACTTCGAGGCGATCGTGACCTCCCCTTCCTGAACCTGCGGGGTGGGCAGGCCGGCCACCCCCGCCGCAAGGGATTCCACCAAGAGTGTGCTGCCCACCTCGACCAATTCGGCGCGCAGCTGGCCGAGATCGGTGTCGTTTCCGATGGGGACCACGCGGCGGGCGTAGACCGGCCCGGTGTCCAGCCCCTCTTCCAGTTGCATGAGGCACACGCCGGTCTCGGTATCACCGGCCAGGATGGCCCGCTCCACGGGTGCTGCGCCACGCCAGCGCGGCAGCAGGGAGAAATGAAGGTTGACCATGGGTACGTGTTCGAGCAGCGTCGCCGGGATGATCCGCCCGTAGGCCACCACCACGGCCAACTCGACCCCGACCTTGGCCACATCGTCCATGGCATGCGAGATGGGGAGGCCCAACTCGAGGGCCGCCGCTTTCACTGGACTGGGAGTGATCGCCCCGCCGCGTCCTCGACGCCGGTCGGGCCGGGTGACGCACACTGCGATGTCGTGGCCCGCCGTGACCAAGGCCTGCAAGGGGCGGACGGCCATTTCTGGCGTCCCGAGAAATGCGAGTCGTGCCACTCGGTCCGGAGGGACGTCGTCGCTTATCTGGTGAAGATGGTCGAAAGTCCGTCGGGATCGGCCACCGACAGGTCCAGTGTGCGCTCGCGCAGGATCCTGAGCGCCTCTTTGCGCTGATCGGCATCGAGCCTTTCGACCAGCAAGATCCCGTCGAGGTGATCCAGCTCGTGTTGGAAGGCACGGCCTTCCAATTCGGTCGCTTCGATCGACAGCTCGTTGCCCTCCAGGTCGAGCCCGACCAGGTGCACGGCATTGGGGCGGACGATCTCCCAACTCAGGCCGGGAATGGACAAGCACCCCTCCTGATAGGTCCATTCACCGTCGGTCTCGACGATGCGCGGGTTGATCACGACCCGGGCTCCCTCGCCGACGTCGTAGACGAACAATCTCTTTTGCACCCCGACCTGGTTAGCGGCCAGTCCGACGCCCGGTGCCTCGTACATGGTCTCGATCATGGACTCGGCCAAGGCGACGACGACGGCATCGATATCGACCACCTCGCGGGTGATCTCCTTGAGGACTGGATCCCCGTATTGTCGAATGGTCAGGCCGGCCATCGCTTCATTCTAACGATGACCCGAACCTGCCGACCCTAGAGAGCCACCGGATCGACCTCCACCCGCAGCCCGCGACCGGGCGGGCGGGGCACGGCAGCGAGGAGGTCACACAGCTCCACGTGGCCGGGCGCCTGGGCGAGATACCGATCCTGAGCCAATTCGGAGAAGCTCACGCCGCTGGCTGCGCCCGCCTGGCGCAGTGCGGCCACATAGCCGTTGGCCAATGCGCCCGATACGGCGGCCAAGGCCGAGAAGGGCGGTAATCCGGCGCTGCGCCGCATCGACTCCTCGGAAACGAGGATCCCCTCCGGCTCGCCCCGGCCTACCGCGGCCAAAACGGGATGGTCGGGCACCCGGGTCTGCACCAATATCCGGGCCGCCGTCGGACCTCGCCGTGGACCGACCATCCGCGAGGCCCGCACCAAGAGAGCGACCGTCTCGTCGGTGGCGCTGAAGCGCGGGGCCAACAAATGGAGGTCGATATCGAGGAACACCACAGCCGCCGCTCGCCGGACCCGGTGCAGGACGGCCTCGGTGCCGATCAGAACGGGCGTGCGCGGGACGTCCCCGTCGGCGGAGGAGCCCGCGACTTCTCCCACCTCCACCCCGAGCAGAGCTGCGAGCTCCTCGCGCAGCCGGGTGACACCGGCCCGCAACGTCTTCATTCGCATCCGGCCGCAGGAAGCACAGACCAATGGGCGTTCGCTCTCGCAGCGCGGGCAACGCAGGCCCGTCTCGGACTGGGCCACCGCGGCGCCACATGTCGTGCACTGCGCCAACTCTCCGCAGTTGGCACAGGCCAAGAGCCGCGCCCTTCCCGTCCGGTCGTAGAAACAGACCAACGGTCCCCGCTCGGCGATGGAGCCCGGATCGTCGAGCACCGAACGAGCGAGACCGACGAACTCCTCGGAGAACATCCCGCTGCGGGGGTCAGCACCCCGACGATCGACGTTCTCGATGGTCGACCATCCGGCCCGCTCCTCCACGACCGGGAGAGACCGCAGCGCACGGCCCGCACTGGTGACCACCGGCGGGCAGGGCGAGGTGAGGATGCACGGGCACCCATCTCGAAGCGCCCTCTCGGTAACGACGTCGACCGCGCTGTAGGTAGGTGCGCTCTCTTCGCGGTACGACTCGTCATGAGCATCGAGCACGAGGGCGGCCGCCAGGCGCGGGAGTGGCGCCCAGGCGGCGGCCCGGCTCCCGACCACGATGGGCCACCCCGCTCGCGCCTGGGCCCAGTCCGTCGTGGCCAGGTAACCGCGCCGCACCAGGCGGGCGCACAGACGCTCGGCCCAGCCCACGGAGGGGACGAGCACCAGCACGCCCCCCGGTCGGTGCGCGGTCTCGGGGTCCTCCACCACCGCGAGCACGACATCGATCAGATCGGTCGTCGGTGCCACCCGCAGCATGCGTCGAGCCCTGCGTCTGCAACGCATTCCCCGCCAGGTTCCCGAGCGCCGACGCACTGTCACCGAAGCCCGGGCCCGGGCCCGACCCCGACCCCGACTCGGGCAGCGCCGGCAGCGCCGGCAGCCGCCGCACAAAACTGTGCGGCGAGGCCACGCCGAGGAAGAACGAGACGGGTCCGGCCCAGCGCCAGGCCGCCCACGCGGCCAGCTCCACCACCGAAGACGGAGGGCCCCAGCCAGACCAGAACTTCAGTGGCCGGAGCTCGACCCCCTCGGGTGGCGTGACGTCGTCGTCCACCACCCATCCGCCCACGCGCCGACCGTGGAGCTCCACCCGCACCCTGGTGCCCACGCGCGACGTCGTCGGTCCAACCTTCGGGGACGAGGTAGTCGAAAAGCTTGGGAACTGCGGCCACATCGGTGCGCACCCGCACGCAGCGTTGACCCGACGTGGTGACCTCAGAGGCCCAATGCCGCGCGCAGGTCGTCGACCCTCGGAGTCGCTTCCCAGGTGAATTCCTTCTCCGGGCGGCCGAAGTGGCCGTAGGCCGCCGTCTTCTTGTAGATCGGGCGACGAAGATCGAGGTCGCGCGTGATGGCGGCCGGGCGGAGGTCGAAGATCTCTCGCACACCGCCGGCGATCTTCTCGGGGTCGACGACCTCCGTCCCGAAGGTCTCCACCATGAGCGAGACGGGATGGGCGACGCCGATGGCATAGGCGACCTGAACCTCGCACCGGGTGGCTGCACCGGCGGCGACGACGTGCTTGGCCACCCACCGGGCGGCATAGGCGGCAGAACGATCCACCTTCGAAGGATCCTTGCCCGAGAATGCACCCCCGCCATGACGGGCCATCCCGCCGTAGGTGTCGACGATGATCTTGCGACCGGTGAGACCCGTGTCGGCGTGCGGTCCCCCCAGCTCGAAAATCCCGGTCGGGTTGGCCAGGATCCGCAAGCCCTCCGTGTCCAGGTCGTCGGGCAACAAGGGGTTGATCACGTGCTTGGTCAGGTCGACCAGCAACTGCTCCTCGAGGTCGATCCCGGGGGCGTGCTGGGTCGAGATAAGCACTGTGTCGATCCGCACCGGTCGTCCGCCCTCGTACACCACCGACACCTGCGTCTTGCCGTCGGGACGCAGATAGGGCACCGCTCCAATCCGCCGAACCTGGGCCAGGCGCTCCGAGAGGCGGTGGGCCAGCCAGATCGGCAACGGCATCAGGTCGGGCGTCTCGTCACAGGCATAGCCGAACATCATTCCCTGATCTCCAGCGCCCTGTGCGTTGAGGGTGTCCTCACCGCCGGAGCCCGTGCGGAACTCATACGCCTTGTCGACGCCCTGGGCGATGTCGGGAGATTGGGAATCGAGCGACACGAGCACGCCGCATGTGTTGCCGTTGAACCCGTAGGCATCGTTGTCGTAACCGATAGCGCACACCGTCTCGCGGACGATGGCGGGGATGTCGACGTACGTCGATGTGGTGACTTCTCCCGCCACGACGACCAGCCCGGTCGTGAGGAGCGTTTCACATGCCACCCGACTGCCGGGATCGCCCTCGAGCATGGCATCCAGCACGGCATCGGACACTTGGTCCGCCATTTTGTCGGGATGGCCCTCGGTCACTGATTCCGAGGTGAACGTCGTTTTCACTGGGGGCTCCGATTCTGACTCTGGTGGGCCATCACCCTATCGAGTACGGCATGCGCGACGGCATTCTTGGACGTCAAGTCGATCTCGGTGCGGCTGCCATCCACTCCGAGAATGGTGACCGCATTTGTGTCGTGGTCAAAGCCGACGCCGGGGGCACTCACATCGTTGACGACCAGCAAGTCGACACCCTTGCGTTGCAGCTTGCGGCGGCTGCGCTCGACCACATCGTGGGTCTCCGCCGCGAACCCGACGAGCACCTGGCCCGGCCGGCGGCGAGCCGCCAATGCGGTCAAGATGTCGGGCGTCGGCTCGAGCACGAGATCGGGCACGCCGTCTTCTTTGGAGAGCTTCTGATCGGCCGCCATCTTTGGCCGATAGTCGGCCACGGCGGCCGCCATGATGACGACGTCGGCCCGACGGCTCGGCTCGTCCAGAGCCGCTTCCATTTCCGCTGCACTCTCGACGTCGATCCGGGTGACGGCCGCCCGCACGTCGGCCGCCAGCGGGAGGGCCGATGCGGTGACCAGGGTCACCTGCGCGCCACGGCGGGCCGCAGCCTCGGCGATGGCATGACCTTGCTTGCCCGAGGAGCGGTTGGTCAGAAAGCGCACGGGGTCGAGCGCCTCGCGGGTGCCACCCGCGCTCACGACGACGTGCTGCCCGGCGAAGTCGCGCCGCTCGCTCAGGTCGCTCAATACTCGGGCGACGATGTCCGCTGGTTCAGCCAGCCGGCCCTCACCGGAGTCGCCCCCGGCCAGATGCCCGATCGCCGGCGGCACCACGCCCACGCCCCGCCGGGTCAATGTGGCCAGGTTCTCCCTTACCGAGGGGTGTTCCCACATTTCGGTGTGCATGGCCGGGCAGACCAAAACGGGGGCCCGGGTGGCCAGAAGCGTCGCCGTCAACAGGTCGTCGGAGAGGCCGGCGGCGTAGCGGGCCAGGAAATGTGCCGTTGCCGGCGCCACCACAATCAGGTCGGCGCTCTGCCCGAGGCGAGTATGCGGAATGGGCGACGCCTCGTCCCACAGCGACGACTGCACCGGCTCGGAGGCCAAAGCGGAGAACGTCACCGCACCGACGAACCGCGTGGCCTCTGCGGTCAGGACCGGGATCACGTGGGCGCCGGCATCCACCAGGAGCCGGCACACCTCTACGGCCTTGTAGGCCGCAATCCCCCCGCAGACGCCCAGGACGATGCGAGGCGCAGGGCCTCCCGTCGGCGGCACCGGCTAGCTTGCGGTCGGGTCCTCGTCCCCGACATCAAGAACATCGATCTCCGTGACCGCATCCCCATCGGCGACATCGTCGACATCGTCGACATCGTCGCTGACCACATCGACCACCACGTCCACAATGTCATCCACGTCGTCGTCGACGGCCAGGACCTCGGTCAGCACGACCTCGCCCGCCATGTCCGCCTCAGCCGCCGCCAGCGCCGCCTCTTCTTCGGGGTCGGGGCGCGTGTACGTCGCCTTGCCGGCGGCGATCTCCTCGAAAGCGATGGAAACCGGCTTCCCCGAGACCGAGGCAACCTGCGGTGGCACGACCTTGCCCAGACCCTCGCCCAGGCTGTTGTAGTACGAGTTCACCTGACGGGCGCGGGCCGAGCCCAGGGCCACCAGCGTGAACTTGGAATCCACCTTGTCCAGCAGTTCCTCGATGGGCGGATCCATGAGCGTGTTGCGGCCTTGGGCCATTTAGGTGTCCTCCGGGGTTGCGGCGCGCTGAGCAGCCGTTCGGGTCCGATCAACTATAGCGGCCAGCTCGGCCTGGGCCTGACGCAGGTCGTCGTTGACCACGGTGTACGTCGCCACCTGGCGTCCCCGCTCGACCTCCTGCTCGCCCTTCTCGACCCGTCGCGCGATGTGCTCCAGATCGTCCCCCCGGGCCGCCAGACGGGCCGCTTGCACCTCGAGCGATGGCGGCAACAGCAGGATCACTGTCGCATCGGGACGTTTGGCCAAGACCTGCTCGGCTCCCTGCACGTCGATCTCGAGGAGGACGTCGGAACCCTCGGGCGGCCGGGGAATGGGAGTGCCCATGAGGTTGCCCAAGAACTCGGCCCACTCGAAGAACTCGCCCCGAGCCACGGCCTGCTCGAACGTGGCTCGGTCGACGAACTCGTAGCTGTTGCGCTCCTCTTCGCCCGGACGCGGCGATCGGGTGGTCCAACTACGACTCAACCAGAGCGTGGGATCGGCTGCCACCAACTCTGCAGCCAGCGTGCCCTTGCCGGCCCCGCCGGGGCCGATGAGCACGAAGATCAGTGGCTCAGCGCGCAGTCTCTTTGAGCAGCGACTCGCGCTGCTTGGCGCCCAGTCCTTGCAGACGGCGACTGTCGCTGATGCCAACGGTCTCCATGAGCCGGCGCGCCTTCACCTTGCCCAGTCCGGGAAGGGACTCGAGAACCGAGACCACCTTCATCTTCCCGACGGTCTCGTCGGAATCGGCCTGCGTGAGCAATTGATCAAGCGTGAGATTGCCCATCTTGAGCTTCTCTTTCACCACAGCCCGCTCACGGCGAACTCTGGCGGCCTTTTCAAGTGCAGCAGCGCGCTGCTCGGGAGTGAGTGCGGGTGGTTGCGGCATGGCGAGACCATAGCGCCTCTGTTCGCCTCGTTCACACCTAAAAGCCCTACTCAGCCTAGGACGGTCGCTAATTCGGCCCCCAGATTGGACGCCGCCCGGCGCAGATCAACCGGATCAGGCCCGGTTGAGAGAAGGCTCCGCGAGGTGCTGACCAGGACACTTCCGGGTGTGCACCCGGCGAAAAGAGTGGGCAGATCTTCGGGCCGGGCGCCCTGCGCTCCCAAGCCGGGGGCCAAAATAACCCCCCCGAGCTGGCCCAATGGAAAATTCGTCTTTCCCAGCGTGGCCCCGATCACCGCACCGACCGTTCCCGTGGGGACATCAGGCGAGTCGTTCCAGGCGGCAATCTCAGCCAGGATCGAGTCTTCGACCGAGACCCCCGAACTGGTCACCGCCTGCTGTAACGAGCGTCCCTCTGGATTGGAGCTCCGGGTGACGACAATTACCCCCCGGCCGGTGCGGGCGGCCGTCGCCACCAGGGGGGCAAGCGCCCCCACCCCAAGATACGGATGCGCCGTCACCGCGTCTGCAGCCAGGGAACTGCCCTCGCCCAGCCAGGCCTCGGCATAGGCCGCAGCCGTCGTGTCGATATCGCCGCGCTTGGCGTCGGCCAGCACGAGGAGCCCGGCCTGCGCCGCCTCGACGAATAGCCGCTCGAGTTCGGCCAGCCCGGCCGAGCCGTGGCGCTCGAAGAAGGCCACCTGCGGCTTGATGATCGGCACCACTCCGCCGAGGGCATCGACGCAGACCCGGCAGAACGCGCGTAACCCCTTCACGTCGTCCGTCAGGCCCCATGCCCTGAGCAAGTCACCGGAGGGATCTATGCCAGCGCACAGCGGCCCAAGCCGTGCCACGGCATCGGCCACGCGCACGCCAAAGCTTTCCCGCCTCTCCATATCGTCTCCTCTCGATGCGCCGCTCACTGACCTCTTGCCATGGCGCGCAACGCATGCACGGTTGTTCCTCTCTTTTCGCACCATCGCGCCACCTCGTGCAGCACGTTCCACGGAGCACGAGGATCACGAAATGTTGCGGTGCCCACCTGCACGGCATCGGCGCCGGCGCGCAGGAACTCGATCGCATCTCGGCCCGACGCCACGCCGCCCACGCCGATGATGGCGGCATCGGGAAAGACCTTGCGGCACTCCCACACCGCTCGAATCGCCACCGGATGGAGGGCCTCTCCCGACAGTCCCCCGCCGCCCGCGCCCAGCACCGGACGGCCCGTCTCGACGTCGACCGCCAATCCGAGCAATGTGTTGGTAAGGGTGAGCCCCTCGGCACCTTCGGCGAGCGCCGCGCCGGCGATGGCCGCGATATCGGGCACGTTCGGGCTCAGCTTGACCCAGCGGGGCAGGCCGCATTCGCTGGCGGCCACCACCTGAGCCGTCGCCCGTTCAGAGTGGGCGAACATCCGGGAGCGATCCTCGACGTTGGGACAGCTCACGTTCACCTCGACCGCCACGATGGGCGGGCCGGCCTGGGCGAGCATGGCCGCCGCCTGCGCATAGTCGTCGACCGACCGGCCCCAGATGCTGGCCACCACCCTCGCCCCTGTCTCGGCCAGTGCCGGCAGGTCGTCAGCCAACCAGGCCGCCAACCCGGGACCCTGTAAGCCGACGCTGTTCAACATGCCGGCGCCGACCTCGTGCACCCGCGGGGCAGGATTGCCCTCCCACGGGCGGATCGACACCGACTTGACCACTACCGCACCGAGCTGCGAAAGGTCCCCGTAGTCAGCGAGCTCGGCCCCGTGCCCCGCCGTGCCCGAGGCGGTCATGATCGGGTTCGGGAGAACGACCGAGCCCACGCTGGTGGCCAGGCTGTCCGTCCCCGCCATCACGGACGCGGCTCACCGAGCCCGAGATGGAGGTCCTGCAAGGCACGGACCACCAGTGGGTGCCGGCGCGCATCCGTGATGCCCCCGGCGGCCGCCCGCGCCGCAGCCAGCGTCGTCAGGCAGGGCACGTGGTAGGTGATGGAGGCCATACGAATGTGTTGACCGTCGGCCCGGGGCCCGAGTCCCCGCGGTGTGTTCACGACGAGCTGCACCTTGCCCTGGGCGATGAGCTCGACCGCATCGGATGCCACCCCCTCCTCGCCCACCTTCGAAACCAGTGTGTCGACGGACACTCCCTGCGAACGGAGGTAGCCCGCCGTGCCCAAGGTGGCGGCAATGGAGAAGCCCAAGGCGCTGAACGAGCGCGCCACTTCCAAGCCAGCGGGCTTATCGCGATCGGCCAGTGAGAGGAACACGGTGCCCGAGTCGGGCAGGCGGGTGCCCGCCGCCATCTGGCTCTTGGCGAAGGCGAGGCCGAAGGTCGTGTCCACGCCCATGACCTCGCCCGTCGAGCGCATTTCGGGGCCTAACAAGGTGTCGACGCCGGGAAAGCGGTCGAAGGGCATGACGGCTTCCTTCACGCTCACGTGGTCGAGGGCGGGCACGCGGCCGACCGCATTGCGAGGAAGCAATCCTTCCTCCCGGAGCTCGGCCAGGGTCTGCCCCACCATGACCCGCGCCGCCACCATGGCCAGAGGGACCCCGGTTGCCTTGGCTACGAAGGGCACGGTACGGCTCGCCCGGGGATTGGCCTCGAGCACATAGACCTGTCCGTCCTTCACGGCGAACTGCACGTTGATGAGCCCGCGCACCGAAAGGGCATCGGCCAAAGAGCGTGTGTGCTGGTCGAGAGCGGACAGGACCTCGGAGCCGAGCGACTGCGGAGGCAGAGCACAGGCCGAGTCGCCCGAGTGCACGCCTGCCTCCTCCACGTGCTCCATGATCCCGGCGATAAGTATCTCTCCCGCACCGTCACGCACCGCGTCGACGTCCACCTCGACGGCGTCCTCCAAGAAGCGATCGACCAGAACGGGGCGCTCCGCCGTGACCCCGCCCTCTCGGGCCAAGGCACCCGTGGTGAGTGTATGCATGACCCGACGCACGGCGTCGTCGTCGTAGACGATCTCCATGGCGCGACCGCCCAACACGTAGCTCGGCCGCAACAACACCGGATACCCCACTTCCCCGGCGATGGCGAGGGCCTCGGCCGTGCTGGTCGCTGTCCCTCCCGGTGGCTGTGGGATGTGCAGCGAACCGCACAGTGCATTCCAGCGCTCGCGATCTTCGGCCAAGTCGATGGAGGCGGGACTGGTCCCGAGCACCAGCTCGGGTGGCAACGACCCCGCCAGCTTGAGTGGCGTCTGCCCGCCCAGAGCAACGATGACCCCGACCACCCTTCCTCCGGCGCCTTGCTCCGCCTCGAGCACGTTGGCCACGTCCTCGGCCGTCAGCGGTTCGAAGTAGAGCCGGTCCGAGGTGTCGTAGTCGGTGGACACCGTCTCGGGATTGCAGTTGATCATGACCGTCTCGTAGCCGGCCTGGCGCAGTGACATGGAGGCGTGGACGCAGCAGTAGTCGAACTCGATGCCCTGCCCGATGCGGTTCGGCCCCGAGCCCAAGATGACGACGCGATCGCGCTCGGAGGGTCGAACCTCGTCCTCCTCCTCATAGGTGGAGTAGTGGTACGGCGTGAACGCTTCGAACTCTGCTGCGCACGTGTCCACCGTCTTGAAGGTGGCCCGCACGCCGAGGGCGAGACGCTGCCGCCGGATCTCGACTGCGCTGGTATGGAGAAGATATGCCAGCTGCTCGTCGGAAAAGCCGAGCCGCTTGGCCCGCCAGTACCCGTCACGGTCGAGCTGCCCGGCGGCCGCGATGCGCTGGCGTGCCACCGTTATCTGCAAGATCTGTCGCACGAACCACGGATCGATGCCCGTACGCGCCGCGACCTCCTCGGCGGAGATGCCCCGGCGCAACGCCGCTTCCACTTCGAAGATGCGATCGGGTGTGGCCACGACGACGCGCGCCAGCAGTTCCTCGTCGTCGAGCTCGTCCAGGACACGCTCCCCCGGGTCGGCGTTGAGCCCGGCGCGACCTTGCTCGAGTGATCGCAGCGCCTTCTGCAGCGATTCGCAGAACGTGCGACCGATGGCCATCACCTCGCCCACGGACTGCATCCGGGTACCCAACCGTCCGTCGGTGCCGGGCAACTTCTCGAAAGCCCAACGGGGGATCTTCGTCACCACATAGTCGATCGTCGGTTCGAACGAGGCCGGCGTGGCCCGGGTGATGTCGTTGGGTATCTCGTCGAGGAGATAGCCCACGGCGAGGCGGGCCGCGATCTTCGCAATGGGGAACCCGGTGGCCTTGGAGGCGAGCGCCGAGGAGCGCGACACGCGCGGGTTCATCTCGATGATGACGCGGCGACCCGTCCGCGGATCCACCGCGAACTGCACGTTCGAGCCGCCGGTCTCCACCCCGACGCGGCGCAGGCAAGCGAAGGCGTCGTCGCGCATGCCCTGGTATTCGACATCGGTCAGCGTCTGCGCGGGAGCCACCGTGATGGAGTCCCCGGTGTGCACCCCCATGGGATCGAAGTTCTCGATGGAGCAGACGACGACACAGTTGTCGGCTGCGTCACGCATCACCTCGAGCTCGTACTCCTTCCAGCCGGCGATCGAGCGCTCGACCAGGATCTGGCCCACCGGGCTGGCCGCCAGGCCCTCGACGGCCAGTTGGGTGAAGTGGGCCGCATCTTGGGCGATCCCCGTCCCCGACCCGCCCAGGATGAAGCTGGGGCGCACCATGATCGGATAGCCGATCTCCTCTGCGATCTCCTCGGCCTCGGCCAGGGTGTGGGCGAATCCCGATGGAGGCACCTCGAGGCCGATCTCCTGCATCGCGGCCTTGAACTTGTCGCGATCCTCCGCCGTCGAGATGGCCTCGGGGCGGGCCCCGATCACCTCGACGCCGTAGCGCTCGAGCACACCGAGCTCGACCAGCTTCATCGTGAGGTTGAGTGCCGTCTGGCCGCCGAGCGTGGGCAGCAGGGCGTCGGGCCGCTCCTTCTCGATGATGGCGGTCAGCACCGCCGGGTCCAACGGTTCGACGTACGTGCGGTCGGCCGTGGCCGGGTCCGTCATGATCGTGGCCGGGTTGGAGTTGGCCAGCACGACCCGGTAGCCCTCTTCGGCCAGGACCCGGCAGGCCTGCGTGCCGGAATAGTCGAACTCGCAGGCTTGGCCGATCACGATCGGTCCCGACCCGATGACCAGAATCGTCTTCAAATCCTCGCGACGCGGCACGGTGAGGTCCCCTGTCCTTCTTGTTCAGCGCTGTCCGGCGCGTGCGGTCGGCTCCCCCATCAGCGAGCGGAACTCGCCGAAGAGGTAGCGGGCGTCATGCGGCCCCGGTGCGGCCTCGGGGTGGTACTGGACCGAGAAGGCCGATGCCTTCGGGGCGCGGATCCCTTCGATGACCCCGTCGTTGAGATTGACGTGGGTCACCTCGGCGTCGGGCACCGAGCCGGCAGCCACGGCGTAGTTGTGATTCTGGCTGGTGATCTCGACCACGCCGGTGGCCAGTCGCTGCACCGGGTGATTGGCCCCGTGATGCCCGAAGGGGAGCTTGTACGTGGTGCCACCCAACGCGGCGGAAAGCAGCTGGTGGCCCAGACAGATCCCGAAGATGGGCACCCGCCCCAACAGGTCGGCGATGACGTCGCGCGGGCCGGTGAGGGCGGCGGGATCCCCGGGGCCGTTGGAGAGAAAGACGCCGTCGGGATCGAGGGCGAGCACCTCTGCGGCCGATGTTGCGGCCGGCACGACCGTCACCGTGCCGAGGGCGGCCAACTGGCGCACCATGGCCGTCTTCACGCCGAAGTCGAAGGCCACGATGCGCAAGGCCCCGTCCCCGTAGGTGGCGGAGGCGGCGGCCGTCACGCCCGAGACCAGATCCACGCCGTCGGTGGTCGGGGCCGAGGCCGCGGCGGCCCGCAATTCGGTTTCGCTGGCCGTGCCGAAGGCGCACGGGACCGAGCCCACCTGACGTATGTGGCGGGTCAGGCGCCGCGTGTCCACGCCCGTGATGGCGGGCAGGTCGTGACGCTGCAGAAAGCCCTCGAGGCCCTCCGACGACCGCCAGTTCGAGGGGTCGACCGTGAGATCGCGCACCACGATGCCCCGGCAGAAGGGACGCAGGGCCTCGTCATCCTCGGCGTTGGTCCCGTAGTTACCGATGTGCGTGTTGGTGAATGCCACCACCTGCCCGGCGTAGGAAGGATCCGAGATGATCTCTTGGTAGCCGCTCATCGCCGTGTTGAATACCAACTCACCCGTGGCCACGGGAACCGAGGCGCCGGCCGCCTCGCCGGCGAAGACGACGCCGTCGGCGGTCACCAGCAGGGCGGGCGGACGTTCTTCTGGGTTGATGATCACCCGTCTCACCGCTGTGCCACCCCGTCGATCACGACCGGCTCGCCGCGCAGGATCGTATGGCGCACCGCGCCCGTGAAGGTCCGCCCGGCATAGGGCGTGTTGCGGCTGCGACTGGCCAGGCGGCCCGGGTCCACCATGGTCGAAGCGGTCGGGTCGAAGACGCAGAGGTTGGCCGCTGAACCCAGTTCGATCGGGCCTCCGTGCGCGCTGTGGCCGGCCCGACGAGCGTCGGTCTTGCTCAGGCCGGCTATGGCGGCGGGCTGGGTGCTCATCAGCGCGAAGATCCGCTCGGGCGAGAGCAGCGGTGAGAGCACCTGCCAGGCCAACGGCAGCGCTGTTTGCAATCCGAGCATCCCGGGCGGCGCCTGGTCGAATGGCACGTCCTTGGCCTCGGGCGCGTGCGGCGCATGATCGGTCGCCACCGCATCGATGGTCCCGTCGCAGAGCCCGGCGATCACCGCCGCCACATCACTGTCGGTCCGCAGGGGTGGATTGACCTTGAACACCGGGTCGTAATCGGCCACCTCGGCGTGGGTCAACAGCATGTGATGCGGCGCTGCTTCCGCCGTCACCGGGAGACCTTCCGCCTTGGCCTGACGAACGAGCTCCACCGAGCCTGCGGTCGAGAGGTGCAAGAAGTGCACGGGGGCGCCGGTGAGCCGGACCAGTTGGATGTCGCGGGCCACCATCGACTCCTCGGCCGCAGCCGGGATGCCGGGCAGCCCGAGCCGACTGGACCAGCACCCCTCGTGCATGGTCCCGCCCGAGGCAAGATGCTCGTCCTCGCAATGCTGGGCCAACGTGACCCCGAGTCCCTTGGCGTAGTCGAGGGCGCGGCGCATGAGCGCGCCGTCCTGCACCCCGGCGCCATCGTCGGTGAAGATGCGCACACCCAACTCCGCCAACTCCCCCAGAGGAGCAAGGGCCTGCCCGGCCCGCCCGACCGTGATGGCGCCCGATACCGCAACTTCTGCCAGTGCGCTGCGCCCGAGGGCGAGCACGTCGCGCGCCACACCGGCGGAATCGATGGCCGGCTCGGTGTTGGGCATGGCGACGACCGCGGTGTACCCGCCGAGCGCCGCCGCTCGGGCGCCGGTCTCCACGGTCTCGGCCTCCTCGCGGCCGGGCTGGCGCAAGTGGGTGTGCAGATCGACGAGGCCGGGAGCGATGAGACAACTCCGCGCATCGAGCACCAGCGCACCAGGAGCCGACTCGATGGTCTCGGCCAACCCGACCACGCCGCTCTCACCGAGGGCAACATCGAGCCTCTGCAGGCCGTCGGGGGTCACGACGGTGCCGCCGCGCAGCACAACGGTCACCTCAGACATGGGTTACCTCAGACATGGCTCACCTCAGCCTCGCCGGACCACTCACCGCCGAGCAGCAGAAAGAGAATGGCCATGCGCACGGCCACCCCGTTGGTGACCTGTTGGGTGACCACGGTCCGGGGCAGATCGGCCACGTCGGACGCGATCTCGACCCCGCGCACCATGGGACCGGGGTGCGTGACGATGGCGTCGTCGCACAAGAGGTCCACCCGACGAGAGGTCAGGCCCCAGCCGGCGGTGTACTCACGCAAACTGGGGACAAACGAACCGCTGCCGCGTTCGGCCTGCAGGCGGAGCAAGGAGACCACGTCGGCCTCGCCCAGGGCGGCGTCGAAGTCCGGGGCCACCGTGACCGGCCACCCCTCGAGCGAGGGCGGAAGCAGGCTGCCCGGAGCGGCCAGCGTGACCCGGGCGCCGAGGGCGGTGTAGGCCAGGACCTCGGAGCGGGCCACCCGGCTGTGGCGAATGTCGCCCACGATGAGCACCCGCAAGCCGTCGAAGCAGTCGATCCCAAGTTCCTCGGGGGCCGCTCCCTTGCGTTCGGCCAGGACCTGGCGCACGGTGAAGCAGTCGAGGAGCGCCTGGGTCGGGTGCTCGTGCCACCCGTCGCCGGCGTTGATGACGCGGGCTCGGGTCGCCCATTGCGCCACGCGGTGCGGCGCGCCGGCGGAGGCGTGGCGGATGATCAGGGCGTCGATGCCCATCGCCTCGACCGTCTCGACGGTGTCGCGCAGCGACTCGCCCTTCTTGACCGACGAGTTGGCCACGGCCAGGGAGAGCACATCGGCCGAGAGCCGCTTGGCCGCCGTCTCGAAGGAGAGCCTGGTCCGGGTCGACTCCTCGAAGAAGAGCGTGGCCACGACCTTGCCCCGCAACGTCGGCACCTTGGGCACCGAGCGGCGCTCGACTTCGGCGAAGGCCTCGGCCACCCGCAGCACCTCGGCGATGCCGTCGCGTCCGAGGTCTGCGATCGAAAGGAGGTGATGGGGGCGATTCATTTGTTCTCCAGGGTGCCGATCCAGACACCCTCGTCACCGACATCGACCATCTCTTCGCGCTGGGTGGGCAGGTTCTTGCCCACGAAGTCGGGCCGGATGGGCAGCTCCCGGTGACCCCGGTCGATCATCACGGCCAGCTGCACGGCCCGGGCCCGGCCGAAGTCATTCAGCGCATTGAGGGCGGCCCGGATGGTGCGCCCGGTGAAGAGCACGTCGTCGACCAGCACCACGACCTTGCCGGTCAAGTCCCCCGGAATGTTGGTGACCGCTTCGGGGAGGACGGGGCGCAGGCCGACATCGTCACGGTAGAAGGCCACATCGAGGCAGCCGACAGGCAAGGTGGCTCCTTCGATCTGGCCGAGCATGTCTGCCATGCGAGCCGCCAGCGGGACACCGCCCGTCTGCAACCCGATCAGGACCACGTCCTCGGTGCCCCCGTTGCGCTCGACCACCTCGTGTGACATGCGCGTCAGGGCGCGCTGGACGTCGGCCGGGGAGAGAACTTGGGAGTGGGCCACGAATACGCCCCCGAGGGGTCGCGTACTGACTGCGTTCGCGTTCGGCCACTGCTCCTCCTGTCCGTATGAGCCTCACGGGACTCACTTGACGGTCAGATGGACACCTTATCGCGGACGTTCGCCTCCCCGCACCTCCGCAGCGATGGTCGAGAGGATCCCGTTGACGAAGGAGCCCGACTCATCAGTGGAGTACGTCTTGACCAGTTCGACCGCCTCGTCGATGACCACGGCCAGCGGCGGCCCATTGGCGTCGAGCAGCTCGGCCACGGCCAGGCGCAAGACCAATCGATCGATGACCGCCATGCGGTCGAGTGGCCAACCAACCGAGGCGGCGGTGATCAACTTCTCGGCCTCGTCCCGAGTCGACTCCGCGCCCTCGAGCAGCGTGCAGACGTACGCGTCGGGCCGTACCGGCAGAGCCTTGACGACCTGCGAGGGGCTTTCCCCCTTGAGCTCGGCCTCATAGAGCAACGAGAGCGCACGTTCTCGTTGTTGGTGGCGCGGAGCGTCGGCGTCGACGCTGGCTCTGGCGGGCGCTGGCGTCTTCTGCTTCTGGCGCCGGCACCTTGGCCCGGCTCAAGCCCGCGTCAAATACTCGCCGGTGCGGGTGTCGACCTTGATGGTGTCGCCCGGGTTGATGAACAACGGAACCTGCACGATCAGCCCTGTCTGCAGTGTGGCCGGCTTGCGCGCCCCCGACACCCGATCGCCCTGTAATCCGGGCTCGGTCTCGGTCACATTGAGCTCTACCGAAGCAGGAAGATCGACGCCGACGATCTCGCCGTTGTACATCTGCAGGTTGGCCTCATCGCCTTCCTTGAGATAGTCGGGCGCAGTGCCGAGCGTGTCGGGCGACGCCTGCATCTGCTCGTAGGTGCTGGTGTCCATGAAGACGTAATCGGTGCCGTCGCGGTAGAGGAACTGCATGTCGCGCTTGTCGATGATGGCTTGGTCGAGCTTCTCGTCCGCTCGATACGTGCGCTCGATCACCGCGCCACTGCGCAGGTTCTTGAGCTTGGTGCGCACGAACGCGCCACCCTTGCCCGGCTTGACGTGTTGGAACTCGACGACGCTGAACAACCCTTCGGGCAGGTTGAGGCTCATGCCGTTTTTCAAGTCGTTAGTGGAGAATGCCATGAATGTCCTTCGTGAAGTGAGTTAAGGGCCGGCTGCCACCCTCGGTCACCACCAGGGTGTCCTCGATGCGTACGCCACCTTGACCGGGAAGGTAGACACCGGGCTCGACGGTGACAACGAAGCCGGGAGCCAGGGTAGCAGTGCCCAACTGGCTCACCGTCGGTGCCTCGTGGATGTCGAGGCCCACGCCGTGGCCAGTACCGTGCTCAAAGCGATCGGCCCAACCGGCGTCGGCGATGATGGCGCGGCAGACCTCGTCCACTTCCTTGGCCAAGATGCCGGGCCGCACCGCATCGGCCCCGGCCGCCTGCGAGGCGCCCACGACGGCGAATACCCGGGCCATGTCGCCCTCCGGCTCGACCCCGACGCAGAACGTGCGGGTCATGTCGGAGCGGTACCCGGCATAGGTGGCCCCGAAGTCCACCACGACCGCGTCGCCCTGACGGATAGGCCGCGAGCCGGGCCGGTGATGGGGCATGGCCGAGTTCTCGCCGGCCGCCACGATGGTCTCGAAGGCGGTGCTCTCGGCTCCGCCCCGCCGCATGGCGGAGTCGAGCGCCAAAGCGAACTGCTCCTCGGTCGCACCCTCGGACATGAGCGGAAGCACCTCGTACAGCGCGGCGTCGGCGATGGCGGCAGCACGTTCCATGAGCGCGATCTCCGCCGCGTCCTTCACCTCGCGCAGCGCTTCGACGGCGTTGGAGGTGGGCACCAGCTCGGCCGAGGTCAACAACGAGGCCCACGTCCGCTGGCCCGACCAGGTCACGTTGTCCGCCTCGAGGCCCACCCGGGGCGAGGCGGAGAGAAAGTCGGATATGGCCTTGCGCTGCTCGGTCCCGTTGCCGATGGTGATGTCGACGTCCGCCGACGCCTCGCTCACCTGTTTGGCCGACTGGGTCCGGTAACGGCCGTCGGTCGTAAAGAGCGCTCCCCGCGGCGTCACGGCCAGGAGCCCGGCCGAACCGGTGAACCCGGTCAGGTAGCGGATGTTGGGCAGCGTCGTGACCACGAGGGCGTCGAAGCCGTCGAATCGCGCTCGGAGGGCATCGAGCCGGCCGGACACGGACATGGGGGGCAGTGTGGTCATGTATCTCCCTTCAAAAGCTGCGCGACGGCGTCGACAGCGAGTGCATACCCGAGCCCTCCGAAGCCGGCCACGAGCCCGGCGGAGACCGGTGCCAGTACCGACGTGTGACGAAAGGGCTCACGGGCGGCCGGATTCGAGAGATGGAGTTCGATGGCCGGCCCCTCGAAGGCCGCCACCGCATCGTGTAGGGACCACGACGTGTGGCTGAGCGCCCCGGCATTGATGATGAGAGCCGCCGCCCGACCCCGGGCGTCGTGGACGGCCTCCACCAGGGCGCCCTCGAAATTCGACTGGAGATGCTCGAGTTTCAGGCCGTGACGAGCCGCCGTTGCCTCGGCCCGGTCCACGTGGTCGGCCAAGGTCTGGGTGCCGTAGATGGCCGGCTCGCGCTCGCCCAGCAGGTTGAGGTTCGGCCCCGACAAAAGCACCACGAGGCCGCTCATGCCAGTGCTCCCATGTCTGCCAGGGTAGCGAGGACGTCAACCTCGGCCACGCCGCGCACCGGCTCGACCCCCCGGGGACCGTCCAGCACGAACGTCAGATCCTGCTGCGCCTTCTTGTCGCGTCCCATGAATTCGACCAGCTCGGTGGCGACAGCGCCCGCCGGAAGGTCCATGGGGAGGTCGAAACTCGCGACCACTGCTCGATGCTGCTTGACCCGCGTGTCGTCGATGCGCCCCAGTCGTTGGGCCAGCAACGCGGCGAAGATCAATCCGATGGCCACGGCCTCGCCGTGTTGCAAGTCCCACTGCGGATGGTCGGCCATCCCGGCCGCTTCGAGGGCGTGCGCCAGCGTGTGCCCATAGTTGAGGACCATGCGGCGGTCCCCTTCACGCTCGTCCGCCGCCACGACGTCGGCCTTGATGGCCACACAGCGCGCCACCTGCTCTTCCATATCGGCCGTATCCGTCCCGGGCCCGGCCGCCCCCGCCTCCGCCCCGCCCAAGAAGGCGTATTTGGCCATTTCACCCCTGCCGCACGCCCACTCCCGGGGCGACAGCGTGGCCAACGTCGCGGTGTCGCACAGGACGGCGCTCGGTTGCCAGAAGGCACCGACCAGGTTCTTGCCCTCCGGTAAATTCACCCCGGTCTTGCCGCCGATGGCCGCATCGACCTGGCCCAACAAGGTGGTGGCGACGTTCACGTAGGGCGTGCCCCGGTGGTACGAGGCGGCGGCGAATCCGGCCACGTCGGTCACGATGCCACCACCGACCGCGACGACGACGTCGGAGCGGGAAAGGCCGGCGCGCGCGAACCGGCGGCACAGGCTCTCGACCGTGGCCAGCGTCTTCGCTCCCTCGCCGTCACCGATCGTGCAGACCTCGAAAGGGACGCCGGGGTCCAGACCATTGAGCCACCCCGCCTCTTCGACCGCGTCCTGGGTGACCACCATCGCCCGCTTGGCCGCCTTCGGTACGACCCGGGAGAGCTCATGGCGGGCCCCATCCCCGATCATCACCGGGTACGAACGGGGGCCGAGGGCGACCTGGATCTCACGCATCGGCCGGCGCCTGCTCGCTCACGCCATGGCCGAGGGTCTGTGCGCTGACGATCCGATCCGCCACCTCTGTGGGACTGAGCCCATCCACGTCGACGACGACGTCGGCCACTTCGGCGTAGAGCGGCCGACGGACCGCGTCGAGCGTCCGTAGCGCCGCGGCAGGATTGCCGTCGAGGAGTGGTCGTCCCTCCCCCTTACCGACCCGTCGGGCGAGCGTCTCCACGCGGGCCCGCAACCAGACGACGCGGCCGCTGGCGCGGAGCAGGGCACGATTTTCGGCGCGCAAGACGGCACCGCCCGCCACCGAGAACACGAGCGGGGCATCGTTTTCGCAGGCGCTTCGGAGCACCCGCGTTTCAACGTCTCGAAACGCGGATTCGCCGTCGCGGACAAAGAGGTCGGGTACCGTCGCTCCGGTCTCGCGCTCCACTTCGGCATCGGAGTCGAGATACTCCCAGCCCAGCCTCTCGGCCACCAGCCTCCCCGTCGTGGTCTTCCCCGCACCCATCATGCCGACCAGGAGGATGCGCTTGGTCATGGCTCGTCGCGCTCGGGCCCGATGGCGGCCGACGGCGTGGTGCCCAACGAAGCGAGAAAGCCGTCGCGGTTGCGCACCAGCTCGGCCAGGGAGTCCCCGCCGAATTTCCGCAAGGCCTCGGAGGCCAGCACCAGGGCGGTCATGGTCTCGGCCACGACACCCATGGCCGGTACGGCCGTCACATCGGTGCGCTCCCGGAAGCTGACGGTCGACTCCTTGGTCACCACGTCGACGGTCTCGAGGACGGGACGGTTGAGCGTGGCCAGGGGCTTCATGGCCACCCGCGCCACCAGCAAGGCCCCATTGGAGATGCCGCCCTCGATGCCCCCGGCCCGATCGGTCGGCCGCACGTAGCCGAGCGCCGGGTCGAACGTGATGGCGTCGTGTGCCACCGAGCCACGCCGGACGGCGTTGTCCCACCCTTCGCCGATCTCGACGGCCTTGACGGCCTGGATGCTCATGAGCGCCTGCGCCAGCAGCGCATCGAGCTTGCGATCCCAATGCACATGGCTGCCCAGGCCGACCGGTACCCCATAGGCCAGCACTTCGGCCACCCCACCGAGGGAGTCGCCTTCCTTGGCCGCCGCCTTGATCGCCGTCACCATTGCCTCGGCGGCCACCGGGTCGAAGCACCGGACCGTGTTCTCGTCCACCCGATCCAGGTCGCTTGGCCCGGGTCGGGGGGCGTCGGGTGATGTCGTCGCCTCGCCCAAACCGACGATGTGGCTGACAATGCTCACCCCGAGGTGCGAGAGGAGCAGCTTGGCCAGGGCGCCGGCGGCCACGCGGGCCGCCGTCTCACGGGCCGATGCTCGTTCGAGCACGTCGCGGGCGTCGTCGAAGCCGTACTTGAGCATGCCGGGGAGGTCGGCGTGGCCGGGGCGGGGTTGGGTGAGCACCGAGCTCGGACGACCGGGCTCCGCCGCCATCTCCTCGGTCCATTTCGGCCATTCCGAGTTGGCGATGATGATGGCCACCGGCGAACCCAGGGTGCGGCCGTGGCGGATCCCTCCGGTCAGGGTGATCTCGTCCGCCTCGAAGCGCATACGGGGACCGCGGCCATAGCCCAGTCGCCGTCGTCGCAGCTCATTGGCGATATCGGACGCCTGGACGGGCAGTCCCGCCGGCAGTCCCTCGACCGTCACGATCAGGGCCGGGCCGTGCGATTCGCCGGCGGTGAGAAAGCGCAACACGCACTTACGCTACTGGACGGCTACTTGTGCCCTCTGTGCTCAGGGCCGCCGTCCCGAGTCGAAAACCTGGAAGGGCGGTCGAGACCTTGTGGTCGACCAGGAGGCAGGGGATGTCGGCGTCCTCGTTGACGTGATAGCTGGCGCAGACCCGGTGATACCCGTCGGCGATGGTCAGCGGCACCGCGCGGCGGAAATCCCCGCGCACGAGCAAGACGGGTGAGAGGACCTCACCCCGGTCGATCTTGGCCAGATCGGCCGCCACGTGGACGTTGTCCGGGGGCAGGAGGGGCAGCCCCGCCGCACGCAAGAGATCTTTGGCCTGGTGCCGCACCGCAGGCGCCTGTTTGAGGGCCACCAACAGCCGGCGCACCTCTGTGGGCTCACAGACCAAGGCGAGAAACGCCGCCGCGGCGGGATAGTCGTGCTCTTGGGGGACCTCGCTCCAGTGCTCAGTCAGGCTGACCCATCTGGTGTTCCCCGGAGAGGAGTTCTTCGCTTTTGATCCGCCGCCCTTCACGGATCCGTTCTTCTTGGCCATCAACGCCCCCTTCGACCCACCGGCGGTCAGGAGTAGAAGGGGTTCTCTCCAACGGCGTGGTCGGTGACATCGATCACCCGCGTCGAGCTCGGATACCTCTTCGAGCAACGTGGTCTCGATCCCCTGCTTCAGGGTCATCTGGGACATGGCGCAACCCTGGCACCCGCCGGAGAGCCGGAGATAGGCGATGCCGCCCTCAGCATCGAGCGCGAGCAGGTCGGCCCGACCGCCGTGACTGGCGATGGAGGGGTTGACCGACTGCTCCAAAACGTTGACGATCCGCAAGGCCAACGGACTGGTGATCCCGGCGGCCAGGACCTCGGGCGGCACGCCCGGCGAGACCTCTTCGGGCGTGGGTGAGTTGGGGTTCACCAGAACCAGACCACCATCGCCCTCGGTGGACCACTCGAGCCGGGCACCGCGCAGGCGGTCGACACTGCCCGCTGGCACCACGACCTGCACGTCGCCATCGGCGTGCACTGCATCCTCGTCGGCGGCGTCGGACGTCGCCTGGAAGAAGAGGTCATAGACGAATGCTCCGTCCTGTACTCCTCGGACTTCGAGCCAGAGCGCCAGGCTGGCGGGCTCGGGCTCTTGGTCGAGCGCTTCGCGTACAACGCGATGGGCTTCGGGCGTCAGCGACACGATCGATGTTGCGGTCAGGTCTTCGGCAGTTGTGGCCATGGTTGGAGTCTACGGCCTCGGAGGTCGGAGACCGCTTCGCCACCCACGGCAGACGTTGTATCGTCATGCTCGTGGCGAGACCCCCCGTCGACACCCGTGAGTGGATCAGTTTCGAGGACGAGGACGAGGAGCGCACCTGGGTCTTCGACGTCACCTTCCTCACCAGTAACTGGAAGTGCATCTTCGGCGACGGTTGTCAGGGCGTGCTCACCGGCCCCGCCCCCGAGCTCGTCCAGGGGTGCTGCAGCTACGGCGCCCACCTGATCGACAAGAAGGATGCGCGCCGGGTCCAGAAGATCGCCAAGACGCTTACGGCGCAGGAGTGGGAGAACCGCGGCTCCAAAAAGCCCGTGATCATCACCAACAAGCACGGTGAGATGGTGACCCGCATCAAGGGTGACGCTTGCGTCTTTCTCAACAGTCCCGGCTTCCCCGCCGGCGCCGGCTGCGCGCTCCACCTCGCCGCCCTCAAGCGTGGCGTCAACCCCCTCGAGTACAAGCCCGAGGTGTGCTGGCAGCTCCCCCTCCGTCGCGAGGACCAGGTCGAGGACGATGGGCATGTCGTCTCCACCATTCGGCAATGGGACCGCCGCCACTGGGGCAAGGGCGGCCTCGAGTTCCACTGGTGGTGCACCGAGGACCCCGAGGCATTCGTGGGGTCCAAGCCGGTCTACGAAGAGATGGAGGCCGAGCTGATCGAGATGGTTGGCGCCTCTGTGTTCAAGCGATTCGTGGCCTATTTGGAGCAGCGGGCGCAGCTACGAGAGCAGCGGGTCGCGTTGCCGCATCCGGCGGTGCGCAAGCGCGCGGTGACCAATGCCGAACCAGCGCTGTCGTCGGCCCCACAAGCGGCGGATCTCGCTCTCGAGTCCGTCGCCGACATGACGTATCTACCCGAGTAGCACACGCTCGCCAACGGCAGGCCGGGGCGCCGCCGGATTCCTAATCGTTGAGCGGGTCTTCGTCTGCGTACGACGGTGAGGGTGTCGATCCCAAGATTCGGTCGTACTTGTCCTCTTCGGCCAAGCACCAGATGCATGCACGTCATCAGGCTCGGCTCCGCACTCCACGCAGCGAGCAGTGGACTCCGTCGCAGATCTCTTTAAGCTTCGCGCCTCTTCAAACCGGCGGTGGCGTCCCTTTTTCACGAGAACTCCTTGTCAACCTGGGATCGAACTACCGCGTCCCACCCCTCGGCGCGGTCGCGTACCTCTTTGACCGCCGGCCCAGTGTAGTGGCTACGGTCCACGGACTGTTTCACCAGGTGGTGCCGCACTGTCAGGCGATCCTCAGGAAGGGCCGCAATTGGGCGCACTACGCTGGCGAGGTGTTCGACCCCCAGGAGATGGTGGCTCGCTTCCGCCAACGGGCCGAGGCGGTGCGCACCCGTGGCGTCCCGCCCATAGAGGGCCCGGAGCGGCAACGCTTCCGCGAGCAGGCCCAACAGGACTTCACCGACTACGCCATGATCGGCGACGCTGAGGCTGAGCTGATTGACGGCATCTTGACCCTGCGCATAGATCTACGGCCCAAGCCTGCGCCCGCTGATCCCGCCTAACTTCTTTTTCTCGGGCTTTTGTTTCAGCCGCCGTAGTGCATCCTCGTATCCTCCATGCGGAGCACCTCGGTCGGCTCTCCCCCCACCTCGGTGACTTCTCCGATGAAGAGGGTGTGGCTTCCGAGCTCCTCCCGCCGAACGAGGGTGCATGCCACATAGCCGGTGGCCGTTGTCAGCACGGGGAGGCGACCGGGCCCGATTTCGCGCACGTCGTGTCCCGACATCTTCACCACGACACCATCGTCGGAACGCACCACCTCGCTCACCGGCTTGACGAACCGGCGCACGATGTCCTTGTCCTGTCGGGCCAAGAGATTCACCGTGAACGAACCCGAGCGGGTCACCAGGTCGGCCGTCACCGATTCGGCCTCCAGCGCCACCGCCAACAACTTCGGCTCGAGACAAACCTGCACCACGAGGTTCGCCGTCATGAGGTTGACGGCGTCCTCGTGCCGACTGCCGATCAGATAAAGCCCGGTGGGCAGCGCCCACAACACTCGCCGGCGCTGGCGGTCGAACTCGTCGTAGGCGGTTTCGCTCATCCGAAGATGTTGCTTGGCGTGTTGTCGGTGGTGGTCGTCGTCGACGGCAGTCGACCGTCGATGGACTGAATGGCGATCAGCGACCGGGTGAAGAGAACTTGCGCCTTCGCCGCATCACGCTCAGCCTCGGCCAATAACTTCGTGTTGGTCACCCCGGCGTTGTAGCACTCGGTGGCGGCTGTGCCCTCCAGGCCGTAGGCCGTGGACAGCCACTGCGTCACTTGTGGTGCACCATGGATCGGCAGCTCCTCATTCGCCGTGTCGGCATCGACCTCCATGGTGCCGCAGGCGGAGTGCATGGCTCCCTCGGTCTTCTCCTTGGCGATACGCGCATTGTCGGCCACCAACGTTCCGATGTCCTGGCCGAAGCCGGTGTCCTTTACCCAGACCGAAACCTGATGCGAGGGCGATCCTTCCTGATCCTCGCCGGCACAGGACGCGACGCCGACACCGAGGAAAGTGATGAGGGCTGCAATCAGGATGCGGCGCGTCACTCCGCAGCCGCGCGTAGGACGTGGACGTCGTGTCGGCCCTTACGCAAGATGACATAGCGATCGTGCAGGAGGTCTTCGGGGCCGAGCCGACGAGCGATGTCCGACTGGCGCACATTGTTGACATACGCTGCGCCCTGTTCGATCCTGCGGCGCGCATCGCTCCGGGACGTGGCCAGGCCGCTGCGCTCCAATGCATCGATGAGCGAGAGGCCGTCGGCCACGGATTGGCGTGAGATCTCGCTGGACGGCGCATCTTCGGTGACGGCCAGCAACATGTCCTCACTCAGTGCGGCGATCTCCTCGGTGAACAAGGCCGCCGATGCCTCCTCGCATTTCGCCACCTCCGCCTCGCCGTGCACCAGGGCGACGACGGCGCGCGCCAAGGCTCGCTGCGCGGCACGGCGCTCGGGATGTTCAGCGGTTTCCGTGTCGAGTGCGGTGATCTCATCGTGCGACAGGAAAGTGAAATACCGCAGGTAAGGGCCGACCATGACGTCGACGGTGTTGAAGAAGAACTGGTACATGGCGAAGGGACTGGTCCGCCGAGCGTCGAGCCAGACCGTGCCCGTCTCGGTCTTGCCGAACTTGGTCCCGTCGGCCTTGAGCACCAACGGCGTCGTCAGGCCCCAGACCTCGTCCTGGCAGACCTTGCGGATGTAGTCGACGCCCATCGTGATGTTGCCCCACTGGTCGCTGCCCCCGATCTGCAGGTCGCAGCCGTGGTCGACGTGCAGACGCATGAAGTCGTACGCCTGCAACAGCATGTAGCTGAACTCGGTGTAGGAGATCCCTTGATCGGGGCGTTCGAAGCGCGTCCGGACCGATTCTTTGGCCACCATTTGATTCACCGTGAAGTGCTTGCCGACGTCCCTGAGGAAGTCCAGGGTGCTCAGCTGGCCCAGCCAGACGCTGTTGTCGAGGAGGAGGGCGTTGGAGAGATCGAGGAATTGGGCCAACTGAGGACGGATGCCTTCCAGGTACTCGCTCAGCACCTCCTTGGTGAGCATCGCCCGCTCGTCCAATTTCCCCCCGGGATCACCGATCATGCCCGTCCCCCCGCCGGCCAGCGAGATGGGACGATGTCCGGCCAGCTGGAAGCGTCGCAAGCGTGCACAGCTGGAGCATGCTGCCCACGTGCAGGCTGTCGGCCGTAGGGTCGAAGCCGGCGTAGACGGTCATCCCCCCGGCGTCGAGTCGTTTCAAGAGCGCGGGGTCGGTGACCTGGTGGATCAGGCCCCGAAAGGCGAGGTCCTCCGAGAGCGTGGGCATATCAAACCTTGCCATACGCCACTAACCTGTTGGTCGCATGAACCCGCCGTTGCCCATCGACGGCGTCTTGCCACCGGATCTGCAAGGAACCCTGATCCGCATCGGCCCGGGGCTGCGGCGCGGTGCGAGTGACAGAAGTGGCGGAGAAGGCGGCGGGGAAGGTGACGAGGCCGACGGTGCTGATGGTCAACGTGGCGGTACCGGCCGTAATGATCCGCTGGCGGGGGCGCTGCATGCGATCGAGTTACGCGACGGCACCGCCGTCTCGTACGTCACCACACCCTCTTCGGCCAATGCGAACGTGTTCTGGCAGGCCGGCAAGGTGCTCGCTCTGGCCGAGGCGGGGCTTCCACAACAGTTCTCTCGCCTGCTCGAGCCCGAGGAGTTCGACGGCGGTCTGCGCGTCCCCATCGCGTCGCACGTCCACCGGGATTCCGCCACCGGCGCAAGGATCCTCTTCGGCCTCGAGCAGGGAACCGAGGTCGCCTCGCCCTTCCTGAGATTGGGCGAGTGGGACGCCAGCGGCGCTTTGACGCACCAGATGGAGGTACAACTCGAAAGAGCCACGTGGCAGCACGATCTGGGGGTGACGGCGCAGCGCATCGCTTTCATCGAGTCCCCGACCGAGTTCGGCGAGTTCTTCGCCGAAGCCGGGTCTGAAGAGATCTCGTATCCGGCGGTCCCCTATCGCTGGACCCCCGGGGCCGAGGGCTGGGTCGGTGTGGTCGACCGCGACGGCGATGGCTCCGACGTGCGGTGGGCCAGGGTCGATCCGTGCCTCGTCACCCACGTGCTCCATGCCTACGACGAGGACGGCGGCGGAGTGGGCGGCGGCGGAGCGGGCGGCGGCGGAGTGGGCGGCGGCGCAGTGGTGCTGTACGTCTGCCGCTACGAGGTGCCCGAAAAAGGTCAGCCAGTCGATCTCGATGTCCCCGTGGTGGGGCCGGCGGGGATCGGGATGAGCCTCATCGCGGGTGGCCTCCCCGTGCTCGAACGATGGCGGATCACGGGCGACAAGGTCGAACGCACGCAAGTGGACGAGCGCATGGTTGAGTACGTCACGTCCGACCCGATCTGCGAGGGCCGGCCCTTTCGCTACGGCTACGGCGTCGAGTTGGCACCGAATTGGGACCGCAGCATCGACCGTGAGGTCGACCACCTCGGCCTTCTCCGCTTCGACGTCGCCCGCGACGAGGTGACGGCCTGGAACCCGGGCCAGCACAAGACGGCGAGCGAGCCGCTCTTCGTGCGGGCCGTCGACGGGAGATCCGACGACGAGGGCTGGCTCTTGACCGTCGTCTACGACGCCACTCGGGGTGCCAGCGACATCTACGTGCTCGACGCCTCCTCCTTTGGCCGCAAACCGCAAGCGGTCATCCATCTCCCCGAGTCCGTGGCGCTCCCTTTCCGAAGCCACGGGACCTGGATCTCGGCGGATCGGTACCGCTGAGGGAAAAGGCCTGCCCCGGGGCCGCCAGTCAGACGGCATCTCAGGTGTTGTCACACCCCCCTGTCATCATTCATGCATGGTCAACGCCGCTCTCCGAGACACGCCCCGACCGGACACCGTCTCCCGCCGCACCGAAGCGCTCGTCGCCTCCGTGGCACAGCACCACCGCGCCATCTCGGCCCATCAGAGCCAACTGTTGTCGGCGGTCGCCGAACTCGACCGCAGAAAAGCCTGGCGCATCGATGGAGCGACCACCATGGTGTCGTGGCTGGTCCAGCGATGCTCCGTCACCGCGACCACGGCGAGGGAGTGGGTCACAGCGGCCGAGAAGCTGGAGTCGCTCCCAAAGATCGCCGAATCACTGTCGCAGGGCAAACTCTCCTTCGACCAAATAAAGCCCCTCGTTCAGGTGGCCAAACCTGACACCGACGCCAAGCTGGCCGAGGCCGCGACGAAATGGTCGGCCAAACAAGTTCGCGAGCTCGCCACCGCGGCGAACCGGCAGACGAACAGCCAGGCCGCCGGAAATTACTCCGCGACGATTCCTTCGCTTCGACGACCACCGGCGCACATTCTCGGGCTGCCTACCAGAGGACCACTATGCCCGGGTCAAGGGCGCGCTCATTGCCCGAGCTACGCGTCGGCCGAAAGGCACCGCGACGTTTGAACAACGGATGGCCGACGCTCTGATCGAGTTGTGCGGTTCGAGCACCGCCACATCAGACGGTGTCACAACCAAACGCACGACGGTCGTGGTCCACACCGATCTTTCGTATCTCGCCGGCGGCGACGGAGCAGCCGAGCTCGATGTGTTGGGCCCGCTCTCCCCCGACGTGGTTCGTCGATTGGCCTGTGATGCCAAAATCATCCTCTCCGCCGACAACGAGAAGGGGCACAGCATCCAACAGGGCACGGCGAGTCGAGATCCGAACCCCTCCCAGCGGATCGAGATCCGCCGACGAGACAAAGGCTGTCGATTTCCCGGTTGCACGTACACCGAGTTCACCGACGTGCACCATGTCGTGCACTGGGTCAACGGTGGGCCAACGGCCATACCCAACCTGGTGACCCTGTGCGACGCCCATCACCGCGCCGTGCACGAACTCGGTTGGAAAATGTCCGGAGACGCCAACGTCTTGCTCTCCTTCCGCAGCCCTACCGGACGTGTGACGACCTCAACCCCGTCGCCCACGTTCGCCCGGGCTGGCCCGGCGGGCTGACTGACTGACTCACTATGAGTAGCTCGAGCCCTGGGCAGTCAGACCTATGACATGCGCTTTCATCCGCTCGAATTCCGCTTCGGTGATCGAGCCGTTGTTCTTTAGGTCCACCAGCTTCGAAATCTCGTCAGCCACCGAGTGGCCCCGGCCGAAATGGTCACGCACGTACTCCTGTTGCTCCTGCGCCGCCTGAATCTGGTGCGCCCGCATCTTGTCGCCCCGGAAAATGAAGTACGCCAGGATCCCCACCAGAGGGAGCGCGAACACAAAGAGGATCCAAAGTGCCTTGGCCCAACCTTTCAAGTCATGGCTCCGGAATATGTCGATGAAGATCGAGACGGCGAGCCAGACCTCAATGAAGAACAAGAAAAACCAAAGTATTGAGTAGACGACTTGCCCGTCGCCCCATGTCGTTGCCAGCATTGCTTCCTTCCCTACCGCATTAGCCCTCCGGCATTATGGACCAGGGGGCCGACTCAGGACCGCTTGGTTGATCGCATTGTGCAAGTCCACGTTTCCGGCGCGGCCACGTACTCGCACACGGACGAGCGCGGGACCTCTCGTCAGGGCCGTGGCGTTGAGTGCACGCTCTAACTCCGGCACCGTCGTAACGTCGTGTACCTCGAGCCCAAAGCCCCGGGCCACTTCGGTCACGTCGGAGGTCGGGGGTGTTCCGAAGAGCGACTCGAACTCCTCATGATCCAAGGCGCTGGCCTGGGGCAAAAAAGAGAAGATCCCCCCTCCCCCGTTGTCCAGCACCACGAAGGTGCAGGGAAGGTCGGGCAGATTGACCAACCCCGATACGTCGTGCAAGAACGCCAGGTCTCCGAGAAGGGCGACCGTCCGTCGCCCCGAAGCCGCGATGCCGAGGGCCGTCGACACCACACCATCGATACCGTTCGCTCCCCGATTGGCCATCACCCTCGGAGGCGCTTCTAACGTGGGGGCGTACCACTCGAGGTCGCGCACGGGCATGGACGACGAGACCATGATCGTGGCCTGGTCGGCTGAAGCATGACGGGCCACCATCCGGGCGACGAGTGGCTCACTCAGTTCTCGCCCCAGCACGTGCTCAATAGCCGCTTGGGCCGCCCTTTCGCGCGCTCGCCACGTTTCGAGCCACGTGAGGTCGCGGTCACCTTCGGAGCCCGCTGTGGCGACGGATGACAGTGCAGCGGCGATCCAGGCATCGGGCGCAACATGATGGAACTCACTCACGACCATCGACGGGTCCGTCCACTGCCACCACGGATCGACGCAGACCACGCGCGCACCGTTGGACGAGGCCTTCGACACGTATTCGCCGAGAGCCTTGGAGAGCCAGGGCGCTCCGAGAAGAACGATGGTCTGTGGAAGTGGTGGCTCGGTGCGAACGATCGAATCAGCGGCGGCAATTGTTCCAAAGACGCGACAGCCCGAACGGGGGTCGGCCAGTATCGGCCAGCCCAGACGCCCGCCCAGAAGGAGCAGCTGTGCCGGATCGCTCGTGGCGTTGGCTCCGACGATGAAGAGACCTTCGGGACCCAGCGGGGTGCGGTGGGCCGCCACCTGGGCCACCGGGTTGACCAAGGATGGGCCCGCCCGTTCGGGGAGGGGCGCCGGTTCGCCCACGAGCGGGTCACGGAAGGCGAGATTGAGGTGGACCGGTCCGGGACCGAGCGGCCCGTCTCGGGCCTCTGCGAACGCTCGTGCGGCCAACGGTCGCCACCACTGGGCCTGGGACTCCTCAGCCACGCCCGGATCACAAGCCCAGCGGGTCGACGTGGTGAAGATGCCGACTTGATCGATGGTCTGCGGTGCGCCGACCTGATGGAGCTCAGGTGGCCGATCAGCGGTGCAGACGAGCATCGGCACCCGACCCTGATGGGCCTCGACGACGGCCGGATGAAGTTCGGCGGCGGCGGTGCCACTGGTGACGCATACGACGGTGGGTTTCCCAGTGGCCATGGAGAGGCCGAGTGCGAAGAATCCGGCGCTGCGCTCATCGAGGCGAACGTGAATGCGCAAGCGGGACGCCAGTGCGAGGGCGAGCGGCGTGGAGCGAGATCCAGGGCAGATCACCGCGTCGGTCACGCCGGCGTGGACCCACTCGTCGACCAAAGTGGCTGCGAAGGTGGCCTGTACGCTCACCTGGAGTGGCCCTTCATGTAGAACAACGCGGCTCGGGCCCTCCGGTTGTCCTGCTGCACGGATTCACCCAGACCTCCCGTCTGTGGGGGCCCTTCGGCGAACTGCTGGCACACGACCACTCGCTCATCGGCATTGACCTTCCGGGACACGCTGGATCCGATGCCGTGCGGGCCGATTTGCCGACGACGGCCGCGCTCGTGCGTGACGCCGTCATCGCCACCGTCGGCTCGGCTCCTTGCAGCCTCGTGGGCTATTCGCTTGGCGCCCGCGTGGCCCTTCACGTGGTCACGGCCACCGATCTCGACGTTGGCCGCCTCATCCTCATCGGGGGGACCGGCGGGATCGAAGACCCGCTTGCTCGTCAAAAACGGCGAGAGTCGGACGAGATCATGGCGTCGACGCTCGAGCGCTCGGGTGATGTCGAGGCCTTCATCGAGCGGTGGCTGCGCAATCCGATGTTCGCGCAACTGGCCGAGGCCGCCCAGAGCGAGGAACGATTGCGCAACAGCGCGGCGGGTCTGGCCTCGAGCCTGCGCCTGGCCGGCACGGGCACCCAAGGACCCTTGTGGGATCGCATGCCCTCCCTCGCTCCCGCCGTGCTGGCGTTGGCCGGCGCCGACGACGCCAGGTTTGCCGCACATGCCCTGCGCCTTGCACGGGCGGTGCCGTATGGCGCCGCTTCTCTCATTCCGGGGGGTGGCCATGCCGCCCATCTGGCGCAACCAAAGGTCGTCGCGACGCTCGTTCGTCATTGGCTCGCTATGCCCTGACAAGAAGCAACCCGATGGTGAGCAGGATGCCCACGGCAAGCTGCAGCCGGGCGGTAGCGGCCAACATTGGCAACAGTTCCCTCCCGTTGCGTTCGCTCAGAGCGAGACGCGCCGGCGGGATGGCAAGCGGTACTGCGGCGAGCGCAATGAGTGACCAACCCCGGTAGTGCTGCAGGACACCGATCGACGCCGCGGTTGCGACAAGCGTTCCGACGTAGAGATATCCGGCCCGGACACGACCAAGGCGCACGGCCAGGGTCTTCTTCCCCGACTCGGTATCGGTCGCGACGTCGCGCAGGTTGTTGGCTTGGAGGAGCGCGGTGGCGAGAAGGCCGATCGGAACGCCAACCCAAAGCGCGAACCCCCACGGAAAGCCATGCGCGATGTCCAAACGGGAGCTCAAACCGAGACTCGTGCTGTGGTGAACGAACTGGAGAGCGAAGGGGGCGTGCTGCACATAGGCGGAGCCGGCGGTGGCCACCAGTCCGAAGAAGAGGAACACCAGGATCTCGCCGAGGCCGAGATACCCGTAGGGGTGCGACCCTCCCGTGTAGGCCCAACCGGCGAGCCCACAGAGCGCTCCAATCGGTATGAACCAATAAGAAACACGGATGGCCAGAACCAGACCGGCAAGGCCCGACACACCGAAGGCCGTGAGCGCCGCCATCTTCACGTGCCTCACCGTGGCCAACTTCCCTGCGACGAGGCGGACGGGCCCCACTCGTACCTCGTCGGTGCCACGAACGCCGTCGGCGTAGTCGTTGACGTAGTTGGTGCCGATCTGCAGGCCCAGGGCGACGATCAAGGCCAACATGGCGTTCAGGGCAGAGAACGAATGGCCAATGCTTGTGTGCAGACCGCCGTTGCGAGCCTGCGTGTGCACGATGACGTGGGCACTGGCCACGTACCCGGCAGCCGTACCCACCACCACCGGAACCACCGCAGCCGGAAGGGTCCGTGGGCGCGCGCCAGCCACCCAAAGACGCCACGGGGTTGTCACGGGCGACGGGGGAACTTCGAGAAGTCGGGGTTCCGATGCTCGACGAAGGCGTTGCGTCCTTCCTGACCCTCTTCGGTCATGTAGAAGAGCATGGTGGCGTCACCCGCCAACTGCTGCACGCCCGCCAACCCGTCATCGGCGGCGTTCATGCCGGCCTTGATCATGCGGAGCGCAATGGGAGAAAGACTGAGGATCTGGCGGCACCAGGCCACCGTCTCCTTCTCGAGGTCTTCCAACGGGACGACCGTGTTCACGAGTCCCCAGTCGAGCGCTTGCGCCGCGTCGTACTGGCGGCACAAGAACCACACCTCCTTGGCCCGCTTCAAACCGATGGTGCGCGCCAGGAGGGACGACCCGTAGCCGCCGTCGAAGCTCCCGACCTTGGGGCCGGTCTGTCCGAAGCGGGCGTTGTCGGCGGCAATAGAGAGGTCACAGACGAGGTGCAAGATGTGGCCGCCGCCGATGGCGTACCCGGCGATCATCGCCACGATCGGCTTGGGGATGCGCCGCATGAGGATCTGCAGATCGAGCACGTTGAGACGGCCGATCCCCCGCTCGGCCACGCTGTCATCACCCATGTACCCGTCGTCGCCGCGGATCTTCTGGTCACCACCCGAACAGAAGGCGTCGGGCCCTTCCCCGCACAGGATGATCACCCCGACGTCGGGATTGTCCCGGGCCAGATTGAACGCATCGGTCAATTCGAAAAGGGTCTGCGGACGAAACGCGTTGCGACGCTCGGGACGGCAGATCGTCAGCTTGGCGATCCCGTCACCCACCTCGTAGCGAATGTCAGTGTAGGAGCCCACCTGCTCCCACTTGGGCGGCTCGAGTGAGCGGAGATCGTCGAGCGGATCATGGGGACTGCCGGTGACCACGGTATGCACGGCGACCTACGCTACCGCCAGTGCCTGAACTCGTCGCACTCGACCTTCCGGGAGGGGCGGGCTTCGTCAATGCGCTCCAGGCGGTTTGGGACTCGGGCGGCGCCGTGGCGCCCCTCGACCCTCGCCTTCCTCCCGCCGCCCGTGACGCTCTGCTGAACGCCCTCCGCCCGTCCCGGGTGGTGGCATCGGATGGTGGGCAGCACATGTTGGCAGGTGGCATGCCCACCGAGGAGGGCGACGCGCTGGTGATGGCCACGAGCGGGTCGTCGGGCCAACCCAAGGCTGTCGTCTTGACCCACGACGCTCTTTTGGCGTCCGCTCTTGCCACGTCGGAACGCCTGGGCGTCGATCCGGCACGCCACTCGTGGCTGGCCTGCCTCCCCCTGGCGCACGTCGGTGGTCTCTCGGTGGTGACTCGGGCCATCCTCACCCATACCCCGCTCACCGTCCTCTCCGGGTTCGACGCCACCGCGGTGGAGGAGCTCGGGCGTTCGGGTGCCGCGACCCACGTCTCGTTGGTCGCGGCCGCGCTGCGCCGCCTCGACGCATCGGTCTTCACCGGCATCCTTCTCGGCGGAAGCCGACCCCCCGAGGACCTCCCTCCCAACGTGGTCACGACCTACGGCATGACAGAGACTGGCTCCGGTGTGGTCTACGACGGCGTTCCTCTCGACGACGTCGAGGTCGCGATAGCCCACTTTGATGACGACGTCGACGAGGGCGAGATCCTTCTACGCGCCCCGATGCTCATGCGCGCCTATCGCGACGGGACCACGGGTCGCGTCCTCGGCCCAGACGGCACATCGACGTGGTTCGCCACCGGCGATGCCGGCAGCCTCGCCGCTGACGGCACCTTGTCCGTCGTGGGGCGCATGGCCGAAATGATCACCACCGGGGGCGAACACGTCTGGCCCGACGAGGTCGAGCGGGTCATCTCCACCCATCGCCACGTGGCCGAGGTCGCAGTGTGGAAGCGTCCGGACTCCGACTGGGGTGAACGAGTCGTGGCCTGGATTGTGCCCACCGACGACCGGCCGAGCGTCGACGAGCTGAAGGAGCTGGTGGCAGGGACCATTGCGCCGTGGGCGGCCCCCAAAGAAGTCGTCTTCACGGCTGAGCTCCCCCGGACGGGGTCAGGAAAGATCCGCCGGGCCGATCTGCGCTAACGCGATGCCCTACGCCGCCGCACCCTCGGCCAGATCCTCGAGCAGCGTACGAAGCTCACGGCCCATCTCGCGGGGATTTCCCGTCACCTCGCCCACTGGTTCGCCGGCCGCATCAAGGGCGTCGCCGGGTTGGAAGAACGACACCCGTAGACCTCGTCCTCCGGGTACTGCCATGACCACCCAGGGCTCACCGATTCGTCCCGATTCGCGCGTGGCCATCACCGACAGCGGAGAAGCCACCACGCTGATGCTCCACGAGTGGGTCTCGGCGGCTCGGGCAATGCGCGTGAGCTCGGCGGGCGAGCTCACAGTGACCGAGGATGCTGACGCAACTGTGCCATCCCCTCACCGTAGTGGTGGGATGTTCGCCGGACGGGTTTCTCAGCTCACCCCGCCCGAGGGATGCACGGTCGTCCCGCCGTCGACCACGAGCGTGTGGCCGGTGATCCACGAGGCCGCGTCGGAGGCAAGAAAGAGTGCGGCCGTGGCGACATCGTCGGGCAGCCCGAGGCGGCGCAGGGGGATGTGGGCTCTGGCCAGCTCCTCGCCCGGGCCCTCCCACAAGGCCCGGGCGAAGTCGGTCTTGATCAAGCCCGGAGCCAGCGCATTCACCCGGATATCGGGCGCCAGCTCGTAGGCCAGCTGCTTCGTGATGTGCAAGACGGCCGCCTTCGTGACGTTGTACCAACCGATGCCCGGCTCCGCCTCGAGGCCGCCGATGGAGGCGACGTTGATCACCGACCCGGCGCAGACCGGCCTTCACCGCAATGGAGGTCCAGACGAGAACAGCGAGTTGGTTGACTTCGAACGTCTTTTGAGCCCGCGGCACGTCAATGTCGATCATGGGCCCGAAATAGGGGTTGGTAGCGGCGTTATTCACCAAGATGTCCAAACGGCCAAAGCGCTCGACCGTCTCGTCGATGCACGCCTGCGCCTGCGTCCCGTCGCCCACGTGGGCCGATTTCCAGGCCACCTTGGCGGGGTCGGCGCCGGCGGCCACGAGCCCATCCATGGCGGCGGCCAGGTCGGCCGCCTTCCGGGAGGAGAGCATCACGTTGGCTCCCGCCTCGAGGAAGCGACCGGCCATAGCCAGGCCGATGCCCCGGCTGGCTCCGGTGATGACGGCGGTCTTGCCTTCGAGCGTGCGCACTGGATCCATTGCAGGAGCATTCCACGCTGCTCGACGCCATTTCGAGCAGGGACCGACCTCGCTGCGCCGTAGCATCGAGTTCCGTGAACCATCTGGCGGACGAGACCAGCCCCTACCTTCGCCAGCATGCGGACAACCCGGTGGAGTGGTTTCCCTGGGGCGAAGAGGCACTGCAACGGGCGAAGGAGGAGGACAAGCCCATCTTCCTCTCCATCGGTTACGCCTCGTGCCACTGGTGTCACGTGATGGCCCATGAGAGCTTCGAGGACGAGGCCACCGCCGCCGACCTCTCGCGCTGGTTCATCTCGGTGAAGGTCGACCGTGAAGAACGGCCCGACCTCGACTCGCTCTACATGGCGGCGACCCAGGCCTTCACCGGATCCGGCGGCTGGCCGATGTCGGTGTTCTGCACGCCCGATGGGCGCCCCTTCTACGCCGGCACGTACTTCCCGCCAGAAGACCGTCACGGGATGCCCGCCTTCCGGCGGGTGGTCGAGGCGCTCGGCAGCGCATGGGAGCAGCAGAGGGAGAGCGTCTTCACCCAAGCCGACGCCTTGGTCGAAGCCGTACGGCGAGAGGTCCGCCTGGCCGAATCAATGGCCGAGTCGATGTCGGACGCAGGAGCCGGGACTTCCCTCGCTCCAATGCACGCCCAAGGCATCGATGCCGACGACCTCATCGAAAGGGTCGTGACGGGCCTGCAGGGGGGATTCGACCCGCAGTGGGGCGGATTCGGCCCGGCTCCGAAGTTTCCGAGGCCCTCGCTGGTCGAAGCTCTGCCTGCGCCATTACCGGCGCACCGGCTCGGAGCGCTCGCGGCAGATGGCGCTGACCACGCTCGACGGTATGGCCGCCGGCGGCATGTACGACCACCTCGTCGGGGGCTTCTGCCGCTATTCGACCGACAACCGCTGGCTGGTGCCCCACTTCGAAAAGATGCTGACCGATCAGGCCCTCCTGGCCCGGGCCTACCTGCATGCATGGCAGGAGACCGGCCTCGCCGAACTACCTGACCGTGGTGACCGAGACTCTCGATTTCGTCCTGCGCGACCTCTCCACACCCGAGGGTGCACTCTTTTCGTCCTTCGATGCCGACGCAGGTGGGGTCGAGGGCAGCCATGCCACCTTCACGCTGGCCGAGCTGGAGGCCGCGCTCCCGCCGCACCTGGTCCAGCCCGCGGCCGAGTGGTACGGCATCACTCCGAGCGGCAACTGGGAGGGAAGATCCATCCCGTACCGCCCGGTGGGAGCGCCCCTCCAGCGACCGGCGGAGATCGAAGACGCACGCCGATTACTGGCCGCGGCACGGGCGGCGCGGGTCCAGCCGGCCCGCGACGAGAAGGTCCTCACCGAGTGGAACGCCATGGCGGCGGCCACATTGGCCGAGGTGGCCATGGTGACCGGCTCGGCCGAGTACGGCCAACGGGCCATTGAGATCGCCGAGTTCCTCATGTCGGCCATGTACGAGGACGGGCGGCTGATGCGGAGTTGGCAGGGTGGCCGGGCCCGGCATCTTGCCGTCGCGGCCGATCACGCCTGGCTGGTCGAGGCGTGTGTCCGTCTGTCCGAGCTCACCGGCGACCCAATCTGGCGCACCCGAGCCCACCGGGTGGCCCACGAGCTGCTCGAGCACTTCTGGGACGAAGAGTCGGGTGGCTTCTTCACCACCGGCGACGATGCGGAGGAGCTGATCGTGCGGCCCAAGGAGTATCTCGACGGCGCGCTCCCGGCCACCAATTCGATCGCCGTGCATGCGCTCCTGCGGGCCAACGCCCTCGACGACGACCAGCAGCTACGCCAGGCCGTCGAACGCACCGTCACCGAGGCCGCCGGGTTGCTGTTACCAGCCATCCCGGCGCCGTGGCCGATCTGGTGGCCGCCCTGCCCATGCTGGCGGGGCGCCAGGAGATCGTCATCACGGGCGACCGTCCCGACCTCGCTGGCCGAGGTCCGCCGCCCCTGGCTGCCCCGGGCGGTCATGGCCTGGGGGGCAGCCAGACCATTCGCCACTGTTCGCCGATCGGACCGAGGGCGCGGCCTTCGTCTGCCAGGGCTTCGCCTGTAACGCACCGGCCGACGACCGGGCCACGCTGGGACAACAGCTCGAGGCGCTGCCCCGGTGAGCGAGGACACAATGGGCATGGACACCGGATCCGACACGACCGACAACGGTGAGCCGACGCCACCGACCCGCCGCGCGCCCGCGGTCCCGACCGACCCGGCCCGCCTGCTCCGGCGCTCGGCCCGCCGCCGGGAGAAGATCCCCACCGAGGGGGGTTCCACCTTGCACCTCCTGGTGCTCTCCTCGACGCTGGAGGACACGACGGTGGTCGACCTGGCCACCCGCACCGTGATGCGGGTGCGCGTACCCTGGCCAGAGAACTATGAGCCCGACATCACCGTCTTCGACGTGGTCGAGGTCACCTTGGCCGATGACCCCGAGCGCGACGATCTGGCGCAGCCCGAGGCGACGACGGCGGCCGACCTGCCCCGCCACGTCGGGACCCTGCGGGGACGCCAGCTACGCAAGCTGTTGCGGCGCATGGTGGCCAGCCCGGAGGGGCCGCTCCTCGGATTCCCGGGGCCTTCCGCGCCCTACTGGGAGTTCCGCGGCTTCCGGCCCTCGGTGGCCCTCATTGAGCCCACCCGCAGCCCACAACTGATCCGGCGTCGGGCCGACGGATCGACCTGGGTGCGTTTCGGATGGGATCGAGACGACGTCTGGCTACCGGTCGAGGACCGCCATGCCGCACGCGCCCTCGATGCGGCCCGTCGCGAGCGCCTCAGCGGCAAGAGCCTGGCGAATGCGCTCGGCTTCAACCCGCAATACCTGCTGGTGACGGTCAGCCCGCCCCGCGACGGCCACTGCTACAAGGTGTGCGCCGCCGTGCTCCCCCGCGGCTGACAGCGCCCGAGCTTGCCCCCGGCGAGGTCCTCGGCCATGGCCCACCCAAACGTGACGAGCCGGTCGCCCCGGGCGGCGTCGAAGTCGCCGAAGTGTCCGTCCACCCCTTCGGGGATCTTCACCTTGGGGGCGAAGAAATCGAGTCCGCCGGCCACCGAGCCGTCGCCCTTGAGGACGAAGGTGCGGTCGTCGAGCCGGCTCTCACACCCGAAGCGCTTGGACAGGCGTCGAGCCCAGGCCCGCTCCTCGCCCGAGCACTTGTGCTCGGGATAGGGCACGACATCCTGCAGCCCCGAGAAGGCCCGGAAGCCTTCGGGTCCGAGCAGGCGGGTCCCCAGCAGCACGTCCTCGTCGGGAAAGGCCAGGAGGGCACGCCGATACTGATCGGCCATGATCCCCTTGAGCGTCGCCTCGGCACGCGCCGTCCGGTCGACCAGGGCCAGACCCACCAGCAGTGACGGCGTGCCGCCGATGCGCTCCAGCGTGCAGAAGGAATAGCCCCGAAGCTTGTTCCCCTCCCGAGCCAGAGTGATCAACACCCACGCCTCGCGCTCCTTGGAGAGGAACCCGATGTCGAAACCCGGGGACCGCTCGGCACAGAGATCTGCCATTTCAACCAGCTCAGCATCGCTGAGCGCAGTGCAATCTTTGGTGCTCACTACGATCGGCATAGGGTAAGTCTACTGGCTTCGTCGGGGGCTTACCCAACCGACCAGCCGGCCGAGACTCCGATCATGATGGCGGCGCCCGACGTCACTCCCCTGGTCATACGCCTTAGGACAGGACGGCGCCCGGCCCCAGAAGCCGTTTTAACTCGCCCACCAAACCGTTTCGGCAATCCACGTTGAACTCGGGGGCCAGGCGCAGGACCTTGGCCCCCACGTGCAACAGGACCGACGAAGGACCGGGGTGACCACTCAGAATGCCCTTGAGATCCACCAAGACGCTGTCGGTCAAGACGCCGAGCGGCAGGGCAACATGGACGTCCTCCACGCCGCGTTCGAGCCGGGGACGGCTCACCTCCATGCAGACGATCTTGGGCTCTTCTTCTCGGGTATCGAGGCGCCCGCGCACGACCAGGATGGCGTCGTTCTCGATCAGCTCGCCGTAGTCGGCCATGGTCTTGGGGAAGACGAAGACCTCCATGGCGGCCTGGAGATCCTCCAGGACGAAGCGGGCCATCAGGTCGCCCTTCTTGGTGTAGGTCCGGCGCAGGTCGGTGACCACGCCCCCCACGGCGCGCACCGGGTGAGCGGTCGCCGGTGACGTCCTCCTCCCGCATGTCCGAGATGCTGCAGTCGGTGTGACGGGCCAGCGCCTGCTCGAAGCCCATCAGGGGGTGGTCGCTCACGTAGAGCCCGAGCATCTCCTTTTCGAAGGCCAGTCGCTGCGCCTTGTCGAATTCGGTGTCGGGAATGGCGACCCTGGCCGTCCCCCAGCCGGGGTCCACCTCCTGCTCGGTTTCGAAGGCGGCGAACAAGGAGGTGATGCCGAGGTCGTGCTCGCGCCGCCGTTCCAGCGTGCGATCGACGATGCCCTCCATGACCAGACAGAGCCCCTGGCGCGGGTGGCCCAGTGCGTCGAACGCACCGCCCTTGACCAGTGACTCCATGGTGCGCTTGTTCAACACGACGGGGTCGACCCGCTGGCAGAAGTCGAAGATGTCGGCAAATGGCCCGTTGGCGTTGCGCTCGGTGACGATGCGCTCGACCAGGCTCTCGCCCACGTTCCGCACCGCTGCCATGCCGAAGAGGATGGCGGCGCCGTCACTCTCGCCCGACAGGTCGGGAGCGAACTCGGCCACCGAGCGGTTCACGTCGGGCGGCAGCACGGCGATGCCGCGGTTGCGACATTCGGCGAGATACACGGCCGTCTTGTCCTTGTTGTCCTTGACCGAGGTCAGCAGAGCGGCCATGTACTCGGTCGGATGGTGAGCCTTGAGCCACGCCGTCTGGTAGGCCACCAGGCCGTAGCCGTAGGAGTGTGACTTGTTGAAGGCGTAGTCGGCGAACGGCTCGATGATGTCGAACAACGTGGTCCCGAGCTTCTCCTCGTAGCCCTGCGTCACGCAGCCGGCCACGAACTTCTCGCGCTCGGCGGCCAGCAGGGCGCGTATCTTCTTGCCGCAGGCCTTGCGCAGGTTGTCCGCTTCCTCCAACGTGTAGCCGGCGAACTTCTGGGCCACCCGCATGACGGACTCCTGATAGATCATCAGGCCCTGGGTGTCGGCCAGGATCGGTTCGAGATCGGGATGCTCGTAGGTGATCGGCTTGCGGCCGTTCTTCCGATCGGCATAGTCGTTGTGCATGTTGGCCGCCATCGGCCCGGGCCGGTAGAGGGCCACCAGGGCGGCCACGTCGTCGAACGACGTCGGGGCCAGCGAGCGCATGAGAGCGCGCATGGGGGCGCCTTCCAACTGGAACACCCCGACCGAGTCGCCCCGGCGCAACATCTCGAGCGTCGGCTCGTCGGCCAGGTCCACGCCGTCGATGTCGGGTCGGGCTCCGCCGGCCGCCTCGACGAGATCCAGGGTGCGCTCGATCACCGAGAGGTTGCGCAGGCCCAAGAAGTCCATCTTGAGCAGGCCGAGGTCCTCCACCCCGTGCATCTCGTACTGGGTGACGATGGGGGCGTCCTCGGGCTTCCCACCGGCGTCTGGCTTGCGCTGGACGGGCAGGTACTCGGTCAGGGGGTCGCGCGAGATGACCACCGCGGCGGCGTGGATCCCATCTTGGCGCCGCAGCCCCTCCAGCCCGAGGGCCACGTCGATGACCTCTTTGGCGTCGGGATCCGTCTCGTGCATGCCCCGGAGGTCGACGGCGGCGGCGTACCCCTCTTCGTGCCCTTCGGTCTTGGTCAGGCAGGCGTGCAGCGGCGTGTCGCGCCCCATGACCAGGGGCGGCATGGCCTTGGCGATGCGGTCACCCACGATGTAGGGCTTGCCCAACACCCGGGCCGCGTCGCGCACGGCGGCCCGCGCCTTGATGGTGGAGAACGTCACCACCTGCGCCACCCGGTCGCTGCCGTACTTCTCGGCGGCGTAGCGCATCACGTCGCCGCGGTATCGCTCGTCGAAGTCCATGTCGATGTCGGGCATCTGCTTGCGGCCCGGATTGAGGAAGCGCTCGAAGAGCAGGTCGTAACGGATGGGGTCGAGGTCCACGATGCGCAGGCAATAGGCCACGCAACAACCGGCGGCCGAGCCCCTGCCCGGACCGACCCGGATGCCCGAGTCCCGGGCGAACTTGATCAGGTCCCACACCACGAGGAAGTAGGCCGCGAACCCCATGTTGCCGATGACGCCCAGCTCGTAGTCCAAGCGCTCGACCACGTTCGCCGGCACGGGGCTGCCGTAACGCTGGCGGGCCCCTTCCATCGTCAGGTCCCGCAGGTACGCCAGGGCGCGGTCCTCGTAGACCTCGCCCGCGAACTGGGGTGGGACCGGGAACTCGGGCAGGCTGGGCTTGCCCAGCTCGATCTGCACGTTGGCCCGCTCGGCGATCAGCAGGGTGTTGTCGCACGCCTCGGGCAGCTCGGAGAACAGGTGGCGCATCTCGCGGGCCGACTTCAGGTAGTGCTCGGTCCCCTCGAACTTGAAGCGGTTGGTGTCCGAGAGCAGTGCACCGGTCTGCACGCACAGGAGCGCGTCGTGGGCCACCGCATCTTCGCGGTGCGTGTAGTGGCTGTCGTTGGTCGCCAAGAGGGGCGCATTGAGGCGGCGGGCGATCTCGATCAGTTGCGGGTTCGTCCGCTGCTGGTCGGCGATCCCGTGGTCCTGCAACTCGACGAAGAGGTTGTCGCGCCCGAAGATGTCCTGCAGGCGAGCGGCCCGTCTCTCGGCCTCTTCGACATTGCCGGCCAGCAGCGCCTGCAGGACGACGCCGCCCAGACAACCGGTGGTGGCGATGAGGCCGTCGTGATGACGCTCCAGCAACTCCCAGTCCACCCGCGGCTTGTAGTAGTACCCCTCGAGGTAGGCGGCCGACGAGAGCTTCAAGAGATTGCGATAGCCCTCGACCGTCTCGGACAGCAAGGTGAGGTGGTAGTAGAGCTTCTGCCCGCCTTCGGCGTCGCCCCCGGTGTCGTCTACCTTGCCCCGGCGGACGGGGCGTTCATGACCGCGACTCCGCCGCCATATAGGCCTCGGTCCCGATGATCGGGGTGATGCCCTGCTCCCGGCAGGCCTTGTAGAAGTCCAAGACCCCGTACATGTTGCCGTGGTCGGTGATGCCCAATCCGGGCTGTCCGTCGGCCACGGCCGCGGCCACCAGCTCGCCGATCCGGGCCGCCCCGTCGAGCATGGAGAACTCGGTGTGGGTGTGCAGATGCGTAAACGACCGCCCCGACACCGGCCCTCCTTTCAACGGTGAAACTTACAACCGTGTTGTTCGTGTGTGAACTCTGGACCTTACCCCGCCTCAGGTCACATTGCGTGACCGCAGCACCACCGTTCCGGCGATCTTGTCGTGCAACGTCTGCCGCTTCTTGTCCCACAAGGGGAACAGCATGTCGAGCAGCCAGACGACGATCAGAAAGAAGAGGACCGTGCCGATGAAGCTGAAGACCCCTTGCACCAGCGCCCGCCCCAAGGCGCGGGCGTAGCCCACCTGGACCAAGGTCTCGTCCCGCACCACCCGGATGCCGACGGCCATCATCCCGACCGTCTGGCCCCGCGGCCCCCCACACAGGACCGTGACGTAGGCCAGGTTGATCAGCCCGAAGACCACGACCGACAGCAGGGAGAAGGTCCTTCGGGTCTCGACGCCATTCCTCGTCGTGTTGACGTGCATGACGAGGACGTGGGTGTGCTTGAACACGAGGCCCAGCACCAAGAGGACGGGGATGAAGATGACCAGGTCGATGAGGTATCCGCCCACCCGGGTGCCCCATTGGGCGTAGGGGGGGCCACCCGGTCCGCCACTCCCCCCGTACATCGGGTACTGCGGCTGCGGGGGCGCATAGCTCCCACTCCCGGGAGGCGGCGGTGGTGGGGCGGACGGGTACGCCGGCGGAGCGTGGGGGTGGAGGCGGGGGCGGCTGTGGTGGCGGCATGGTTGGGGCAGGCACGGGGGGCGGCATGCCCGGAGCAGGCCCCGGCAGTGGCCCGGGCGGTGGTGGAGGCGGCGCCGCTGGCGAGGTGCTCCCAGGATACGAAGGGGGCCCTTCGCTCCCCGGCTCGGTCGACTCGTCAGGCATCGCTGGCATTCCCCCGTTTCGTCAGTGACCGCGTTGGCGCCGCCAGCATCTCAGAGGTAGGCACCCGGCCGGGGACTCGAGCTCTCGCCCGCACCCGGCAGGCTCCGGTTGCGCATCTCCTCCAGCTGGCTCCGTGCCGCCATCTGTTGGGACATCAGGGTGGCCTGGATGCCGTGGAACAAGCCCTCCAGCCACCCGACCAGCTGCGCCTGGGCGATCCGCAGTTCGGCCTCACTGGGGGCCTTGTCGTCGAAGGGCAGCGCCATGCGGTCGAGCTCGGCCACCAGATCGGGCGAGAGACCCTCGGAGAGGTCGTGGATCGACTGCTCGTAGATCTCTCGCAATCGGGTCCGGCTCTTCTCGTCGAGCGGCGCGTGGCGCACCTCGTCCAACAGGGTCTTCACCATTGATCCGATCCGCAGCACCTTCGCCGGCTCCGAGACCGACTCGCGTGGCGGCGCCTCCTCGGGTGGAGCATCCCCCTCGCCGGCATCTGGGGTCACCCCACCGACGTGTGGACTCACCCCGGCTTCGAGCACTTCGTCGGGGGCTATGGGCGTCGACTCGTCAGGCATGCACTTGATACTGCCACCGGCGCGCCCGCTTCATGTCGGGGGCCAACTGAGCAGGGGAATCAGCATCTCCTCGGGGGTGAGGGACCCGTGGCGGGCCATGAGGCGGAGCTCTCCCGTGTCGGCGGGATCGAGAAAGGCCGTCGGGGTGAATGGGACCAACGCGACGTCGCCCAGGCGCGCCAAGACCGCGGTCGAAGGGACTCCACCCAGCCATCCCTCTTCGACCATCTCGTCTTTCGTGCGCACCCAGGCGACGTCGTGGAACGCCCCCCTCGCCGCCTCGGCCACGGCCGCGGTAGCGCCGGGCCTCGTATGAAGCCATCGGAAACGTCCCTCACCCGACATGAGCGTGACGCCGTCCATCACGTCACCCCCCAGGACCTCCACCGACGATCCGACGGCCACCTGCCCGTGATCTGCCGTGACCACCAGCACCGCCCCGGGAGGCAGCACACCCAGCACGTCACCCACCAGCCGGTCCACGTCACGCAGCTCGTCGTCGTAGTACTGGCCCAGCCCACGGGCGTGAGCGATCTTGTCGATGCCGTCGTAGTAGGCGTAGACGAAGCGCGCTCCCCCGCCCACCAAGGCCCGGACGCCGGTGACGAGGCCGGCCAGGGTGTGCCAGCCGTGCATGTCGGCCTCACCCAGATGGGCGGCCGAAAAACCGGTCGTGGCGTAGTCGTAGCGGGTCACCACGGGAACCGTCTCCGTCGCCCCCGGGAACAACGGGCAGGGCTGGAAGACGGGGGCGGGCACCCGCGTGCGGGCGTCCACCCCGCCGACCGACCATTGGAGAATGTTCATGATCTCGTTGTCGTACGTCACTCGATACCCGACCACGCCGTGATCGGCCGGTGGCCGCCCCGTGACCAACGATGTCAAGGCGCAGGCCGTGGTGCTCGGAGCCACCGAGGTGATGGAACGGCCGACACCCGAGGTGATGGTGGGCGCCAGCGCAGAGCGCTCCTGGAGCTGCTGCCAACCGAGGCCGTCAAGGACGAGGAGCACGATCTGCGTTGCCCCGTCCACCGGAGCCGGCATCCAGGGCGGGAGGGGCTCGCCGCCATAGAGATGACCCAGCAATCCGGGCATCACTCCGGTAAGGCAGGCCCGCCCGAAGGCTGGCAGAATGGGCGATGCCACCTCCGGAGCACTCACAGCGTCACACTATGACCCGAAACCATCACACTCCGAAAACCACCTGTTCCACCACACGCGGCCGGTAGCATCGGACCGTGAGAGTCTCGACACGCGGCGACTACGCCAGCCGGGCGCTCCTCTCCCTGGCCCTGCATGGCGCCGAGACCCCAACGTCGGTACGCGACATCGCTGAGCGGACGGCCCTCCCGCAGCCCTATCTCGAGCAGATCCTCCTCGCCCTCAAGGGGGCCGGGCTCGTCCGCTCCAAGAGAGGGGTCGGCGGCGGCTACGTCTTGGCCCGCCTCCCCGAGGACATCAGTCTGGCCCAGATCGTCTCGGCCGTGGATGGCCCCATCGCCGCTGGGGACTTCGGCGAGCCCCACGCCGACGGTGCCTGTGACCACGAGGGCCAATGCGTCCTCTTGGCGGTCTGGGCCGACGTGGGCGAGACCATCCGCACCCATCTCCAATCCTTCAGCCTGGCCGACATGGTGGCCCGGGCCCAAGGCAACGTCACCGCATCAGCCTGACGCGCACTGAGCTAGGCCCGCATGAGAGCCGAACCGGGCGGCCCGACGTTCCAGTTGGCGATGACCGGGTTCTCGCGCTCCCAGCTCAAAATGCTCACGGTTCCGGTCGAAAGGGCGAAGAGTCGTCCCGCGACCGCGGGAAGCCCGAGCCATCGAGCGGCCAGCACCCGCAGCACGTGGCCATGGGCTACGCAGAGCGTGTCGCCGTCGAGCTGCCGGGCCTTCTCAATGACCCGGTCCACCCGGCGGCCCACGTCGGCCGCCCTCTCACCGTCGATAACGCCGTCGTTCCACAATGTCCAACCCGGCCGTTCGGCATTGATTTCGGCCGTCGTCAGGCCTTCATAGGTGCCGTAGTCCCATTCCATGAGATCGGGCTCGTGCTCCCCTTCGAAGCCAGCGAGCGCACAGGTAGAGGACGCCCGTTCCAAGGGACTGGTGAAGATCTGGACGAAGGTCATGCCGCGAAGAAGATCGCCCGCCGCCCTGGCTTGCTCGCGCCCCAACTCGAGCAGAGGAATATCTGTCCGACCTGTGTGTTGGCCACTTTGCGACCATTCGGTGGCTCCGTGCCTGAGTAGCACCATGCGCGAGGTCATGCGACGTAGGTCACCAGAACTGGGCGTGGTGTGCAACTTCCCGGTGATACAGCCTCGTGGAATGCTCGGGCTCCCACCGGTGTTGTAACGGTCAGATTCAGAAAAGAGCACCCCGGGTAACGAAGGAATGAGAGAGATCGAAGATCGTCGGGAGAGAAGTCGATGAAGAGCGCGGTGAGTACATCCGACACCCTTGGCTTGATGCTGAGGGACCTGGACCAGTTCCCCATGCCGGACCACGAGCAGCAGGTAGAACTGGCCAAGCGGGTCGCAGCCGGCGACGAGCTGGCCCGTAAGCAGATGGTGGCGGCCAACCTTCGATTGGTCGTGCACTGGGCCAGGCGTTATCAGGATCGTGGCGTGGACATGGCCGACCTGGTCCAAGAAGGCTCGTTCGGCCTCATGCGGGCCGTCGACAAGTTCGACTGGGAGAGAGGCTTCCGGTTTTCGACGTACGCCACATGGTGGATCCGCCAGGCCCTGCAGCGCGCCGTACAACAGCACGGTCGCACGATCCGGATCCCGCTGGAAGTCGGCGAGCACATCCAGCGACTCGAGCTGACCAAAGCGCAACTGGCCACCACCCTCGGGCGCACCCCGACCGAGGAAGAATTGGACGAAGCGACGGGCATGACGGCTGACGAGCGCTACGCGCTCGAAGACGTGGCGCGCGTGACGGCCTCCCTCGACCAGCCGGCGGCATCCGAGTCGGCGACCACCCTGGGCGAGTTGGTTGCTCCAGACGAGTCGGATTTCGTGGAGGACGTGGAGCAAACCATGGTCTATGACCGGGTGCGGGACGCGGTCGAGAAGCTCCCCGACCTCCAGCGCGACGTGCTGCGCCTGCGTTTCGGCTTCGGGGGCGACACCCCGGCCTCATTGCAGTCGACGGCCGAGCGACTCGGTGTCGGCGTGCGGCGTGTGCGTCGGGCCGAAGAGGAGGCCCTCGCTGCCCTATCCTTCGACGCCGATGTTCTCGGGGTCCACCAGGCCGCCTAAGTAGGACTGCAGGTCGGCGGGAAGAGGGGCGGCAAACTCGTGCCGCTCACCGCTTTGCGGGTGGTCGAACGCCAGCCGAAAGGCGTGGAGAAAGAACCGACCTGACCCCAGGGCCTTCTCCGGGGCTCCGTAGCGGGCGTCACCGACCACGGGATGGCCGATGGCCGCCATATGGACCCTTATCTGATGCGTGCGCCCACTCTGCAGGCTGAGCTCCACCAAGGTGGTCGGGCGCGGAGATGCCCGCCGCTCCAGGACCGTGAAACCGGTGCGGGCGGAACGGCCACTGGCTGAGACGGCCATCTTGGTCGGCGTTCGGGTCGACCGGCCGATCGGGGCGTCTATCTCGCCCCGGTCGTCCACCACCTCTCCCTCCACCAGGGCCAGATAGCGCCGCTCCATGGTGCGTTCGGCGAGCTGGGTGACCAGGTCGTGGTAGGACGATTCCGTACGGGCCACGGCCAGGAGTCCCGAGGTCCCCTTGTCGAGGCGGTGCACGATGCCGGGCCGATCACCGGGGCAGACGCCCGAGGCAACCAGCGCAGCCAGGTCGGGAAAGCGGGAGAGCAGCCCCCCCACCAGTGTCCCTTCCTGGTGGCCCGCGCCGGGGTGCACCACCAAGCCGGCGGGCTTGTCCACCACGGCCACCTCTTCGTCGGCATAGACGACCCGGAATTGCACGCCAGCTTCGGCCTCCACCTCGTGGCCACCCGGCTCCGGTAGGGCGATCGTCAGCGTGGCCCCTTCTTTCAGTGCGTTGCGCCCCACTGTCACCACGACGTCATCGACCAGGACCCGTCCCGAGACGATCAGTCCGGTCGCCACGGTCCGTGAGACATTGGCCAACATCGCCACGGCACGGTCGATGCGCACCCCGGCCAGAAGCGGTGGGACCTCGACGACGAGCACCTGATCATCTGGATCACTCATCTGGCTCTCCCCACGGGGCGGCCGAAGAGAAGCGTGCACGCGGCGACAACGACCCCAATCGTGATGCAGGCGTCGGCCACGTTGAAGGTGGGCCAATGGCTCAGCGTGATGAAATCCGCCACCAGACCATGGTGCAGGCCCACGATCCGCTCACTGAGGTTCCCCACCCCACCGCCGAGGACGAGTCCTCCGGCGATCGCTTGGGGCAAGGTGCGCGCCCGCGCCACGAAGACAGCGAGGACCACGACCCCGACGGCCAGCACCACCGTGACCAAGGTCGATCGACCGGTGAAGATGCTGAAAGCCAGCCCCGAGTTGAACTGCAAGGCCAATCCGAATGGCCCCCACACGTGCGAGGCGTGGTGAAGATGGTCTTCTGCCACGGATGTGGTGACACGGTCCGCCACCACGACGACGCCGGCCAGTGCGAACGCAACCAGCCGCGCCCGAGCTTGGGCGCTCGGAGTCAGCGGCGCGACAACCCCCCGCTCTTGCACGCGACGCAAAGGCGGGCGTACGGAAGAGCCCGCAGACGAGGCTTGGGGATGGGCTGAAAGCAGCGTTCGCAATAGCCGTAGGTCTTGTCCGCCACCCGAATGCTGGCGTAATCGATCTCTTCGACCGCCAGTGCCGCTTGACCCGAGAGGGCCAAGTTCCGCTCGCGATCGACCGTGACCGTGCCACCCTCACCGGACTCCTCGTCGAACTGCACGTCGCCCGGCTCGCGCTCGAGCGCCAGCGAATCGGCTTCGGCCCGGAGCGATGTGGCTTGCTCTTGATAGATGCCGCGCTCTTCGGCGAGCAGCTCGGTGATCTCCTCGAGGAACTTGAGATCCTTGGCGTAAGGGCCCGTCTTGGGTCGCACCGGGGCCGGAGCCTTGGGCTTCGGCGTGAAGGTAGTGCGGACAGGGGCGGGAGCGACCGCCTCGACCTCGGCGGCGTTCGCATCCACCGCAGACGGTGCGGCCGGCGTGGCGGCACGCCCGGGAGCCTTGGTCGCGGCTGTGGCCTTCTTGGCCGGCCCTGCGGCCTTCTTGGCGGCGGGAGCAGCCTTCTTCGCGATTGTGGTCGTCTCTTTGTTCACTCCGCCGCCACTCGTTGCGGATTTCTTTGGAGCCTGAGCATTGGGCACAACGTTCTTCTTGGGTGCAGCATTCTTTGTGGGCACAGCTTTCTTTGTCGACGGAGCATTTTTTGTCGGGGTGGCCGTTTTGGCCACCGTCACCGCCTTGGTGGGCGCAACTTTCTTGGTCGCGACAGCCTTCTTCGCCACCGGCGGGCGCGATGCAGGCACCTTCTTCGCAGCGGTTGCCTTGCTCGCTGGGCTCATCTTGTCCTCCTTCCCGGTCGTTGATTGACCGGTTCCCTGACGACAATCGCGTCGAGGGAGCGGGTGACCATAGCGGACAGCGACTCTGGAGGCAATACCCCCGTCAGGTCAAGCGGTGTGAGGAGCTCCGGTCTGGTTCGTGTCGGTGACCGTTCCGAGACTCAGCGTCGGCTGCTCGTTCACATCGGCCCCACCTTTAGTGGATGATTCGCTCTGGGCGCCGGCGATCGCAGCCGGACGGGAGCCCGGTGCGCCCTTCGGACGCACACCCATGAGAGCGTTGGCCGGCTGCACGTTTTCGTCGACCCAGTTCAAAATCTCGGTCAGGGCGTCGCGCAGACGGTTCCTCTCCGATTCGAGATGGCGGGCCATGCTCTCGACATCGATGGCCAGTTCGTTGCGGGTCGCCTCCAACCGCGCCACCTCCTCGCGCACCTGGCGTTGTGAATCCACCTGCAGGGCGGTCGCTTGTGCCTCGGCGGCAGCCACCGCAGCGCGCGCCTTCTCCTCGGCCTGGGCCACCGTGGCAGCCGCTTCAGCTTCGCTCTCGCGCTTGATCTGATCGACGAACTTCTGGGCCAGCAGCAGAGTCCGCTGCAGGGTCTCGTCGGATGGGAGGTCGAGCGCCGTAGATGCGGCCGGGGCGGGTGCAGGCGCAGCGACCGCAGCCGGGGCCGCCGGTGTGGGCGCCGATGCCGGCTCGACGGCCACCGGAGTTGGTGGTTGCGCTTTCGCCTCCGCCGCCGCCTCGCGCGCCTCGCTCTCGAGTTGCACGATCCGGTCGGTTGCCTGACGAAGGCGCTCGTTCAGTTGACGGACGGTTTCCTGTATTGCTTCAGCCTCTTGGGCGGCGCGGTCGAGATAGTCGTCAACCTCGTCGACGTTGTAGCCCTTCAGTCCGAGACGGAATTCAACGGTACGAAGGGTGTCAAGAATGGATGAGGAAGTTGGTGGCGCACTGTCCATGAGGGAGGAGTCTACCCCTCCCCCCCGCCAAACGGGAATAGTCCGGCGGGAACGTTCCTAGGCAAAAAGGACCCGTACCACGACGTACTGCAGCACGAGAAAAACCACGATGAAAGAAATATCGATGCCGCCCATGGGCCGGATCACCCGTCGAACGGGTCGTAAAACTGGTTCGGTTGCCCGGTAGAGAAAGAGCTGGACCCGAGCCAACGCCGTGCCGGGTTGCACCCTGAACCAGCTGAGGAGAGCCGTCGGCAGCATGATGAACCACAGATACAGCTCTACGGCTATCCCAGCTAGACGAAATACATTCACTGCTACCTGAGAATAGCCTGTTCAGTCTCGACCGAAGCCGCGCTCCACCAGACGTTGGCGCTCTTCATCAGAAACTTTTACGTTCGTCGGGGCCAGGAGGAATACCTGGTCCGCCACCTTCTCCATCTCGCCACTCAGGGCGTAGGTCACACCGCTGCAGAAATCGATCATCCGCCGTTGCAGGTCACGATCGGCCACCTGCAGGTTCACGATGACGGGGCGGTTGTCCTTGAGCCGGTCGGCGATCTCCTTGGCGTCCCCGAAACGGGTAGGGGCGACGATGTGCACACGGGCCGCCGTGCCGCCGATCGCCGTGTCGACCGGAACCGGTCGGACCCCCGAAGGCCGCGGCACGGGGCTGGGCTGCACCCGGGTGGGACTGGGCACGGCGGACTCCCGGGGAACCATGGCCCGGACGCGATTGAGTCCTCCGCCGTACTCGTCGGGTTGCTCGTAGTCCTGCTGGCGGATGTCGCCCCGGGAATGCGCCGTGAACGCCCGCGGGGCGCGGTCTTCCAGGTCGTCGTACTCGTCGTACTCGTCGTCGAGTAACCCGAGGTAGACCATGGTCTTCTTCATGAACGAGGGTGCCATACCTTCTCCTGTTCCGGCACAGCGTAGTGCCTGGTGGTCAGCGTGGGAGGGACAACGGGGAAGCCTTGGGCGGCCGCTCTCCGAACAAGGCCCGACCGATCCGCACCATGGTGGACCCCGCCGCCACCGCCGCTTCGAGATCGGCGCTCATCCCCATCGACCGCTCCTTGAGCCCGAGGGTGTCAGCCAGGCTCCGTACCGATTGGAATGCCGCTTTGGTGGCTTCGTCCCCCGGCGGCGCCACGGTCATCAGGCCCTCGAGGCGCAGATCGAGATCGGAGAGCGAGCCCGCGAGCGCATTCACTTCGGCCGGGGGGCATCCGTTACGACCCGGCAACCCGTCGCTGGCGTCGACCTGGATCAGGACGCGGGCCCCCGGGGCGTAGCGTGCGATGCGCTCTCCCTCGGCCAGGCGGGCCACTCCCTGCCACATGGTGACCAATGGTGCCAGCGCCCGTACCTTGTTGCGCTGGATCGGGCCCAAAAAATGCCAATTCGTCCCGGCTGGCCCGGGCGCCTTGGCTTGGAGCTCGGCGGCATAGTTCTCACCCACGTCGGTCAAGCCGGCGGCACGGGCCGCGGCGACCGCGTCCGGGCCGAAGCCCTTCGACACGGCGATCACGCGTATCTGAGCCGGGTCGCCCCCCGCCCGCTCGATACGCTCGAGCACCGCCGCCAAGCGGGTGGCGACTGCGTCCTCAGCGAAGGAAGGAGGGCACGTCGAAATCGTCGTCACCCAAGTCGAACTCGTCGTCTTTGCCCGAGGTCTCGGCGAAGATGTCCACGGTGTCCGAAGAGGGGAAGATGGAAGGGGCCCGGTCGCTGCTGGCGGGACGGCCACCCTCTTCCCATCGCTCGAAGCCGGCGGCGATGACGGTGACCCGCACCTCGTCGCCCATGTTGTCGTCGATGACGGCACCGAAGATGATGTTGGCATCGGGATGGGCCACCCCGTGAATGATCTCGGCCGCCTCGTTCACTTCGAACAGTCCAAGGTCGGATCCGCCCGCAATGTTGAGCAGAATGCCTCTCGCCCCCTCGATGGAGGCTTCGAGCAATGGGCTCGTAATGGCGGCACGCGCCGCGTTGGCAGCTCGCCCCTCGCCGATGGAAGCACCGATTCCCATGATCGCCGTTCCGGCGTTCGTCATGACCATCTTCACGTCAGCGAAGTCCGTGTTGATGAGGCCCGGCACGGTGATGAGGTCGGTGATGCCACGCACACCTTGGAGCAGCACCTCGTCGGCCATCTTGAAGGCGTTGACCATGCTCGTCTTGTCGTTTGAGACGCTCAGGAGGCGGTCGTTGGGAATGACGATGAGGGTGTCGACCTTCTCCTTGAGAATCTGGATGCCCTTTTCGGCCTGCATGGCCCGGCGCCGACCCTCGAAGGTGAACGGGCGCGTCACGACGCCGATCGTCAGTGCGCCCAGGCTCTTGGCGATTTCGGCCACCACCGGCGCGGCGCCGGTCCCGGTGCCGCCGCCCTTGCCCGCCGTGATGAAGACCATGTCGGCCCCCTGGAGGGCCTCTTCGATGTCAGCCCGGTGCTCCTCGGCTGCCTGACGGCCCACTTCGGGGTCGCTGCCTGCTCCCAGGCCTCGCGTCAACTGACGTCCGATATCTAGCTTCAGATCGGCGTCGCTCATGAGGAGAGCCTGCGCATCGGTGTTGGCCGCAATGAACTCAACGTTGCGAAGCCCCGAGTCGATCATGCGATTGACGGCATTCACCCCGCCACCGCCGACCCCGACCACCTTTATGACTGCCAGGTAGTTACCTCCGGACGGCACGGTCGTCATGAACTCCCTCGTATTTGGGCCGATCGCCGACCAATCGCCCTTTGGGTACACCCATCATGGTTCATCACGCCGCTCCTACCTCGAATCCCTCATCCTCTTGGGAAGGTTGACGTTCACAGAGCGGCAACGCCGCCAACCATACGAGGGGCGTTCCTGGCGGTCAAGCATGCTTGCTCACGGTCCGGTCACCGTCATTGCGCCGGGGACACTCACATCGATGATGTCACCGTCATGGAGGGTTGCGCCGGCCAAGGCGGCGCTGACGTCCTCGTATTTGGCCCGGAGCTGGGATCCGTCACCGATGTCGACCAAAATCGGCGTGGTCATGACGAGCTGGACAAATCCGGCCGAGACCACCTTGACCTCCGTTACCTGGGCCTTGAACGAGGCGGGCAAGGTGGTGGCGATGCGTAATCCCAGCTGATCAGAGGCGGCCAGCAGGCTGCCCGGGACGCCCGGCGGGCGGGGTCCCGCCACCTCGATGAGCCCGGGCGGCCGGGTGGTCACGATGGCCAGGACGCGACCCTCCGTATCGAGTTCGGCCCACTCTCCACCGGCAGTCGTCATGACCAGCTGCGGCACCCGCTCCACCACTGCGACATGCACTCCATCGGGCCATTGCACCTGCACCGAGGCCGAACGAACCCATGGCAGGCGTTCGATGCCCTTCACCGCCGCCCCGGCATTGACGTCGAGCAGGGCGGGGTGTCCCGCCAGTCCGGCCGCCGACTCAATCTGGGACGCGGTCTCATGGGTTGCCCCGACCACGGTGATGGCGCGAGCAGAGAACAGCGGCGTGTGGAGGACCCACCACACGCCGAGGAGGACGGCCACCATGCCCAGAGCGATTCCCGCCCACCGCAGGCGGCGCCGGCCCTGTTGACGGCTCACCTCGGCCCGCCGGGCCGAGATACGCGGGATCGATACGCTCCCAGAGGCGCGGCGGCCCGTCGGCCGTCGGCCGCGACTGGGTGGTGGTCGGACTCACGAACTGCTCGCTGCCTGCGCCTGCACCGGCCCAGTCTCCTCTTCCCCGAAGCCCAACAGGCGGACCTCGGCGGTGAGCAACACCCCACTGTGACTGTGCACGGTGGTGCGCACGTGCTCCATGAGCGCCCGCACGTCGTCTGCCCTCCCCCCCTTGTCGGCCTGAATGAAGTTGGCGTGCTTGTGCGAAACGTGAGCCGACCCGAGGCGAAAACCCTTGAGGCCGGCCTCTTCGATCAGGCGTCCCGCCGAGTCACCCGGCGGATTGGTGAAGACCGATCCGGCGTTGGAGCCACCGGGCTGATGCGCACGGCGCCAGCGGACGATGGCGGTGACCTCGGCCCGTTCCGCCTCGGCATCTCCCCGAGTGACCTCGAATTCGGCCTCGACCACCAGATGCGAGGCCGCCACGGCCGATGACCGATAGGCATAGTGCAGGTGAGCGACGTCATCGGTGCCACCTTCGTCGCGCAGGAGATCGACCCAGGTGTAGCGCAGCAAGCATCCGGCCACGTCTGACCCGTGCCCTCCGGCGTTCATCCGCACCGCGCCGCCCACGGAGCCGGGCACCCCGACGGCCCAGGTCAAGCCGGACCATCCCGCCTCGGCCGCCTGGCGGGCCAGCACGGGAAGCGGGGTGGCACCGCCGGCCCGGACCACAAAAGGTGGACGCGCCGCGAGGCCCGGGTCGGGCATTTCGACGACGCTGAACCCCGGACCGAGTCGGACCACCACCCCCTTGAATCCAGCATCGGCCACGAGCAGGTTCGAGCCGCGACCGATGACGCACACCGCCAGGTCGCTTCCGATGAGTGCGGCGCGGACCGGAGCAAGGTCACCAGGCCCGTCGACCTGCACCACCAGCTCCGCCGGGCCGCCCACCCCATAGGTGGTCAGCGCCCCCAGTGGCTGACGCCGGGCCGCTCGTGCCCCGAGCTTGCTCGCCACGATCGTCGTAGCGATCGTCCACCGCGCGCGACCTCACCACGGCGGTGCTTCGAGCAATTCGTCGGGCAGCGCCGTGAGGTCGCCGGCCCCCAGGGTCAGGCAGAGATCGCCGGGGCGCAGCATGGAGCCGAGCACCTGACGCAGCTCGTCCCAGCCGGGGGCGTAGACGACGGGCAGGCGCGGATCGTGGGCCTGCACGGCCTCCGCGATCAAGTGGCCCGAGACCCCGGGGATGGGATCTTCGCCCGCGCTGTAGACATCGGTCACCACGAGCACATCCGCTTGGCCGAACGCCCGCCCGAAGTGGTCGGCCAGCTCGGCCGTGCGTGTGTAGCGATGGGGCTGAAAGACGGCCACCACGCGCGCCCATCCCCCGGTACGCGCCGTGGCCAATGCCGCTTCGACGGCAAAAGGCAGATGGGCGTAATCGTCCACGAAGGTGACCCCGTTGGCCTCACCGCGAAACTCGAAGCGCCTTGTGACGCCGGTGAAGCGGGCCATCGCCGCCGCCGCGACATCGAACGCGACGCCCAGCTGGAGCGCCGCCACCACGGCCAGGGCCGCATTGCGAGCGTTGTGCAGTCCCGGCACCCCGAGCGACAGCGCCCGAGGCACCCCATCGGGCCCGGTCAGCGTGAAGGACGCAGAGCTGCGGTGCAGGGCAACGTCGGTCAGGGCGAAGGTGGCGCCCGTGGCATTACCAACGCTCAACGACCCGTGCGCGCTCCCGATGGCCGAGGCTTCGTCGTCGTCCGCCGAAACCACTGAACCCGCCGCGGCGTAGCCCACGAAGGCATCGAAGGCGGCGCGCAGGCGGGGGAACGTGCCGTAGTGGTCCAAGTGGTCCGAAGCGACATTGGTCAAAATGGCCCAATCCGGCCGTAATTCTTGAAATGTGCCGAAGCTCTCGTCGGCCTCGACCACCAGCCACTCGCCGCTGTCCCACACCGCATTCGTCCCGACTTCGTTGACGTCGGCCCCGATGAGGAACGAGGGCCGCAGCCCCGCCTCGATCAAAATGAGCGAAAGCATCGAAGCCGTGGTGGTCTTGCCCTTCGTGCCGGCAACGGCGACGCAGCGGCGGGTGGCACAGATCGCGGCCAACACGCCCGAACGAGCCACCACGCGGGCGCCCCCGTTGGCCGCGGCGACGATTTCAGGATTCGTCAAGGGCACGGCTGGGGAGAAGGTCACCGCATCGACGGCGCCCACGTTCTCCGCTCGATGCCCCACCGCCACCTCGATGCCCTGTGAGCGCAGACGGGCCGCCACCGGCGATTCCTTCAGGTCCGAGCCGGTCACCGTGTGGCCCATCGACCGCAGGACAAGCGCAATGGCGCTCATGCCAGCCCCGCCGATTCCGACGATGTGCATGCGTAGCGGCGTGCGCAGGTCGAGGGCGGCGGCCCGCTCAGCGGATCCGTCCGCCTCCCCTTCACCGGGCATGTGCATCCACCAACTCCGCCACCCGGGCCGCTGCATCGGGGTGGCTCAGGGCTCGAGCCGCCGCGCCCATTTTCGCCAGCCGGTCCGGATCGCACAGCAAGGCTTCCGACCTCGGTCTCGAGGCGCTCCGCCGTGCATTCGGCATCGGGAATCATGATGGCGGCACCGGCGGCCACCAACGCGTCGGCATTGCGGGTCTGGTGGTCACGTGGCGCTCCCGGGAGAGGAACCAAAATGGCCGGGACGCCGGCGACCAGGACTTCGGCCACCGTCATGGCGCCGGCCCGGCAGACACAAAGGTCGGCCGCACGGTAGACCTCGGGCATTCTCTCTTCGAAGGGCACGACCTGATAGTGCAACATCGTCTCTGCTCCGCCGGCGTCACCCCCGTGAATCCCGGGTGCGGCGAACCGCGCAAAGTCGCGGCGGCCGGCCACGTGATAGATCGAGAGGTCGGAACGATCCGACCAGCGGGTGGCCAGGCCCGCCATGGCCGAATTGATCCTCCGTGCCCCCAGGGAACCTCCGACGGCGGCCACGGTGCGGCGGTCCGGGGGCAGGCCCAGTGTTTCTCGGGCCTTGCGCTGGCCCTCCACCGACCGGTCGAGAACGCCGAATTCGGGCCGCACGGGTGTCCCGGTGAGGTGGGCTCGGGGAAGGTCGGTGCCGGGAAATGCCACGGCGTTCGCGGCGGCGAAGCGGCCGAGGAAAGCATTGACCGCTCCCGGCACGGCATCGGTATTGACCAGTACCAGGGGCGACCGCACGACCACCGCGGCCAGGCCGGCCGGAAAGCCGGCATAGCCGCCCACGACCACGACCACCCGGGGACGGCGCCGGGCAAATGAGAACAGCGCGTGCAGCGTGGCCCACAACAGACCGAGCACCGCCCCGGCATTGGCCCAGAGAGCGCCCGGGCTCAGGCTTCGACGAATGCCCCGACCAGGCAGGAGCCTGAAAGGAAACTCGAGCGTCGGCCAGAGCGTGGCCTCCTGGCCCCGGCGCGACCCGTAGAGCTCGATGGTCACGGGGGCGTGACCCAGCGCGACCAGGGCGCGTGCCACTTGCAGTGACGGCACGACGTGACCTCCGGTCCCGCCGCCGGCGATCACCGTGCCGCGTCCCTGGTTCACCGACCTCGCCGACGGGCTGACGTGGAACGGGCGACGGCGCGTCCCTTGCCTCGACGCGGCACGTGAACGATCCCGACGGACGGCCCCGCCCCCTCCTGACGAGCGATGTTGATGAGGATGCCGGCCGCCACCATGGTGATGACGAGGGACGACCCCCCGTAGGAGATGAAGGGCAACGGGATGCCCGTGACCGGCAGAACCCCGACCACCGCCCCGATGTTGATCAAGGTCTCACTGGCCAGCCACGCCACCAGGCCCACCGCCAACACACCGCCGAAGCGCTGGGGCGAGCGTGTGGCGGCGCGGATGCCGAACCAGACGAAGGAGCCCAAGAGGACCAGGACGAGCGCGGCGCCGATGAAGCCGAGTTCCTCGCCGATGACCGAGAAGATGAAGTCGGTCTGCGCGTTGGGCAAGAAGCCCCATTGCGCTTGCCCTCCCCCCAACCCGGCGCCGATGAAGTGGCCCGAGCCCAGCCCGATCAGGGATTGCACGACCTGGTAGCCCGACCCGGCCCCATGCGAGGACGGATCGATGAAGGAGAGGAGGCGCTCGCGACGATAGGGCGAGGCCACCGCCACGACGAGGGCGATGCCGACGAGGCCGGCCAGGATCTTGAACACCGGTCCCAAACGGACTCCGGATACGAAGAGCATGGCCAAGGCGACGCATCCGAGAACCATGGCGGTGCCCAGGTCGGGCTGCGCCACGATCAGCACGCCCGCACAACCCGTGACCAGGAGGAGCGGGCCGATGATCCGACGGTCGGGAGCTCCCTCATCGAGCCGTCGAGTGACGAGATCGGCGGCAAAGACCGTGAGCGCCAGCTTCATCAACTCGGAGGGTTGGAGTCGGAACTGTCCGAACCCGACCCAGCGACTGGAACCTTGCACGTGCACGCCCAGCCCGGGGACGAGGACGACCAGCAGAAGGAGGAACGTGACCCCGAGCAAGAGTGGGCCCAGACGGCGCAGCTTGCGGTGATCGAAACGAACCATCGCCCCGAAAGCGACGATACCGACCGCCATCCACATGCACTCCCGGATGAGGATGGCCCACGGGCTCCCGTACAGCGAGATCGAGACCACCGATGAGGCCGAGCCGACCATCACGAGCCCGATGACGCAGAGCAGCGCCACCACGACCAGCAAGACCGTTCCGGTGGGAAGCTCCGCCACGGTGGCGGCCAGGCCCGACGAGGGCCGCTTCCTCGTCGCCTTCTTCGTCGCCGCCGTTCGAGTGTTCGTGGTCCGTTCGCGCACCGGGAGGGTGCGGGCCGTCGAGGTGGCGGGAGGGGTCACAGGGCTGGCTCCGCGCCGGTCCGCGTCCGCGCCCGCGCACGCGCAGCCGAAGCAAAAGAGTGGTCCGACACCCGACTCATGGGCACAGTTTCCCCCAGGCCGAGAGCGAAGTGGTGGAGCGTCCTCATGTGAGCTTGGCCACGGAGAGGAAGTCGGCATAGAAGATTCCCAGGCCGAGGGCGACGAAGAGACCTCCGAGGACCCAGAACCGCACGATGACCGTGGTCTCGGGCCAGCCGGCCAGCTCGAAGTGATGATGGATCGGCGCCATGCGGAACACACGTCGGTGGAAAACGCGGAAGCTGATTATTTGGACGATGACCGACAACATCTCCATCACGAACAAGCCTCCGATGATGGGCAGGAGGAGGTCCAGATTGAGCAAGAGGCAGAGGGCGGCCAACCCGGCGCCGATGGAGAGCGACCCGGTATCGCCCATGATGATTTTGGCGGGCGCGGCGTTCCACCACAGAAAGCCGATGCAGGCCCCCGCCAGCGCCACCGCTACCAACGCCAGGTCGATGGCCGAGGCCGGGAGCACGTGGTAGATGCTCTGGTGGCGAAAGATCCAGTAGCCCATGATGGCCAATACGGCAAAGCAAAAGGTCGAGGTCCCGGCAGCCAGCCCGTCGACCCCGTCGGTGATGTTCACGGCGTTGGACGTGCCGACCATGACGAACACGGCGAAGGCGACCCACCCCACCTGACCCAGATTGATGCCGGGCACCGTGACGCGAGTGAATGACAACGCCGTTGAGGTATGAGCCCAATGCAACGACAACTCGGCGAAGAGAATCGCACAGCCGACCTGGGCCGAGAACTTGGCCCGCTTGTTCAAGCCCAGGCTCCTCTGGTGGCGAACCTTGATCCAATCGTCGGCAAAGCCGATGAGGCCGAACAGAACCACCGCCAAGACGGCGAGGTACCCCGTGCGAGAAAACCGGACCTGGGTGCCGAAGTGTCCGATGGCGTAGCCGAGGACGACCCCACTGACAATGGCGATGCCCCCCATGGTCGGGGTCCCCGCCTTGACGCTGTGGCTGGCTGGGCCGTCCTCGCGGATGGGCTGCCCAATTCCCTGTGCCCGCAACCAGCGCAACAACACAGGAGTGATCAAGATGCTCACCCAGAGCGCGATGCCCCCAGAGTCGCCGAGCCCGAGCATGGGCTAGTTGCCCTGGGTCCAAGTGGCGGGTTCGGTCGGGAAGTGCATCGACAGAGCCCGACGTGCCTCGACAACGTCGTCGAAGGGCAGCCTGGCGCCGGCGATCTCCTGGTACTTCTCGTGGCCTTTGCCGGCGATGATCACCACGTCTCCAGCCCGGGCCTCCCCCAGCGTCCATCGGATGGCCTGGCGACGGTCGGGCTCGACGAAGAATGGGCCGTGGCCCGGCAGGTCGCTCACGCCGGCGCGCACTTCCTCGATGATGGCCAAGGGGTCTTCATGGCGCGGGTTGTCCGAGGTAAGGACCGCGACGTCGCTCAGGGCCGCGGCGGCCTGCCCCATTTTCGGGCGTTTGGCCCGGTCCCGATTACCCCCGCATCCGAACACCACCAGCACCCGACCGTTGGCGGCCGCGAGCCCCCGCGCCTCGCGGAGAACGACCTCGAGTCCGGCCGGAGTGTGGGCGTAGTCGACCAGAACAGTAAATGGCGGCCTGTCTGCGGGGTGCCCGAGATCGGGTGCCACGGCGATCACCTGGAGCCTCCCCTGTGGTGGCGATACCTCGGAGAACGCAGCAGCCACCTCGGGTGGATCGAGTCCCAGCGTGAGAACCGCTTCCGCAGCCAGCAACGCATTGTCCACGTTGATGGCTCCGGTGAGAGGCGTGGACACACGTTCACCGCGCCACCGAAACGTCGTGTGACCCGCCCGCAGGACGATGGCGCTGGCGTCGCTGCGATGGACCTCCACCATCGGGATACGCGTCAACGAAAGGAGTCTCTGACCCCAGGGGTCGTCGGCGTTGACGACGCCACGCAGGGCGTGGGCCGAGGTGAAAAGCGAGCTCTTCGCCTTGAAATACGCCTCCATGGTGCCGTGGTAGTCCAGGTGGTCGTGGCTCAGGTTGGTGAAGACGGCCACGTCGAAGTGGATGCCCTCCACCCTGGCCTGCACCAGCGTGTGGCTCGATACCTCCATGGCGATGGCGTGCCGTCGTCCATCGGACAGCTGACGGTCACGGGCCTGGGCCAGAACGCGTTGCACTTCGGTCGCCTCGGGTGTCGTGCGCGCCCCCGAGAGCGTGCCCATCACATTGGTCGGTCGGCCCGTGGCCTCCAGCAGGTCCCCGATGAGTTGCGTCACCGTCGTCTTGCCGTTGGTGCCGGTCACACCGACCATCAAGAGATCGCGAGCCGGAAAGCCGTAGAACGCGGCCGCCAAGCGAGCCATGACAGGGCGGATGGTTCCGGGAGCGACCAGGGTCTGCACCACCGGGCGGTCCAAGAGCTCCGGGATGAAGTGCTCGCAGAGCAACCCGACGGCGCCTCGGTCCACCGCATCTGCCGCAAAGGCATGGCCATCGGCGACGAGACCGGGCACGCAACAAAAGAGGTCTCCAGGCACCACGCGGCGGCTGTCGTGGGCAATGCCGCGGACGTCGATCGCGGCAGGGTCCCCGGCTGTCTCAATGACCTCGATGTCGTCGAAGAGGAGGCTCATCTGCACGGTTCGCACGGTTGCCCGCAAAGCAGGACTGGCACGGGAGCTCCGTGCTTCCCGCCATCGGCCCGACGATGGTACCGGCTCACGTGATGTCCTGCGCCTGGGCGCTCGGCGATGCCGCCCCGGCACCCTGCGTGGCTGCCCCGGGCGTCGTGGGGATGTCGTAGCGATGGAGCGCGTAGCTCATGATCTGCGAAAACACCGGCGCAGCCACCGTGCCACCAAAGATCGGCGTGGGTCGCTCGAGGACGACGATCATGGAGAAGGTGGGGTTGACCGCCGGGGCGAACCCGACGAACGAGGCCATATAGGCGCCGACGGTGTACGCGTCCTTGCCGGTGGTTGGGATCTGCGCCGTTCCAGTCTTCCCAGCCACGGTGTACCCCGGCACCATGGCGCTGGTCCCTGTTCCGGTGGAGACGACCTGCTCGAGCATGGTGGTGAGCTCGGAATCGACGGAAGGCGAGAACACTCGATGCGTGGGCGTCGCCGCCGTCGTGTGCACGGCCCCGGACTGGCTCACGGTGGCCTGCACCAACTTGGGTTGGACGAACATGCCCCCGTTGGCGACCGCGTTGTAGGCATCGAGGACCTGGAGAGCACTCACGGCGTCCACCTGTCCGATGGGCAACGAGACATAGTCGGTCGGTTCCCACTGGGCCGCCGTCGCCACCAAGCCAGCCGACTCCCCCGGGAAATCGAGTCCGGTTGCTTTTCCGAAGCCCAGATTCCCCACCTGGGCCAAGAGACGCTGCTCGCCCAGACCTTGCGCGATCTCGGCCGTGCCGATGTTGGAGGACTGCGCCAGGATCTGGGTGGCCGTGAGCTGCTCCGTCGGATGCGGATCGGCATCATGGAAATTGGATCCGTCCAGGTTTATCTGATCCGGGACGGTGAACACGGAATTCGGGTTGATGAGCCCATCTTGGAGGGCGGCCGAGAACGTCACGAGCTTGAAGACCGAGCCGGGCTCGTAGAGCTGTGTCACCGCAGTGTTATTGGGGGCCTCGTTGACGGCGTCCTTCGGCCCGATCGGGATCACCCCGCCCGACGTCGCTGTCGAAGCCGGAGGGGTGGCGGACACTGGTGCTTTGGGGTGCGTCGACACGAGGTTGGCCATGGACAGGATCTGACCTGTCTTCACGTCCATGACCACCGCCACGCCGGCCAGGGATTGTGACGATTCGATCGCTTGGGCCAATACCTGCTCCGACTCGTACTGGAGTTGCGTATCGAGCGTTAGCTCCACACCCTGCCCGGCCCGACTCGAGACCCGGTCCGCCACACTCGACGCTGGGAGCGCGACACCGGATGGCGACTCAATAAGGGTCTCCTTGCCAGCGGTTCCGGCGAGCAGCCGGTTATCGGCGTACTCGATCCCTCCGGCCCCTTTATTGGCGGCGTTGGTGATTCCAATGACCGGTGAAGCCAGGTTCCCATTTGTCACGACGCGCTTGGAGTCGTCCACCAGGGTGATCCCGGGGATGGCGTCAGTGGCGATCTTCTGACCGTCGCTTTGCGGGACCTGCTTGGCCAGGACGACGTAGCCCGAATGGCGGCGCAGGAGCGGGACGAGCGTCGCCTGCGCAATGTGCAGCAGCGGCGAGAGCGCGGCTGCGGTCTTCAAAGGGTGCGCAATCTGGAAATTGTCGGCGATGACGTCGTCGGTCGGAACCGAGAGCGCGAGAGGTGCGCCGTCACGGGCGTAGATGCCACCACGTAGGGAGTTCAGTGTGATCGGCGTACTTGATTCGTTGCGAGCCTGCGTCTGGTAGCTGCCCGAGTGGATGATCTGCACGTCGACCAGGCGGCCGACCATGAATAGAAGGGCGACCACGAGCACCAACCGGACCAGGCGGACTCGGCGCTGGAAGCTGCCTCCCGACCACGGGGTGGGACGAGTGGGTGAGGTGCGCGGCCGCGGGGCGGGTCCGCGGACGGGAACGTGCCTCGGGGCGGGGCGGGGCTGGGGGCGGCCTTGCGGCTGGGGGCGGGCCGACTCCGATGGCCTGACCCGGCGGTGCGGAGTGTCGACGGCTGGACGCTCACGCCGGCGCTCCGGGCGCTCCGGGCGCGCCGGAGCCACCCGACGGCCGGGCCGCGGCCTGGGCCTTGGAGGAGCTTCGACACCGCCGTGTGAAGGCGTGATGGCGCGCGCGCGTCCAGAGGTATGGCGGGTCGTGACGCTCATGGCGTCCCTGTCGCCGGCGTGACGTTGGGTGTCGGAAGCGGCGTCTTCAAAGAGACGTACGGGAGCTGTGTGACATGGCTCGGATGCACCATATGGAGTTGCGCCGTGGCCACTCCCACGATCCGGGAAGGAGTCTCCTTCTTCGATGCGTCGAGCACTTGTTGGCGATGCTCGCTTTGGGCCAGTTGCAGCTGTTGATCGACGCGGGCCATGCGCACCTGGCCGCTGGCCAACATGGCCTGACCGGCAACCACAATCAGTAAGGCCAGGACCACCATGGCCACCGGTAGGTACCTGACCAGGTGGCGACCAGACCGCCTCCGCCGCCGAGATGGGACGACTTCAAGCGGGACGCGGCGTGAGGAGCGTCCTTGGTCGCTTCCCGGCCGGGGAGCGGCGACACGGCGCGCCGTGGTTGCCGTCTGAGGCGCCATCAGGGGGCCACCGTCCGAGCAATGGCCCGCAGGCGGGCGCTTCCGGCGCGACGATTGTGTTCGAGCTCCTCGGACCGCGGCCGACGGGCGCCCCGGAAGACCAGCTCATGGCGGGCCACCGCACCGCACACACAGGGCATAGCCGGCGGGCACGTGCAGCCGCCGGTACTGGCTTGGGTGAAGACTTGTTTGGTCAGGCGATCTTCGCCCGAGTGATAGCTGATCACGGCACATCGACCGCCGACCGCCAGCCGCTCCACGGCCACCGGGAGGGTGCTCGCCAGTTGCCCGAGCTCGTCATTTACGGCAATCCGCAGGGCTTGGAACACTCTCTTGGCGGGGTGACCGCGCCGCCGGATGGCGGCTGGCACGGCGGCCGCGACGACGTCGGCCAGTTCGAGAGTAGAGGTAAGCGGGCGGGCCCCCACGATGGCCCGCGGCAATGCGGCCCGACATGCGACCCTCACCGTTCTCGCGGAAGAGATCCGCCAGGGCCGCCACGGGAAGTTCGTTGACCAACTGGGCCGCCGTCTTGCCCATGGAACGGTCCATGCGCATGTCGATCGGCGCATCGGCGCGATAGGAGAACCCTCGATCGGCCTGGTCGAGTTGCGGGGAGCTGACACCGAGGTCGAACAGCACTCCGGAGAGTGGTTCGGAGGTGACGTCGGGGAGAGCCGAGAAGGCGGCGTGGATCAGCGAGACCCGGTCACCGAAGGGTGCGAGCCGCTCGGCGGCCGCGGCGAGAGCTACTGCGTCACGATCGAGCCCGATAACCCGCAGACCCGGATATGCCGCCAACAATGCCGCACTGTGTCCCCCACCCCCGACCGTGGCGTCGACGAGGAGGCCGGGGGGCACCGGCAAGAACAGCGACACGATTTCGTCGCGCAGAACAGGAACGTGCTCAAACGATTGGACCATCTGCAGCTCCCCGACTGGTTGGAAGAACGAAGGGTGAGTTCCCGATCGACCAGCGGGGAAGAGGGTGGAGTGATCTTCCACCGCCCCGGTCGAGGAGCTGCACATGGTCCAGCGGCCCGAAAGTGGCCAACTGCTGGCCACTTTGTGAGGGTCCGTCACTGTTGTTTTTAGGACTGTCTGGGACATCACTCCTTTGCATCTGCTTCGTCGTCGCCGTTGAGAAGCCAACTTTCTTCTGGCAGGACACGTTCGGCCCAAGAGGCTGGGTTCCACAGCTCCACGCGATCGATGGCCCCGTGTACCAGCACCTCGTTCTCCAGTCCGGCGTACGTGCGCAGATAGGAAGGAATGGCCATGCGGCCCTGTCGATCGATCTCCACCTCGGATGAGCTCGAGGCCCACAAGCGTGCCCGGTTTCGATTCGTCCGTCCCGACTCCGCCCGCTCGGCCATGACGGCCATCTGTCGATCGAATTCCCCGGGGGTCCAGAGGGCCAGGCAACCTTCGGACTGCTGGGCCAGGTAGCCGCCGCGTTCGAATTGGGCACGGAACTTGGCCGGCAAGATGACCCTGCCCTTGATATCGAGCGCATGCTCGAATCTGCCCACGAATCCCGCCACTGGCCCGATCTCCCACGACGCTCCCTGTGAATTACGTCCCTGAACGCTTCACTCCATTTCGCGCCACTCTACGCCCTTTACCCCCACCTAGCAACCACCTACGCCCCTTTCCTGCCCACTCGCACCCATTTGGCCACCCGCACCCGAGCGGGCCTCACGCGAGCAGGGCACTACGGCGCCCGAGGTACCGGCAGATGGAAGAGCCCGCTCCGACGCGGGCTATTCGGCGCCGCACCGCGAGCGCGGGAGGGCCAGACCCCTGCCCGCCGAATGAGGAGGACGGGGAACGACCTACGACGAGGCGTTCAAGAAGTGATGAAAGACGTGATCAAAGAAGTGCGCCTACCAGTTCGGAAAGGTGTTCAGCAGAGAATCTCCGAGCGCACTGATGCTTCCGCAGAGGAGGTGAAGGTCATCGACCCCGATGGCGGCGGCGGCCAGATCCTCGAGGAGCCGCACTGGCTGCGAGACCTCCGGCGCCAACAGCTGGACCAACGGGCTCGGGTCCCAGTGGGTGTAGCAGCACGTATGGAAGAGGGCGCCCTCCTTCCCCCTCCATTGCGAAATTCCCATCAGCTTGCGCCCGTGCCGAAATACCTCGCCCGGCCCCTTCCCCGAAAAGCACACCAACGCCCCGTGCTGGCCGGGCAGAGCGCGGCCTTGGTGCACGACGCAGTCGTACGCCCCGAGAGATTCCAGCGCAGACAACCACCACGCGCCCACCCATGCCGCAGCTGTCCCGACATCCTCCTGCCACAGCGGGTCGGCCCGGGGAATCCAGGCCTCCACCCACAGATGATCGCCCGGACGCAGCATGACTGCGCCCCCTCCCCCGCGCCTCCGCACGACTTCGACTTCTGTTTCGGATACGTGCTCCGCATTGAGTATGTCGGGGCGCTGCGCGCTGCCGAGAACCAGGGTCGGATGTTCAACCTGTCGAATCACGGCCCGTCGTGTGGTCAGCGCTCTAAATGGAGCGACGTCGAACAGCGGTGCGGCGCTTTGCCTCAAGAGGCTGCGGCGAGATACGGCTCCCACAGCGGGTCGACATCAGAGAGATGACGGAGCCGCCACAGGTACCCGTCGGGCGGAGCGGGCTTCACGCGCAGCGTCCAGCCCAACTCGGAGAGCAACAGGTCGGCCTTCGTCAGGTTGTCGCGCTTGCACGCCGCCACCACGTTGGACCATTCGTGCGTTCCACCGCGGCTGCGTGGAATGACGTGATCAATGGTGTCCGCCGGCTCGGAGCAGTAGACGCACATGCCCCCGTCTCGGCGCAGGACCGAACGCCGCGTCACGGGGGGTGTGCGCGCCCAGCGTGGGATGCGCACCATGTGGGCCAAGCGCACGATGGAGGGGACGTCGACATCGAGCGAAGCCGAGTGAAATACGGAGCAGTCCTCCCGGAACGCCACGGGCTCGGCCCGGCCGGCCAGTACCAGAACGACCGCTCGACGATCGGATACGAGTGCCAGCGGCTCATAGGTCGCATTGAGGAGAAGCACTCGCTCCATGTTCAGGCCACCAGAAAGGGGCGGATGGGAGCCTCGGGTGGGCCAGGGGCTCGACGAACAGCCCAGCTGAAGTTGGCTCCGGCCATCGGGGAAGTCACAACGCTCAGAGGCTACCCGCGGCGGGGGGCCGTCCTCTGACACCATCGGAGATAGGCCACCACGTCACGGCGCTTCAATACTGCCTCTTGTCCCGTGCCGCCGAAAGCCGTGACCATTCGAAAATTCCAGTAGGCCTCGCCTGGAACAGGAAGGAATGGCGGGCGACGCCACCATCCCGGGCGAGAAAGGCGCGCCAACGCGGTGACTCCGGTCCACCACAGCGAAGGGTGAGGGGCGAGCGCCAGGACGACCACGGCAATGTTCTTCACCGTTGGTCGGCGGGGTCCGGCCGGCGGACTCCCCTGCATCGGCGAAGTCACGATGAGCCATCCAATCCCCGCCACCCCACACACCCGGCCCCGATGAGGGGGCCCTTGTCGCCCAGACCTCCCGGCACAACCTTGGCTTCCCGTGCGAACGAAAGTCCGCAGCGAAGCTCAACCTCTCGTTGCGCGGCGGCAAAGAACGGCCCCCCGAAACCGAGCGCAACCGATCCGCTGATAACGGCCAAGGGAAGGTCGAGGAGATTGACGACCGATGCCACGGCTCGCCCGACCAAGGTCCCGGTTCGTTCGACGACCTCCGGCGGTGCCAACGCGGCCGGCTGGCCGGTGATCGCAGCCAGAGCGGTACCGGATGCCTCGGCCTCAAGACAGCCCCGACCGCCGCAGACACAGGGTCGGCCATCAGGAACCACGATCACGTGTCCGATGTGTCCGGCGTTTCCGAGGCGTCCCCCGAGGAGTCGACCATCGACTACGAGTCCGCCCCCGATGCCGGTCGAGACGACCATGGCAATGAAATCGGACTGCCCGGCTGCGGCGCCTATCCAGCCCTCGGCCAAGGCCAGTGCTTTGGCATCGTTGTCCACGAATGTCGGCACTCCAGTGAACTCCCGCAGTCGGGCCCGGAGAGGAAATTCTCGCCATCCGGCGATGTTGAGGGGCGAAACCTCCTCTCCCCCCGGACGCATCGGTCCCCCACACCCCACGCCGCACACGACGATCCGATCAGCCGACGTCGTGGCAGCCCCAGTTCCAGAATCGACCTCGAAACGAGCGCTCTGCACGAGGTCGACCAAGGCCTGCCACAACGTCTCGGCATCCTTTTCATCGGAGCCCGAGGTAACGGGCGTGGGAACCTGCATACGGTGTGCGAGGTTCCCTGAACGGTCCACCAATGCGGCAGCCATTTTGGTCCCGCCGATATCCACCGCCAACGCGAGCTCGCTCACCGAGGACTCATCACAGAAGAGTCGACTCGAAACGGAGCGAGAAAGAATCCCGCAGAAGGGTCAGTTCTCTCGCCGATGGAACCTGGTACGGAACCAGTCACGCGCTTCGGTGACCGCTCCCTCGAGACCGCTCGATGCCGCGGATGCCTTCGATTGCTCACCGTCTCGGCCGCGGGTGAGGTCGTGCCACCCGGCTCGGCCCATCCGGCGGAGATTGCGCTCGAAGACGACGGCGGAGCCGAACATGATGACGACGCCGATGAACCCGACGACCGGTGTCTTGGCGAAGAAGGCCACGAGAACGACCACCCCGACCACGAAGCTCGCCGCAGCCCACTTGCAATAGCGGCCGGCGTGGCGGTACACCGACTCCGAACGCACTCGTTCGGCGAACTCGGGGTCCTGGCGAACCAAGGACTCCTCGAGCTCAGCCAGTATCCGCTGTTCGTGCTCAGAAAGCGGCACGACCCACACCCCCCAAAGCTCCGCCCCTCGCCATGCCTGATCCCGCGACGAACCTTTTAGTGGCGACCATGCACCTTCCATATTTGCACGCGTTCACAACACAGACAATGCGTCCGTGCCTCTCCTTCTCGTGCCTGGCTGCTGCCACGCCCTTAGCTTACGGCCAGCTCGACCTATACAGCACGCGCCGACCGGCGATTTCTTCCCTGGCACCCGAGGGCCTGAGGCCCAGATCACTGGCCGGGCCTGACCGACCACCCGGAGATAGGATGCCTGCCCGCGACGGTCCCCAATGAGCGCCCTCCCCGATCTCCTTGGCACCCTTCCCCGGCCGACGACCGGGACGCCCTACGAGATCGTCTTTGTGTGTACCGGAAACATCTGTCGCTCTCCCATGGCCGAGATAGCGACCAGGGCGATGGCCGAGGCCACCGTGCTGGCCGACGGCTCGGCTCTCGGTGATCGGCTCATAATCAGCAGCGCCGGCACCGGACCCTGGCACGAAGGTGAGCCGATGGACCGTCGCACTCGTGCCGCCTTACAGCGTGCCGGCTATACGGATCATGGGCACGTGGCACACCAGATATCGGTGCCGCGTCTGAAGCAGAGCAACCTGATCGTGGCCCTGGACGGACGCCACCTGCAAACGTTACGCAGTCTGGGTGTCGATCGGTCCCGCCTGTATCTTCTGCGCTCCTTCGACCCCTCTGCGGGTGGCGCGCCCGATGTCCCCGATCCTTATTACGGCGACGAGGCCGATTTCGACGCCTGCATGGAGATGGTCGCCAACGGGTGCCGCGGTCTCGTTTCCGTTGTCGCCTCGCTCTGGCCCAGCACCGCTGAGCCGTAAACCCATCTCCCCTGAGAGATCTTGCCTAGGACCGCATCGGGACGCTCCATGCGCTGTGACCGGTGAGCAATGACGATGTGTGTGACATAGTGCCGACGTGGTCTCACGCAGGGTCCGACGTAGGCGCCGTCAGTTCGCGACCGTGGGCGGATTGCTCGTTGTCTTCCTCATCTACGTGTCGTTTTTCTCCGGAGGGGGCTCGAAGCCTCCCAAGGCTCCGGCCCATGCCCGCTCCACGCACGTAACCTTCCCGAAGCACTCGCCGCTCAACCCGGATTGGAAGGGAGACGGCAAGCCGGTCACCATGGCCTTCGGCGGCGACGTGCACTTCGAATCGGCGGTCGGTCAGCGATTGACCGAGAACCCCGCGACCGCCTTGGGCACCACAGTGAGCCAATTGTTGGGCGGTTCCGAGCTGCGCATGGTCAACCTCGAGAGCGCCCTCACCAATGGGACCTGTCCATTGCCACAGGACAAGCCCTACATTTTTTTCGCCCCACCCACCGCGCTCACTGCGCTGCACGACGCGACGGTCACCCTCATCTCACAAGCCAACGACCACGCACTCGACTGTGGCTCGACCGGCTTAGCCCAGGGATTGGCTGCAGCCAAGCAGGCCGCCTTCCCAATGGTTGGCGTCGGCAACAACGCAGCCCAGGCCTTTGCCCCCTACAAGACAAAAATGAAAGGCCAGCGCATCTCGATCATTGCCGCCACACAAGTCATCGCCCCCAACCTGGTGACGACGTGGTCGGCCACATCGAGTCAAGGCGGGGTGGCTTCCGCGTTGAACCCGACCCAGCTCATACGAGCCGTCCAAAAGGCCCGGCGCACCTCGGACACGGTGGTCGTGTACCTACACTGGGGTGCCGAGACGCAGACATGCCCAGCGCCGGAACAAGAGCCACTCGCGGCGCAGTTGGTCAACGCGGGGGCCGACATCGTGATCGGCACCGGGGCGCACGTGCTCCTCGGCGGCGGGTACCTCGGCACGGCGTACGTCGACTATGGGCTCGGCAACTTTGCGTTCTACGACAACACGGCACCCGAGACCGATAGCGGCTCACTTCTCGTCACGGCGGTAGGGCGCCACATCGTCTCGGCCACTTGGCGTCCGGCCACCATTGTCGCCGGGTTGCCGCAGCCCTTGACGGGCACTCCGGCTGCGACGGCCCTGCAGAGCTGGAATGCAGCCCAAAGCTGCACCAATCTTTCGGCGGCCCCCACCGCGACCCAAGCCTCCGAGAAGGGGGAAACTTCACCCTTTGTCGCCCCCACAACGACTACCACTACTGCTCCGACGACGACCACGACCACGACGACGACTTCGGGGGCTTCGTCGAAGACGACAACCACAACGAGCACGGCGCGGACCACCACGACGACGGCTGGGGCGCCCACGACCACGAAACCCACGGACAACGCCGGGTAATTCCGATCAGGCAGTCGCCGTCTCTCGGGGAAGTGCATCTTCAACCATCTTGGTGTCATCAGCCAGAAGCGAGTTGGCGAGATCCTTCACCATGCCGATGATCTCGGGGTGCTCTCGCAAGTCCCAGCCCTCGAGCAACTCGGTAAGCCTCGCCCGCCGTGCCTCTGTCAGCCGCTCCATGGCGTCCACGCCCGCCGGAGTCAGTCTCACGTCCCAGTCGCTGCCGCGCTCCACGACCAGCACCATGCCCGCTGCCACCAATCCTCGTACGGCTTGTTCGAGGATCTCACGGTCCACCTTCAACCGACTCGCCACCTCACGCACCGTGTCGGTGGGCCGATCGGCCAAACGGTAGAGGAGCCAGCACGACTGGGGAGGCAGATCAATACCGGCCCGCTGCGCCATGGCCCGATACAAGTCGCCTCGATTTTCACGAATGGCGACTCGTTCGAGCGACAGCTGGATCTCTTCGAGCGAGGATCGGGACTCGGGCAACCCGAAACCTTCACCAACTTCGCTCGTGGCGATCGACCGGCGCAACGGAAGCTCGGGCAACAGCCAGCTGAGTAAGAAGGCCAGCCCGGCGACGGGAACAGCAACGAGGAACACGGTTTGAATCGTTCCGGTGATGGCGCCGAGGAGTTTCTCGTAGACGAGGGGGAAGGCGCGAGCCAGCTCGTGCAATGCATTCGGATCCTGCACCTGCAAGTTGATTTTGCGTCCGGTCTTCGGGAGGGCGGCGACGATCGGGACCAACTTGTGGGCCAGGACGTTGGCATAGATCGCGCCAAACACGGCCGTCCCGAACGAGCCTCCGATCATACGGAAGAAGGTGGCACCCGATGTGGCCACGCCGAGATCCTCGTAGGACACCGCATTCTGCACGGCCACGATGAGGACCTGCTGACTGAGACCGAGCCCAATCCCAAAGACGAACATGTACACCGCCATCACCACGCCGCTCGTGTGCACCCCGATGAGTGACATCAGATAGAGGCCCAATGTCATGCATGCGGTTCCGATGATGGGGAACACCTTGTAGCGGCCCCACCGGGTGACCAGGCGACCCGACAAGATGGACGCCCCGAATAGTCCGAACATGAGCGGAAACAGACGCAGGCCCGACAAGGTCGGGCTGACATTCTTCACGTTCTGCAAGAAGAGAGGGAGGAAGGCCAGCGCGCCGAACATGGCGAAACCGATGACGAAGCCGAGGAAGCTCGAGGCCTGAAAGACACGAAGGCGAAAGAGCCGGAGTGGGATCACCGGTTCTTTCGCCTGGTTTTCCGCCAGCAAGAACAGGAGCGTCAACACGACGCCTCCAACGGCGAGACCGATGCTCTGGCCCGATCCCCAAGGCCACGAGATGCCGCCGAGGCTGGCAAAAAGGATCAAGACGGTGGCAGCAGCCGACAGCAACAAGGACCCCAGATAGTCAATGGTGTGACGGACCCGGCTCAGCGCTCCCGGCAGCACCAGTCCGGTGACGATGAGGGCCAGCACGCCGAAGGGCAGGTTGACGTAGAAGACCCAGCGCCATGACAAATAGGTCACGCAGAGGCCACCGATGAGCGGCCCGATCACCGTCGCCACCCCGAACATGGCCCCGAAGAGACCGAGGTAACGACCCCGGTCTCGGGGTGAGACCACATCGCCGATGATGGTGTTCGCACCGACGAGCAATCCCCCGCCACCCAAACCTTGCAACGCACGAAACGCGATCAGCTCGGTCATGGTGTGGCTGAAGCCCGCCAAGGCCGAGCCGACCACGAAGATGACGATAGAAGCCTGAAAGAAGACCTTTCGCCCGAATTGGTCCCCCAACTTTCCCCACAGGGGAGTCGAAACGGTCGAGGACAACAGGTAGGCGGTCACCACCCAGGCCAAGTGGGATCCCCCGTGCAGGTCCCCCACGATGGTGGGAAGCGCAGTGGACACGATGGTGCCGTCGAGAGCGGCTAGCAGCAGCCCGAGCAGAAGTGCACCGAGGATGAACCAGAGTCGGCGCTTCGTGATCGAGTCCACCGAGGGTGGTACGACCACGGTCACGCTGATTGTCTCTGCTCGGTCACCGTGGCGTGCCCCCCACTCGAACTCGATAGCTCCGGTGCCATCTTGTCAGGGAGCGGGCGCGATTTCTTCGTTATCTCGACCGACCGTGCGACGCAGTGGCCCATGGCCATCGAACGTGTCACCGACGCCAGCATCAAGCGGATATGCGTGCAAGGCGCCCTCTGAACTGGCCCGTAGCCGCTATTTGCCGAATTTCGCAAATAATTTCGTGACATCGCCGGAATATAATGATATATCATTAGTGTTCTACTTTACGAATAACTCACGACCTCACACAAAGGAACTGAAACTTGAGAAACCACACCAAGAACCACAGCCATGGCGCAAGGAATCACGGCCACTGGGGCCACGACCAGACACGACAAGAAGGAGTTTTCACATGCCACACGAAGCACATCACGACCATGACCACGACCATGACCACGATTCACCTATCGGCCCGCGGGGCGGACGCCGGGGCCCCGGCCACGACCGCGGTCCGCGGGGCGGCGGTCGAGGCCGATGGGGCGGCGAGCAGGGCGGCTGGGGCGGTGGGCGCCGGATGCGCCGCGGCGACATTCGCCGATCCATCCTCTCGGCGTTGCAAGAAGGGCCAGCGCATGGGTATGCCGTCATGAGCAGACTCGAAGAAATGAGCGGCGGCTTGTGGCGCCCGAGCCCGGGCTCCGTCTACCCGCACCTGCAAATGCTCGAAGACGAAGGCAAGGTCAGCTCGTCCGAGATCGACGGTACTCGGGTGTTCCAATTGACCGAGTCCGGCGCGACCGAAGCGGCCACCGAGGCTCCCCTCCCTTGGCAAGCTCAAGGAGAAAGCGACGATCAGATCCGCAACTTGCGAGTCGCCGTCACACAGCTCATCGGTGCGGCCAAGCAGCTCTCGGGCGCCGGTCAGAGCGCGCAAGTCGAGCGGGGCGTGGCCGTGGTCCAGAAGGCTCGCAAGGAGCTGTACCAAATACTGGCCGAGGACTGAGTCGCCCTCCAACTGGGACGATACTGTGAGAAAGCGATGACCGCGACCACTGATGCCCATGCTGCATCCGCGACGAAGGGCGACGGGGTTCAACCCATCATCCAGACGATCGATCTGGTCAAGACGTATCACGGCACTGATTTCCGTGCCGTGGACGGACTGAACCTGCAGGTGGGTATGGGTGAGGTCTACGGCCTCCTCGGCCCGAACGGGGCGGGGAAGACGACGACGGTAGGCGTGCTCACCACGAGGGTCATCCCCTCGGGTGGGCAGGCCTTCGTTGGCGGGATCGACGTCGTGGCCCACCCCACCTTGGCCAAGCAGATGATCGGCGTGGTGTCACAACAGAACACCTTGGACCGACAGCTGACGCCGTGGGAGAACCTCTACTTCCACGGGCGGATGTTCGGCATGAACAAGCGAGCGTCCAAGCAGACCGCCGACCAGCTTCTCGAACAGTTCCAGCTCACCCGCTTTGCCAAAGCCTCGGTCTATGCCCTCTCGGGTGGCATGGCCCAGCGGCTCATGGTGGCGCGCGCCATCTTCCACCGTCCCGCTGTTCTCTTTCTCGACGAACCAACGGCCGGGCTGGACCCTCAAGGGCGATTGGCCCTGTGGGATCTGCTGCGCGAGCTGAACGCGGCAGGACAGACCATCATGCTGACCACCCACTACATGGAAGAGGCCGACAAGTTGTGCGACAGGGTGGCCATCATGGACCACGGGAAAATCCTCGCCCTCGATACCCCTAGCGAACTCAGGCGAAGCGTGGGAGCCGACACCATCGTCACCGTCAAAGCAGAGGGAGATGCCGACGCCCTCGCCGCTGCCTTCGATCGGAGGCTCGAGGGAATCACCCGCACCCGCGCCGTTCCAGGCGGGGTGGAGCTCCATGTGAAGGGTGCCGATCGTTTGGTGCCGCGGGTCGTCGAAGCGGCCGAAGTGGAGGGATTTTCCTTGGCCGACCTCTCGGTGGCCGAGCCGACGCTCGAAACCGTCTTCATCGGACTGACCGGAAAGGACCTGCGCGACTGATGACCGCTACCAGCGCTCCTGATCAATCGTTGTTCCTTGACCCGCCAGGCACAGTTTCTCGACGCGTCGCCACCGCACCGACGCGCTCCACCGCTGCCGCTAGTTGGACATCACTGCGCGCCCTGATCCTGCGCGATCTGATCGTGCTGCGAAAGCACCTGGTGGAGTTCGCCATCCGCACCCTCGTGCAACCGTTTCTCCTCTGTTTCGTCTTTCTCTACGTCTTTCCCAAAATCGGGCAGGGCATCGGTGCCTCGAGCGTTGCTGGGGCCGAATCTGCGTTTGCCACAGTGCTCGTACCCGGGGTGGTCGGCCTCTCGATCATGTTCCAGGGCATTCAAGCGGTGGCCATGCAGCTGGCCCAGGAGTTCGGCTTCACGCGCGAGATCGAGGACCGAGTCCAGGCCCCGTGTCCGATTTGGCTCGTTGCTATCTCGAAAGTGTTGTCCGGCGGAGCGCAGGGTCTCCTGTCGGCCATCATTGTCCTGCCGATCGCGGCCGTGGTCCATGCGGCCGGCGTCGAGGCGCACCTCAATCTCCATTGGCTGCTGATCGTCACGATCGTGCCGCTGGCCTGTCTGACCATGACGTCTCTCGGACTCCTGCTTGGCACAAGTTTCGAGCCTCGCAACCTCGGCCTCATGTTCGGCTTCATCGTCTTGCCCATCACGTTCTTAGGCGGTACCTACTACCAATGGACCCGTTTGGCTCCGGTCAAGGTTGGCGGATGGCATTGGCTACAGACCGTGGTGTTGATCAACCCCCTGATCTATGTCAACGACGGGATGAGGGCCGCCTTCACCAACACGTCACACATGCACCTCTATGTGGTCTACCCGGCGCTCTTCGCCTTCAGCGCCATCTTCCTCACGCTCGGACTCCGCAACTTCCGCCGCAAGGTGCTCGCCTGAGCCATCCGGCTTTGTCTTGTCAGCCCGTGACCCGGTGGCTTTGCGTCCCAGAGCCGCACAAGGGAGCGGGCGTCGACGGAGCAGGCCCGGCGCGTGGAGGCGTGGTGAAGTGGTACAGCAAGATCGATCCGCCCAACGTTCCCACAGGGCAGTAGGCCCGTAGCCAGCGCAGCGCGTCGTCTCGTAAGGCACTCGTGAGATCGGAGCCAGAGGCCGCCACCCAGCCCGTGATGCTCTCCGGCGCAACACCGATGAGGCGCCGCGCCTCAGGAATGTCGGCGTTGGTAATTCCGCGAGGTCCGAAGTAAGCCACACGGGGATGCTTGCCCCGGCTCCAGGCGACCAGGAGTGAGAAATCCTGTCCCCAGTCGACGTTCGAATCGGTGGCCACCCGATAGGCCGGGGTAAAGGGCGCAGCCGTGTAGGCGATCGAGTCGGGAAAGGAGAGCGCGGTGAGAGCCGCCGACGCCGCCATCACCGCGGCGAGTACCGCCGCCATCAGCCGCCGCCCAACGAGGAGGGCGATCGGCGACGCCACGACGGCCCACAACGCGATGCTCGGCAAGAGATAGCGCACCCCGAGCGTGCGCGGGTTGGGGAGCTCGAACGCGAGGAGTACAAGGGCCGGGAGGACGACGGCCACCATCGTGCACCGCAGGGTGGAGCGACTGACCTGACCCGAGCGAACCGCCGCGATCAGCGCCAGTGGCCCCGCCACGAACAGGACCAGAATCGGCGCTGTCAGCTTGACGAGCAATGACGCCGGCCAGAACCAGACATTGGCGCCATCCCAGCGTTGCCCGAGTAGGAAGCCAGGCGAGCTCCCAGTGTCGTTGGAGTCCAGGTACTTCACGCCCTCCACGAAGGAATGGGGCAGGAGGAACCACGAATGAAGCACGACGCTCGGATCGAGGACGACGTACACGATCCAAACGATCACCCAGGTGATCACGGCGATAAAGACCGGGAGACGCCACCGGGCCCAGCCCCGTTGCCCGGTTCGAGCCTGAGCCACCAACACGGTCACGCAAGCCACGGCCACCACGAGCAGACCAGTGACTTGGGCCGACACCACGAGCCCGCAGGAGGCGCCGAGGCACAACAACGAGCGCCGATCTCGACTGCGGAGCCAGCGCACCAGGGCCAGCGACACCAGGGCAGTGGCCAGCGCGAACGGCAGATCGACCCCATCGAGATGCCCCAGCCCGAGTACCAACGGATTGAGTAACCACAAAAGCGCGGCCACGACCCCAGGCCACTGACCGAATAGCCGCGCCGCCAACGCATAAAGCACGAGCGCGAGCAACGCACACTCGAGCAATGGCACCAGGCGCGAGGCGAACGTGACTCTCCGCATGGTGCCGGCCTGCAGTTGGGCGTTGACGAAACGCGCCCCGTACGGATGCTCGTTATTGATGTTCCAGTTGCCGTGCGGCACGACGGGACCGACGGCGAGAACGGGAAGGGCGGCCAACACTTTGAAAAGCGGAGGATGCTCCGGGTTGTCGGACAGGTCATGGTGCAAGACAGCCACCACGCCCGAAGAGACGTAAACCGGCTCGTCAAAGGTGGCCGAGTCACGCCAAGCTTCACATCCGCCCAGAACAAGGAAGGCAATGGCAGTGACAACCACCAGCCACAACCCGAGACGTCCGTGACCCATCGCCTTATTCACAGACAGCGCACAGGACGCTGCAGGCGCCTCCGCTTGCCCCGACGGTCCATCTCGGCGTCACAGGTCTTGCCCAGTTTCGTCCGTGACCATCAGGCTATGATTTTCACACATCTGTAACCAACAGCGACCGAAGTCCGCGCCCAAAGTACCGATACGTTGACGCAGCAGCGGGCCCAATGGGCCGCCCCCGGCACATGGAAGCCATTCTCTCTCTATGACCACAACGGAAGACAAAGATCGCACGGCGATGTTGCCGCATACCGGCAGCTCGCGTTCGGGCGACCCCGTCTTGTTGCCGGCCTCCACCGAGGGCCGGCGCACGCTCCGCTCGTGGCTTACCTACCGTTGGTCAGATCGTGGGCGCCGCCGGGTAACCATCGGCTGGGTCCTCTATGCCATAAGCCTCGTTATTTACTACTTCGTCGCTGGCATCCCGTGGTCGACCAACTCTGTTCTGCTCTACGTCGTCGTGGGCCTCATCATTTCCAGCCTCGGCAGCGGAGTGCGCTGGAAGCAACTGATGATCGACTGGATCCCTCTCATCGCTGTCCTCTTCGGCTACGGCATTCTCCGGGGCTACGCCGCCAACCCAATATGGGGTCCGCACAACACGTTCGGTTCCCTTCAGCAGGTCGCATTCGTCAGGCCCCAGGTATGGTTCGACACGCACGTCTTCAGCGTGGATCCGACAGCCCAGTTACAGCGCTGGCTGTACCGCCCGGGCCTGCACTTCTGGGATTACCTGTGCTGGGCCTGTTACATGACCCACTTTTTCGCCTCGTTCATCATTGCGGGAGTCTTGTGGAAGACGAACCACCCCAGGTTCCGACGGTACGTCTCGCTCTTCGTGGCCCTCACGTTCATCGGTTACATCACCTATGTGCTCTACCCTGCCATGCCCCCGTGGATGGCCAGCGAGTTCGGTCACCTCCCCCCGACCACCCGGATCATCGATCAGGTGTGGAAGCACCTCCACATCGGACTCGGACAAGCGCTCTTCGCCGGCGGCAGCAAGTTCGACAACAGCGTGGCCGCAATGCCCTCGCTCCATGGCGGATACCCCATGCTCATCTGCCTCTTCTTCTGGAAGGCTGCCAGCAACAGGAAGCGCATACTGCTGGCGGCGTATCCGATCTTCATGGCTTTTACGTTGGTGTACAACGCCGAGCACTTCGTCATAGACATCCTGGTTGGTTGGACCTACGCTGCCGCCGTTTTCTATTTCGGATCAAAGTTTTTGGACCGCTGGTCGGCATGGCGTATGCGCAAGAGCCTCGAGAACAAGACGGGCCAAGCCGCGCTGGACACGCTCGAGGCTGAGGCACCGCTGATCACCTCTGGGTGAGCTGGACACGCAGGGTGGAGCGCCCAGACGGGCCTGCAGATCAACTCTCCTTGACTTGGACGCCCTTCCAAAAGGCCACGCGATCGGTAATTTCCTTGGCCGCCTCCTTTGGCGTCGGATAAAACCAGGCGGCATCAGGATTGCGGTGCTCACCCGCCACGACGTCGTAGTAGCTGGCGACGCCTTTCCACGGGCACGTGGTATGCGTGTTGGAGGGTTCCAAGGTCCCCTCCTTGACGTCCTCAGCTGGGAAGTAATGGTTCCCCTCGACGACAACGGTCCGATCGCTGCGGGCGATCTCAATCCCCTCGTAGGTGGCGATAACAGTCATGCGGTGATGTTAGGGTTCGCATCGTCGTTTTGCCCCGGCCGGGGTCCGAGGTCACAAAGTGCCTCAAGGGGTGCGCTTAATTCCGGGGCCGTCTGGGTAGGGTGAACGCAGCGAAAACACTGGACGAAGGACACCTTTGCCCCGGGCAAAGTGGTCGACGGAAGGATCAGATGTCCGAGGACGGCGGGCCGGCGATTGAATCAAACCTCGCCCAGGCCTACAACGCCGTGCGTGCCACCACGGAGCGCCTGGCCGCCCCTCTGAGTGCGGAAGACCAGACAGTGCAGTCCATGGCCGACGTCAGCCCCACGAAGTGGCATCGTGCCCACGTCACATGGTTCTTCGAGACATTTGTGCTGCAACCAAATGCCATTGGATACCAGCCCTACGACGACGCCTTCTCGTACATCTTTAACTCGTACTACGAAGCGATCGGTGAGCGTCACCCCCGCAACGAACGCGGCCTGATCTCGCGGCCGGGCGTCGAAGAAGTCGGCCGCTACCGCACCTTCGTCGACGAGGCAATGGTGGATTTGCTCGGCCGGGAACTCGACTGGGGTGTTCCCGAATTGATCACTCTCGGACTGCACCATGAGCAACAGCATCAAGAGCTGTTGCTCATGGACATCAAGCATGTCCTCTCGCGCAATCCGACGCGGCCGGTCTATTTGCCCCGGCCTCGCCAAGAATGCGAAAAGCCCGCCCCGCCCAAGGCCGGATGGATCGAACACGACGGCGGAGTAACCGAGATCGGACACTCCGGCGTGGGCTTCGGCTTTGACAATGAGTTTCCCCGGCATCGGGTCTACCTGCCGCCGTTCGCTCTCGCCGACCGGCCCGTTACCTGCGGGGAGTGGATGTCATTCATGGAGGATGGCGGCTACGAGCGGCCCGAGTTCTGGCTCTCTGATGGTTGGTCGGTGGTCATGGGCCAAGGCTGGCGGTCCCCGTTGTACTGGTTCCGCGACGCCGACGAATCGGACCAATGGCTGCAATTCACCCTCTCGGGCGTGCGACCCGTCGACCCGGACGAGCCCGTCTGTCACGTCAGCTACTACGAAGCGGACGCCTTCGCGCATTGGACCGGCAAGCGCCTCCCCACCGAGGCCGAGTGGGAGACCGTCGCGACGGCGGCCGGCGAAGGAACCAACTTCTTGGGCCTCGAGTCGCCCCACCCCCGCCCCGCCGTCACCAACAATGCACTTTTCGGCGATGTCTGGGAATGGACATCAGGTGCCTATACCGCCTACCCGGGGTTCCGCGCCGCACCGGGTGCCGTCGGCGAGTACAACGGAAAGTTCATGGTGAGCCAATACGTGCTGCGGGGCGGGTGTTGCGCCACTCCTCCGGGCCATACCCGAGCCACCTACCGCAACTTCTTCCCACCTGGGGCACGCTGGGCCTTTAGCGGGCTCCGGCTGGCCCAGGATCCTTGATCGACGTGTCTGTGTCCTACACGATCGACGTCCATATCTCGCCCGACGAGGTCCGTCAGCGCATGCGGGCCGACGCCATCTCTGGTCTGTTAACTGAGCCAAAGTCGATCCCGCCCGTATGGTTCTACGACGAACACGGAAGCCAACTCTTCGAGGAAATCACCCGTCTGCCCGAGTACTACCCCACCCGGGCCGAACGGAGGTTATTGCAAGAGCACGCGTCGACCATGGCCGAGCTTTCGAAGGCCGACACGTTGGTCGAGCTGGGGGCAGGCGCCTGCGAAAAGACGCGGGTACTACTCGATGCGCTCCGCCGGTTCGGCACCCTTACGACGTACGTGCCCTTTGACATAAGCGACGAATTTCTGCGGGACGCGGCCTCCACGCTCTCGGAGGAATATGCGCCCCTCGCCGTCCACCTCGTCATCGGAGATTTCAGCGAACACCTGGCCGCCATCCCCACCGATGGACGTCGCATGGTGGCATTCCTAGGAGGAACCATCGGCAACCTCGACCCGGCGCATCGGGCGCGGTTCCTCTTTGATCTGAACTGCACCATGACAAGCGACGACTCGTTCCTCCTCGGTGCCGATCTGGTGAAGGACCGGCAACGATTGGTCGCGGCCTACGACGACGCGGCAGGCGTGACCGCTCAGTTCAACAAGAACGTGCTTCATGTGCTGAACGAACAGCTGGGCGGGAACTTCAACCCCGATCTGTTCGCCCATGTGGCCCTGTGGAACGAGGAGGAACAATGGATCGAAATGCGATTGCGCGCCCTCGAGCCCTGTGAGGTACTTCTGCGTGACGCTGAGATCTCGGTGCGATTTGCCCGGGGTGAAGACATCCTCACCGAGATAAGTGCAAAGTTCACACCCGAGCGGATCGAGCAAGAACTGGGCGCGGCCGGATTCGTGATCGATGGCATGTGGGGGGCCGAGGAAGGCGAATTTCTCCTGACATTGGCCCATCCATTCTGCTAACGACGCGCCCCTCGAAGGCGTTGACGCCAACGATCCCAGCGATCGTATCGACGGAGTGCAATGTCGAGGAAGAGCAAGAGAAGCAGCAACGTGGCCCCTTCACTGAGCACGGTCGCCACCAGCCAATGTTGCGGTTGGTACGAGAATCGGACTATGTCGTCACCAGACGGGAGCTTTACCTCCTGCACCAAGCCACGCTCCCCCACCGGCACTGGCACCTGTGGGCCGCCATCAGATGAGATGGAGGCTTGCCACCCGTCGTCCCACGCCACGTCGCGCACCACCGTGACGGGGCTGTGCGCGCGCACGTGAACGGATTCGCTGTTATCACTCTGAGCCAGGATGTCGACGCGTGGCGCCGGCTCGTCATTTTGCCGCGACCGCGTACACCGAGGAGGGTGCGGTCGTTCGGACGTACAGGGTGTACTCATCGATTGAACCTTGCTGGCGCCAGCGCCCGGGTTGCACGGCACGGGAGAGCGCCCCGTCCAGCTCGTAGCTCGTACGCCCGACCACTATGTCCGCCTGGTGCGGCGGCAGACGCCCCGCGACCACCTGAACGGTCAGGCCGACTGCGGACCCTGGTCGGCAAGGTGCTCCCGACGCTCGTCGCTCCCGGAGCCACGGTGACGCGTGACCCCCATGTGGTCCGGCCGCTGGTGGAGACGGTCCCGAATCGGATCTGCGCCGACGTTGACCCCGCCGCGAGCAGCAAGGTCGCATGTGAGCCGGAGAGCGATTCTCCGAAGAACCACGTATTCGACTGGCCGGTAGTCATGGCGCCCCGCGGCGGCGGGTAAAAGGCATATCCACTGTCGGTGAAATCGGATCGATTCCCCATGGGCAGCACCGGATCGCTGCCGCGTGGCGCAGAGGCTTGCTTCACCTCTTCGAGGGACCGGGGCGCACCGACCAAGGGCACCAGGAAGTACTCCGGCGCAGTGAGAATCTCGGCCAGGTCGAGTTGTCCAAAGGAGCCTGTTTTTAGTCGAGGAACATTCAACTCGCCTTGGGCGTGGGTCAATGTGACCGCGTTGTAGTTCCCATTGACAATCGAGGCGTAGCCGCCCACCGAGCGAAGATGCGCCAGGACATTGGCGTCCGGTCGGCCGGTGTCAGCCGTCGTGGCGCCGCTCGAATATTCCTGCGGGTCATAAAAGGCAAAGCGTCCGCCCGTCGGCAAGTGCGCCGCCACATCGTCCTCGATCGGGGTCTTGCCGACCAACAACGCATTGGAAGGAACGGTGCCGAGCGAACTCGTCCCGGCCACCAAGCCGAGATCAGCCGCCATGAACACAAGCACAATGAGCAGCCAGCGTCTCTGCCCCACGACGAATCGAAGGAATGCCACGAGACCCGCCACCAGGCAGAAGCCCGCTGCGATGAGGCTCGCCTCTCGGACCGTGTGCACCTCAGCGGCCGAGCCCGAACCGGTGGTCAGCGTCGTGACCAAGGACCGTGGCGCCGCCAGGGCCCACGCCGACACTGCGCTCACCAGCGCCAGCGGGACGAAGCCGACCCAGCGGTCGAACGTCACAGAGGTGTGGGACCAGATCCTCTCGCCGGTCGAGCCAGCCCGCGAAGAGGACACAAAGGGCAACGGATACGTCGATCATGTTCCGGCTCTGCAGGCGCTGGCGGCCGTAGAGCGGGATGGCGTTGAAGATGTGCTCGAGGGGCGTGTTGGCCCCAAAGGCCAACAACAGACCGAGGAGGGCGATCACGTACCACGTACGGCGCTCCCGAGGGGCCAGGCGCGACGGCCAACGCGGGCGCCAGAGCGTGGCCAGGGCGATGACGGGAAGGATGCCGACGTAGATGCCCACTTCGGGCAAGTTGTAATGCGAGAAGAACTTGGCCTCACCGAGATGGCCGTATCCGCCGAACAGATAGGGCACGAACGACAGCAGACTATTGGCGGGGGCAAAACTTCCCGTCTCCGCGAACCCCCCACCAAACCCCGAACGTTGAGAGTTCGAGATGGCTGCGATCCCCGGGAGCCATTGAACGGCAGAGAGGGAAAGGGACAACGCAGCACCCACACCGCCACGGCTGAGCACGCGCCACCACCGGCGGCGATCGACGCCCGCGCTCAGAGCGGCGTAGGCGATGACCAACAGCCCCTCGTCCAGCATGGCCTCGGGGGCACCTCCGAATATGACCAGAGCAAAGGCAATGCCGAGGAGAACGGACCATCGCCAGCGCCCATCCCTCACGATGTGCACCACCGCCAGCAGCATGAAGGGGAGGGAGGCGTATCCCTCGGTCATGTCGATGTGGCTGACCTGGCTGAGCACGACCCCCGAGCATGAAAACGTCACGGCGGCGAGCACAGAGGCGGACGTCGACAGCTTCAACGCCCGCAGGAAGAGATGCATCCCGATGGCGATGAGGGCGAAGAGGACAACCTCGGTGGCGATCCACGCCACACGGTCCGGTAACACGGCGAAGAGCCCCGTCAGGGGATACAACGCCCCGGCATTGAAGCCCGCCAACAGAGGTGTGCCACTGAAGATGTACTGATTCCAGAAGGGCAACTCGCCCTGGCGGTACATGGAGCCGACCAAGACACGGAGCGGGTAGTTCTGCTGGAGGTTGTCGCCCGTCATCAAGAGGTGACCACCAAAGACGTCCGGCAGAATGAAGGCTGCGGCCGGAATGGCGATGAAGACGACATAGGGCCACAAGGGTCCGATGTGGCCACGCATTGTGTTCAGCCCCCGACGATTCTCGGGACACCGAGGACCATCACCGTGAGCCACGGCACGATGGCGCACCGCTTCCTCTGTCGTTGCGCCGACGCTCCACGGGGTGTGTGCTGCATCCATGCTTCGGTTTGATGACAGCTAGATTTCTCCCCCGTGGTCGCGCGCATTCTTCTTCCAAATGCTGGGAATTTCCTGAAGATCCTTGCAGCTCGAGGAGTGCGGCGGGCAGAGCGGCCATAGGAACTGAGAAGAAAGGGCCGCATGGAGTCCGAGGCCAGCGTCACTGCCGCCCCGCATCGACTGACAGCCACGGCTGTGTTGGGATGCGCGGCCACGCTGGCCGTTGTTTGCGGCGTCCTTCTCGGTGGCTCGGCGTATGAGACTCACTTGTCCGGGGCCTGGTTCTTCGGGATGCCCGACGGTCCCTTGGGCTCCATCGGATCGACGAGAGTCCACCCGCCGGTCTACGCCATCATCGCGGTCTACGGCGGCATGGTCCTCCTTGTGCGCGTGTGGATCGGACTGTTGCGCCATCTCTCGTCGCACCGCAGGGTGCCGGTGAAAAAAGTCGTTCTGGTGATTGTCATATGGGCCCTCCCACTCCTTTTCGCCCCTCCCCTCTTCAGCCGCGACGTCTATAGCTACGCCGGCCAAGGAGAAATGGTCAGCCACCACATCGATCCCTACGTCTATGGCACCGGAGTCCTTGGGTCGACGCCGTTCAGCACCATGCCCGACTCGCTTTGGACGAATACGCCGTCGCCGTACGGGCCAACCTTCTTGTCCATCGACGGCGTGCTCGCCACGGCTTCGGGACACAGGATTTTGCCCGACATCCTTTTGCTCCGACTGCTCGAGGTGGCGGGACTCGCCTTGATCATCGCCGCCACGTCGTCGCTTGCTCGACGGCTGGGGCGAGATCCGGCGTACGCCGTCCTCCTCGGGGCCGGCTGTCCCTTGGTCCTCATGACCCTGATCGGCGGCGCGCACAACGAAGCACTGATGCTTGGCCTCCTGATGGCCGGACTCGCTGTCGCCAAGCGTTGGGGCACCATTCCGGGGGTCGTCCTCTGCGCCGTGGCGGCCGGGGTCAAATCACCGGCCTTGCTGGGCGTGGTGTTCCTGGGCTGGGCGTGGGCCGGCGCGGGAGCGTCGGTCGTGCGACGACTCACACACACCATCGGGGCCGGGCTCATCGCGCTCTCGACCTTGGGGGTGATTGCGTTGGCTTCGGGAATGGGGTGGGGCTGGCTACGCACCACGACCGCAGCCGACAAGTCGTTCACCGCCGTCACTCCGGTGAACGCCATGGCCAAGGCGGCATCGACGCTGGCGCGGGTGCTCGACGTGCACTTCTCCCCGTTCGGAGCACGTACCGTCCTCAGCGTGATGGGGTTGGGTCTCGCCGCGGCGATCGGAGTCTGGCTCCTACTCGGTTCGTCCGACTTCAACCTCCCACGCAATCTCGGCCTCACCCTGCTCGTCGTGGCGCTGTTGGGCCCGATCCTTTGGAGTTGGTATGTCACGTGGGGTGTCATCGTCCTGGCGCCCGCTGTGACAGCGACCCTCCGGCGCGTCATCATCGCCCTCAGCACCTTTGAAACCTTCGTCGGCATCTCCTCGGTCAAGAACCTTGTCCTCACCGTGGTCCACGCCGGCATTTTGCCCGACCTCATCCTCGTGGCGGCACTATTCGCCACAGTGATCATTCCGTTGGGGCAGTTCGGCCGCACCCGCCCGACACTCCGCTCCTTGCGGGCGGGCGCGCAGCGCCGACGGATCATCGGTCTGCCGGCCTGACCTCAGCCGGAAACCCCGGCGATCGGTTCGGCCCATTGCCGCACCACTCCGAGGTCGCGAACGATCTCCACCTCGCCCTCGACCGTGACGAAACTGAACGGGGGCCGCTCGTCGTCGACACAGATGGCGGCCCGTCCCTCACGCAAGAGATTCCTCCCCTTGACGGTGCGCTCGCACGTGTTGAAGCACAAGGCACCATCGTCGTCGACGGCGTACCAGATGGGCGCCACGTGCGGTCTCCCGTCGGCCCGCACCGTGGCCAGTTTTCCCGTGCGGGCGGGCAGCGCAGTGAGGAATACGTGGATCTCATCGTCGGTCATGGCATGGTGCGGCACACGAACTCCTTCCTACTTACCGTGCGTTTCTTGCTGCAAAAGGTTCGCCCAACGGAATGGAGCCGCCACGGCCTCCCACGATCTGGGGACCCGGCCGGCCCTGCGGACCGATCAACGTTGGCGTCCAGCATGCCACGGGGTCAACCTGGAGCCAGGTTTACCGCCAGGTGTCCCGGGAGGAGACCACTCCCCTCTGGGCCGAGAGCAGGGAGCCGCTCAACGTTCGTTCCGAGGAGCGCATGCGCCATTGGAGCAACTCCTGCGTGCATTCCCAGGCTGCCTCCTTCCACTCCGCTCCCGGTTCGCCACACAGGTTGTGGGTCTGCTCCAGATCCTCCTTGAGGTCGAACATGAGCGGCGGGAAGATCTCGCCAGAGGTACCGAACTGGACGTACTTGTAGGTAGCCCCACGCGAAACGGCCAACGAGCAATGGCTCATGGGCACGTTCAAGAATTGTTCGGCCATCTGGTTCACCGGATCAGAGAAGTCCCATTCAAAGTGGGCGGTGGTGCGCCAGTGCTCGGGAGGACCCCACCCGTGGGTGAACGGCGACAACGACCACCCGTCCGCCTGGAGCGGCACCTCGGCGCCGATGTACTCACAGATGGTGGGAAGGAGGTCCACAGACTCGGTGATCGAATCGACAACCGAACCGCGGCTGGCGTCCGCTTCGACGCGTGGGTCGATCACGATCAGAGGGACATGGTAGCTCTCGTCCCAATATCCGAGTTTTTCGAGCAACCAATGATCGCCACCCATCTCGCCGTGATCGCTGGTCACGATGACCATCGTCGATTCGGCCAAGCCGCGCTGTACCAAGAACTCGAATAGAGGCGCCAAGCCATCGTCCACTTCGCGCTGCGCGCCGTAGTACGTGGCCCGCACCTGGCGGCGATCCCGTTCGTTCCGGGGCGCCATCACTTGGGGTACATCGAGCAGCATGGCGGCAAAGGGGTGCACGGCCGCCTCATCTTCGGGCCGCTCGCACCCCGCAAAAGGCCCGATCTGCTCAGCGTCGTAGAGGTCGTGGTAGCCGATCGGATTGCGACGAGGCGGATGGGGACGGATGAAGGAGGCATGGATGAAGAAGGGCCGCTCGCCGTTGCGCTCCAACCAGTTCGTGACGGCTTCACTGACGTACCTGGTCTGCGAGAGCTCCGCCGGGAACCGAGCCGGCGCCCAGGTCGCGCCATGGTCATCGGACCCTGGAAATCCCTCAATGGGCTCATAGAGCGTGTGGGGATTGCTGGGCACGTCAAGACCATGTTCGGCCAACCATGTGGCCCAACCCGGGCTGCCTTGCTCCCAAGGATCGTGGAGAACGGAGTTGAATCCGGGCAGGACCCCTTCATAGGTGAAGAGACGGGGATCGCCCGGTGGCACCGTCCGCGGGTCGGCGGACGTATCAGTGTGTCCGAAGAGCACGGGGTCGTAACCCAATTGGCGCGCCAAAAGGGCGACGTTGGTGAATCGGGAATCGAGCGGTGTGCCGTTCTGCACGGCACGATTGCGGTGCTGGTAGGTGCCCGTATACAGGCAGGCGCGCGAGGGTCCGCAGGGAGCCGCATTGGCCCAGTGATTGGAGAACAACACACCACGGCGCGCCAGGGCATCCAATGCGGGCGTTTCAAGCACCCGGTGTCCGAGCGCCGAGAGACAATCACCGCGCCACTGATCGACCGTAAGAAACAACACGTTCCGATCTGGGGTCATGCAGCACTCTTGCCTATACGCACACCCGAGGAAAAACCTGCCGGTCCCCTCGAATCAGGAGGGGCGTATGGATGCGCCACCAAGGCGGGTGCCCAGCCGGATGAGCAACGTGCCCACGTGTTGTCCGACCGGATGCCGCTCTCCCTCCAAGCTGGGCTGGAGGGCCGGTACTCCAAAATCGACAGGGACAGAGGACAGGGACAGGGTGCGAAGCGGACGGCATCATCGACGCGAGGAGCTGGACTTCAGTCGCAGCAGGCCGGCTCGCCGGCCCGTGAGGCGGGGTAGTCGGCTGGTTCCCGGCCGCTCCCAGGACTGTCAGATCGCGCCGGTGCTCTTCCGCCATTCGTTCCGCAAGCCACGAGTACCCCACTGCCATCACCTTTTCTCTTCGATCTTTTCGATTTCTCGCAGACCATCCTATACCAAAGTTGACATTGTTTCAACAATATTCTAATATAGCTGTATGCCTATGACCATGGATGGAACGACGTCTCCCCCGCCGAAGCGGACGTTTCTGTCGAGTCCCTCGTTGGCGTGCGATCTGACCTGGCTCCTCTGGGTGGCCTTGCGGTCGGAGTGGCGCGACAACCATCCCTTGGCTTCCGAGGTCCTCAGCCAACGCGAGGACCTGGTCGAGCGCATTCGTGCGTTCTGGGCCGACCTTGGGCCTGGCGTCTGCTTCACCGAAGTGCAGATCCTGGCCCATCACGCCGATGCACTCGGCGAAACCTCGCCGACCGCCCTGTGGGACGCCCTCGAAGCAGCAGTACCCACGGTGCCCGCTGACCTGGGGTTGGAATCGGAGAGTGCCGAAGATCGGGCGGTGTTCCTCCAACGATTGGAGCTCTTGAAATCATCGCCGGCACTGGTGCGCTCGTATCTCGACTTGTTGCGTCAGGTTTGGGAACTCGTCGACGAGATCTGGCAGGCGGCGCTGCCCACATTGGATGAGGCCGGACAGCGCGTGGTGGCGCAGCTCGAGGCGGGACGCAGGCTCGAGGATCTGGTCGGTGAACATTGTGAACCATTCCTCTCCTGGTTGCCCAGCATCAATGCCCACATCGAGGCGGGTCAACCCCTCCTCGTGGTGCCGTGCTTGTTCTTCGGGAAGAGCCTGTACCTGGAATTCCCGGGTCTCACGCTGGTCGGCGCAGGCTTCCAGCAAACTGACGCGGCGGCACGGGCGCGCACCGAAGCGTTGGCGCGCCGGCTCAAGGCGGTGGCGGATCCCACCCGTTTGGCCCTTTTGCACTACTTAGCGCTCACGCCGAGCACGGTTGGTGATCTGGCCACGTCGTTCGGCCTGGCCCAACCGACCGTGAGCATGCACGTGAAGTCGCTGCGCGGTTCGGGCCTCGTGCGCTCGGAACGATCGGGCGGCCGCCTTCAGCTGCGCGCCGACCCCGCAGCAGTGGAAAGTCTCATCGAGGAACTGCGCGACGTGGTTGTAGCTGCTGCCGCCGCTACTCAATAGTCCCTCAGGGGAGGTAGACCACCGCCTGCCATTGCCCGGTCATTTCCTTGCGGCAGAGGGCCGTTCCGGCCGCAATGGCCCACGAGATGACGTCGACTTCTGGTGTGCCATGCGTCGTGAGCAATACCAGCCCACGTCGAGGGTGGTCTTGGCGCACCAACCACCCCGCGGGCTTCGCCACCCCGGCCTCGGCCAGGCGTGCAATTGCCTTCCCTCCCGTCGGGTGCATCACCCCGACGGTGACCCCGTCGAAGGCGCTCCGGGCCGGCCGAGCAGGCATCAACGTGCACATGGTGACGGGCGGCTGCCGGTTGCTGAAGAGGCTGAAGAGCCCCGGCGGCATGGTCTGTTGCTCCTCCTCGTCCAACTCCACGCCGGGCAGCAGGTTGATCCATCCTTGGCCGGCCTCGCTCAGATGATGCAGATAGCCGGTGACGCGTTCGAAGGAAGGGGGGGTGAACTCGAAGGTGTCGACCTCGCGCCGCGAGCTCACCGGGATGGGGGGATCCGGATCAAAAGGCGCACGAACCTCCACACTAGGAGACCTGACCTACGACAATCCGGACCGCTCGAGCCCGGCCACAAGTTGCTCGATGACCTCGCCCGCCGATCGTTCCTCGGCCTGGCGGAATCCCTCGCCGGCATAGAGGCTCATGTGTTCGGGATCGCCGGCCGCCACTGCGGCGGCGCGAAGGGGGCGGGTGACGTGGTTGATCTCGGGGTAAGCGGGGGGCGCATCCTCGTGTGCCCGCAGGAACGCATTGACCAGGCTGCGGGCCCGCCGGCCGCTGAAGGCGCGGGTGATGGCCGTTGAGGTGAAACGGCGGTCGGCAAGCGCGGCCTTGTAGACGGCGTGGGCGCCACTTTCGGTACTGCGCAAAAATGCGGTCCCCAACTGCACCTGGGTCGCCCCGGCACCCAGCGCGGCCGCCACATCCCGTGCGTCGGCGATCCCTCCGGCCGCGATGAGGGGAAGGGCGCACGTCGCCCGCACGTGAGCCAGAAGCTCTGCGAGCGGGTAGTCCTGCCCCGGTCTGTCATCGTTGGCGAAGGTGCCACGGTGAGCACCCGCTTCGATACCTTGCAGGCATAAGCCATCGACCTCGCCGTCCCGTGCCAGCTCCGCCTCTTGAGGAGTGGTCACGGTCACGACGACCAGCGCACCCCTGGCCTGGAGCGAGCGCACCACATCCGGACTCGGACAGCCGAAGGTGAAGCTGACCACAGGAGGCGGTGCGGCGAGAAGGACATCGAGCTTCGCGCCGTACTCGTCGTCATCCCAACGCGGCGCACCGAGCGTCGCCCCGAGCTCGTCTGCCTCCTTGCTCAACGCACTGACGTAGGCCGCCAATGCATCGGGGTAGCGCGTCGGCTCACCCGGCACGAACACGTTGACCCCGAATGCGTCCGATGTGGCGCGGCGGACGGCGGCGATCTCACTCTGCATGTCGCCCGCCGACTTATAGCCTGCGGCCAAGAATCCCACTGCGCCAGCCTCCGCCGCCGCTATGACGAGGGCGGGAGTCGTCGGGCCGCCCGCCATGGGAGCCACGACAAGGGGGAAGCGGCTCAGACGGCGCAACTTCTCGTGCGAGGACATGACGCCACAGTGGCCGGTGGCGAGGGCCTGTCGTCGAGGACCCTCTCTCAAGGGTCCCCGGGAACAGGCAGTCCCCGCTACCGTCTTTCGATGGATCTGGACCTGATCGAGACGCTGCGGAGCACGGGTGCGGTGCGGGAGTTCCTCCCCGAGCCTATCGAGGACGCCGTGCTCCATCGCCTGCTCGATACGGCCCGCTTCGCTCCCAGCGGCGGCAATCGCCAGAGTTGGCGGGTGATCGTGGTCAAGGACCCGGCGACACGCCGCTCCCTACGCGACCTCTACCTGACGGGCTGGTACGAATACCTCGCCATCACCAGAGCCGGGCTGGTCCCCTGGGCCCCGATCACCGACCGCGACGCCGAGGCGGAGGCGGCGACCCATGCGGACGAGTTCGCCCAGGCGGCCGCGGCCCACGTCGCATCGGGAGGCGCGCCGGGTATGGCGGAGGCCCTCGATACGGCGCCGGCTCTCCTGCTGCTGCTCGCCGACTTCGCGCGTGTTGGCCGCCGTGGATCGAGACCACGACGGCTACCCCCTCGCCGGGGGTGCGTCCGTCTACCCGTTTGCCTGGAACCTCCTGTTGGCGGCCCGGGCCGAGGGACTGGGCGGCGTGATCACCACCATGCCGCTCCGGCGTCGAAACCGATGTCCGCCAGCTCTTTTCAATCCCCGAGAGCTACGCGGTGGCGGCACTCATCGTGTTGGGCCGCCCCGTCGCTGCCGGCACGCCGCTTGCGGCGGCAACCCGTCGAGAAATTCACCTGGGTCGACCGCTTCGAAGGTCGGGTTTTCGACGGGAGCTGAACCTCCCGACAGTTGATTTCGGAGAAACCACCCGACCCGTATGCTTTTTCCAAAACAAGTCCCGGCGGATTCAACCGGTGAGCGCGAGTTCGCTCAGTGCTCTCACCGTGCTCAAATGGGGCATGGCTCAGAATGTTCTTGGCGGCGACCTCCAGCCCTGTAATTTCGATCCCCTGACCGGCTTTTTCCGTGACGGCTGTTGCAACACCGGCGCCGAAGACCTCGGGGTGCACACGGTCTGCATCCGGGCCACGGAGGAATTTCTGATCTTCTCGGCCTCGGTGGGCAACGACCTTTCCACGCCCCATCCCGAATTCGGCTTCGACGGATTGGCCCCAGGTGACCAGTGGTGCCTTTGTGCCAGCCGTTGGCAGGAGGCATTCGAGGCGGGTGTGGCGCCTCCAGTCATTTTGGCCTCGACGCACGCCTCGACCTTGGAGTGGGTACAGCTCAGCGACTTGGCCCAGTTCGCCATCAAGGAATAACACGACGGCGAAGCCGAGACGAGGGCGAGCTCAGGAGTCGAGGAGCTCCAAGACTCGCTCGGGTGGACGGGCGATGACCGCTCGGCCGTCACGCACGAAAATGGGACGCTCGAGCAGAATTGGATTGCCGGCAATGGCCTCGAGGAGAGCAGTTCCCGATTGGTCAGCCAGGCCCAGCGTGGCATACACCTCTTCGCCGGTTCGCATCATGGCGCGGGGATCCGTGATTGCGAGTTGCTCCATGAGCTCTTGGAGCTGCGGGACGGTCGGCGGCGCGTCGAGGTACTCCACCACTCGCGCCTCGATTCCACGCTCGGTCAGGAGCGCCTGCGCCGTGCGACACTTGGAACAACGCGGATTGAAGTAGAGAGATAGTTCGCCCATGTCCGACAAGTCTACGAACGAACATGATCAGAGGGGTGCGTGATGGACGGAAGCGTTGTCAGCGTCGAACGAGTCATCGCCGCGCCAGCGGCGGACCTCTTCGCGATTGTGGCGGATGCCGGCCGCCATCCTGAGATCGACGGCTCGGGCGCCGTGGTCAAAGTGAAGGCTGGCGCGCCGCAGCGGCTGGCGCTCGGTACGACGTTTGGCATGTCCATGAAGGCCGGGGTCCCTTACTCAATGTCGAACACGGTGATCGAGTTCGAACAAGACCGTCGTATCGCGTGGAAAACGGTGGTCTCGGGATTCCTCGGCCGCTTCCTCGGCGGACGCATCTGGCGCTACGAGTTGGAACCGGTGGACGGCGGGACTCTGGTGCGGGAGAGCTGGGACATCTCCGAGGACAAGCAGGCCACGCTTCTCCGGCGAGGCAAGCTTCCATCTTCTACGGCGGAGGGCATGACCAAGACCTTGGCCACCTTGGCCACCTTGGCTGAGCACCCTGAGCCCCCTGAGCAGGCCCCTGAGCCCCCGGCGGCCGGATGACCGACGACCGGGCGCTCATCGATGCGGCCTGGGAGGGAAAAATCCTCCCCGCACTGTCCGAATACACGCGGATCCAATGCCTGTCACCGGCCTTCGATGCGCAATGGGCCGAGCGTGGAGCCATCCTCGAAGCCGCAAAACTCCTCCAGAGCTGGGCCGAGGAGCAGGACGGAGACCTGCACACCGAGATCGTGCAGCTCCCCGGGCGTACGCCTCTCCTCCTGATCGAGAACGGCGGATCGGGAGACCCCATTCTGATCTACGGGCACATGGACAAGCAGCCGCCGCTGGGCGACTGGCGCCCGGGTCTGGCACCATTCGAGCCCGTCCGCGAGGGAGACCTGCTCTACGGGCGGGGCACGGCAGACGACGGCTACGCACTCTTCGCAGCGGTGACAGGTCTGTTGGCGGCCGATGGAGGGCGCGGGCGCGTGGTCATCCTCATTGAGGCCAGTGAGGAAAGCGGGAGCCCCGATCTGTCGGCCTACGTCGAGCACTTGCGTGAGCGGATCGGCACGCCCTCCCTGGTGATCTGCCTCGACTCAGGATGCCTCAGCTATGACCGGCTGTGGCTGACCTCCTCCCTGCGCGGAAATCTCGTCGCCAGTGTCCGCGTGGACGTCCTGACCGAAGGAGTGCACAGCGGCATGGCCGGTGGCGTTGTGCCGTCGTCTTTTCGCATCCTGCGCAAGATCCTGTCCCGAGTCGAGGACGAGGCAACCGGCGCCATCCTGCTGCCCCCGCTCCTCGGGCACGGCATCCCCGACGATCTGCGGGCTTCCCTGACCGCGTCGGGGCGGGAGTTCGCCGAGAACACGCTTCCGACCGTCGACGGGCTTCGCCTCGCCGGTACGACCACGGCTGATCAGCTCGTCGCCAAGGCTTGGTCAGCCGCACTCGAGGTGACCGGCATGGACGGGGTGCCGGCCGTGCGCGACGGGGGCAACGTGTTGCGGCCCTTCACCACGGCGAAGATCTCGCTTCGGCTGCCACCCGACGTCGACGCACAACTGGCCGCGGACGCGTTGATCTCGGCCATCGCCACCGACGAGGGGGCGCACGTCACCATCGACCTCGAAGGCGCGGCCAACGGCTGGCTGGCCCCTCCACTCGATGAAGAGAAGACGGCGGCGCTCGATCGCGCATCGCAGGCATCGTTCGGCCATCCGGTGGGATTCCACGGCGAAGGCGGGACCATCCCCTTCCTGGCCGACCTGAAGCGGAGCTTTCCGCGTACGCAGTTCGTGGCCACCGGGGTTCTCGGTCCGCACTCCAACGCCCACGGACCGAATGAGTTTCTGCACATCCCGATGGGGAAAGCCGTGACACGTGCCGTCGCAGAGCTGCTGCGTTAGCCGAATCGTTGGCGCGCCAGTGACCCCTATGGTGGTCAGGACAGACGACCGGCGCGATTACTGGCGCGTTGACGGAGGTAACCCCATGACGGACACCGTGGATTTCTGGTTCGACCCCCTGTGCCCCTGGGCCTGGCTGACATCTCGCTGGATGCTCCAAGTGGAAGACGTGCGCGACGTGAAGACCACGTGGCACGTGATGTCGCTGGCCGTTCTCAACGAGGACCGCGACGACCTGCCCGACTCTTACAAGGACTTGATGGCGACGGCCATGGGGCCGGTCCGGGTCTGCATCGCGGCCGAGCAGGCGAAGGGACCTGACGTCCTGCTGCCGCTCTACACGGCCATCGGAAAGCGGATCCACCTCGAAAAGCGGCGGGAAGATCCCAGGCATCCTGGCCGAAGCGCTGGACGAAGTCGGGCTCCCAGTCGAACTCGCCGAAGCGGCGACCTCGACCGAGTTCGACGAGGCTGTGCGCAAGTCCCATCACGAGGGGATGGATCCGGTCGGCTACGACGTCGGCACCCCGGTCATCCACGTCGCCGGCGTCGCCTTCTTCGGACCGGTGATCACCCCGACTCCCAAGGGTGAGGCGGCCGGCAAGCTCTGGGACGGCGTCCTCCTCGTCGCGGGCACCGAGGGCTTCTTCGAGCTCAAGCGAAGCCGGGACAAGCCTCCGATCTTCGATTGAGCGCAGCAACCGCGTTGACGTCGGAGTCGGCGTTGGCATTCGCACGACAAATATTCATAGATCTGTAACGAATTCCTAAGGATGAGCACAGTTCGACTTATGACCGAAGTCAGCCGCTTCTCACATACTTGAGCCATGACACCGGAACGTGATCAACAACCCACGGTCATTGAGTCATGCCACAGCACGTGGGTCTTCGATGCACTTCGCATGAGGTACCGACGCGTTTTGAAAGGCACCGATGTTGGTGGTGACGCCGTCGCCACTGGTTGGCGGCAGTACTACCAGCTCGAGATCCATCCCGACTCAGAAACATTCACGGTCTATCTGGACCCATCCGGCAGCCGGATGATCAGATCGTGGCGGCATGCCCCCGATTGCACGCAATGCGGCGCAAACAGGACCGAAGAGATTTCCCTCGAGCGGCTGCGGGCAGCCATCAACGGCTGAGTGGTTCAGTAATAGTCCCGCGTCAACTGGTCGCCTATGCCGGTTGGTGGCTCTCGGTTGGCCCTCGCCCCGGCCACGATGTCGCTTCCGAAGCGATCACCATCGAGAAGATGCGCGCATGCACCGTCCCCCAATGATCGTCGTCAGAGGTGGAACGGCCACCGACGACCACGCCAATCGGCTCCAGAGCGATCACAAGGATCCAAGTTAGTGTCGACCCGTGCTTGCGTGTCGGGGCCTTCGGAAGCAATTCGGCCAGCGCACGGCGCTCGACGATGTGTCGTTCACCGTGGCCGACAATGAGTGTTACGGGTTGCTCGGTCCGAACGGCGCCGGAAAAACGACGACCATCGCCATCGTCTGCGGATTGCTCAAAGCCGACCACGGAGAGGTGACCGTCGACGGTCACCCGGGAGGAACGCTGGCGGCCAAGGCCATGATCGGCTACGTGCCCCAAGACCTGGCCCTGTATCCCGATCTCTCGGCCCGCGAGAACCTCCGGTTCTTCGGTCAGCTCTACGCCTTGGGCGGTGAACGACTGGAGCAGCGCATCACCGAGACGTTGACGCTCGTTGGGCTGGCCGACCGCGGGAAAGAACGGATCGGCACCTATTCGGGCGGGATGAAACGGCGTGCCAATATCGCGGCCGGGCTTACTCCATGAGCCCAAGCTCTTGATCCTGGACGAACCGACGGTCGGCGTGGACCCTCAGAGCCGGCACTCCATTCTCGAGACGGTGGCCGGACTCGGGATTGCCGTGCTCTACACCACGCACTACATGGAAGAAGCGGCCCGGCTCTGCCAACGAATCGGCATCATCGACGATGGACACCTCATTGCGGAAGGCTCTCCGACGGGGCTCATCCGCCAACATGGGGGGCAGGATCGCCTACGACTCACCATTGGTCAGACGGGCGAAATTATGAGGAAATGGAAACGGCCGAGACAGCCTCGCCGACGCCTGCCTTCTTTTGCCGTTGGTGAGCGCGGCGCGCCTGATTCCTGGCGGGCTCGAGCTTGAAACGGTACACGGAGCAGCCGTGTTGCCCGCTGTCGTACGCGAGGCAGGTCGACTCGGAGTCGAGCTCACGAGCATCGAGGTAGTGGCGCCTGATCTCGAGGGGGTCTTCCTCGCGCTCACCGGAAAGGAACTCCGAGACTGATCCGGCTCATTGCCATACACGAGTTGCGCCGTCGAGTTCGGGATCGCTCCATGCGTGATCTCCAGCCTCGTGGCACCACTGGTTCTCACCGCCATCTTGGGATTTGCCTTCGGTCATGACGCGCCCAGGGGGCACCTCACCATCGGCGTCACGGGCGCCACTCCCCCCGTGGTGGCGGCGGCCGTCCATGCGACCCAACTGCCGGGCTATGTGACCGTCCGCGTTCCTTCCCCATCAGCGAACGGTCAGGGAGGAAGTCGCACACGGCGCACTGGCGGGTGGCGTGATTCTCACCGGCCACCACACCAACCTCTCCGATCTGCTCATTCCGATCGTGGCCCCGGGTGCCACCCGCACTCCCGGATTCGCCGTCGTCAGTCGAGCCTCGTCGTTGGTGGGCCAAGAGTGGGCAGAATCGATTGCTGCCGGTTTGGCCAGCCGGATCTATGCCGGACACCTTCGGCCGGGTACGGCCGCGCACTTTGCCTCGATCAGCGTCAGCTCGGAAAGCCTCGGCAACGCCAGCCGCGGGGTGCTCGACTACTTCGCTCCTTCGATCGCCGTCGTGTTCCTCTTCATCGGCGGAGGTCTCGGCATGCGCTCACTGATGCTCGAGCGGTCCGCCGGCACCCTGGTCCGCATGGCGGCTGCGCCACTGCGACCGACAGCGATCGTGGTCGGCAAGGTGCTCGCCATCTTCATCACGGGACTCACCAGCATCTTGGTGGTCTGGGCCGCCACGACTCTTCTTTTCGGAGCGCAATGGGGCGCGCCCCTCGGGGTGCTCATTCTCTCCATCGGCGCCGCGGCCGCCATGTGCGGATTGGGTGCCTTCTTGACCTCGCTGGCTCGCAACGAGCAAGAAGCCTTCGGCGTCGCCTTGATCGTGGGGCTCTTCCTGTCGCTGATCGGCGGCAACCTGCTTCCTCCGGGCTCGTTGCCCACGTTCCTTCAGATCCTGAGTCTCGGAACTCCGAATGGATGGGCCCTGGTGGGCTTCGGTCGACTCTCCTTGCTGCATGAGTCGACGGGCTCCGTGGTCGGCCCGTTCCTTGTGCTCTGCCTCATCGCGGTCGTCACGTTCGGACTCGCCATGACCCGGGTCCGCCGCATGGTGCGGCCGTGATCGCCATTCTCTTGGTCAACATCCGTCGCACCATTGGCGATCGAAGGATCCTGGCGTTGGCCACCGTCCTCCCCCTCTTGTTCATCCTCGTGACCGGGCTGCTCGCCGGCAGCCCGAAGGAACCGGTCGGCCTCGTCAACCCGTCACCGCGCCTGCTCGAACTGGTGCAGCACACAGTGGGCATCAAGGTGAGGATCGAACCCACCCGAGCCGCGCTCAACGACGACGTCTTGCGGGGACGGGTAGTAGCCGGCCTGATCGGGCTGCCGGCCACACGGCGGGTGTCACTCCGCGTCGAGTTCGTGGCGCAGTCAGCGACCACCGATGCCATTGCAGCCCGCACCGATGTCGTGGGGCTGTTGGATGTGATCGCGGCCGAAGGGAGTTCGACGCGGCTAACCGACGCCACCTTGGCGCACACCCGCACGGACGCCCCGCTGAGCCCGTTCTCCTACGTCGCCCCCTCGGACCTGGTGCTCTTCATGGGCATCACCGTGCTCGTCCTGTCATCAGGCCTGGTCGAGTCGCGCCGGTTGGGCATCTTGCGTCGACTCGGTGCGGCGCCGGTGCGGCAGCGCTCCATCGTGGCGGCCGAAGTCCTCAGCCTGCTGTGCGTGGCCGCCGCCCAATCCATCGGCCTGCTCGTCTTGGGTTGGGTTCTCTTCGGTGTGCACTGGGGCAACCTGTGGGCCGTGGGCGCCGTCGTGGCCCTCCTGGCATTGACCGTCTCCGGGGTGTCGGTGCTGATCGGCACCTGGGCCCGCAGCCAGGAGCAGGCCATCGCCACCTCGGTGGTGATCGGGATCGCCGCCGGCATGCTCGGTGGATGCGTCTACCCGCTCGATGTGGTCGACAGCACGGTTCGCGCGGTCGGGCATGCGGTGCCGCAGGCGTGGGCCATGGATGCATTCATCAGGCTCATCTACCATCACGCCGGATTTACGGCGGTCGCGCCCGAGCTCGGAGCGCTGGCCGCCTTCGCCATCGTGCTCTGCGCCTTGGCCGTGCGTGTCTCGGCCCGCACGCTGGTGCGGGCGGAGCGGCCGTAGATCAGCGTCGCCGACGAGTGGTATGGCTCAGCGCCTTCGTCGACCGGCGTGCTTGCGGGCGAACCGAAGGATGCTGATGTGTTTCTTCGTGTCCTGCTCCATCAACTCGACCAGAAGCGTCCACATCGTCGTGTCTTCCACCTCCCGCAATTCGCGTTGAAGCCGCTTCAACTCCTTCGAGTCCTCTTGCTCGCGGCGAAGCAGTCGTTCGGTCAACGCAACCACGGCGTCGTAGGTATCGTCACCGTTGAAGTCAAGATAGGGAATCGGGGGATCCTCGCCGCTCAACAGGGCCTCGGTCTCGAGCGACTCGACAATCTGATTGAACAGGCGGTGGTGACGAGCCTCGTCTTCGACGAGCAGGTCGACAAGGTAGCGCAGAGCCTTTGACGGGCTCGTCGCGGCGGCGGTCGTGTATTCCTCAAGAAGCCCCCGTTCCGCCTCCACATGGCTCGACAGACGTGCATGGAGATCTCGTTCCCACTCAGATGGCCCCGAACTCGAGGCGTCCGTCATTGAGGTCATGATCCCTCCCCTTTCCGTTGATGCCGCATCGTTATGTCTTTTTCGTCGACAGTCCAGTGGCTCGGGGACCGTCCTTATATCCTTTCGACCCGGTCGCCGCGACCGACCAGCACGAACGCCACCATTTCGGGTGCGAAGAGACCGTGCCCCACCACCCCCGCCGTGGCACCCAGTCGCACCGCCAGGCGCTCAGGATCGTCGACCTCCCCGAAATAGTCGGCGAGTACACCTCCGTCGGGCGTGCGTGGAGCGGGACGCAACGCCGCACCGGGAAGAGCTCTGACAACGGCGTCGAGTCCAAAGGCCATGAGCTCGAGCGGAAATTGGTGGGCCCACCCGCTCGACCAATTTGTCCGATGAGACGATCACGACGAATTGATCGGCCGCCGCCGCCACGATTTTCTCCCTGGTGTGAGCGCCCCCGCCCCCCTTGACCAACCACCCGTTCCGATCCACCTGATCCGCCCCGTCTATTGCCATATCGAGCCGGTCGATTCCCTCGAATGGACCCACTGCGATGCCCTCGGCCCGGGCCAGTGTCTCCGTCGCCGGCGACGTGGCCACGCAGGTGATGTCGAGCTGGCGGCGACCGAGAGCTGGAAGCAGATACGCCACCGTCGTGCCGGTCCCCAGCCCGACGACCATTCCATCTTCGACCAACTGGGCCGCCGCCTCGGCTGCCACTCGCTTTTCCCGCTCGATGCCCCGGTCTTGGTTATTCACGGCCCCACCCTCGCGCGCCCACACCCCCGACGGCGACCATTTGGCCACGACGACCGCATCCTTCGCCGCTCGGTCACACAATTTCCCTGCGAATTCCATACGATGGCTCATGACCTTGGGTCAAGGTCAAGGCCGGCAGCACCCTATAGCGTGCCCTGGGTGCCCCAGATTGTCTCAAGCCCTAATCTCGTGCCCCAGGGCCGAGGAGGCGAGTGGGTCGGGCCCGCATGACCAGAACCGTCCTCCTGCCCGACGGGCGGGAGCTTGCTTTCGAGGAGTACGGGGATCCGAACGGGAATCCCGTCCTGAGCTTTCATGGGGGTTTGAGCTCCCGGCTCGATGCCGCACCCGCCCACGCCGCCGCGATCGCCCTGGGTGTGCGCATCATCTCCCCGGATCGCCCGGGCATGGGCCGATCGACCTTTCAACCCGGGCGCCGCTTGCTCGACTGGCCGAACGACGTGGCGGCATTGACCGAAGAACTCGACATCGAGCGTTTCGCCGTCATGGGCTGGTCGTGCGGGGGCCCGTACGCTGCCGTGTGCGCGGCCAAGATGCCCGATCGGATCACTGCGGTCGCACTTCTGGCCAGTGCAGTTCCTCTCGAACTCATGGGCACCACCAAGGGCCTGGCGGGCAACGACCGTATCCTGCTCTTGTTGGCTCGCCGGGCGCCCTCGCTGGCCTCCGCCCTCCTGCGCGTGTCGATCGCTCAGCGCGTCCGAAAAACGTCTTTCTCGAGAGATACGGCGCAGTTTTCCTCCCGTCGATTGGGCCGCCCTCGAGGAGCGGGGTCCGGCGGTCGAAGCGGTCGGGTTCGTCAAGGAGTCAATGCAGCAAGGTACGGCGGGATGCGTGCAGGATTATCGGATCTTCGGTGACCCGTGGGGGTTCTCACTCGCGGAGATCACCGCACCGGTCCACGTGTGGGAGGGAGCCGAGGACGACACGGGACCGCCGGCGTATCGAGATCTTTTGCTACGTCACATCCCCCATGCTCGGCTCTCCGTCATCCCCGGCGAGGGTCACCTCTCGTTGCTACAGCACCAGGCCACCGCCATTTTGGAGGACCTCACGGCGCGCTGACGCGACGCCGCATCCGCTCTAGGCCCACAAAGCCGAATCGATGGCGCGGTGGAAGGTGGGGTAGGCGTAGATCATGCTCCGCAAGGTGCGCACGGGGATGCGCGCGTGCACGGCCAGGGTGAGCAACCCGAGCACCTCTCCCCCGGTCGGCCCCATCGACGTGGCTCCGACCAGCACGCCGTCCACTTCGATCAGCTTGACCAAGCCTTCGCTCTTGTTGATCCAGCCCCGAGTCGACTCGGCGATGGGCTCGCTCATGACCCGTACCTGGCCGCCCGACTGGCGGGCCTCGGCCTCGGTCATTCCGACCGACCCGATCTCGGGATCGGTAAAGGTCACTCGAGGCAAGGCATGGTAGTCCGCTTCCTCGATCGGATGCCCGAGGATGTCGGCCACACAAATTCTCGCTTGATACATGGCGACATGGGTGAACGCACCCTTTCCCGTGATATCGCCTACGGCCCACACCCCGGGCCGCACGCGCATCTTGGCGTCGACCGCAATGGCGTGCGCCGTGTCATCGAGTCCCATCGTGGCCACGCCGAGGCCCCGAAGATCGGTTCGCCGACCGGTGGCGACCAACACCCTCTCGGCCGCCAGCGAGGTGCCATCGCCCAGGCGGATGGTGCAACTCGTTCCCGCCGAAGATGAGGCGCTCGCCACCTCCACCCCTACGTGCACGTCGATGCCCTCACGCCGCAAGATCCGGGTGAGCATGTCGGAGACCTCAGGCTCCTCGGCCCCGGCAATGCGGTCCCCGGTTTCGACGATGGTCACCTTGGCTCCGAAACGGGACATCACCTGTCCGATCTCGAGACCGATCGACCCTCCGCCAATGACCAGCAACGAGGCCGGGACCGATTCGGTGGCGATGACCTCTCGATTGGTCCAGTGCGGGATATCGGCGAATTGCGGCGGCACCCAGGCATGGGCGCCGGTCGCCAGAACGAGAGCCTTGTCAGCCACGATCTCTTCCCCATTGACCTCGACCGTCGAGAGACTCGTCACGCGGCCACGACCCCGGATGAAATGCCCCCCTTTTCCCACGAAGCGGTCGACGGCCACCTTGTCATCCCACGAGTCGGTCGCTTCTTCGCGAATGCGCCGGGCCACGGGAGCCCAATCAGGGGTGATGACCGATGACCCGGCCATTCCCGGTATGCGTCGACCCTCGGCCAGCAAGTCGGCGGCTCGCACCATCATTTTCGAAGGGATGCAACCCCAATAGGGGCATTCGCCCCCGACGAGCTCCGCCTCGATGCCCACCACATCGAGGCCCGCTTCGGCGAGCTTCCCGGCCACCTCTTCTCCCCCGGGACCCAGGCCGACCACGACAGCATCGCAGCGCACCGGGCTAGAGACTGCCCCAGTTGGTCACGTCGACCGGTTTGACGATTGGCGTGCCCACGTCAATCTGAATCTGGTAGTGGCTGCCCAGCGGAAGGTTGGCCGGATTCCCCTTGTACATCCCCACCTTCTTACCCGGTGCCGTGAAGAACACCGTGAGCTTGCCCTTCGCCGCGCCCACTTGGCTGGAACTCAGAGGGATCCCCCACTCCTTGAAGAACTGGCCCAGATTGAAACTCAACGACGTACTGGGTGACTCCACATGGATGACACCGTCCTCTTGATGGGTGTGCAACCAGTAGAAGCAACTCCCGGTCTCGACGAAGGGGCCGTGTGGTGTTGCGACGGCCTCGGCGCCAGGGACGCCAATGCCGTAGGGGATCACTTGGGCCTTGCCGTTGACGAAGATCGTGAGGTGCGTGTGCACATGCGAGACCAGCTGCTCTCCGGCCTGGCATTGCACGCCGTCCACCGTTTGACCTGTTGCGGCCGTGGCCAGCGTGGCCAATTTCGGTCCGATCGGGATGGGGATTCCCTCATAGCCGGGCGTCGTGGCGGGATCCGCCGTCATATGCAAGGAGGATGGAATAGCCACCGTCTTTACATCCGCCGCAGTCTTGGCCACAGGCGTGGTGGGGCTCGAGCCCGAAAGCAGCACGATGAGAAGGACGACGACCAGAATCACTATGACGCCAGCGCCGTAGCGCACGGTCATCTGCCGCCTCTTGGCCCGCAATTCAGCCGCTCGACGAGCCGCCGCCTTTCTTTGCGATTCTGTTCGTCGTTGCGCCTTGGATTGCGTGCCACTGGTCATCGTGGCCACAATCTAGCGAACCCTCCCCCGGTTTTGGGGTCTATCCGCGCCGAGCAGCTGCGTTGGGCCGATGTTGTCGTTCCTGTGGACGGGCGCCGACCACGCTGGCCACCTCATGTGAACAGCGACGGGGGCGTTGATATGCGGGCCGGCGGTCTGCTCTGGAGCGGAAGGCGCGATCGCAGTGGGTGCGGCCTGCTGTATCTAGACTGCACCCGTGGTCCTGCTTCTTTCTCCTTGCGCATGAACCGGATCGCCGAACTCCTTGCCGCCAACGAGGGCTATGCCGCGGCACGTGCGAATGTGGCCGACGCCCGGCCGTGGCGTCGTATGGCTGTTGTCACGTGCATGGACGCCCGCATCGATGTCTTTGCAGTATTAGGACTTCACTTAGGTGACGCGCACGTCATCCGCAATGCAGGCGGGCGTGTCACCGACGATGTCCTGCGCAGTCTGGCACTGTCGAGTCATGTACTTGGTGTCGACACCGTCGTCGTCATGCAACACACCAAATGCGGTTTGGCCGGTGTGAGTGACGAAGAGCTGCGAGAGCTCACTGGCGCCAATTTCAGGTTTCTTTCCCATCGATGACCATGCCACCGCCTTGCGCGAGGACATCGCACTACTGATCGAAAAGTCATATCTGTCGCCGCTGACGATTATCGCCGGATTCATCTACGACGTTGAAAGCGGAGAGATCGAAGATGTCGTCCATTGGGAGCGTCCGACATAGCCCGTAGTGGGCGTATCCAATAGGTTGTGACGTCACTGCTGCTGGGCAACCCTCTTGTGTATGCACCCGTCGCGTGGTGTGCAGTGATGACGAGACACACGACGTAACACAGTCCTCCGCCTCGAATTGTCTCGAGAAACTGAGCAATTGGTTGATCAGATTGCAGCCAAAGTTTGGGGGTCTTTTGGGCTAATCGCAACCTGAGATCCCAGTTGGGTTGTGAAACGGTTGCCAGTTGGTTGGGGTGACTCTTGATGTGAGTGAATTCATTGACTTGTTGGGACAAACCCGTCAAGGTCGTCATTGAAAGCAGTCGAAAAAGGCAAACCCCTCGCGAGAGGGGGACGCAAAGCCACGGGACTCTCTGAGTTAGCCGGGCCGCCGAAGTCGCGATCATCGCGTAGTTCTCTTCTGGGCGGCCCGACTCCAGGGCCAAGAAGGGGAAATATGCGACAGTTACGGCGAACCTACTTACTGGCTGGCGCAACAATTGCGCTTGTCGCAACCATTGGCTTCGGTACGCTCGCCTCGGCCACGGGACCGCATGGCCAGCAACGGCGGCCGCTGCGCTCAGCCATCGCAAGACAGCACCATGTGCAACAACAGCGGTCGCTGCGCTCAGCCGCCATAAAGAAGCCTGCCGCACTCAAGACAATCGCCCCACCGGCTGCGTCCAGGCCGGGTACCTCTACCCCCTCGACCTCCACCCCGTCGGGAAGCTCGACCACCTCGAAGACTTCTCCTACGAGCACAAGCACCACAGTGACACCGACCACCACGTCGCCCCGGCCGGCCATCGTCACCCCCGCCCCCGCCCCCGCCGCCACGTCGTCGGGTCTGGCCCAAGGGGCCTACGTCGGGGCCGCCAACCCGTCGGGCCTGAGCGCCTTTGACGCCGCCACGGGCACCCATGCCACCATCGCCACGGATTACCTGCCCGCCACGGGTGGCTTCGCCGGCATGGACGGGGCCAACGGCAGCCTCAACTGGCTGCTCGGGGCATGGTCGGGCAGCGGGGTCACCTTGTCCTTGGGCGTGCCCATCATCCCCAGCGACGCCGCTGGTAATCCAGTCGCCACCTTGGCGGCCGGAGCGACCGGGGCCTACAACTCGTACTATGTGACCTTGGCCCAAGCTCTAGTGGCCGCAGGCGACGCCAACGCCTATCTCCGTCTGGGCTTCGAGTTCGACGGGAACTGGATGCCCTGGTATGCGGGGACACCAGCGGCGGAGGCCAACTTCGCCGCCTACTTCGACCAGATCGTGACCGCCATGCGCTCGGTGGCCGGGGCCAACTTCCGATTCGTGTGGAACCCCGACGCTGGCGCCTTCACCGCCTCGGGCTACAACGTGGCTGTGGCCTATCCGGGTAATGCTTACGTCAACGTCATCGGCCTCGACCTCTATGACCAGAGCTGGGTCAGCCCCCAGACACCGACCACCGCCTGGAGCACCGCCATCTTGCCGGCCCTCACCGCAGCACGTCAGTTCGCCGCCGCCCAGGGTAAGCCGCTCGCCTTCACCGAATGGGGCGACATCATCCGCTCCGACGGCCACGGGTTGGGCGACGACCCTCTCTTTATGACCAACATGGTGACCTGGATGAAGAACCCAGCTAACAACGTGGCCTTCGAGACCTATTTCGACTTCGATCCCAGCGGCTTGAACTCCCAACTCACCGGAGGGGATTTCCCCAACTCCCTGGCAGCGTTCAAGGCTGCACTGGGCTGAGAGAACGGGGCGGCCGCCGGCCGGACGGTGGACGTGGGTGAGACGCGCTCGTCTCACTCAATTTTTCGAGCCAGATCGATGTCGCGCCAGGCCCCCTGAGCCCTACCGCGACAAGGGGATTCGTCGAGTGGCCACCCCCTCGTAGTGTCCGTCACATCGCCGGCTGGAATTGGCCGATGCAAGGTCTCGCTCTCAAATGTCGTAACGTTGAGGGCGTCGATTGACCGGAAACCGATATCGAGGCAATATCGCACCGCCCTCACGCCTCGCTACCATGCGATCCGTCTTGCAGCGAGCCGTGAAGGAGGAAAATGCCATTTGATGTTGCAGAGGCGCTGCGTGCGCGTCATGGCGAAAATTACGAACTCCACGACAGGCACTTGAACAATCAGCTGGCGCGAGTTCTCAAGACCATCGGTTTCGATCAGTTCTACGTGCGAGGTGAAGGCTCGTACCTCTTCGACGCGGAGGGGAAACGGTATCTCGACTTTCTCTCTGGGTTCGGCGTGTATGCCCTCGGCCGTAGCCATCCCGCGCTCAAAGCGGCGCTCCACCAGGCGATCGATCTCGATCTGCCCAACATGGTCCAGATGGACTGCGCCCTCTTGCCCGGGTTGCTCGCCGAGCAGCTCGTTGCCCGCTGCAAGGGGGACAACATCAACCGGGTATTCTTTTGCAATTCAGGAGCCGAGGCAATCGAGTCGGCCATCAAATTCTCCCGGCAGGCCACGCGTCGTCCTAGAATTCTTTTCGCCGAGCATGCCTTTCACGGTTTGAGCACGGGCGCACTCGCCCTCAATGGTGGAGCTGACTTTCGTCAGGGGTTTGGTCAGCTTCTTCCCGGTTGTAGCCCAGTCCCCTTCGGGGACATCGACGCACTCCGCAGGGAGTTACAACAAGGAAACGTCGCTGCTTTCATTGTGGAACCCATTCAGGGCAAGGGCGTGTACATGGCATCGCCCGAGTATTGGCACGAAGCACAAGATCTGTGCCGAAACCATAAGACGTTGTTGGTCCTAGACGAGGTGCAAACAGGTCTCGGTCGAACTGGAAAATTCTTCTGTTTCGAGCACTATGGCTTGACACCCGACATCATCACGGTTTCCAAAGCCTTGTCCGGGGGCTATGTGCCTGTTGGAGCGATCCTGACGTCCGATCGGATCTTTTCGTCGGTCTACAGGTCTCTCGACAGGGCCCTCAAGCACTCGACTACCTTCGGTCGCAACCAGCTCGCGATGGTGGCTGGCTTGGCCACCCTGGCCACGTTCGACGATGAGAACATCATCGAGCGGGCGCGCACCACTGGTGAAGCTTTCATCGGAGCGCTTCAACCCCTTGTCGAGCGCTATGAGATGCTCCATGAGGTAAGAGGGAAGGGGCTCATGATCGGACTTCAGTTCGGCGCCCCAACATCGAAGAGTTTGCGCCGGGGCTTCAACACGCTCGAGCGACTGCGACCCGCCATTTTTTCTCAGATGGTTGTGGTACCCCTCTATCATCGGCACCGGATCCTGACCCAGGTAGCCGCCGACAACGTCAATATCGTCAAGCTTCTCCCGGCGCTCATCTGCGGCCAGGAAGAGATCGACTATTTCGTTGCCGCCCTCGACGACATCCTCAAGGATGCGCACAACGGCTCGGATCTTCTCTTCGAATTCGGAAGGACAATGGCCAAAGGTGCACTCCGGAGATCCGGAAAGTTTCGCCCTCACGCCCCGTACACACCTCCGTTGTCACACGAATTCGTAGGCCAAGGCAACGGCAACGGGAAATGGAAAGGGTCGCTGCCACAGGGCGGGCAGAGCGGTGGCGACCTCTGCGGAACGAGCGGCAGCGTAGACGATGGCAGTTACCAAGTCGCCGTCGACCCGCTAGACGACCAGTCGGTGCCCACCGCGCCACTATGAGGTTCCCTCCTCCACCCCCCGAGTGGGCTGATACACAGACCTCAATCAGCCGAGGGGATCGCGTTGCGGTCACCGGGGCCGCCGGATTCATCGGCTCCGCTGTAGCCCGCGCCCTTTTGACCCGTGGGGCACACGTCCTGGCCCTGATCGAACCAGGGGGCGACGAACATAATCTCAGCGGCCTCGATCTTGAGCGCGTTTACGTCGACGTGCGCGACGCCGACGGCGTAATTAAGGCGTGCGCAGACACGCGTTCATCTTCCATCTCGCCGCGCTATACCGCTTCTGGGCCAAACACCCCCAGGATTTCTACGAAATCAATGTCGGTGGGACGCTCAATGTCCTCGAAGCCGCACGCCGGGCATCCTCCGAGCGAGTCGTCTACACCAGCACTGTGGGAGTCCTCGGACTCGACGGAGCCGCTCGAGGTCGGCCGGCAGATGAAACGTGCTACGCCAACATCGCTCACCTGTTCGGCCTCTACAAGCGGACCAAGTACGTGGCTGAGCACGAGGTCCTTCGCGCTGCTGCGCAAGGCGTACCGGTCACCCTTGTTCTCCCCACGTTTCCGCTCGGACCACGAGACATCAGACCGACACCGACCGGAAAGCTCATTCTCGACTTTCTCAATGGGCGGGTGCCGGCATTTGTAGATACGACCCTGAATGTTGTCCACGTAGATGACCTCGCGACCGGACACCTGCTGGCTCTGGAACGGGGAGCTGTGGGTCGGAGCTACATCATCGGGGGCGAGAACATGGGAATGGAATCGTTGCTAGCCGCTTTGGCCCAATGCACTAATCTCCCCGCCCCTCACATCCAAGTTCCACGACATGTCGCAGTGGCTGTTGGTGCGTTCTCCCAGCTTGTTGAGGGACGGCTCCTTCGACGCGAGCCAAACGTAGCCCTCGAATCGGCGCTCATGTCGAGCACCAACATGATGTTTAGTGACCGAAGAGCTCGTGACGAGCTCGGTCACTCCCCCCGACCCGCGATCGAGGCTCTCATCGACTCGGCACGTTGGTTTGTCGAGAACGGTTACGTCATGCAGAAGCGCGTCCAACGAATACGGTTTTCCGATGAGAGACCGACGTTCTAACCTCGGCCGCGTCCACAAGAGGGGCAGCTCGACCGCACGCACCTGGTTCAAGAGCCGTACTCTTTGTTCAAGGCGGTGGCAATTTCAGCGCATTGGCCCACAAAGGTCTGCTATTTGCGAAAGTACGTTATCCGTCTGTCGCGATCCCCTATTGGCTGTCCAGGGTAAACTGCTCCACATTCCAAGTTGGAGCGCACCGGATAGGTCAGAATGCCCAGGCGAGTGTATCGTCCGATAGCCGCTTTCGGTCTGATCGCAACTCTGCTAGGAGTAGGTGCAGCGACCGTTGTGGTCACACGGATAGCTGTGCCCACACGATCGGCAACACCTCGCACCGGCGTCTATGTGGGAGCTGCCGACCCGAGTCGTATTCCCGCCTTCGATGCGGCGACTGGTA
>CAVTTR010000011.1:0-159632 GCA_963737745.1 uncultured Acidimicrobiaceae bacterium | reverse complement strand
ATGGTGTCGGAGGGGGGACTTGAACCCCCACGCCCTTGCGGGCACCAGCCCCTCAAGCTGGCGCGTCTGCCTATTCCGCCACTCCGACTGGCATGCCACTCCGAAGAGCGCCTCGAGAGCGTAGCGCGCTCGAGGTCAGGGTCCGGGAAGCGCCGGGGTGGTATTCGTCGTGCTCTCGGGCACGCGAACGGCCCAGTACTGCGCATACCAGAGGAGGCTGTTACTGGTCGGCGTGGGAACCACTTGACCCACCCGGCGGCTCCACACCATGGCCGTTGGTTCAGTGAACAGTGGAAGCGAGACCAGATCTTGCCAGAGCAGCGCGTCGGCAGCGGTGTAGTCGATCGCCGCCTTCGCCGGGTTCAGCTGCTCGGAGGCCTTGGTCATGAGGTTTTCGAAGGCCGTGTTGTCGTAGTCACTCCAGTCCTGTGATCCGTCCTGGCCCGGAGGACCGAGGAGATCGGAGTACCACGCTGCGGTCTGGCTCAAGAAGGACGAGGTTGTGCGAGGGATGAGGGCCAGGTCCGCCGCACCGTCGGCCAGCACAGCGCCGGCGGCGACGGCGCTCGCCTCGGGAATGAGAGAGACAGTGAAGCCGGCACTGGTGAGTTGGGACTGGAGCTGCGGTGCCACGGCGAGCGCCCATGGATCGCCGTCGTCCACCACCAGGCGCAGCGAGAGCGGGACCCCGAACACGTTGCGCCATGGGCCTGGCGCGGTGCGGGAGTATCCCGAAGCAAGCATGAGGGACGCCGCCTGTCCGGGGCTGGGCGTGACGGGGAAGTTGACGGTCCCTCCCTGGCCGACCACCGTCGTCGAGGTAGAGGTCGACGTGGTCGGCGCGCCGTTCTGCGTCGTGGTGGGCGTCGTCGTGGACGACGACGGGTAGCCAGATTCACCCTGTGCGTAGATGTGACTCGTGGCCACCTGCACGCTCGAGAGAGCCCACGCCACCTGCCGGCTCACCAGAGCCTGGCGATCGACGGACACGGCGAGCGCCAGGCGGATGTCGGGTGACAGTTGACTGCCTGATCCGCTCGCCAGGGCCAGCTGGAGCACGGTACCCGACAGACTTATCTGGCTCTGGACATGGGGCAACGAGGTCACCTCGGTCAGGAACGCCGGGGTCAGGGCGTCCGGCAGGGCCACCTGGACGTAACCGAAGCGCACCCACTGAGCCAGTTGCGCCGTGCTGGATGCGATGTGCACCGTGATCTGACGCGCGTTCGGGGCCGTTCCCCACCACTTGGGATTGGCGCGTAAGACGATTCGTTGGGAGGAGACCTTGGCGATGCGAAAAGGACCACCGGACACGTCGATCGCCGGATCGACCGAGGTACACGAAGGATTCCAACCCGTCTTTTCCATGATGTGCGCGGGCAACAGATCGGAGAACAGCATCTTCCAGTCGGCGTAGAGCTGACGGAAGACAACGGTGACCGTGCGGCCCTTGTTGCTGCCTTTCACCGAGGTGATGTCGCCATAGCCGGCGGTGCTGGCGACAGTAGCCGGGTCGGTCGCCGCGTCGCCGTGCTGCTCCTTCCACGCATAGACGAAGTCCTTGGCCGTGATCGGCACCCCGTCGGACCACACGGCCTTCGGGTTGAGGCTGTAGACGACCTTCTGGGGCTTCGTGCTGATGAGCTCGGACTGCTCGATCAGGTCGGTTGGTTGTGGCGTCGAGTTGCCGTCTTGGCCTATGACGAAGGCACTCGGCAGCACCGCGCCCAACAGCATGGTGGTGGCGGGCGAATCCCCCGTCGGCGTGTGGTCGTTGCATCCGGTCGGGCTCTGCGTGATACCGAAGGAGATGGAGCCGCCTGCCACGCCGACATAGGTCACGGTGGCCTTCGTGGTCGAGGCGGCGGCGATCCCCGGCCCTGCCACCGCCAGGGCCACGAGAAATGCGAGAGCTGCGCTACAGAGGGCCAGACTTCGTCGACATCGTCGCCACCCGGGCCGATGACCCGGGTCCGTCACTGCAGTCGAAGATCCAGGGTGAGGGTGGCGAAAGCGAAGATGATGGCGACGGTCACGGTGATGCGGTCGAGGTTGCGCTCGACCACGGTGGAGCCCTGCGCGGCCGCGCCGACGGACCCACCGAACATGTCGGACAGGCCACCGCCCTTTCCGCTGTGCATGAGGATGAGAAAGATCAAGCCGAGGGCCGCCACCACTTCGACCACGATGTAGATCCAGGTTGCTAGCGACACTGAGACTGATCCTCCAACACGATTCGTTCCGGCCAGAACGGCCTAGGAACGGTAGCAGGCGCCGCCGGCGCGAATGATGTCAAGGAAGCTGGCTGCGGCCAGGCTGGCCCCACCCACCAGCAGGCCGTCCACGTTGGGCTCGGCCATCAGGTCGCCGGCGTTCTGGCTCTGCACGGAGCCGCCGTATTGGATGCGGATCGACTCGGCCGCCGGCTCACCCGCCACCTTGCCCACCAGGCCGCGGATGAAGACCGCCGCGTCCTCGGCGTCCATGGCCGAGGCGGCCTGCCCCGTCCCGATGGCCCAGAGCGGCTCGTAGGCGACCACCAAGCCGGCGGTGAGCTCGGGCGACAAGCCCTCGAGGGCCGCCAGCACCTGCTCTTCGAGTTTGCTCTCGGTGTGCCCTGCCGCTCGCTCCTCCTCGGTCTCCCCCACGCACACGATGGGGGTCATGTCGTGTCGCAACACCGCCCGCAGCGTCGCCGCCACCGTGGCGTCCGTCATGCCGAACAACGTGCGGCGCTCGGAGTGGCCGACGATGACGTAGCGGGTGCCGAGACGGGCCAGCATGCGGGGGCTGACCTCGCCGGTACGCGGCCCGGCATCCTCGTCGGAGCAGTGCTGTGCCCCCAATGCGACCGGGATGCCTTCCTTCTCCACCAACGTCTGCACCGTGCGCAGGTCGGTGAAGGGCGGGTGTACGGAGACATCGACGGCGGCGACGTCCTCGGGCTTTATCCGCAGCCCGAGGTCGCGCACCGTGTGGAGCGCCTCGATGTGATCGTGGTGCATCTTCCAGTTCCCGCTGATCAGCGGGCGGCGCGCGCTCACCGCTGCCACTAGGAACGAGGGGCGTTCGGCGCCCCGCGCAGCGCTTCGAGCGCCGGCAGGTCCCCCCCGCGCTCAATGAAGGCGAGTGAGGCGCCGCCTCCGGTCGAGAGGAAGTCGACCTGCTCGCACAGGTGCAGCTCCTCGAGGGCGCTGGCGCTGTCGCCCCCGCCGACCACGGAGAAGCCCTCGCACTGGGCCACCGCCAGCGCCACCTCACGGGTGCCGGCGGCAAAGCGCGGGTCCTCAAAAGCGCCCAGCGGCCCGTTCCACAAGACGGTGCCGGCGTGACGCACGACCTCGGCGAAGGCGGCCGCTGATTCGGGGCCGATATCGAGGCCGGTCCACCCGTCGGGCAGGTCCCGCTCAATGATCTTGACCCCGCCCCGATCCCCCGCCAGGGGGCCGAACGTCCCGCCCGGCTCGAGGGCCCGGATGTCGGTGGGCAGGCGGATGTCGAGTCCCGAGTCGAGCAGCTGCCGGCAATCCTCTATGTGATCCACGTCCAACAACGAGCTTCCGACCCGCTGCCCCATGGCGGCCAGGAAGGTGAAGGCCATGCCACCGCCGACGATCAGCGTGTCGACCTTGCGGGCCAGCGCCCGCAGGACCTTGATCTTGTCGGCCACCTTGGCCCCGCCCACCACGGCGACAAAGGGTCGGGCCGGACGCACCAGAATTTCGGTCAGCACCTCGACCTCGCGGGCCAGGCGCCGGCCCGCCGCGCTCGGCAGGAACTGCGGGGGGCCGACGATGGATGCGTGCCGTCGGTGGGCCACACCGAAGGCCTCGTCCACGTAGGCGTCGAAGCCCTCGATGAGAGAGGCCACGAAGGCCGGGTCATTCGACTTCTCCCCGGGCGAGAAACGGAGGTTCTCCCCGAGCTGGACGCCCGGGCACAGGGCGCTGAGCCGCTCGCGCACCGGGTCCATCTCCCAGCGCGGGTCGGGGGTGGCGGCCGGCCGGCCCAGGTGCGAGCACGCCACGACCTCGGCGCCACGATCGGCCAACCAGCGCAGGGTGGGCAGCGCGGCCCGGATACGGAAGTCATCGGCCACCGTGGCCTTGCCATCGATGTCGATATGGAGGGGGACATTGAAGTCCACCCGCACGAGCACCCTTTTCCCCTCGACGTCAGGAAGATCCTCGAGGAGCGGCAACCCGTGCAGTGGATTCACCAGGTCACTCCCCTACCAGCAAGGTGAGGTCGACCAGGCGGTTGGAGTAGCCCCACTCGTTGTCGTACCAGCCCTCCACCTTGACCAGCGACAGTTCCTCGTTGATGGGCTGCACCATGGTCAGGCCGGCATCGAAGATGCACGAGGCGGGACTCCCCACGATGTCGCTCGAGACCAGCGGGTCCTCCGTGTAGTCGAGGACGTGGTCGAGCGGAGGCTTGGCCGAGGCCTCGGCGAAGGCTGCGTTGACCTCGGCCACCGAGGGTGCACCGTGCACCACGGCAGTGAAGTCCGTGATCGACCCGACCGGGAGCGGCACTCGCAGCGACATGCCGTCGAGCCGTCCCTTCATGGAGGCCAGCACCAGGCTGGTGGCCCGAGCCGCGCCCGTCGTGCTGGGCACGATGTTGACGGCGCCCGCCCGGGCCCGGCGCAGATCGGTGTGCGTGAGGTCCAGCAGGTTCTGGTCGTTGGTGTAGGCGTGCACCGTCGTCATGAGCCCGCTGACGATATGGAAGTTGTCGTCGACCACCTTGACCATCGGCACGAAGCAGTTGGTGGTGCACGAGGCGTTGGAGACGACCCGGTGCGTCTCGGGGTCGAACTCGTCGTCGTTGACGCCGATGACGAAGGTATGGTCGGCATCCGACGAGGGCGCCGAGATGATCACCCGCTTCACCGTCCCGTGCAGGTGCCCCGCCGCATCGGCCCGCGACGTGAACCGCCCGGTCGACTCGATCACCACATCGACACCGAGCGCACCCCAGGGCAGCTGCTCGGGCTCGCGCTCGGCCATGACACGAATGTGCTGGTCCCCGACCAGGAGATCATTGCCCTCGACATCGACCGGGACCGGCATGCGGCCTTGCGTGGAGTCGTAGCGCAGGAGGTGGGCCAGCGTTTCGGCCGAGGTCAGGTCGTTGACGCCGACCACCTCGATGTCGGCCCCGGTCGCGAGCGCGGCTCGGAGAAAGTTGCGTCCGATCCGTCCGAATCCGTTGATACCGACCCTCACCGACATCTTGGACCTTCTTCCTCTGAGGCTCCTATGCCAGCAGACTTGCGAGGGCGTGCGCCAGTCTGACAGGACTGTGTACCAGAGCATTCCCTCCTGTCAGGGGGATATCCAGGGCCCAAATACCCAAATCGCCCAAATCCATGCCCTGACTGGTATCACATAGAACAACGTCCACGAATACATTATGCCTGTTCAGGGCCTCCAAGTGGGCCGCGACATCGAATCCCGCCGTCTCGGGCTGCTGGGGACGCAGATTGCACACGTAGACGCGCTGGGCCTTCGAGCGAGCCACGGCATCTGCGATGCCCTCCACTGCGGCGACGGCCAACACACTGGTGAAGAGCGATCCGGGTCCGATGACGATCTGGTCGGCCGCCAGAATCCGCTCGATGGCCAGCGGAGGCGGACCCGCATCTCTCGGCACGATCGACACCAGCTGAATGTCGGCCGCATGCGATACCGCGACCTGTCCCGCCACCGGGCCGCCGCTCGCTTCCGCTTTGAGCGTCACCCGCTCCACCGTGGCCGGAAGGACGTCACCCATGGCGCCCAGCAGCTCGGCCGCGGCGCTGACGCCCGCGACCAGATCGCCGGTGGCGTCGACCAGCCCGGCCAGGATCAGGTTGCCCAGCGCATGACCCGCCAACTCGCCTTCGTCGAAGCGGTGCTCGAAGGCCAGGGCCAGCGGCGAGTCCTCGGCCGCCAGGGCGACCAGGCACTTGCGCAGGTCGCCCAGAGCCACCACGTTGAGGAGCTGGCGCAGGCGTCCGCTCGAGCCCCCGTCGTCGGCCACCGAGACCACCGCCGTCAGCGCGCCGGCATAACGGCGCGCCGCTTGCAAGGTCACCGCCGTCCCGTGCCCGCCGCCGAGCGCCACCACCGCCGGGGGCGTCATCGCTCCACGTCCCGGTGGAAGACCGACACCTTGGTGCCGTGGCCGACAAAGCGCTCGGCCAGCGCCTCGGCCAGTGCCACCGAGCGGTGCCGCCCTCCGGTGCACCCCAGAGCGATCGTCAGGTACGACTTCCCCTCGCGCTCGAACGAGGGGAGGATTCCGCTCAGCAATCCGTCCACCTTGTCCAGGAATTCCTTGGTCTCGGGTTGTGACAACACGTACTGGCGCACCGGTTCGTCGAGGCCGCTGAACGGGCGCAGTTCGGCGATCCAGAACGGGTTGGGGAGGAACCGGCAGTCGAAGACCACGTCCACATCGAGCGGGAGGCCGAACTTGTAACCGAACGAGACCACCGACGTCTGCATGGACGAGGCCCCGCCCTCGTCGCCGAACGCTTCCAACACTCTCGTGCGGAGTTGGTTGGTGTTGAGCTCGCCGGTGTCGATCAACAGATCCGCCTGGTCGCGCACCGGGGCCAGCAGGCGCCGCTCGTCGGCGATCGACTCTTCGACGCCCCGGGCCGCCAACGGATGGCGCCGGCGGGTGCCCTCGTAGCGGCGGACCAGTACGTCGTCGCCTGCATCGAGGAACAAGACGCGCACCCGGTTGCCACTGGTGCGCAAGGCCTCGAGCACGTCGGGCAGGTCGCCGAAGTGATCCGAACCGCCGCTGCCGGCGCCACTGCCGCGCCCGATCACCAGCGCCACCCGGTCGACCTCGGCGCCGGGCAGGTTCATCATCTCGGCCATATTGAGGATCAGCCCGGCGGGAAGGTTGTCGATGACGAACCACCCCAGGTCTTCGAGGGACGCCGCCGCCGTGGAGCGGCCGGCGCCCGACATACCGGTCACCACGAGGAACTCGCTCATGATCCAGTCTTGCGCACGCCCTCGTACACCGCGAGCCCCACCTGGTCGGGCAGCCACGAGGGTGCCAGCAATTCTTCCAGGGACGCCGCCCGCACCGCGTTCACGCCCCCGAATTCCTTGATCAGCCGGGCCTTGCGCGCCGGCCCGAGCCCGGGGATCCCGTCCAACACGCTCTTGGTCATACGCTGCCCCCGCTTCTCACGGTGGAACGTGATGGCGAACCGGTGGGCCTCGTCCCGGACCCGCTGGAGCAGGTACAGGGCATCAGACCCACGCCGCAGGCGAACGGGTTCGGGCGAACCGGGGCGGTAGACCTCCTCGAACTGCTTGGCCAACGACGCCAGCTCGATCTCGTCGCCCAGACCGAGGGCGTTGACCACCCGTTCGGCCACGGCGAGCTGGCCCTTTCCCCCGTCGACCAGCAACAGGTTGGGGCGGTAGGCGAATCGCTTGGGACGAGCCGTGGCCGTGGGCGGCTCGTTGAGCGCACTCAAGCGGCGGGTGAGCACCTCCTCCATGGCGGCGTAGTCGTCGTTGCCGTTGACCGTCTTGACCTTGAAGCGCCGATAGTCGGAGCGCTTGATCAGCCCGTCCTCGAGGACGACCATGGAGCCCACGTAGTCGGTCCCCTGCAAGTGGCTCATGTCGAAGCACTCGATCCGCAACGGCGCCTCCCGCAGGCCGAGCGCCGATTGCAGCTCGGTCAGCGCCTTGGAGCGGGCGTTGTGGTCGGAGGCCCGCCGCAGCCGGTGCCGAGCCAGGTCCTCGGCGGCCGACCGGGTGACCGTCTCCTGCAAGGCCCTCTTGGCCCCGCGTTGGGGCACGGCGATGTCGACGGGGCCTTCCCGCATGGTGCGCAGCCAGCTGCACAGAAGATCGAGGTCGGCCGGCACCTCGGGAACGAGGATCCGGCGCGGGATCTCCGTTCCCGTCGCCCCGTAGACCTGGCCCAGCACCAGTCCCATGAACGCCGGCGCGCTCAGGTCCTCCACCTTTTCGGCCACGAAGCCGCGGTGGCCCACGACGCGGCCCCGGCGCACGTGAAAGATCTGCACCGACGCCTCCAGCGGGTCTTCGGCGATCCCGATCACGTCGAAGTTCTCCGACTGCTCCGAGACCATCTGCTGCGCCTCGGCCGCCTTGCGCGCGATGGCGATGCGGTCACGCAGGCGTGCCGCCCGCTCGAATTGGAGAGCGTCGGACGCCGCGTGCATCTCGGCCTCGAGACGCTCCAACACGGGCTCGGTGTCACCGGACAGAAAGCCCATCAGGTCGGCCACGTAGCTGTCGTACGTGGGGTGGTCCACCGCCCCGACGCACGGGCCCGAGCAACGCTCGATGTCATAGAGCAGGCACGGCCGGCCCAGACGTTCGTGGCGCACGAACTTGGTGTCCGAACATGTTCGCACGGGAAAGCTTCTGACGAGCAGGTCGAGCGTGGAGCGGATGGCCCCGGCGTGGCCGTACGGGCCGAAGTAGCGCACACCCTTGCGCTTGCGACCCCGTATCACCACGGGGCGGGGCCACTCGTCGTCCAGGGTGACCGCCAGCCACGGGTAGCTCTTGTCGTCCTTGAGCCTGACGTTGTAGCGGGGCAGGTGAGCCTGAATGAGCGAATGCTCCAGGATCAGCGCGTCCACCTCGCTCTCCACCACGACCCATTCCACGTGGTCGGCCAGAGCCACCATCTGGGCCGTGCGGGGCAGCAATTTGGCCGAGTCCTGCCAGTAGTTGGGGAGGCGGTGGCGGAGAGATTTCGCCTTGCCCACGTACAGCACGCGTCCCTCGGCGTCGTAGAACTGGTACGACCCCGGCGCATCGGGAATGGAGCCTGTCGGAGGCTTGTACTGCACAGCAGTTACACTACGAGTGCCGGCCTGGTTTCCGGCACGACACCTCGCACCGAGGCCGACATACCCGCGGATGGGCGACCAGGCTGTCCCCGCCGGCCAATCGGTGCTCTCCCTCAAAGGGGGCATACAGATGCTCAGGCTTCAATCCCCGCTCCCCGAGCGCTATACCACCGCGTCGGACGAGGAGTTGGCGTCCATGATCGGCCAGGCCAAAGCGGCGCTGGGATCCCGCGTGTACATCCTCGGACACCACTACCAGCGCGACGATGTCATGCGCTGGGCCGACGCCCGGGGCGACTCCTTCGGGCTCTCCCGCATGGCGGCCGAGGTGACCGAGGCCGAGTTCATCGTCTTCTGCGGTGTCCATTTCATGGCCGAGTCGGCCGACGTCCTCACCGGCTCCCACCAGCAGGTCCTCCTGCCCGACCTCAACGCCGGCTGTTCCATGGCCGACATGGCCGACATCGAGCAGGTGGAAGAGGCCTGGGAGGAGCTGGCTCAGGTCACCGACATCAGCCGCATCATTCCCATCACCTACATGAACTCTTCTGCCGCCCTGAAGGCATTCGTCGGGCGCCACGGCGGGGCGGTCTGCACGTCGTCGAACGCCCGGGCCGTGCTGACGTGGGCGCTCGAGGCCGGACGGGGCGACAAGGTGCTGTTCTTCCCCGACCAGCATCTTGGTCGCAACACCGGCTACGAGCTCGGGTACGACGCCGGCGACATGCAGGTATGGAACCCGCGCCTGGCGCTGGGCGGGCTGAGCGACTTCGAGGTGAAGTCGTCCACCCTGTTGCTGTGGAAGGGGCACTGCTCGGTCCATCAGCGCTTCCGTCCCGAGCACATCGCCGCCTTCCGTGCGGCGCATCCTTCGGGGATCGTGATGGTGCACCCCGAGTGCGCCCACGAGGTGGTCGAGCTGGCCGACCTGGTCGGTTCGACCGACAACCTGATCCGCGGCGTGGCGGAGGCACCGGTCGGTTCCGTCATCGGCGTGGCCACCGAGATCCATCTGGTCAAGCGGCTGGACGACGAGACGCCGGACAAGACCATCGTCTGCCTCGACCCTCTCATCTGCCCGTGCTCGACCATGTCCCGCATCGATCCACCCCACCTGGCCTGGATCCTCGAGGGCCTGGTCGCCGGCGAGGTGCGCAACCAGATTCAGGTCGACGGCGAAGTGGCCGAATGGGCCCGCGTGGCCCTCGAGCGGATGCTCGCTATTACTTGATCCCCTTCGCCTTGGCCTTGGCCAGGACCGGCTTGAGCACCTCGCCCGTATAGCTGCCGGCCGTCTTGGCCACCTGCTCCGGCGTCCCCTCGGCCACGATGGTGCCGCCCCGGTTACCACCCTCGGGCCCGAGGTCGATGACCCAGTCCGCCGTCTTGATCACATCGAGGTTGTGCTCGATCACCACGACCGTGTTGCCCTGGTCGACCAACCGGCCCAGCACCTCGAGCAGGCGTCGGGTGTCCTCGAAGTGCAGACCCGTCGTCGGCTCGTCCAGGACGTAGAACGTGTGGCCGGTGGGGCGGCGGCTGAGCTCGCTGGCCAGCTTGACCCGTTGCGCCTCCCCGCCCGACAGCGTCGGAGCCGGTTGACCGAGTCTGACGTAACCGAGTCCCACGTCGACCAGGGTCTGCATGTGACGAGCGATCGGCGGCTGCTTGGCGAAGAAGGCGAGCGCCTCCTCGCACGAAAGGTCGAGCACGTCGGCGATCGTCTTGCCGCGAAACGTGATCTCGAGCGTGTCCCGGTTGTAACGGGCCCCATGACAGACCTCGCACGGGACGTACACGTCGGGCAGGAAGTGCATCTCGATCTTGATGGTGCCGTCACCGGCGCAGGCCTCGCAGCGCCCCCCGCGCACGTTGAAGGAGAAACGGCCGGGGAGATAGCCCCGCACCTTGGCCTCTGACGTCTGGGCGAAGAGCTTGCGGATGTGGTCGAACACGCCCGTATAGGTGGCCGGGTTGGAGCGAGGCGTGCGGCCGATGGGAGCCTGGTCGACGTCGACCACCTTGTCCAGGTATTGCACGCCTTCCACGGTGCGGTGTCGGCCCGGAAGGGTCTTGGCTCGATGCAGCTTCTGGGCCAGCACGCGGAGCAGGATGTCGTTGACGAGCGTGGACTTGCCCGAGCCCGAGACACCGGTCACCGCCACCAGGCAGCCGAGCGGGAAGGAAACGTCGATGTCCTTCAGATTGTGCTCGCGGGCGCCGCGCACCGTGACGACGTCTCCCGTGCCGGGTCGGCGGCGAGCCGGAACGGGGATGGAGCGCTTGCCCGAGAGATACTGACCGGTGATCGACGCCTTGTTGGTGAGCAGCCCGCCCCGCCCGCTGACCGGACCGGAGTGCACGACTTGGCCGCCGTGCTCTCCGGCCCCGGGACCGATGTCCACCACGTAGTCCGCCGTCATGATGGTCTCTTCGTCGTGCTCGACCACGATGACGGTGTTGCCCAGGTTGCGCAAGCGCTCCAGGGTGCCGATGAGTCTCTGGTTGTCGCGCTGGTGCAAGCCGATCGAGGGCTCGTCGAGGACGTAGAGCACGCCCACCAATCCACTCCCGATCTGACTGGCCAGCCGAATGCGCTGCGCTTCGCCGCCCGACAGCGTGCCCGCCGAGCGACTGAGTGAGAGGTAGTCGAGCCCGACATCGAGCAGGAACTGCATACGCTCGCGCACTTCCTTGAAGACGCGGTCGGCGATCATGTGGTCGCGCTCGCTGAGCTCGAGTGACGCCATCTCCTCGACGGCTGCACCGATGGAGAGGCTGCACAGCTCGTAGATATTGCGGCCGCCGACGGTGACCGCCAACGACTCGGGCTTGAGCCGTGCCCCATGACACGCCGGGCAGTCGACCTCGCGCATGTACTGCTCGATCTGCTCACGCGACCAGTCGGACTCGGACTCGCCATGACGGCGCTGCAGCCAGGGCACGATGCCCTCGAACAGCGCTTCGTAGGAGCGGGTGCGATTGAATCGGTTCTTGTAGCGGATGTGCACCGACTTGTTGCCCGTGCCGAAGAGGACGAGCTTCTTGTCCTTGGCCTTGAGCGACTTCCACGGTGTCGTCACCGAGAACCCGCCCAACTCGGCCACTCCGGCCTGCAGACCCGAGAAGTACTCGCTCCGGGCTCCGGCCCAGGGCGCCGAGCGCGCCGTCGGCCAGCGAGAGTGACTCGTCGGGCACCACCAGCTCGGGGTCCACTTCGAACTTGGTGCCGAGGCCCACGCAGGTGGGACAGGCGCCGTAGGGAGAGTTGAACGAGAAGCTGCGGGGGGCGGGCTCGTCGAAACTGATGCCACAGTGGGTGCAGGCGAGATGCTGGGAGAACGTGATGCCCTCGGCGTCGGGCGTCTCGGGCGTACTCGTGCTGTTCATGACGAGCACTTCCGCCGTCCCGCCGGTGAGGGCGAGAGCCGTTTCGATCGACTCGGTCAGTCGCTGGCGGATCCCGTCGCGGCGGACGAGCCGGTCCACCACGACCTCGATGGTGTGGTTCTCGTAACGCGCCAGGGCCACCTCGGACCGCTCGGCCAGTTCCACCGGGATGCCGTCGACCCGGACCCGCGCGAAACCCTGTTTGGCCAGATCGTCGAGCAAGCTGCTGTACTCGCCCTTGCGACCCCGCACCACCGGGGCCAGCACCTGGAACCTGGTCCCTTCCGGCAGTTCCAGGACGCGGTCGACGATCTGCTGCGGGGTCTGACGGGCCACGGCGCGGCCACAGGTCGGGCAGTGCGGGTGCCCGATGCGGGCATAGAGCAACCGCAAGTAGTCGTAGACCTCGGTGATGGTCCCCACCGTCGAACGCGGGTTGCGCGAGGCGGATTTCTGATCGATGGAGATGGCGGGCGACAGGCCCTCGATGAAGTCGACGTCGGGCTTGTCCATCTGGCCCAGGAATTGGCGGGCGTAGGCGGAGAGCGATTCGACGTAGCGACGCTGGCCCTCGGCGTAGATGGTGTCGAAAGCCAGCGACGACTTCCCCGAACCCGAGAGACCGGTGAAGACGATCAGCTTGTCCCGGGGCAGGTCAAGGGAGACATCCCTGAGATTGTGTTCGCGGGCCCCGCGAACGACGAGACGATCGGCCATTAGAGGAGGATACCGGGAGGGTGTGGCGTGCCCGACCGGCTCAACTCGGCACGGCGGCGCGCAGTTCGGCTATCTCGTCTCGCAGGAGTGCGGCCTCCTCGAAACGGAGCTCGGCCGCGGCCGATTTCATTTCCGCCTCCAGTTGTGTCATGAGTTCGATCGCCTCGGCCGGCGTGGACGCGTCGCCATCGGTCAACAGCGAACGCTTGTTGCCGCGCACGGCGGCATTGCGACGGACCTCGGCCCGGCTGCGCCCGGCCGTCGTCGAACGGCCACCGCCGGGGCCGCCGCCGGGGCCACCGCTGTTGCCGCGCAGACGCTCGAGGATGTCCGTCACCGTCTTGCGGATGGTCTGCGGATCGATTCCATGCTCGAGGTTGTACGCCGTCTGGATCTCGCGGCGGCGCTGGGTCACCGACACCGCTTCGCGCATGGAGTCGGTGATGGTGTCGGCGTAGAGCACCACGGTGCCGTCCACGTTGCGGGCGGCCCGGCCCATCGTCTGGATGAGCGACGAGGCGGAACGCAAGAAACCCTCCTTGTCGGCGTCGAGGATGGCCACCAACGACACCTCAGGCAGGTCGAGACCCTCCCGGAGCAGGTTGATGCCGACCAGCACGTCGATCGATCCCAGCCGGAGCTCGCGCAGGATCTCGATACGGGTGATGGTGTCGATGTCGGAGTGCAGGTACTGCACCCGGACGCCGGCATCGGCCAGGTAGTCGGTCAGGTCTTCGGCCATCTTCTTGGTCAGCGTGGTCACGAGCACCCGTCCGCCGGCCGCCACCGTGCTCTCGATGCGAGCCAGGAGATCGTCCACCTGCCCCTTGGTGGGTCGGATCGTCACTTCCGGGTCGACCAGCCCTGTCGGGCGGATGACCTGCTCCACCATCTGCGTCGAGTGTTCCTTCTCGAAGGGCCCCGGTGTGGCCGAGACGAACACGGCCTGAGGGACCCGCTCGACGAATTCGTCGAAGCGCAGAGGGCGGTTATCCCTCGCAGAGGGAAGGCGAAACCCGTGCTCGACCAACATGTCCTTGCGGGAGCGGTCACCGGCGAACTGACCGTGCAGTTGCGGCACCGCGACGTGGCTCTCGTCGAGGACGACGAGATAGTCCTTCGGGAAAAAGTCGAGCAGGGTGTAGGGCGCCTCGCCGGGGGCCCGACCGTCGAGGTGGCGACTGTAGTTCTCGATGCCGGAGCACACGCCGGTCTCGGCCAGCATCTCGAGGTCGTGCTCGGTGCGGACCCGGAGGCGTTGCGCCTCGAGCAGCTTGCCCTCCTTCTCGAAGAACTGCAGACGCTCCCGAAGTTCGGTCTCGATGGACTTCACCGCTCGCTGGACGATTTCGTCGCCGGTGACGTAGTGGGTGGCGGCGTAGACCGCGATGTCCTCCAGCTCGTCACCCATCTCGCCCGTCATGGTGTCGAAGGGCACGATGCGATCGATCGTGTCGCCGAACATCTCGACCCGGAGCGCCTGCTCCTCGTACGCCGGGTGGATCTCCACCGTGTCGCCTCTCGCCCGGAACGTGCCGCGGACGAGGTTCACGTCGTTCCGGGCGTATTGCAGATCGACCAGCTTGCGCAGGATCTCGCGCTGGTCGTACTGCTGACCGACGGTGAGGGCCAGAATGCGGTCCCGGTACTCGAGCGGCGAGCCCAAGCCGTAGATGCACGACACCGATGCGACGACGATGACGTCTCTCCGCATGAGCAACGACGACGTTGTGGCGTGGCGCAGGCGGTCGATCTCGTCGTTGATGGACGAGTCCTTCTCTATATACGTGTCCGTGGTCGGGAGGTAGGCCTCGGGTTGGTAGTAGTCGTAGTACGAGACGAAGAACTCGACGCGGTTCTTGGGGAAGAGATCACGCAGCTCGGAGGAGAGCTGGGCGGCCAGGGACTTGTTCGGCTCGATGATGAGAGTGGGGCGCTGGACTTGTTCGATCATCCAGGCGATCGTGGCCGTCTTCCCTGAGCCGGTGATGCCCTGGAGCGTTTGGTAGCGGTCTCCCCTCTTCGTTCCTTCGACGAGCGCGGCAATGGCCCCGGGCTGGTCGCCGGACGGCTTGAACGGGGAGACAACCTCGAAATTTGCCACTGAGGCGAGGATACCGGGAGGGTGTGTCACACCCCTCCTTTACCTTGTCGTCGTGGCCCTTCTCACACCCCTCCCTCCCAGCGGCGCACGCCGGGGAGCGCTCGACGCGGAGCGTGCCCTGGCCACCGTCGAGGCTGCGGTGCACGACATCCAATCCGTGGTGCACGCGTCTGTGGCCGCGATCGCTCTCGGGTGATGAGGCCCGGAGACTGGTCGACGCTCTGGCCCAAGGTGAGCGGGCGGTCGGGTCGGGCATTGCCCTGCTGACACCCCGGGTGGTCGAGACCGGAGCGCACGCCAAGGAGGGCCACGGCAACGCTCCCGATTGGCTGGCCTCCGTCTCGGGCACCTCAGCCGGCGTGGCCAGGGGGAGGTTGGCGGCGGCAAAGGCGGCCGTGGCCGATGAGGCGCTGACCCGGGCCTTACGTGATGGCGAGCTCTCTTCGGCCCAGCTCAAGGTGATGGGCCGGGCGGAGGCTTGTGCCCCGGGAAGCGCAGAGACCTTGTTGGAACTGGCGGCCCACGGGGTCTCGCACCAGGAGCTCAGCGATGCGGCCGCTCGCCTGCGCACCGCGTCCCGCAGCCGGGAGGAGGCGCAAGCTCGGCGCACCCGAGTGCACGCGCATCGTCACTTTCGCTGGCGTCAATGCCCCGACGGTGGGATCAGGGGCGAGTTCTTTGCCGACGAAGTGCAGTTTGCCCGGGTAGCCCCTCTGATCGATGCGAGGGCAAAGGCCCGCTGGAAGGCCGCGGGGGCAAAGGATCCCACCACCCTCGAGGCACACCGGCTCGATGCGTTCATCGAACTACTGGCGCAGGGGGCGAGCTCGCCGGGAGATGGTGGTGGTGGCTCCCGGGTCGAGACCCTGGTCGTCATCGATGCCGCAGCACTGCGGCGCGGCAGCGTCGAAGGAGACGAGCTCTGCGAGATCGAGGGCATCGGTCCGGTCTCAGTGGCCGCAGCCACCGAATTGTTGAGCGAGGGAGCCCTGCGGTACATCATCAAAGAGGGCTTCGACATTAAAACGGTGACAAAGGCAACACGTGACATCGCCACATGCATCGACGCCGCCTTGATCGTGCGCGACCGGACCTGTTGCGTCCACCCGTGCGGCAAGCGGTTGGGCCTCCAACGCGACCATGTCCATGTTGCCTTTCGCGACGACGGAGCCAGCGAGCTCGACAATTTGGTGCGCCTGTGCCCCGAGCATCATGCGCTCAAGACCTACGGGGGCTGGATGATCAGAGGTGGGCCCGGCCACTGGAACTGGGTCGCCCCGGCCCGCCCCAAAAGCGCGGGCGCCATCTCGCGAGCCCGCAAGGTCGCCACGGCCCGCAACAATCCCATGCGGACGTGAGGGTTAACGCTTCCTCTCGTTGAGCCACTCCCACAGGCGCTCCACCTCGACCTCGAGGGCGGAGCGGTCGCCTGAGTTGTCCAACACGTAGTCGGCCTCCTTCAGGCGCTCCTCTCGAGTGATCTGGGCGCGGATGCGCGCCTCGGCATCGGCGCGGTCCATGCCCCGTTGGGAGAGCAGCCGCTCCAGCGCGACGTCAGTGGGACAGTCGACCACCACGACGCAGTGCAGTTTCACGGTTTCGCGATGCATCGGCGTGAGCAGCGGGATGGCAAACACCGCGATCTCGTCCGTGTTGGCCAACGCTTCGCGGGCCTCGATCATGACGGCGCCGATGGCAGGGTGTGTGATGGCGTTGAGGTCAGCTCGGGCCGCATCGTCGGCGAAGGCGACCGCAGCGAGGGCCGGGCGGTCGATGGTGCCGTCACTCGCCACGATCCCCGGACCGAACCGGTCGATGAGCGGCTGATACGCCGGACCGCCGGGAGCGACGACGTCACGGGCCAGCTGATCCGCGTCGATCAAGACGGCACCACGCGCCACGAGCAGATCGGCCACCGCTGACTTGCCAGACCCGATGCCTCCGGTAAGGCCAACAGCCAGCACGAGGGCGAACTCTAACCGGACGGACGGGGGCGCCTACAATGCGCCGCTGCCGGACGACGATCAAGGAGCTGCGTGAGCCCTGCGGGGGTGACCACCGAACGGGGACAGGCACGGGGACGGGCGCGAGGCGTCGTGGAGTGGATCGCCTATCTGCTCTTGGGCTTGGTCGCCTATGTGCCCCAGTTGCTGGCCCAGCCCGGGGTGGTGAGCTCGGACACCAAGACCTACCTGTATCTCGATATCAACCGCTTCATCCCGGCGTCCGCCTCGATGTGGGATCCGACCGTCGGACTCGGGACCGTGACCCACCAGCAGATCGGCTACCTGTTCCCGATGGGGCCGTTCTTCTGGCTCTTCCACACCATCGGGGTTCCGGTGTGGGTGGCGCAGCGCCTGTGGGTCGGCACGATCCTGTTCGCCGCCGGGGCGGGGGTCCTCTTTTTGTGCCGGACGCTCGGCCTCAGGGGTCTGGGGCCGTACGTGGCCGCTTTCGCCTACATGTTCTCGCCCTACTTCCTGCAGTACGTGGGGCGGATCTCGGTCCTGTTGCTCCCCTGGGCCGGACTCCCGTGGCTGCTGGCGTTCGCTGCGTTGGCGGTGCGCCGGGGTGGCTGGCGCGACTGCGCCCGTTTCGCCGTCGTCGTGGCGCTGGTGAGCAGTATCAACGCGACGTCGCTGCTGTACGTCGGCATTGGGCCGGCACTCTGGCTCGTCTATGCCGTGGTCGGCCTGCGGGAGGCATCGTGGCGCCAGGCCGGGGTCGCGGCGCTCAAGTTGGCCGGGATGTCCCTCGTGGTCTCCCTGTGGTGGATCGTCGGACTCGCCATTGAGGGCGGGTTCGGCGTGGCCATCCTTCAGACCACCGAAACGGTCCAGACCGTCAGCCAGACTTCCACGCCGATAGAGGTCCTGCGGGGGTTGGGATATTGGTACTTCTACGGCACCGACCGCCTCGGGCCTTGGGTGTCGTCGTCGGTGCAACTGACCCAGGAAATTGTCCCCTTGGCCTTTGGCTTCGTGGTGCCGGCGCTGGCCTTCATCGCCGCCGTCTTCACCCGCTGGCGGGCCCGGGCGTTTTTCGTGCTTCTCGTGCTGGTCGGACTGGTGCTTGCGGTCGGGACCTACCCCTTCACCGACCCCACCTGGTTCGGGCACGCCCTCAAGGCCTTCATGACCGATACCTCAGCCGGCCTGGCCCTTCGCTCCACCGACCGCGCCACCCCGCTGCTCCTTCTCGGCTTGGCCATGCTGCTAGGCGCCGGCATCAATGCACTCGCTCAGCGCTCACGCCTTTTGGCCCTGGGCGCCGCCGCCCTGTCGGTGGCCGTCGTGGCCGCTTCCAATCCCCCGGCCTTCAACGGTTCGACGGTGGCCGACAAATACACGCAACCGGCCAAGCTTCCCGCCTCCACCCTGGCTGCCGCGAAGGCTTTGAACCATGAGGGAGCCGGCACCAGGGTGTTGGGCATCCCCGGCTCCGACTTCGCCAACTACGACTATGGGGACACCACTGACCCCGTGTATCCGGCCCTCCTCAATCGGGGCTATGTCAGCCGGGAGCAGGTCCCGCAGGGATCGACGGCCACCGAGGATCTCCTCTACGCCCTCGACGATCCGATGCAGGTGGGAGCCTCGAACCCCAATGCCCTCGCCCCGATCGCCCGTCTCATGAGCGTGGGTGACGTGCTGGTCCAATCGGATCTCAACTACGAGCACTACGACCAGCCCCCGCCGGCACAGCTCTGGGCCCAACTGCAGCCGACGCCCAAGGGACTCGGCAAACCCGCCTGCTACGGGACCCCCCGGCCCGATCATGGTCCGCTGCCCCAGCTGGACGAGGAAGCACTGGCGCACCCCAACCCGGTGGAGCCCTGCCCGCTGGAGGTGATGGCGGTCGCCAACCCGCGGCCGATCGTGCGGACCGAGGCCACTGCGTCGCCGGTGGTGCTCGATGGCGACGGGGAAGGTCTGGTCGCCGCGGCCGGAGCCGGCTTGCTGGCCAATAACCCCACCGTGCTCGACGCCGGCACGCTCGACCAGCACCCGGGCCAGCTGAAGACGGCACTGGGGGAAGGTGCGACGGTGGTGGTCACCGACACCAATCGCCGGCGGGCCTTCCGATGGGACACCATCGTCGACGAAGCGGGTCAGACCCTCACCGCCACCCAACCCCAGCAGACCGACGCGTCGAACTCCCCCGTCGTGCTCTTTCCCGGGGCGCCGATCACTTCGTACACGCTGGCTTCGTATGTTGGGGTGCATGCGGTGACGGCCTCGTCGTACGGGGACACCGTCACCTATCTGCCCGAGGACCGGCCCTCGCAGGCCATTGACGGAAATACCGACACGGCCTGGGAGACCGGTGCGTTCGGCCAGCCGCTGGGCCAGTGGTGGCAGGTGCAATTCGACCAGCCCACGACCACGAGTGCCGTGAACCTGGTCCAGCCACTCACCGGTGGCAACAACCGGTGGATCACCAAGGCCACGCTCACCTTCGACGGGGGCCATCCGCTCACCGTCCACCTCGGCGCGGACTCGCGGACGGCGCAGGGGCAGACGATCACGTTCCCGACCAGAACGTTCAAAACGCTGAGGATCCGGATCGACGCCACCAACCTGAAGGGCACCGACCTGAACGCCGGGCCGTCCTCGGTCGGCTTCTCCGAGGTCCGGGTGGCCAACATCACGGCGACCGAGCTCATCGACCTGCCGAGCGACGTGCTGGGGGCCACCGGTAGCTCGACCGCCGCCGACCGGCTGGTCATCTTGCTCACCCGCCAACGCGTCTCTCCCTACCCGCCTCGCCAGGACCCTGAGGTCAGTCTGGACCGATCCTTCGAGCTGCCCACGGCCCGCACCTTCACCCTGACGGGGACGGCCAGGATCAATGCGCTCATTCCCGACGACCAGATCGACCGCCTCGTCGGACGCCAACAGGCCTCGGGGATCGTGGCGTACTCGAAGGGACGGCTTCCGGGAGACTTGGGCGCCGGGGCTTCCGCCGCCCTCGATGGGAACCCGGCGACGGTTTGGAGTCCGGGCTTCGGCAAAGCGAGCCAGCTCGGCTCGTGGATCCACGTCGATCTCCCCAAGCCGATCACCTTCGACCATCTCAACCTGCAGATCGTGGACGACGGCACGCACTCGGTCCCGACCGAGCTGACGGTCGCCACCGAGAACGGCTCGACCAAGGTCGCCCTTCCCCCGCTCAAGGCCGGGACCAAGGCCGGGTCGGCGTCACGGTCCCGGTGAGCTTCCCGGCCCAGCACGGGCAACACCTGCAATTCACCGTGTCCGGCGTCAAGCTCCGCTTCACCCGGAGCTACTCCTCACGCCAGTTGATCGCTCTTCCAGTGGGCATCGCCGAGCTGGGCATTCCCGGCGTCGTCGACCCACCCCCGCCCGCGAAGATCCCGACCTCGTGCCAGAGCGATCTTCTCAGCATGGACGGGCAGCCGGTCTGGCTCAGCGTCAGCGGCTCGTCTTCCACCGCACTGGCCGGGAACGGCCTGAAGGTGTCGCTCTGCGGGCCCGATGCAGCCGGACTGCAGCTCGCGGCCGGCACACATGTCCTCGAGGCGGCGAACGGCCACACGACCGGGTTGAATCTGGACGAGCTGGCCCTCGACTCCGCCGTGTCCGCCACAGCGCTGGTCGCCCCGACGCATGCGACCAGCGTGCCGAAGGCTCACGTCACCTCGCAGTCCGCCACCACCATCCACGTCCAGTTGAAGGGCATCACGGCCTCGACGGCCCCCTTCCACCTCGTGCTCGGCGAGAGCATCAATAAAGGGTGGACGGCGACCATCGCAGGTGGGCCGTCGCTCGGGGCGCCCGAGATGATCGACGGTTTCGCCAACGGGTGGATCGTGAATCCGCGGACAGTGGCGGGGGAAATCCACAACGGAACACTCACGCTCACCCTCCGGTGGGGACCCCAACAGGCGGTCTGGGCCGCGCTGCTGGTCTCGGGGGCCGGCCTCGCTGCGGCCCTCATCATCGGCTTCAGTCCGTTCCACGTCCGGAGGAGGCGGCGGCGCTCGTCGGCGTTCACGGATTCGGCCGGGGCCACCCTGGTCTCGCCTCTCACGTACACGCCGGCTCGCACCCGAGCCCGACCACGGGTCGTCGTGGTCACCGCCCTGGTTCCCGCTGTGACCATGGCTATCGTCACCCGGCCCTGGATCGGGCTGGTGGTCGGGGCGGCCACGGCAGGGGCCATGTGGGTGACGGGGGCCCGCCGTCTCCTGACCGCAGGCGCCGTTGGGCTGATGATTGCGGCCGGGGCCATCGTGGTGGTGGACCAGACCACCCACCCCGTGGCTGCGGGGGGCACATGGGCGCCCACCTTCTCGACGGCGGCGGAACTGGCCTGGGCCGCCGTGGCCCTCCTCGCCGCCGACGCATTCGTGGAGCTGCGCCGTGCAGATGACCCCCCGGATGAGGCGCCCCCCGCCTAAGAGGATGGTCGGGAGGCGTGGGCCGGACGGCTCTGCCGCGTCCACCATCCGATGCGATCCTTCAAGTTGAGGATCGGGCGTTCGAAGAAGACGTAGCTCAAGGTCGCGCTGGCCACCGACAAGCCGAGGACGGCGAGGAACAGCTGCCACCACGGAATGCCGAAGGGGAAGTTCAGATTGCGGTGGGTCCACCGGAGATACACGAGGAGCCATCCCTGGTGCCAGAGATACACGCCGTACGAGACCAGACCCAGACCCAGCATGGGCTTGCAGGCCAGAAAACGACGGATCAGCCCGCGTGGCTGGGGACCGAAAACGGCCGGCAGGAGGAGGAAGAAGGCGAACGCCCCGTACAGGCTCTGGCGTTCGAGATTCATCCTCAGGTGGTCGGTGTAAATGGGGACGATCGGGATGTGCAGGTTGGACACGGCCCAGAACGCCACGCCGGCACAGGCCCAGCTGATCCAGGGCATGAACGGGGACCACAGCCAACGCGGCTGGCGGTCACGGTGGGCCAGCCAGCTGCTCATGACGGCGAGGAACATGCCCAGGCCGAACATGTCGAGCCAGGAGGGCAGCCAGATGGGCATCACATGCGCTTCGAGCGTGTGCTGGTGGAACAGGAACGTGCGGAAGCCCAGGCTGATGCCGATGAGAACCGCCACGCCCAGGAGCTCGCAGAGGAGCTGGGCGCGATCCGATCGCCGGCTGCGGCGCAGGGCGACCGCCGCCGCGTACAGCGGGAGGAAGAGATAGAAGGTGATCTCGGTGTTCAGGGACCAGGCCTGCGAAACGCCGGTAAGCACCACCTTGGGGAAGTAGATCTGGGCGAAGCCGTAATAGATGAGGTCGTTGTGCCAGCCGTGGAGAAGGTGGACGTCACCCTTCATGACATAACTCACCACGGTGAAGGCCAGCCAGTAGGCGGGCACGATCCGCAGGAAGCGGCGGGCCCAAAACGGTCCGGTGGCGGGGGCTGTCCGTCCTGCGATGTGCGACGCCGCAAAGGGGCGGTACAAGAGGAAGCCCGAGATCAGGAAGAAGACGGTGACGCCGATCTCGAGTCGTGACGTGTAGATCCCCTCAGGCGAGGAAGTGGTGAAGCCCGAGACGAACGCCGTATGGACCATCACCACGGTGACGGCGGCGATGGCCCGGAGACCGTCGAAGCAGGGAAAGCGCCGGGGCTTGACCGGCTCGTCCCGCTTTCGACGGCGGACCGGCGCCGCGCCGACGTCGACGTCGACGGCTTCCGGCGCGATATCGAGCGCCTCGACCGTGCCGACGTCGTCGATCATCGCCGGTTGACCTGGGCCGCCAGAGCTTCGAGCGCTCGCAATGCCGCCTGCTCCCATGTCAAGTCCTCGACCCGACGCAGCGCACCCTGGCTCAGCCGGCGGCGCAGCATCGGGTTGGACAGGATCGAGTCCATCGCCTCCACCATCTCGGGTACCGACGTCACGAGAAATCCGGATGCACCGTCGATGACCGCATCTTCATGGCCCGCGATCCGGGTAGCGACGGCAGGGGTGCCGCAGGCGGCAGCCTCGGTCAGGGTCATGCCCCAGCCCTCGTGCGACGAGGTCGAGCCCACGACCCAGGCCCGACGGTAGGCGTCGATCAGGTCGGCGTCGGAAAGCCGGCCCGGCAGCGAGAACCACTCGCCCGCTCCCGCGGCGGCGATCTGCGTTTCGAGCTCCGGGCGCTCGTAGCCCTCGCCGATGATCATGGCTTGGAGCTGGGGTTGACGGGCCTTGAGGGCGATCATCGCCTCAATGAAGAGGTCGAACCGCTTGACCGGGACGAGCCGCCCCACCCCGATCACCAGCGGGGTCGGGCTGAGGGACCCGGCGGGCGTAAACCGTGCCTCGACGCCGGGGGGGACGACGCTGACCCGGTCGGCGGGGTGTCGCAGCCTCCGGACCAGATCGCGCCGGGCCGACTCCGACAGGGTGACGATCTGACTCTTGCGGTAGAAGGGCGGGGCGATCCGGGACTCGATCGTGCGGCCGAGGCGGGCGAGGCTGGGCGAGAGGACCATGTCCCACATCTCGGCGTGGACGTGATGCAGGAAGACGATGCGGGGCGTCCGGCTCCACAGCGGCGAGAAGAAGGGCATGCCGTTCCAGATCTCGACCAGGGCGTCGCCCGTCCCGATCTTGCGCCGGATTCCGGCCAGGGCCGTCCGGGGGAACACGGCGTAGCGGCCGGCCCGGCGGTTGACCGTGTACCGGTGGCGGACGATCTCACGAGCCGCCCCGTCCACCCTCGATGTCCAGAGTCGTACGTCGATGCCGGCGTCGGCCCAGCGCTCGAGGATCTCGTGCGCGTGCAGCTCGGACCCGCCGGCCTCGGCGTCATCGAGGTCGCGCCAGGCCACCACGTCGACCCGACGGATGCCGGCCTCGAGTGCCGTCCGACGGATACGGTCCCGGCTCTGGTCCCGCCGACGTTGGTGGTCCTCGGCCGGGTCCAGCGGTCCGACGGGCTCGCCTGTGCTGCCGTCTGTCACGCCGCCCCCCGCATTGGAATCAGCGCATACTACTGATGCGCGCCCGGGCGTGGGGCAGTCCCAGCTGCACCAGGGTGGGCAGGATCAGCGGCCGCAGGAGCTCCCCGCCCAGGACGGACAGGTGTTCGTCGTCGGCGTTGCGGACCCGCACGCCGTCGAGGTACGACGTGTAGACGCCGTGGGGATCGACGGCGCGGTTCAGATCGAAGACCGACGCATGGCCCGAGGAGCCGGCGACCACCTGGCGCACCACCGCGTTGTACTCGTTGGTCCGCACCGGTTGGTTGATGTCCCAGGGAGTCCCGTTCGGCGCCTCGGTCGTCTGGGCGATGTAGGGCAGCGTGAAGATCACCACGTGCGCCCCCTTCGAGGACAGGATCCGAATGGCCTGAGCCAGCTCGGAGGCATAGAGGTGATCCCACGCCGGCTGCCCGATCCGGGTCCAGTGGCCGTCGACGGTGCGATCGGACACCTCCCAGCGGCCCAACTCCACCGCCACGACGTCGGGATCGAGCCGATCGACCATCTTGCGCCACGTGGTCGGCCAACCGGCGCACCCTTGGGCCGCCTTGGTGATGGATCCCTCAATGTTGACCGTGCTGTTCGGATCCAGGTCGCACCCGATCTGGCCCTGGTTGTCGATCGTGGCACCCCAGCGTGACGCATGCACCTTGAGCCCGTAGCCGAGGGTGAGGGCCATCGAGTCGCCCAGGAGGAGGACATGGACCTGTTGGCCGGGGGGCAGGCCGGCCGGCGGTGCCTTCGGCAGGGCGAACAAGTTGGCGTGCGCCGCCTTGACCGCCGCCGAGGGGGTGGGGGCCGTCGTCGACAGCACGAGGGCTACGACGACCACTCCGACGGCGAGGGGCAGGGCCGCCACGAAATGCCAGCCTTGGAGAACCCGGCGTTGCCGGATCGGCATCTCGATGCCGTGGTACGAAACGACGGCGGCGGCCAGCGTGGCGCCGAGCCGGGCGCCGAGGAGGGTCGGCCCGGTGAGCCCGGTGTGCTGATTGTCGATCATCAAGAACAGCGGGTAGTGGTACAGGTAGAGGCCGTAGGAGATCCGCCCGATGTAGCCGAGAACCACAGAGCCGAGCACCCGGGCCACCACCGCCCCCGGGCGCACCATGACCAGAAGGATGACGCCGGCCGTGGCTGTGGCGATCAGCAGGAACCCGCCCTGGTAGAGAAACGAGCCTTGACCGCTCACGGCATGGAGCGCCCACAGCAACGTCGAGCGCGGCGATCGTGCCGACCAGGGCCACGCCGCCGCGACCGGCCCGGCGGACGATCGAGGGCGCCACGAGGGCCAGCAAGGCACCGACCATGACTTCCTGGGTCCGGACGTCGGTGCCGTAATAGAGGCGCGAGACGCTCACGCCGTGGTGGAACAGGACCACGGTCACGAGGGCCGACAGCACGACCCCGGCGGCAGCCACCACGGCCAGTCCCCGCCGTCCCCGCCAGCGCATCACGAGGAGCGCCACACCGGGCCAGATCAGATAGAACTGCTCTTCGACGGCCAGCGACCACGTGTGCAGGAGCGGTGACGGCGGACCGAAGTGCACGAAATAGCTCTGCCCGGAGAAGATGAAGCGCCAGTTGGCCACGTAGGCCAACGTTGAGAACGCATCCCCCCGGAGCTCGCTCAGCGTGTCGGTTTCGGCGAACCAGTGGGCGTAGGCCGCCACCAGAAGCAGGAGCAGGAACAGACCCGGCAGCAGGCGGCGGGCCCGCCGCTCATAGAAGCGCAGAAAGCTCAGATTGCCCGTGCGGGTCCATTCGGCCACCAGCAGCGAGGTGATGAGATAGCCCGAGAGCACGAAGAAGATGTCCACGCCGAGCAGGCCGCCGCCGAATCCGGCCACGCCGGCGTGGAAGCCGAGCACGCCGATGACCGCTACGGCTCGGATGCCGTCCAGCCCGGCGATGTGGTCGCGCGACGGGGCGGCGGCGGACTCGACGTGCGGTGGCGCGCCGGGAGCCAGATCCGTAGCGGTCACGGCCAATGATCGTTGCACGTCACGGCGATCTGCCGGCGCCGCGACATAGGCTGACCCCTCATGCGCCACGGGAGGAGGTCGCCGAACAACTGGTGGATGTGGTTGGGGCTGTGCATGCTGATCGGTCTCGGCATCCGGCTGGCCAGCGTCTACGTCGATCCGGGGAAGATCGCCGGGGGGGACGCGTACTTCTACTTCAACGGGGCCAAGCTCCTGCTCGAGGGGCACGGCTTCATCAATCCCTACTACTACATCCCGCCCAAGATGCACCACCAGGTGGTGCAGTCCGCCGACTTCCCCCCCTTGTTCATCCTGGCGCAGACCGTCCCGCAGATCATCGGTCTGAAGACGTTTCTGGCGGCGCGCGTGTGGTGCTGCATCTTGGGCACCGCCGGCATCGCGGCGTGCGGGTACACCGGGCGCGAGATCGCCGGGCGGCGGGCGGGACTCATCACCGCCTTCCTCATCGCCGTCTACCCCAACATCTGGATGACCAACGAGCTGGCGTTGTCGGAGACGATCGCCCCCTTGCTGGTGGCCGTGCTGCTGCTCTGCGCCTACCGGTTCTGGAAGGACCCGAGCCTCAGACGGGGGATCTGGCTCGGCGTCGCCATGGGCATCACCATGCTCGGGCGCGATGAGCTCAGCCTTCTCGTCATCTTCCTCGTCATTCCCATCATCTTGTTGGCCCGGGTGCTCAGCTGGCGGAGCCGCCTCACCGTCCTCGTGGTCGCCGGACTGGCGGCGGCGCTCGTCGTCGCACCCTGGGTCGGGTACAACCTCAGCCGGTTCCACAAGCCCGTGTTCATATCGGCCGGCCTCGGGGTCACCTTGGCCTCAGCGGACTGCGGCCCCGTGTGGTCCGGCCCGAACGAGGGCTACTGGTCGATGCCCTGTGCGCTGGCCTACTCGTACAGCCCGTGGTTCAAGGAGCACCCCAAGGCAAACGATGTGGCGCAGGGGGACGAGTTCGAGCATCTCGCCCTCACGTACCTGCGGCATCACGAGAACCGCCTGGTGCCGGTGACCCTGGCCAAGATCGGCCGCACCTTCGCTCTGTTCCATCCCTTGGAGCAGATACAGATCGACTCCTACGTGGAGACCCGGCCCTACACGTGGGCCGCCGTCGGACTCGCCATGTACTACGTCCTGCTGGCGCTCTCGATCCCCGGCACCGTCATCCTGCGCCGACGCCGGGTGCCCTCGTTCCCGCTCTGGGCCATCGGCCTCAACGTCGTGTGCGCCTCCGCCCTGACCTTCGGCCAGACCCGCTACCGGACCACCTTCGAGGTGTCACTGGCGCTGCTGGGCGCCGTCACCCTCGACGCCATCTGGTCGCGCCTGCGGCGCCACGAGCCGGCGCCCCAACTCGAGCCGCCTCCTTTCGATCCCCCTCTGCATGAACGTCCAGACGTGCCGGCGCTGACCGGATGAGCCCGCCGCCGCTGCCGCCGCGGACGCCGCTGCGTGTGCTCGTGGTGCTGCCCGCCCTCAACGAGGCCGGCACCGTGGGCCTGGTGGTCAAGGAGGTGCAGACCGCCGTGGCCGGGGCCACCATTTTGGTGGTGGACGACGGCTCGTCCGACGACACCGGTGAACAGGCCTTGGCCGCCGGAGCCCAGGTGGTCACCAACCCCTTCACCCTCGGGGTCGGCGGAGCCATGCGGGTCGGCTTCAGGGTGGCGGAGTCGCACGGGTACGACGTCCTGCTCCAGGTCGACGCGGACGGCCAGCACGATGCCCGCGATATCAAGCTGCTCCTGGCCCAGCTCGATACCGAGCCTGGCCCCCAGGTGGTGATCGGGGCCCGGTTCGCCGGCACCGACGACATCGCCGTGCCGCGGGCCCGGCGCCTGGCCATGCGCATTCTGGCCCGGCACCTCTCCCGGGTGACCAAGACCAAGCTGACCGACGTGACCTCGGGCTTCCGCGGCCCACAACCGTGCCGCAATCGAGCTGTTCGCCCGTTGCTATCCGGCCGACTACCTGTCGGACACGATCGAGTCGTTGATCATCGTGGCGGACGTGGGCGGGAGGATCGATCAGGTCCCGGTGACCATGCGTCCCCGGCTGGCCGGATCGCCCAGCCAGTCGCCGGCCCGGGCCGCCGGCTACCTGCTGCGGGTCGTCGTCTTCCTCGCCCTCTCCGTGTTTCGTCGCCCGACCCATCCCGCCCGACAACCACCCACGGAGGCCCTGTGACCGGAGTCCACATCATCGCCCTGGCGAGCGCGCTCATCACGCTCACCGTCATCATCGAGCTCTCGCGCCGTCGCCATCTGCACGAAAAATATGCCGTGACGTGGTTGGCCGTGGCCGTGGTCATCGCCGTCTTCGCCGTGTTCCCCGGGCTGTTCAACTCGGCCGCCCACCGGGTCGGCGTCAAGAGCCCGCCCGACCTGCTGGCCGTGATCGCCGTGCTCTTCCTGCTCACGGTGTGCGTCAGGCTGAGCTGGGAGATCGGACGGATGGAAGACCGGACCCGGGTTCTGGCCGAAGAGGTGGCACTGCTCCGCAAGGACCTCGACGATCGGACCTGATCAGGAGCGCACGTGCACGGCCACGAAGGCCACCAGCACGGCGAAGGCCACGCCGGCCTGTACCTCCAACTCGGCTCGGGCCGTGCCGATGATCGCCCCATGGGCGGCGTGGATCAGGATCAACAAGACCACCACGCCGAGGGCGAGGAAGACCACGACCCACCGTCTCGCCGCCCCCAGGAGGTAGTTGGTGAGGACGACCGTGGACCCGAGGCAGGCCATGCCGCCGGCCAGGACGGCGAAAGCCGGGGCCCCTTTGGCCAGTCGGGCCCCGAAGAAGAGCGTGAGGAAGGGCTTGGGCACGGCGAGCGCCACCAAGAGCAGGACCATTGTCGGAGCCAGCAGGAAGACGAACGTCACGCCGAGCTGGCGCAGCGCGTGCTCGCCCCGGTGCCAGCGGATTGACGCCTCGGGGAGTATGTAGCTCCCGAGCAAAATGGCCCCGAAGACGAGCGCCTTGGAGGCCACCGAGATGGCGGCGTACGACCCGGCATGGGAGTGCCGGAGCCGGCCCACCAAAATGATGTCGGCGTTCTGCAGCAGGCCGAGCAGGGCGAAGCCGGTCAGCGCCGCCGCCAGGTCGAGCGAGAGGGCCCGGGATTGGATCGACTGGTCCGAGGGCAGCGCCGTGCGGGCGGCGTGGCGCCAGGCCTTGCCGCCCGCCACCCGAACCTGCCCCACCGCGACGGCCTCACCGATCATCAGGCCCAGGGCGTAGCCCCAGATCCCCCAACCCAACTCGGCGAAGGTGAGCACCAGCACGGTACGCACGCCGATCTCCACGATCAGGCTCAGACCGAGGCCGGCGTAGCGCCGGTGGGACTGGAGGACGGCCCGGTCCAGGCAGAGCAGCATCCAGAACCCGGCCGCGATCATGGTCAAGGCCACCGAGCCGTCGTCGGGCAGGCGCAGCGCGTGCGAGAGCGGTTCCTCGACCGCAACCGAAATCACGGACCACACCGCCACCCCGACCAGCGCCCTTCGATAGAGCCGGGTGGCCCACTCGCGGGCTTCGATGTCCTGGCCGAAGCTGGCCATGGCGGTGATGCGCCGCACCACGCCGACCAGCAGAGCGGACCCGGGCATGGAGAGCACGAAGAAGAGCCCCAGGAGTTGGGCCACTCCGCCGTACTGGTTGGTCGTGAGCAGGCGGGCCACCACCACCGTGGCCACGATGTTGAGCCCGTTGGCCAGGAGACCCCCCACGGCCAGAGGCCCGGCGGCGAAGATGCCACTCAAGAACGATTCGGGCTCGGGGTCCATGACCAGCCCCGTCGAAGGGGTCAGGGCGGACCGCTTGGACCACGATCCCATTACGACGTCGGGGCAGATGCGGCTCTCGGAGGCAATATCGGGGCATCGCGCCCGGTCCCGCCACTTCGGCTTCCCGCCTCGTGATACTCCTCTTCCACGTTCACCGACCAGATGTCGTGGCGGGCGCCGAACATGTTCTCGACCGTCAGCATGGCCGTGTACATGGAGTGGTCCTGGTTGTTGTACTTGTGCATGCCGTTGCGGCCGATGGGATGAATGTTGGGCGCCTCGGTCTCCAAATACTTGCGGATGGTCTGGACGTTGGCTTGATACGTGAAGTCGTAATACGGGTACGCCTTGGGCACCCGGACCACGTACCCCTGCTCGACGTCGCCCGGCTCGACCAGACCGAGCACGGCCAGCTCCTTGGTGGCCAGCGCGATCAGGTCGTCGTCGGCCATCTCCCACAGGCGGTCGCCCTCGAAGACGAAGTACTCGAGCCCGAGACAGGTGCGGCCGTCCTTGACGAGATAGGGCGACCACGAGCCGTAGTTCTGGATCCGTCCCACCTCGACCTCGGGGGCATGGATGTAGATCCAATTGTCGGGGAAGCTGCGCGCCTCGGGCACGACCAGGGCGACCGTCAGATAGTCCCGATAGTGCAGCCCGTCGGCCGCCGCCAGCACCTCGTCGGACGGGGCGGGGGTGATGGCATGGACCAACTCGCGCATCGGCATGGTGGAGATCACGTGCGAGGCCGGTTGCTCGACCTCGACGCCATCGTGCTGATAGGTCACCGACTGCGCCCGTCCGTCGGCCACGTGGATCTTGGTCAGCCGAGACGAGAGCCGCACCGTCCCCCCGGCGGCCTCCACCTTCTCGGCGCAGACCTCCCACATCATCCCGGGTCCGAACTTCGGGTACTGGAACTCCTCGATGAGGGTGGTGATCTCCGTCTGCTTGCGCTTGGGCAAAATCGCGTTGACGACCGCCTTGCGCAGGTCGAGGTTCTTTATGCGTTGGGCGGCCCAGTCCGCCGGCATTTCGGAGACCTCGACCCCCCACACCCGCTCGGTGTAGGTCTTGAAGAAGGTGCGGTACAGGCGCCAGCCGAAGCGGGCCACCAACCAGTCCTCGTAGTTCTCCTGGTGTTGGGGTGGGTGGATGCGGGCCCAGATATAGGAGAAGCCGCACATGATGGACTCCCACAGGCCCAGGTTGCGCACGGCGTTGAGGGCCTTGAGGGGGTAGTCGTAGTACTTCCCTTTGTAGAAGATGCGGCTCATGCGGGGCCGCAGGAGGAAATCGCCCTCGGGCAGGATCTCGTGCCAGAGAGCCTCGACCTCGGGCACCTTGGTGAAGAAGCGATGGCCTCCGAGGTCGAAGCGCCATCCGTCGCGCAGCACGGTGCGACTGATGCCCCCCACGACGTCGTCGGACTCGAGGACCAGCGGGTGCAGCCCGCGCTTGGTCAGCTGGTACGCCGCGGTCAGGCCCCCTGGGCCCGCTCCCGCAATCACCACCGGCGCCTCGTCGGGCATCTTTTCCTCTCGTCGATCAGGCCTCAGCAGGATACTGGCTCGTGCCTCACGGAACGGAGATGTTCAGGAACGCCAGCAGGGCATATGCGGCCAGGGCGGCCGGGAGGAGCACCAGGACCACCCGCTCGACCAAGGGACGGCCGCAGATCAGGGCGGCGGCCATGGACAACGGGAAGGCGCTGAGGGCATAGCGCTCGAACGAGTCGAGGTTCGATCCGGCGACCGCCACGACCAGGATCGCCGCGCTGAACACCGTGTAGCACGCCGGGAGCTTGCGCCAGCAGACCACCAGAAGGATCACGGCCAGAACCACCCAGGGCACGTGCAGGGCCGTGCCGACATGCCCATGCCAAAGCCCCCGCACGTCGTGAGAGGCGGTGACCAGGGGGTCGGCCAACGCGCCGTGATGCGACGATTGGAACTGGACGCTCAAGGGAGCCCACACATCGCCGACCACGTGATGGGACCACAGACCGAAGGCGAGCAGGCCGACCGGCGCCGCCGCCGTGGCAGCCAGCCCGGTCAGGCGCTGCCCCCGGCTGAGTCGGATCCACCACCGCACCAGTTCGACCGCCACGGCCAGGGCCAGGAGCACGCCAATGGGACGGGCCAGCGCGGCCAGGAAGGCCAGAAGGGCGGCCAGGGCGAAATTGGGACGGATCGTGCGCAGGGCCATGAAGCAGCCGATGGCCAGGCAGAGCAACGTCGACTCGGCATAGCCCATGACGAGCACGTAGGCCGCCGGAGCGAGACTCAGGATCCAGATGGCCCGGCGGGCCACCGTGGCGTCGGGTATCTCGCGGCGCACGAGCACGTAGAGCAACGCCGTGGCCACGAAGGCGGCCACATTGGAGACCACGAGCAGCGCCGCGCCGTCACCCACCCCCGGCAACCAGGCCACGACGTGGGTCAGGACGGGGACGGCCGGATAGAACCGCAGCGACTGGGTCCCCAGGGCGCCGTAGCCGACCCGGGCAATCGTCTCGTAGAACCCGGCATCCCACCCGAGCAGCCCCTCGTGCACCCGCGCCGTGACCCCGGCGTTCGCCGGGTGCGTCCGGTCCACGATGAAGTGGGCCAAGGCGAGCACCCCGAGCACGACCACCCGGGCCAACACGAAGGGCACGAGGGCCTCGCGCGCCGGCTCGACCAGTCGCCTCATCACTGGCGTCATCACTGGGGGGCGTACTCGGTGAGGGTCATCGGCTCGTAGTACGTGGACCCGTTCGGCGTGACCCAGTTGTGTCCACCCACGTGGGGCTCGCCCAGGAGCGTCGAGGCCAGCACGTCACACTTGATGCCGTAGGTCTGATACCCCGGCTGCCACACCAGCCATATCCGGTGGTGGGCGCCGGCGGCCGCGATGAGCTTGGCGGCGAACGTCTTGGGGTTGGCCTTGTGCACGACGCTGGTGTAGTCGACCCAGTCCACGAACTGGGGTCCCGTTCCCCGGGGAAAGGTGATCATGTCGTAACGGCTCGGGTCGGCCACGGCCCGGTACGTCGCCGGGCCGAGCTGGTCGGGGCAGAGGGCGATGATGTCTCCGGGCCGGGCATGGGCATCGATCACGGCGGCGACCCGGGTGGCCTGCGTGCGCTGCGTCGATATGTTCTGCACCGATCCGATCAGTCCCGCCACCACGGCAATGGCCACCACCCCCAAGCGCACCCGCGTGCTGAGGAAGGTCGTGGTCCCGAGCGCCACCAAGAGCAGCAGGGGCAAGAAGACCACGGCGGCGTAACGAGGCGAGAAGGCGCTCGTGGTGAGGATCCCGCCGGCAATGGCGGCGAAGAGCGTGCCCGCCGACGGCGATCGACATGCCGCGCGCCCGGGGTTGGGTGTGCACGTCCAACTCGATGATCCGCCTGGTGCGCCCGATGCCGAACAGCGCCAGGGCCAACATGGCGAAGTAGATCAACGCCAGCAGGCGACCCTGGTCCGTGCCCGCACTCGAGAGCGAGCCCTGGTTGGCCGTGAACCCGGTGACCGCATTGATCACGGCGGCGAAGTTGGGCGGCGCCGCCCATGGGGTGCCCGTATGGCGCGACTGGTAGATGAACGTCGGCACCCACGGCACGAACAAGATGCAGCCGACCACCACGGCCAGAAACGCCGTGAAGGTGGCCCGCCATTGCGGCGCCGCCGCGTCCTGGTGGCGGGCCCAAAGGGCGGAGATCAACAGCCATAACCCCACCACCCCAACCAGATACAGCGCCCAGTACTGCGTGTACAAGAGGGCGGCGGTGACCACGGCGATGGCGATCAGATTGCCCGGGCGGGGCCCGTGCAAAGCACGGTGGAGTGCCAGGAACCCGCATCCCGTGAGGAGGATCACGAGGGCGTACATGCGGGCCTCGGTGGAGTAATAGACGGCGAAGGGCGCGCTGGAAAGGAGGACGACCGTGGTCCACGCCACCGCCCGCCCGCCGAAACGATTGCCGGCCAGCCAGGCCACCGGAAGAGATATGACCCCGATGACTCCCGAGAGCGAACGGGTGCCCAGGTTCGATTGACCGAACACCTTCATCCAGAAGTGGAGGAGGTAGTAGTAGAGCGGAGGTGCGCCGTCGTGCTTGACCGAGCCGGCGATCTGTCCGAGCGGGAGCCTCGCCCGGTCGACGGTCAGCGCCTCGTCTAACCACAGGGCGGAGTGGGTAAGGAAGCGCAAGACGATTCCGAGCACGACCACTACCATCACGGCCAGCCCGACGACGGTCCGCAGCCGTCCGTTCAGGGGGGGAAGGGCCTCGGGCACGGGCGCATAGTAGGACACCGGGCCCGGGAGGAGACGAGGAGGGGGGCGCCGAGTTGGGCAGATACATCGCGAAACGGCTGGTGCTGCTCGTCGTCATCGTCTTTTTCGTGTCAGTGGCCGCCTTCTTCCTCGTCCACCTTCTCCCCGGGAATCCGGCCGTCGCCATCCTCGGGCCCAATGACACGCCGCAGAACGCCGCCATCCTCAACCACCAGCTCGGGCTCGACAAGTCGCTCTGGGCCCAGTACTTCATCTGGATCGGCCACGTGTTGCAAGGAAACCTGGGGCAGTCCTTCACCACCCATCAGACCACGACCTCGATTTTGGCCAACTCGTTCCCCATCGACATCGAGCTCATCGTGTTCTCGCAACTGATGGCGTTCGCCGTCGCCCTCCCCATGGCCATGACCGCCTCGCGGCGTCCCAACCGCCTGTTCGATCAGCTCTCCAACGGGGTGGCCTTCGGCATGCTCGCCCTCCCGCCGTTCGTGATCGGCCCGATTTTGGTGCTGATCTTCGCCGTGCACTGGCATGTCTTCCCGGGGCCGGCCTCCTACGTCCCCCTGACCCAGAACTTCTGGTCGAACATCCACACCATGGTGCTGCCGTCGATCGTGCTGGCCCTGGGCTCGATCGTCGTGTACTTCCGGCTCCTGCGCAACGATCTGATCGCCACGCTGCAGGAGGACTTCATCACCCTGGCCCGCTCCAAGGGGCTCTCCGACCGCCGCATCATGTGGCACCACGCGCTGCGCCCCTCGTCGGTCTCCCTCCTCGCCTCGGCGGGGGTCACCATCAGCGGGCTGATCGCGGGGACCTTCGTGGTCGAGTTACTGCTGCAACTGAACGGGATTGGCTTCGAGATCATCTCGGCCATCAACCAGGACGACTACACCGTGGTGCAGGGGATCACCCTGGTGGTGGCCGTGGCCATCGTGCTGGTCAACTTCCTGTTCGACTTCGCCTTCACCGTCGTCGACCCGAGGATCGCCCGTGACTGACGTCATGGTCGCCGGGAAGAAGAGGCTGGGACTTTTCTTCTGGCTCTGCACCGGCTGGATCGGTCTGATCATCCTCGTGGCGATCTTCGCCAACGTGCTGCCCTTGCCCAAGCCGAGCTACGAGAACTTCGCCTCCCCCCAGAACGCCAGCCCGGGCTGGGGACATCTGCTCGGAACCGACGATCTCAATCGTGACATCCTCAGCCGACTGTTCTTCGGATCCCGTGTCTCCCTGGTCGTCGGGTTCGGCAGCACGGCCATCGGCATGCTCCTCGGGGGCCTTCCGGCCATGTTCTCGGCCTATCGCCGGGGCCGGGTCGATACCTTCCTCAACACCCTTTCCTACGCCGTCCTTGCCTTCCCCGCCCTGGTAGCGGTGATCGCCATCGGCTCCTTCTGGGGCCATCAGCTGTGGAAGATCACCCTCGTCATCGGTGTCTTCAGCGCCCCGGTGATCTTCCGGGTGATTCGAGCCGCCACCCTCTCGTACGCCACCCGGGACTTCGTCATGGCCGCCAAGGCCCTGGGGGCGAACGACCGGCGCATTCTCGGACGCGAGATACTGCCCAACATCTTGCCGACCGTCCTCTCCTTCGGCTTGATTGCCGTGGCAACCGTCGTCGTGCTCGAGGGCACACTCGCCTTCCTCGGGCTCTCGGTCCCCCCACCCACGCCGAGCTGGGGCAACATGCTCTACGAGGGCTCCGGACTGCTCTCGGGCGGCAAGGGCCAAAGCAACCCCTGGCTGATCATCTTCCCGGCCATCGCCATGTTCTCGCTGCTGTTCAGCCTCAACGTGGTGGCCGACAAGTTGCGCGCCTACTTCGACGTGACCGAGGTGAAGCTATGAACACGCCGGGGACGCCGGGGACGCCCGGGGACCCCCCTCCTCGAAGTCGAGGACCTGAAGGTCTCGTTCGCCACGCCGCAGGGCGAGCTCCGTGCCGTCCAGGGGGTCTCGCTCACCCTCGAGCGTGGCAAGACGCTGGGTATCGTGGGCGAATCCGGGTCGGGCAAGACGGTCCTTTCCCGGGCCATCATGGGGCTGCTCCCCCGCCGCAGCGCCACGCAGACCGGGTCGGTGCGCTACCGGGGCCAGGAGATTCTCAACGCCCCGGACCACGATCTCCGGCACCTCTGGGGCACCGAGATCGCCATGGTCTTCCAAGATCCAATGACGTCCCTCAACCCGGTTCAGCGCATCGGCCACCAGATCACCGAGTCCCTCAAGGTCCATCTCAAGCTCGATCGGGCCGAGGCGAAGGAGACCGCGCTCTCCCTCCTCATGCAGGTGGGCATCCCGTCGCCGGTCGAGCGGTTCGACAATTATCCGAGCCAACTCTCGGGCGGCATGCGCCAGCGGGTGATCATCGCCATCGCCCTGGCCTGCGCCCCCCGCCTCCTCATGGCGGACGAACCGACGACGGGGCTCGACGTCACCGTGCAGGCGCAGATCCTCGACCTCCTCAGCACGTTGCAGCGCGAACGTGAGATGGGCATGGTGCTGATCACCCACGATCTCGGCGTGGTGGCGACCCGCACGGACGAGATCATCGTGATGTACGCCGGCAACGTGGTCGAACGGGCCCCGACGAAGGTCCTCTTCTCGCACATGTCCATGCCCTACACCGAGGCGCTGCTCCGCTCCATTCCGCGCATCGGCAATCCGAGCCACACCCGGCTGCAGGCGATCGAAGGACGTCCACCCGATCTCATCTCGCCTCCCGCCGGCTGCCCCTTCGCACCGCGCTGTCCCTACGCCCGCACCAAGTGCCATCACGAAAAGCCGCCGCTGCTCGAAGGTGCCGTGCCGGGTCACAGCTACGCCTGCTGGTTCCCCCTGTGACCGCCATCGGCCAACGTCCGCTGCTCAGCGTGGAGGATCTCTTCGTCACGTTCACCCGGGGTGGCAGCAGGCTCCAGGCCGTGGCCGGGGTCAGCTTCACGCTGGCCGAGGGCGAGACGCTCGGCCTGGTGGGCGAGTCGGGATGCGGCAAGTCGACGACCGGCCGGGCCATCGTGCACGTGGAGAATCCCACATCGGGCACCATCACGTTCGAAGGCACGGACCTCACGGCCCTGCAGCGGACCGACCTTCGCCTCATGCGCACGCGGATGCAGATGATCTTTCAGGACCCGATCTCGTCGCTCAACCCCCGCCGCCGTGTGGCCGACATCGTGGCCGAGCCGCTGGACATCTGGAAGATCGGCACCAAGGAGGAGCGCCGGGAAAAGGTCGACGCCATGCTCGACTCGGTCGGCATCGATCCTTCTGTGGCGGGGAACCGCTACCCGAGGGAGTTCTCGGGCGGACAGTGCCAGAGGATCAGCATTGCCCGCGCCCTCGTGCTCGAGCCCAAGCTCCTGGTGTGCGACGAGATCGTCTCGGCCCTCGACGTCTCGGTCCAGGCTCAGATCCTCAACCTGCTCGAGGACCTCAAGGCGCAACACGATCTGACCGTCTTGTTCATCGCTCACGACCTGGCCGTGGTCAAGAACGTGAGCGATCGGGTCGCCGTCATGTATCTCGGTCGCTTGTGCGAAGTGGCGCCCTCCGACGCGCTCTACGCCTCACCGGCCCACCACTACACCGAAGCGCTGCTCTCATCGGCCGTCGAGCCCAACCCCGACCTCACCCGAACGCCGGTGATTCTGGGGGGCGAGCCACCGAGCCCCATCAATCCTCCGTCGGGATGCCGCTTCCGCACACGCTGCCCGCGGGCCGAGGCGCGCTGCGCCCAGGAGGTACCCGAGCTGCGTGAGATTACCCCCGGCCACCAGGTGGCCTGCCACTTCCCGTTACCCCTCGGGAGCGGCCTCCGCTGACGCCTCGGGCGCGGCCTCGGGAGCCGGCGCCACGCCGGCGGCGGCACCCAACGACTCGGGCACGACCACCGGGGTACCGAGCTCTTCGGCGAAGTCGGCCCATGCCGCCTGCGCCTCGGTCTCGGGCATGAACTCCCCTTCGGCGTAGTCGAAGCCGATGTAGTTGCCCTCTTCGTCGTAGGCGTGCTCACCGAAGGCCTCGCGGTACTCCTCGGAGACCTCGCCACCCTCGGCCGCCTGCTTGATGGAGAGCGAGATCCGGCGACGCTGGAGGTCGATGTCGATGATCTTGACCCACAGTTCTTCGCCGGGCGTCACCACTTGCTCCGGGAGATCCACGTGGTGGACCGCCATCTCGGAAATGTGGACCAGGCCCTCGATGCCGTCGCCCACCTGTACGAAAGCGCCGAACGGCACCAGCTTGGTGATGCGGCCGTAGACGAGTTGTCCGACGGCGTGGCTGTCGGCGAACTCCTGCCACGGATCGGACTGGGTCGACTTGAGCGACAGCGAGATACGTTCCTTGTCGAGGTCCACGTCCAGCACCTCGACCTCGATCTCGTCCCCGACCTGGACGACCGACGACGGGTGGTCGACGTGCTTCCAGCTGAGCTCGGAGACGTGCACCAGTCCGTCCATGCCACCGAGGTCCACGAAGGCACCGAAGTTGACCACCGAGGAGACCGTGCCCTTGCGCCGTTCCCCCGGCTTGAGGTTGGCCAAGAAGTCGCCGCGCTGCTCCTTCTGGGCCTCTTCCAGCCAGGCCCGGCGCGACAGGACCACGTTGTTGCGGTTGCGGTCGAGCTCGATGATCTTGGCCTCGATGACCTTGCCCACGTAGGGCTGCAGCTCGCGCACCCGGCGCAGCTCGACCAGCGAGGCCGGCAGGAAGCCGCGCAACCCGATGTCGACGATCAGGCCGCCCTTGACGACCTCGATGACCGGACCGGACACCATCTCGCCGTCGTTCTTCTTCTTCTCGATGGTCGTCCAGGCCCGCTCGTACTGCGCCCGCTTCTTGGAGAGGACGAGCCGTCCCTCTTTGTCTTCCTTTTGCAGCACCAGTGCTTCGATGTGATCGCCCAGCGACACGATCTCTTCGGGGTGGACGTCGTTGCGGATGGAGAGCTCACGGGCCGGGATGACACCCTCGGACTTGAAGCCGATGTCGAGCAGAACCTCATCACGGTCGATCTTTACGACCGTTCCTTCGATCACGTCGCCATCTTCGAACTCGATGATGGAGTCGCCCATCGCCTGTTCGAGATCGACGTCGCCGAGGTTGTCGTCGGTGATGACGCGGGGGGTGTAGTTCCCTTCGGCGTCGAATGTCCCAAAATCCTGGGAGAGAAGAGCGGTGCGTACGTCGGACATCAAAAAGCTCGCAATCAGGTGACCGCGCCGGGGTCGGTGTGAGTCCAATGGGAGCCCGGCTGCCGGTGCCAGCTGGGCGATCAAGGTTACCAGCCCGAATGGGCCCGAGCGTCAGCCCTTCGCCGCGGCCCAGCTCGAGCCGAGGGCCAGGGAAATGGTGAGGGGGACCCTCAGGTTGGCCGCCCCGGTCAGGGCTTCCTCGGTGAGGCGGCTGACCTCGGTTTCCTCCCCGGCCGCCACCTCCACGATGACCTCGTCGTGGACCTGGAGCACCAGGCGGCTCGCCAACTCGGCCTCCTCGAGGAAGCGATCGAGACGCACCAGCGCCAGTTTGAAGATGTCGGCCGCCAGGCCCTGTATCCCGGCGTTCATCGCTTGTCGTTCGGCCGCCAGCCGCACCCGGTAGTTCGACGAAGCCAGGTCGGGCAGGGGGCGCAAGCGACCGAACTCGGTGCAGGTCCCTCCCCGCAGCCGCGCCTCGGCCACGGTCGCGTCCATGTACTGCTTCACGCTCGGGAAGGCGCCGAAATAGCTCTCCATAATGGCGGCCGCCTCTTCGACCGGCACGCCCAGACGCTGGCTCAGCCCGTACGCCTCCATGCCGTACGCCAGTCCGTAGGAGACCATCTTGGAGAACTCGCGCTGGGTGTGCGTGACCTCCTCGAGGGGGACGCGATAGACCCCCGATGCCACCACGCGATGGACATCGGAGCCCGAGGTCATCGCCTCGATGAGACCGGCGTCGCCGGAGAGGTGGGCGATGACCCGCAACTCGACCTGGTCGTAGTCGGCCACCAAGAACGTGCTGCCCTCGGCCGGCACGAAGGCGCGCCGGAACTGCTTTCCCAACTCGCTGCGGACCGGGATGTTGTGCAGGTTGGGACGGTCCGAAGAGATGCGGCCGGTGCGGGCCACCGTCTGGCGGAACGAGGCGTGGATGCGGCCATCGGGTGCCACCTCGGCCAGCAGGTTCTCGCCGTAGGTCGAGCGCAGCTTTTCCACTTCTCGATACGACAGCAGGGCATCGATGATGGGGTGCTCGCCGCGCAGGCTCTCGAGCGTCTGGGCGTCGGTGGAATAGCCGGTCTTGGTCTTCTTCCCGGGCTTGAGGCCGATCTCCTCGTAGAGCACGGTGCGCAATTGCTGCGTCGAGTTCACGTTGAATTCGTGCCCGGCCAGTTCCTGCACCGTGGCCTGCAGCGCAGCGGCCGACGTCTTCAGCTCTTCGGTTATTTTGGTGAGCTCGACCCGGTCGATCCCGATGCCGGCCACCTCCATTTTCGCCAGCACGCGCACCAACGGCGTCTCGATGCCATCGTGAAGACGGGCCATGTCGAGCGCGTCGATCTGCTGGCGGAAGCCCGCAGCCAGCTCGGCCACGTCACGCCCCTCGGCCACCATCGTCTCGGCCTCGTCGAGCAGTTCCGGATCGGGGTCACCCATGCTGAGCTGTAGCTGACCGTCGTCCCCTCGCAGATCCGAGAGCTCGTACTCCCCCGTCGACGCATCGAGCAGGTAGGCGGCGACGCCCGTGTCCATGGTCAAGCCGGTGCAGTCGATACCCAGTGGGAGGAGCGACCGCATGACCTCTTTGACCTGATGGCCCACGATGGGTCCGGTCATGGCCTCGATGAGCGTCTCGGCCACGGCCTTCGACGTCAGCAGATCGGCCGGCAACATGACCGCGCCGACGTCACCCCCACCCTCGGTCGCCACGAGCGCCACCGCTTTCAAAGGACTACGGCCCGGCGCCCCGACCCAACGGGCCACCAGGCTGCGGCTCCCGCCCGCCAGGGCGGCCAGATCCTCGGTGGCCGCGTCCTCCATGGTTGGGACGCGCACCTCGCCGAAGTCGACGAGATCGGCCCGCACCTCACCCGGCTCACCGGGCTCTCCGAACTGTCCGGGGAGCCCGGCGTGCCCCGGCGCAAGGTGGCCAGACTGGCCTTGGCGTCCTTGGTCAGCACGGTGCCTGCTGCGGCCGGCGCCGCGCTTCCTTGCAGCCGCCTCGCCGAGCGCTCCCGCCGCCAACAGCTCCTCGACCCGCTGCCAGTGCGTCCGGAGCTCGTACTTGGCGAACGCCGCCTCGGCGGTCTTGAGGTCCCACCCGCCCAACTGGAGCTGGTCGACGTGCACCGTCAACGGCACGTCGCGGACCAAGGGGATCACCGTGGCATTGGAGCGGGCCAGAGCCTCGTTGTTGGCCAGGTTCTCTCGCAGCTTTGGCGTCTGCTCGGCCAGGTGATCGAAAACCCCATCGAGGTCGCCGTAGGCGTTGAGCAGCTTGGCCGCCGTCTTCTCGCCCACACCCGGAATGCCCGGCAGGTTGTCCGAGGGATCCCCGCGCAGCGCGGCCAGCATCACGTACTTCGACGGCGGCACGCCACAGCGCTCCAAGATGCCCGCCTCGTCGTAGAGCGAGTAGTCACTGACCCCGCGCCGGTTGTACAAGACGCGAATGTGGGGGTCTTCGATGAGTTGGAAACTGTCGCGATCACCGGTGACGATCACGACGTCGCAGCCGCGGTCGCGCGCCTCGGTAGCCAATGTGGCGAGGACGTCATCCGCCTCGAAGCCCGGTGCCTCAACGACGGGGATGGCCAACGCGTGCATGACCTCGCGGATCATCTCGAACTGCGGCGGGAGGTCGCGGGGCGCCTCGGACCGTCCCGCTTTGTAGTCGGCGATCATCTCGTCGCGGAAGGTCTCCCCGGGCAGATCGAAGGCGACAGCCAGCGAACCGGGCTGATGCTCTCGAATGATGAATTGCACCATGGACACGAAGCCGTGCACGGCGTTGGTGACCACGCCCGTGGTGGTGCTCAGGGTGGCAGGAAGGGCGAAATAGGCGCGGAAGGCCAACGACATTCCATCCAGCAAGAAGGTGGCGCCGACGCGATCACCTTGTGCATTCAGCGGCGGTGACGCTTGTGCCTGCTTGGTCGGCGGCACTTAGGGCTTCAGCGTGCCGTCGACGATCTGCTGAGCCACATCGCGCATGCGAGCCCGGTTCTGCATGGCCGTCTGTTGGATAAAAGTGAATGCTTCATTCTCGGACATGTCGTTACCATCCATCAGTACCGTCTTTGCCTGGTCGACGACGCGGCGCGTGGCGATCTTGTCCTCTGCCGCAGCCGAGGGCTCCTTTGACTCTTCGGCCGCGATGGCCCATTCCTGACGGGCCCGGGCCAGGACATCGGCCACGGCCGGTAAGCAGCTCCCGGGCCTGGAACGGCTTGACGAGGTACGCCGCGACGCCCGCATCGCGCGCCTCTTCGATGAGATCGCGCTGGCTGAAGGCCGTGAGCAACATGATCGCCACCTGATGCAGGGCCGTGATCTCCCGAGCGGCCTGGATGCCGTCGAGGCCGGGCATCTTGATGTCGAGGATGACCAGGTCCGGCTCGTGCTCGGCCACCAGCTGTACCGCCTCGTCGCCCCGACCGGTCTCTCCGACCACTTCGTAACCGGCCGAGGAGAGAATCTCCTTGAGGTCGAGCCTGATGATGGCCTCGTCCTCGGCGATCACCACCCGGGCCAAGCTGGGACTCTCGTCGGCGCGGGCGCTCACGATCGGGGGATGACCACGTTGGCCAGGAGCTCGTCCTGGCGATGTTCGAGGTCGATCACCGTGTTCGCCAATGCGTCGCGCGCCTTGGAGAGGGCATCGGCGTGGCGGGCCGCCTCGCTGTGCTCGTGCGCCGCCAACGGCGTCTCCGCGACCAACGAGCGCACGCGCGCCTCATCCGCCGACTCTCGCACGACGACCAGCTGCTCGTCGAGAACCGCCAGGTCCTCCCGGGCGCGCACCAACCTGGAGTGCACATCTCGGATCCGTCGCTCGAGCAGGGCGCGATGCATGGACCCCTGAGTCTACGTCGCCCACGCCACGGGTCCGGAGCCATCCCCACCCTGCTATGCGGCCGGGAACCAATGGCGGACCGCCCCCAGCTTGGCCAGGAGCTCGGCCCGTGGACGAGGCCCGACCCCGGGGTCCTCGGGCACCCGAACCCAGCCGCCACGCACCTCTGGATACCCACACGGATCCTGTGCCAGATAGGTGGCGGGATCGCTCAGATCACCCACGAGACCGGCCGCATCTTGGGCCAACCGTGCGGCCAGGCCCAGGTTGGAGGCGCGACCCAGCCCGGCTTCGAAGAAGCCGCCGACGAAGACGGCCACTCCGGCCTCCGCACACGCAGCATGTGCCAAGCGGGCGGCCCGCAACCCGCCAAGACGCCCCGGTTTGAGGCAAGCCACACGGCAGGCCTGGTTGCGCAACGCATCGAGCACCCGCCGTGGGGACGAGAGAGACTCGTCGAGGCAGATCGGCACCGACGTGCGCCGAGCGAACTCGGCCTGGGCCACCAAGTCGGCCGGCGGCAGGGGCTGCTCAAGACAGAGGACGCCGAACTGGGCCAGCCTCTCCACCTGCTCGGCGTCGCCCATTTGATAGGACCCGTTGGCGTCGACCTGGAGGACGAGGTCGGGATGATCCGCCCGCACGGCCGCCACCGGCTCGACGTCCCAGCCCGGTTGCACCTTGATCCTGACCCGGGCCATCCCGCCGCCACCGCCTCGTCCACCTGGGCCCGCAGGAACCCAAGGTCATAGTCGGGCGGGATCCCCACCGCCGCACCCACCGGCAGCGTCTCGTAACCGGGACCGATGCCGAGGGCCTCGCCCAGGGAGCGTCCTGCCCGACGCAGCTCGGCGTCGGCCACCGCCATCTCGAAGACGGCGGCCAACAAGCGGTCGGCCGGCGAGCTCCCGAAGAGCTGTGCCACCTCGGTTTCCATGGGCAGATGGCCACCCCGGGCGGTACAGGCGTCAAGGAGGCGCTGTACGCCTCGGCCGGCCGCGGCCGCCTGCACCACGTCGACGCTCGGGTCCACGGCGGTCCCCTCGCTCAGGGCGACACATTCCCCCCAGCCCTCGCCCTCGTCGGCGACCACCCGCACGAACAACAGATCCCGCGTGCGATGCACCCCGGCGGCGGTGCCGATGACGACCCGGAAGGGGATGGCCACCCGTACGAGCTCCACGCCTACCAACTTCACGGGCCTCACGCTAACGGGACAGCGCGACCCGACCCGTTAGGATCGTCTCTCCAGCCCGGATGGCGGAATCGGCAGACGCGGCGGCCTCAAAAGCCGTTGTTCGAAAGGACGTGCGAGTTCAAGTCTCGCTCCGGGCACCAAATTTCGCGTGGTCTACAACGCCAGATGCAACGGCGTCCATTTCGGCCCACAGATTGCTAACTCATATCCTCGCTGTTTCGGCGTCATTTCGTCCACCTGTGGACACCCCCCCTTGCGCGCAATTATTCGCTTTTTCGCAATAAATTGGGACTTTTTACCCTATCGATCAGGCGGATCGTCAGGGAAGGATCCCGAAACGGAGCGGATCAAAAATGGGTTCGCTCGTGGCGGGAGGTTATTGTCGGAATGGCCGCTCAACGTCGTGGGACGCGTGCAAAGAGCGCGTCAACTGACACTGTCGTGCACGTATGTAGGTCACTGGCGGTCGCCCGTGCTGCATGAGTTCAGCATTTACGACCTCTTCGTCCTGGCTTTCGTACAGCTCGTCATCTCGGGCGTTCTCGTCGTCAGCCCTCTCCGCAATCTCGGTCTGCAATTTCAATGGACTGGCTCCAAGATCACCGAGGTCCTCCTGGGCGCGCTCGGGGCGGTTGTCGTTGTAGCCGGATCCGTTTTGGTCACGAAGGAGTTCTGGGGCCTCTCCATATCCGGGTTGGAGACGGCGGCCTACCTCCTCGCCGTCTTTTCCATAGTGGTCATCGTGTTGCGTCCAGATATCAACGTCGTCGGTCGTGTCTTCTACGCCTCGTACGCGGCGGCGGGATTCACCTTTCTCGCTTTCGCCATCCTTGTGGCGGTCAAGGCGACGCACTCGATCGCCGAGGCACTCACGGCGAGCCTTTTGCTCCTGCTCGATCTCGGGGCCTTCCTTGTTTGGAATTCCGTCATTAACTACGTCAGCGACGTGCTCTGCCGGACGCGGCATTCGCGACCGATACCACCGGCGGATCCGAACTATCAGCCGATGGTGTCGATTCACATCCCGGCCTACAGCGAACCTCCAGAAATTTTGATCAACACGATCAAAGCAGTGGAGCAGATGGACTACCCGAACTTCGAGATCATCGTCATGGACAACAACACGACAGATGAGGCCCTCTGGAAGCCGGTAGAGGAATATTGCCGAGGTCGTGATCGGATCAAGTTCGTCCACGTCGCACCATGGCCCGGCTACAAGGCGGGTGCGTGCAACCTTGCCTTACGCCAGTACACGGATCCGCGGGCGGAGATCATCGGATTGATCGATGCCGATGACATCGTGCAGCCGCACTACCTGAAGGAAACGGTGGCGTACTTCTCGGATCCGAGCCTCGGCTTCGTTCAGACCTTCGAGGGCAACCGAGATTACGAGGGAAGTGCGTATTACACGGCGTGCGTCGACTCCTATCAGGGCTTCTACTTGGCGGTTATGTCCTCGCGGAACGAACGGGACACGGTGCCTTTCGTCGGCACCATGGGACTCTTCCGGCGCAGTGCCTTGGTGGAAAATGGGGGCTGGAATGAATGGTGCATCAGCGAGGATACGGAGGCTTCTCTCCGTGTCCTCAAGGCCGGATGGTCCGGGCTCTACGTTCCGCGCTGCTTCGGTCGGGGAATCGTTCCACCCACCTTTGCCGGCTTGAATACGCAGCGCCACCGGTGGTGTTTCGGCGGCATGCAGATACTCCGCCTGCACTGGCGCAGTCTCATGCCGTGGGATCGGTCACCCGACAATCATTTGACGAGTGCGCAACGCCGGGACTATCTGATGGCCTCGCTCGGCTGGTTTCGGGATCTGCTGATGTTCGGCTTCACCCTTCTCCTTTTGGTCATCTCGGGCCTCTTGCTCTCCGGGTCCAAGTTTGCCCTGATGCCGCTCGACGGCGACAAGTCCCTGCTGCCTATGTCGCTCATCATCATCGCCACGTTCTGCATGAGCTGGACCCAACGACATTGGACGACCATCTCCATACGCCGGGCCGTGTTCTCACTCGTCATAAGCCTTTCGGCCTCCTGGATCACGGCTCTCGCTTGTATCGAGGGCATGGCGAGACGCGAAGGCGTCTTCCTCAGGACGTCAAAGACCGGAGGAAGTGCCCACAGGTTGCGCTCGGCGCTCCGATTGACCCGCTGGGAGACGTTGTTGGCCTTGTCCCTCTATGCCGCCGCTGGCTATCTCTCAACGTTGCGGCACCCTCCGTGGTTATTGATATTCATCATCTCGCTGCAGGGCACGGTGTACTTCTGCTCGCCGCTGTCCGCACTTTGGAACCTCAGGGCGCAGCTTGTGACGCCGCTCGAGTACAGGAGGCGCTTTCAGGCGAGGCGTCTGCGTCAGAGGCCTCTGGGACAAGGGTCATGGAAAATCGCCCGTCCGATCGGTGCAGTGGTATTGGCGGCCGCGGCCGGCGTGGGAATTGCAGTCCTGGCGGCGCCGGGGACAACCATGCCCACTCCCCCTGCGGCCCAACACGCCACAACCGCGCATGGCACGAACGCGGTGCCAGTGTCGGCTGCGAATATCCCGTAGCGGCATGGACACCGAAAAGGAAGCCATGACGCCAGAGCTGAAGTACTACGTCCTCGGCGACAGCACCAACCCGTACCTTTTGGCGCGTATCCGGTGGCCCGACGTTTCGCACGCCATCACGGCCGGTTGTCGTGACTGGCAGGACGACATAGGTCTGTTCGACCTGCCCTACGATCCGGGCGCGTCTCCAGTGACGACAGAGCACGCTTCAGCGATCGCCTCGGGGTGGGGAACGACCCTGCCTTTAGACACCGAGGTCAGCGGACTCACGCGTCCTCTTATCAGGCGCATGCCCGCCAACTGGTCCAATCTTTCCCGAGCAGAGGTATATGCCTGGTCCCTCGAGCCGGTCTTCTCCCGGCGGGCCTCGGACGGAAGCCCAGCCGTGCTCGAGCGCCGGGGACCGTTTGCAATGGTGCGTCGGATGCGGGATCGCAGATCGGCGTCCGTGTCTCTTGAGCTGGCGCAAACCGAAGCGAGCGAGCGGCGCCGACATGCTCGGGTTCCGGTGGGAGGGGTGGCACAAATCCGCCATGGGAGCGACATCGTGTCTGCCGACATCGTGGACTTCAGTCCGGGTGGGGCACATTGGGTCTTCATCGATTCAAACCGTGCGTTCATGGTCGGCGAAACGATTGAGCCTCCTTTTGTTCTCGAGCAAGACGGGCCGCGGGACCAGCTGCGTCTCAACGTCAGCGGCACGATCGTCTGGCACAAGGAATCACAGGTTGGATCCCACGTCGGTGTGGCTTTCGGAAAGCTGAGCAAAAAGCAGGTCGATCGGATCGGGCATCTGCTGGAGACCGCCGGAGCGAAGGAGTCGTGATGAGGCGATGACCATCGATCCCTCTTCCGAGACGTACAAACGGCTCGGTGTTGGTGGGCGAGCCGCCGCCGGCGGCGCCGGCGGCGCCAACAACGACACGCCGCCGCAAGCGAGACTTCGATTATCGGCTGCGAGGCCTCGAGCTCGACGCACAGCGATCCGGTCCCGTCCCGCCCGCACGGCCCGATCGCCTCAACCGGCGTCATCGTCGTCGGGTGCTGGCGGGGTGGATCATCGTTCTCGTGGTGGTGACCGCGGTGGCGCTCATTCTTCGGAGCGGCTTTGTCGAGCCCTACACGGTGCGCTCGGCCGCCATGGCGCCCACCCTTCAGATCGGTGACCGGATCGAATCGATGAAACCGAGCTTCGCCGTGGGCTCCATAGGCAAAGGGAGCATCGTGGTGTTTCGCTCCACAGCCCGAGTGTGCGGTGCTCGAGGAGGCAACGCCCAGAACCTGGTGCTCCGGGTGATCGGACTGCCTGGCCAAACCATCTGGTCGATCGGCGATGCGATTTACATCGACGGGAACCGATTGAAGGAGCCCGGCTGGTACAACGCACAAGACGGGCAATTGGGATCGAAGGCCATAGCGCCCACGACCATTCCGGCCGGTGACTACTTCCTCATGGGTGACAATCGCCTCCATACATGCGATTCGCGGTCACTGGGTCCCGTTCCCGCTTCGTCAATCGTGGGCAAGGTGGTGGGCATCGTCCTGCGAGGCGGACATCCGTACATCCACTTCTTTTGACATCTCTCCAATGAACCGCGGGCCGGGCCCACGCTGGTCCTTCCTTTGAGCGAGGCGGGTAAGGAGCACGTCTTCCGCCGACGCCCGCGCTATGGCATCGCCCTGGCATGCACCGTTCTGGCGTCGGTGCTGTGTGCCTGTGGTCATTCCCCCCCCGCCTCAATCCGTTCCGTGTCGCTTGTGCCTGCCGGCGTCACAAGCCCTGGGAACTGGAAATGGACGCCGACCTGCAACAGCGGACCGGCCAACAGGCGCGGCTGCGACGCTTCCGGTCCGAATATCGGTTCGGCCCAGCTCAATGCCGACAACTGGAACCTGGGCGACAGCCCGTCGAGCGCCGGATCCGTCAGCATGACCGTGAATTCCACGGGGAGCCTGACGGTGGCGGGCAATTATCCGGAAGGCTTCGCCCTGCGTGGCTTCCTCGTGCATCTCGTCGAACGCAACCACGTGGGTGCGCGGCTACCCGAGTGTCCTGTACGGAATGAACCAGTGCTCGGCGTCGACGTCTCCGCCAGAATCAGCCGCTCTCAAGCTTCCCATGAGGGTCCGTGCCATTCCCTCGGACCTGATCGGCACGACCACCTATTCGGCCTGGACCCCGCAGACCACCTATGACCTGGCGTATGACATGTGGCTCAACAACTCCGACACAAAAGACCCATGTCAGACGGACGGGACATTGGAGGTGATGATTTGGACGGATTACGACTCGAGGGCGCTGCTGCCAGCGGCAGAGCAAGTGGGACAGGCAAGTGTTCCCTTCAAGGTTGACGGATCGCTTCATGCGGGGACCAACGATTGGTCGATGTATGTGAGCAATGTGTTCCAAGGTGGCCAAACCGAGCCATGGGGCGGGACGGTCTGGCTGGTGTTGGGGAAGGGAGACAGGGCGAGGAGGGGCACAGTCAGCGTGGACCTCAGCGCAGCTCTTTCCGACGTCGGAAGCCTGCTCCAGAAGAACTACGGATGGGACCACTTCAGCTCGAATTACTGGCTCGACACGATTCCGTTCGGTCTGGAGTACGGGCCGCAGAACGCCTCATTGACCGAAGCAGGTTCGACGTATTTCACCCTCAAGCTTTCCTCGTACTGTCTCGACGTGGGAGTTTCACTCCGGCAAGCAGCGTGCACGACTCAGGACTGAGCGAGCATCTTTCCGAAAAGGTCGTCGTCAACTGCCTTCTTCAGTACATCCCCCCGGGGTGTCCCCGCATAGGCGGAGAATTGCGCGATCAACTCGTCCATCTCGAGGCGAGTGACGTCCCCGGAATGAAGCGCCGATCCCACGTGGGACATGATCGGCATGGGGGCCTCCGACACGCCGACGCAAGGCACGGTAATGAAGCGGCGATCTCGTCGGCTGAGCCCCGGACGTTGCCAGACGTGGCCGAAGACGAAGTTGAGGATCCCGGCCTGCTGGTACGGGGTGTTCCGGGCCGGTGCGTGGATCAGGTTGACGTCCAGGAATTCCTGCTCGCCACGTTGCAGTCGCTGCTCCCAGTCGTTCATCCCGAGGCTGTCGTTGTCGAGGTCCGGCCACTCGGCCACTTCCACGCCACGTTCGTGCTGGACCCGTGCCCATTGTTCGCGGACGACACCTTCCAGACGCGACCCTTTCGGCCAGCCGCAATAGACAGCAAAGTGAAGGATGAACTCCAGCATTTCGTTCAGGTTCATGTCGCCGCTGTTGAGGGCGGCGTACACCTGATCGTCCATCGCCTGTTGGTCGGTGTCAAAACCGACGCAGACGAGCGTCACCCACCGGCGCTCGCGCCGCCCGAGGCCTGGCCGCTGTCCAGAGTTCGCCGAAGAGGTAGTTGTGCCGGACCTCTTCCTCGGGTGTGAGGGACTCCGGCGGTTCGAGGGTCATGATCTCTCGGTAGACCTCGTGTGCGGGCGTCATCGTCATACGCAGATGCCTTTCGCCAGAAATATTGCGTTGGCTGAGCTGTGCAACAATTCGCCTGCACACGGTAGACGCGCGAGCAATGACCTGCCCGGTAATCGGGCTGCGGGCTCAGCTGGCCTGCGTCGGACCCGTGCCCGAGTGGCGAATCGGCGCCAACAGCTGGCTTTCGAACATCTCCGCGTCGAGTGGTCGGGCAAACAAGAAGCCCTGGGCCTCGTTGACCTGGTCGGCCCGCAGGAGATCCATTTCGCCCACGGTCTCCACGCCCTCGGCCAGGGTTCTGAGACCGAGATCCTTTCCGAGCTGGACCAGCGTCCGGATAAGGGTGAGTGATTCGGGCGAAGCGGCGATGGCGCTCGTGAACGACTTGTCGATCTTGATGCAGTCGATGGGAAACTGCTGGAGATAGGCCAAGGAGGCGTAGCCGGTACCGAAGTCGTCGACGGCGATGCTCACGCCCATGTCCTTAATGGCCCGCATGCGACGGGCGGTCGCAGTTCCGTCACGCATGAGGGCACCTTCGGTCACCTCGACAATCAAGGAATTGGGATGGAGCCCGCTCGAATGGAGGGCATGTCGAATGTGCTCGACTATCCGATCGTCGTCGAGCTGTCGGGCGGAGATGTTGACCGACAGGTTCAGGGTGTCCCCCCGAGAGTGCCAGAGCGACATCTGGCGACAAGCCTCGTGCAATACCCAGACACCGACCTCACGGATCTGCCCGGTCTGCTCGAGAATCGGGATGAACTCCTCGGGCCCCAGCACGCCTTCGGCCGGATGTTGCCAACGCAGCAGGGCTTCGACCCCGACCACCGGCGAGGTCGTCAAGGTTGTAGATGGGCAGGTAGACGAGGTGGAATTGATCGCCGGTGAGCGCGGAGCGGAGATCGAATTCCAAGCGAAGGCGGCGTCCGATCTCCGACTGCATCTTCGGGTGGAAGAACTCGAATCGATTCTTCCCTTCCGCCTTGGCCTTATAGAGGGCGATGTCCGCGTCACGCAGCAGTTCGCCGCCGGTGGCACGATCGCCCACGGCGATCCCGATGCTGGTGTTGGCATGGAGGGACGTCAACGAGCCCTCGAGTTCGAAGGGCTCTTGCATCACGTCCAGGAGGCGTTCGGCCACGAGCTCGGGAGCGACCATGGGGTCACTGCCGTCGATGAGCACCACGAACTCGTCGCCACCCATACGTCCGATGGTGTCCGCTCCTCGTAGGGTGCTCGCCAGCCGAGCCGCGATCGCCACCAACAGACGGTCACCCGTTTCGTGACCCAGGGAGTCGTTGACGATCTTGAAGTCATCGATGTCGATGTAGAGCGCAGCACCCACGGTTCCGCTGCGGCGATTCCGGGCCAACAACTGGTCGATGCGGTCCATGATCAGGGCGCGATTCGGCAGGCCGGTGAGGGAGTCATGCAGGGCCTGGAAATGGAGTTCGTCGTTGCGTCGGTTGATCAACAACCTCCACCGTGCCGTGCCCGTGCCGAGCCGGTACGTCACCCCCCCGAATAGCAAGCTCACGATGATGCCGACCAAGAGGACAGGGATCACACCCGACGCGCCCGCCGAGAAGCTGTAGGCCGAGGCGGCGACACCGATGAGCGACAGGGAGACGCCACAACCGATCCAGAGCAACTGCACACGCCGACCCGAGTGCACCCTCATCTACGCGCTCGGGCGGCTCCGGATGCTCGGTGCGAGCAACAGATTCCACGAAGGCCTCACCCATTCGTTGGTGGTCCGCTTGTTGGTCGTCCGCCCGAGTTCATGGGCCCGATTATCACGAGCTGCTGACAATGAATGCTCTGTGCCGGCCCAACAGAATCACAATTCGGCTCGAGCACGCGTGCAACCTCGACGCAACCGCGACGCAACTCCGCTACCACTTCGAGAAAGCAGAATCCAGATTCGCGCCGTAGTGAGGCATCACTCATCCAACCAAAGGCAACCATGGCTCTTCGTTCACAGGTGGAACGCGCTGGGCTGGGGCAGTGCGGCGCAGCGCGCCGAGGTGGCTGCTCCTGCTGGAGGAGATTCGCTCACCCGATTGGTCGAAGAGCTCCTGCAGCCCGGAGCCATCGAGATGGCCGCCCAGCCCATCGTCAGACTGGCGGACGGCTCCATCCTCGGTTTCGAGATGCTGATGCGGACGTCGATCCCCTGCAGCAGCGGCCCGGACCAATGGTTGGAGCATGCCTCCTACCTCGGCGTCCGCACCGAGCTCGAATTGGCCTGTCTGGAGGCGGTACGCGAGCGCGGAGCGCCTCCGGGAGACGTCCGCCTCTTCGTGAACCTCTCGGCTCGCACCCTGCTCGACCCACGGGTCGACGACATTTTGCATTCGCTTCCCCCGCGGGTGCTCGAAATCACCGAGCATGAGCCGGTCTCCGATTACCAGGAGCTACGGCGCCGGCTCCAGATGTGGTCGGCGGCCTCGACGATGCTCGCCATCGACGACGTGGGAGCGGGCTACTCGAGCATGTCGCACGTCCTGCAACTGCATCCCCAATTCATCAAGATCGATCGGAGCCTGGTCCATAAGGCCCATCGCGATCCGAACAAATTGGCCGTCCTACGCGGTCTGGTCGGATTCGCCCGGCAAGGCGGCATCACCTCGCTGGCCGAGGGCGTCGAGACGAGCGAAGAGCTCAATGCCTTGCGTGCCATCGGCATCGATTTGGTGCAGGGCTATCTTCTGGCGCGGCCCGGGGATGGCTGGCCCCAGCCGCGGCGCTGGCGCGCCGCCGGAGCCCCCCGCGCCGAGGGGCTCGAGACTGCGGCGACCGGTGTCGGATCACTGGCCGACCGGGTGGAGAAGACGCTCGACCCCAGCGACGCCGCCGACGAAGTCACCGCCTACCTCAGCGAGAACTTCGAGTTCTTGCCGAGTGTCTACGTGGAACGAGCCGGAATACTCCGCTTTCTTTCGGGCCGCGGCCAATGGCAGATCCTCGACGGCATCGAAGCGGGCGTCGGCCTGACGGGATCGGCCTTTGCGGCCGGAGAGGCCATCTTGGTCCAAGATGTCTCCGCTGACCCCCGCTACCGGGAAGCCGTCCCCAGCATCGTGGCCGAATTCGCGGTGCCGCTGATCGTCCAACGACGAGTGGTCGGGGTCTTGAACGTGGACGTGCCGGCGGCGATCGACAGCCACCAGGCCGACGCCGTGCGAGCCGCCGTCACCGTCCTCGAAGCCGCCTTCGAACGCACCGGGTTGAGCTCGTCGCGTGGGTCACCGCTGGTCGACTTCGGTTGGCACGCACCTCGCATCGCCGAGTGCCTGTCGCTCGAAGAGCTGGCGGTCACGGTCGCCACGGCCAGCGTCGCCGTGGCCCGACTGCAATCGGCGGTCCTGTGGACGCGTGTCAAAGGAAGCCTGGTGCAGCAGGGATCGACCGGGGCTCGTGCCGATGAAATCGCCAGTCTCACGGCGTCCGAGCTCGAGCAGTTGGCGGGACTGGTCTCGCATGTCGCCTCCAGCTACAGCGCCGGCCCGGTCATCAGCCGTACCTTCGGGCCCATGGGGTTGCTGCGCGACCAGGGATTCGGCACCGTGTTCGTGGCCGCCGTTCGAGACCGGGGCGTGCCATCAGGCCTCTTGGTTCTGGCAGGCCCCGATGCGGGAATCATCGAGCCGGAGGCCGTCCAGGCGCTCGAGCTGCTCTGCGTGCTCACCGGCGTCGCCCTGGCCCGGATCGGACTCACCTAGATACTGCGTTTTGCCTCCTCGGTACGCCATCGGTCGTACCGGAAATTCGCGGGAGGCGGCCAAGCCACAGCCCTGAGGGTCGGCGATTCGCCTCTTTGGTACTACCAGTGGTAGGAAGATGCCCCGTCAAATGCGGCTGCAGCCGGCGCGGGCGTGCCACACTAGGTGGCCCGCAGGCCGCCCGACGAACGGAGACGTCGTAGCAGTGTTGGTTTTCACCTTTCCAGGACAGGGTTCGCAGCGCTCTGGCATGGGCGAGCCCTGGGTCGATCACCCTTCGTGGGAATTCGTCGGGGAGGCCTCCGAAGCGGCCGGGCGTGACCTCTCATACCTGCTGTTGGAGGCGCCGATCGAAGAGCTGACCCGGACTGAGAACGCCCAGCTGGCCACCACCGTGCTCAGCCTGGTCGTCCTCGACGCCGTCGAGCGCCTGGGCCTCTCCCCCGCCGCCTGTGCCGGCCATAGCCTGGGCGAGTACACCGCCCTCGTGGCCAGTGGAGCGCTCACCTTCGAAGACGGCATCCAACTCGTTGTCGCTCGCGGCAATGCCATGGCGCAAGCGGGTGACGAAGCGCCGGGGACCATGGCCGCCCTCCTTGGAATCTCCGACGATGACGCCGAGGCGGCCTGCCAAAGGGCGGAGGGTGACGTCTGGGTGGCCAACTACAACGCCCCGGGCCAGGTCGTGATCGCCGGCACGGCCGAAGCGGTCGCGTTGGCGGGCCGGCTGGCCAAGGAGCTCGGGGCCAAGCGGGTCATGCCCATCCCGGTCTCGGGTGCCTTCCACACGCCGCTCATGCAGGGGGCTCGGGCGACACTGCGAGAGGCGCTGGCCCAGGTCACCTTCCGCACGCCCGAGGTGCGGGTCGTGGCCAACGTCGATGCCCGGGTCCACGACGACCCCGCCGACTGGCCCGGTCTTCTCTCGGCGCAACTCTGCAGTCCGGTGCGGTGGCGCCAAACCCTGGAGACCTTCGCCGCCCTCGGACTCACGTCGCTCATTGAGCTCGGACCGGGAGGCGTGCTGAGCGGCCTGGCCAAGCGCAGCCTGCCCGAGATCCAATCGCTGGCCGTCACCAAGCCGGCCGATCTCGACACCCTGATGGACCAGATTGCCGAAGCGGGCACGTGGCGGGCCGAGCCCGCCCTGCACCAGGGCGAGCACCTCTATACCTCCGAGCGGGTGGTGGTCAGCCCCGGTAGCGGGATCTTCATTCCCGAGGAATCCCTGCGCGCCCCGGGCACCGGCCTTCTCCCGGGCACCGAGGGCGGACCGGATGCCGACACCGACGCCATCTCGGTCGTGGCCGTCGGTGATGTCGTCGGCCGGGTCGGGGTGACCGAGGTGCGCACCCCCTTCGGCGGCCAGGTCATCGGGTGGCTGGCCGCGGCCGGAGAGCGGGTCCAAGACGGCCAGCCCCTGGTCTGGATGCGCGTCCCGGATCGGACGTGATCTGATGGCCGTCGTGCTCGTCACGGGCGGAAACCGGGGCATTGGCGCCGCGTGCGTGCGGTGGTTCCTGGCCAACGGCGACCGGGTGGCCACCACCTATCGCTCCGGCGAACCACCGTCGGCACCCGAGGGCTTCGAGGCCGACCGATTCCTCCCCGTGCGCTGCGACGTCACCGACGGTGCGCAGGTCGAGTCGGCGTTCGCCGCCATAGAGGCCGCGTGGGGACCCGTCGAGGTCCTGGTGGCCAACGCCGGCATCACGCGCGATGGCCTGGTGCTGCGGATGAGTGAGGACGCCTTCACCGACGTGATCGACGCCAATCTGACCGGTTCGTTCCGAGTGGCCAAACGAGCGGTGGCGAAAATGCTCCGACTCCACACCGGCCGCATCATTTTCCTCTCCTCGGTCAGCGCCTACGTCGGGCTGCCGGGTCAGGCCAACTACGCCGCCTCCAAGGCGGGGCTGGTGGGCATGGCGCGGGCCATCGCCCGCGAGGTGGGCAGCCGCCAGATCACGGTGAATGTGGTGGCGCCGGGCCTGGTCGCCACCGACATGACGAGTGCCCTGGGCGATGAACGGGTGGGCCAAATGACGAGCCAGGTGCCGCTGGGCCGGATCGGCTCCGTCGAGGACATCGCCGGGGTGGTCGGATTCTTGGCCTCCGACGCGGCGGCCTACATCACCGGGGCCGTCCTCCCCGTCGACGGCGGACTGGGCATGGGCTTGTAACGTGGGGATTCACCAAACCGAACAAGGAGCAGATTGTGGACAGCGACGCAGCGTTCGAGAAGTTTCGGGAGTGCGCCGTCGAGGTGCTGCAGGTGCCGGCGGACAAGGTCACCAAGGAGGCCAAGTTCGCCGAGGATCTTGATGCCGACAGCCTTGACCTGGTCGAACTGGTCATGGCCCTGGAGGAGTCCTTCGACATCACGGTGGAAGAGACCGAACTGGAGGACGTCACCACCATTGGCCAAGCCTTCGATCTGATCTCCTCCAAGCTCTGATGCAGCTGGGGATTGGACAAGATGGCGCCCCGATCCCGGGTCGGCGGGTGGCGATCACCGGGCTCGGCGCCGTCACCTGCTGCGGCGTCGGCGTCGATGCCCTGTGGGACGGCCTCCTGCACCCCTCCGTGGTCGGGGGCGAGGTGCGAGGCTTCGACCCCGAGCAGTGGTTCGGGCCCAAAGAGGTGCGTCAGATCGACCGATTCGCCCAATTCAGCATCGCCGCCGCCGACTTGGCCGTGAAGGATGCCGGCGAGATCGGGGCCGACCCGGCCCGATCCGGCGTGATCTTCGCCACCGGCGTGGGCGGGTTCGACACGCTGGCCGAACAGGTAGGCGTCTACAACGAACGCGGGGCGCGCCGGGTGTCCCCCCGCCTCGTCCCCATGATGATGGCCAATGCCGGCGCAGCCGGGATCTCCATGCGCTTGGGGTGGCACGGTCCGGCCGAGGTCATCGTGACGGCGTGTGCCGCCGGAACCCATGCCGTGGGTGCGGCGGCGCGGCTGATCGCGTCGGGCCGCTGTGACGTCGTCGTCAGTGGGGGGGCCGAGGCCAGCCTCCACCCCGTGGCCATCGCCGCCTTCACCAACATGACCGCCCTCTCCACCTCGGGCCACTCGCGTCCCTTCGATGTGCGCCGTGACGGCTTCGTCTCGACCGAAGGTGCCGCCTCCCTCGTGCTCGAGGACTGGGATCGCGCCGTGGCTCGTGGCGCCACCATCTACGCCGAACTGGCCGGATCGGCCAGCACGGCCGACGCGCACCACATCACGGCGCCTGCGCCCGATGGGGCGGGTGCCATGGCCTGCATGGAATTGGCCGTCGCCGATGCCGGGATCTCGCTTTCCGACGTCGGGCACATCAACGCCCATGGGACCTCGACGCCGCTCAATGACCTGGCCGAGTCGCGGGCCATCAACAAGGTGTTCGGCGAGCCGGGACCCTGGGTCACCTCGACCAAGGGTGTCACGGGGCACGCGCTGGGGGCGGCCGGAGCCATCGAGGCCGTGGCCGCCGCCCTGACCATTCACCATTCCCTGATCCCGCCCACGGCCGGCTACGAGCAGCCCGATCCCGAGATCACGCTGCGAGTGGTGCACGGCGAGCCGATGGCATGGGAGCCGAGCGCGGTCTTGTCGAACTCATTCGGCTTCGGCGGCCACAACGGCTGCCTGGTGCTGCTTCCTCCGACCTAAATCAGGTCCTGCACATCCACCGGCGGCAAACCTTCGACTTCCTTTTTGGTGACCTTGAGTCGCAACCCGCCCACGTCGATGCCTGCCACTGCGCCGATGGGGATCGCCACTTTCTTGCGCCCCCAGAGGTGACCCTCCTGCAGAAGGATGTGGGTCACGTGATTGGTGGCCGTCGCAATCACGAGCCCTTCGACCCGGCCGATCTCGCCGTCGGTGGCATGGACGACCTCGTCCCGCCGCACGGCCACCTCTCCGAGCGGCAAGGTGTCGATGGTCACGGGAGGCGCCGCCACGTTGCCCACCCCTAATCCGAAGTACGGCAACGACAGGACCTGGCTCGAGCCATAACCCGGCAACAGCTCGGTCCCGGGCAAAAAGCGCGTCTCCTCGGCGAACTCGAGCTCCTCGAACTCGGCCAGGGTGCACGACAGCTCGATGGTGTCGGTTGAGGACACCACGAGGGGGAGTGGAACCAGACGGCCCAGACCACTGCGATGCTTGGGCTCGACGACGATCTGCGTCACTTCCCTCGCCACCGGATTGACCACGATGCGAATCAACTGGCCACAATCCCCGTCGCGACAACGAACACTTGTCCCGATGGTGAACTGCGTCCCCTCAGCCATGGCCACCTTTCATGTCCCCCGTGGTCGAACCGTTGGCTCGCTGTCGAACCTTCGGCTCATCGACGAAACGCTGGCTCGGTCTGGAACCAACGACTCCCTGTAGAACCACCGGCTCCCTGTAAAACCGGCGGCTCGCCATCGACCCGGCCGCACCAATCGGAGCGACGAATCACCATGGACCCTACGGCACCGAAGAGCGCGCCGCCAGGCGTCTACCTGGACACGGGCGTGTGAGGCTTCAGTCGATGGCCTGGCGGAGCAGGCCCACGAACTCGGCCGCCGCCTCCGGACCGCCATCGGCCAGGAGCCGGCGCACCAACGCCGAGCCGACCACCACGCCGTCGGCCACCTCGCACACCTCGGCCGCCTGCTCCGGCGTCGACACGCCCACACCGACGCAGACGGGCATGTCGGTATGGCGGCGGATGCGGGCCACGACCTGGCGCGCCTCGTCGCCTAGATCGGCCCGTTCTCCGGTGACCCCCATGCGGGCCACGGCATAGACGAAGCCGCGGGCGCGAGCACAAATGCGCGCCACCCGCTCCTCCGGGCTCGACGGCAGCGACGAGGAGCACGGTCTGCACTCCGGCCGTGTCCGCCTCTTCGGCCCACGGGGTGATCTCTTCGAGGGAGAGATCGGGGATGATGGCCCCGCTCACGCCCGCCGTCAGCAACGAGTTGGCCATGCGCTTGTGCCCGGCCCGGAAGACGATGTTGTAATACGTCATCACCGCGACCGGCACCGTGGCCTCGGCGCGGGAGATGCCGTCGAGCACCTGATCGGGCACGGTGCCACGTTCGAGCGCGTTGAGCGCCGCCTCCTGAATCACCGGTCCGTCCATCATGGGGTCCGAGAAGGGGATACCGACTTCCACCGCATCGGCCCCGGCGGCCACCACGGCCGCCAGTGCCTGCTCCCAGTCGTCGCTCATCCCGCCCATGAGGTACGGGATCAGGAGCTTGCGGCCGTCGGCGCGCTTGGCGCGCAACGATGCTTCCAGTTCATGCACCGGTGCGCCCAAAGATTTCGCGCACCTGAGCCACGTCCTTGTCGCCGCGTCCCGACAGCGTGATGAGGACGGTCGAGCCGGCGGGGAGGGCCTCGGTGCCGGCTGCCCGCGCCACCCACGCCACGGCGTGGGCCGACTCGAGGGCGGGGATGATCCCTTCGGTGTGCGCCAGCAGCTTGAACGCCTCGAGCACCTCGGCATCGTTGGCCGTGTTGTATTCGGCCCGACCGATGGCGGCCAGGTGGGCGTGCTCGGGTCCGAGCCCGGGGTAGTCGAGACCGGCCGAGATCGACTCGGCCTCGGCAATCTGCCCCGCCTCATCTTGGAGGAGCTTCGAATGCATGCCGTGCAACACACCCGGAATGCCGTTGGCAATGGCTGCGCCGCCGGCCGCCTCGATCCCGACCAAGCGGGCCCCGGTATCGACGAAGCCGGCGAACGTCCCGGCCGCATTCGAGCCCCCACCGATGCATGCCACCACGGCGTCGGGGTCGGCGCCGTCGAGGATCGTGCGGCACTGCACCCGCGCCTCGTCGCCCACCACGCGCTGGAACTGGCGCACCATGTAGGGGAAGGGATGCGGCCCCATGACCGAGCCCAGGCAATAGTGCGTGTGCTCCACCGAGGCCACCCACTCGCGCATGGCCTCGTTCACCGCATCCTTCAAGGTGCGGCTGCCCGAAGTCACCGGACGCACCTCGGCCCCCAAGAGCTCCATGCGGAAGACGTTGAGCTCCTGGCGCTTGGTGTCCACCTCACCCATGAACACCGTGCACTCGAGACCGAACAACGCCGCCGCGGTGGCCGACGCCACACCGTGCTGGCCTGCGCCGGTCTCGGCGATGATGCGCGTCTTTCCCATGCGTCGCGTCAGAAGGGCCTGACCGACCACGTTGTTGATCTTGTGCGAACCAGTGTGCGCCAGGTCCTCGCGTTTGAGCAGCACGCGCACGCCCAGCTTCTCCGACAGGCGGTGGCACTCGGTGACCGGCGTGGGTCGCCCGCCGTAATGGGTCAGCAGGTCGTCGAGCTCTTGATGAAATGCGGGATCAGCCCACGCCTCCTTGAAGGCCTGTTCGAGATCGAGGCAGGCCGGCATCAACGACTCGGGGACGAAGCGTCCCCCGAATTCGCCGAAGCGGCCGTCGGCCCCGGGCTCGCCCATGAGACTCGTCATGCGTCCCGCCAGTCGTAGGGCTCTTCGTCACCGGGGGCATCGTCGAGGGGATCACGGGTGTCGGCCTCCAGCGCGGCGGCGCGGGCGTGGACGATGAAGTCGCGCATCTTCAACGGGTCCTTGCGACCGGGAGCGGACTCGACGCCGGTCGAGACGTCGACGCCGTAGGGACGCAGGTGGGCCACGGCCTGGGCCACGTTGCCCGGACGGAGGCCACCGGACACGATCAGCCGCGTCGGGTCGGCCACGCCTTCGGCCAAGCGCCAGTCGAAGACTTCGCCCGATCCGGGATTAGCCCCGTCGATCAAGAGGTAGTCGGCCCCGAACTCGGCGAAGCGACTGATGGTGCGGTCGCCGGCGGGGAAGGCCTTGATCACCAGCGGCAGCCGGGCCCGCACCCAGGCCGTCTCCTGCGCCGACTCGTGGCCGTGGAGCTGCGCCGCCCCCAGGCCGGCCAGCTGGACTCTCTGCACGATGCGTTGCGGCGCCTCGTCTCGGAAGACCCCGACCGTCAGGATCTCGGGGGGCAGCCGTTTGGCAATGTCGCCCGCCAGCTGCACGGAGATCTGCCGGCTCGAGGGAGCGAACATGAATCCGACCGCGTCGGCGCCGAGGCTCACGGCCAGCAAGGCGTCCGCCTCAGAGGTGATCCCGCAGATCTTGACGAAGAGCGCGCCGTCCCCCTCCTCGTTCGCCGTCATCGCGCGCCCACCGGATGCCCGACGAGTGCGCGTAGCGCGGCCACTCGATCCTCCGCCCGCACGAGTGTCTCGCCCACCAAGATGGCGTCGTAGCCGGCGTCGGCCAGCCGCCGCGCGTCGTCGCCGTCCCTGATGCCCGACTCCGCCACCGCTACGACCTCCGCTGGGATGCGGGCCGCCATTTTCGCCGCCCGATCCTGGTCCACGGCGAACGTGCGCAGGTCCCGCTGGTTGACCCCGACGAGGCGCGCCCCGGCGGTGAGCGCCCGCTCCAGCTCGGCCTCGTCGTGCACCTCTACCAAGGCGGCGAGACCGAGGGCATCCGCCCTTTGGTGAAACCGCCCCAGCTCCTCGTCGCTCAGTGCGGCGGCAATCAGCAACACGGCATCGGCCCCCATCAGGCGGGCGTCGATCACGTCGAGCTCGGACACGGTGAAGTCCTTGCGCAGCACCGGGAGGTCACAGGCGGCGCGGGCGGCGCGCAGGTCCTCCACCGAGCCGCCGAAGTACTGCTCGTCGGTGAGCACCGAGAGACACGACGCCCCGCCGGCCGCGTAGTCCTGGGCCATCAGAGGAGGCTGCAGGTCCAGATGCAGATCGCCCTTGGACGGCGACCGTCGCTTGATCTCGGCGATGCACGTCAGCCCGGCGTCGGCGCCGGCGTCGGCGTCGGCGTCGGCGTCGCGCAGGGCGGCCGTGAAGTCGCGGGGAGCCGGCATGGAGGCGGTGTGGGCCGCCAATTCGTCAGGGTCCCGGCGATCACGGCGAGCGTCTGCTCGATGCGTGACGAGGATGTCCGCCAGGTACGAGGGCATGGCGGCCCAGCGTAGCGGTGCTGCATGGAGGAACGGGCCACCGGTACGCTGCGTCCATGACGGACACGAGCAACTTCAACCAGACCATCATCGACGAGTTCCGAGCCAACGGCGGCCAGGTGGGCGGCGGCTTCGCCGGGGCACCGATGGTCATCATCACCACCAAGGGGGCCAAGTCGGGTCAGGCCCGGGTCACCCCCCTGGTGAGCCAACCCCAGGACGACGGGACCCTGTACATCTTCGCCTCCAAGGCTGGCGCGCCGTCCAATCCGGACTGGTACTACAACATCTTGGCCAACCCCGACATTGAGGTCGAGTACGGGAACGACAAATTTGCCGCCACCGCCACCGAGATCACCGGCCCGCAGCGCGACGAGATCTTCGACCGGCAGAAGGAGCTCATGCCTGGCTTCGCCGACTACGAAAAGTCCACGAGCCGGGTCATCCCCGTGGTGGCGCTCACCCGCAAGGACGCCTAACGGGCGCCTAACGGGCGAAGAGGTGCCAGCCCAGCCACATGAAGCCCACGACCAGGATGACCCGTCCGACCGGGTGGGTCGCCACCTTGCCCACCACGTCGGAGGGGTGCGCCACGGCGGACGGCCGCACATAGGACAGCCACCACAGCAAGAGGGCCAAGGCCCCGATCAGTCCCCACACGAGGTACGACGCCGTGCTGACGCTCATGCGCGTGACCCTCGTCGCGCGATGACCCAGGCCGAGGCCATCCAGGCCAGGAACAACAGCGCCTTGAGGAGATAGAACCGGTCGTTGGCATCGGTGATGGAACTGAACGTGGGGTGGTTGGCCCGGCTCCCGTGCACGAGGTAGTTGAAGAGCTCCCACGCCGTGAAGACCACGAGGACAGCAATCCACGGCAGGTAGGGATGTGCGTGCGGGTCGGCCGGCGGTGCGGACCGGGCGGCGGCACCGGTGCGGAGGGGCCAGCGCACGATGATGAGCACGGCCATGGCCACGATGGCCAGTCCGGTCAGTATGTCCGCCGGCAGGGTGAACGGCGTGGTCGAGGCGGCGATGAGCGCATAGGCGCTGCCTCCCACGAGCATGACGGCGGGGACGGCGCGCATGGGCCGCGACCGCTAACCCGGCTCCGCCAGCAGAGGCAAGACGTCGACCCGGGCCGGTCGGGACCCGCCGAGCCCGTCACCCGAGCGCACCCGCACGGGACCGGGTGCGCCAATCGTCCGGTGCAAATAGGCCAAACGCGGCCCACGCTCCGAGCTCGGGGCTCCAGGCGGCCGACGTGATGGTGCCGACGACCTTGTCGGCGGCGACGTCGTCGGGCTCCTCGCCGGCGTGGAGGGTCATGCCGAATGCGAGCTGCTCGGACCCGCCGATCACCCCGACCAAGCGGCGGGGCACGTTGTTGCCGCGGGCATCGAGCCGGGCCACGAGCTCCTGCCCGGTGTAACACCCCTTGGTGAAGCTCACCGAGCGATCGACCAGACCGGCCTCGGCCGCGATGGTCTTGTCGGTGAGCTCGCTGCCCATGGCCGGGATGCCCGAGATGATCCGGCACGCCTCGACGGCCTCCCGATCACAGACGCTCAGTCCCTCGGGCACCGCCAGCTCGGGGCCGAGCAGGTCGATCCCGCCCCACCCGTTCCACTCGAACGCGGGTCGCAGTGCGTCGTTGTCCTCGAAGGTGGCGAGCGCCGCATCGATGGCGACGCCCGACCCACGGAGGGCCAGACTGCGCCACGGCAGACGCTCGATCTCCACCTTCGAACGAAGCATGAACTTCTTGAGCCGGGCCACCATGGAGTCGCCGAAGCCCGCATCCGTATCGAGCACGAACTCATGCCCGTCGATGCGAGTGATGCGCAGCAGGGCGGTCAGCTTCCCGTCCGGCTGGAGCAGGAGCGAGTCGGCGGTGGCACCGATGCCCAAGGCCACGACGTCCTGACTCAGTTGCCCTTGCAGATACGACTCGGCGTCGTCGCCGCGGACCGAGAAGATGTCACGGCCCAGCCAGAAGACGCCGACGCCGTGACGCAGCGCGGTGACCTGATCCTCGAGCGAGCTCATGCGGTCGCCTCTACCCGGGCCGCGCTCATCACCCGGGCCGCCGTCACCGCCACCAGCAACGCCCGCACCTTCTGCTGGCACTCCTCGTCCTCTCGGCCCGGGTCGCTGTCGGCCACGATCCCGGCCCCGGCCTGGACATGGGCCCGGCCGTCGGGCGAGATCACCATGGTGCGAATGGCGATGGCGGTGTCGATGTTGCCCGAGAAGTCGATGTAGCCCACCACGCCGCCGTAGACGCCGCGCTTGGTTCGCTCCAGCTCGTCGATGATCTGCATGGCCCGCACCTTGGGTGCGCCGGACAGGGTGCCGGCCGGCAAGGTGGCCCGGAGCACGTCGATGGGTCCCTTGTCCTCCGACAGCTCGCCCGAGACCTGCGACGTGATGTGCATGATGTGGCTGTAGCGCTCGATGGTCATCAGCTCGTCCACTTTCTCGCTCCCGAACCGGACGACCCGCCCCACGTCGTTACGGGCCAAGTCGACCAGCATGATGTGCTCCGCCAACTCCTTGGGGTCCTCGGAGAGCTCGCCCTCGAGGAGCCGGTCGTGCTGCTCGTTCTCGCCGCGCGGGCGTGAGCCGGCGATGGGGCGGGAGGTCACGATGCCATCACGCAGGCGCACCATCGGCTCGGGCGAGGCTCCGACCACGGTCACCTCGGGAAAGCGCAGGAAGTACAGGTACGGGCTCGGGTTGAGCAGGCGCAGGGCCCGGTAGACATCGAAGGGGTCGGCCTCGAGCTCCAGGTCGAAACGCTGCGAGAGCACGACCTGGAAGATGTCGCCCGCCGTGATGTGCTCCTTGGCGATGGCGATGGCCGCCCGGTACTCCTCCGAGCTCATGGTGCGGCTGGCCTCGGCCGACGCCAGACCCTGACGCGGGGCCGGCACCATCTCCCCGGACCGAGTGCGTGCACAGTCCCGAGCCAGTTCCTCCAGCCGGCCGCAGGCCGCCTCGTAGGCCTGGCTCACCTGCTCCGCCGTGGCCCCGTCGGCCAGGAGGACGTTCTCGATGAGCGAGATGCGCTGGCGCCAATGATCGAAGGCGGCGAACTGTCCGATGACCACGAGCGCCGCATCGGGGTGACCGAGGTCGTCGGGCGGCACATCGGGCAGGCGCTCGATCTCGCGCACGACGTCGTAGCCGAGATACCCGACCAGACCCCCGTGCAAGGGCGGCAGCCCGTCCAGCGTCGGTGACTGGAAGCGCGAGAGGAGCGTCTCGACCGCGTCGAGGATCCCCTTGTCGGAGGAACCGAGGCCGAGACGTCCGGTGGCGGCCACGGTCGAGCCCCGCGCCGTGAGCGTGGCCAAAGGCTGCCGGCCGACGAAGGAGTAGCGACCCCAGCGCTCGCCCCCCTCGACCGACTCGAAGAGAAAGCCTTCCCCCTCCCCGACCAGGTTCGAGAAGGCCGAGACCGGCGTCAGCGTGTCGGCCACGACCTCGCACCACACCGGGACGATGGCGTGCTCCTTGGCCAGAGCGGCGAACTCGACCGCGTCAGGTCTGAAGGTCAGCACTGCCTGGTCACGGGCGGGGCACTCCAGGCCCCTGTCCGACCGTACGGAAGAAACACGAGCGCTCGCCGGTGTGGCAGGCACCCCGGCCGTGTTGGTCCACCAGCACGACGAGTGCATCACCGTCACAGTCCAGGCGCACCTCGCGCACGTACTGGCGGTCCCCCGAGGTCTCGCCCTTCTGCCAGTACTCCTGTCGGCTGCGGCTGTAGAACCACGACCGGCCCGACTCGAGTGTGCGCCGTAGAGCCTCGGCGTCCATGTAGGCCAGGGTCAGCACGGTCCCGTCCGTCGCATCTTGGACGATGGCCGGCACCAGGCCGTCCGCATCCTTCACAAAATCGACCGCTTTGACCAGTTCGTCGTCCACCTCGAGGCCGATCCCCTCGGGCGCCGTGTTCATGGAGGCCGCGCTCATAGGTAGAGGCCCGTCCCGCTGTCGTTGCGCTTGGAAGCGATGGCATGGATGTCCCGCTCGCGCAGGATCACGTATTCCTCCCCGTGCACCTCGACCTCGAAGCGATCCTCGGGGTTGAAGAGCACGGTGTCGCCCACCTTGACCGTGCGCACGTGCGGGCCCACCGCCACCGCCTCGGCCCACGTCAGCCGGCGCGAGATCTCCGCCGTGGCGGGGATCAGAATGCCGGCGCGCGAGCGGCGCTCGCCACCCCCCTGCCCCACCTGCACCATGACCCGGTCGAAGAGGACCGAAATCGGCTGCATCTCGTCGATGACGGGCGGCTCGTCCGTCTTTTTTGTCGTCGTAGCCACCCTGGCACGGTACCGCACGCAGGCCGCTGCGCAGGTCAGGGCCAGGTCAGGGCCACGTCAGGGCGACGGACGGGGGTTCTCCACGGGCCTCACGTTGACGCCGTGCTCGGCCATGTAGACCTTGGCCTGACCCAATGTGAACTCCCGACGATGGAAGATGGACGCGGCCAGCACGGCATCGGCCCCGCCCATCGTGGCCCCCTCCACAAGATGCTGCAGCGTCCCCACGCCCCCCGACGCCACCACCGGAATCCCCACCGCGTCGACCACGGTGGCGATGAGCTCGAGATCGAAGCCGTCCTTCGTCCCGTCGCGGTCCATGGAGGTGAGCAGGATCTCTCCCGCACCGTTGGCGGCGCACTCGACGGCCCAGGCGACCACGTCACGCTCGGTCGGGCGCCGGCCCCCGTGGGTGTACACCTGCCAACCGGTCCCGCCCGGGCGAGCGCGGGCATCGATGGCGACCACGGCGCACTGCGCGCCGAACTCGTCCGCGATGTCACGCACCAAATTCGGGCGTTCGACGGCGGCCGAGTTGACCGCCACCTTGTCCGCCCCGGCTCGGAGGAGGCGGCGTGCGTCCTCGGTCTCTCGCACCCCGCCCCCGACGGTGAGGGGGATGAACACTTGCTCGGCCGTGCGCGCCACCACCGAGACCATGGTGTCCCGGCCGTCGGACGAAGCCGTGATGTCGAGGAAGGTCAACTCGTCGGCCCCCTCGGCGTCGTAGCGCGCCGCCAGCTCGACCGGATCGCCTTCATCGGTCAGATCGACGAACCGGACCCCCTTGACCACGCGGCCGTCGGTGACGTCGAGGCACGGGATCAGGCGGACACTGCGCATGCGGCCACCGCCTCCTCGACGCTGAAGCGCCCCTCGACCAAGGCCTTGCCGACGATGGCGCCCTCGAGTCGGCGGCCACCCTCGGCGCATGACAGCGCGGCCAGGGCGCGCAGGTCCTCGAGCGATCCCACGCCGCCCGAGGCGATGACCGGGTGCGGTGTGAGCGAGAGCAGTGTGCACAGCCCGGACAGGTCCGGCCCTTCGAGCATCCCGTCCCGGGCGATCGACGTTGCGATGACGGCGCCGAGTGGCTCGTCCCTCCATTGCGCCAGCACGGCCGGAATGGCGAGGGGCGAGCCCACCTCCCACCCGTGACTCTGCGCCTGGCCCACCGAGAGGTCGGCTCCGCTGTAGTCGATGCCGACAGCTACCCGGCCGGGCCAGCGACGGATGCAGCGGGTGGTCAACTCGGGGTCCTTCAATGCCGTCGTCCCGAGCACGACCCGAGCCACGCCCAGGTCCAACACCGCCGCCACATCGTCTTCGGTGCGGATGCCGCCACCCGTCTGCACCCGTACGCCGTTCCCCGCCGTCGAGGCCAGCTCGACAAGGCGCCCCAACATGGCGCGTTCGTGGGGCACCCCGGTGCGAGCGGCGTTGAGGTCAACCACGTGCAGGAACGATGCACCGCCCTCGATGAACGTGGCGGCCAACGCCAGCGGGTCGCCGTAGCGCTTCTCCCGATCGAAGTCGCCCTGGGTCAGCCGCACCGCTCCCCCATCGCGCAGGTCGATGGCTGGATACAGGATCACACTGTCACTCGGATCACACTGTCACTCGGGTCACGCGGCGAGCGCCACGAAGTTGGCCAGCAGGGCCAACCCGCTCCGACCCGACTTCTCGGGGTGGAACTGCGCCCCCCAAAGGTTCCGGCGGGCCACCAAGGCCGCCACCGGTCCGCCGTAGTCACAGACTGCCACCGTCTCGGGCCCGACCGGCGGGGCGTAGGAGTGCACGAAGTAGACCCACGGCTTCTCTCCCAAGCCGTGCAGTGGCGTCGGGCCGCCGTCGCCGGCGCTGCCGCCCACCACTTCGAGCTGATTCCACTGCATTTGCGGGTGTTTCTCCGATTTCGGCAAGGATGTGACCATGCCTTGGAAGATGCCCAAGCCGGTCGCCTCGGGACTCTCGTCCGATCCTTCATAGAGGAGTTGGAAGCCGATGCACACGGCCAGGAACGGAAGGCCCGCTTGGAGGGCGCCTCGAGCCGCCGCTTCGAGATCGCTGTCGCGGCAGGGCTCGTGCGCAGGCCCCGAATGCCCCCACCCCGGGGAGCACCACGGCATCGGCCGCTTCGACTTCTGCGGGGTCGGTGACGAGGCGGGCCGCCGCTCCGACGTGTTGCAGAGCCTTCTCGGCCGACCGGAGGTTGCCGATGCCGTAGTCGAGCACGGCGATCTTTGCGGTCACAGGCTTCCCTTGGTCGACGGGATGCCGCCTCCCTCGACGCGCACGGCGTCGCGCAGGCACCGCGCCACGCCCTTGAACCCCGCCTCGAGCATGTGGTGGGTGTTCTTGCCCTCCCGGCGGCGGATGTGCAGGGTGAGGTTGCCCGCCGTGGCGAAGGCGCGCCAGAACTCTTCGGCCAGTTGCGGGTCGAACGGTGGCGAGCCGAGCCCGGCCGCATCGGGTGCGAACTCGACCTCGTAGGCCAGGAACGGGCGACCGGAGAGATCGAGCGCCACCTCCATCAGAGCCTCATCGAGCGGCAACAGCATCGAGGCAAAACGGCGAATCCCCCGCTTGTCGCCCAACGCCTGGGCCAGGCAGCCCCCGAGCACGATGCCCACGTCCTCCACCGTGTGGTGCGCGTCCACGTGCAGATCGCCCTGGGCGTGCACCATGAGGTCGAACGAGGCGTGCCGCCCCAGCTGCTCGACCATGTGGTCGAAGAACGGCAGACCCGTGCTCACGTCCACCGTGCCGGTCCCATCGATGAGGAGCGAAGCCTCAATCGTGGTCTCCTTGGTGGCGCGCTCTTTGACGCCGCGGCGTTCGGTCGCGGTCATGGCAGGGTCAGTCATTGCAGGCATTCCTCCAAGGCGCTCAAGAAGCGGTCGTTCTCGTCCGGCCGCCCGATCGTCACCCGCAGGCAACCGAGGAGGCCGTCCCAGCTGGCGCAATTGCGAACGAGCACCGAGCGCTCGAGCAGGCCGCTCCATACCTTGTCCGCATTGTGATGCATCGGACGGAAGAGGATGAAATTGGCATCCGAGGGCCAACTTTCCACCGGAAGCTCACCCAGAGCGGCCGCCACTCGGCCACGCTCCTCGGCGATGAGTGCCACCCGGGCCTGCATCTCGTCGGTGTACTCCAACGCCAGCAGCCCGGCGAGTTGTGTCTGCGCCGACAGATGGTACGGCAGCACGACGGCTTCGCACGCCAGCACCACCTCCGGATCGGCGATGGCGTATCCCAGCCGGGCGCCGGCCATGGCCCACGTCTTTGAGAACGTGCGGGTGACCACGAGGCCGGGGAGGCTCGGCCTCCGGAGGTCGAGCGCGGTCCACGAGGAGAACTGACCGTACGCCTCATCGACGATGACGAGGCCCGGGGCGGCACTCAGGATCGCCGCCACCGTTTCCCTCGGCTCGGCCCGGCCCGTCGGGTTGTTGGGCGAGCAGAGGAAGGTGATGTCGGGTTGCTCGTTTTTAATGAGCGTGCGTGCCTCCACGAGGTCGATCCGGAAGTCGTCGGTGCGCCCTCCTTCGACGATGGCGGTGCCGGTCAGCCGGCTGATGTGCGAGTGCAGGGCGTAGGTCGGCTCGAACACCGCCGCCGTGCGCCCGGGGCCGCCGTAGGCCAAGAGGAGGCACTGCAGCACCTCGTTGGACCCATTGGCGCAGAAGACCTCTTCGGTCGTGACGCCGTGCAGCGCCGCGATGGCGGATCGCAATTCGGTGGCCGGCCGATCCGGGTAGCGGTGGAACTCCACCTCGCCCAGCGCGTGCAGGAGGTCCTTGCTCCATTGCTCCGGCGGCGGAAAGGGCGACTCGTTCGTGTTCAACCGCACCTCGGCGTCGACCTGCGGCGAGTGATAACCCTCGGTGAGCGAGAGATCCGGTCGTATGGGCGGGAGCGAGGTCATGGGGCCTCGGCCGGCGGTCCGGCGAGAGCCGCCAGGCGGCGGCGCACCGAGTCGGCGTGCGCCGGCAGTCCCTCGGACTCGGCCAGGACCATGGCCGGTGGACCGAGCTCTTGGAGCGCCCCGGTGGTGACGGTCACGGCGTGGATGTGCCGGCGGAAGTCGTCGGCCCGCAGGGCGGACGAAAAACGCGCCGTCCGGTTGGTGGGCAGCACGTGGTTGGGACCGGCGATGTAGTCACCCAGGCTGGCCGGCGACCACGGGCCGAGGAAGACGGCGCCCGCGTTGGTGACCTGATCGAGCAGGCTCGAGGCACCGGCGAGCAGGTGGCGGGGCACCATGATCTCGAGGTGTTCGGGCGCCACGATGTTGGCCACGGCCATGGCAGCGCTCGGCGTATCGACGAGGCAGGCGATCCCCGACGTGGCGAGGGTGGCTTCGAGGTCGGTGCGCCGTGGTGAGGCCGCCACGATCCGGTCGACCTCCGCGCTCGATGTCGGCCAGCAGGGACTCGTCCCAGGTGACCAGCCAAGCCAGGCCGTCCGGGCCGTGCTCGGCCTGCACCACGAGATCCACGGCGGCGAATTGAGCCAACTCGGACTGTTCTGGGCGCGCCTCGGGCCCCGCCACCACGACGATCTCCGAGGGCCCGGCGAAAGCAGAGGCCACCCCCACCACGCCGCTGACCTGGCGCTTCGCCTCCGCCACGTAGGCGTTACCCGGGCCGGCGATGACGTCGACCCGGGGGATGGTGGTGGTGCCGTAGGCCATGGCACCCACGGCTTGTGCACCCCCGATGCGGTAGACCTCGGCGATGCCGGCGATGGCCGCTGCGGCCAGGGTGGCGTCGTCCACGTTGCCGTCGGCGGCCGGCGGCACGCACAGAGCGATGTCCTCGACCCCGGCCACCCGGGCCGGCGCAGCGCACATGAGCACCGTCGAGGGATAGCGGGCCCGGCCACCGGGGGCATAGATGCCGGCCCGGCCCACGGGACGGGTCAGGTGGGCCACGCTGACCCCGCCCGATTCGAACACGCCCGGGGGTGTGCCCTCGTGGGCGTGATAGGCGACGATGCGGGAGAAGGCCAGTTCGAGGGCGTGGCGGAGCGCTGGGTCGATGCGCTCGAGGGCTTCGGTGATTTCGGCCGGAGGGACGCGCATGGCGGTTCTCGGGTCGCTCAGGTCTACCCCGTCGAACTTCGCCGTGAATTCGGTGACCGCCTCGTCCCCCTCGAGACGGATCCGCCGCAGGACCTCGGCCACCACCTCGTGCACATCGACCCCCGGATCGGCCGGGCGCGGGAGGAGGCGTTCGAAGGGCGGCTGGGCGCCACGGAGATCGAGCAAACGGAGGGACATGAGGACTCAAGGCTACTGGCGATGCGTGACCTGCCCGGGCACCACGCTGGGCCAACGTTCCCGTGTTCGACCCGCTGGGAGCAGGGTGCTGGCACGAATGTCGTCGGCCGACGGAGGGGATTGACAGTGGAGCCCGTGCTTGCTATCCATCATGTGTCACTCCTCATGACGACGACGCCTCCATCCCGGCACATGTTTTTCGAATAACCACCCGCGCCGCATCGTTTCCCAAAAACAACCCTCGGCGGAGCGAAACTCTCTGAACTGCCACGTCTTCAGATTGAGGACCTCATCCTCTCCTCACAAACTGGGCCATCATCAGGAGATGACATCAGCGGCCGAGCTTTCTTCGCTTTCCTCAACCCTCAAGGAATTACACGACCGCGTCTCGACGATGGCCGAAGCGGCGCAAGTCGATGGCAACGAGGACATGGCTCGCGAGTTGTTCGGCGTCGAGCGCTCGCTGGCCGGTGCATTGCGCCGCCTGGGCCGTTTTACTCAGACGGCGTAGAGCACCAACTCGTGCCCGAGGAGGGCCGCCGCGTTGCGCAGGACGGCCTGGCGTTGCGCCACCACGGCGCAGTTGCGGCGATCGGCCAGCTCGATGACGGCGATGACGGCGAGATCGGTCGTGTCGCATCGAGCGGCCAGCTCTCCCGAGCGGCGGGCGGCGTCACTGCTGAACGGCTCAACCTCGGTCCCATCGAGTAACTCGGCGATGCGGTCTCCACGCGCCTCAGTTCGGTAACCCTCGGCCACGGCCACGGCGGGAATCACGGGCACGATCCCGTTCGACAGTGCGGCCCGGTGGAGCGCCCACATCATGCGGTCCCCGCGGGCTGCCGCATGCAAAGCGCCCACCCCGTACACCAGCCCTTCCCGACGGGCCGCACTCAACGGCGTCGAACCCGGGAGGCCACACCGGATACGCCGGAGCGAAGACGGGCCAAAAGTGCTTCACCGGCGGCCAGCTCCTCGGCGCTGAGGGAGCCGGTTTCGCCCTCCCATGCGGCCACGCCGCGCAGCCCGTGGCGGACCTGGAGCTGTTTTTCGGCGGCGGTCGACAACCAGGCGCTAAAGGAGACGCCATCCTGCTTGGCCGCCTCTTCCACTGCGGTCGCCACCTCGTCGGCCAGAGACACCGAACGCTTGGTCACCATGGAAAAATGGTAGCACCTTCAGTACTACCCGCTGTGGGAGGATTGCTCATAAACCGATGCCGACCCCGAAGGGCCGGCATCGGACGGGTCGTGCGGGAGGCGGATCCCAGCGACGGCCCTGATCGGAACCAGGTGGCGGAAACCGGTTCCAGATTCCAAGTTTAAACACAGGATTGCCTCATTGTGGCGTCACCGCTCTGGCTAGATGGTCGACGAAGGGCAGATATCGGCCAGGATGCAGCGGATGCATGCCGGTCGCCGCGCGATGCACACAGCCCGTCCGTGCAGGATCAACCGGAGACTGAAGGCCCCTCGCTCGGGCGCCGGAACCAGAGCGTTGAGCTCGTGCTCGACCTTCACGGGATCGTCGAGGGTGGTGAGGCCGAGACGCTTGCTGAGGCGCAGGACATGGGTGTCCACCGGCAACCCGGGCAGGCCGAAGGCGACGCTCCGGACCACGTTTCCGGTCTTGCGACCGACGCCGGGCACCGTCACCAGGTCGGCCAACTCAGTGGGAACCTCACCTCCGAAGCGCTCCTCGAGCGCAGTCGCCATACCGATGAGGCTGCGTGCCTTGGCCCGGAAGAATCCGGTGGAGTGAATGATCTCTTCGAGTTCGTCCGGGTTGGCCCGCGCCAGGGACGCCGGATCGGGGTAGGCGGCGAACAGAGCGGGCGTGACCATGTTGACGCGTAGGTCGGTGCTCTGAGCGGACAAGATCGTCGCCGCCAACAACTGGAAGGGCGAGTCGTGGTTGAGGGCACACAGGTCCTTGGCCGTGCCCGGGTATTCCAGCGCCAGGCGCTCCCCCACCACTCGCGCCATCCCCTTGGGAGTCCTCGGACGCGCCACCCCGTTACGGTACCGGTTAACGTGCGCGGATGAACGTCCTGGTGCTGAGCGAGCTCAATGACGCGCAGCTGGCGGATCTTTCCGCTCTCCTTCTTCGTTGCGAGGAGTTCGACCACCATCCCGCACTGGCCGAACCACAGCGTGTCGCTGCGGCGCGCAAAGACCTGGGCGCAGAAGGCGCTCATGTGGTGCTGGCCTACGAGGATGAAACGCTCGTGGGTTGCTCCCTCGTCACTCCGGCTATCGACGGCGCCGCGGCCCTCCACGTCGCGGTCGATCCACTCCACCGATCAATGGCCGACCTCAAGACGTCGCTCATTGCGGCCGGGCTCGAACACGCGCGGGCTGAGACGAACACGGTGCGCCTCTGGCTCATGCAGGCCACCGAACGCGATGACGCCGATGCGGCACGATTCGGGTTCGCGCCCGAACGTGACCTCTTGCAAATGCGGGTCCAACTCCCGCTTCCCCCAGAAATCGTGGCCGGCACTCGTCCCGTGGTGACGCGTCCGTTCGTACCCGGCCGTGACGACGAGGCCTGGCTGACCATCAACAATGCGGCGTTCGCCGGCCATCCTGAGCAGGGAGGGTGGACCCTCGAGGATCTCCACGAGCGGACCTCGGCCGAGTGGTTCGATCCCGAAGCCCTCCTCATGGCCGACGACGAGGACGGCACGGGATTGATCGGATCGTGCTGGGACAAATTCCACCTCGACACCACGCCGGTCATGGGCGAGATCTACGTCATTTCGGTCGATCCCAAGCGACATGGCCAAGGATGGGGTCGGGCCTTGACCGTGGCCGGCTTGCAATGGATGGCGGCCAGGGGAATCACCCTCGGCATGCTCTACACCACGGCCACCAACACCGCTGCCGTGAAGCTCTACACCACGCTCGGCTTCACGATCGACCACGTGGACCGGTCGTACGTGATCAGCTGATCCCGGTGCCGATCCCCCGCCCGATCCCGTAGGTCACCGCGGCGGCGACGGCGGTGATCAGCAGTTGGCGAAGTGCAGAGTGCGCGCGAGACCGTTTGGTGAAGGTCGCCAGCACGACGCCCACCGCCACCGACGCCAGAGCACTGAGGATGATGGACGCCGCAATGGCCGCATTGCCGCTCGTGATCAACCACGGCAGGAGAGGGATGATCGCGCCGAGGGCGAACGAGATGAACGACGACAATGCCGCTTGCACCGGGGAGCCAAGGTGCGTAGGACTGATACCCAGTTCCTCACGGGCGTGCGTCTCGAGCGCCAACTCGGGGTCCGCCATGACCTCGTCCACCATGTTGCGCGCCACCTCGGGGGCGATGCCCCTTTCCTCGTACATGCCGCGCAGTTCTTGCGCTTCGCCCTCGGGGCTCTGGGTGAGGGACTCGCGTTCCACATCGAGCTCACGTTGCATCAGCTCACGCTGGGCCGCCATGGAGAGGTACTCCCCCGCCCCCATCGAAAAGGCGCCGGCGACCAGGCCGGCCACCCCGACCAACCGGACGATCTGGCCCCCCGGGCTGGCCCCGGCCACGCCGAGGACCAACGAGATGTTCGTGACGAGGCCGTCGCTCAGCCCGAACACGGCCGCTCTGGCCCCACCACCGCGAATGTCACGATGCTGGTGGAACTGCAGCTGATCGACCACCTCGCACAGCGTAGTGAGTGTCGGGCACCCGATAGGTATGGTGGGAGGGTGAGCATCGTCGTCGACAGCCTCGAGGCATTGCACGATCTCGTCGGGAAGCAGATCGGTTACACGGACTGGCAGACCATCACGCAGGAACGGGTCAATCGCTTCGCCGAGGCCACGGACGATCATCAATGGATCCACGTCGACCCCGAACGCGCCGAGGCGGGGCCCTTCGGTGGGACCATCGCCCACGGGTATCTCACGCTGTCGCTGGCGCCTGCTCTCCTGAACAGTCTCCTGCAGGTGGACAACGTGCGCATGGGCGTGAACTACGGAGCCAACAAGATTCGCTTCCCTGCGCCGGTGCTCGTCGGCGCCGATGTGCGCATGGGCGTCACCATCGCCAGCGTGGAAGATGTCGAAGGCGGGGTGCAAGCCACCTACGACCTCGTCTTCGAGGTACGTGACGCGCCCAAGCCGGCCTGCGTGGCCCAAGTGGTCTACCGCTACTACCGCTGAGTGTCCGAACTTCCTCAAGGCGAGGAGAAGACTGCCCGCGTCCGCTCGATGTTCGACGCCATTGCGCCCCGCTATGACCTCGTCAATCGGCTCATGACGTTCGGGCTCGACCAGGGTTGGCGCCGCGCCACAGTCGCCGCGCTCGCTCTGCCACCGGGCTCGCTCCTCCTCGACGTGGCCTGCGGCACGGGCGATCTCACCCGGTTGGCCCAACGCCGTCACTACCGGGTGATCGGTGCCGACCTGAGCGGCGGGATGCTGGCGGCCAACCACAGCGGCGCTCCGCTCCTGCAGGCGGATTGCAGCCAACTCCCCTTCGCCGACGGCACCTTCGATGGGCTGGTGTGCGGGTACGCGCTGCGTAACTTCACCGACCTGGCCCAGGCCCTGGCCGAGACGGCACGCGTGTTGCGTCCAGGAGGCCGTGTCGCCATCCTCGAGGTCGATGCGCCCCGCTCCACCGTCCTGCGCGCCGGCTATGACATCTGGTTCAACAAGGTCGTGCCTCGTCTCGGCGCCGCGTTGTCGGATCGCCAGGCCTACGACTACCTCCCGCGCTCGGTGGCCTACCTGCCCCCTACGCCCATCCTTCGTCGCATGGTGGCCGACGCGGGCTATTCCGGTGTGGGCATCCGCCCCCTGGCCGGCGGCCTCAGCCAGCTCCTCTACGCCACGAAGGTCGGCTACGCCGACCCATGAGCGAGTCCCTCCATGCCCGCACCGTCCCGCTCGAGTACGGGCCCGATGCGCTGCAGTTTGATGCCAGCCCCACTGTCCTCTTTGACCGTCCCGGATTGACGCTCGTCGGCTGGGGCACCGCCGTCCTGTTGCAGGCGAGGAAGGCGGCCAAGGTGCTCGCCGGCATCCCGTGTGACGATCAGGTGCGACGACCGGGCTCGGGTGTCGTGGCGCTCGGAGCCTTGCCCTTCCTCCACACCTTCGCTGGTCATCTGATCGTGCCCCGCTTCACCATGGGCATTGCGGTCGACCCCGACGGCACCACCCATCGCTGGGCCACCGCGGTCGGACCGAACGACCTTCCCCTGCCCGAGACGGACGAGCTCTTCGACTCGGTGATCTGGCAGTACGGCGCCGTGGCCGGACCGTCGGAGGATGTGTGCGTCACCGCGCTGACCCCCGACCTGTCGCGCCAGGGCTATAGGGACCTGGTGGCTCACGTGGTGGACACCATGCAAAGCGGCGAGACCACGCTGGAGAAGGTCGTCCTTTCCCGCAGCGTCACGACCGAGCTCAGCGGTCCGCTACCAGTGGCCGCTGTTCTGCGCCGACTGCGCGCGCACGAGCCGGCATGCACCATCTTCTTGTTCCCGGTTCCCGAGGGGACCTTTTTCGGTGCCTCGCCCGAATTGCTCATCGCCCGCAATGGGCGGAGGATCTGGTGTCACCCGTTGGCCGGGACGATTCCCCGGGGCGAGACGGCCCGTTCCGACGCCGATGCCCAGGGGCGTCTGGCCACATCGGGCAAGGACCGGTCCGAGCACCGCTTCGTGGTGGACGACATCGCCACCACACTGCGCCCGTGGTGCGAGGAGCTCACTGTCCCGGACGAGCCCTCGCTGGTGGCCTTCCGGGCCCTGGCTCATTTGGGCACGCGCATCGAAGGCCGCCTGCGTGAGCCAGCGGCGACGGTGCTCGACCTGCTCGAGCAACTGCATCCGACTCCCGCCGTGGGCGGCACACCCCGACCGATGGCGCTGCGCACCATTGCCGAGGGCGAAGCGCTCGAGCGCGGGCAGTGGGCGGGTCCCGTCGGTTGGGTCGACGGGGAAGGCGACGGCGAGTGGATGATCGGCATCCGCAGTGCACTCCTGCATTCTGACGAGCGGACCCTCACCCTCCGAGCCGGTGCGGGTGTGGTGGCCAGCTCCGACCCGGAGGCCGAAGCAGCCGAGACCGATGTCAAGTTGTCGTCGGTGCTCGAGTCTCTTGTACCCGGAGGTTCGGTGCATCTGCGGTAACAACCACGCCGGGCGCGAGTGGGATGCGCACCAGGACGGTGGCGCCAGAGTGGCCCGGGCTCTGCACCTCGGCCATGCCCCCGAGCGCCTCGGCGATGGCCAGCACGATGGACAACCCCAAACCGGTGCCGGGGCCCGATCGGCCCGGATCACCGCGATAGAAGCGGTCGAACACGCGCGCCGCGGCGACCGGGTCCAAACCCGGACCGTTGTCGGTGACACTGAGAACGCCCATGCCCGCTTCGGATCGCACCGACACGCGGACGGTCGAGCCGGGCGGCGTGTGGGTCAGCGCGTTGCGGACCAGGTTGTGGGCCACCTGGGTCAGTCGCTCGGCGTCGCCTACCACCATGACCTCGTTCCCGGGGACCATGGTCAATGTGTGCTCGTGGTCGAAGGCATTGTTGTCGTCGACCACGTCGGAGCAAATGCGGTGCAAGCCGACCGGTTGGGCCAGCAACGGTCGGCCTCGGTCGAGCTCGGCCAGCAACAGCAGATCCTCGACCAGGCCGCCCATCCGGATCGCCTCGCCCTCAACCCGTTGCAGGGCCCTGCGGCTGCCAGCCTCGTCGGAGATCCCGCCCCGGCGGAGGAGCTCGACGTAGCCGCGGATGGTCGTGAGGGGAGTCCGTAATTCGTGCGAGGCGTCGGCCACGAACTGGCGCAAACGTTCCTCGGAGGCCGACTTCTCGGCGAAGGCCGACTCGATCTGCGTCAGCATTTCGTTCAGCGCAGTCCCGAGTCGACCGACCTCGGTGGTCGGCGTCTCCTGCGGCACCCGTCGACCGAGATCTCCCGACGCGATGGCATCGGCCGTTTGCGCCATCTCGCGCAAGGGACGCAGGTCGCGGCGCACCAACCACAACACCAGTGTGCCCATGATGAGCACGACGGCCAGGCTGGCCAGAATCTCCACCCGGCGCAGCGAGCCCAGCGTGTCATTCGTCGGGTTGAGGGAGAGGGCCACGAACATGGTGCCCTGGGGTACGGCGACAGCCACCGCTCGATACTCACCGTCCGGGTCCTTCTTGCTCCCGACGATCACGGCGTTCGGATTGGGGCGGAACGTGCCGGCGTAACGACCGAACGTGTGGGCGGTGATCGAGGGCACCTGCTGCACGGGCACGGCGCCCCACACCAGGGGCTGCGGATTGGGCCGCGCCGGCGAGCCCGAGGGGCGGCTCACGACCACCTTGCCATGCTTGTTGATGATGAGGACGTAGACGTCGGGCGAAACGTGCCGGGAGAGGTCGGCGGTCGAGAGCGCCGTCTCGTGCAGGGTGGCATAGGCCACGTAGTTGAAGGCCAATCCCTCCGAGGAGGTCAACGTCTCGTCGGCCCGGCCGTAGAGGAAGGAGCGCACCGAGATGTACGTGACGATGTCGGCAATCAGCAGTCCGGCCACCAAAAGAATCGACATGACGGCGACCAGCCGCCGCTGCAGCGTCACGTCTCTTTAGGCAGCCGGAGGGTGTACCCCACTCGTCGAATGGTGTGGATGAGCGCGGGCTCGACCACGTCGATCTTCTTCCGCAGGTAGCTGATGTACGTCTCGACGATGTTCGGGTCGCCGCTGAAGCCATACCCCCACACGTTGTCGATGAGCTCAGACTTCGAGATGACGCGGCGCGGGTTCTCGAGCAGGTGCCGCAACAGGTTGAACTCCGTGGCGGTGAGGTCGATCGGTTGATCCTGGCGCCAGACCTCATGCGTATCGATGTGCATCGTCAGGTCGGCAAAACGGAGGATGGACGCGTCAGCCGCTTCGACCTCCCCGGCCCGCCGCAGGATTGCCGCCACCCGAGCCATCAATTCCTCGACGCTGAACGGCTTGGTGACGTAATCGTCCCCGAGAGCCAGGCCTTCGACCTTGTCCTGCACGGTGTCGCGGGCGGTCAGGAAAACGATTGGCACCTGATCACCCTGCAGTCGCAGGCGCCGCCCCACCTCGTTGCCGTCGAGGTCGGGCAACATCACGTCGAGCATGACGAGATGTGGACGATAGGTGCGGGCCAGATCGAGCGCCTCGACCCCGGTGGCGGCCGACTGCACGTCGTATCCCTCGAAGCGCAACGCTACCGACAGCAGCTCGGCAATGTTGGGCTCGTCGTCGACGACGAGGATGCGCGGTAGGGGCAGTTCGGTGGTGGCCATGGCTCTCTCTATACGGAGGGGGACTTCGAGACCGACGTCGTGGGCGGAATGGGGTCGATGGGCCGGCGGTACGACGGCGAGGTTGGCCGGCGGATGCCACGGGTGGCGCGCCCGAGACCCCACCAGGTGACGAGAGCCAGCGCTTCGAACACGATGCGAGATGACATCTTCGACTCGCCCGCCACCCGGTCGACGAACGTGATCGGCACCTCGGTGATGCGGGCTCCCTGCTGCTTGGCCCGGTAGGTCATCTCGATCTGGAAGCCGTAGCCCTCGGCCCGGATGGCCGCAAGGTCGAGCTTTTGCATGATGTCGGACGTGTAGGCACGGAAACCCGCCGTCGAATCGGACACCCGGAGCCCGAGCACCACGTCGGCGTACCTGTTGCCGCCCTGCGAAAGAAGATGACGATGACGGGCCCAGTTCGGGACCTTGCCGCCCTTCACGTAGCGCGATCCAATGGCCACGTCGTAGCCCTCGTTCAGCGGCTTGACCAAGGTCGGGAGCGCGGCGGGGTCATGCGAGAAGTCGGCGTCCATCTCGATCAGCACGTCGTACCCATTGTCGATGCCCCATACGAAGCCGGAGCGGTAGGCGCTCCCGAGCCCGGCCTTGGTGCCCCTGGCCATGAGATGGACGTCGGGGAGTTCTGCCGCCGCGCTCTTGACGAGATCGCCCGTCCCGTCGGGGCTCCCGTCGTCCACCACGAGCACCCCCGCCTCGGGCAACGACTGGGCGATGCGGCACAAGATGCGCTCGATGTTCTCGGCCTCGTTGTACGTCGGAATGATCACCAGGGGCCGCACCCAGGTCATTCTAGGCTACGGGTCTGCCAATGGCAGCCGCCCCCGGTCCCCGGCGAAACTCGCGCGTCGACGACCTGGATCGCCCCTCCAACGGGGATCCCGATGAGGGCGCCCACGAAAGTGCCCAGGTCAGAGCCGAAGCGACCGCCGAGGGTGGCACCGATCAGTACGGCGAGCAAAACCCAGAACGGATTGAGCCGAACCGTCCGGCTCATGATGACCGGGTTGAGGACGTGGTTCTCGATCTGTTGATAGGTGAGGAAGACGATGAGCATCACGATGCCGGCCGGGACCGAGTGGATGGCCGCGATGACCACCACCGGTACCCCGGCCAAGAGGCCGCCGACCAGGGGAAGGAGGTCGACCAGGGCCACGAAGGCCCCTAGGAGCAGCGCAAACGGCACGCCAAGAATGGCCAGGCTGATACCCATGATCACGCCGGCAATGACCGAGGTCAAGAAGTTGCCCAGCATGTAGCCGGTGACCGAGCGGATCGACTCGTTGATCACCCGCTCCACGCGCACGGCGGTGGTCGGGTGGAACAGTCCGAGGAACCCCGTCCACAAACGTGGCGCCTCCAACATGCTGAAGAAGGTCAAGACGGCGATGGAGCCGACGGTGACCAGCGTGGAGAGGGCAGCGGCCCCCACCGAGAAAGCCGTGGCCGGTTTGAGCACGTTTGTGATCTGCTTGGTCAACTTGGTCGAACCTTCAGACAGGTACTTCTGGAGGTGGAGCCGATAGACCAGGCGCCCGAGGGCCCCGCGGCCCTTCTTCGTTTGGCTGACCAGGTGGGGGATCTGGTGCCCGAAGTGCACGGCGCTGGTCACCAGGGGCGAGGCGAAGAGATAGACCAGCCCGCCCATGATGACGAGGCCGCCGAGAAAGATAACGGTGGCGGCCACACCGTGCGAGAGCCCATGCCGGGAGAGGAAACGCATGGGCGGTGTGAAGAGCACCGTCAGGAAGAAGGCGATCACCATATAGAGGACGATCTTGCGCAACACCCACAACCCCACGATGAGGGCGGCGTTCAGATCGATGAAGGCAATGGCCACCAGAACGGTGACAACGATTGTGGCCAGTGGCACGCCGCGACGTCCGGCGGTATCGCCGAGGCGCGATCGCCAGGTGTCCGGGTGTTCTTCCGACATCGGGCCAGCATTACAGCTTTCGCCCCGAGAAGGACGTGAAATCATGATGGGGATGGACGCCGACGCCGACGCCGACGGGCCCGAGGTTGGCCCACCAGCCAAGGTCAAACGTCGCTGGATCCCACGCAACGTGAAGATCACGCTGATGTTCCTGGTGCTCTTCTTCGTGGGCGAATACATCTTGCTTCCCGAGTTAGCGAGCGCCCGCAAGGAGTTTCGTCAGCTCGGCCATCTCAACTTCCTCTGGCTCATCCTCGGCGCTGCACTCGAGCTGGCCTCCCTGGCCGCCTACGCCCAGCTCACCCACACCGTCCTTTCCCCGGATGCGCCGAGCCTGTTTCGGATCTTCCGCATCAACATGTGGGCCCTCGCCATCAGTCATGTCCTCCCGGGCGGCACCGTGCCCGGGACGGCGGTGAGCTACCGCCTACTGACCGAGTCCGAAGTGCCTGGGACCACGGCGGCGTTCGGGCTGGCCACCCAGGGCATCGGGTCTGCGGTGGTGCTCAACGGCATTTTCTGGCTCGCCCTCCTGGTGTCCATTCCACTTCGGGGCTACAACCCGCTCTACGGGTTCGCAGCCATTTTGGGTGTGTTGCTGCTCTCGATCTTCGCCGGGCTCATCGCACTCTTGACCCGGGGGGAGAAACAGGCCGAACAGTTCGTCCACCGACTTGCGTCTCGTCTGCCCTTCGTCAACCCCGACACCGTGACGTCACTGGTGAAGAAGGTGGCCGACCGTACCAAGGTGCTCACCAAGAGCCCGCCGGTGCTCTACCGGGCTGGCACCTGGGCCGCCGTCAACTGGCTCCTCGATGCGGCGTCGCTGTGGATCTTCCTCTTCGCCTTCGGGGCCCACGTCTCTCCCATCGATCTGCTGGTCGCCTATGGCTTGGCCAACATTTTGGCGGTCATCCCCATTACGCCGGGCGGACTGGGCGTGGTCGAACTAACCGTCGTCTCGGTGCTCACCGGGTTCGGCGTGGCCGGGGGGACAGCGACGGCAGGCGTGCTGTGCTGGCGTCTCGTGAACTTCTGGCTTCCGATCCCGTTCGGCGGGGTGGCCTATCTCTCGTTGCGCTTCGGCCGGTCCCGCTTCGCTTTTGGCAAGCTGCAACCGGACACGGGACCATCCGGTTTGGTGAACTAACTCGGGGTCACCGACGCGCCCTTATACGGGGTCAGGGTCATCGCTACGCCGGCGCCGATCTCTCCCGTCGCCGTCTTCTTCGCCGTCCTCGATGTACGGCACGGGATGGTTCCCTCCCAGTTCGACAAAGCGCTCGTTGAGGGCATGGGCGATCACGTCGTGATCGTGGCGGCTCGGCTCGAGGGCGCCGTACAGGTACGCCTCGAGCTGCAAGCCCGTGCTCATGCCGCCCAGCTCGAAGTACCGCAACCACAACTCGCCGTGCGAAAGTGCGGCGTCGCGGCGGAACAGATCGAGTTGATCAATCGGGACATCAGCCATCGGGTCGTTCTGGGCGGCGGGTGGAGTCAACGATGACCTCCGCCCGCTCTTGCAACGGCCGGCCGTTCTCGAGAGAGAGCAGTCGGAGGGCGCGATAGGCGTCGTCCTCGGCCAACCCGTCGCGTTCCATGAGCACACCCTGGGCCTGCGCGATCACCTCGCGGGCGCGGAGGGCCCCGAGGAAGCGTACGGAAAGGTGATCTTCGGCCACGCTCGTTTCTTCCTCGTTCAAGATCGTCGCCGTCTCGAAGGCGAACCGCGCCGCCACCTCTTGGGCCGCCGGGGGAAATGCACCCGGCATACGCGCGTAGATGTTGAGCGCACCCACGGCGCGGGTCCGCACCAGCAGGGGTGCCGACAATATGGCCCGGATGCCGAGCGCCTGCGCCCGCGGGGTGAATGAGGGCCACCGTGTTTCGTTCTCTAACGATGCGACATACGACAGGTGGCCCAGGGTCGAGGCATCGACACACGGGCCTTCGGCGGTGTCGTACTGCGTGGCGTCCATGGCGGAAATGGTCTGGTCCGTCGCCGCGACGGTGGCGAGCTTGCCGCGGCGTCGCAACGACACACTGACGCCGTCGGCTCCGGGCACGAGGACGCGCGCGAGGGAAGCGGCCAGACGCAGCGCCCCGTCGATCACCTCGTCGTCGGAGTGGATGGCGGTGAACTGCTTCACACTCGTCGTCAACAGATAGGTGACTCGGTTGTCCGTATTCGGACTCGTCGTCCCCTAATATCACCAGGCGGGCGAACCCGGTGATGTCGAGCATCTGGCGGATCAATGCGGCCGGGGTGCGAATCGTGAGCGTGCCCCCCAGAACCTCGAGGCGGTCGGCATTCTGTGCGATCACCGTCAGGCCCGAAGCGTCCATGAAGCGAAGTCCGACCAGGTCGAGCATTACCGTGCGGTAGCCCCTCTCGATCGTGGTGGCGAAGAAGGCATCGAACTCGGGCGCCGTCAACACGTCAACCTCGCCCCGGAGCGCGAGGACGACCTGCCCGTCTACAAAACTGGCGCCAATCGAAAAGTCGGACAAGGAACGATCAGCGCCGAACACGTCAGGTGCGAATGCGAAGGGAGACGGCCCGGCGCCCACCCACACCTTCAACGGCCTGGGTCACGTCGAAATAGACCCCAGAGAGGGGGAGTAATGGGGTTCGGCTCCCAGTCACCGACGGTGAGGTTCTCGACATGTCGTCGTACCTCCAAGGTTTTGGGGGGCAGCTGATAGGCCATCCCTCACAAACCCTCGCTGTCGAAGGCGGCTCCATGGTACACCCCGGTCCCTCGTTACGGGACGGGGTCGCCCTACGATGCCCTCATGAGCAGCGCGCGACAGCATGAAGGCGCGCCTGCGAGGGTCTGCAGGCATACGGGTGAGCATGGGCGCCGTACTCGGTGCGGCGGTGGGGATCGTGTTCTCCTTGTTCAGCTCGCGCTACACCATTTGGCAGTCCGCCATTTTGGTGGGATGGGATGTGGGGGTGGCGGTCCTCCTCTCTTCTGTCTGGTTCTCACATTTACGCTTGACCCCGGCCGAGACGAAGGAAAGTGCGCTGCGGCAAGATCCGAGTCTCCCGCTCTCTGACCTCATGGTTCTCACGGCCGGAGTGGCCGTTCTGGCTGCAGTCGCCTTGCTGCTGGAGCGGGCGGGCAGCACGACCGGAGGCACGAAGGCGTATCTGATCGCGCTCGGCGTGCTCAGTGTGGCCCTGTCGTGGGCACTTGTCCACACCACGTTCACGCTGCGCTATGCCCGGGTGTACTACGGCGTGCCCGAGGGTGGCATTGACTTCAACGAGGACGAACCACCGACGTATTTGGACTTTGCCTACCTCGCTGTCACGATCGGCATGACGTTCCAGGTTTCGGACACCAATTTGACCTCAAAACCGATGCGTCGCGTCGCCCTCATCCACGCCTTGTTGTCGTACGTGTTCGGTGCGGTGATTGTGGGTCTGGTGATCAATGTGGTCGCCAGCCTCCTGCACTGACACGACCGTCTCGCTCTAGCTGTCGGCCCGATCCTCGTCGCCCAGAAGGAGCTCACTGTCACGACGTCGGCGGGCCCGTTCGATTGCCAGTTCCTTCAGCCGATTCTGCGCGCTGATCCCGTGCACGTTCTCCACCCGCCTCCAACGACGATCCGAGCCGAGCTGCCACGTGTTGGTCTCGTCGGCGAAGACGAGGTCGAGGATCTCGAAAATGCGTGCCTGGAGTTCGGGGTCACTGATTGGAGCGAGAACCTCAACCCGTCGATCCAGATTGCGGCCCATCAGATCGGCGGAGCCGATATAGAGCTTCAGAGGCAATCCCGGACCGACCTCGGGGTTCTTCGGCTCCCCGCCGAATCGATAGATGCGTGAATGCTCGAGGAAACTTCCCACCAACGAGCGGACCGAGATGTTCTCGGACAAGTCGGCAATCCCCGGACGGAGGCGGCACAAGCCCCGCACGGAGAGATCGATCGGCACGCCAGCTCCAGAAGCGCGATACAGCGCGTCGATCATGGTGGCGTCGGTCAACCCGTTCAGCTTGAGGACGATACGTCCCTCGGGCCCCGCTTCGGTCTGCTCCTCGATCATGGCCAGGATCCTCTTGCGAACGGTGACCGGCGATACGAGGATCTGGCGGTAGTCGGCATGACGCGAGAACCCGGTGAGGTAGTTGAACAACTCCCCCACATCGCTTCCCACTTCCTCATTGGCCGTGAGAAGGCCGATGTCCTCGTAGACCCGGGCCGTCTTGGAGTTGTAGTTTCCGGTGCCCACGTGGCAGTAGTGGCGCACGCCGTCTTCTTCGCGCCGAAGGACGAGCGCCGTCTTCGAATGGGTCTTCAGGCCCACGATCCCGTAGACGACGTGCACGCCGGCCTCTTCCAGGGCGCGGGCCCAACCGATGTTCGCCTCTTCGTCGAAGCGGGCCTTTAGTTCGACGATGGCCGCCACTTGCTTCCCATTCTCGGCCGCCCGGATCAGGGAGGCCACGATCGGGCTGTCCCCGCCGGTGCGATAGAGCGTCTGCTTGATCCCCAATACCGCCGGGTCTTCTGCTGCTTGGGCGATGAACGCCTCCACCGAAGTGGCAAACGAATCGTAGGGATGATGCACCAGCACGTCACGTTCGCGCAGTTGGGCGAAGAGCTCGGTCGGCTCATGCGCCGCCGTGGCCAAACGGGCCGGCGTCATCGGCGTCCACGTTTCGACGTGCAGGTCGGGGCGATCGAGGGCGTAGACGCCCCACAGACCGCTGAGATCCAAGGGCGCTCCGACGCGAAAGACCCCGTCGGCCGCCACCTCGAGCTCCGTCGACAACAGCTCGACGAGCTCGTCATTCATGTCGGCGCCCACCTCGAGCCGCAAGGCCCGGCCGAAACGGCGGCGGCGTAACTCCATTTCGATCGCCACCAGAAGATCGTCGGCCTCGTCTTCTTCGAGGGCCAGATCAGCGTTGCGCGTCACCCGGAAGGCATAGTGCTCCCCCACGGTCATTCCGGGGAACAGGGTGTCGAGGTGTGCTGCAATCACCTGTTCCAAAGGAACGAACCGTTCCCCGTCCGGCATCACGACGAAACGCGGCAGGACCGGCGGGACCTTGACGCGTGCGATCCGGCGCTCGCCCGTGGAGGGGTCCTGCACCTGGACAACCAGGTTGAGCGAGAGGTTCGAGATGTAGGGAAAAGGGTGGCCCGGGTCCACCGCCAGCGGAGTCAAAACGGGAAAGATCTGACGCTGGAAGACATCGACCAGGTGGATCCGGTCGTCGTCGTCGAGCGATGACCAGTCCGAGAAGCGCACGCCAGCGTCCGCCAGGGCCGGGACGATTTGCTGGAGGAAGATCGCATCCTGGCGAGCCACCAATTCCTCGACCCGGGCCCGGATCATCTTCAGCTGCTCACCCGGTCGCAGTCCGTCGACCGAGCGGGTACGCACGCCAGCCGCCACCTGATCCTCCAGCGCAGCCACCCGGACTTGATAGAACTCGTCGAGCAACTCGGAGAAGATGGCCATGAACTTGGTCCGCTCCAACAGAGGAACGCTGCCGTCCTCGGCCAGATCGAGCAAGCGTGCACCAAAATCGAGACGCGACTGCTCCCGGTTCGTGAAACGCTGATACCCGAACGCCTCTATTTCTTGCAGCGTGGGCGGCGTCAACCGCTCATGAGATTCCCAAGGCGGCGTCATCAGGTCGGGATCGGCGGTCATGGTGTCACCCACCATCCTACCTGGCACAACTACGATGCGAAGAGTGCCGTCACAAACCCGTCACATGCGGATTCCGCGCTACGTGATCGGCCCCAAACCCAAGCGTCGTACCGAACTTGGGCTGCTCGTATTCGCCGCGGTGATCACGGTTGCCCTCTACGTCATCGCCGAGATGGCCCACAAATCCAAAATTCCCCCTCACATCGGGCCCTTTCTCGCCGTCGTCCTGGGCCTCTCACTGGTGGCCCACATGGCCAACCGGTGGTTGGTCCCCCAGGCCAACGCAGTCATCCTCCCACTCGCCGCGTTGCTCAATGGCATCGGCTACGTCGTCATCGCCCGCTGGGACCCCGGCTTCGCCAAGTCACAGGCCGGATGGGCGGCCATCGGTATCGGCCTCTACGTCCTCACCTTGCTCGGCGTCCGCTTCTCGAGGGATTTGGAGCGCTACCGCTACCTCCTGTTGTTGGTCGGCGGTCTGCTGTTAGTCGCCCCGTTGTTCTTCAGTCCCATCAACGGCGCCCGGCTCTGGATCCACTTCTCCAGTTTCGAATTCCAGCCGGTCGAGTTCTCCAAAATCCTCCTATGCATATTCTTCGCCTCTTACTTCGCTTCCAACAAAGAGTTGCTCTCCATACCGACGGCTCGCATAGGGAACCGACTGGTGCTCGATCCCCGCCCGCTCATCCCGATCCTTCTGGCCTGGGGGGTGGCGATGGCGATCATCGGGCTCGAAGACGACATCGGGTTTGCCGCTTTGCTCTTCACGCTCTTCATCGGGTTGCTGTGGGTGACGACCGGTCGCGTGGGCTATCTCGTGTTCGGCTTCGTACTCTTCATTGTCGGCGCCGTCTTCGCCGCGCATTATTTCAGTCAGGTGCACTACAGGGTGGATCAGTGGCTCGACCCCTGGCCGACGAAGACCAGCCCGGGACTGACGCAGATGGCGGCGACGCAGTTCGGCCTGGGCGACGGTGGCCTGGGGGGGACCGGCTTAGGGCTCTTCAACTCACCCGTCATCATTCCGGAAATTTCGAGCGACCTGATTTTTGCGGCCATCGCCATCGAACTCGGGATGATCGGTGCCGTGGCTGTGACCTTCGCCTACACGCTCCTCGTCGGCGCGGGCTTGCGTATCGCCCAGACGGCGCGCTCGGACTTCTCTCGCCTCACGGCCACCGGACTGACCATCATCGTGGGGTTTCAGGCCTTCTTCATCATGGCGGGAGTGACTCGGCTCTTGCCCTTGACCGGGATCACGCTGCCCTTCGTGGCCTACGGCGGTTCATCGCTCCTCGCCAACTACGTGCTCTTGGCCCTCCTCATGCGGATATCCGACGAGGGGGCCCAGAAGATACAGGCCGATCTGTCGTCCGGCGTCGTCCAGCCGGGCGAGCGCCCGATGGTGCCAGCCTGAGCCTTAGTTCGGCTGGGGCACGACGTCGCCGGCTTCTTCGAGCAGCCGCTCGTCGGCCAGGATCGGAGCTGCCACCGGCATGCGCAGAGCCAAGACCAAGCCATCGGAGGGGCGGCACAAAACGCGCTCGCGCCCATTCGGTGCCATGACGTCCAGCTCGGCCAAATAATTCCCCTGATCCCGACCGATGAGACGCACGGCGATGACGTCGATGCGCACGCGTTGGAGAACCTGCACGAACAATTCATGCGTCAATGGCCGCGGCGAATCCATCCGGCGCAGAGCCAGGGCCAGTGCCGTCCCCTCAGTGAGTCCGACCGGGAAGACCAGGGTGCGGGTCGGAGGCTCGGACTCGACGAGGGTCACCAGTGGGAACTGTGAAGGCAAGTCCAACGACACGTCCTCCACGTCCATCACGCGGAAGGCGGGTGGCAATGGCACGATGGTCTCCTCGAGCGCGTCGGTCATCGCAGTCTCCGGTGCGCGCCGACGCTGAGCGACAGCCCGATGGCCAGGAAGAACGAAATCACAGCGGTGCCGCCATAGCTCACGAACGGGAGTGGGATCCCGGTGATCGGCATAATGCCCATGGTCATGCCGGCATTCTGGAACACGCTGAAAGCCACAAACGTGAAGAGCCCGGTACAGACCAAGCGACCGAAGACGTCGCGTGATTGTCCAGCGGCGCGCAGGACTCTCCAGGCGATGACTCCGAGGAGTGCCAGCAGCCCGACTGCGCCCACGAAACCGAGCTGCTCGCCCACGGCGGTGAAGATGAAGTCGGTCGACTGCTCGGGTACGTAGCCCAGGTTGGTCTGCGCTCCGTGCAGCAGGCCCGTCCCGAGGAACCCTCCGGACCCGATGGCGTTCTTGGCCTGGGTGGTGTTGTAAATGGCCGATACCACTTGTCGGTTGGTGCTGGTGGAATTCGGATCTAAGAAGGTCGTGAGACGAGCGATCTGGTAGCCGTGCAGGATTCCAGTCTCCGCCGCCACCAGGGCCACGAGGATCACGCCGATGACCAGGAATACCAGGATGCGCACCGGTAGCCCGGCTACGGCCAACATGACCAGCAAGACGATCATCATGATGATGGCGGTGCCCAAGTCAGGCTGGATGAGCACCAGGCCGATCGGGATTCCGGACATGATCAACAACTTGAAGACGTCCTTCCAGGCCAGCCCCTCGTCATGACGGCGATCGCAGTAGGCCGCCACTCCCAAGATCAAGCCGATCACGGCGAACTCAGAAGGTTGAATCTGGATAGGTCCGAGGCTGAACCAGCGTTGCGCTCCCTGGGCGTGACTCCCCACGGCCATGACGCCCAATAAGGCGACAACGGACAGCACGTAGAGGGGTATGGCCACAGGCTCGAGACGTCTGTAGTCGAATACGGCGAAAATCACCATGACGATGACGCCCAACACGACGAACAACGCCTGCTTCTTGAGGTACAGGTGTGGATCATCCCCCAACGCCAACAAGGAGCCCCGAGTGGCGGAATACACCATGACGAGACCGATTCCGGCCACGATCACCGTGGCCAGGACGAGAATGAAATCGAAGACGGGTCCGCTGCGCCTGTTGACGACTGTTCGGGAGATCATGGTCATAAGGCGGCCTAGCGGGACAGAATACCGGGCACAGGAGGCATGCTCCGGGTCACGAACCCCTTCGTACGTTTTGCCGAGTGCAAACCCGATGCTCAGGAGGCCCCTGTTACGGGGCCACAAGGCCATTCGACCTTGGAATGGACCGGAGCTCACCTTACGACGAACGTCCACGTTCTCGGTCGACTCGCGCTGCTGGGTGGAACCGGGCGCTGGCGTCAATGACTTCGGCCAGTCTCGGCCAAAGTCGATTCTTCATTCGTTGCACGACACTCCGTTTTTTCGATGCCTCAACAGCGGGGATACGCCGTTCGGCCACCTCTGACAGCGATCGCACCAGGAGGTCAATCAGCTTTGTGGAGTCTGTCAGGGCGACCGGCGTAGAGGCCATGCAGACCTCGCCACTCCAATGGCTAAAGACGACGGTGGCGGACTCTGGGTGCCAGGTCGCTCGCAGGTACAGATCGCCACCTCGGACGTCGGTGAGGAAAATCACGGTTGGGGGGCGCTGCGGCCACGCCCCGAAGTATGCACCCACGGGGCGGATGCTGCCAGGGGAATGATCCTTCGCCCAACCGGGAATTCAACTTCCGTGCGTGGTCGGGGTCACACGGAGCAACCCACACACGGCCCTAGAGTTCGGGCATGACCTTCCGTTCCGTGGGCAGCCCACATCCCCTGGTGGGAGCGTCAGGCCAGGGAAGCGGCTGGCTCTACGACCTGATGACCAAGGCCGGAGTGGACCACAGCACCGCCAAGACGGTGACCGACCTGGTGGTCCGTCCGGTAGCGGTGGTCCTCGTGTTGATTGTCGCCGTGATCGTGGCCCGCCTGGGCAGCAAGGCGCTCCGGCGCATACTGCAGCGTCTGGCGGACCAGGCTGCGGCCCGTTCGGGCTCGGCGCGGACCGGGGCGCGTATGTCGACCATGTCCGCCCTGTCCGCCAATCTGTGGCGGTTCTTCGTCTTCATCGTCGCCGTGGCCATCATCCTTGGCATCGTGGGTATCAATCTCACGCCTCTTTTGGCCAGCGCCACCATCATCGGCGCCACGCTGGGTTTCGGGGCTCAACTCATCGTCCGCGACTACTTCTCCGGCTTCTTGCTGACGCTGGAAGATCAGTACGGGATCGGCGACAACATCACGGTGGGGGCGGTGAGCGGCGTGGTCGAGGACCTCACGCTGCGCGTCACCCGCCTGCGCGCCGTCGACGGCACCGTGTACTTCCTCGCCAACGGCGACATTCGTCAGCTCGCGAACGCGTCGCGGGGTTGGGCACATGCCATGGTTGATCTCACGCTCCCGGGTTCGTCAGCCGCCGATCTGCCGCGGGCCCGAGAGGTCATCGAGCAAGCGGCCCGGCGGGTTGCCCTCTCAGACGAATTCGTCGCGCACACCTCCGTGCCGCCGGCACTGGTTACCTTCATCGACTCCACCGAGAACACGTTGACTCTCCGCGTCATGTTGCACAGCGTGCCGAACCAGCGCGACGCCCTTACTCGCTCCCTGCGAGAAGAGGCGATTGTGGAGCTGAGTCGTGCCGGACTGTGGCCGGCAGAAACCACGACCTAGCGCAACCCACATAACGCCCTAAGCGACGGCGGTGGCCGCCCTCCACATGACGTCGACCGGGGGTGCCAGACCGGTCCACAATTCCAATTGGGCCGCCGCTTGATGCACCAGCATCCCCAACCCGTCGACCGCCGTTGCCCCGGCATCTGCGGCGGCGGCGAGCCACGGCGTGGGGCGAGGGGCATAGACCAGATCGACCGCCACCTGCCCCGCGTGGAGCAGCGTGGGCGAGAGCAGCCAAGCCTCGTCCACCGCCCCTGTGCCGGTCATGCCGACCGGGGTGGCATTGACGACCAACTCCGCATTCTCGGCCAGAAGTGTGGCGCCCTGGCCGAGATCGCCCACCTCCCCCGCCGGCTCCGGCCAGTGCGGCGACGTCGAGCGCCTTCGCCGCGGTCCGGTTCACCACCACCACCGAGGCGGCTCCGGCATCGGCCAGGGCGAGGGCGACGGCCCGGGCCGCTCCTCCGGCACCGATGATCAAGCACCGCTTCCCGGCCGGAACAAAGTTCGCCGCCCGCGCCAGGGAGGCCAAGAACCCGGCACCGTCCGTGTTGTCACCGAAGAGCGTGCCGTCCCGATTCATGACGCAGTTGACCGCCCCGAGGCGCCGGGCCACGTCGCTGCGCTCGTCCACCAGTGCGGCCACGTCCCCCTTGTGGGGCATGGTCACCGAAACACCGGCCACACCGAGGGCTCGGATCCCGTCCAACGCCGCCGCAGCCTGGCCGGCGCGCCACTTCGAATCCCACCGAGATCCAGTTGAGCCCGAGCGCCGCAAAGGCGGCATTGTGAAGGAGCGGGGAGAGCGAGTGGCGTACGGGATCCCCCATGACCCCCACCACCAACGTTCGGGCATCGGTCGGATCGGGACCCGCTGGCACCTCAGCCCACCCCACGTTGTTGGGCCAACTTCTCGTTGGCCAGTTGTTCGGCGAACGTGTCGGAGAATGCCTCCGTGCCGTCCTTCTTCACCACGACGAAGTACAACCACGCTCCAGTTGGAGGGTGGACGGCCGCCATGAGCGCACCGGGAGACGGGCTACAGATAGGGGTCGGGGTCAGGCCGGTATGGAGATAGGTGTTGTAGGGAGTCTGCAACTTCAGGTCACTCGATGTCACCGCACCGCCATCCTGCCCCAGCGAGTAAAGGACCGTGGCATTCATCTGTAGTGGCGAGCCGGCGGCCAGACGGTTGTAGATGACCCGTGCCACGTCGGGCATATTCTTCGGAATGTAGCCCTCTTTCTCCACGATGGAGGCCGCCGTGATCACCTGGTACGGCGTCAATCCGAACGCCGAGGCGGCACTCGGTGCTCAGTCCGGCCGCCGTCGCTTGGGCATCGAACCGCTGCACCATGGCCGTCAAAAGGGCCGTGTCGCTCTCCCCGGGCAACACGAGATAGGTACCGGTTCCCAACATCCCTTCGAGGTTGTCCGACCCCGAGGGCGAGAACACGGAGTGCACGGCGCCACTGGCGGCCACACGTGAGAATCCACCGGTCGCGTGGCCGGGGAGATCATCGACCCGCGCTGCCACCTCGTGCAGCGTCAGTCCCGGATTGATCGTGACGGTCGGCACATTGGGGCCACCGTCCAGGATGGCATGCACCTGCGAGAAACTCTGGTTTTGGTACAGCAGGTAGTGCCCGGGGACGATGCGTCGGCGAACCGTGCCACAGGTCGAAGACCCGAAAGGCGAGCGAACTGCCGATCACGTGGTCCGACGCGAGGAGCGACACCACGGATCCAACCGACTCACCGCTGCGCACCTCGATGATCTCTCGTTTCCCGAGTGGGCCCGAGGTGTGTGATGACACTTCGTACCAGCCCACGAACGCCAGCACGATGAGCACGACCGCGCTGGCGATCAGCGCCAGCACGCGTCGACGACGGCGTCGAACGTGCCGGCGTCGCCTGACGGCGGTTCCGGCCTGTGTGCGGATTCCTGTGTCCTCGGGCGGCTCCGCTGTCGGGGCGTCGAAATCGAAGACTCGATCGGGTGGTCCGTCGGTCATGACTTGTCCAACCAGGCCTGAAGGAGCACCATGGCCGCCGCACTGTCGATCACCGAACGGGCAGCACGGCCCTTGCGGCCAGCGGCGGTCAGTGATCGTTGCGCCTCGACGGTCGTAAAGCGCTCGTCGGCCGTCTCCACTGCCATGCCGAGGGGCTCGAGCAGTGTACGCAGGGCCTGCACCTCGCTCAGGGCGGCGTGCGCCGCCGGACCGCTTGGCGCCCGAAAGACTGAGCGGCAGGCCGACCACGATCGTGCCGGCTTCGATTTCGTCGAGTGCGGCCAGCACAGCCGTGTGGTCACGCGTCAGATCGCCGCGTGCGCTCCACCACGCCCCAGGGCGAGGCAAGCGTGCGCCGGCTGTCGCTGTAGGCCACGCCGATGCGGCGTGCGCCAAGATCGAGCGCCGCCACTCCGCCCGCCGATCACCCGTTCGACTCACGCCGAGAGGAGCCGGCGCGCCTCGGCCAGTGCTTCGTCGACCCGTGCCACGTCCTTACCGCCGGCCACGGCCAACTCGGGCGATCCCCCGCCGCCGCCCCCGACGATGGCACCGAGCGCCCGCACCACGTCGGTGGCATTGGGCTCACCGTCGGTCGCCACGACGAGAGCCACCTTGACCCCGTCGGGCGACCCACCCAGGGCCACGGCGTGCACGCCGTCGTGGCGGTGCACGGCCTGGGCCAAGGCGCGCGAGCGCGTCGGGCTCGAAGCGAGTCCTGACGGCCCACCACAACGCCGTCCTCGGCGCCCTTCGGCCAGTTCGGTCGCCACCGACTCGCTCGACTGTTGACGCAGCTTCGAGCAGTTCCTTCTCGGCCTCGCGTTGACGCGCCAACAAGCGTTCCAACGAGGCCAACAGGTCGTCGGGCTCGGTACGCAACAGATCGGCGGCGGACCGGACGAGGTGCTCGCGAGCGGTGACCCGGTCCAGGGCGGCGCGGCCCGGTGACGGCGAAGATGCGACGCTTATTCGACCCGATGCTCTCCTCCGACACCAACGAGATCGGGCCGATCTGCCCTAGGGAGTCGACGTGGATTCCGCCGCAGAACTCCAACGACGTGCCACCGGCTTGGATGACCCGCACCGTTTCGCCGTATTTGTCGTCGAAGAAGCGCGAGCGCGCCCATGCGCTCGGCCTCCTGCAGCGAGGTCTCGGTCGTCTCGACCGGAGCGTCGGTGAGCACGGCGTCGTTGGCCAGAGCGAAGACCGCGTCGAGCTCTTCGGTCGTCGGCGCCCATGATGCGAGAAGTCGAAGCGCAGCCGGTCCGGTGCCACCAGCGAGCCCTGCTGGCGCACGTGCTCGCCCAGCACGGCGCGCAAGGCGGCATGCAGCAGGTGGGTGGCCGTGTGGTTGCGCCGGATGGCCTCGCGGCGCGGGCACATCGATGGCGGCCAGCGCGTCCTGACCCAGCACGAGCTCGCCCGTCACCCGCGCCTTGTGGGCGATCAAGCCCGGGCAGGGCGTACACGGTGTCGTAGACCTCGGCCCGGCCGGTCTCGGTCACGATGGTGCCGGTGTCGCCCACCTGACCGCCGCCCTCGGCGTAGAAGGGCGTCTGGTCCAAGAAGATCTCGACCACTGCGTCCGGCCGTCGTCCGCGCCGGCCGTCGCCGGACCCCGAGCAGACACCGACGATCCGCGCCGGCACCTCGTACTGGGCCGCGGTGCGGCCGACGAATTGCGTCGTGCCCTCCGACTCGGCAACGCCCGGTACGCCGACTCGTCGCCCGACCTTGGCCGCCCGCGCCGCGGCGCCGGGCCCGGGTCGCGCTGCGCGGCCATGGCCGCGTCGAAGCCGGCCCGGTCGACCTCCACCCCGGCATCACGGGCCAGCTCCTCGGTCAGCTCGACCGGGAAGCCGTGGGTGTCGTGCAAGGTGAAGGCCACGTCACCTCCGAGCACCCGGTCCCCGGTGGCGAACGCCTCCTCCAACCGGCCCAAGCCCAGCCCGCAGGGTGCGATCGAAACCGGCCTCCTCGCGTTCGAGCACGGAGAGGATGACGTCGTTGTTCTCGACCAGCGCCGGCCAGGCCGTGCCCAGCACCTCCGTCGCCGCCCGCACCAGGATCGGAGTCACCGGCTTCTCCACTCCGAGCCGTCGGGCCGCCAGCACGGCCCGACGCACGACGCGGCGCAGCACGTAGCCTCGGCCCTCGTTGGCCGGCAGGACGCCGTCGGCCACCAGCATGGACATGGCGCGGCCGTGATCAGCCATCACCCGGAGCGCCACATCGGTCCGCTCATCACGGCCGTACGGCGGTGCCGACGAGGGAGGACGGCCGCTTCGATGATCGGTGCGAAGAGGTCGGTCTCGAAGACCGAATCGTGCCCCTGCAGGATGGGCAGGATCCGCTCGAGGCCGGCTCCGGTGTCGATGTTCTTCTTGGGCAGTTCGACCCGGGTGCCGTCGGCATCACGATTGAACTGCATGAAGACCAGGTTCCACAGCTCGACGAAGCGCTGCTCACTGCCGTCCTTGGGGCCGCCATCGGCGCCGTAGGACGGCGCCCTTGTCGATGAAGATCTCCGAGTCCGGCCCGCAGGGTCCGGTGTCGCCCATGGCCCAGAAGTTGTCCGTCGTCGCCCATGCGCTGGATCCGCTCGAGCGTGGAAAGCCCACCTTGTCGACCCAGATCTGCTCGGCCTCGTCGTCGTCGTCGTGCACGGTGACCCACAGCCGGTCGCCGTCGAGGCCGAAGACCTCGGTCAAAAGCTCCCAGGCCATCGGGATGGCCTCTTCCTTGAAGTAGTCGCCGAAGCTGAAGTTGCCCAGCATCTCGAAGAAGGTGCAGTGGTAGGTGTCCGTGCCGACGACCTCGATGTCCACCGTGCGAAAGCACTTCTGGACGCTGGTGGCCCGCGGCCAGGGCGCCGGTTCGTCCCCGATGAAGTACGGCTTGAACGGGACCATCCCCGCGATGGTGAAGAGCACCGAAGGATCGTGAGGGATCAAGCTGGCGGAGGGGACGGCGGTATGCGCCCGGTCCACGAAGTAACGCGTGAAGGCCGCCCTCAGTTCATTGGCGTCCATTGCGCCAGCTTACCGGCAGGCGGGTCGCCACCTGGGCAGATGATCCGGCTCCTAGGCCGCCGCCATGCCCACGATGGGCCGGTTCAGACTGATCGCACCGGTCGAGCCGAAGAACTCCGCATCGCCGAAGGCGAAGACCCCGCCATCGGCCGCCACCAGCCAGATAGCCGCCCCCGTCGCTCGAGGCGGCCATGCCGACGATGGGCTTGTTCAGCGCGATGCCGCCCATCGACCCCAGAATTGCGCGTTCCCGAAGGCGAAGATGCCACCGTCAGAGGCCACCAGCCAGTACCCACCGCCTCCGGCGGTGGCGGCCATGCCGACAATGGGCGCGTTGAGCGGCCTTCCTCCCATGGACCCGTAATAATTGGCGTCGCCGAAGGCGAAGATGCCACCGTCAGAGGCCACGAGCCAGTAGCCCTGGCCGTCGGGCGTGGACGCCATGCCCACGATGGGCGCATTCAAGCGCGTGGCCCCTTCGGAGCCGAAGAACGGGGCGTCGCCGAAGGCGAAGATGCCACCGTCAGAGGCCACGAGCCAGTAACCCTGGCCGTCGGGCGTGGACGCCATGCCCACGATGGGCGCATTCAGGCGCGTGGCCCCTTCGGAGCCGAAGAACGGGGCGTCGCCGAAGGCGAAGATGCCACCGTCAGAGGCCACGAGCCAGTAACCCTGGCCGTCGGGCGTGGACGCCATGCCCACGATGGGCGCATTCAGAGCGATGCCCCCGGTGCTGCCCTCGAACGCGGCGTCACCGAAATCGAACACGCCCCCGTCGGAACCGACGAAGCGGTATCCCGCGCATACCTGTTGCGCCGAAGGAGAAGGAATCTCCGGTCGTCGGGATCGAGGTCCCTTGCGGATTACTCACAGTGACATTGACGCAAAGGGCCTGGCCCGGGGAGGGCGGGATGACCACGAGCGATGTCCCTGACTCCGAGATGATGGTCCCGGCTCCCGCGGCACCGAAGCTCACCGTGGTGGCGTCGGCCAGTCCTCCCCCGGTCAGGGTGATGGCTCCGGCGCCCGTCACCGCTCCGGACGCGGTGCTCAAACTCTGCACCGTCGGGCAGCCATCGCCACCCTCGAGCGCCAGGGCGAGATTCTGCTCCTGCGGCGTACCGAGGCCCGTGGCCGGGTTGTCCCCACCCGTCGCGGCGTAGTCACCCCCGTTCGTACCCGTGAAGTCGTTGTTCCCGGTGGTGACACTCGTGAAATTCGATCCGCTCGACGCCGCCGCATACAGGGCGGGAGCCACCAGTCCCAGCGTGGCCCTACAACCTTGGTTCGTGTCGGCCAAGAACCCGGCGATAGAGGGCGCCACCTCGCTCGTGCCTCCGAAGTCGAGCCAACCACCCCAGTAGACGACGACGCCATGGCGAGGGTCCGCGTTGAGGGAGAAGTCGGGCACCATGCGTCCCGATCCCGTCGCAAGAGTGGGCTGCCAATTCGGCTTCGGCCAGACCGTGGAGAATCCTCCGCCGCCGGCCCCGTTCACCGACTCGTGTTGGCAGTAGCCCAGTGGCTGCGAGAGGCAGTTGTTCCAGACCGATTGGCTGGCGACGTCGCCGCCTGTCAGCGATGTCCCGCCCAAACTGAGGACGTCGGGTTGACTGCCCGGGTCGTCGACCGAAAGCTCGGTCCCGCCGTCGGTGTCATAGCAATCCTCTGATCCCGAGTCACCGGAAGCAGCAATCATGGTCTGGCCCTGCGCGGCCATGCGCTCAAAGATGGTGTTCTCCTGGGCGGCCGCACCCGGTTCGTTGTCCTGTTCGCAAAAACCCCAGCTGGTAGTGACGACTTGTGCCACGTCGTCTGTGGCAATGCGGTTGTACAGATCGAGCGCGGCCACATCGATGTTGTCCGGCGCCTCATAGACCACGATCGAGGCCGAAGGCGCGTTCACGGCGGCCACCTCGATATCGAGGGCGGCCTCGCCCGAGCCTGAGGCCGAGCCGGTCGGGATCCCGTCCACTGTCACGACCCGGGTGGAATTGCTCAGGCCGTAACACGACTCGAAGGTGGAGATGTCCGTGTTCGAGAACCGCTCGAACTCGACGATGCCGATGGTCTGGCCCACACCCGTGCGTCCTTGACCGAGCACTTGGCTCAGGCCGTAGGTAGTGGCCAGCTGCGTCGACGTGTAGTTGGACTGACCGGCGGCATTCGAGGCGGCACTACAGGCTTGCGGAGCTCCGGCGACAGCGTGGTCACCGGGTGCTGCTGTGTTCGCTGCGGATGCGCTCTTCGCCGGCATGAGCTGCGCGTGCTCACGGGCCAGGGAACTGAGGCCGACGATCCCCGTGATGTCATGCGCCAGCGAGGCCGGGATCTCGGGCGCCGCGGTGTTGACCCTCGCGGTCGCTCCGCCGCGGAGGCGAACCGATTCGAGCGGTGTGCCGAAGACGTTCGACACGGTGCGAGCGTCGCCGCTCACGGGGAGAAGGTCGCTGCCCGCCGTGGGAGCGCCCACCGTGAGCCCCTGCGCAGTCAGTGACGAACGTACCGCCTGCACTTCGCCTGCGCTCGGCCCGAAGGCCGCGGCGAACTGCGCCGGCGTCAGATAGTGGCGGTAGTCGGGTGAGCCGGGCGTCGAGACAGCAGCCACTTCGGCGGCTAATCCGGTGGGGTTCTGGCCGGCCAGCCCGACGTCGAGGCGAATCACCTGTGACTTCGGCACTGGGCCGAGCCGGATCGCTCCCGACGGGATCTTCGGGACGTCGCCCGGAACCGTCACCTTGGCCGATAAGGAGGTCGGGCTCGGGGTGGCTGCACCAACGGTTGCGATGCTGGGAAGCGTGAGTGCAATGAGCGCTCCCACACCCAGTGTTGCGGCGCAGAAGGCGGCTCCGCTAAATGCCTTCTTCAAACGCCAGCCTCTCATTCGTGGTCCGGGTCACCCCGCCCTTCGGCGCCGTGGGGGGAGGGCTCGTAGTACACATGTCCTTCGAGCGCCTCTGGACGATACTGCTGCTCGACGACGCCCGCAGGGTCATTGTGCGGGTAGATATACCCCGCACCATGGCCGAGCGTGGCCGCTCCCTTGTAATGGCCGTCGCGCAAATGCGTAGGAACCTCCTGTTGCGCGCCGGAGCGCACATCTTCCTGCGCCCGGCCCAGAGCCACGGTCACCGAGTTCGATTTAGGGGCGCGGGCCAGGTAGACGACGGCTTCGGCCAAATTGAGCGCAGCCTCGGGCAGGCCGACATATTCCACCGCCCGCGCCGCGGCCTCGGCAATGAGGAGGGCCTGCGGATCGGCCAAGCCGATGTCCTCGCTGGCCAAGATCACCATGCGGCGGGCCAAGAACCGCGGGTCCTCGCCTCCCTCGATCATCCGGGCCATCCAGTAAAGGCCCGCGTCGGGATCCGAGCCGCGGACGCTCTTGATGAGAGCACTGATCTGGTCGTAGTGCTCGTCTGCCCCCTGGTGAAAGAGCCGTCCGTCCCGGGCCCGGGCCATGTCGTCCATGGTCAGCACCAGCGGCCCGGCCCCGGTGCCCGAGCCCGCCGCAGTCGCCCGCGCCAGGGCGACCGCCACTTCAATAGTGGTCAAGGCCGCCCGGGCGTCTCCCTCACAGGCGGCCACGACGGCGTCGATGGCCTCGTCGGTAGCCGACGCCTCCTCCGCCGTGAGCCCGCGCTCGATGAGTGTGCGCAGGTTCTCGGGGCTGAGCGGGCGTAACCGCCACAACGAGGAGCGGCTCAAGAGCGGCGGATTCACCTCGAAGAAGGGGTTCTCGGTGGTGGCACCGATAAGCACGACCAGTCCGTCTTCGACCGCCGGCAGCAGGACGTCCTGCTGCGACTTGTTGAAGCGGTGCACCTCGTCGACGAAGAGCATGGTGCCCTGTCCGTGTTCGCCCAGCCGGCGCTCGGCCTCGGTCAGCGCTTCCCTCACGTCCTTGACCCCCGCCGCGGTGGCCGAGAGCGTGACGAGGTGCTTGGCCGTGGTGGCAGCGAGCAGCCGGGCCAGGGTGGTCTTGCCGGTGCCCGCGGGACCCCACAGGATGGCCGATCCCACGCGGTCGGTTTCGGCCAGCGTACGTAGCGGTGCGCCGGGGGCGACCAGATGTTCCTGGCCGACCATCTCGTCGAGCGTGCGTGGCCGCAGACGTGCAGCAAGCGGTGCCTGCCGCTCCAAATTGCGATGAGCGGCGTCGGCGAACAGGCTCATAGCCGCACCCTAAGGACTTGCGCCCGGAGTCCGTGACCACGCGTAGAGCCGCGAGACCACAAGGCCGTCTCGGCCATCCAATGGCGAACCCTCACATGCGTCCACCACCATCTCCACAAGTCACTCGTAGGTCTGACATGGGCGATGCTGGCACGAACAGCGGTCCTGGCGGCCCTCACGATCGTTCTGGTGCCCCGTTGACGCCCATCGAAATCGAATAGTCCACCGAGCGGCAATTTAGTGTGCCAGTTCAACCCTCTTTGCCCTATCCCCGAATCGGACGAGTGGGGCACCCCCGCGTCGGGAGGCACGGGTAGATCCGGGACCTGGGTGTCACTCTGACCGTCGTAGGACACGTCGGGCTAGGGTGGCGCACAGCCGGGAGAAGAGGGCGGCAAAATTGCGTTCTCGAAGCAACCATGTTTCTCATGACCCTCTGAGGGTAAGCCCGCCCCCGTTGCACCGAAGCACAGAGAGGTCGACGATGCACATCAGCAGCGAGGGTCACGCGGAACGGAGAGACTTACATCGGTCTTAGCGACCTCCAGTTGGTGGAAGGTGTGTTGCTCCGCCAAGCGGACGCCTTGGAGGAGATGTATTGCCGATACGCCCGTTCAGTTGCCGCTGCGGCCAAAATGATTCTGCACAATGTCTCGGCCAGCGAGGACATCGTGGCTGAGGTGTTCCTGGCCTTCTGGACGAAACCGACGAGCTTTAAACCCGAGCGCGGCAGCCTTCTTGGTTACTTGCGCCTCATGGCTCGGGGACGCAGTATCGACCTCGTCCGATCAGAAGTGTCGAGGCGAAGGAGAGAAGAGAACGAAGCTCGTGCCGATGTTCGACTCATCGAAACCGATGAGGATTTCCTAACTTCGGAGTTGGTCGAACAGATCCACAAGGCGCTCGCTTCGCTCATCCAATCGGAGCGCGAACCGATCGAGTTAGCCTTCTTCACCGGAATGCCATACAGAGATGTTGCCGAGTACCTTGAACTCCCCGAAGGAACGGTTAAGTCAAGGATTAGAAGCGGACTTCGGCGCGTTAGGATGACCTTTGAATCTGAGTTGCTTGCGAACATCGACTCATAGCGGTCTTTTCCGGTCGATCAAGGACACCAATGAACGAAGGATGGAGACGCCAAGTAACAGCCGCCGACCGGCTCGCCGCTGTGGAGCGTTCGGGACTGATCGGACTGTCAGGCGATGACGCCTTCGATCGGTTGCTCGAGCTGGCTATTGCGGTAACTGGCGCACCCACGGGGGTAATCGCCGTCGTCGATGACAAACACACCACGGCGATCAGTGGCTACGGCTTTCCAGAAGGCCTTCCCCTCTTTGCTTCGATCGAGTTCTCATTCTGTCGGTTCGTGGTGGGATCCGGTCGACCCTTTCTGGTGGAAGATGCGCGTAACGATCCCCGGACGATTGGTGATCCGGCCATTGACGCATTCCGTGCCGTGGCCTGGATCGGCTTTCCCATTGAAGATTCCCAGGGAAATGTCCTAGGAAACTTTTGCCTCATGGATGCTTCTCCTCGGGATTGGACTCCATTGGACATACAGACGGTGGCCACCCTCGCCCAAGCAGTGAGCACTGAGGTTGCGCTGCGTGCGGAACGAACATCGGCCAATGCCGCTCGGGACAGGTGACCGAGTTTGAAGTGAAGCCGCAAGCCTGAAGAGGAACTGATGACCGGTGGCCGGTGGCCGGAGGGTCACATCCAAGCGAGGACGCCGCCAGGTGTGACATCACTGCCCCAGCACATTGATGCTTCTCTAAGGGTCCAGCGCTTGCTTGCTGGTTCTCTAGAGCTTCGGGAGTGCTGGCCCTCGCCACCGCCCCCGGCCATGCCGACATCGCCAACGCTCGGGGTGCAGCTCCTTGGTGGTGTGGTGTCGCTTATCGCCCCACTGCTGCTGGGGGCGCTCGCCGACAGCATCGGCCTGCAGAAGGCGTTCGCGGTCGAACCGGTGCTCATCGTGGCCTCGGTCGTGGCCCTCAGGGCCGGGCGGTCGGAGCGAAAGGAGCGCATCCGACGCGGCTGATAGCTGCGCCGTTATTGTTCGCCGATCACCACTGTCCACTGCCGTATCGCCCACTTCTTGACGAGGCCTTCGCGGACGTAGGGATCGTGGGCGACGAAGTCCCTCACGACTGAGTCGTTCTCGGCTCGGAACACCAGCGCGGCCCCGTCGGGCGGATCGGCATACGCGCCCGCCAGGACCAATTCGCCCCGCTCCTTCGCCTCTTGACCGAGCTGGAGATGCTCCTGGCGGAACACTTGCCGACGTTCGATGTAGTCATCGACCACCTCGTAGAAAAGCAAGAAGTACATGTCGATCATTCTCCCCTGAGGCGGCGTGGAACGAGCCTCGCAGGCCTCGTACGCTCCACATTGCGCTGAGCGGCGTCGACCAAGAAACAGAGACTCAACTCACGACGTCGACGTCGACGTCGACGTGGGCGGGATCACCGTCCGTATCCCGAGCTCGACTAGAGCGGAGGCGGGTAGCGCACTGGGGGCACCGGTGAGGAGGTCCGCCCCCGATTGCGTCTTGGGGTAGGCGATCACTTCCCGGATGTTCTCCTCCCCCGCCAGCACCGCCGTCAGGCGGTCGATGCCGAACGCGAAGCCGGCATGGGGCGGCGCTCCGTAACGGAACGCGCTCGAGCAGGAAGCCGAAGCGGGACTCTGCCTCTTCTTTGGAGATGCCAAGGGTGTCGAAGATCTTGGACTGGATGTCCCGGCGATGGATACGAACGCTCCCTGACCCCAACTCCCAACCGTTGAGAACTAGGTCATAGGCCTGCGAACGCACGGCGAAGGGAACCGTCTCGAGCAGGGCCAGGTCGTCCTCGTAGGGCATGGTGAAGGGGTGATGGGCCGGCTGCGGGTTCCCGGAGGCATCGACCCCGTCGAACATCGGGAAGTCGACCACCCAGACATACCGGTGCGGTCCCTGGCCGACCGGCGGCGAACCGAGGGCGACCCGCAGTGCGCCCAAGGTGGTGCAGGCCACCCGGTGGGTGTCGGAGACGGCGAGGATCAGATCCCCTTCCGATGCCTCTGTCTTCTCGAGCAAGTCGATGCGCTCCGTGTCGGTCAAGAAGCGGTTGAGTGGCGAATCGAGTGCCAACGCTTCCCCGCCTGCCCGCTCACTGGCGTCCTCGGCTGCCGTCACCCGGAACCAGGCCAATCCCGCCGCGCCGGCCCGCTTGGCCTGCTCGCCGAGAGCGTCGATGCGCGAGCGTGTGAACGACGCACCCCCGGGGACACACAGTGCCTTGAGATGTGAGCCCGAGAACGCGCGCACCTCGGTCTTTTCGAACTCCGCACTGAGATCGACGAGCTCCATGCCGAAGCGCAGATCGGGCTTGTCGGTCCCGAAGCGCTCCAGAGCATCAGCCCAGGTCATCCGGGTGATGGGGGTGGGCGTTCGCCCGTCGCCGCTTCGGCGGCATCGAGGACGGCGTCGGAGACGGCGGCCATCACATCGTCCTGGCTGCCAAAGGACATCTCCATGTCGAGCTGGGAGAACTCGAACTGCCGATCGGCCCGCAGGTCTTCGTCGCGCAGGCAGCGGGCGATTTGGTAGTAGCGGTCGAAGCCGCCCACCATCAGGAGCTGCTTGGCCAACTGTGGGCTCTGCGGCAACGCATAAAACGAGCCGTGATGGAGGCGACTGGGGACCGAGAACTCGCGGGAGCCTTCCGGAGTGGGAGCCCAGAGCAACGGCGTCTCGACCTCGCAGAAGCCCTGACGGTCCATGGCGGCGCGAATGGCGGCATTGACCCGCGCCCGCATCCGCAAATTACGCTGCATGCGCGGGCGGCGGAGATCGATGTACCGGTAGCGCAGGCGAACCTGCTCGTCGGATTCGTCGCGGTCGTCGACCGAGAAGGGTGGGGCGTCGGCCTCGTTGAGAACGACCACGGTGCAATCCCCGATCTCGACCTCGCCGGTGGCCAATGCAGGATTGACCGTTCCCTCGGGGCGGGGGCGTACCGTGCCTTCGATGGCAATCACCCACTCACTGCGCACGTCGACCTTGGTATCGATCACGCACTGGATCACCCCGGTGTGGTCGCGTAGGTCGATGAAGGCCAAGTGCTCACCGTGCTCCCGGCGGCGACCCACCCATCCGCACACCCGGACGCGGGTGCCCGCATCACTGGCGCGCAGTATGCCGCAGAGATGCGTGCGCAGCGCAGTGGGCCGATTCTCGATGGGCTCAATCTGGGTCAGGTGATCAGTCATGGGGTCGAGCGAGTTCCTTCGTCGTTTGCGAGTGCATCATGGACGCCAGGCGAGGACACGAGGGCGCGCAACTCGGTGACGATGGCCGCGCGCGGCACGGTGCGCTGCCCTTCTTCGCTGCGAAGCGGGCGTACACTGACCGTGCCCTCCTCTAGTTCCTTGGCTCCGACGATCACGGCCACAAAGGCCCCGGACCGGTCGGCGGATTTCATCTGTGACTTCATGGAGCGGTCGTCGAAGCCACGGTCGATGCGAAACCCCGCTCGGCGCAGTTCGGCCGTCAGCAGCACGGCCGATTCGCCCCCGGTGAGGTCGATCACGTAGGCGTGCAGCGGAGGTGGCTCGGTGGCGAAGACGCCTTCGGCGTCGCAGCCGATGAGGATGCGCTCGACGCCGAGGCCGAAGCCGATGCCCGGCGTGGAGGGTCCCCCCAGCATTTCCACCAGTCCGTTGTAACGACCGCCGCCGCCCAGCGCGTTCTGGGCCGCGTCGATCGCGCCCGAGGCGAACTCGAAGGTGGTGCGGGTGTAGTAGTCGAAGCCGCGCACGAGACGATGATCGATTGTGTACGGAACATCGAGTGCATCGAGACCGGCTCGCACGCGGGAGAAGTGCGCCGTGCAGGGCTCACACAAGTTGTCGACGAACCGTGGCGCGCCCTCGGTGGCGTCCTCGCATTCGGGTGTCTTGCAGTCGAGGACGCGTAACGGGTTCTGGTCGAAGCGGGCTTGGTGCGGCAAACAGAGCTCGGACCGGCGCTCGGCCAGATAGGACCGCAGCAGCTCCACATAGCCCGGACGACATGTGCCATCGCCCATGGAGTGCAGCTTGAGCGTCACCTGGTGCAGACCCAGGCCGGCCAGGAATTCGAAGGCGAGCGAGATCACCTCGACGTCAAGGTCGGCGTCCGAAGGCCCGAGGGCCTCGACCCCCAGCTGGAAGTGCTGGCGGTAACGGCCGTGCTGAGGATTCTCGTGACGGAAGGACGGGGCGACGTACCACGCCTTCCACGGCGGGACAGGGTGGTGCTGTACAAAGGCGCGCACAATGGACGCCGTGCCCTCGGGTCGCAGCGCCATGATCTGCCCGTCCCGATCGGCGAAGGTGTACATCTCCTTGCCGACGACGTCGCTCGCCTCGCCGATGCCACGGTGGAAAATACCGACGTGCTCGACAACGGGCGTCACGGCCAGCCCGTAACCGGCGCTCTCGACGAGAGTGGCGAAACGGGCGACCAGGGCCTCCCAGCGTGTCGACTCGGGCCACAGGACGTCGTGCATCCCCTTCGGCGTGCGGATCGGCCCTTCGGGCGCGTCCTGAGGCGCGTTGGAACCCAGGCTCATCTGCTCCAACCCATGATCAGACCTTCTTGCCGGGGAGCTGACGGTAGGCGTCAAAGACCCCGTCGAGGTGCTTGAGCGCCGTAATGAGAGAATGCAGGTGCGTGGGATCGGCCAGCTCAACGTCGAAGGCCATCCGGCTCACCCGGTCCGGCGTGGTCGCCGTGCGGGCCGCCACGATGTTGAGGTGGTGCTCGGAGACGACCCGGCTGACGTCGGCCAGCAGTCGTGACCGGTCGAACGCCAGCACCTCAATGGTGGCCACGAAGACGCCGTCATTGCCCCGGTCCCATTCGACCTCGATCAGGCGCTCCTTGGAGAGGTCGGCCAGGGAGGCGGCGTTGGCACAGTCGGCGCGGTGCACCGAGACGCCGCGGCCTTGCGTGACGAAACCGATGATCTGGTCGCCCGGAACCGGCGTACAGCAGCGGGCGAGGTGGATCATGATGTCGTCGAGTCCCTCGACATACACGCCAGCAGAGGTGCGACGTCCCTGACGGGGTCCGCGCACGCCACGCAACGCCGTGGTCGGAAGCTGCTCGTTCTCCCCGCCGCGGAGGGCGCGGCGCCAGCCGTTGGACAATGGACTGGGCCGAGACCTGTGACTCGCCTATGGCGGCGTACAGCGCCTCCAGGTCGGCCAGGTGCATCGATTCCGCCACCTCGAGCATGGCGGCCGAGCCCAACAGCTTGTGCAGGGGAAGGCCGTCCCGGCGCAATGCCCGAGCCAGTTCCTCGCGCCCGTTCTCAATGGCATCCTCGCGGCGTTCGCGGCTGAACCACTGACGGATTTTGTGGCGGGCCCTCGTCGAGGCCACCATCTGCAACCAGTCGCGCGAGGGTCCCGCCGTGGGCGACTTCGAGGTGAAGATCTCGACGGTGTCGGCTGAGTTGAGTTGTGTCTCGAGCGGTACCAGCCTGCCGTTGACCCGCGCCCCGATACAGCGGTGACCCACTTCGGTGTGGATCACATAGGCGAAGTCCACCGGAGTGGAACGAGCCGGGAGAGCGATGACCTTTCCCTTGGGCGTGAAGACATAGACCTCGTCCTGCTCGAGGTCGAGCTTGAGAGCCTCGAGGAACTCGATCGGGTCGTCGGTCTGGCGGTCCACGTCGGTGATCCGCTGCAGCCACGCCATGTCGGAGGAGGCGTCCTCCTTCTCCTTGTAGCCCCAGTGCGCCGCGATTCCATACTCGGCCCGGTGGTGCATGGCCGTCGTGCGGATCTGGACCTCGACCGGGTTGCCGTCCAGCCCGATGACCGTGGTGTGCAAGGACTGGTACATGTTGAACTTGGGCGTGTTGATGTAGTCCTTGAAGCGTCCCTGCACCGGGGCCCATATGGCGTGGATCGCCCCTAATGCAGCCCAGCAGTCCTTCTCGCTCGTCACCACGACCCGGATAGCCACCAGGTCGTTGATGTCGTCGAACTCCTTGCCGCGGACGACCATCTTCTCGTAGATGCTCCACAGGTGCTTCGGCCGCCCGGTGACATCGGCCTCCACGCCCATGCTCTCCAGGCGTTCGCGCACGTGGACCAGGACCCGGGCCAGATACTCCTCGCGCTGGGGAGCCCGTGCGGCCACCATCTGTTCGATCTCGGCGTAGCGCTTCGGGTGCAAGGTGGCGAAGGCCAGGTCTTCGAGCTGCCACCGCACCTGCTGCACGCCGAGCCGGTGTGCCAACGGGGCATAGACGTCGAAGGTCTCTTGGGCCGTGCGGCGCTGCTTCCACTCGGGCATCACGGCCAGTGTCCGCATGTTGTGCAGACGGTCGGCCAACTTGATCAGCAGGACGCGCCAGTCGTCGGCCATGGCCACGAGCATCTTGCGGATGGTGGCGGCCTGCTGCGCCTCCTTCGAGTCGAATTGCAGACGGTCGAGCTTGGTGACCCCGTCCACCACCTTGGCCACACCCGGGCCGAAGGCTTCGGTGATGGACTCGAGAGTGAGACCGGTGTCCTCCACCGCATCGTGCAGGAGAGCGGCTGCGACGGTCTGCGCATCGAGGCCGAGCTCCGCCACGATGGTGGCCACCGCGATCGGGTGCGTGATGTAGGGCTCCCCGGAGCGACGGAACTGCCCGTCGTGGGCGGCGAGGGCAGCACGGCCGGCCGCCACAATGGCGGTGGTGTCGTCGTCAGGACGGTGACGGGAGAACTCGCCCAGTAGCGGTGCGATCATGTCCTCGAACGCGCGCTCCCCATCATCTGTGACGGGAGTCACCCGAGCCAGGGTCACCATCCCTCTACGCTACCCGTTCGGGCGTCCGACACCTGCACGTTGGAGCGCCTGCAGGCGGATCACTCAGCGTTTGCGCTTCTTCTTCCCCTTGCGGGGCCGGGGCGGTTGTCGGGTGGCGCCTCCGTTTTGTGCCGGGCGATCCAACACGGCCGTGCCCGCGCCCGACCCGGGCCGAATCGGTCCGGTGCGTTTGGCCGGGCCGGCGCTGTGCGGTTGCCCACCCGCCGCGATACTCATCTGCGTGGACAGGGCGGCCGCGTCGACGGCCGAGAACGAACCGGCTCGGTCCCCTCTCGAAGCCTGTCGTTTCTCGATGGCCATCCACCGGGACTCGCCCCGCTTGAGCATGAAGAGGATCGGCGAGGCAATGAAGATCGAGGAGTAGGCCCCGCTCAGAAGTCCGACGAATAGTGCCAGCCCGTATTCCTGCAGGGTGGATGCGCCCAACAGTTCTGCCCCAATGAGCAACACGGCGAGGACCGGGATGATGGCCACGGCCGACGTATTGATGGAGCGAGCCAGCGTCTGGTTCATGGACAGGTTGATGAGTTGACCGTACGTCATGGTGCCGTGCGACCCGATGTTCTTCGTGTTGTCGCGCACGCGGTCGAAGACGACCACGGTGTCATAGAGGGAGTAGCCGAGAATGGTGAGGATGGCCACCACGGTGTCGGGGGTCACCTGGAAATTGAACAGCGAATAGATGCCGACGGCCACGATCACGTCGTGCAACATGGCGATGAAGGCGGACAAGGCCATTTTCGGTTCGAACCTGATGCTGATGTAGAGGCCCACCACGATGAAGAAGATGATGAGAGCCTCAATGGCCTTGTTGGTGATGGACGACCCCCACGTCGGACCGACCGTCTGCACGCCGTTCTCCACGTTGTCCAACGAGGTATGGGTGAGCTTGGCCAAGGCTTCCTCGACCTTGGTCGTCTCGGCGGAACGTTCCGGCGCCGAAAGCTTGTTGAGATCTGCCTGCACGTTGAGCTGTTGGTTCGATCCCTGTCCCAACAGCTGCACAATGGGATTGACCAGCCCGGCTGATTGCATGGCATTGACTGCCTGCGTCTGTGTGACGTGGGGTGCCTTCACCGTCCACTCCGTGCCACCCTTGAACTCGATGCCAAGGTTAAGGCCGCCCCGCAAGATGAGAGAGATGATGCCGGCCACGATGATGACCGATGACATCGAGAACCACACCCGTCGGCGAGCCACGAAGTCGAACCTGGTCTCACCTCGGTAGAGACGCCGAATCGCTCCATGCTCCTCGCCGTCGCGGCGCGGCGGACGAGGGGTACGCGGCGCCTTTGGTCGGCCGAGGAGCGAGCGTGCCGCATCATCGACCGAGAGGAACTCCTCCTCTTCGTCGAATTCCTCGTCCAGCTCGTCGTCGGCACCGAGTTCGGCCTCGAATTCTTCGATCATCTCGTCGTCGAAGCCTTCGTCGAGACCGTCATCGCCGGTCGCGTCATCTCCGACACCGGGCCTGCGGCCCCCGGTGCTGCTCATGACGCCGGCACCCGCCCAGGCTTGATGAGCCCGCTTCTACGCTCCGGGCCCGCACCCGAACCCGAGCCCCCGCGGGGGGCAACGTCGTCGGCCGCCTCCTCGTTCCCGGTCCCCCTCCCCTGCATGGCCAGGCCACGGGCGATACCGAAGCGGCCGCCGCCCTGCAGGCGATCGCTGCGCCCGAGCAGGATCACCAGAGGCCGGGTGTAGAACCAGGTCACCCCCATGTCCATGATGGTGGACAGTCCGAGGAAGAAGGCGAAGCCCTTCACATCCCCCACGGCCACCACGTAGAGCACGACGGCAGCCAGCAGCGAGACGAAGTCAGCGGCCCACACAGTGCGCCAGGCGCTCTTAAAACCTCGATCGACCGAAGTGCGAATAGAGCGACCGGCCCGCGTCTCGTCTTTTAATCGTTCGAAATACACGATGTAGGAGTCGACCGTGATACCGATGGACACAATGAGGCCTGTGATGCCGGCCAGATCGAAACTCGGGCTGAACGAGGTATGCCCGAGGGCCGAGATAATGGCCCAGAGCGTCGCCGCAGTCAGCGCCAGTCCCGAGATCACCACCGCCCCCAAGGCCCGGTAGTACAACAACACATACAGCAGCACCAGCACGAGACCGGCCACACCGGCGCCCAAGCCGGCCCGCAGGGCGGACTTGCCGAGGGTGGGCGAGACCGTCTGCGTGGTGAGCTGGTGCAGGCGGACGGGCAGGGAGCCGAACTCCATGGACTGAGCCAGCACCTTGGCGTCGTTTTCGGTCATGTTGCCACCGCTGATGGTGCCTTGACCGTCGAACGAGGTGAACGCGTCCTGTGTCGGTTGGATGAGAGGTGCCGACTGCACCACACCGTCGAGCTCGATCCCGAGGAGCTGGTGGAAGTTCTCCTTCGCCACCGAGTCCCACAGCGCGGATCCGGCGCTGCCCTTGAGGGAGTAATTGACCTCCCATTGACCGGTCTGGCTCTGCTGAGCCACGGCGGAGCCGATGGATGTTCCGGTCATCTGCTCGGGGCCGAGCACGTAGCGCAAGGAGTCCTTCTCCGTCGTGCCGTTGCCCGGAAGGCTCGGCAGGAGGACGGTGCGGTGCGGATAATTCTTCACGCCGGTACTGGTGCTCGTGTACTGGGCAAAGGTCGGGTCGGGCGAAGGGTTGTTCGATGTATAGCCCTGCACGGAACTGTTGGGCGTGACCGCCAGATTGGCCGCAGTGGTGGCATATTGGCTGCCACAGGCGGGCAATGTCTTGTTCCCGGACAGGGCTTTTTCGGCCGGTTGGGCCTTGGTGGTCTTGGTGGCCTTTTTAGCCGGCGTCAGGGTCAGCGGATAGGCGGTGCACAGCACCGGGCGGAAGTAAAGCTGCGCCGTGTTCCCTATTTCTTGGAGAAGGGCGTGCGCGTTCTTGACGCCGGGGATGGACACGGAGATCTCATTGCTGCCCGCCGTGCTCACCTGTGCCCCCGACACGCCCAGGCCGTTCACCCTGTTGTTGAGGATGGCGACCGTCTCTTGGAGCTCGGACTGCGGCACGGTCTTCGCGGTTTGGTAGACGACGGAAAGTCCTCCGGCCAGATCCAGTCCCAGGCGCGGGGTCCATTTCACCGAGAAGACGGCGGCAAATGAGCCCACCGCGATGACGACGACAGCCAACACGCTGAAAAGAAGGTTCCGCCTCTGCCGTGTCTGGGCTCGAGACGACGCCGGGCTCACGCCTCCGTATCCTCCTCGTCGTGGTCTTCGATCTCCACTGACTCGTGGTCGTGCAGGCGATCGAGATCGTGCTCGTCATCCTCATCGATGTCTGCGCCCGGATCCGCCACCACCACGGGGTCCAACTTGCGCGCAATGGCCTGGCGCACGAACACGATGCGAGTGGGCTGGGCGCCGTCCAGGTTCCCGTCGTTGCCCGTACTCCCGGTGAGCAGAGTAAAGCGGTCGCCGTGGATTTCCAGAATGGTCCCGACGACACCGCCGATGGTCTGCACCTCGTCGCCAACCTGGTAGCCCGAGCCCACGTTTGCCCGCGCCGCCTTGGCCTTGCGTTGCTGGGGCTTGAGAAAGAGGAAGTATCCGGCGACGGCCACCACGACGAGGATGATCAGCGGGGCGGGATTCGTCGACTTCTTTGCTGTTGCCGCGAAAATTTCGAGGAGGGCGGGAAATTGCGTCATGTGGGGTCCTTCAACCAAGGGGGCATGCGAAGCGACACCCTATCTCTTGCATCTTGGCATTTCGTGCCGGTTGTTGCCTGGTCGGCCCCGTGGGGCGATCTTTCCCTCGTCCGGGTGGGCCGGCCCCGTCCGAACCCTGAGGGGGCCAGGGTCCAACCGGCTCTGCGGGACCGACCAGGCCAAATCCGGGGTGGGGCAACCCAACGGCAACCCGAATGCGCCGGGGTTGCACCATCTCTCCTCCAGCATGGGACGTAGGACACATACAGATCACCACCTCCCGAACTGGTCGCCCGGAGGGGGGTGACCAGATCGACAACCCGGGTTACGGGCCGACGATTCGCCCTCTCTCGAGGGGTGAATCGGGAGGGAAATGGCAGCAACAGTGCGCCGGGCAAAAAGGATCCACCATCGGTCGGAGTCATCCGTGTGGGAACCGATGGTGGCTGCCCGGCGCACCGTTGCTCGCCGAGTCCTGGTACGCACGCGCCCAGAAACCACGAATTCGGGTCGTGTTCCCAGTACAGTGCAGTGTTGCATGCGCAATGGGAACATTTCAGTCCTCGTAATTGAGGACGAGGCAGACATCCGGCAACTCCTACGGACGATGCTCGAACGCGAGGGTTTCACCGTCACCGAGGCCATGCTGGGTCGTGACGGGGTCCGGCTTTTCCACCAAAAGCAGCCCAATCTGGTCATTCTCGACGTCGGAATGCCCGACCTCGACGGCTGGCAGGTGCTCGAGCGCATCCGCGACATGAGCGATGTGCCCGTCCTCATGCTGACGGCGCTGTCCACCGAGCGCGACAAGGTACGGGGCCTCAACGCCGGCGCCGACGACTACCTGACCAAGCCCTTTAGCCGGGTCGAGCTCCTGGCCCGCATCCAGGCCATCAGCCGTCGTCAGGTCCAGCGCAACGAACCAATCGTCTCCTTCGAGGACGAAACCATCCGGGTGGACTTCTCTGAGTCACAGGTCACGGTGGCGGGCGTTCCGGTGGTATTGACCCCGACCGAATATCGGCTCTTGGCCACCTTGGTGCGCCACCAGGGCCAAGTGCTCTCCTCGGACCAGCTGATCGAATTGGCATGGGACGACCCCAGCGGCCTGGCCCCGTCCCGCGTCAAGTACGCCGTTTTGCGCTTGCGGCGCAAGCTCGGTTGGGGAGAACAGGACGACGGCCCGATCGAGACGGTGCGCGGCTTTGGATACCGATATCGAGCGCGGGCCAGGTGAACGCAGTTCGGTCATGAGCGTGTCACCGCGTCCAGCCACCGGTGGGACCGCGGTTGCTGGGACGCGAGGCGGCCAGAGCCCTCCCGGCGGAATAGGTATCCCGGGATTTTCGGGCCCGACGAGAGTACGGCTGCCCCTCTTCGCTCTGGTGGCACTCGGTACCGTCCTCATTGGCACCATTCCGTTCCCCCACGGTGCCCGGCTCGAGATCCTGGCCGCCTTTCTTCTTTTCTTCTTCCTTCTCACCACCGCCTTCGTGTTGCCCTGGGATCGACTGCCCGACTGGGCCTGGCTGATCATCCCGATTGGGTACATGGCGGTCATTGCCCTGATCCGCGACGGCCAGGGCGAGAGGGACTCGGAACTTCTGGTCGTTTACCTGCTCCCGATCGTCTGGATGTCCCTCTACGGCCGGCGCCTCCATCTCCTCGTCGGGCTCTTCTGCATGGATCTGGCCCTCATTGTGCCGATCCTTGTCATCGGGGCCCCCAACTACCCCCTCTCGACCTGGCGCGAGGTGGTGGTGCTGGTGATCGTCACCATGCTCGTCGCTTTCACGATTTCGACCATGGTCCACCGCGACCGCATCTACGTCAGCGATTTAGCCCAGCAATCCCTTCTGGCCAAGCGCAATGCCGACGACGCCCACAACGCGCGCGAGCGCCTCGAGACCCTGCTGCGGGCGGCCACGGGAAGCGCCATCATGGGCGTGGACCCCGCGGGAACGGTGACCTTCTTCTCCGCCGGAGCCGAACTCATGCTGGGCTACAACGCCTCGGAGGTCGTGGGAATCCGCTCCATCGCCGACTTCATCGACCCGGCCCAGATCACGGAGCGGCGCCGGACCATCGATGCCATGCGCAAGGCGCTCGACCCCGTCTACCCCGAAACGGTGGCCGAGGTCCCCTGGACGGCCCGCCGCAAGAACGGCGAGCAACGACGTTGCGTCGTGCGGGTTCGCACGCTTCCGCCCCAGGGCGGAGTGGAAGGAGTGGACTCGACGACGAGTGGCGGTTACGTCGTCGTGGCCATCGACGTCACCGAGCGAGAAGAGCTGGCCGCCGAACGCGAGCGCCTCTATCTCGATTCAGAAGGAAGTGACCCAATCCCTCATTGAGCAGAACAACCGCCTTCGCCAACTGACCAAAATGAAGGACGACGTCGTGGCCACCGTCTCGCACGAACTGCGTACGCCCATCACCTCGATCCGCGGCTTCATCGAGCTCCTCATGGATGGCGTGCCCGACCTGAGTGAAGACCAGATGCGCATGTTGCGCACCATCGATCGCAACTCGGCCCAGTTGCAACGGGTGGCCGAAGACCTCCTCGCTGACCCCGGAGGTGGACATGGACTGCGGGTGGCGTTCACGGAGCTCGACTTGCATCAGCTGGCCGAAGAGGCCGTCCACGGAGCGCAGACGGCGGCCACGACCGGCGCGGTTTCCGTGACACTCGCCGATGGTCCCCCGGTGCCGGTCTTTGGCGACGCCACCCGCCTCCACCAGCTCCTCGGCAATCTGTTATCCAATGCCATCAAGTTCTCACCCCGAGGTGGAAGGGTGCACGTGGTGGTCGACATGATCGACGACTTCGCCCGCCTGCTCGTGCAGGACGAGGGGCCGGGCATCCCCGCCGCTGACCGCCCACAGCTCTTCGAACGGTTCTACCGGCTTGCGGCAGCCATGGAGATGGGGGTCCCGGGCACCGGCCTCGGACTGGCCATCGCCAAGTCGGTGGCGGAGGCCCACGAGGGTTTCGTCGACATCATCGACACTCCCGGGCTGGTCCACCACATTTCGGGTCTTCCTCCCGCTACGGCAGGTGGCCCAGCCCAATCTCACCCTGGCCTGAACGCTTCTCGCGGCCCTCAGGCTTCGAAGAGTGTCGGTACCTCTGGCGCGATCGCTCCGGCGGGCGGCGTCTGCCCCAGGTGGGCCCAGGCCCGCGGCGTGGGTACACGGCCCCGCGCCGTACGCAAGATGAGGCCGCACTGCAGGAGAAAGGGTTCGTAGGCATCCTCGATGGTGTCGGTCTCTTCGCCCACGCATTGGGCCAAGGTGGTCAACCCGATGGGCTGACCTCCAAAACGACCGCACAACGTCTCGAGGATGGCCCGGTCCACCTTGTCCAAGCCGAGCTCGTCGACGCCGAAAAGGTCGAGGCCTTCCGCCGCCGTTGTCCCGTTGACCGAGCCGTTCCCGCGCACCTCGGCGAAATCGCGAACCCGTCGCAGGAGTCGATTCGCCACCCGCGGCGTGCCACGCGAGCGCTCCGAGATCCGGGTCGCCCCCTCCTCGTCGATATCGACATGGAGGATGCGGGCCGAGCGTTCGACGATGGCGCGAAGTTCCGAGGCGGCGTAAAGATCGAGTCGCCCGACGAAGCCGAAGCGATCACGAAGGGGTCCCGACACGAGGCCGGTGCGGGTGGTGGCCCCGACCAGGGTGAACCGGGGAAGATCGAGCCGTATGGACCGTGCCGTCGGACCCTTGCCGATCAGAATGTCGAGCTTGGCGTCCTCCATAGCGGAGTAGAGCATTTCCTCGACGGAACGATGCAACCGGTGGATCTCGTCGATGAAGAGGACGTCACCGTCCTGTAAGTCGGTGAGCAGCGCGGCCAGGTCCCCGGCCCGGGTCAGGACTGGCCCCGAGGTAATACGCAATCCGGCGCCCATTTCGGTGGCCACGATCCCAGCCAGCGACGTCTTCCCCAGTCCGGGCGGACCGGCAAAGAGGATGTGGTCGACGGGCTGCTGGCGCTGTCGGGCCGCTTGGATGACGATGCCCAGGTGCTCGACCAACTGGGCCTGGCCCATGAATTCGGTCAGCGAGCGCGGACGAAGGCCGGCCTCTTCGACCTCTTCGCCGCCGTCAGCCACCACTGAGGCCACCAACCGGGCGTCGGGGTCGCCGGCACCGGCGCCCGTCGGATCGACGTCGTCAGTTGTCGTCAGCACCTCGCGGACCGCGCCTTCGGGCTCACGCCTGCGACCCCGGGCCGCGGCGGCATGGCCCGGCCGTCATTGCTCTTCTCATGGGGCCATGGGGCCGACCGCGGCACGCGAATCACCGGCTGGCCAGCTCGCGCAGTGCCAGGCGCAGCATCTCTTCCACACCGACATCGTCGCGCAACCCGTCGAGTGCGCCACGGATCTCCTCGGGCGCATAACCGAGCTCCGCCAGGGCGGCCCGGGCCTCCGAGCGCGAGGTCCGGGTCGTGCTCTTGCCGGATGAACCCGGCATTTCGAGCGAGAGGTCGGGAAGGTCAAGCCGGCTCTTGAGCTCGATGACCAACCGTGCCGCTGTCTTGCGGCCCACGCCGGGAACCGTGCACAGCATGTCCAGATCATCTTCGAGTACGGCCGTGGAGAGCGATGCCGGCGAGAGGACGGCCATGATCGACAACGCCAGCGAAGGCCCCACCCCATGGGAACCGAGAAGTACCTCGAAACAGCGCCGCTCGTCGTCGTGCACGAAACCGTAGAGAACGATGGCATCCTCGCGAACGTGCGTGTGGATGAACAACGTCGCGTCGTTGGACGTCCCGCTGACCATGAGGGCCACGGCCGTGGCCGGAGTCACCGCTACCCGATACCCCACACCCGCCACATCGATGATCACCTCTCCTTCGGCTGAACGAAGCACGACCTTTCCCCGCAAGAGTCCGATCACGACAGCTCCTCCTTCATGATGAGCCCGTTTGACGGGCGAGTGCAGCACCCATGGCACGCCGCAAGGGAACGGTGGTGAGATGACAGACGGCGAGCGCCAACGCGTCGGCGGCATCGGGCGGACGAGGTGGCACGGCCAAGCCGAGCACGTTCGCCACCATCCGCTGCACTTGGTCCTTGGTGGCGGCGCCGTAGCCGACCAGGGCCTGCTTGACCTCGTTGGAGGTGTACTGCGCCACCTCACACCCCGCTTCGGCGGCCACGAGAAGAGCCAGTCCGCTCGCTTGCCCAACTGACATCGCCGTCTTGACGTTCACCTGGAAGAAGACCCGCTCTACCGCGACCACCTCGGGCGAGAACTCGCTCACCAGGGCCCGCAGCTCACGGTGCAGGATCAGGAGCCGATCGGGCAACTCGGCCCCCGGATCGGTCTCGATGACCCCGGCGGCGCGTGCCTTCAGTGCGCTGTCGGCCTCGCCCCGGCTAACCAGGCCGTAGCCGCAGCGAGAGAGGCCCGGGTCGATTCCCAATACGAACATGCGTTCGTAGCGTAGTCGGAGCCTCCCCTCATCGGGTGGATCAACCCTCGAACGCGGCCAGCACAGCGTCGGGAATGTCGGCGTTGGCGTGGACGGCCTGCACGTCGTCATGGTCGTCGATGGCCTCGAGCAACCGGAGGACCCGCTTGGCGTCCCCCTCGTCGGGAACGGGTACCAACGTGGTCGGCTCCAGTGAGAGGTCCACGGACTCGGGGGTGATCCCGGCCTCGTCGAGGGCGTGCCGAACAGCCTCGAGGTCAGCCGGCGCGCACGTGACGATCCAGAATTCCCCGTTGTCGGAGAGATTCTCGGCGCCCCCCTCCATGGCGATCTCCATGACCTTGTCCTCGTCCTGCTCGTGCGAGACGCTGACAATGCCTTTGCGTTCGAACTGCCACCCGACGGCCCCCGGTTCGGCCATGTTGCCGCCGTTTTTGTTGAACAGATTTCGGATTTCCGAACCGGTGCGGTTGCGGTTGTCGCTCAGGGTCTCGACCATGATGGCCACGCCAGCCGGCCCGTAGCCCTCGTAGTTAATGGCCTCGTAGCGCACTCCCTCCAGCTCACCGGTTCCGCGCTTGATCGCCTTCTCAATGGTGTCGAGCGGCACCGAGGAGCTCCGGGCCTTCTGATATGCGGTGCGCAAGGTGGCGTTTGCGTCCATGTCGCCCCCACCCTCGCGGGCCGCCACCTCGACCTGGCGGATGAGTTTGGCGAAGATTTTGGCGCGGGCCTTGTCTTGTGCGCCCTTGCGGTACTTGGTTGTCGCCCACTTGGAGTGACCCGACATGTTCCTCCTTGGAGCGAAGCCTGGGTTATAGCTGAGAGTCTGAACGTTCATTGTATCGGGAGCTCCGGGGAGATCCGAGAGGTCCAGCCCGGACGCCCGATGAGTTACGTTCCGGAGCGCCGTCTACGTTCTGTGAGGATCGGAGGACCCGCATGAGCCTGCCCGAGATCGCCTCCCGAGAAGACTGGCTCGTTGCCCGTAAGGCTCTCTTGGCGCGCGAAAAGGAACACACGCACCAAAAGGACGCCCTGAGCGCCGACCGGCGCCGGATGCCCATGGTGGCGATAGAGAAGGACTACGAGTTCGAGGGACCCCGGGGCACTCTGCACCTCCTCGATCTCTTTGACGGCCAACGTCAGCTGATCATCCAACACTTCATGTTCGACCCGTCGTGGGACGAGGGTTGCTCGTCGTGCACGGCGACCTGTGACGAGATATCCGAGGGACTGCTCCGACACCTTCGAGCTCGGTCCACTGCATTCGCTGTCGTGGGGCGGGCTCCGTACGACAAGATCGCGGCGTACCGCACGAAGCGGGGATGGACATTCCCCTTCGTTTCCTCCTTTGGGAGCGACTTCAACTACGACTTTCATGCCACGATCGACGAAGCGCGTGCACCTCTGGAGATCAACTTCCACGACCGGGAAGAGATCGCATCTTCCGAGGCGGTCAAATTGCAGTGGGTCCTCGACAAGACACAACAGCCATTTGAGGTGCCCGGCAACAGCTTTTTCCTACGCGACGGCGATGCCATTTTCCATACCAATTCCACATTTGCCCGCGGGACCGAGTCCTGTAGCGACTCCTACGGTCTCCTCGATCAAACGGCACTCGGTCGCCAAGAGGAGTGGGAGGAACCAAAAGGCCGAGCCGATCTGCCCCACGACGCTTCGCCGGATTTCTCCTAGCGCCACACGAAAGAGAACGCCCTCGGGCGACGTCCCGGTTCCCTTACTATGCGAGCATGTCGACGCCGGGCTCCGCGCTGCGCACTGACCCTCGACGCCCGCAGCGTGTCGACCGTCTCCCACTGCCAGACCACATTCGCATCGCCATTGTCGGAGCCGGCTTCTCAGGGATCGGCGCCGCCATTGCCCTCAGCGAGGAGGGATATGGCGACGACCTGATCCTTCTGGAACGGCGCCCGGCCATCGGCGGGACGTGGCACGACAACTCGTATCCCGGGTGTCGCTGCGACGTGCCCTCGAATCTCTACTCCTTTTCCTTCGCACCAAATCCGAACTGGACCGAGACCTACTCCAGCCAACCCGAGATCGAGCGCTACTTGGAGGTGACAGCACGCCGGTACGGCGTCACGGAGAAGGTGGCCTTCGAGACGACGCTCGACGGCGCACGGTGGGACGCCACCCGGCGGGTGTGGCGCATCGAGACCTCTCGGGGCTCGTTCACGGCTGACTTCTTGATCGGTGGAGGCGGCCTTCTCTCACAACCTCACATTCCCGATATCCCAGGCGCCGTGACATTCTCCGGCACGACCTTCCACTCGGCGCGTTGGGATCACGCGGATGATCTGACGGGACGCCGAGTGGCCATCATCGGGACTGGTGCTTCGACCATTCAGTTCCTCCCCGTCGTACAGAGGTCGGCCGGGAACGTGACCCTTTTCCAACGCACGCCCCCGTGGGTATTCCCCCACCCCAACCGAAAGACGAGGGGGGTGGAGCGGATGGCGTACAAACGGTGGCCGTGGACCCAGAGGGTGGCGCGGGCCCGCACCTACTGGATCGCCGAAGCCACCCTGGGTTCACTGCTGATCCACAACAAGGGCTCACGTCGGCTCTCCAGCCTGGCCAACAAGCTCATGACGCGACAAGTGGCCGATCCCGCATTGCGGGCCAAACTCACACCGACCTACGCGCCCGGCTGCAAGCGCTTGTTGCAGTCGAACGATTACTTCCCGGCACTGCAGCGTCCCAACGTGACGGTGGAGACAGAGAAGATCATCGAGCTGCGGCCCGAAGGCATCGTCACCGCGGATGGCGCAGCGCACGATGTCGATACGATCATCTATGGCACCGGTTTTCGGGTCACCAGCAATCCGATGGCGGCGAAGATCCACGGCGCCGATGGCCGCTCGCTCAACGAGCATTGGGCCGATACGGGAATGCAGGCGTACTACGGCACCACCATCCCCGGCTTCCCCAACTACTTCATGTTGGCCGGACCGAACACTGGGATCGGCCACACGTCGCTCGTCGTCATGATCGAAGCGCAAGTGGCACATGTTGTTGGTGCCTTCCGTGCCCTCCGAACCCGCGGAGCGAGTGTGATCGAGCTCCGCCCGGATGTATTGGCCCGTTGGAGTGCCGAAGTGGGGCGCAAGGCCGCCTCTACGGTGTGGAACTCGGGGGGATGCTCGAGCTGGTACCTCGATGACAAAGGCCGCAATACGACCCTGTGGCCCGACTACTCGTTTCGTTTTGTTCGTCGTGCTCGCTCCTTCGCCCCCAGCGACTACGTGCTCTCGGGCCCCAGCCTCACCCAGTGACGCGCCCACCCCTTCCGCTCGATGGCGCAACGGCACTGGTCACCGGCGCGGGAAGCGGCATCGGCCGGGCCACGGCCCACGCCCTGGCCGAACGAGGCGCCCGCGTCATTTGCACCGACGTCGACGAGGCAACCGCCGAGAAAACGGCGACGGAATGCCAAGGACGCTCACCGCGACGCGCCACGGCACATGAAGCCCACCGCCTCGATGTGGCAGACCGAGCCGCGGTCGATGCGATCGCAGCCCAGGTCGAGCGGGAACACGGAGCACTCGCCGTCTTGGTGAACAATGCCGGAGTCGGCATGACCGGTTCGTATTCCCGTATGACCCCAGACGAGTGGGCTTTCATCCGCTCGATCAACCTCGACGGCGTGGTGCACTGTTGCTCAGCCTTCACCCGTCCGATGCTCGCCGCCGGTCGGGGCCATGTCGTCAACGTGTCCTCGGGACTGGCGTTCATTCCGACCGCCGGAGAATCTGCCTACGCCGCCACCAAGGCGGCCGTGCTCCAGCTGTCGTTGTGCCTGCGGGCAGATTTTGCCCCTCGGGGCGTGGGGGTCACAGCGATCTGTCCCGGCTTCATCAACACCTCCATCGCCGAGACGGTGCGCTTCACCGGCGGCCAGGAAGACGCTCAGGCACGACATCGTTTGGTGAAAGCATTTTCGCGAGCCCATCCTCCTGAAAAGGTCGGCCAGGCTGTCGTCCGGGCGATCGCCGCCGACCGAGCCGTCGTGCCGGTGGGCTTCGAAGCGGTCCTGGGTTGGTACGCCCATCGCTGCATGCCCATCTCCCTGCAGCAGGCACTGGCTCGACGAGCCAGCCGCCGCTGAGTCCACGTCATGCCTTCCCTTCATCTTCCGCGTCGCCGGCGTAGCCTCCTCGCTCTGGGTGCCGCCGCTGCCCTGGTGGGTGGGGCTACCGCCTATCGACGGGCCACGGCTCATCGCGTCAGTGCGTCACAGCACGACGGGCCATCGAAGCTGGACGAGAACGCCCGGAACGACCTCGAAGCACTCGGGTGGGGAGCACATGGACAACCACTTCGCCACCACGTCATCACACGGGACGGCTGCACGCTGGCGGTGTGGGACGTGGGAGAAGGTCCAACCGTGGTGCTCGCCCATGGCTGGGGTTGCAGCCATGCCACCTGGGTGCCGGTGGCGCGCCGGCTGATCGAGGCCGGCTATCGCGTGGTGCTCTATGACCAACGAGGTCACGGAGAAAGCACTCGGGGCGCAGCCCGGTTCACCATTGAGGCGCTGGCTGATGATCTCGCTGACGTCCTGCGCTCGCGCAATGTCGTCGACGCGGTGTTGGCCGGCCACTCCATGGGCGGCATGACCATCATGGCGCTGGCGGCCCATCACCCCGATGTCCTGACCGAAAGGGCACAGGCCCTCGTGCTGGTGGCCACGGCGGCCGCCGATATGGGCTCGGGTCCGGCCATCGCGGAATGGTTCGCCGGCGCCCTCATCGCTTCGCCGGCAGTCTCACTGGCCCTGCACTCGACCGCCGGGCACCGATTCGTACGCGGCGTGTTCGGCGACGACTCCGTAGCCTCACACATCGACCTCACGCGCACGCTGTTCGCTGGTACCGCTCCACGAGTGCGCGCCGGCTTTCTCCACGCCATGATCGCCATGAACCTGCTCGAGGGCATCGCGACCATCCGTCTGCCAACAACGGTCATGGTGGGCTCACGCGATCGGCTGACGGCACCCGCCCGCGCCGACCAGTTGGTGGCAGCCATCCCCGGGGCGCGCCTCGTCACGCTGCCCCGGCGCGGACACATGCTTCCACTCGAGGATCCCGACGCGGTCACGGCGGAAATAGAGAGGGCATGTGCCCGCACACACCGTCCCTGAGCTCGACGTGCCGGTGGGGCAGAATCGAGCCATGCATCTCGACATAGATTTCTCCTTCGAGGTCGGAGAACAAGAGCGACATCGAGTGGCGTTCCACTGGGGCCAGTTGTGGGGCCGCGTCAGCATCAAGGTTGACGAAATTCGGGTCGTCGAGAAAAACCAGGCCTTTACGCTGCGCACGCCTCAGACGAGAAAGTTCGAGTTCTCGGTCGGGGAAGCAGAGGTGCATCACGTGGTCATCGAAAAGACGAGAAAGCGCGTGTTGGGTGGGGCGAGAAAGCAAGTCTGCAAGGTCCTGGTGGACGGAACTGAAGTGGCCGAGTACTGACGTCGGCGAGTACTGACGTCGGCGAATTACAGACGAGCCTTGGCCAGCGTCGTCAGTCGTCGCGACAGCGAAGCGGGGAACGGCGTCTGGATGCTGCTCAGGGTCAAGCGTTGCTCCTCGTTGCCCTTGACGAAGCCAACCTCTGCATATTCGAGGTTCAGAGCCGTGCCCTGCGTCGTAATGGGCATATAGATCGTGATATTGACCGTGCCGGCGCCGTAATCAGACGACGGGGTCCTCGTCACGACCAAATTGCCGATTGTCGTACCCGAACCGAAGGCCGACGCCAGTTGTCTCTTCGCGGCTTGGCTGTTGAAGTTGGCGGTGAAACACTTCGGTGCCTTGGCGTTGCTCGCCACCGCCAAATCAGCCTCCGCCGCCTGGGCGGTGGGAAACACCTCGATCGAGTCCTGCACGGTCTGCAGATCTTCCTTGCTGTTAAAGGCTTTGCTCGAGACCGTCGGCGGATTGTCGTTCACCTCATTGAGGGAAACGCCGAGACAGCGCGCCAGCTGTGCTCCGTTCGCCGTGAGCGCGTTGCCGCCGTGTGAGGCCGATGCGGTCCACGTCTTGGGCATGTCTCCGAGCACCAGCAATGCCTTCTTGGCCTGGGCCAGCTCGGCCCGAGTCTGGGGATTGGTGGCTCCCGTGGAGCCCGCACACATGGTGAGCGTGAGAACCCCAGTAAGAACTCCAAGCAACACGCTTCGGAATCCAAGGGTGTGGTCCGCCGTCACGATCTCGTGAGCGTACGTCGTAGGCGAGACCTCCCGTAAATTCGGACGCACGTAGCTGACCCGGTTTCTGATTGCGCCCGACCCGAGAAAGGTCTCCTTTGCCCATGTCCGACGACCACCCAGGCACCGAGACGGTTGCCCCGGACGCTCACCAGGGCGTCGTACGCTCCAAGACGGTCACCTGGGAGGACCCCATGGTCACCGCCGGCATGGCGACCTCGCTCAGCGGGCTCGAATTTCTCGCCGCCATCCGGGACGGCAGGTTCCCCCCGCCGCCGATCGCCCAACTGATGGGGTTCTCGCTGGTCGAGCTCGATGTGGGGCTGCGCCGTCTTCGAGTGCATCCCCGATGAATCGGTCTACAACCCGATCGGGATCGTCCACGGCGGCCTGGTCTGCACGCTGGCCGACAGCGCGGCGGGCTGCGCCGTGCAGACCACGCTCGATGCCGGAGTCGCCTACACCTCCATCGACATCAACGTGACCTATCTGCGCCCCGTGACGAAGGACACCGGCGTGATCCGGGCCACGGCGCGCGTCACCAAGCCCGGTCGACGTGTGGCCTACGCCACGGTCGAAGTTACAGACGCGTCCGGCAAGTTATTGGCCCAAGCCACCAGCAGCTGCCTCGTCATGGACACCCGCCCGGCCACCGTGTAACGACCAGCCGGCGCTTCAGCTACCGGCGCACATCTCGGCAAACAGGCGGTGTATCCGTCGGTCGGGCGTCAGCTCGGGGTGAAAGCACGATGCGAGCACGTTCTCCTGACGCACCAGCGCCGGCGACTCCAATGCCGGTCCATCGAGACCCTGGCCCCGATGCCTCACGGTGGCCAGCACCTCCACGTTGTCGGCCACACGCACCACGTAGGGAGCCCGAATGAACACCGCCGGCAATGCGGGGCCTTCTACGAACTCCAGCTCGGTTTCGAACGACGCCACCTGGCGACCGAAGCCATTGCGCCGTACGACGACATCCAGGGCGCCAAAGGATCGCTGGTCCGCTCGCCCATCGAGCACCTCACGCGCCAAGAGCACCAGCCCGGCGCAGGTTCCCAACACGGGAAATCTGTCCTCGAGACGCTCGGTGATCACGTCGAACAGGCCGCTCGAGGTGAGCAGCATGGAAAGGGTGGTGGATTCCCCGCCCGGCAGGATCAATCCCGCCACGCCGTCGAGATCATCCGGCCGCTTGATAAGCCTGCTCTCGACGCCGACGTCTGCGAGGGCAGCAACGTGCTCACGCACATCGCCCTGCAGGTTCAGTACGCCGATCGTCGCTGTTGGCCCCGCTGCAGTCGCACCCCCGTGAGCGGGAGTGGCTACCACCCCCGATCAGCCAGCCGTTCTGTGGTCTCGGTGAGCTCGAGACCACGCATCGCTTCGCCCAGTCCGCGCGACACCTTTGCGATGTGCCCGGCATCGGTGAAGTGCGCGGTCGCCTCGACGACGGCCGAGGCCATGCGCGCCGGATCGGAGCTCTTGAAGATGCCCGACCCGACGAAGACCGCCTCGGCCCCCAACTGCATGACCAAGGCGGCATCAGAGGGCGTGGCGATACCGCCGGCGCAGAACAGCGGCACCGGGAGACGCCCTGATTCGGCGATTTCTTGCACCAGTCCGACGGGTGCGCTCAGCTCCTTGGCCCAGCCGTAGAGCTCTGCACCATCGGTGCAGGCGGCGATGGATCGGATGGAACTGAGGATGGAGCGCAAGTGGCGCACGGCCTCGACGATGTTCCCGGTCCCCGCTTCGCCCTTCGAGCGGATCATGGCGGCGCCCTCCGAGATACGCCTGAGCGCCTCCCCCAGATTCGTCGCCCCACACACGAATGGCACACCGAAGCCCCACTTGTCGATGTGGTGGGCTTCGTCGGCGGGCGTGAGCACTTCGGACTCGTCGATGAAATCGACACCCAGGCTCTCGAGGACCTGCGCCTCGGCGAAGTGCCCGATGCGAGCCTTGGCCATGACCGGGATGGTCACGGCGGCCTGAATGCCCTCGATCAACTCGGGGTCACTCATACGAGCCACCCCGCCGTCGCGCCGGATGTCGGCCGGCACGCGCTCGAGGGCCATGACGGCCACTGCTCCCGCGTCCTCTGCCACTTTGGCCTGCTCGGCGTTGACGACGTCCATGATGACCCCGCCCCGCAACATGTCGGCTAATCCACGCTTCACCGTGAACGTGCCCGTGAGCTCGGAATTGGACGCCTCGGAACTACTCATGGGCCCAGTCTACGAGGGTGGGCCGAGCTTTCTCACCACTCGGCCAACGCGGCGGCCCGCACCGTCGTCGCATCAAGATCCCCGATCGCTGGTGGTTCGTACCGCAGACCCACAGAAGGATCGATCCAGACGTATCTGGTGGCCGGGAATCGGGCGGGGCTGAAAACCGAATTGCCCGCGGGCGGCGGGGCCAGTTCCATCAGCCGCAGAGCATCGAGGAGTCCCCGGGGAAAGCGGACGGCTGCGGCTCCGACCATGTCCGCCCGGTACTCCCGGTTGTCACCCACACATCGGCGCAGGATTCTGGCTCCCCCGAAGTGCGCCAAGGTGAGCCCGATAACGGATACACCGTTGTCCTCGCGCTTCACATGGGCCAACTCGTGGGCGATGACGCCCTCGAGCTCGATCGGCCCCATGGTGTCGAGCAGGCCCGACGTGACGACGAGCGCGGCCGATGCCGCATTGCGCCCCAACGCACAGGCGTTCGGCACCTGGTCGTAGACCACGTAGAGCGAGGGCATGCGCAAACCGAACGTGGCGCACAAACCTTCGGTCACATTGAAGAGCCGTGGGTTGTCGCCCTCCGAGAGCAGCACCCCACCCACCTGGCGCAAGGCCAGGCCCGGCGCGGCCCGCCAAATGGCATACCCCACGACCACGCCCACGACGACCAGCGCCACCGCCCCTATGGCCAGTGAGACGGCGAGCCCAAGCACGACGCCAATCACGACGGCCGGCAGCGCCGCCGCAAGGACACAGAGCGCCACGGCGCGGCGATGATTGGCCTTTACTTCCTGCGGCAAGACCTCGGTGGCTCCGAGTCCAGGCTCAATGACCCTCGGGACCATGGGCTCTGGTGCCAGTGCGACGGAGCGAGTGGCGTCTCGTGACGACCCCCGTTGTGCATCGCTGCGATTTCGATTGGACGATCCTCCGCCGCCCCGCTGATGTTGTCCGCCGGACCGCGATGGCCGGCCCCCCGAGCGCGTTGACTGGCCCGCTCCGCGGCCTCCACCGCCCTCGCCCGAACGCGTACTCCCCGAGGAGCCGGCCCCGGACCCACCGGGTTGACCACTGCGCTGGCGATTGCGGTTTCGATTGCGATTTCGATTGCGATTTCGGCTGGCGCCGCCGCCGCTTCCCGAGGCTCCACCGCCCGAGGCTCCACCGCCCCGTTCGCCGCCATTCGCACCGCTGGCGGCTCCGCGGCCCGAGCCGTCGCCCGAAGCTACGGGACCGGAATTTGCGCTGCTCATCAACCATCGGATGGCTCAGCCTACTTGGCGCCACGTCAGGCCCCGGGCCTCCATCAGCCCTCGAGAGCCCTTGCACGGACGCTGGCCGCCAGGTCGACGAGTTCGACCCCGGGCCCGCCCGACGTCGGCGGTTCGCCAAGCTCGCGAGTCGGCGCGGTCGGATCGGCACCCGTCAGCGCGCCCAGCGTGACCGCGACCGAGGTCCGCAGGCCAGCCAGGTCGTACCCGCCCTCGAGGAGCATCACCAGCCGACCAGGGCGCGGCGCGAACGCAGACACGGTTCGAGCGAGGGCGGCGAAATCTCCACCCGAGAGGGCCAAATCGGCCAGCGGATCAGCACGATGCGCATCGAATCCGGCCGAGACGAGCACCCATGTGGGTGCGAACGCCTCAATGACAGGAGCCGCTACGACGTCCAGGGCGCGACGCACGACATCGCCGGTGGCTCCAGCCGGCAGTGGCACGTTCACCGTCAGTCCTTTTGCGTTTGCTCCGCCCACCTCGTCCGCCGCTCCCGTGCCCGGATAAAACGGCGATTGGTGGGTGGAGACGTAGAGGACGCCGGGATCGTCCCAGAAGATCGCCTGTGTCCCATTGCCGTGGTGGACGTCCCAATCCACGATGAGGACCCGTTCCCCGGCCGCGGTGAGTGCGGCTGCGGCCACCGCCACGTTGTTCAGCAGGCAGAAACCCATAGGGTGATCGGCCAAGGCGTGATGGCCCGGCGGCCGGGTCGCCACAAACGCCACACCCTCACCGCGCCGTGACAACACGTCGATCGCCTGGAGCCCGGCTCCAGCCGAAAGCAGCGCCGCTTCCCATGAGTCAGGCCGCGGCGAACGTGTCGGGGTCCAGATTGCCTCCACCCGAGGCGCAAAACTCCTCCAGGCGTTGCAGGTAGTCCGGCCCGTGGACTCGTTCCAGGGCAGAGACATCGGCAGGCACCGGGGCGATGATCTCCAGCTCGTTCCCGAGTTCGGGGGCCAGGTCGCCGATGCCCGCCATGACGGCGTCGATGCGAGCGGGCCGCTCGGGGTGATTGCCCCCGTCATGGACCGTTCCCGTCCCCCCGGAAGGCCCGATCACGGTCAGCACCCCCTGAGTGTAAGTGCGCGTCGTTGTGGCGGTGTCCTTGGTTGGCGGTGCAGGGGGGGTTGGCGGTGCAGGGGGGGTTGGCGGTGCAGGGGGCCCGTGGAAACGGCTAGGAGTGCTCGCGGCGCCGGTAGGCCGCGATGGCCCGCTCGTAGACGTCGAGGTAGCGCTCGGCCAGGCTCTCCATGGACCAATTCTGGGCGTGCGCCTGGGCTGCTTTCAGGGCGTCGACCGACGACTGACCACTTCCTTCGGCGGCATCGGCCAGGGCCACGCCAAGGGCCCTTGACAAGGCGGTGACGTCACCCGGCGGCACGAGCACGGCGTGTCCTCCTGCGGCGGACCGATAGCCCGGCAGGTCCGATGCCACCACGGCGCAGCGAGCAGCCATGCCTTCGAGCACGACCATGCCAAACGATTCACCGCGCAGGGAAGGGGCACAGATGATGTCCGCCCCCGTCAACCGAGCATCAACCTCGCGGTCGCCGAGAACGCCCAACCATGTGACCCGGTCCGACTCGGGGTGGCGACGCCGCTGCACCTCGCTCTGCGGACCGTCGCCGGCGACCCACAAGACCGCCGGGCGATCCAGCATGGCGAAGGCATCGAGAAGGACGCCCAGGCCTTTGCGGGCCTCATGGCGGCCCAGGAACAAGACGGTGGGGCGATCCGTGTGCACTGGTTGCGCATGGGTGAACCGCTCCATGTCGACGCCGTTGTACAGGACCTCGTACTCGCCCTTGCTCGAACGCAGGGCCGTCTCTCGGGCCGCCTCCGAGACCGCCACCCTGATCTGCAGCCGGGAACCCACGAGATACACGAGCGGCTTCAACACGGGGACCCATTTGCTGACCCCGGACCGGTGATAGGTCCCGACCATCGGCACCGGTGCACTGACGACAAACCCGTAGGCCGCCACCGGCGCCAGTGGCTCGTGGAGGTGCAGCACATCGAACCCACCCTGGCGGACGAAGCGCTCCGCCTTCATGGCGGCCAGGGGCGAAATGGTGACGGGCGCCACCGACCCGTTCGAGCGCAAGCCGGTCGGGCGACCCAACACGAATGTGTCCGGATTGGGATCGCGCTCCTGTCCGCCGCTTCGATTGCGCTCCTCGGGATCTTCGGGACCCACCACGGTGACCTGATGACCCAGATCGCGCAGCGCTCGCGCCAACCCCAGCACCTGACCCTGTACGCCACCCGGACGCGACAGGGAGTACGGCGAAAGCATGGCGATCTTCACGGGCGACCCTGGTCGCTCTGCGCCTCGGCATCGGCCGGCCAGTTGGGCTGGTAGAGGTGCCACTGCTCTGGATGTCGCAGGATGTCTCCCTCGAAAACCGACGCCAACTCCTGGGTCAGGCGGTGCACGTCGGAGCGCAACGAGCCCTGACGAGTCGTGTCGAGAGCCCGGTGCACCACGCCAGTGTGCCAATTTCCAGGACCGGAGTAGACGGTTACGGGTACGAGCAGCGCGCCAGTGCGTAGGGCGACGGTGGCGGCGCCCGCGGGCAGGGTGGTTTTCTCCCCGAAGAAATCGACCTCGACCCCGTTGCCAACCAGGTCGCGATCGCTCACGAGCCCCACCAACTGATGGGCCCGAAGAGCCTTGAGAACGGCCGCACTCGAGCCTTCACCCAGGGGTACGGCCGTGAGCCCCATGCGGCGCCGCTGCTCGACGAACCACTCGAAGAGACGGGGGGGCTGGAGGCGCTCCATCACCGCTGTCATCGGCATACCCTCCAGGGCCAACCAGGCCCCGCCCCACTCCCAAGCTCCGACGTGGGGCAACGCCATGACAATGCCTTGCCCCGATGCCCGCGCCGCCCGGAGGTTCTCCTCGCTTCCGGGCGCGAGCATCCAACGGTTTCGAATTTCGTCCTCTCCGGTGTAGGGAAGGCGGGCACCATCGATCCAATAGTGGCCGTATTCGACGAAGCTGCGGCGACTGAACCGGCGCACCAGATCCTTGTCGGGAACGACGCCCGCCTCACACTCGAAGGCCAACACACGACGAATGTGCCGTTCGTTCATGGCCAAGGCCCCGCTGCTGCGCCACGACATGGTGCGGGTGACGCCTCCGACCATCGCTCGAGCCACCGGTTCGGGCACGTGTCCCATGGAGGCCGCAAGTGTCCGGTAGGTCAGGAATTTCGCGGTGCTGCGCCAGTCCTCGCGGGTGCTCGCCGCCTCCCCCACCGCCGATCTCTCTTACGCCAGGCGCAGGCTCAGGAAAGCGGCCCGCGTGAAGGTCGCGCACGACCCGAAAGACCACCGGTCGGCCGACTACCGGCCCGGTTCCGCGCTCCCGCGCTCCCCGTTCCAGCGTTGGTCCCGCCGGTCGAATGGTGCGGGCGCTCAGCCCGGCGTCGGGCACGGAGTGTCCGGCCCGAACGGCTGCTCAACGCATCTTGGCGACGGGCGCGCCAACGACCGACGGGAACGCCCGTGCGTTGATTCAACACACCACCGGGGACGGCTGCGCCCTCACGCCAGGTACGCCAGCGCGAATCGACCTTGCCCTCGCGCCAGGCCACCACGCGGCGCCGGACTGCGACGTCCTTGCCGGAGGCCTCGTTCCAGACCTTCACGAAGCGTGCGACGGCTGTGATCGAAATCAGGACCAGCATGGTCCACAGCACCGGTACCACGAAGGCGCTGTCACAGAAGCCGATGCCGAGCAGGATCATCCGCTCGGCTCGTTCCATCAGGCCGCCTTTGGCCGAGAGCCCCAGGGACTCTGCCTTGGCCCGCTCGTAAGAGACCAGGGCCGTGACGCCCAGCACGGCGAGCGGCAACAAGGCGAGGTGGCCCTCGTGCCGGCTGGTCAGGTACCACGAAACGCCGCCCATCAAAAGGGCGTCGGCCACGCGGTCGGTCACCGAATCAAAGAAGGCACCCCGAACCGATGCCGTGCCTGCCGCCTTGGCCACTGGACCGTCCAACAGGTCGTGCAAGCCGGTGACGATGAGCAAGATGATGGCCAGGTGCAGGTGGCCCGAGGCCACCAGTGCCGCGGTGGCCGTGGCCGAGATCAAACCGGTTGCAGTGAGCACGTCAGCGGTAATACCTCGGCGATGGAGTGCAGCCCCGACCGGCCCGGTGGACCGATCGACCGCATCGCGCCAGCGACCGTCGAACATAGAACTCCTCGTCCGGCACCGCCCCGATGGGGGCAGCGCACATGAAACAGATACAAAAGTTTATCATCCCCGCCCACGCCGAAGTCGCAATCCCAGTTGCCCGATGGTGGGCTCCGCACCGCACGGGGCGGCAGAGAAGTACCAGCGTGGGTGCCCGAATTGCTCGCGGTTGCCCCGTTAGGCTCGGTCAACCCAAGGCTGTGTCCGCTGCGACGACGTACTGAGGGTAGGGATGAGCTGCGCCGGCGCTCACGCACCGACCGGCAATCCCGTTCGACTCCCGATCCGTATATCGCGCAACCACCGACACCGATGAGAACCCGAAGGACGCCCATGACGCTTCGCCCCCGCTCCACCGCCACCAAGATCGCCCTCATTCCCCTGGCCGCGATCGGCGCGCTCTCGCTCATGGGCGCCGCACCGGCGAGCGCCAGCTCTCCGACGACGGTCAAAGCAGTGGAGACCGACTTTCACATCTCGCTCTCGAAGAAAACCTTCGCCCCGGGCAGTTACACCTTCGTGGCCGTGAACAAGGGGAAGACGACACATGCCCTCGAGATCACGGGCCCAGGCCTGCACGACGCCGAGACGCCCGACATCTCGCCCGGCCAGAGCGTCAAGCTCAACGTCGTGTTCAAGAGCGGCGCCAAATATGACGTCTTCTGCCCTGTCCCGGGCCACAAGATGCTCGGCATGAACGTCAACCTGAAGGTCTCGGGCCCTTCCGTGCAGACCACGAACAAGAGCACCACGACGAAGACCACGACGAGCTCGGGCAGCGGGGCAGTCAGCTACTAGACGCGCCTGCGGTCTGATCTATCGGGAGGAGTACCGATACCTCGCGCTGCTTGAGCTGCCCCTCCGCATAAGGGGATTGCAGTCGCCCGAGCAAGGCGGGCGGCATCGCCGTACACTCCAAAGAAGCATTAGCGTCAGCCAGGAATAGCAACACGGACGGAGGTACCAGGTGCCACTCGACCCGACCGCAATCCGGAATGTCGCCCTTGTGGGCCATCACGGCTCGGGCAAGACGACTCTGGCCGAGGCCCTCCTCGCCGCCACTGGTGCCATCCCTCGCCGAGGCTCGGTCGAAAAAGGCACGACGACGTGTGACTTCGAGCCCGAAGAGGTCTCTCGTCAGTTGTCCATCTCGACCGCCCTGGCGCCGTTCACCGTCAACGGGGTGAAGGTAAACCTCCTCGACACGCCCGGCTATGCCGATTTTGCTTCCGAGATGTTGACCGCGCTGGCCCGCACCGACCTGGCCGTGGTCGTGGTCAGTGCCACCGACGGTGTGCAGGCCCAGACCGAACACGCCTGGCGCGCCGCGGCAAGACTCGGACTGCCGCGGGTCATCGTCATCAACAAGCTGGATCGAGAGCGCGCCGACTTCGAACGGACTTTGGCCGAGATCCGCGCCGCGTTCGGCGCGGGCGTGGCGCCGGTCGAGCTGCCCATAGGGCGCGAATCCGACTTCCACGGCGTCATCGATCTTTTGGGAGACACCGCCACGCACTACGACACGCCGGTCCCCCACACGCCCGTCGATGGCACGGTGCCCCCCGTCGGCCACGAGGGGCCCATCCCCGACGACTTGGTGGATGAGGAACATGCCGTGCATGAACAATTGGTCGAAGGCATTGTCGTGGGAGACGACGACCTCATGGAGCGTTATCTGGGGGGCGAGCCGATCGGGTACGACGAGCTCGAGAAGAGCTTGGCCGGCGGTGTCGCTGCCGGCGCGGTGTTTCCGGTCCTGTGCTGTTCGGGTCTCACCGGCGTCGGAGTGGACCGCTTGGCCCGGCTGATCGAGGAGCTCTGCCCCACCCCCCTGGCCGCTCCCCCGGTGACCGTCTTGGCCGGAACCACAACGGCCGAAGTCCCCTGCGATGCCAACGCCGGGGTCCTCCTCACGGTGACAAAGACCTTTACCGACAGCCACACCGGCAAGGTCTCGCTCTGCAAGGTGATCTCGGGCACCCTCACCCCCGACACCGTCCTCATAAACACCCGTACCAGGGCTGAGGAACGCCTCCATGCCCTGCAGACCCTTTCGGGCCACGCATCTTCGGCCACCACGGCCGTGGTGGCCGGTGACTTCGTCGCCATTCCCCGCCTGAACGGGACGCGCACCGGCGACACGTTGGCCCCCAAGGGCCAGCCCGTGACCATCCCCCCGCCTGAACTCCCTCCTCCCTCCCTGCAGGTCGCCGTCAAGCCCGCCACGCGGGCCGACGACGACAAGCTCATGTCCGGACTCCAACGACTGTGCGATGAAGACCTGGCTCTCACCGTCACGCGCGACGACGAGACCCACCAGACCATCCTTGGGGTCAGCGGCGAGGTCCACCTCGGCGTCACCCTCGAACGCCTCGAGCGCAAATACAACGTGCACGTCGAGCGCGAGGATCTCCGTATTCCCTACCGGGAAACCATTACCGCGTCGGCGCACGCCGAGGGAAAACACAAGAAGCAATCCGGCGGCCACGGCCAGTTCGGAGTCTGCCATCTGCGCCTCGAGCCCCTGCCGCGCGGAGAAGGCTTCGCCTTCCACGACGAGGTCGTCGGCGGAGCCATTCCCCGCCAGTACATCCCCGCCGTAGAAAAGGGCGTCCTCGAAACCATGAGCAGCGGGGGCGTGTTCGGATATCCGGTGGTCGACATCGCGGTCACGGTCGATGACGGCAAGGCTCATCCCGTCGACTCCAACGAGGTGAGCTTCAAGATGGCGGCGGCGCTGGCCATCCGCCAGGCCATGAGCGAGGCGGGACCGATCCTTCTCGAGCCAATCTCAAAGGTTGAGGTCACCATTCCTGCTGACGCCCAGGGTGACGTGCTTGGAGACCTGCACTCTCGTCGGGCGCGGATTGTTGGCACCGAGTCCGGCGACGATGGGTTCCAGATCATCATCGCCTTCGCTCCCACGTCCGAGCTGACCCGCTACGCCGTGGACCTACGCGCCCTGACCGGGGGCCGTGGCTCCTTCACCATTGCCTACGACCACTACGACGTGGTGCCCGAGCACCTCGTGCCGTCGATCGCCCAGTTGACCGGTTAAGTCTCGCTCGGCCTCGGCCACGCCTTCGACAACTTTTGCCAGGCCACCTGCAACGTCTCGGGCATGACCCGAGTGGCGGCGATCGACGTCATGAAGTTGGTATCGCCCGACCAACGCGGCAGGACGTGCATATGGACATGGGAGGGGATCCCCGCCCCGGCGGCACGGCCCAAGTTGGCGCCGAGGTTCAGCCCGTCGGGGTTATAGGCCCCCTCGATCGCGGCCACCGCGTCCTGTGTCGCTCCCCAGACTTCCCGCGACTCCTCATCGGCCAGGTCGCCCAAGGCGCCGACGTGGCGGAGGGGCAAGACCAAGCACGTGGCCGCTGGCATAGGGGTAGGCGTTCAGGACGACGAACGACCAGGCGCCGCGCCACACCACGAGGTTGTCGATTGAGGGAGGCCCGCTCGCGGCCAGCCGGCAAAAGACGCACGACGCCTCGTCGTCACTACCCATAACAGCGGTGCGCTGGCGCTCCGTGGCCTCTCGAATGTACTCATGGCGCCAGCCGGCCCAGAGGTTGTCAAGGCTCACGAATTTGGGCTCACGAGGCAGCGCTTTCGGTCGCCGCGTCCTCGGGCGAACCATGCCTCTCGACCTCGGCCACGACGTCGTCGACGAACGTCGTCAGATCAACCCCCCGTCGGGGTTTGTCACTCGACGAGCGCGGATTGACACCCACCGTCTGGCGGGCCACGTCGTCTTCGCCCACGACCAGGATGTAGGGGACCTTGGTCAATTTCGCCTTGCGGATGCGGGCCTTCAGATTCTCCGCCGCGTCGTCCACGCTCACTCGCAGCCCGGCGCCGGCGCAGGCCGCAGCCACCGATTCGGCATACGGGGTATGGGCCTCGCTCACGGGCAGCACCCGGACCTGCTCGGGTGAGAGCCACGTCGGCAACGCCCCGGCGTAGTGCTCGATCAACACGGCCATGAAGCGCTCGACGGACCCGAAGAGGGCGCGGTGGATCATGATCGGTCGGTGCCGCCCGTTGTCGGCCCCGATGTACTCGAGCTCAAAGCGTTCGGGGAGCTGGAAGTCGAGTTGCACGGTCGACATCTGCCAGGTGCGACCGATGGCGTCCTTCGCCTGCACTGAGATCTTTGGACCGTAGAAGGCCCCACCGCCCTCGTCCATGACAAGGTCGAGGCCGATCTCGGCCGCGGTGGCGCGCAGGGTCTCTGTGGCCTCCTCCCAGTCCTCGATCCGATCCGACCGCCTTGCCCGGAGGCTTGGTGGAGAGCTCGAGATAGAAGTCGTTGAGGCCGAAGTCGCGCAGGAGATCGAGCACGAAGTGGAACGTACGGACCAACTCGGGTCCCATTTCCTCGCCGGGTGCAGAAGATGTGGGCATCGTCCTGCGTCATGCCGCGCACGCGGGTCAAGCCATGCACCACCCCGGACTTCTCGTAACGGTAGACCGAGCCGAATTCGAAGAACCTGAGCGGAAGGTCGCGATAGGACCGCTGCCGGCTGCGATACACGAGGATGTGAAACGGGCAGTTCATCGGCTTGAGGTAGTACTGCGTCCCCCCGTCGAGCTCCATCGGCGGGTACATCCCCTCGGCGAACCAGTCGAGGTGTCCGGAAATCTCGAAGAGCTCGCTTTTGGTGATGTGCGGCGAGTTGACGAACTCGTAGCCCTCCTCGACATGGCGTTGCCTCGAATAGTCCTCCATGATGCGGCGGATCGTCCCGCCCTTGGGGTGAAAAAGGGCCAGGCCTGACCCGATTTCCTCGGGGAAGCTGAAGAGGTCGAGCTCCGCTCCCAGTTTGCGGTGGTCGCGGCGCTCCGCTTCCTCCAGTTGGTGCAGATAGGCATTGAGTGCCTTCTCCGACTCCCAGGCTGTCCCGTAGATCCGCTGCAGTTGCGCCCGCTTCTCATCACCCCGCCAGTACGCCCCGGCCACCCGCATCAGCTTGAAGTGGCCCAGGCGACTGGTCGAGGGAACATGGGGACCCCGGCAGAGGTCCATAAAAGTGTCCGAATTCGAGTAGGTGCTGACAACCGTCCCGCCGGCATCGACCTCGTCGGCCCCCGACCCCACCGCTTCGATGATCTCCTGCTTGAACGGCTGGTCGACGAACAGTTCCAGCCCCTCGCTCACCGCATGTTCGTGCCGGATGAAGGGTTGGTTCTCCGCCATGATGGCGCGCATCTCTGTCTCGATGCGGCCCAGGTCGTCTTCGCTGAAATGCGCTCCATCGGGCAGGGCGAAGTCATAGTAGAAGCCGTTCTCGATCACCGGTCCTATGGCGTACTTGGCGCCGGGCCACAACCGGAGGACGGCCTGGGCCATCACGTGCGCCGTCGAGTGTCGCAGCACTTCGCGTCCCACATCGGAGTCGGCGGTGACAATGGCCACCTCTGCTCCATCGACCAAGGCGGTGCTCAAGTCGACTTCGTGCCCGTCGACGGTGGCCGCGAGCGCTGCTTTGGCCAACCGAGGACCGATCGTTTCGGCAAACTCGGCAGCCGTCGTGCCCTCGGCGATCTCCCGCTCAGAACCGTCGGGAAGCCGTACCGAGATGACACCTGCCATTGTTTTGCCTTTCCTGTTCAGCCGGGCTTCTCCCGGGCATCGCGCGTCGTGCCAGGGTACTGCGGGACCGGACTTGCGGTGCCCATGGAGCCCGCAGAGGGGCAGCGGCTCAGAGGTCGACGCCGAGCAGGCTGGCCCCGGCCAGCACGGACCGTCCGGCCTTCGCCTCACGATCGAGGGCCTCCAGGGCCGCCGGGGTATCCATGTCGTCGTCGAGCGCCGCCCGCACCGCGGCGAGGCCCTCGGACCCGTCGTCTTCGCCATCGACGGCAGAGCGCCACAGGGCCAGCCTGGCCATGGCCGCCGGCATGTCGTCCATGGTGACCCAGTCCCAATCCACGCGGTAGTGATGCGCCAGAAGGGCCAGGCGCACGGCCGGGGGGTCCCACTCCTTGCAGAGCTCTCCCACGAAGACGAGGTTGCCGAGTGACTTGGACATTTTGGTCCCATCAAGCCCGACCAGCCCGACGTGGAACCAAATCGTGACGAAGGGTTTGCCGGTCACCGACTCGGACTGTGCCGCCTCGCACTCGTGATGGGGGAAGACCAAGTCTCGTCCCCCGCCGTGAATGTCAATTGTCTCCCCGAGCTCGCGCAAGGCCAGCGCCGAACACTCGATGTGCCAACCCGGTCGGCCGGGGCCCCAACGCGACTCCCACGCCGGCTCGTCGGGCAGCGACGGCTGCCACAGCACGAAGTCCAGGGAGTTCCGCTTGTGAGGATCATCGGGATTGCCACCGTGCTCTGCCGCCAGACGCAGCATGTCGTCCCGGTCGTATCCGCTGACGTGCCCGAACGGAGGGAAGCTGGCCACGTCGAAATAGACGGATCCTCCGGACTCGTAGGCGTGACCAGCCTCGAGCGCCGCCCCGATCAGGGACAAGATCTCCGAGATGGCCGACGTGGCCCGAGGCTCTGAATAGACGGGGAGAAGGTTCAACAGGCCCATCTCGGCGTCGAAACGCGCCATCTCCTCGGCCGCCAAGTCCAAATAATGGACCCCGAGCTCGCGCGCCTTGCGCAGGATGTCGTCGTCGACATCGGTGACGTTGCGCACACACTTGGTGTCGTGTCCGGCATCGCGGAGGCGACGCTGCAGCATGTCGAAATAGAGATACACCGCAGCATGACCAAGATGGGCGGCGTCGTAGGGCGTGATCCCACAGGAGTAGAGCGTCACCAACGGCCCCGGCTCGAACGGAACCACTTCTTTGCGAGCCGTGTCGTAAAGCCTCATCATCAGATCCCGGCCAGGCGCAAGGTCGAGTGAGCCTTGTGCCGCATGTTCAAGGTGATGCACACGGCGGTGAACGCTTCGATCGCTGCGGCCTGACTCAGGCTGCCGGCATTGAGCGGTCGCAGGCCGTCCAATCCATCGATCAACGATTCCGTGGCCGCCGCCGCCTCAGAATCGTCTGAACACACCAACACGTCGGCTTGCAACCCTGAATGAAGGTCTTCCATTTCCGAGGCCGGGAGATGGTGGAAGGCCGCGGCCACCCGAGAATCGGGCAGAGTCGCCTGCACCGCAGCCGCCACGGAGCCCCGGGGAGGAATGAGGGCCAGCATTTCGCGACCCTCTCGTACCAGTGCGTTGGCCATGGAGATCACCACCTTGCCCGCCAAGGCCTCCCGCAGGGGCTTCAACGTTGCGATGGCGCTGTCCCACGGGGTGGCCAGGACCACCATCTCGGCCTCGGCTGCGCCCGCATTGTCTGCGCCCCGAATGTCGAGCGCCATGTCAGGCCACTTGGCCAGCACTTCTTCGGCCACCGCGCTCTGGCTCGCTCAGCGTCGCGGGAGCCCAGCGTGACCTGCACGCCCACCGCGGCCAGCCGCACCGCCAACCCCCGCCCCGCTGGGCCTGTACCACCGATTATTCCTACGTGCACGCCCCTACTGTCGCATAACCTCGCGTGGCCTATGGGACTCCTCGACGGAAAGCGCTTTCTCATCACCGGCGTGCTCAATGACGCCTCGCTCGCCTTCCCCGTGGCCAAGCTGGCCCAGGAGGAGGGGGCTGAGATCGTCCTCTCCGGTGCCGGGCGCGCCCTGTCGCTCACGAAAAGGACGGCACGCAAGCTGCCGACCGAACCCGAAGTCCTCGAGATCGACGTCACCTCTCCGGAGCAATTGGCCCAGGCCGGCACGGCTTTGGCCGAACGCTGGGACCGCCTCGACGGCATTCTTCATGCCATCGGCTTCGCCCCACCGAACTGCCTCGGGAGCGGCATGTTCACGGCCAACTGGGACGAGGTTTCGATTGCCCTCAACGTCTCGGCGTATTCCCTCAAGGCACTGATCGAAGCGTTCAAGCCGTTGCTGATCAAGGCGGGGCACGACGGCGGCGCCTCCGTCGTGGGCCTCGATTTCGATGCCACCGTGGCCTGGCCGATCTACGACTGGATGGGGGTGGCCAAGGCCGCGCTCGAGTCGCTCACCCGCTACCTGGCGCGGGATCTGGGGCCCGACGGCATCCGGGTCAACCTGGTAGCGGCGGGACCCATTCGCACCATGGCGGCCAAGTCGATTCCCGGCTTCTCGGTGTTGGAGGAGTCGTGGAATGAGCGCGCCCCCCTGGGCTGGGACGTCACGGGACTCAAGCGTCGTGGCCCGGGCCTGTCTCGCTCTGTTCAGCGACCTTTTCCCGATGACGACCGGTGAAATCATCCATGTCGACGGCGGGGTCCACGCGGTTCGATGACGTTGCAGGGTCGTGGCCGCGGTTCTGCGACCTCGACCGTAGCGACGCGCTCGCTGAGGCATGAAGTCCTGGCCATCCACAGCGGCCTTGTTCGCCTGTTTGTGAACTCCTTGTTACCGGAGAGGTATCGAATGGTTGCATCGATGGTTGCCAATTGGTTGGAGCACGCGACATTTTGAATTCCCATTGACTTGCCCAACAAAGTCCATAAATGTTCGCATCGTAAGGAAGCGATAAGGGCAAACTCCTCGTGAGGGGAGGACGCAAAGCTACGGGACTCCCTGAGTTAGCCGGGCCGCCGAAGTAGTGAGAATGACGTAGCTACCTTCCAAGCGGTCTTTCTCCTCAGGGTCAAAGAGGGAGAGAGGCACGTGATTTCCTACCGATTCGCCACCCACCGTGGATGCGTGGGCGTCGAACGGGAGGGTTCCCTTCTTCCGACAGGACATCGTCTGCGTGGCGGCGCCGTGACGAATCCTTCCTCGTTGTACATCAACGTTGTGAGGTCCTCGCACCACTAGAGGACATGCACCAGAGCAGGCGGAAGACGGCGAAAACACGGACACATGGCGGGCTCCAACGCGGGCTGAAATCGACTCGGGCCCGAGCAAAGCGACACGTTCTCGGGTATTTCGAGCGTTTTTCATTCTTCTGAACACTTCCAGGCTGTTAACGAGAAGGGGACATCACATGGGTGAGCGGGTAGCTGTCATCGGTAGCGGCTATGTGGGATCAGTCGTCGCAGCATGTCTGGCGCATGTGGGCCACGATGTGATCGGGGTCGAATCGGATCCGGAAAAGTTAGCGACGCTCCGGGGCGGTGCGGCTCCGTTCCATGAACCGGGACTCGACCAGCTCATCGCCAGCTGCTTGGAGCAGGGCAGTCTGCGCTTCACCGACGACTTCTGTGACGCCATGGACTCTTCCGATGTCGTCTTCGTCTGTGTCGGCACCCCGCCGGGTCCTGATGGAGAAGCCGACACCACCGCTATCCGTGCGGTAACCGTCGACATCGCTCAGAACCTGCGGCACTATCACGTCATTATCACCAAGAGCACTGTCCCCATCGGGACCGGCTTCTGGCTCGGATCACTCATTGAGGACATCCTCGGGGCCGAGGGGCGGGACCGATTCGGTGTCGTGTCCAACCCGGAGTTCCTACGCGAAGGAAGTGCCGTCCAGGATTTCTTGCATCCGGACCGGGTCGTGCTCGGAAGCGACGATCCGAAGGCGCGGGAGATCGCGGCGAATGTGTACCGCCCCATTTTGGAGCAGCGCATCCCCGGCGACGTCGGGAAGAGGGACGTCGTGCCACTGCTGCAGACGAAGCTGACGACGGCAGAGATGGTGAAGTACGCCTCCAACGCCTTCTTGGCCACCAAGATCAGTTTCGCCAACGAGATGGCTCGCCTCTGTGACTTCGTGGGTGCCGATATCACCGAGGTCACCGCCGGCATGGGACTCGACACCCGCATCGGCAGCCAGTTCCTCGATGCCGGCCTCGGTTGGGGCGGCTCATGCTTCGGCAAGGACCTTTCCGCGCTCATCAACACGGCCAATGAATACGGCTATCGACCCAGAATCCTTGAAGGCGTCGTCTCGGTCAACGAGTCCCAACGCAAGTACGTGGTCGATCAACTGCTCAGCCACCTCAAGACGCTGCGCGGGGTGAAGATCTGCATTTTGGGGCTGTCCTTCAAGCCGCATACGGACGACCTTCGAGATTCGCCGGCACTCGATGTGGTGACCCGACTCATCGGCAAGGGCGCCTTCGTGGCCGCATACGACCCGATGGTCACGACGGTGCCCGACGTCCCCGACATCCGCTTGATGCCCGACGCTATACGGGCGGCGGCCAACGCCGACGTCATTGTGGTGGCGACTGATTGGCCGCAGTTCCTCAGTGTTCGTCTCACCGAGCTCCGTAGTGCGATGCGAGGCAACTTCTTCTTCGACAGCCGGAACAACTTCGACCCGGTGCTGGTGGAACAGGCGGGCTTCCACTACGTCGGCATTGGGCGCGGCGGGGCGACGACGCCCCCGCGGGTCATCGCCCACCGCGCGGTGCCGCGCCCGGCACCGCAAGAAGCCGCTGTCCGATGAGCGTCGTTTCTCGTCCTCACGACACTTGCCCTCACGACACTCGCCCTCACGACCAAGGAGATTGTTCATGGCACTAACCCGTTCCGAAACTGAGCTCTCTGAACGGGCGGGAAGTGCGGAAGCCTTCGGACCGCCCAGCATCGACCTCAGCGTCGTCATCCCTCTTTACAACGAAGAGGAGAGCATCGACCCCGCGGTGGAAGAAGTGCTCGACGTCCTGCACCAGCTCCCCCTCGAATTCGAATTGATCCTGGTGAACGACGGCAGCACCGACGGCACCGGGGCCAAGGCGTCGGCCTGGCACGAGATCGACTCCCGGGTCAAGGTCATCGAGTTCCGACGGAACTTCGGTCAGACAGCGGGAATCAGCGCGGGGTTCGACTATGCCGTCGGACGCGTCGTCGTGGTGATGGACGGTGACCAACAGAACGATCCAGCAGACATTCCTCTTCTGCTCAGCGCCCTCGAAGAGGGCTACGACGTGGCGTCGGGGTGGCGAGCCCATCGCAAGGACAAATTCATCTCGCGTCGACTGCCCTCGAAGGTGGCCAACTCGCTCATCTCGCGGGTGACCGGACTCCAGCTCCACGACTACGGGTGCACGTTGAAGGCCTACGACAAAGAGGTGATCGAGCACCTCGAGCTATTCGGCGAACTGCACCGCTTCATTCCCGCCCTCGCCCTGATCTCGGGGGCGAAGGTCATAGAAATCCCGGTCAATCACCGGGCCCGGGAGCGAGGGTCTTCGAAGTACGGGATCAGCCGGATGCCTCGGGTGGTGCTGGATCTCCTGACCGTGAAGTTTCTCATCGGCTACCGCCAGAAGCCGATGCAGTTCTTCGGACGGGTCGCCTTGGTCTGCGTCGCCGCGGCGGGGATCTCGGCCCTGTGGTCCGGCTCACGGGTGATCAAGCGCGCGCCTCACCAGAGCGGGGTAGCGACCATCCTCGCCTTGGCCTCGTTGCAATTCGCGTCGTTCGGGCTGATCGGCGAGCTGCTGACCCGGGTCTACTTCAAGGACGCGGCGCATCGACCCTACGTGGTGCGATCGGCCACCGGAGAGGTTGCTCCCGTGCTGGAGATGCGCCCGGCCCAAGAGACCGCCCAGTGACCGCAGGGACGCCAGGCGCCGCAGGGAGCACAGGGACCACCCCACTTGGGGCGGAGAGCGGCCGGGGCAAGCGGGCCGGACGGGGGGCGCCGATGACCCTCGTGCGAGTGGCCGTCACGGCCGGTGCCTTCGTGCTGATCGCGCGAAAGATCGGGGTCCGTGCGGTGGCCCATGCCCTGGCGGGAGCAAATTCCACCTACCTCGCCGCTGGGTATGCCATCGCCGTCGTCACCATCGCGCTCACGGTGTGGCAATGGAACGGTTTGGCCCGGGCGAACGGCGTTTCTCGCCCCTACCGACGGTGCCTGCACTTGGAACTGGGAGCCGATGTCTTCGACGCTGCACTCCCGAGCTCCATCGGGGGAGATTTCATTCGCGCCACCTCGCTTGCCAAGTCGCCGGAGGAACGGGTGCCCGCGGCCGCATCCGTGGTGCTGCGCCGTCTGTGCAACTTCCCCGGGATGATCGTGATCACGGCGGTCGGGCTCGTGACGACCTTGTCGCTCGGCTACGCCGATCGCGTTCGACCATTCGCTCTCGGCGTCGTGGCCGGTGGAGTTGTGCTGGTCGTGTTGGCTCTGAGTCCGGCCATGGGAGTGATCGGTCGATGGGGACTGCTCCGACGAGGGCCAGGACGAGCCGTGGCCAAGTTGCTCAACACCTTGCACGAGTTCCGGGGACAACGCAGTCATTTGGCCCGCGCCACCGTGCGTGGGCTCCTCTTCTGGGCTGTGGTCGTGGCCAGCCAGTCCATGTTCATCCGAGCGCTGGGGATACGTATTCCCCTGACCTACAGCGCCCTGGTCATTACGACGTCAACCGCTGTCACCATGCTTCCCATCTCGCTCGGCGGATATGGACTGCGCGAAGGGGCTTTTGCTGCCTTTCTGGCCGCCGGTGGCCACGCGACCGCAGCCCAGGGCGCGGCGGTGGGGGTGTGCATCACCGTGCAGACCCTGGCTCTGGGCGTCATCGGTATTCCCTTTTACCTGACCATTCGCCTGCGGCGAGGGCGACACGTCGCACCGAGGCGGAGGCGACAGTTCGCCCCGCACCCCGTCTTGCCCCAACAAGCCGCAATGGAAGCCGCCTGATGCGCGTCCTGATGATTTCTCCGCATCCCGTCTACTCGCCGCGCGGTACTCCGATCAGCGTCTTCAATCGCTGCCTCGCGCTCTGCGCCCTGGGTCACGAAGTCGACCTGGTGACGTACCCGGTGGGAGAGGACCGCCCGGTACAGGGTCTTCGCTATGTCCGCGCCAAAGCTCCGGGAATCCGCTCGGTGCCTGTCGGACCATCCGTGCGCAAACTGGTTCTCGACGCAGCCGTCACCGTTCGATCGATACGCGAGGCCGTGCGTGGACGGGCCCACTACGACGTTGTGCACACGCATGAAGAGGCCGGTCTGTTCGGTCCAATGCTGGCTCGGCTCTGCGGGGTTCCCCACGTCTATGACATGGGAAACGACTGGACCGATGTCCTGTGTAACTACGGACTGCGTCCACGCCACCCGATCACCCGGGTGGCGGGTGCGCTCGAGGACATGGTCGTCCGGCAATCCGATGTCGTCATCGCTCACTTTCCACTCATCGCCGACCACGTGGCAGTGACCTGCACGACGCCCGTCCACACCATCTTCAACATGTCCTTGGAGTCCGACCCCGACCCTGCCGTCTCGTCGGCCATCCGAGAAACGTGGGCGCCGAAGGGGTCGAAGGTGATCCTGTACTCGGGCACCCTCGAGCCCTACCAGGGTGTGCGTCTGCTCTTGGAGTCGATGTCTGACGTGACCCGGACCCATCCCGAGGCCGTCCTTGTGATCATGGGCGGGCGCCCCGATCAAGTCGCCGAGCTGCAGCGCAAGGTTGACACGCTCGGCCTGTCGAAACCCGTCCTGCTGATGGGAACCGTGCCTTCGCCTCTGGTGCCGGCGTGCCTGATGGCGGCCGATGTACTGGTCTCCCCGCGGGAACGAGGGCGCAACACCCCTTTGAAGATTTTCTCGTATCTACGGTCTGGACGCCCGATTGTGGCGACTGACATTGCCAGTCACACCCAGGTCCTCGACGAGTGGTCCAGTGTCCTGGTGCCCCCGTCGGCGCGCGGTCTGGCCCTTGGTATCCGTTCGTTGCTCGAAGATGGCCCCGCCCGGTACCAAGCCGTTGAGGGAGCCCTCGCCCTCCAGAGCAACTACGGCATCGCGCGTTACGTCGGGGAGGTGGCCCAGGCCTACGCCCACGTTGGTGGCGACCGCCCCGATGCGGCAGGTATCGCCCGGGCCGCCGAGCACATCGGCGAGATGGCAGCTCGAGTGACCACGGGTCCCGAGAGCCTGCACTTTCTGGAAGGCCTCATCGGGCCGCGAGGGCGCGCCACGGTGACCGCGCTCATGAGTCCGATGGTCCGCAGCGCCACCACCGCCCACGCCGCATCAGCGAACGGCAACGAACAGGAGGCATCGTGAACGTCGTCGTCACCGGTGCGGCCGGATTCATCGGCAGCCATCTCTGCGAAGCATTGTGCGCCTCGGGCCACCGTGTGCTCGGTCTCGACTGCGTCACCGACTACTACGACCCGAAGGAGAAAAGGCGCAACCTCCTGGCGTTGGCCGAGCTGCCCGGCTTTCGTTTCGAGGAACTCGACCTGCGCCACGCCGACCTGCCGCCGCTCCTGGAGGGGGCCTCGGTCGTCTTTCACCAGGCCGGCCAGCCGGGCGTACGGATGTCCTGGGGGCTCGGCTTCTCCGATTATTGCGAGCACAACATCAAGGCGACCCAGCGCCTGCTCGAGGCGGCAAAGACGGTGGCCACTCCTCGCGTCGTCTATGCCTCGAGCTCTTCGGTCTACGGCAACGCGTCGTCATATCCGACCCACGAGTCTGATCTCCCGAGCCCGAACAGCCCTTATGGCGTCACCAAATTGGCGGCGGAGCATCTCTGCTCCCTCTACAGCGCCAACTGGGGCCTGCCCACGATCTCGCTCCGCTACTTCACTGTCTACGGACCACGCCAACGCCCCGACATGGCGATTCGCCGTCTGGCCGACGCCGCCGTGCACGGCTCGCCCTTCCAACTTTTCGGCGACGGCCGACAGGTCCGGGACTTCACCTTCGTCTCCGACGTGGTGGCCGCCAACATCGCCGCCGGCTTCGGCGACGCGCCGCCCGGGACCGTGGTCAACATTGCCGGCGGCTCACATGCCGTGATGACGGACTTGATCGACCTGGTGGGCGACCTCGTCGGGACGCCCGTCGACTGCCGGCGCCGCCCGCAAGAAGCAGGCGACGTGCAACAGACCGGAGGCGCCATCGATCAGGCCCACAAGCTACTCGGGTGGGAGCCTCGCGTCCCATTGCGGGAGGGGCTGGCGGCACAGGTCGAGTGGTCCCGGTCGGTGCAGGTGCCCACGGTGGTGGGGGTTATATGACGGTCGCACCGGTAACACGACCTGAGAGGGATCTCGAGGGGGATCTCGAGGCGGAACTTCTGGCGACCCTGGTTCAGCTGTTCGAGTCGGCTCGCCACAATGTCGTGGCCGACGCGGTGGCCGTGCTAGCGGACCCGACCATCGAGGTTCTCGCACCCGAGACGACCTCGCGGCGAACGGCGCGGCGCCAAATACCGCGAGAGGAAAAGCCGTGGTCGGCTTGGCGGGTCCGGATCGTCTTCCTCCTGTCGTTCGTGTCGGTCAGCGTTCCGATCTTCGCTCTCATGACTGTGGTTCTGGAAGCACTCCAGTCCGGCACACGGTCTGGCGGCGGAGATCGTTGACGGGTTCAGTTACATCTGGGTCCTGCTCGCCCTTCCTGTCCTGCTCAATGTGATCGGTGCCTTGACGTTTCGAAACGTGAACCACAAGACGGAAGACCCCATGCCTCCAGGGGTCGAGGTCTGCTTTCGCATCGTGTCCCGCGGGACAAATGTCGAAGCCGTCCTCAAGTCGGCCCTGGCGGTCAGGGCTGCGATGGCCCACACACCGCTCTTCCCCTTCAGCGTGGAAATCGTGACGGACAATGCGCTGCCGCAGATCGACGGGGTCAGAACGATTCTCGTGCCGAAGCGGTACCGGACCGATACCCGAGCCAGGTTCAAGGCCCGCGCCCTCCACTATGCGCTGGAGGTCTCCCCCATTTCGGACACGACCTGGCTCTTCCATCTCGACGAGGAGACCCACATCACGCCGTCTGTCATCCGCGGCATCCATAGCGCCGTGATCGAAGAGGAGCGTTCGGGCGAACTACGCATCGGTCAGGGCGTCGTGCTCTATCACCGAGACCTCGACAAGCATCCGTTCCTCACCTTGGCGGACTCGGTCCGCACCGGGGACGACCTCGGTCGCTTCCGCTTTCAACATGTCTTCGGTCAGAGTGCCTTCGGCATGCACGGGTCGTTCATCCTGGTGCGCAACGACGTCGAAAAGCAGGTGGGATTCGACCTCGGTCCAGCCGGATCGGTCACCGAGGATGCGTGGTGGTCGCTGGTGGAGATGGCGCAGGGTCGTCGTTCACGGTGGATCGACGGGTACTGCCTCGAACAATCCACTCAGTCGGTGATGGATTTCCTCAAACAGCGTCGGCGCTGGTTCGTCGGGTTGTGCCTTGTATGCCTCCATGCGCCGGCACGGCTGTGGCACCGGATCACCCTGGTGACCTCCATCCTCCTGTGGGGAGTCGGATGGCTCGGTTGGTGGAGCGTCAGCATCGCCGCCGTCGTGGTGAATGCCCGCATTCCGCTGGGGGTTCTCCTCATCGGCACGGGTTCACTGGCCGCCTACTCCGCTCTGTACCTCCTCGGCCTCGAGCTCAACTTGGACCAGAGGCATGTCGTCTGGTACCGGCGCCTGCCCTGGCACCTGCTCCAGATCGTATGCCTGCCCGTCTACTCGCTGCTCGAAAGCGCCGCGGTCGTCTACGGGGTGCTCCGGCCAGATTTCGATTTCCACGTGGTGAAGAAGTGAGCAAAGAATGAAATCCGGACGACATCGCATCGGCAATGCACACAAAGGGAGCAACAGTGCTCGGGCGTGCGCCGCAAGTCGGTCGACATCGACCCCATGCTCTTCTCGGCAGAACCGTCGGAGCACACACCTCGGAGAGCACGAGACAGCTCGGGTGGGTCGTACAGTACGGACGCCGCCCGAGGAAACGGTCATTCCTCGAACGGGCACGGTATTCCCGGCGGAGGACTGGCCACCGCGGTGGCGCTCCACCCCTCCTCGAACGGTACAGCTCACGCCAAGGAATTGCCTCCGACCAAAACGAGTCGCATCCGCGGATTGAAGAGCGCGGATGGAGTTCCGACTCTGGCGCCGTTTCCCCAAAATCACCCGGCTCCAGCGCCGGGTCATCGTGGTGCTCCTCACGGTGGCCGTACTGGCACTGTTGGTCGGCGCCGGGACGGTGGCGCGGAAAGTTCTGGCGACAACGCCGAAGGTGGTGTACACCACCGCAGGACCGGCGAAAATTACGAATCAACCTGGCGGTGTAGGAACGCTGGAAGAGGCTCCCAATGAGAGCTTCACCGTAAGCCTCAACCTGGCCGGAATTCAGGACGCCATTTTTTCGATATCCCAAGTCGACGTCACCAACGGGGCCGAAGTGGCAATCGGCACGCCTCTCGTGCAAATCGATCCGACGCTCCTTGTGCAAAATGCCCCCCAGTTCGTGTCGCAGTTGGCCAGCGCGCAACAAGCCTTGATCACCGCGGAACACACACCCCCGTCGGCGACGACCGCTCCTCAATCGCAGGCGCAGCAGATCACGGCTCTCACCGAAGAAGTGACGTATGACCAGGAACTGGTGGCCATCGCACAGGGCAAGACGACCACTATCTCCTCCCCGACGACGCGGGTTCGTGACCGGCCTCGTGCTGCAACCGGGCCAGGTCGTGACGGCAGGCCAGCCGATCCTCGAAGTGATCGACCCGGCCGTCGTGGACGTCTCCGCCAGCTTGTTACTCAGCGACATCCAATCGATCTCGCCCGGCGACGCGGCAGACGTTGCTCCAACCGGGCTTCCCGGGGTGCACCTCCACGGGACCGTCCTCACCGTCAGTGCCATCTCCGGTGGAGGAGGCCTCGACGGCACCGTCATCATTCAGGCCCAGAACTCCGCACCCGAACCCGTCCCCATCGGCACGCAGGTATTCGTCCATGTGATGGCCACGCAGTCCGCCGCCGTCACCGTGCCGGCGGTGGCCGTCATGAACAGTGACCTCGATCCGGCGGTTTTCGTACTGCGCCACGGACGGGCCTACATCCAGCCGGTCAGCATCGGCGCTTCCGACGCTGACCGGATCCAGATCACATCTGGGCTGCGGGCGGGAGCACTGGTCGTGGAGTCGAACATGCAGTCTCTCACCAACGGCGAACGGGTCCGCGTCCTTGGTAACCCTTAGTCCAGTGCTGGGCCTTCCGCCGCTTCGCGAGCCGGCACCCGACGAGATGACGATTCATGAGGAGGTCGTCGAGGACGCGGCTGGCTCAGCGAAAGGTCGCGGCGACGTCGGCCGGGATGGAGAATCGTCCTCGGCGCTCTTCCTGGCCTTCGGCTCGCTCGCCTTCCCGTGGATCGGTTTAAACCTCAGCCCGAGCCTTTCGGCCTGGAATCTCACGTTTGCCATTGGGTGCTGTACCGCTGGTCGGGCATGTCACGTATGGCGAGTTGATCGGGGCTCGTGACCATCACGGCAGCCATCTCGGCTATCCGCTCCGGAGGGACGCACGACCAACACCACACGTGTGTGTGGATGGATCTTGCTGGCGACTCCCCTCGTTCTTTTTTCTGACGACCCGGCTCATCGGCGGCGAAATCCTCTTCCGTCTCTCCACGGACTCATTGCAAACCCAAGTGGTCGACCGGCAGATCCCGCAATACCACTTCTCGCCACCCACCAACTACTTCGGCTTTACCCCTGACGCCACGACGACGCTGGTCGCTGAATGGGTTACGCATCGGATGGCTGCTTACGACGGTGGCTGGGGGCTGCTGGCCGGCCGGCTGGTGACACCTGTCCGGCATCGTCGGATCGGTGCTCACCGGCGTCGCCGCTATCGTGATGATCGTGACCTGGGGTGTCACCACCGGCGTGTTGGCGGAGGCGGCGATGTCCGACGGCATTGCGGCCACGCAGGCGGGCGCTCCCTCGCCTGCTGAGCACGACTTCGATCGCGCTCTGCTCTCAATCCACAACTTCGGTACAACACCCAGCTCGAAACTGAACTCGGCCAGGCCCAAGCCAACCAAGGCCAGCAGAGCGCCCTGTCGTGGTTTGCCAAGGCGGCCAGTCCTCCGACAGACCCAGATGGCGTCGCACAGCAACTACTTGACTACTCCCAAGCGGCCTCCATGGCTCCACGCAACCCGGTCATCCGAACGAGTTTTGCCGTCGCTCTTGGCCGACGACATGATCGGCACCCAAGTCGCCCATCGACCCGAGGGCTGTCTCGATGTTGGAGCGGGATGGCCTTCTTGTCGTTCACCTACGGCCACTTCGCCTATGAGGCCGGCGACGACTCGTCCATATCCGCTTCATGCAGCAGACTGTGGCCGAAACCAAGAACAGCGAACTCCTATCGCTGGCCTTCACCTACCTTGGTCTGTCCGAAGAGCGGCTCGGCCACCTTTCGCTTTCCGCCGCGACATCGTGAACGCGGTCGATCTGGACACACAAGATGTCAACGCCATCGGACGCGAGGTGGCGGCGGGACTTTATACACCGGGGCCCCCATGACCGACACGCTTGTCGCACCACGGCCGACCATCTGGACTCCCCGGTGGTGGTCGAACCGACCGGCGGGGTGGAACGTCTCGCGCCACCGCGCCAAAGCGCCAAACGCATGATGGCGGTCGTTCCCCTCATCGTGGTGGTCTCGGCAGCATGGTTGATCGCCAGTTTCTGGATCTCGGTGGAGACGCGTTCGCCACGTCAGCCGATTTCTTGCGCCTACGGCGGGGCAGACGTGGATCCGATCACCAGAGGCCGGGCCCCATGCCTTCTTTCGGCTCGACATTCCCATTGCCGTCATTCCACAGAGCGCGACGCTTTGGTTCACCGCCGACCAGGCCGCCGAGCCCTACGTCAACGGGGCTCAGCTCGCCGACACCCCTCGGGTGCAGACCTACAACGGCACCTACGTGCCGCGGGTGGTCGAGACATTCGACCTCCGACCCAGCCTGGATCGTGGGCGCCAACGTCATCGGACTCGAAGTGATCAACTACGACAACCGAGCTCCGGCCTTTCAGGCCCATATCCGGATCCAATCGGGTGGGGTCGTGCAGACCTACGGCGTGAAAGCCCTCGGACTGGCGTTCGACCACCAACGTGGCACTCACCGGGCAGTCGCTACCCCGTTCTGGAGCCTTCGCCACCGCAGATTTTGCCCCCACCGACTGGGTCCCGGCCGTCGCGAGCGGGTCATCGGATCGGGGCGACAACCGTCCCGGTTGCACCAGCTTCCTATACAACACCGGCCACCGGCGACGCCATCGTCGGGAACGCCAGCGGGCAAACAACTCCACGCCTCGACGACGCGTCAACTTCCCATCGGGTTGCACGAACGGCTGGATGCGGGTTGCTGCCAACGGCCCCTACACCGTTGCGTTGGACGGGCGCACCATTGCCTCCGGGACGGGAACGTGGCAGGGGTTGGGCGTGCCAGAAGACCACGACATGGGCCATCGATCCTCTTAAGAACACCATTCCGCTCACCATTTACGACCTGTGCCCAGTCGAAAGCGCCGGTCTCCATCGCCTCTCGGTGTCGGTCACATCACCGTCATCCCCGCTGTCTACCTGGACGGCAGCGTGAGCAACGGCTCGACCGTCGTCCGCTTCACGACCGGCCCAGCGTGGACCGCTTCGGGCTTTGCGGGCCAACCAGACCTGGTGGCCAATCCGGAGCGGCTCCTCGACACCACGTTTCAGACGACGGCGGGTGCGACGGCGGTTCCCGCCGGTCCACTCTTCCTCCACACGATGATGCTCTTTCTCTTGTTGCTGGCGTTGGGATGTGCGGCGCGGCTCTCGTCGCCACGCCATCGGCGTCCGACCGACGACAGGCCATGGGCGCAGTGGCCGCCGGATGTCCTCCCTGCTCTGGGCCTGGTACTGGTGCTCTCCGAACTTCGGCACTTCATCGGCATCCAGCCGCCGTTCCCCAGCACCCCCTTCGTGTTGCGCATCGTGTTTCTCCTCGCCGCAGGAGGAGTCGCACTCTCCGTCGCCCTCAGCTCGCTATCAGTTGAGCCACATCGGCCGCGAAGTCCTGGTCGACACGTCAAGAAGGAGGCTCATCCACTCCTCGCTGGCCCCTATCGCCGAGACCGGCGCACCAGCACACTGGCCTTCTTCGCCTGGCTGCGAGCCCACCGCTACGGCGTCGGCATCGCCGGCATCGCTGTCTTCTGGATGCTCGTCCTGAGCTACCGCATCGACTACCAGCCGGTATGGCAGGACGAATACTCCTCGCATTGCCGCCGCCCAAGGAATCGCCGCCCACCTGGTGCCCCGCTGGCCGTCCGGCTTCCTCTATTGGAAATCCGAGCTCTACTCGGCCCTCCTTGCGGTTGTCGGGACGCTCTCGCACTACCGGACGTCATGGATGCGGGAGTTCAGCACCTTGTGGTTCGGCGCCACCGTGCTGCTCTTCGGCTTCCGCCTCATCCCCCTGGCCGTCCCGGACGCCGTCGTGTTCCAGTGGGCCGGCACGTTGGCCTTCGCCTCTGCCGTCTTCGAGCAGTCACACGCGCAGGAAATACGGATGTACCAGATGGTGCAGTTCTTCGTCATTCTGCTGGCCATCGTGCTGCTCAAAGCGGTGAGAGAGCCGACGACGGGACGGATCGCCGCCGTCATGGTCGTGACGGTGTGCATGTACCTCAGCCACGAGGAGTCATTCGGGGTCTTGCTGCTCGTCCCCATCGCGCTGTTCGGCTTCTTGGGACTTCGTTGGTGCCGAGATTGGCGGTGGTGGGTGTTCGGCGGCCTGGCCGTCCTGGTCATCGTCGCCCAGGTGGCGCTGGCCGAGCTCACTCACCCTCCGGCCTTCGGCGTGGACTTAAGCGGAGGACCACTGGTGCAGTGGTCGCCCAAGCCCTTCTACTACCTCGCCAACGTCTTCTTTACCCCCGGCGGCCCGGGTCCGGCCCTGACGGTGGTGAGCCTGCTCGCCGTGGTTGGAACCGTCATCGGATGGCGGCGTCGCGATCGGGTGCTCGTCTACCTCGCTGCATTTTGGATCGTCCCCGTCGTGGTCGTATCGCTCTTCTTGCCGGCCAAGAACCCCCGCTACGTCTTCATCACCTTGCCCTTCGAGTTCATCTTGGCCAGCCGGGCCGGCGCCGAAATCTTCATCCGTGTTGCGCCGGGCGATCTCGTCGGGGGAACAAGGGCGTCTCCCGGATGGCGCGCCGGATGTTGACCCTGGTGTTCGCGGCAGCATGCGGGTTGGCGATCATGATGAGCACCGTCGGGAGCCTCAGTGACTACGGCCCGCTTGCCCAGGTCCTCTTCGGCGCCAATGTCCAGCATTTCAACTTGGACCTGGACTACCCGGACGCCGTTGCACTACGTCAAGGCACACGAACACAAGGGGGATGCCGTGATTGCCGTGGGGCCAGCCAACCTGACGGGCGGCAGCCTTGGCCGTGCGCCCACCTATTGGCTCTCGGCCAACCGCACCCAGACGCTGCTGTATGTCTTCGAGAAGAACAATCAGGTCGTCGATACGCAATACGGGGTAGCCGTACTCTTGAATGTCGACGGAATTCGAAACTGCCATCGACGCCCACCCTCGGACCTGGTTGGTGGTAGCCGACCAGAACGCCGGGCCGCCTCGTCCCCAGCATGAAGGCGGTCGTGGCGAATCGCTTCCGGATGGTCTACGAGGGGGAATCGGTATCGGTGTTCTTATGCACGAATTAACCGTCCCGGAATTCCTGGGTAGAGGCTTGAGTTGGGAAAGACATCCAGCGATGAGGGGCCGGCGGTCGAGGGCGCGACGGCGCCCCTCATCCAAGGTGCGGGCCGTCCTTGTCGTCACGGTGATCCTGGCCGGAGTCGCAGCCACCCCGAGCCTGACGCTGCGCAGTCATCCGGCGGCCCCCAGCTCACTCCGCTTTGCCACACGCAAGCGGTAACACGCACGCCACACGACCCGGCACTCGTCGAGCCGCACCTCGAGTGCACCTACGACGACTCCCACCAGTCGGGGTCCTCGTCGCATGCGCCAAGCTCGGCCAGCGGAACGTCGCTCGGCCGAGCGCGCATCGTCCAGCTCTACGGCAAGGTCCACGGGCCGGCACCTCGCCGTCTGGCGGTTCTGGCCCCGATGCAACCGTGACCGCGCAGTTCCGTCCTGACGTCGTCACCGCGCGAGGGCATTTACGAATTCGCGGGCGGCAACTCCGCGACGGATGCCAACTAATCCCGACCTGGTCGGGACCACCCTGACCTTCGAATGGGCGGACCTCGAGCCGGCGGCCGGGCAGTTCACTTGGTCCCGGATGGATAGCGCCATCGCTCCTTGGGCGGCTGCGGGGAAGCGGGTGATACTTCGGGTGAGCACAGGCGGACAGGCCGCGTGGGGGGCGTCGGCGGCGAAGGCCACGCCGGCATGGGTTTACGCACAAGGTGTGCCGTCGATTAATGACGGCGGTTCGATCCTGCCCGAGTATTGGAATCCCACCTTTCTCGCCGACTACGACGCGTTCATCGCGGCCTACGCCGCTCACTACGACGGCGACCCTGACGTGAGCTTCATTGAGATGGGAATCGGCGACGGGGGGGAGACCCTTCCCGACACACAAGAGGGTTCAACCGACCACCTGGCGCAGTGGACCCCGTATGGCTACAGCGACGCCGTGTGGTTGGACACGATTGAAGACATTGCTTCCACGTATCGGGACGACTTCGTCCGCACCCCCGTGATTCCCCTCGTCGACTCTTCGTTCTGGGGCCCCACCAGAGCAACTGACTACGTCGCCCTCACCGGCTGGTTCGCCGACAACGGATTTCCTATGCAATACGACGGACTCACCGCCACGTCGACACCGCAGAACTCCAACTGGGAAAAGACGACGACCATTGCGGAGCAACGCAACCCAACCTCGAGCAGTGGCGACAGTCTCGCCGGCGATTGCACCGACGCAACGGGTTCACTACAAAGCCGGGTAATCCTCATCTACCAGACAGACATCGACAACCCGGCCAATCAGTCGGCCCTGGCAGGATGCGCTGCATCCGTGAATTGCATAGTCGTTCGCCCCGGTCAGCAGGGCGCTCTGCGTCCTATTGGTATGTAGGCCGGCCACCCTGGCCTCTGGTCGAAACGGGGCGGCGGTGCCGGTCTTCACCGGTAGGTTGACGAAATGATATTTCGGCCCATCGCAAGCTATCGAGGCTCGCACGGGGATTCTTCGTTATGAGTATGCCGCCGGGTCATGGCATGGGCGGAGGCGGCCGCGGCGGAGGTTTCGCCGGGATGCGATCGCTCCGTCAAGACCGCTCCATCCTCCAACATCGGGTGAAAAGGGGCACGGCACGGCGCATGTTGACCTTTGCCGTCCCCTACAAGAGGATCCTCGCCGTCTTTCTCCCGGTGGTGATACTCGATGCCGTCATCAGCGCCATCAACCCCCTCATCCTCCGAGCCTTGATCGACAACGGGATCGAACGACATCACGCTGACCTGGTGATCGCGCTGGCGTGCGTGGCTGGAGGTTTAGCGCTCTTCGACGCCGATCCTGTCTCTCACCGAGCGTCGGATCTCGGCGGTGATCGGTGAGGGCTTGATCTTTGACATGCGGTCGAAGGTCTTTCGCCATATTCAAAGCATGCCCCTGGCCTTCTTCACCCGCACCCAGACCGGCGCCCTCATCAGCCGACTGAACAACGATGTTCTCGGGGCGCAGCAGGCCTTCACGGACCTCTTGTCCAACGCTGTGGGCAACCTGGTCACCGTGCTGATAGTGCTCGGCACCATGTTCTATTTGAGTTGGCAGATCACACTGGCGGCGCTCATCCTCCTCCCCGTCTTCCTCATCCCGGCCCGCATCGTGGGACGCCATCTCGGTTCACTGACCAAGGAAGGGTACGACCTCAACTCTCAGATGAACATGGTGATGCAAGAGCGCTTCAACGTCGGTGGCGCCATGCTGGTCAAGCTGCTCGGGCGCCCCCGGGTTGAAGCTGATTCATTCGACGCCAAGGCCGGCCGAGTGCGCGACATCGGCATCGCGCAGGCCACCTATGCCCGCATCTTTTTCGTTGCCCTGACCCTCACCGCCTCAATGGCTACTGCCATCGTGTACGGCTTCGGGGGTGTGGCTGCCGTGCGCGGGACGCTTGCCGTGGGGACGGTGGTGGCCCTCACGCAGTACCTGACTCGACTGTACGGACCACTGACCCAACTCTCGAACTTGCAGCTCGATGTCGTGACCGCGCTCGTCTCTTTTGAAAGGCTCTTCGAGGTGCTCGACATCGTCCCCATGATCGAAGAGGATCCCGATGCGGTCGACATTCCACGTGGGGCCGTTTCCATCGAGTTGGACAACGTCAATTTCTCGTATCCCGGTGCGCGAGAGGTTTCATTGGCCTCGTTGGAATCCGTGGCCATACTCGAGTCCGGCGTGAACAGCCAGGTATTGCACGATGTCTCCTTCCGGGTCGAGCCGGGACAGATGGTGGCGCTCGTCGGCCCCTCCGGCGCCGGCAAGACCACTATCTCCTCCCTCGTTCCCCGCCTCTACGACGTGACCGCGGGATCATTGAAGCTGAACGGAATCGATGTCCGTCACGCCACCATGCAGTCCATCCGCGACGTCATCGGAGTCGTGACACAGGATCCGTACCTCTTCCACGATTCGTTGCGCGCGAACCTGATGTACGCGCGCCCCGAAGCAACCGAAAAGGAGGTCCTCGCCGCCCTGGCCCACGCCCAACTCGGGGACCTGGTGTCCGAACTGCCCGACGGTCTGGACACCCTGGTTGGCGAGCGCGGTTATCGGCTGTCCGGGGGAGAAAAACAGCGCGTCGCCTTGGCCCGACTCATCCTCAAGGCACCCGACGTCGTCGTGCTCGACGAAGCCACGGCGCACTTGGACTCCGAGTCCGAGGCAGCCGTCCAACGGGCATTGAACCAGACGCTGAGCGGACGCACCTCGTTAGTCATCGCCCACCGGCTCTCAACGGTGCGCGAGGCCGATCAACTCTTGGTGATCGATGATGGCCGCATTGTGGAGCGAGGGACGCATGCCAGCCTCTTGGCCCAGCAGGGTCTCTACGCCGAGCTTTACCATACGCAATTCGCCGATCAGGAGGTCATCGATCCTGAGTCGCCTGCGGCCTGAGGTCGGCTCTCGGTCATTGGCGGACATCGGCCGCTTCGCGTACATCCATCCCAAGTCGGACCTAGTCTGCGCAGCCATGGAACTCCTAGAAGCGCTCTATACGACCCGTGCCATGCGGCGGGTGAAGTCCGATCCGATCCCCTTTGACGTGCAGGCCAAGATCCTCGATGCCGCCATACGGGCGCCGAGCGGCGGCAATGGACAGAATTGGCGCTTTTTGCTGCTCGACGACCCGATGAAGAAGGCGGCATTGGCCCCTCTCTATCAACACGCAATCGGAATTCTGTGGGAGTCGATCTACAAATCCCGGCTCGACGTGGCGCGTGCCGATCCCGACAACCCCGACTCACAGCAACTCTTCCGCGTGCAGCACTCTGCGCAGTGGCTGGCCGACAATTACACCGACGTGCCCCTGTTCCTTTTCCCGTTTTGTCAGCACGATCCGAGCGGGGGCTCGATCTATCCCGCCGTGTGGAACGCCATGCTGGCGGCTCGTGGCGAAGGAGTAGGAAGCTGTCTCACCTCTTTGCTGGGAGGTTTCCACCTCGCCGAGACGCTGGAGATTCTCGGGGTCCCGAGCGACGAAGGGTGGCACCTGGCCGGTACGGTGAGCTTCGGCTACCCGACGGGTCGATGGGGCGTCGCCGCTCGCAAGCCCGTGGATCGTGTCTCGTATCGCAACACATGGGGTGAAAGCGTCGGGTTCTCCGTGCCCGAACCCCTCTGGCCCGGTTGAGCTAGCCGAGCGCCATTGCGGTGAATCTGTCGGCCGCCGGCGAGAGTGGCCCGATCCGGTGGATGAGGACAATCGCTCGCTCAATGGGCGGCTCAGGACGAGCAACGATGGCGCCCAATCCCGACGCCGTGTGCGCTACGGACTCGGGCACGAGGGCTGCACCGGCACCCGCGATAACGAGCGGAACGATCGCATCTCGCTGAGCGGTCACGACAGCCACCGAGGGAGTGCGTTGTACGGCCGCGAACCCCTCTTCGAGGAGCCGGAACGTCGAGGTGCCCCTTGGTGCCACCACGAACGGCATCGCTTCGAGCGAGGAAAGGTCGATTCGATCGCCCGGGTGGTGATCTGTGCCGGGCGGCAGAATGAGCACGAGGGACTGTCGACCCAACGGGTGCGATTCCAGGGTCTCGGGCATTCCGTGGGCCTCGGTGACACCCAGCTCGCAGGTGCCCGAGGCGACGATGCTGAACAACTCACTTGCGTCTTCGGGCGCCGCCAGGTCGATCCGCACGCCGGGGTAGCGACGCCTGAAGGAACCGACCAGCGGCGCCAGAGGATCGGCCGCCAACGTGGGGAGGCTGGCCATGCTCAGGCTTCCTGCCTCCAATCCGGCCAC
>CAVTTR010000010.1:0-55540 GCA_963737745.1 uncultured Acidimicrobiaceae bacterium | reverse complement strand
AGCGAGAAGTGAGGAACGCTCTTTCGAAAGACCCTTTTCAAGCTACAAGCTCCACCAGGACCAGGAACTCTTCGACCGAGCGTATGGCTACATCCGCACTTCACTACTAGAAAAGAGGTACGACTCCGCAGGGATACAGATGCCGAAACTGTGAGGGACCCTATCCACTCTGCCGGGAATGTCGAAGATGATGGGTTACTTATGCGGCATCGGCGGGGCCGTATTCTTGGCCCGTGCCCCTGTCCTACGTCAGGCTTCATGAGAACTCTCTCTTGAATCTGAGATCGGTCCCAACGCATCGTCCAGTAACGATTCCGCCCATGCTTCTAGATCTTCGTCCGTCCCATCTAAAGGTGGACGACTGTGCACTCTCTTCGGTGGTGTCTTCTCAGTCTCCGGTTCCACTTGTATCAATCTCCTGTCTGCCAATATCCCATGTTGTGGACTCCGAGTATTGACCCAGTTTCGGAACGATGCGGCTTGAGCTGTTTTGCGTTGCTCAGCGAATCGCCGATCTAGCGGTTGACGATTATGCGAACGGAATCTCTGCCCAGTCGTAACCGCAGACACCGCATTTTCGATGCATGTGTTCTTCCGTGGTTGCGGGACAAGAAAAATTGTCGGGCTGAAGAGTGGTATTCGACGGATGCAGGTGATCCTGCCCGCACTTCCTGCAACTTCTTGCAGTGTCAAACTTCTCCATCGGCTTCGCCTTTCTCCGAATGGTTCCCAATCAACCCCCAACAGCATAAGAGCAACAGAGGGCGCCGACTGGTCGATATCAGGAATTGGTTGGATGTCAGCTGTAGTGCAAACTGGCAGCTAACGAAGGGCTTGGAATTGCTCCTCGCCAAACGGCATTCACATCGACATCGATTCTCCGGATGCGCAGCTCCACCATCCAGACTGACACCAATCAGTACTGGTAAATATGTGGCCCTTCGGCCTACGGATCAGAAGGTTGGGGGTTCGAATCCCTCCGAGCGCGCCACATGGCCTAGACCCCGTTTGGCGGACCGCGGTGGTCCGGCATCCCGACGGACAACGTACGAGAACCCCCGAACGGGTGGTATGTCGCTCGAAGGTCTCAATGGCGGCGTCATCGCCGGTCCTTGCAAGTCCGAATGTCCCAGTTGCGAGGTTCTTGGTACGCCGCCAAGATAGGGCCGCTGCACCCAGACGGGGGCGGGGGTCATGGGCGACGATGCTCGTGAGGTCGACGAATATTAAGGACGAACATCACATGCCTATTGCTGAGATCGGGGATCAGGAGATCGCGTACGAGGTCATCGGCACAGGCCGGCCCTGGGTCATTACCCCCGGTGGCCGATTCAGCAAGGACTACGGCGGGGTACGCGAGTTTGGGCAGGCACTCGCTGACCGGGGACAGCAGGCCATCATCTGGGACCGGCCGAACGTCGGTGAGTCTTCGGTGAAGTTCACCGGCGTGGATGAGTCGAGCCTGCAGGCGGACACCCTTGCGGCCTTGTTGCGCCAGCTCGACGTCGGGCCGACAATCATTATCGGTGGCTCGGGAGGCGCCCGCGTCTCCTTGTTGACGGCGGCCCGCCACCCCGACGTGGCTTCAGGTCTCGGCATTTGGTGGATCAGCGGTGGAGTCATGGGGAATATGTCGCTGGCCGCCTACTACTGCTGGCCGTCGCTGCAGGCGATCTGGAACGGCACGATGGAGGATGTGGCCAACCTCGAAACGTGGGAAGAGGTCATTCGCCGCAACCCAGGCAACCGTGACCGCTTCCTAGCCCAGGACCCCAAGGAGTTCCGCGAAACGATGGAGCGTTGGGGACACGCGTACTGCGCCTGTGGCGATGCCTTGGTGGCGGGTCTGAGTGTCGAGGAGACGGCGGCCATGACGGTGCCCATCCTTGTTTTTCGCAGCGGTGAGAGCGACATGGCCCACCCCCGCGCCACCTCGGAACGGGTGGCAGCCAACCTCCCCAACGCCAGGCTCGTGGAGCCGCCTTGGGGCGACCGCGAGTGGATGGATCGGGGTGACAGCACCGCGACGGGCGGAGCGCTCTTCGAGAACTGGCACCGCCTCACGCCGCAGCTCATCGAATGGGCGGACGAGTACATCAAGGGCTAGCCAGGCGCCACCGAAATCAGACGCCCCAAAGGCGGTGTCGCAAGCCTGAAGCGCGGGCGATGGGACGATCGACGGCGCTTCGAATGGTCTCTTCGGTGCCAGCGACAATCACCTTGCTTCGTCCCCGGGTCACGGCGGTGTACAAGAGTTCCCTTGTCAGGATGGGAGAATCCGGCCCGGGGAGAAGGACGGCCACCGTGTCGAATTGGGAGCCTTGCGCCTTGTGCACTGTCATGGCGTAGACGGTGTCGACCGAGGCCAGCCGGGACGGGCTGACCTCGACCACCTCGCGGCCCCGTTCGAATACCGCGACGGCTCGGCCCTGCGCGCCGGCGACGACGACACCGGTGTCGCCGTTGTAGAGCCGGAGGCTGTAGTCGTTGGCCGTCACCAGCAGTGGCCGGCCGATGTACCACTTCCCCTCGGCCCCGAAGCCTTCGATCTCTGACTCCAACCAGCCTTCGACCCTTTGCATCCACGTCGTGGCCCCCTCGGGGCCGCGCCGATGGGCGCACAACAGGCGAAAGGATCCGAGTGCTCTGAGGGCCTCGGCGGTGTGACCGGCCCGCGCCGCGTCGACGACGTGTCTCCCCGCCTGCACGGCGGTGCGACGCACTTCATCGAGATGCGCTGAGGCGATCATGGTGTCTGCGGGGAGCCAGCGGACATCGGCTCGATCTTCCTTGAGAAGCGTCATGGTGGCGTCGGCGTCGCCCTGGCGGATGGCTTCGGCCAGCGCCGCGATCGACCCGCCAAAACGGTGGACCTTTCGGAGCACCACGATGCCGTCGCCGATTGGTGTCTCGGGATTCGGCACCTTTGCCACTGCCTTCTCACCCGTGGCTTCGGTCAATGTGGCGCGGGCGACTTCCCGCATGCGCAGACCTTCTGTGGCCGGGCCGACCAGGTCGCCGAGCACGGCACCCGCCTCCACCGACGAGAGCTGTTCGGGGTCACCAATGAGGATCAACCGACTATCGGGCCGCACGGCCTCGACCAATCGGGCCATGAGCGAGAGCGACACCATGGAGGTCTCGTCCACCACGACGACGTCGTGGGCCAAGCGGTTGAGGCGGTGATGGCGGAAGCGGGTGTGATTCGGACTCCAACCGAGCAGTCGGTGCAAGGTCTGGCCCCGCAGTTCGAGTAGGCGATCCCGCTGCTCTTGCGAGATGGCGAGATGTTTTGCCTCCTCCTTGACCGACTCGTCGAGTCGCACCGCCGCCTTGCCCGTGGGAGCGACCAGGGCGACGAGCGGGGGACGACCACCCGCCGCTGACGCCTGTTGTTCGATGAGGGCGAGGACGCGGGCCACGGTTGTCGTCTTGCCGGTGCCTGGCCCCCCCGCAATCACCGAGACGTGGCGGAGGACGGCCGAGGCGGCGGCGAGGCGCTGGAGATCAGGGCTCTCATCCCCCTCGAACAGCGCCTCGAGGCCATTACGTAGGAGTTCGAGCTTCACGTTCTCGACCGGGTTTTGTGCTCTCGCTAAGAGATCCTCTGCCACCTGGCGCTCGGCCGACCAGTACCGGTCCAAGTAGAGCCGAGATCCTTCGAGCCGCAGCGGGAGGTCGTCGCCCACCAGCGGGCTGTTGCGCATCTGCTCCAGCCAATCTTTCGGTTCGGGCCAGGGCAGGGCCTCGAGATCCACCTCCTCTTCGGCGTCGGTGCTGACTGTCGATGCGATCGTGGTGAGATCCACGCACACGTGACCCAGCCGCGGGCAGCGCACGGCCAGGGCCGCGCCGAGCAGCACCCTCTCGTCATCGGTCCCGGTCAACGCACCAAGGCGCAGGGCCACGTGGACGTCTGCCGCGACGAGCACGCCCGCTTCGTTGAACAGACGAAGAAGGCCGACTGCTCGCCGGGCCACGCTGACGTCATAGGGATCGAGATCGGGAAGCACGGTCACTCGTTGGTACCCCGGTCAAAGACATCGCTGAGCGCGTCGAGCAGCCCCGTTGGCGGTCGCCAGCCCCACACTCCGCATGGCTGCGCTCCGATCCTGGGGAAGTCGGGGCTGCTCATCCCCCGCACGAAAAGGTAGAGAACGCCGGCGAACTGGCGCTCGGGATCGTAAGCCGGCAGACGCCAGCGCAGGTACCGGTGCAGGGCGACGCTGTAGAGCAGAGCCTGGAGCGGGTAGTGGGCCTGGTACATCTCTGCATTGAGCGCGGCCTGTCGGTAGTGCCACGCAGTGGGGGTCGTGGTCTCAGCGGCACCGAGGTAGTTGGTCTTGTAGTCGACGATGGCAAAGCGATCGCCGGGGAGACGCAGCACGAGGTCGAGGCTCCCACTGAGATACCCACGCAGGGTCTGGCTGAGGGAAGGGTCCTCCAGGCGTCCGGCGTAGCCGGCGAGGACGTCATCGTCTCGTAGATGGTCCCGCAGCACGCCCGCCACACTGGATACGGACAACTTCCCCGTCGGCGCATCACCGCCCACAAGGGGGAATTCGAAGTTCATCTCGTCGAGTCGGTCGGTCCGTCCGAAATCGTGCAGTGCCATCTCGTCGACCAACGGACCGAGTGGGGTAGCGATCATGGCGCGGAGCCCCGTCACCCAGACCCCAGCATCGCCCAACTCCGTTGGGCGCCAGGCCAGCTCGGCCGCCAGGCGATCGCGCAGTTCGGCCTCGAGGTCGTGCGCCGCGAAGTCCGTCGCCTCCAACACGTGGTGGATGAGCGTTCCGACATGCACGCCGCCGGGCAGGTGCGCCAGTGGCAGCGCCACGTCGCCCAATAATTCCTCCTCCGCCCGTCCTTCCTTGACCAACGCGACCGGGCCTCCCACATCTTCGTCGTCAATGACGTCCTCTTCGGGCTCGCTTCCCACTCGGGCCTCGTGGCTGGCCGAGGTGATCCCGCTGTACGAAGTGCGCCGCCACCGTTCATCGAGGGCGCGGTCGAATACCCCAATGGTGAGTCTCGGCGACTGGCGCATGGGCCCGGTCCACCTTTTTTTCACGCCGGAAATGAAACTCTCGACGCTGATCTGTCCCCCCGATGCCGAGGCAATTGCCTCGAAACGGCGCATCGCCTCGGCATCCGATGGCGTGTCCGATCCTTCGGAGGACACCACGCCATCGGTATCCCGATCGAAGACCAGTCGGCTGAGCGGTGCGTCGCGACCCTGAAAGGTGCCGGCCCACCACACCACGGCCTGATGGCGGGCGCGGGTGAGCGCGACGTAGAGGAGGCGAACGTCCTCGCCCCGCTCCTCGACGACATGCGAGGCGCAGTGTTCGCTGAAGCCCGGCCCCATCTCCCCTCCGACGTCGATGGTGCGCACATCACCGTTGTTTGGGTCGTGGAACATGGGGATCTGCGGCTTGCGGCTGGGAAAATCCCAGAGATACGGGCAGAAGACGACGGGGAACTCGAGGCCCTTGCTGCGGTGGATGGTCAGAACCTGGACCGCCTCGGCATCGGACTCGAGGCGCCGGCTGCGCTCCTCGTCTCCTGCGTCCTGGGCCGCTTCGTCAATCCGGCGATGCAGCCAGGCAGTCAGTGCCGTGGAGCCGAGTCCCTCGGACCGGGCTACGGCGTGAAGAAGCTCGCCGACATGACGCAGGTCGGTCAGGTCACGCTCGCCCGAGGTGCGAGACAACAGGCGCTCTGGAAGGCGCCGCGTGGCGCTCACATGCTCGAGGAGTGCGGCCACCCCGGAGTGGCGGAAGACGGCGGCCCACTGATGGAGCAGCCAGTGCAGGTCTTCCCACTCAACGTCCGAGGCCTCGGCCACCTGCTCCGCCGTCCAACCGATGAAGACGGTGAGGGCCGCCGATGCGGCGCGGTCCCGTCCGGTCGGGCGTTCGAGGGCTTCGAGAAGCCGGAGCCAGTCGGCGGCCGGTTCGGTGGCGAAGACGCTGCCCGATCCATTGGTCACAGCGGGGACACCCGCTTCGAGCAGGGCGGCGCAGATGCTGACTGCCTGGGCGTTGGTTCGGACCAGGACGGCCATGTGCCCGGGCCGCACTACTTCGGGAGGTCCCTGCGTGTGGAGGATTTTGGCTCCAGATTCGAGGAGGGTCACCACCTCAGCCGCCACATCCGTGGCCACCAGGTCGCGCGCCGGGTTCAGAAGGGCGTAGCCCCTCGACGTCAGTCCGGCGTCGTTGCGGTCCACCACCTTGATACGCAATGGGGGGCCCGCTCCAATGAGTCGGGGGGCGGCGTTGGGGGCGGCGGCCATCACCTTGCGGTAGGCGATGCCGGAGTGACCGAGTTGGCTGCCGGCGAACAAGGCGTCATAGGCGTCGATCAGTCCCTGGTCGCTGCGCCAGTTCGTGACCAGGGTGGCGTGGTTGGCGGCTGTCGCCGCGGCATCGAGGTAGGAGAAGACGTCGGCTCCCCGAAAGGCGTAGATGGCTTGTTTCGGGTCGCCGATGAGCACGAGGGTCGATTCGCCAGATCCGAAGGCTCGTCGCATGATGTCCCATTGCACGAGGTCCGTGTCCTGGAACTCGTCGACCAGAGCGACGTCATAGCGGCCCCGGAGCCAACGCGCCACGGCGGGGCCCCGCTCGTCATGCGCCAGGGCATGGTCGAGGCGGGTGAGCAGATCGTCAAAGGTGATCAGCCGGGCCTCACGCTTGCGCCGCTCCATCTCCTCCGCGATGACGGCCGCCAGTCGCCGTCGCATGTCCGGAGTGGTGCGCGCTGCGCTCAACGCCGGGAGGATGGCGGCTGACGGGTTGGCCAGCACATTGCGACCGATGTCGACGGCGACGCGGCGCGGAAAGGGTGGTGGCGTGGAGTCAGACCAAAAGCGTCGGATGTAGAGGTCGTCGACGACCTCTTCGAGCATGTCGTAGACCTCCTCGACGAAGGTGACGTCGCGTTCGACATCGCCGGCCATCCCGAGGCCGACCAGAACATGGAGACAGAACCCGTGCGTCGTCTCGATAGTGGCGGCATCGAAGTCCGCCACCGCCTTGGCCAGGCGCTCGGCTCGGAGCTCGACATCATGGCGGGAACCCTCGGCGAGCGCTCGGATCACCTCGTCGGAGTGGTCGAGCGGTGCACCGTCCAGAATCTCCGACAAGGCCTCGGTGCTCGAGACGAGCCGTTCCCGGACCCGCTCCCGGAGCTCGCCCGTGGCCATGCGGGTGAAGGTGATGACGAGGAGGCGCTCGAGCGGTGTGCCCTCGGCCACATACCGGGCCACCAAGGCGGCGATGGCGTAGGTCTTGCCCGTGCCGGCGCTGGCCTCGAGGAGGGTGACCCCGCTCGGGAGGGGACCCGCCAGGTCGAACGGAGTGGGTGTCACCGGGGTGGATATCACTGGTCCGTCACCTTCTCGTGGTCGAGCAAGCCGGACCATAGGCGCCGTGCGTAGCGTCCGAAGCGGGAATCCTCGTCCGCATCCCACCCCTCCCCGTTTTCGTCGGGCCGCGGCGGGACCTCGAGGAGCTGGGAGAACGGTACCTTGCCACCCAGGACGGCCCGGTGTTCGGGATCGGCGTCCTCTCTGGGGTAGTTATAGGCCGAGGTCCATTGCTTCTCGGCCAAGGCCCGCCGTTTCGTGGGGTCGGCCTTGGCCCATGCGGCCGACGTGTTGGTGTAGAGAGGGAGGGGCTCGCACATCCCGCGTCGATAGAGCTCAACCAACGCCTCGAGATAGCGGCCGGCCGCGAGCTGACGGGTGCTGGCGTCGTCACCCAGGGTCCTGAGTCGGGCGAGGCTGACGTGGTTCCCCGGCGGCCCCGCATCGCGGAGCCGCCCGATGGTCACGGCCGCGAATGGGCGCTCGGGTCGGGCGAACGAGAGGGCCAGCAGGCGCAGCCAGGTCTGGAGGCGGCGGCTCGGAGCCAGCCTGGAGAAGCTCACCGACCTGATCACCTCGTCGCGGACATCGGGAACGGTGCCCACGAGGCGGGTGCCATCGGCCAGAGTGACATTCACGTCCAGCGATGTCGGAGTCGCCCCATCGTCGGCGGCCGCCACGATGACCTCGACGTCGGGGATCACCTCATCGAGAATGCGTTCGGCCAGCACGCCCGGTGGGAGCAAGCCCCTGGCCTTTTCCGCTGCCACGCACGCGTCGAGATCAGCGCCGGCAAGACGCGCCGTCAGGAGACGATCGCCCACGGCCCACCGCTGCAGGGCGTCGAGCTCGACCGGGAGGCCGTCGTCGACGTTTTGGGAGCCTGCACCCAGGCGAATACCGAGGCGTTGGCGAAGGAAGGCCCCGACCGGGTGACGTAGGAATCGGTCCAGATCATCGAGATCGATCGTGGTGGACTCCATGCTGGGCAGGGGTCCGGGCAGAAATGGCGACGGTGCACGGCGCGGTCCCTCCGACGATTGGGCCCCGGCGAAGTTGACTGGGTCGAAGCTCCACGGTTGCCCGGCCACCAGCGCGCCGACGCTGAAGTTGCGCACGTCAAAGGGCTGGAGGGGGTGGTGGATCACTATGCGGGCGCGGGTGGGAGAGCCGTCAGCCGTGCGTACCGTTCGTTCGACCACGTCGAGAAGTTCGCCGACCGGCACCGCCGGCGGACGTTCGAGGTTGGTGCGCTCGTCGCGTCCGGTGTAGATGATGACCAGGTGTTCGGTGGCAGCAAGAAGGGCGTCGAGAAGGAGCTGGCGGTCTTCGCTCCTCGGATCGCGGTCGCCCACTCGAGGGTCGGCCAGGACGAGATCGTCACCATCACGCTCGTTGACCCGCGGGAAGGCCCCGTCGTCGAGCCCGAGGAGGCATACGGCCTTATGCGGGACCGAACGCATGGGCACAAGGGTGCAAATTGTGAGGTGTCCGGTCCGGAAGTTGGCCCGGGTGGGCGCTCCCCGGAGGCGGTCGGCCAGAAGGGAGATCACGTCGGCCGGCTCGAGAGCGACTTCGGCCACGGCGTCATCGAAAGTGGCTTCTTTGGTCAGGTCGTCGAGCAAGCGTTCGAGCTGCCGGCGCTGCCACGAGTCGCGCTCGGAGGTAGCCGTGAGGGCATCGGTGCTCTGCGCGATGGCCACGGCCCAGTCCCCGATGGTCTGGCGCCGGCACAGCGCGGAGACCGCCGTATCGAGGCGGTCGACGAGCTCGGTGAAACGGCCCACCAGGTCGATGTCCCCGCTGTCCACGTCATCGAGCGGGACCACGCCGCCCACCAGCCGCTGGCCCTCGTCGGCCATGGTCACCCCGACCAACGTGCGGTCCAGGCCGGCCCGCCAGGTGTTGGCTCCGAGCGCTTCGAGTTTGTATGGTCCACGTCGCTCGGCGTCCAGACCCCATCGGATGCCCGAGCCGACCACCCACTCCTCGAGGCGCGCCAGGTCGTCGTCGTCGAAGCCGAATCGGCGGCGGACGGGATCTCGCCCGGCCAGGTCGAGCACCTCTGAGGCGGTCACCCGGGCCGTGGCAATTTCCAAGAGCCGGGCCACGACGCCCAGGACGGGATTGGTCTGTCGCAGAGAACGGTCGGCCAGGCGCACCCGCACCCGCACGTTGGGGCGGAAGGTGACGCTGTCCTCCTCTTCTTCCACGGGCTCGGCGGCGCCGAAGGTGGCGTCGATGAACGGAGCGTAGGTCTCGATGTCGGGACACATGACCACGATGTCGCGGGGCTCGAGATTGGGATCTTCGGCCAGGAGGTGCAAAACGACATCTCGCAGGACCTCGACCTGGCGAGCCTTGCCGTGGCAGGCGTGCACCTCAATGCTGCGGTCATCCACATCGAGCAGCGCCCGTGGGTCGCCGTGGCCGGAGAGTGGCATCCCGGGCGGGGAGCGGTCCGCTCGGATGTCGCCCTGTATCCGTCCTAATAAAGAGGAGGGTGCGTCCTCACTTTTTCGGTGATGGTCGATCGTCGTCTCCCCGGTGGAGGAAAGGACAAGCTGCATCTCACGGGCGTCGCGACCCCATGACCCGAGCAACGGGTTGGCGGTCAGATCGGCCGTTGGATCGTCGGTCCGTCGGAGGCTCCGTTGCGGGCGGTGTTCGGCCAACGTGTCCCAGAGTGCGGGAGACGGATGCAATAAGAAGAGGTGTACATCGCGCAGGGTGGCCAGTGCACCCAGGACGTCGAGGTAGCTGGCCGGCAGCCGAGTCAAGCCAAAGAGCGAAACGCGCGCCGGCAGATCAGCCAAGGTGGCATCGTCGCGCAGAACAGCGCAGGTCTCGGCCAGGCGTTCGGCCGGACTGGCGCTACCAATCCGGGCCCGCAATTGGCGCCAAAGTTCCGCCTGCCATCGGCTCTCCGGGCTCGTTCCCTGATCGACACCTTTGGCCCATGCCAACAGCATGTCGGGGCGATGGACCCCGTAACGGTCATAGAGATCCGCAATGTGGCGGACGGCCGCGAATCGGCGGACCTCGCCCACGGGTCCGGCGTTGTAGAAGTGGCCGGCCAGTGAGGTGAGCCACGGCTCGGCCAGATGCCCGTCTACCACGTCGAGCAGGGGCCAGACCGATCGCTCCGGACGCCAGGGTTCATTGTCGGGATCGACCGCCGAGGCGGAGGCAAGTGCTCGGCCGATCAGAGTGGCGGGGAACGGGAATTCAATGTTGGCGCAGACCCCGTCGGCCCGGCCGAGACTGGTTCCCAGATGCCCGGCGAGCCTCTGGGTCAGCCACCGCTCTATGCCTCGCGACGGCACGGCGATCACCTCGGCCTGCATCACGTCGTCGAGTGGTATCTCCAAGAGTTCACCCAGCGCGTCGACCAGGGCGTCCGCTCGCTCGGCCCGGTGGATGTGCAACACGCTTAGAACTTACGTCGTCCCTGTCTCGCGCCGACCCGGAGCGGCTACGGTCGAGGCGGACCTCAGAGATGGCGGGACCGCTCGTCAGAAGGCGAGTGGGGTTTCACTCCCCGAGGAACGCGCTCCCTTGCGTCATGAATTCCACAGCTTGTCGACGCGAAAGACCACTTAACGGCGACGCGTCCGGGGGCCACGTCGGACCGTCATGCAGATTGTCCAGCATGTCGCGGGCAACGTCGTCCGGATCGGCGATTCCGTCGAAGTCTCGTCCGTTCAGAATTCGCCGGAAGGCCGGCGTATCAGTCATCCCAAGCACCATGGACAGGACATCGACCCCGAGCGGTTTCAGTTCCGCCCAGAGGGCCTCCCCGAAAATAAGGTCAAAGGCCTTCGACGCACCGTATGTGGCGAGGTTCGCTCCGCCGGCCCACGCGGCGCCCGATGTGACCAGCACGATTCCCCCGTGGCCGCGGCTCGCCATCGGGGCTCCGTAGCGGTAGGCCACTCCGAGCACGGTGTCGACATTGCGACGCACGAGCCCCACCCACGAGGCAAGAGGCTGGTCGAGAAACGTGGACGCGAACGGATCGGCTCCTGCGACGTAGATGAGCAGACCCACATCCAGGTCCTCGGTGGCGGTCGCCAACACGTGATCCGCATCGGGAAGACTCAGGTCCAGGGCCAACGTACGGGTCTCGGATTTCACGGTGGCTGCGACCTCGTCGAGCCCTGACTGGCTGCGCGCCACGAGGACGACGTTGACGCCACGTTGACCGAGCAAACGGGCGACCGAGGCGCCGACGCCCTCAGATGCCCCGGCGATCACGGCCCAGGGCCCGTACCTTTCTGCGAATTCCAAGAGACGGACTCCTTTCCGAGCGTTCTCCGGGACCCTAGACCTTGGTCCGAGCGGCTGCACGATACGTGTCGCAATGCGGTTTCTTCGGGTGCGTTGGGCGATGACGTACGATCGGAACCATGCCGCAGATCGCCGTAATTGGCGGCTCCGAGGCGTCGCTCGGCGTGCTGGCGGATGCCGAAGCGGTCGGACATGGCCTCGCATCCGCCGGAGTGACGCTCGTATGCGGAGGTCTGGGAGGGGTCATGGCTGCGGCCTGCCGGGGGGCCAAGTCGGCCGGCGGCCGCACTGTCGGCATCTTGCCCGGTACCGACCCATCGACGGCCAATGAGTGGGTTGACGTCGTCATCACGTCCGGCCTTGGGGAGGCGCGGAACGCCCTTGTCGTCACCTCGTCTGCCGCTGTGATCGCCGTAGACGGCGAGTACGGAACCCTGTCCGAGATTGCTCTTGCCCTTCGCTCCGGAACACCCGTCGTGGGTCTGCGCACATGGACGCTGCTTCGGCCCGGCGGGGATCGGGACGAAGGAATTCGGCGGGCCGCAGACCCGACGGAGGCCGTCGCCATGGCCATCCATCTTGCCTCCGCGACATAGCCCGGCAGTTTCGTGGTCGACCGGATTGCCCCGACATGTGAGAGGCCTGGGCCGGGAACCTTCCGGATTTGGCCTGCCTCGAGCGAGAGTTCGTCCGTTGGTCGTTTTAGCCACCCACGATCGGGTAGGTCAATGGGGGTGACACGGCCATGACGAGCGACGGGAACGGCAACGAGCCCCTGGGGACGCCCGAGGTCGGCGAGGAGTCGTCGGCCGGAAACGTGCTCATTCTGCCGGCCAGCGTGGAACGCGAGCTTGACCAATCCGACGAGTCACTGGGGGTGCTCGGGCGACCGTTCAATCATCGCTCCCCGTTTTTCATCGGGATGTTGGGTGCGCTGGGCGTTGCGGTGTCGTACTTTTTGGTCCGCGGCCTCGCCGACATCTCGAGTGTCCTGATCATCATCGGGTTAGCCCTTTTCATCGCCATCGGTTTGGACCCCATTCTCGTGTTCCTCGTCCGTCGCGGAATTAGCCGCGGCCTCGCCGTTGGCATCGTGACCCTCGGTTTCGTGCTGGTGATCGCGGCGTTCGTCCTCGCTGCGGTCGGCCCCCTTTCCCATGAGATCCAGACGATCGTCAAGAACTACCCGCGTTATAAGCAGAACATCGCCAGCGGCAAGGGCTGGGCCGGCAAGCTGGCGGTGAAGTTGCATCTCACCAGTTACCTCAAGGGAAAGCAGAAGTTGAAGATCCCATACGGCGGGATTCTCGGAGCAGGAAAGGTTCTCCTGAGCGTGGGGATCGCGACCGTCAGTGTGGTCGCCCTTACCATTTATTTTCTCATCGCTTTGCCGGGCGTCAAAGGGTTATGGCTCTCTCTTCTGCCGAAGAGTCGCCGGGTCAGAGCGGGCCTTCTCACCGACGAGGTGTTCGGCCGAGTGGGAGGGTTCATGCTGGGCAATCTCCTCACCTCGGTGATCTCCGGCGTCGGCACGTACATTTGGCTCCTGATTTTCGGTGTGCCCTATGCGTTGCTGCTCTCGCTGGTCGTCGCGCTGTTCGACCTGATTCCCATGGTGGGGTCGACCATCGCCGGGATCATCGTGTCGCTGGTCGCGCTGACCAGAGGTGTCCCCATTGCCATCGCAACGATTGCCTTCTACATCGTCTATCGCTATCTCGAGGACTATCTCGTCAATCCCCGGGTGATGAAGCACACGGTCAAGGTCACACCCGGCCTCACGATCATTGCCACCCTCATCGGGGGTACCCTGCTCGGCCTCATCGGTGCGTTGGTGGCGATCCCCGTTGCCGCCACAATCCATCTCTTGCTCGAAGAGGTCGCTGTTCCTCGCCAGAATCAGCGCTAAGAACCTGCCTCGTCAGCCTGACGGCCCGGGAGTTACGTGCGCCGGTTGTACACCGGTTCTTCGGCATGCCGATCAGCGCCCAGGGTGACCATGAGGTCCTGGCGCAGTTCTATCCAGATGTCGTAATACGAACCGCACGATGTGCCCATGAACGCGTCACGGTCACCTTCACGTAGTCGGTCATACGCGGCGTTGAGCCGTGGGCGATAGGTACCGAGCCGGACCAAGGCGGCCGACATCGTGCGAAGAAGGCCTCCCACCCGCTCGTTGATTGCGCCCAGTCCGTCCATCACCTTGGTGTCGTAGGCGAGGTCGTCATGATCATTCGGTTTCTCAAAGCGGACTTGCCACTGCGCGCACTTCTCCGTGAGCGCCGCATTCAGACGAAGGAAGTCGTCATACGCTCGTCGTACTAACCCGATAGCCGGGTTGTGAGCCGCTTCGTCGGCCAGACGATGTTTGTGGCGCACGGCTCCATCGGGCGTCAGTTGCCAGAGTTTGTGACGTGCCCTGAAAATGGCATCGCCTGAATGTTCCAAGAGTGCCAGATGCCGTTCGAGCGTCTCGGGTTTGAAGGTCGTAAGCGTCGCGAGTTCAGACACGGTAGCGACCTGTTTTACGTAGAGCGCATGAATGGCCAGATACGCCTCGGGGTCGAGTGTCTCCTGCGCCCCCGGCGCTATGACTCGTCGAGGTCCAGAGGGCCGTGCAGTCATCGCACCGGTCACGCTACTTTCCGGCGCTCAACCCGGTGCGGAACCCGAGAAGGAGGTCGGCCGGGCGACCCCCGTGCGACCCGGGCTCCTACTTGGATGTGAGCGATTGGGACGGCGAACATGCCCGGACCGTCAGACCTCTTTGAGCCGGGGCACCACCTTCTCGCCGAGCTCTGCGACCCATGCAGCCGGATCGGGGCCGGGCGGCATCACCTCGACCAGCGTGATCCCCAGTGTCGCGAATTCCTCCATGAGGGACAGAAACGTGTCGACGTCCTCGAGGGGATTGGAGCCCAGTACCGTCTTTTCGATCGTGCTCAGATCGCGGCCCTCTGCCTCGCAGTGTCGGGCCAGCACATCCAGTTTGTGCGCCAATGTGGAGGTGTCCGAAGCGAAAAGGTTGCAGGCGTCGGCATAACGGGCGACCAACTTGAGCGTCTTCTTCTCGCCCCCGCCGCCGATGAGGATCTTGGGGGAAGGGTTTTGAATCGGCCGTGGTGAGCAGATGGTCTCGGCCAACTGGTAGTGCTTGCCATTGAAGGGGCCATCGTCGTCGCTCCACATCTGACGGCAGATCTGGAGCGCCTCCTCTAACCGCTCGAATCGCTCGCTGACGGGTGGGAACGGCACGCCGAGCCCAAGGTGCTCGCGCTCGTACCACGCCGCGCCGAGGCCGAGTTGCGCTCGACCACCGGAGAGGACGTCGAGGGTGGTCACGATCTTGGCCAGTAATCCTGGATGGCGGTAGGTCACCCCCGTGACCAGGAGAGCCAGCGTCATCGTTTGTGTCTGTCCCGCCAGAAAGCCAAGTGACGTATAGCCCTCGAGCATCGGATCCTGGGCGGTGGCGAATCCCTCCATCTGGAACCAGTGATCCATCAGGGTGAAGGTGGAGCACCCGCCTTCTTCCGCCGCCTGGGCCGTGGCGGCGAGGGTAGGTCCGAGAGCTTCCGGTCCGCCGGGCAGGGTGAAGTTTGCGTAGTGGATGCCGAGTTCCATGAGCGCACCTTATGACCATTTGGAAAGACCAGGTCGGGCCCCTCCCCTTCGTTACCATTGGGAGATGTCCTTGGGCAACGACGCTCCGTCGGGTGGCCCACGGATTGGCAATCCAGATGCACCGCCCGAATCGAGGGTGGCACGGCGCCACGCCAAGAGGCGGCACCGGCATCGTCAGTTCGCCGGTGCGGCATCGGTGGTCGTCCTACTCGGCGTAGCCGGGGTGCTGATTCTCAATCGGACCACCGGTCCGCCCCGTCGAGTCGCCCAGTCCTCCAGTGGAAAGGGTGGGGCGATCCGCTCCACCACCACCTCGACCGTTGTCAGCGCGACCCATCACATCCCGCCGGTGGACAGCGACCTCTTCACCATGCCATCGGTGGCGGCGTATCTCGCCTCGAACGGCGCGGAAGACGTGACCGCCGCCGTCTACGACGACGTCACCGGACGAACGTCGATGTACCGGCCGGGCATCGCCGAGGATACGGCGAGCATCATGAAGGTGGACATTCTCGCCACCCTGTTGGCGCAGGATCAGGCGCACGGGCAGTCTCTCACGGCGACGCAACAGGCTGTCGCCCAGAGCATGATCGAAGAGAGCGACAACGACGACGCGCAGGACTTGTGGGACAGCGAGGGTGGGGCGAAGGCTGTCCAGACGTTCGACACCTCGGCGGGCCTGACGCAGACGACTCCCGACGCGGCTGGGTATTGGGGACTGTCCACGACCACCGCAGCCGATCAGGTGCAGCTCCTGCGCACAGTGGCGTATGCCAACGATGTGCTCACGCCGGCGTCGCAGAGCTACGAGCTCGGCCTCATGTCCCATGTCGATTCAGACGAGGCCTGGGGCGTCTCCGCTGGTCCGGGGGCAGACGCCGCGGTGGCGCTCAAAAACGGGTGGTTGCCTCTCGATAGCGGAGGATGGCAGGTGAACAGCATCGGGTATGTCGACGGCGACGGTCGCGACTACGTCATTGCGGTGCTGACCGAAGGCCCCACCGAGGCCGACGGTATTGCCGCCATCGAAGGTTTGTCGGGCCTCATCTGGGAGGAGCTGGCGCCGAGCACTTCTTGAGTAAGGCTCCTCTTAGGGCTGCCCGATTACGAGTCCGACGATCGGGGCGTTGAGCGTCATGCCACCCGTCGATCCATAGAACCCGGCGTCGCCGTAGTTGAAGACGCCGCCATCCGAAGCGACCAGCCAGTACCCACCCCCATCAGGCGTCGCAGCCATGCCGACAACCGGCTTGTTCAGGGCTATCGCACCCGCCGAGCCATGGAAGCCGGCGTCTCCATAGTTGAAGATCCCCCCATCGGATGCGACCAACCAGTAACCCCGCCCGTCGGCCGCGGGCGTGATGCCGACGATGGGCTTGTTGAGCGCCATGCCACCGGCTGAGCCGAAGTACCCGGCGTCGCCGAAGGCGAAGACCCCGCCGGCCGCGTTGACCAGCCAGTAGCCCCTGCCATCGAGCGTAGGCGCCAGGCCGACATACGACGTCTTGCTGGCCGGACCAGATCCGAAGTACCTGGCGTCACCGAAGGAATAGACACCTCCGGCGGCGGTGACCAACCAGTAGCCCCCCCGTCGGGTGTTGCCCCCATGCCGACGATCGGCGCACCGAGCGGCAGGCCACTTGCGGAGCCGAAGAAGGGCGCACCGAAGCTGAAGATCCCGCCGTCCGAAGCCACGAGCCAGTAGCCACCGGTGGCGGGATCCTCTGCCATGCCCACGATGGGGCGATTGAGGCGGACATTCCCCGTCGCGCCGAGGAAGCTGGCTCCGCCAAAGGTGAATACCCCGCCGTCCGCCCCCACGAGGCGATATCCCCGACTGGCGACGCCGACGACGGGGACGCTCTGGGTGCCGTTCGGTCCCGTGACCAACAGGGTCGCGGTGTATTCACCCAGTGACGGCGGCGAGAAGCCGAAGGCGGCCTGGCAGGACTGCCCCACCGACAGGCTGCAGTTGGCGGCGTTCATGGAGAAGACGCCCTTTCCCCCAGAGAGGGAAATCTTGACGTTCATCGCTTCCCCCGACGCCCACACCTGGACCGAACCCACTTGGGAGCTGCCCGGAGGGGCAGAGACATTGACTGACGTATCGGTGATGCCGACAGGGAGGTGGGGAACCACACTGGCCCACGTGAAGTACGGCGTGTCGCGCGTATCCCCCCCGACGAGCACCTGGGCCACCGACTCTCCGGCTTGCCCGGCGGAAAGGACTCCGACACCCATCAAACTGGGGCTGGCGTAGTTGCCGAGAATGATGTCGCGGTGGGCCCAGCACCCCGCCGCCGTGGGCGACGAGCAGGCCTCGTTGGTCGTCGTCTTGCCGGTCCAGCCGTCTTCGTACATCCACAGTTGGTCTGTCGTGAAGATGTTCGCCGAGAAACCCCAATTGGCGCTGGCCGAGGAGCCGTAGGTTGGCAGAGCGGGATCCGTATCACCGACGGCACCGGCCTGCGCAACCGCATCAAGGTTCGCCGCCAGCCCAGATATCGGGGCCAGCCCCCGGTCGACTCGCTCCAGATTGGTCATGACGAATACCTGTTCGGGGCCGGTGAGGGAAGAGAAATTGGTCGGAAGGCTCATGGGGATGATCCCCTCATCGGCCCTGGAGATGTCGACGCCGTTCAAACCAGCCGGACACGCCGCGCTCACGGCGGCGGCGCTTGCGCAAGGCCCGTTGTATGCACCGGTCAGGTGAAAGTTCTCGCTCGGAGTGAGTGGCGGGCCGACTGCCGCGCCGGCCCCGAGTGACACCGGTGTTGCGATGATCAGACCCACAAAAACCGCCGCTGCGAGGCCCAACGAGCGCGCAGAAACAGAATTTCGAGCGCGTGGAAAAACGATTCATCAATTCGACCCTCTCCGTCCCCTTGATCGGGCCAACCATAGGCGGCTCTTCGGCGAGCGCAAAACTCGAGCCGCGTTTTTCAACCGCTCGGGGAGCTCACATCGGCCACGAGCGACTCGTCATCCTCACCGACCTGGCGTTTCAAGTCGCGATGGCCCTCCTCGACGATTTTCATCGTTTCCTCCGAAGCCTCCTCGAGCATGATCAGCCCGCTCCGGGCCTCGGGAAGGGCGCGTAAAAGCTCGTCCAATTTGCGTTGTGTGGCTGCCTGTTCCCGGCTCTGCGTGTGCTGGATGACGAAGACCATGGCCAAGGTCACGGCCGAGGTGCCCGATTCGAAGCCCACCACCCACCCGTTCGGAAAGCCCAGGACCAGGCCGACGATGAAGACCAAAACGAGCCCTCCGCCCACGCCGAGAGCTGCGAACGGGAGAGAGCTGTAATGGTCGACGCGGTAGAGCCATCGGCTTCCAATGGTGCGTTGCTCCACGCGGGCAGAGACCCGTTCGCGGCGCCTCCACCCCGAACGATCTGCTTTCCTTTTTGGCATCGGGTTCCCTCTGTGGCGTGTCCGGGCCCCCGACATCAACCTCTACCCGTTTCGCCCGATCTCAACCGGGCAAGGCCACACGGGTGGGATGAGTTCCCAGGTACACGTGTCTGCGTGCGTTTCCAGGCGGGGGATCAGGGTATGGGGAAAGTTGACGACGTGCGACACGGAAGTGAGGCAGACCGAGTGGCGATCGACCCGAAGGGAACGTACGAAGCCGCGCGTGGGCACGCCCATAGTGCGAGGAAATCAGCGGGGAGGGTCGTTCTTTCGGGACTGGGTTTCTCGGTGGCGTACTTCTTCGACCCGGATCACGGGTCAGCACGCCGCAAGCAGGCCGTGGACGTCGTGAATCATCTCCGTCGGGCCTCGGCCCTCGTAAAAAGTCGCCGGTCCTCGCCCTCGCCTTCGGTCGCAACGACGCCCACGCCCACCGTGACGACACCCGTCAGCCGACCGACGAACGGAGTGCGGGCTAGCGCGAGCTCGTAGCCGAACCGCTGCGCACCAGCGTCGACATTCCGGCCGGGGCGCGGACCAGCCCGGGATGGGCGATCTCCGCCAGTATCTCGACTCCATCGACCACCCGCGGTCCGGGCCGTACGAACGCGGCGTCAGCGTCGACCGCCCACACGGGAATCCCTGGTTCCAACACCTCGGCGGCGATTACTTGCTGGGCCAACGTGATGGCACCCTCCAAGCGATATCCGCAAGGGGCGATGACCACCAGGTCGGGCTGGGCCGCCGTTACCTCGATCCAGTCAATGCCCCTAGAACGCTCGCCGGCGGAGCCGAGGACCGAGTCGGCGCCGGCCGCCGTGACCAGGTCCGGCACCCAGTGCCCAGAAGAGAACGGCGGGTCGGTCCATTCGAGGACCGCCATCCGCGGTCGCCGTTCCGCCGCCACGACCTGCGCGACGGACGCGAGTCTCTGTCGAAGCGCCCGTACCAGGTCTGATGCGCGTGCGAGCGTGTCCGTGGCGCGGCCCACCGCCTCAATGGACGTCAGGACCTCTTCGAGGGTCATCGGGTCGAGGGTGAGTACTTCGGCTCGGCAACCAAGGTGCGCCAGCGCCTCGTCCACCTCGGTGATGTCCACGGCGCACACCGCACAAAGATCCTGGGTGACCACAAGTTCGGGGTCGAGGGCGCGGAGAGCGCCTTCGTCGAGCGCGTAGAGGTCCTCGCCTGCGGCCAGGCGCGTCCGGACCAAGGCGTCGATCTCGGACGCCGAGAGGCCTTGCGGCAGTGTGGTGTTCGACACGATCCGGCGGGTGCGAGCCTCGGGCGGAAAGTCACATTCGAACGTCACGCCGACCACGTCGGCTCCGGCTCCGACGGCGAAGAGGATCTCGGTGGCCGACGGAAGCAGGGACACGATGCGCACCAGCGCACGCTAACGCCGGGTCCACCGGACACATGCTCGGTCGACCCCCCCCGATCGGGATGGTGCCCGGATAGGACAAACAGGACGATAATTGTCTAATCTGTCGTCATGACGATTGCGCTGGAGGCTCCAGAGGGCAACGGGACGTATGGCACGACGGAGGAACGAATTCTGAGCGCCGCCCTCAGACTGGTCGGCCGCCGCGGGGTGAAGCGCCTCGGGATGCAGGAGGTCAGCGAGGCGGCCGGAGTATCCCGAGGAACCTTGTACCGCTATTTCCCCAGCAAGGAACACCTGCTCAGTGCCGTGGCGATCTTCGACGAGCACTCGTTCAGCGAAGGCTTGGCGGCCGCGCTGGCGGGGTACGACGACGAGCCCACCGAGCGGATGCGAGCGTTTGTATCTTTTGCCTTCGGCTACATCCGCACGCATCCGGCGCGGGCCCTCTTCGAGTCCGAGCCGGGCTTCGTCTTGGGCTACCTGCTGGTGCACCTGCCGAAGCTGCAGGCCGAGCTCCTCGAGCAGGTCGGCGACGCCTTCGACCGGGTACCTGCGGTTGCGATGGGAGCCTTGACACGGGAGCAACTGGTCGACGTCGTCGTGCGCCTGTTCGCCTCGAGCTTCATCATCCCCGAACCTGACGACCGGGCCCTTGTCCAATCCGTCAACGGTCTTCTACTGCCGGCAAGAGAATCGATTCTGGAGGGGACACATGGACGCAGCGAGTGAGAGCAGTGAGACGAAGGTCGAAGACATCACGGGGGTCGCGGCAACCGAACCGGATGCGGGCGGCCCCTTCAGCGGCGAATCGAATATGGCGGCCAATCCACAACCCGTCTTCAAGGCGATGCGAGACGGCAGCCCGGTGTTGGCCCTGGAGGGATCGCTCATTCTGAGCCGCAAGGTCGACATCGACGAAGCATTACGCCACCCCGAGGTGTTCACCTCGAACATGTCCGCGGTGGATCTCAAGAACGTCCGCCCGCTGATTCCCCTGCAGATCGATCCACCCGAGCACAAGAAATACCGCAAACTTCTCGACCCGATTTTCGCCCCACGCCTGATGACGGCCATGGAGGAGGACGTAGCGGTCCTTGTCAACGGCCTCATCGACCGTTTCATCGAACGGGGTCACGTTGACTTCGCGGCCGAGTTCTCGGTCCCCTATCCGTCGCAGGTGTTCCTTTCGTTGCTCGGGTTGCCTCCCGAAGAGCTCGAACGATTCCTGGCCATGAAAGACGGCATCATCCGACCCGAGCACGTCACGGGGACGCCCGCGGGGAGTGACGAGGCGAACTCCCATCAGCAGGAGGTCGCCGATTCCATTTACGCCTATTTCAACCAGGTGCTCGATGAGCGCGTGCAATTGCCCCGTGAAGATCTCGTCTCACGTTTCCTCGGGGCGGAGGTGGAGGGTCAGACACTGACGCGCGAGGACATCTTGGATATTTGCTTCCTCTTCCTCATCGCCGGTCTCGATACGGTGACCGCCACCTTGGACTGCATGTTCGGATTCCTTTCGCAGCATCCGGACCACCGCCAACAGCTGGCGGATGACCCGAGCGTGATTCCCTCGGCCATCGAAGAGCTCCTGCGCTGGGAGACTCCGGTCCAGATGGTGGCACGTGCGTCGCTCGAGGACACGACCTTCGCTGGCTGTCCGGTGAGCAAGGGTGACTCGATCGTGCTCATCCTCGGTTCGGCCAACACGGACGAGAGCGATATCGAGGACGCCCATGAGGTGCGTTTTGACCGCGCCGTGAACCGCCATATCGCCTTCGGAGGCGGCATCCATCGGTGCCTCGGCTCACACCTGGCTCGCATGGAGCTGCGGGTGGCCCTACGAGAGTGGCACCGTCGCATACCCGAGTACTGGGTGGAGCCCGGACATACCCTGGTGTATACACCGAATATACGATCGATCGAGCACTTTCCCATGCGGTTCACCGCCCGAAACTGAGCGCGAGCCCGCAAACGCTCCGAGTTAACCGAACCGACCGGTTCGGTAAGTTTTCTGAAAACGAACTTCCGGGGACTTTCCATGCCCCGACCGATGTTCAGAGACAGGTCGACCGTGGTCGCACCCCTGTCGCTGACGTGCTCGGTCCATGCGCCATCACGCCAGTACCGCTCCTCGTGACGCCCGGATGGGTCGGGATACCAACCGGCGGGAATGACTGCGCCGACGTTCGAAGAGCGTTCGGCCGGAGGCGCCGCCCGATGCCGACGGGCTTCCCGGCTCAAGTCGGAGAGGTTCTGGACCAGCTGGTCCGCCTCGGCCACTCGACGATCGCGAAACTCGGCCCGTGTTGCCTTCCCGGCCGCGTCCACGTGCACTGTCGCAAGCCCCAAGCGACGCTGCACAGGACCCTGGACGCGTCGAATGCTTTGTGACTTTTCCAACGGGACCCAGGTCGTGGTCCTGCGCACCCGCCCGGTCACGCAGACCGCGTGGTCCGCATCGTGTCCGGCCGAGAGAAAGTGGTAACTCAAGGGAGCCTTCATGCGGGCCCGGGCCGGCGGCGCCGACATGGTGGGCAGCGTGCCGCCGATGAGCCGGCCCACCAGGTGCCGGGCGTCCTGCTCGGTTCCGACGGGCAGCAGTGCCTTGCGGGCCACCCCCGACCCTTCGCCCCGCTGCGTCTTTCGGCCGGCGCCGGCTATGTCCACCTCGAGGCGGCACCAGCCCATGGGACGCCACAAGAGAGGCTCGATTTTGCGCACGGCCTGGATCCGACCGTGGGGAATGGTCTCGGAGACCGTTTGCAGGAGACCGCGACGAATCCGAACGCCTTCGGGTGCTTCAACGGCCTCGAAATGGAACTCGTTGGAGAGGCGCCGCCATAGCCCGCTGACGAAGCTGAAGAGGTACGCGGCTAGGAATCCCCCCACCGCAACCGCCGTCTTCGGCGCCACGATGGAGAGCACGAGGAGGGCGAGCGCAATGGCGAGAAGAAAGAGCGTGAGGCCGGACAGGGCCACCGAGCCGACCAATCGCCCGGTTGGCACCAGAGCCATCGTGTGTTCTGGAATTGCCGATTCGGACACTGGGGATGAGCCCACGGCGCTTCCCGCGGCCGCGTCTGAAATCGTCGAGCCGCCCCTCGATACATCGGTCGGAACCCGCCGTTGGAGGAGCAGTTCACGGACCTCGAGCGCCGTCGTCTCAGACAGGTACGCCAGACGTCCATCAGAGCCGCCCGAGCCGGCCAGGCGGATGCGGAGCTCGGAAACGCCGAAGAGCCGGGCGAGCAGCGGTCGCACCACATCGACGGCCTGGATGCGGGTGAGCGGGAGACGTTTGGAGTCACGCCGGATGAGGCCCGTCTCAATGCGCAGGGTGTCATCCTCGATCTTCCACCGGGTCACCAGCCAGTGGACAAAACCGAAGAAGACCGAGAGCACCGTGATCGCGATGGGGAAGTACGGCGGGCCTTGTTGCGTGTCGTGCTGGACAAGGCTCGGTAGGAAGGACAGGACAATGATGGGCACCATCCTTCCGATGCGGGTGAGCGGTGAAAGCGGGTGCAGACGCTGCCAGCCCCCCTCGCGCTCGAGGTCTTGTCTCACATGCCGGCCGCCTTTGCCTCACCGAGTTCGGTCAGCCGATCACGCAGCCGAGCGGATTCGTGGGAATCGAGGCCGGGAATGCGGGCATCGCTGGCTGCCGCCGCCGTGTGGAGTTTGACCGTGGAGAGCTTGAAGAGTCTTTCCAGCGGGCCCGCGGTCACTTCGACGAATTGCATACGCCCGTAGGGCACCACCGAGAGGTGGCGCACCAGGACGCCGCTCGCCACGATCAAGTCCTCGTACCGTTCCTGATAGCGCCAGGCCCGATAGCGGCGGCGAACGAACCACGTCGAGAGTACACCGATGGCAAGGACGACGAACATGCTGACGACGGAGGCGTCGTTCCCGAAGAGCGCGGCGAAGAGCAGTCCGACGACGAGCGCGGTGATCGCGGTGAGGAGGCCCAACTCGGCCAGGCGCAATTTCCACAGGCCGGGCGACGGGTGACGCCAGAGCTGATCGTCGAAGGAGGTTGTCATGCCGGAAAACCTAGAGCCGAACGCCGTCTCCGACGCCGCGCTCACCGCGTCGACGCGATGCCACCGTCAACCGGGATGATGGCCCCGGTGAGGCAAGTCCCGACATTGATGACCCTGGCCGGCGCCTCGGTGGTGCCCGCCGCCGCGCTCACAGCCCTGCCATGGCGATGGCACTCCGTCGGACGAGTCCGGCTCCCACTCGCAGTGCGTCGTCCTCTACGGAGAACGTGGGGCTGTGATGCATGCCGCTGGTGCCCTCGGCATTGGCCCCACCCACGAAGAAGTAACACCCCGGAAGATGGCTGAGGAACTCGCTCACATCGTCACTCGGTGAGGCGGGCGGCATGCGAATGACATGTGTCGAACCGAGCAGATCTTGCGCGGCCGCTTCGACCAGGTCGGTGACCCCGCCGTCATTGATCACCGCGGCGGTGTGCTCGGGGAACTCGAGTTCGACCACGACGCCGTGCGAATCGGCGATGACGTCGCATACCGCCTGCAGCCGGAGGAATGCCTCGTGGCGCTGTTCTTCGGTGAAGGTGCGCAGTGTTCCCGAGACGGTGGCCGTCGTCGGGACCACGTTGACCGCCGTGCCCGCTGAGAGCATGCCCGCACTGCAGACGCAGCTCGCGCCCTCGTAGTTCATGCCCGTGGCGACAGTGCCCAAGCGTGTCACGAGGTCAGCCGTCGCCTTGATCACGTCACCCTTGGCCGTGGGGATGGCTCCGTGCCCACCCGGGCCGACCAAGGTGATGCGCAAGGAGTGCGCCTCTGACATGGCGATGCCCTCCCGCAAAGCGACAACACCCGCCGGGATCTGCGACGTCACGTGGAAACCGATGAGCCGGGCCTCGCCGATGACATCGAGCGCTCCACCCTCGAGCATCCTTTTGGCCCCACACAATGCTTCCTCCGCTGGCTGGAACAAGAAGATGTAGCGACCGGGGAGTTCGGCCCGGTGCATGCTGAGGGAACGGGCCACACCGAGCAGCGACGCGACGTGGACATCGTGGCCGCAGGCGTGCATGGTGCCATCGACGTCGGAGTGGAAGGGAGTTGCCGTGTCCTCTTGGATCGGCAACGCATCGATGTCCGCCCGTAGGACCACGCTGCGCCCGGGAAGTCCACCATCGAAAGCAAAGATCCCGCCGGTCGCCGTGACCCGCTCCAGCTCGCCGATTTCCAGCGAAGACATGCGCTCGCGGATCAACGCGGTGGTGGCGTGTTCGCTGAACGCCAGCTCCGGTTGGCGGTGCAGGGTGCGGCGGGTATCGACCATCTCGTCGTAGACGGCGCCGATGGCGACCTCGGTCTCGGTGTCAGTCACGTGCGGCCGCTCCGCTCTCCCCCGTACCGTTGAGGACCCTAGCGGTTTGGCTCAGGCGTCGCCGATCTTGTGGAGAGTGTTGCTATCGGTGTGACTCAGGTGCTCGGAGAGCTTGCCGTGCTCAATGAGTGATACCTCTTCATAACGGAAGACCCCGTCCTCGCTGGCGTCGATCGCCACCTCGTAGTGAACGGTGCGCGCCTGCGCCGCCAGGAATTGGTTCGACAGGATTCCGTAGGTCTCCGAGCCCGCGTCCGAAACCATGGTGAATGTGGTCGCATCGGGTGACACGGTGCCGCCGGCGATGAGGGCCGATCCACGCGGGATCAGGAAGCAGCGCATGACCTGGCCGTCGGTGGCATCCCACAGCCAGTAACCAACCTCGGTGTGGAACGGGTTCTCTTCGGTGCCGCGCCAGGCGGCCATGCGGTAGTCCAAGCCGTACAGGGTCTGGATACCGTTCGCGACCGGGCCGAACGGCTTGAGCTCTGTGTGCTCGCGGTAGGGCGTGAGGCCGACACTCCCTTTTTCATTGGAGTAGGCGACGTCTTCGCCTGTGTCGCCTTCCCAGATTCCGGCCAATCGGGACAATGGCCCCCACTCAGGTCCTGCGCTCACCCGTACTCCTGTTCTCTCGCCTTGTCTCTTACGGTCTCAGGCAACCTTAGGGGCTTCGCTCCTCGAGAGATGCATGGTCACGCGCCGCCGGGAGCGGTGATGTGCGCCTCATGCGCCGTCGAAATAGCGACGACAACACGCGGGGCGGTGGCAACCAAAGCGAGACCGAACAGAGCGCCGACGAGCGAGATACCCAGAGCGACAGGGCTCGAGATGAGGGCGGCTGCGGTCGCCGCAGTGAGAACGACCTCGGCCCCGACGATGAGGAGCCACCAGCGCAGAACGAGATGGCGATGGGGATCATCGGGTGGGAGACAGTCCCGGATCGCTTGATACGGCATCCAGAAGTTGACGATAGGGACGAACCAGCAACCCACGCCCCACCCGGGCGAGTGTTTCGCTGGATAGCCGAGGGACCGAGCGGCTGTGGCAGCCCGAAATTGCCATATCAACACCACGACGAGGGCCACGAGTGTGAACAGCCCGACGATGAGTTGGATGGGCTCGGTCGTCGACTGCCTGGGAAAGGTGGGCACTGGGCTCCCATTGCGGGAAGCTTCGAAGGTCAGGTGCATCTGGTGGCCCAAAGCTCGAAACTGGCTGCGACGGAGTTGGAGGTTGAGGAAGCCGACCAGGATATAGAGCCCGAAGAACGTGATGGCCGTACGGGCGAGCGGTGTCAGCGTCATTTCACGCCTCACCAGGTCGGCGGCATTGGGCCGCACCGGATTCCACGAGGCAGTGGGGCTGCCGAACGAAGGGGGCGGTGGAGGCACCGCCTGCTGGTAGTGCGGCGGCGCCGGTGACGGCGGCGGACGGGTGGCGGTGGGACCTCGGGCAACACCACGGTGGCGGTCCAGGCATAGCCGTCCCACCAGCGCTGGCCGGGGCCTCCCGCGGGGTCGGCATACCATCCGGGTGGGGCGCCCGGATAGCCACTTTCCTCGTCAGTCACCCCTTCATCCTCTCTCACCACCGCGTGCGAGACGGATCAGGCCGTCTCCTCCATCATTTGGGAGGCGAACAGAGAGATCGCATTGATGTGGTCATCGACGAATGCGCCGAGGTGGGCATAGCCGAGCGCCGAGGCGGCCGTGCCGTACGACCGCACGGCACCACGATCGCCTCCGAGCTCGGTCTGCGGGAAGATGACGCCAATGTCCATGTTCGTAGTGTGCCTGTTGCCGTTAGGGTCGCGCGAATGAAGGTACGAATTTTTGTGGAACCGCAGCAGGGAGCTGATTACGACACCCTGCTCACAATGGCCCAAGAGGCGGAGGCATCTGGTTTCGATGCGTTCTTCCGCTCCGACCACTACCTGACGATGGGCGGCGACGGCCTGCCGGGACCCACCGACGCCTGGGTCACCCTTGGCGCCTTGGCCCGTGAGACCAGCCACATCCGGTTGGGCACACTCGTCAGCTCGGCCACCTTTCGCCATCCGGGGATCTTGGCCATCACGGTGGCCCAGGTCGATGCCATGAGTGGCGGCCGGATTGAGCTCGGGCTCGGTACCGGATGGTTCGAGAATGAGCACAAGGCCTACGGCATTCCATTCCCCCCGCTGGGCGAGCGTTTCGAACGGTTGGAAGAGCAGCTCTCGATCATTACCGGCCTGTGGGACACCCCTTTGGGTGCGACGTACTCCTTCAACGGAAAGCATTACGAGCTGACCGACAGTCCGGCGCTGCCCAAGCCGGTTCAACGTCCTCGGCCGCCCGTGATCGTCGGCGGGGGTGGGGCTACTCGCACCCCCCGACTGGCCGCGACCTTCGCGACCGAGTTCAACCTGGCCTTCCAGGGCGTGACGAGGACCCGAGAGCAATTCGCACGGATCGGTGCCGCATGCGAGCAGATCGGCCGTGATCCCGCAACGCTCGGGCTCTCCGTAGCCCACGTTGTCTGCTGTGGCGTCGACGAGGCTGAATTGGCGCGGCGGGCCAAGGCGATCGGGCGCGAGGTGGCCGATGTACGTGCCAACGGGGTGGCCGGCACGCCCGACGAGGTGGTCGCCCGCTGCCAGGCTTTCGAAGAAGCCGGAGCGGACACCATCTATCTGCAGGTGCTCGATCTCAAGGATCTCGACCATGTCCGGCTGCTGGCCGAACGTGTGCTGCCGCATCTTGGCCAGGACTCACGGGCCGAGAACTGAAAGCTGCCCGGGCAGCAGTGGGGTGACGTGCGCCTGACTGCGTCGTTGGTTCAGTCCCGGCCGCCGAGCCCGGGCCGGTGCACGCCGCCGACCGGCGTGGTGGGGGTAACGGATCCGGGTGCCTTAGGTGTGCCGAGCACGATGCGCGCCAGCGTGTCGCCACCCACGCCGATGCAGGCTCGCCGGGTGGGGCAGGCCAACGCCGTGAGGGGCAGAGGGGTGTACTCAGTTCTCGACGCGACGAAGGACGTGCCGCTGTCGCGACTTTGAGCCACGCCGCCCGTGCCAACCGACGGTGTACCCACCCACTTGGTGCCGACCATGGCGCAGATGCGCGGTGACGGGCAGTCGATTCCATAGACGTCGTCGATGGAAGGCGCCCTCGGGGAACGTGTCCATGTGTGTCCACCGTCTTGGCTGATCAACATCTCCCCCTTGGCGGGCACGATGGCGCTCACCGTCGTCGATGTGGTGCCCGCCGCGATGCACGAGGTGACAGTGGCACAGTCCACGCTTTGCAAGAGGCCGGTTTTGGCCGGGACATTGGCGGCAGTCCACGTGGCACCGTGATCCATGCTGATGGCGATCGCGCCCTGTCCGTGTCCCGCCGTGGTGGCGGTGAATGCCGTGACCAAGCACGGACCATCAGCTCTGCACGAGAGCGACGCCGCATCTTGGACTCCCGCTGGGAGACTGCCGCCACGCTGCCAGGTCTGGCCGAAATCAACCGAGTGGGCTGACCAGAACGTCGTGCCATCGGTGGCGATGACCGAGCAATCGACGGCGCTGGAACATTGCACGCTGGTGATGACGGTCGCGCCCGTCGGTATGGCGACGGCACCCCAGTTCGACCCCCCGTCATGGGTCGTGACGACGATGCCGGCGGCGGTTGATCCGCTCAAGCCCACGGCCATGCAGAGTCGGACTTCGGGGCACGAGATCCCCGTCAGAGCGGGAGCGGGGGTGAGCCGGAGGGGCTGCGCCAGCCACCTCAGCCCTCCGTCGACGGTGGCATCAACGACCGTTTGCGACGAGGCCACGGGCGACGTGGAGGGCCCCGTGGCCGTTGTGCCCGTTCCGGTCGTACCCGTGCCAGGTGTCCCCACAGCCCAACAGCTGTTGGCGCTCGCACATGACACCGCGTCGAGTTGTCCGGTCCTAGCCGGGGCGGGTTGCCCCACGACAGCCGGCGTGCCCGATTGTTGTCCGAGCACCGGTGGTGCGGCGTTCTTGCCGTGTGCCGTCTTGGTGCATGCGGTCGCAGCGAGCGCCAGTGTGACCAGCGCGAGCAATCCGAAGTATCCCGGTGCGGGGCCGAGCGCGCCAACGTCGTCGTGAGGGGTTGCAGGGCACCGCGGGAGGACAATAGTGGTGGGCAGCCGGATTCTCGGCGCACTGTTGGCTACCCTCGTCCTGTGAATTGGGTCGATCTGCTGATCATCGGATTAATGCTGATCGCCGCAGTTCACGGGCTCCGACTTGGTGCCCTGGTCCAGATCCTCGCTTTCGCCGGGTTCTGGGTCGGTTTTCTCCTCGGCACCGTGGTGTGGGTGCCGGCCTTGAAGTTCGTGCATCCCTCCAATGAGCGCTTGGGGATCACGGTCGCTGCGGTGCTCCTCACTGCGAGCGCGCTGGGCATCGTCGGGAGGGTGGCGGGAACCTACAGCAATGTCACCTTGCGCCGCCATCATTTGGGTCACATCGATGCCGCCCTGGGCGTCGGCGTGGCGGTCGTTGCCGTGCTCTTGTCGTTTTGGTTGGTGGCCAGCGTGATTTCCTCACCCAACAGCCGTTATACGTGGCTCAGCTCTGCCGTGGCGCGCTCTGACATCCTGCACTCGGTCGACCGGGTTCTGCCCACTGTGCCCCCGGTGTTCAATGATCTGCAGAACTATCTGAACGAACAAGGATTTCCCCAGGTCTTTTCGACCTTGACCCAGCCCTCGCCCGGGCCGGTCCCGACCCCGACGGACGCGGCGACACAAGGCCTGGCCAACCCGGCGCTTTCTTCAACGGTCAAGATCCTCGGCGCGGCGTGTGGCGACGAGCAGGAGGGTTCGGGATTCGTGGTCGGTCCCGGCCTCGTGGCCACCAATGCCCATGTCGTGGCGGGCGAGCCCACGACCCAGGTCGTCGTCAACGGGGCGTCGTACGGAGGTGCGGTCGTGCTGTTTGATCCGGAATTCGATTTGGCCATCGTGCGGACCAATGCCCCCTTGGGCCCTCCTCTCGCACTCGACCCCGACCAGGTGCCACGGGGGACACAGGCGGCCATTTTGGGTTATCCCGAGAACGGCCCCTTGACCGTGGGGGCAGCCGGCATTTCGGACCAGATCACCGCACTCGGGCGGGACATCTACAACCAAGGGGCGGTGACCCGCAGCGTGTACGCCCTGGAGGCCAATGTGCGCCCGGGGAATTCGGGTGGACCCGTGGTGATCGCCGGCGGCCACGTCGTGGGAGTGGTGTTCTCCCGCTCCACCGTCTACCCGAATGTGGGCTATGCCTTGGCCTCGCCGGCCGTGCTGACACGCGTACGCACGGCAGAGTCCCGACAGGCGCCGGTGAGCACCGAAAAGTGCACCAACGGATGAGGCCAACAAGAAGAAGGGCAGAATAGGGGCATGACGCTGCGCATCGAGGAGTACGCCGTGATCGGCGACCTGCACACGGCGGCCATCGTCGGCCTGAACGGATCGATCGACTGGCTGTGCCTGCCGCACTTCGATTCTCCGTCGTGCTTCACGTCGCTGCTGGGCGACCAGTCGCACGGATTCTGGCAGCTCGCTCCGGCCGGAGGTCCGTCGAGCATTTTGGCCACGCGCCGTCATTACCGCGAGGACTCCCTCGTGCTCGAGACCGAGTTCGACACCGCAACGGGCACGGTGCGCGTCACCGACTGCATGCCGATGCGAGACAGCCATCCTCATGTGGTGCGCCTCGTCGAAGGGATCTCGGGGTCGGTCGACATGCATATGGATCTGGCGGTGCGCTTCGACTACGGCGAAATCGTGCCCTGGCTCACTTCGACCGACGGGTTGATCCGCATGACCGCCGGCCCTGACGCCGTCGCTCTGTGGCATCTGGTCGATCCGGTAGGCCATGACATGCACACCGAAGCCGACTTCACCGTCCGCGAAGGAGCCCGCTATCCCTTCACCTTCGTGTGGTTTCCCTCGCACGAAGAGCCGCCGCCCCCGCTCGACGCCTACTACGCCATCAATCTCACCGATGCCTACTGGAAAGAGTGGGCTGCCCGCTGCACGTACGAGGGCCCGTATCGCGACGCCGTGGTCCGCTCGCTCATCACGCTCAAGGCCCTCACCTATGAGCCCACTGGTGGCATCGTGGCCGCCGCCACCACCTCGCTGCCCGAGGCCGTTGGCGGGAGCCGCAACTGGGACTACCGCTATTGCTGGCTGCGCGACGCCACGTTCACGTTGGAGTCACTCATGCGCGGTGGCTACTTCGATGAGGCAATGGCTTGGCGCGATTGGTTGTTGCGCGCCGTGGCTGGCGACGTCTCGCGCTTGCAGATCATGTACGGGCCGGCGGGTGAGCGCCGGCTCGATGAGTGGGAAGCCTCATGGTTACCAGGCTACGAGAATTCGGCCCCGGTGCGGATCGGGAACGCTGCCTCGGGGCAGTTCCAGCTCGACGTCTACGGCGAGGTCATGTCGGCCCTCCACGCCTCGGCCCACAGTGAAGGCGTCCAGAGCCGCGCCGCGTGGGCCCTGCAGACCCAACTGGTGGACTTCTTGAAGACCGGCTGGGACGAGCCGGACGACGGAATATGGGAAGTGCGGGGGCCGCGCCGACACTTCACGCACTCAAAGGTCATGGCCTGGGTCGCGGTGGACCGGGCCGTGCGGACGTTAGAGGAATGGCCAGAGCTCGAAGGCCCCCTCGATGAGTGGCGAGCCTTGCGCCAAAAAATCTTCACGGAGGTGTGCGCCAAGGGATACAACGAGAAGATTGGATCCTTCACCCAGTACTACGAGTGCGACCTGCTCGACGCCAGCGTTCTCATGATCCCGCTGGTGGGATTCCTTCCGCCCACCGATCCCCGCGTCGTCAGCACGGTCGAGGCGGTGCAAAAGGGTTTGATGGAAGAAGGATTCGTCCTGCGTTATCGCACGGCTGACGATGGCGAGGTCGACGGCTTGACCGGCCGCGAAGGAGCCTTTCTGGCCTGCTCGTTCTGGCTGGTGGACTGCCTCCATATGATCGGGCGCACCGAGGAGGCCGAGGAGCTCTTCGGTCGCCTCCTGGGTCTGCGCAATGACCTCGGGCTTCTCTCCGAGGAGTACGACGCCCGAGATGGGCGCCTCGTCGGTAACTTCCCGCAGGCCTTCTCACACGTGTCATTGGTGAATTCAGCTTGCCGGTTGACCGGTCACGACGCATTGGCGACCCAGGTCGAGTTGGAAGAGAAGGACGAGGAACGCCGGGTGCGGATTGTCGACCACAGCCTCGCCATGTTGCCCTCCATGTCCCGTCCGCCGAGACGCAAGCGGCTCCATGTGGTCCGGAATAGAGGTGCGGCGAAGCGCTAAGGGTGGCCCGACTCTGGGCCGCCGTTCAAGCTGGCGCGTTCGTGTCCTATCTCTCGGTCGTAAAGGAACAGGAGGAGCACCATGAAGGCACTCACCGTCATACCGCTCAAGGCCAATTCGGCCGAGCTCTCCGAGGTCGGTGATCCTCCCCTGAGCGATGGTCCCGTACTGGTGGAAACCCTCGCCGTCGGCATCTGCGGCACGGACATCGAAATCGTCAGTGGGCTCTACGGATGGCCACCGCCCGGACAAGAACGCTTGGTACTGGGCCACGAGTCCCTGGGCCGCGTCCTCGAGGCACCGGCCGGCGGGCCGGTAGCCAAGGGGGATCTCGTGGTGGGCATCGTGCGACGACCCGACCCCGTTCCCTGCGCCAACTGCGCGGTCTTGGAGTGGGACTTCTGTCGCAACGGCCTCTACACCGAGCGCGGCATCAAAGAGCACGACGGCTACCTCTCGGAGCGCTACCGCATCACCCCCGACTTCGTGGTGAAGGTGGATCCCTCGTTGGGAATTCTGGGCGTCCTGCTCGAGCCCACCAGCGTGGTGGCAAAGGCCTGGGAGGAAGTCGACCGGGTCGGTGGGCGTGCCCATTGGGACCCGAAGACCGTCCTCGTGACCGGCGCCGGCCCCATCGGTCTGCTCGCCGCGCTCATCGGGGTCGAGCGCGGTCTCGATGTGCATGTCATCGACCAGATGACCGATGGCGTCAAGCCCGACCTCGTGCACGACCTCGGCGCGACCTATCACACCGGCGCCATCGCCGACGCGGTGCCGGGCGGTGCGGATGTGATCATCGAATGTACGGGCGTGTCCTCGTTGGTTTTGGATGCCATGTCGCACGTGGGGATCGGCGGAGTGGTCTGCCTGACCGGCGTGTCGTCGGGCGGGCACGTCATCGAGGTCGACGAGGGCGCGCTCAACCGGTCCATGGTGTTAGAGAATGTGGCGGTCGTCGGATCGGTGAATGCGAACCGGCGCCACTACGAAGCGGCCGCGGCCGCACTGGCCAAAGCGGACCCCAAGTGGTTGGCCAGAGTCGTCAGCCGGCGGGTCCCGCTGGAACAGTGGCCAGAGGCGTTGAAGCGCAACCCTGACGACGTGAAGGTCATCATCGAAGTGAATCCGGTATGAGTGGATCACATCCGCACAGTCACGGACACGCCGCCACGCACAGCCACGATCCCGAGAGTGGGGAGGAGGCTCCGGTCGTCCCCATGCCCCATGCCATCGCCCCCGGGGTGCTCGAAATCGACACCCTGCTCGGAGGGTGGGAGCGGGTCACCGCGGGCTATCTGATCGAGGGCTCCGCTCCCGTGCTCATCGAAACGGGGAGCCAATCGTCTGTTCCGGTGCTGTTGGCCGCGCTCGGCCAGATCGGCGTCGGTCCCGAAGAGCTGGCGGGTGTCGCGGTCACCCATATCCATCTCGACCATGCCGGTGGCGTCGGTGATGTGGCGAGCGCTTTCCCCGCCGCCACGGTGTACGTACACGAGAAGGGTGCTCGTCATCTGGCCGACCCCACCCGGCTGATCGACTCGGCCTCTCGTGTCTACGGACCGCTCCTCGACTCGCTCTACGGGCGAATGACGCCGACCGAGGCGGCGCGCCTCCATGTGGTCGCAGACGGAGAGGAGATCGTGGTCGGGACCGACCGAACCCTCGTGGCGGTCGACTCGCCCGGCCATGCCAAGCACCACGTGGGCTTTCATGACTCGCTGAGCGGCGTTCTCTTTGCCGGGGACGCCGTCGGCGTCAAGCTGCCCGATGGGGGTGTGCTGCGCCCGTCGACACCGCCCCCGGACTTCGATCTACGACTGGCTCTCGACTCATTGGAAAAGTTCGCCACCCGTCGTCCGACGGCCATCGCCCTGGCCCATTACGGCCTGCTTGACTCTCCCGAGGAGCTCCTGGCCGAGGCCGGCGAGACGCTGCGGGAGTGGGCCGAGACGGCCGAAACCGCCTATCGGGCCGGGGCCGATATCGCCGACGCTCTCTCAGCACGCTTCGACGCCGCGCTGAGCGGCATCGATCCCGCGCACCGCGAGAAACTCGACACGTTGAACGGCGTCCACTCCAACGCAGCCGGCTTTCGCCGCTGGCTGGAGGGACGCGAACAGCCAGCCTGACGCTAGACGTGGATCGCTACTCGACCACCATTTTGGCGCGGAGTTCTTCCTGGCGAACTTCGAAGTCGTCCAGCGAGATGCGGCCGTCGGCCAGATCTTCGTGCAGGCGGGCGAACTGCTCGAGCAGTCGGGTCTGGTCGACCACTTCACCGTTCGAACCGTCGTTGCCGTCGAGATCGTCCGCCGCCTTGTCCTCGCGGCGAGACTGCCGATCGTCCATCTTTGCCCGGGCCCGGTCCTTCTTGGCCTGGTCGCGCTGAAGCTTGCCAAACGTCGAGCGTGCGCGTGCCATGGTTAACTCCTTTCCGGTCGTAGTGACGACCAGGTGCTGCCGGCAGAGCGCCTGCCCTGCCGTAAAGATCCTTCTCAGAGATGCGACGAGCCGTCTCGACCCGGTGGCGGAGGGAGTGGGATTCGAACCCACGGTACCCATGAGGCACAACGGTTTTCGAGACCGTCCGATTCGGCCACTCTCGCATCCCTCCGGAGGAGATCCTAGCGGGTGTGCCCTCCGCCCCAGAGATCGGGCGCAGCGGAGGCGGCCCGTTTGGCGGCAAAGAACGAGGTCAGAAGGGTTGCGCACTCCGATCCGCGCGTACTCCGGCGGTGACAGGGAGCTCATGGTTGAGCCGAGGGTCGCAACACAGGTTGTAGAGGGTGCCGCATGCCCCGGCGCGGGGATCGAGCCGCCCCGTAGACCAGGCGACCGACCCGGGCCGCCACGAGCGCTCCGGCACACATGGGGCACGGTTCGAGGGTCACGACCAAGGTCGCGGCGGAGAGCCGCCATCCCCCCAGGGCCAGGGCGGCATCGCGCAGAGCCAGCACTTCGGCATGCGCCGTCGGGTCGCCGGTGAGCTCGCGCTCGTTGTGGCGCGCCGCCACGACGAGTCCCTCGACCAGGAGCACGGCGCCGACCGGTACGTCCCCGTGGGTGAGCGCAGCGCGAGCCTGCTCCAGGGCCAGTCCCATGGCTTCGGCATCGGAGAGCGGAAGGGGCGGATCCGAGATGATGATGTCCCCTTTTCGTATGGTGTCCAGCTGGATGCTGGAATCGATTTCATCGCGGGCCAGCGGAGGCGGTGGGATTTGAACCCACGGTTGCTTTCACAACACACGATTTCCAATCGTGCCGATTCGGCCGCTCTCGCACGCCTCCAGGAATGCAGCCCGGTCAGGCTAGCCGAGAGACTCTCATGCCCAGTGAGGGGCTAGCGTGGAACGCACACCGCTCCTGTTCTGGGCGCGGTGGCCGGGTCCTGCGCAACGGCCGCTCGTGAATCGAGTCAGGGTCGGAAGGCAGCAGCTCTCAGCGGGTATGGCCGGGTGCCGTAGCCAACCTGGCCACCGCGCCGAGGACAGGAGTGTGGGGCAGAGTCGCACCGTTAGGCTCGCGCGCCATGGCCAGATGTCCCCTTCGTCTCTCTCTATCGGCGCTTCCGCCCGGGGCGCTTCGAAGAGCTGCGAGGGCCAGGACCACGTCGTGCGGGCGCTGCAGAGCGCCGTGCGCGATGACCGGGTCTCCCATGCCTATCTCTTCAGCGGCCCCCGCGGCACCGGCAAGACCTCGTCGGCTCGGATCCTGGCCAAAGCCTTGAACTGCCTGCAGTCCGACCGACGGCGAACCGTGCGGCGTCTGCACGTCCTGCGTGGAGATCGCCCGGGGCACGTCACTCGATGTCCACGAGCTGGACGCGGCTTCGAACAACGGTGTGGATGCCATGCGCGACCTGGTGGCCCATGCGGCACTGGGGACACCCGGCCGTTGGAAGGTCTACATCGTCGACGAGGTGCACATGCTCTCGAACGCCGCCGCGAACTCCCTCCTCAAGACGCTCGAAGAGCCACCCAGCCATGTGGTGTTCGTCCTGGCCACGACCGAGCCACAGAAGGTCCCCGCCACCATCCGGAGCCGGACCCAGCACCTCGAGTTTCGGCTCCTCGGTGCGGACACGCTGCAGACGTTGCTCGAGACTGTGCGCGACACAAGGTGGCCTCGACGTCGATGACGCGTCCCTGCAAGCCGCGGTTCGCCGCGGCCACGGGTCGGCGCGAGATGCCCTTTCAGCGCTCGACCAGGTCGTGGCGTCGGGTGCCGCTGAAGACGGTCGGCCCGAGGTCGAGTCGGTGGTTTCGGCCATCGCCGAAGGCGAGGCGGCCGACGTTCTGCTCGGACTGAGTGCGCTCTTGGCCGACGGATGGGGGCCTCAGCAGCTGGCCACCGAGTTGGTGGACGATCTACGCCAGGCCTTCCTCGCCGCGCTGGCCCCTGACCTTTGCGCTGTTTCGGGTCCCGAACGCGCGGCCTTCGCCGCGTTGGCCGAATCGATGGGTCTGGCCCGCGTCGTGCGGGGCATGGAGATCCTGGGGCAGGCCCTCGTCGACATGCGCGATGCGCCCGACGCCCAGGTTGTGCTCGAGATCGCCACGGTGCGAGCGGCTCGAGCCGGATCTCGACCAGGGTACGGCTGCGCTGACCGAGAGGGTGAGCGCGCTGGAGCGTGCGCTCGCGGCGGGAGCCCACACGACCTCGGCGACGACACCTGTCGCAGCGCTTCGCCCCGAGAGGAGGACTCACGAAGCGGAAGCGGAGCCTCGCGACGCGGCACCTCCCACATCGAAGGCGGCGTCAAAGCCCGAAGTGACCCGACGGCCTTCGGTTGGTGCAGTGCAACGAAGCCGCACCGAGGCCGCGGCACCCACCACAGCGCCAGGGACGGCCCCCTCGCTCGCACCGAGGGCCGACACGCAAGTCCCGCGGGAGCGGTCTCGACGGCGAGGGCGACGGTCGTCGCCCCGGAGCCGGCCCCCGTGTCGAACGGACGGATGACGGTGGATCGCGACAGCGTCACGCAAGCATGGGGGGACGGCGTGCTCCATGGCCTCTCGGCCCGGGCCAAGGCGCTTGTACAGCGCGGGGCGGTTCGTCGTGGTTGACGAGAAGTGGGGCCCAGTTCGCCTTGCCTAATGCCGCGCACCGAGACCGGTGCATGGAACTTGCGCCCGACGTCGAGGCGGCGCTTTCTGCCCGCTTCGCCACGCCGATTCGCCTGGTCCTCGTGGTTGAAGGCGATGGGAGCGGACCTATGGTCGCTCCGCATCCCTTCGTTACCCGGCGGGGGAAGTGGTCCGACAAGCCGTGACCAACCTGAAGACGAATTCGACGATGAGGATCCGGAGGTGTTGCTGACAGTGCCTACGGTCGACGACCACCAGACGGCCGCGGTGGATCGCCTCCTCCAGGCGTTTCCCGGCGCAAGCGAAATAGTCGAGTAGATGTTCACCGGACCGCTTCGATCACTCATCGACGAGCTTGGACGACTGCCCGGCATCGGGCCGAAGTCGGCCCAGCGCATTGCGTTTCATATTCTCAAGGTGCCGACCGAGGACGCCCATCGTCTCTCGGACGCCATCGTGGCCGTGAAGGAGCGGACCACGTTGTGCGATCAGTGCTTCAACGTGGCCGAAGGTGGGGCACTCTGCTCGGTGTGCGCTGACCCCCGCCGCGAGGAGAACGTGCTCTGCGTTGTGGAAGACCCGCGGGACATCGTGGCGGTAGAGCGAACCGGCCAGTTCCACGGCCGGTATCACGTCCTCGGGGGAGCGCTGAATCCTCTCGAGGGCATTGGTCCGGATCAACTCAAAGTGCGCGAGCTCCTGGCCCGCATCGATGCCGGATTGATCCGTGAGGTCATCGTGTGCACGAACCCCAACCTCGAGGGCGAGGCGACGGCGATGTACGTGGCCCGTCTCCTGACGCCGCTCGGCGTGGTGGTGTCTCGCTTGGCCAGTGGCCTGCCGGTCGGAGGGGACTTGGAATACGCCGACGAGCTCACCCTCGGTCGGGCCTTGGAGGGACGGCGCACCCTCGAGGTCTGAGGGGCATTTCCGGCTCTCGTAGACTGGGGAGATGCGAGTCGCCATAGTCGGTGCCACCGGGCAGGTCGGTGTGGTCCTCCGTTCCATCCTGGCTGAGCGGTCCTTTCCGATCGACGAGATGCGCTACCTCGCCTCCAGCCGGTCGGCCGGGTCGACCTTGCCCTGGGGGGACAAAAGGATCGTGGTGGAGGATGCGTTCGCCACCGACCTGTCGGGCATCGACCTCGCTCTGTGCTCTGCCCCCGCTTCGGTTTCGCGTTCACTCGCCCCCCGCCTGGCCGAAGCTGGAGCCATTGTCATCGACAACTCTTCGGCGTGGCGTCTGGACCCAGACGTTCCACTCGTCGTGCCCGAAGCGAACGCCGATGCGCTGGCCGTCATCCCCAAGGGGATCGTGGCCAATCCGAATTGCACCACCATGGTGGCGATCCCCGTCCTCAAGCCCCTGCACGATGCGGCGGGACTGACCCGGATCATCGTGTCGACCTACCAGGCTGTGTCCGGAGGCGGGGTCGACGCGGTACGGGAGCTGGCCGAGCAGCTGGCCAAGACGGTAGATCGGGCCCAGGACCTCACCTTCGACGGCAATGCGGTGGACTACCCCCCGTATTCGGTCTACCCGGCGCCCATCGCGCACAACGTGATTCCGCTCCAATTCACGATCGTCGACGACGGATCCCGCGAGACCGACGAGGAGCAGAAGTACCGAAATGAGAGCCGCAAGATCTTGCGGATTCCCGACTTGGCCGTGACCTGTACGTGCGTACGGGTGCCGGTGTTCACCGGACATTCGGCCGCCATCGTCGCCGAGTTCAGCCGTGACCTGTCGGTCGAGGAGGCTACGGAGGTGCTGCGGTCGTCCCCCGGGGTCGCGCTGGCCGAAATTCCCGACGCCGCTGATGGCGGCAGGAGGCGACCTGTCCTATGTCGGAAGAGTGCGCCGAGCGCAAGGGGCTCCCAATGCGCTGGCTTTTTTCGTGGTCGGCGACAACCTCCGCAAGGGAGCCGCTCTCAACGTGGTGCAAATCGCCGAGGCCCTCGTCTCGTCCGGCCAGCGCTGAGGAGAGTGAAGAGTAATCAGTCGGGCCCCGACGAGCCGGGCTCGGGCCCGCCGGCCACCAGGGAAGACATCCTGCGGGCCAGATTTACCGCATGGTCGCCGAACCGCTCGTAGAAGCGGGCCACCATGGCCAGTTCGATGGCGACCGGCAATGGCATTGTCCCTGAGACCACCTCGGCCGTCAACGTGACGTGAAGATCGTCGAGCTCGTCATCGAGATCATCGATCGCCGTCGCCGCGTTGTGTGACCTCTCGGCGAAGGCATCCCCGGTGCTCCGCCATATGGTCGTCGCCACTTCACCCATGCGTTCCACCAGTCCCCGGCTGCGGGCCGACATCTCCGCCCCCAAGCCGCGGGCCGCCCGCCGAGCGATGTGCTCGGCCAGGTCACCGTTGCGCTCCATGTCGGGCAGCATGCGCAGGATGGCCACCATCTCCCGACGTTCGTCGGGCGTGGTCTCCCCGTGCACGAGCTGCAGCTGGACCGAACGCGAGATGTCCCCGATGATTTGGTCGATGACGTCGTCGCGCTGGACCAGCAACTTGGCAGCCTCACGATCTCCGGCCAGCAAGGCGTGGGTGGCCCCCGCAATACCCTCTCCAACCAGGGCGAACACCTGTGCGAAGAGGCGGTCGACCTCGTGGGGCACCGGGATGGTCGGCCACAGGGGTTGCTCCATGACCAGAGGTCTCCAAAACGGGGAGGTGCCGCCTCTTCCTCCTCGGCCCCTTTGAGCCGGCGCACGTTGCCACCAATCCGAAACGCCATTGCCGCCAGATTATCGGGGCCGGGTCGATGAGGCCCTTGCCCGTCAGTGGCCTCCCCGATTTCGATACACCCCCCAGTTACGCTGAATTCATGGCTCTCGGAGTGATCATCGGTCTACTAATTGGGCTGGCCGTGGGATTGGTCTGGCACCTCGTGCGCCACGGCGCCCTGCAGGCGGAAACGCGCATGGCACAGGCCCGATTCAGCGACGCCCAAACGACGGCGATCCAACTGGCCGCCCAGCTGCAGGAGGCATCGGCAGCGGCCGCGGCGGCTGAGACGGCGAGGGCCGTCTCGGCGTCCGAACTCGAGCTGCTCAAGCGGACGGCGGACGAGTTGCGTGCACGTAGCCGAGAGGAGCGTCAGCAGATGGTGGGGACGTTCGCCGAGCTGTCGGCCGAGGCCTTGCAGAAGAACAACGAGCAGTTCTTGGCTTTGGCCGAAACCAAGCTCAGCCAGGTGCAGACGGCGGCGCAGGGCGATCTCAATCAGCGCCAGCAGGCCATTGCGCAGCTGCTCAGTCCGCTGAGCGAGACGCTGGCCCGCTACGAGCTCGGGTTACAAAAGATCGAAGTTGAGCGTAAGGGTGCCTACGAGGGGCTCAGCGAAAAGGTGGCACAGCTCCATCTCGGCCATGAGCAACTGCAAAAGGAGACCCGCAATCTCGTCACCGCCCTGCGTTCTCCGCAAACTCGGGGGCGGTGGGGGGAAATTCAACTACGTCGGGTCGTGGAGATGGCGGGCATGGTGGCGCACTGCGACTTCGACGAGCAGGTCTCCACCACCTCCACCGAGGAGGGTCGTCTGCGCCCCGACATGATCGTTCACGTCCCGGGAGGCGGCGAAATCGTGGTCGACGCCAAGGTTCCGCTCGAGGCCTTCCTCCGGCTGATTGACGCCGACGACGATGCCGCACGGGAGATCTTCCAGGCCTCGCATGCGCGGCAGCTCCGGGCCCACGTCGATCAGCTGGCCAAAAAGGAATACTGGAAGCAGTTCGCCCAGTCACCGCAGCAGGTGGTGGCCTTCATCCCGGGCGACCAACTTCTTTCCGCCGCCTACGAGGCTGACCCGACGTTGCAGGAACACGCCATGGCCAACGGAGTGCTGCTCACCACCCCGACCATGCTCATTGCGTTGCTGCGCACCGTTGCCTTCGGGTGGCGTCAAGAGTCACTGGCCGAGAACGCGCGCGAGGTGCAAAAACTAGGGGCCGAGCTCTACGAGCGGCTGCGCACCATGAGCGCCCATATGCAGAAACTGCAACGGAGCCTGACCGCGAGCGTTTCGGCCTACAACGACGCCGTTGGGTCCCTCGAATCGCGCGTCCTCGTCTCGGCCCGGCGCTTTCCATCGCTCGGTGTGGTGGGGATCGAATCCGAAGTCATCGCCGATCTGCAACCGGTCGAGGCCGCGCCCCGGCTGCTCCAGGCCATCGAACTGGTGGCCGACGTCGACAAGGCAATCATGCAGACCGTCCCCTTGGGTGACGATGGCCGGGCCCACCGCGCCGGCTGAGATCGCATTCGTCGGCGCTGGCCGTAGGTTTGGACCGGAGGGCAAGCGGGCATAGCGCACGTGCAATCCCGCCCCTTGTGCACTAATTCACTATCCGGGTGGTTTAGTGTTTTCCCATGTAAACGCCTCCCATACGCAGTAATTCTTCAGTGACCGTTCAGCCCGCGCACAGAATCACGGCTCATGCTTCAACCAGGCCTTTGGTTCTCGGCCCGTACATCGACAAAAGGATGAGGATGAACATATTGGTGCTCGGGGGAGACGGTTATCTGGGGTGGCCAACCGCCCTCCATCTGTCGGCTCTCGGGCATCAGATCACCGTGGTGGACAACCTCGTGCGGCGGGAATACGACGCCGAAATGGGGGTCGAGAGCTTGGTTCCCATCTTCTCCCTCCCCGAGCGGGTCGCCAAGTGGCACGAAGTGTCCGGGCACCAGATCGACGTGCGCATTGGCGATCTCACCGACGCCGCATTCACCCATGGGGTCGTGGCGGAGTCCCAGCCCGATGCCATCGTCCACTTCGGTGAGCAGCGCTCAGCGCCGTACTCAATGATCGACCGTGAGCACGCGGTCTATACCCAGGTGAACAACGTGGTCGGCACCTTGAACCTCATGTACGCCATCGCCGAGGTCAACCCCGAGATTCACCTGGTCAAACTCGGGACCATGGGTGAGTACGGCTATCCCAACATCGACATTGAAGAGGGTTTCATCGAGATCACCCATAACGGGCGTAGCGATGTCCTCCCGTACCCCAAGCAACCCGGGTCCTTTTACCACCTCTCAAAAGTGCACGACAGCGCCAACATCATGTTCGCCTGCCGGGTATGGGGTCTGCGCTCCACCGACCTCAACCAGGGCATCGTCTATGGCCAGTCGACTCCGGAGAGCGATCTCGATCCGGTACTCGCCACCCGGTTGGACTACGACGGGGTCTTTGGAACCGTGCTCAATCGCTTCTGCGTCCAGGCTGTGATGGGCCATCCGTTGACGGTGTACGGAGCCGGGGGTCAGACCCGCGGCATGCTGAACATCCGCGACACCCTGGCCTGCGTCACGCTCGCCCTTGAGAACCCGGCCGCCCAGGGCGAGTTCCGGGTCTTCAACCAATTCACCGAATCCTTCTCCGTGCGTGACATGGCCACCATGGTCCAATCCGCCTCGGCCAAGCCAGTGCAGATTGCCGAGGGACTCGATAATCCGAGGGTCGAGCACGAAGAGCACTACTTCCACGCCGCCCATACCAAGCTCCTCGATCTGGGCCTCGAGCCACACCCGCTCACGAAGGGCGTCATCAACGGCATGCTCGGTCTCATCGAGCGTCACAAGGCGAGGGTCGACGTCGACGCCATTGCGCCCACCGTCCAGTGGCGTGCGAGGGCAAGCACGCTGAAGACCGCGAATGCCTCGTCGGACGCGTCGTTCCTGGCCGTCTGACCCCGCAGTAGCGTGACGCGGCGATGCCGCCGCTGAGTCCCAACCGCCGGGCCCGCAAGCGGACGCGGAGACGGCAGATCGTCTTCGGGGCCTGCACCCTTGTCGTCGTGGCCCTACTCGTCGGCGGCGTCACCCAGATCGGGCCCGAATCCAATCCCTTCTATGTCAGCGTGAACCGGTCGTTCGCCACCCAAGCCACCACGGTGATCGGCCAATCCAATGCCACCGGCGCCATGCTCCGGTCCGTGATGAAGAACATGGCGGACCGGAATCGCCAGACGCTCCAGGCCGAGCTCGACATGGTGACGGGCCAGGCGGACCAGGAGGCGGCTGCGGCCGAGAACCTTTCCTCGCCCGTTACGCCCGGAGGGGTGCAGGTCCAGTTGGCGGGCGTCCTTTCCCAGCGGGCCGGGGCGGTGCGCGCGTTTCGCTCGGCCCTCGATGGCCTCCTGGGTCAGCGCCCCCTTCCGGTGGCCGGAGCGCCGGGGGCCACGACGGCGATCCTGTCAGCCCCCGCGCCCGTGTCCTCGACCCAGGCCGCGACGCGAATTCACAGGAGCCGGGACCGTCCTGTCCCGGGCCGACCGCACCTATCGATCGCTGCGCCGCTTGCTGCGCCGTCTGGACGGGCATGCCCGGCTCCCCGCCTCGAGGTGGGTGACCGACGCCACCGCCTGGCAGGCCGGGCCCGTCTCCACGGCCGTCGAATTGGTGAACGCCTCAAGCTCGTTGGCGGCCACCCCCCGCCTGGTCCTCAGTGTCGTCAAGGTCACGCCAGCGGCTCTCCCGTCGCCGTCGGGCGTGGCCACTCCGGGCATCTCGGTCTTGTCGCCGACCAAGCGCGTGATGGTGCAGGTCGTGCTGACCAATCTGGGCTCCGTCAACGAGCCACACGCATCGGTGCAACTTCAGCTGACGCCACAGCCCGGCGGGACCGATACAACGGCGGGCACTGGTGCGGCAGTCACGATCACGAAGAGAGCCGGGATCGCGGCGACGGGGTCGATCAGCCTGTCGCCCGGCACGTTCAAGGTTGAGCCGGGGACCAACTACCAGCTGACCGTGGGCGTCGTCCTCCCCGCCGGCCAGGTAGACGTCACCGGCGCCTCGCTCAGTGAGGTCCTCCAAGTGGCGCCCGGCACCTGATCACAGCGGTCCGGGTCCCGTGATTTCACTTCAAAAAAGGGGCCATCTCGACCGCAGCGTGTGAGGGTCATAGGATCGCTAGCGAACCCTGAGGAATTGGAAGGATCGCTCACGTGGCCGACAGCATCACGATCACCGATAATCGCAACGGCGAGTCGATTGAGATTCCCATCATGAACGGGGGGGTATCCGCCTCGGAGTGGTCGAAACTGCTCCCCGGTGTCTGGTTCTATGACCCCGGTTTCATGTCGACCGCCGCCTGCGAGAGTGCCATCACCTACCTCGACGGCGACGCCGGCATCTTGCGCTATAGGGGCTACCCGATTGAACAGCTGGCTGAGCACTCGACGTATCTTGAGGTGGCGTACCTCCTTCTCAATGGAGAGCTCCCCACGACCGAGCAGTACACGGCGTGGAAGAGTGAGATCACCAACCACACCTTTATCCACGAGAATGTGCGCAAGCGGTTCTTGGAGGGGTTCCACTACGACGCCCATCCCATGGGCATGTTGGTATCGGCCGTGGCGGCTCTCTCGACGTTCTATCTGGACGCCAAGGACATCTTCAATCCTGAGTCGCGCGACAAGCAGATCATCCGGCTCATCGCCAAGATGCCCACGTTGGCCGCCGCCGCGCACCGCTTCAGTGTGGGCATGCCGTTCGTCTACCCCGACAACTCGCTCGACTTCACCGAGAACTTCCTCTCCATGTTGTGGAAGGTGGCCGAGCCACGCTTCGAAGCAAATCCGATCTTGGCCCATGCCCTCGACGTGCTGTTCATCCTGCACGCCGACCACGAGCAGAACTGCTCCACGACGGCCATGCGCGTCGTCGGGTCCTCGCACTCTGATCCCTACTCGGCCACCGCCGCTGCGGCCGCCGCCCTCTACGGACCCCGCCACGGGGGGGCCAATGAGGCCGTGATCCGCATGCTGACCGAGATCGGCAGCATCGACAACGTTCCAGACTTCATCGCCACCGTGAAGTCGGGCCATGGGCAGCGCTTGCAGGGATTCGGCCACCGCGTCTACAAGAGCTACGACCCGCGGGCCAAGATCGTCAAGCAGATCGCCTACGAGGTTTTCGAAGTGACCGGCAAGAACCCTCTGCTCGACATCGCGTTGAAACTCGAGGAGATCGCGCTGAGTGACGAGTACTTCATCTCGCGTCACCTCTATCCGAACGTCGACTTCTACTCCGGCCTCATTTACCAGGCCATGGGATTCCCCATGGAGATGTTCACCGTGCTCTTTTCCATTCCTCGCACGGTGGGCTGGTTGGCCCACTGGCAGGAGATGCTGGATCAGGACTCGAAGATTGCCCGTCCCCGTCAGCTCTACATCGGGTCTGAGCCGCGGGACTACACCCCAATCGACGGCCGCTCATAGTCGCCGGGCGGGCCACTGCCGGGCCGGCCTTGCCACAGCGTTCAGGCTCGGATGCGGATAAATCCTTCCTGGACCATGGAGACGCACAGCCTGCCGGCGCGATCGAACAAGAACCCCCGCGCCACGCCCCGGCCCCCCGCAGCAGCGGGTGAGTCCGTGTCATAGAGCAACCACTCGTCTGCCTGAAACGAACGGTGGAACCACATGCAGTGGTCGAGGCTGCCGCCCATGATGAACCTCTCGTCATGCCATTGCACCTCATGGGAGGCCAGAACGGTGTCGAGCAACGACATGTCCGAGGCGTAGGTAGCCACGGCGGCGTGCAACAACGGATCGTCGGGTAGCTCGCCGTCGGCCCTGATCCAGAGGCGGTGGTAGGGCTCGCCTGCGCCTTCATGGTGCCAGGGCAATTCTCCGATATGACGTTGCTCGATCGGGTGGGGGCGCTCGACCCAGTCCGCCTGCTCTTTCGGCCACCGCTCCAGACGCTCGACGGTCGGGGGCAGGCTCTCGGGATCGGGCACATCGGGCATGGGAAACTGGTGCTCGATGCCCTCTTCATAGTCTTGGAAAGAGGCTTCCAGATTGAAGATGGCCCGACCGTGCTGAATCGCCACCACTCGTCGCGTCGTGAAAGAACGGCCGTCGCGAATGCGGTCTACCTCGTAGAGGATGGGCACGAGCGGGTCTCCGGGGCGCAAGAAGTAGGAGTGGAGCGAGTGGACCCCTCCGTGTTCGACCGTGCGGCCGGCGGCAATCAATGCCTGCGCCGCCACCTGACCACCGAAGACCCGTTGGCGCTCCTCGCGGGGTTGGGTACCTCGAAAGATGTTCACCTCAATGGGTTCGAGGTCGAGCAGGTTCACCAGCAAGTCGAGAGAGTCACTCATGGGACCCAGATCATCGCAGGCGTGAGTGGTCGACACCGCCCCGCTGACCCCTTACCTGGGCCACAGGCCCAATGAGAAGGGAACGCAAACGATCCGAACGGTGCTCTGCCGCCAGGGAGTCAATAGGGCGCCGGGCTAAGGTGGCTACGTGCTCGAGCGCCTTCACGCGTTGTATGCCTGGCTCCACACGCACCAGGGTCGCAAGCTTTTTCGCTACACCATGGTTTCGGTGATCTCGACTGCCGTCTCGGGCATCGTTATCGTGCTGGTCTACGGGGCATTTCACGTGTGGACGGAGGTGCCGAGCACCATTTTCGGCAATGCCGTGGCGACGTTCCCGTCTTACTGGCTGAACCGCAAATGGGCCTGGGGCAAGCACGGTCGCTCGCATCTGGTCAAAGAGGTGCTTCCGTTCTGGGCCATGGCCGCCCTGGGTATCGCCTTCTCCATCATTGGCGCAGACGTGGCCCGCCACATCGGCATCCACTTCAAGCTGAGCCATTTTGACCAGACCGTCTTGGTCCTGGTGGCGAATTTCTTGTCGTTCGCACTCTTCTGGGTGGTCAAGCTCTTGCTGTTCAATCGCATGTTCAAGGTCGTGCTCGAGGAGTTCGACGAGCACCTCACCATGGAGGAGTCGTCGGTCGAGAGCTCCGGGGTCCATTAGGCCGACCTGCGCCTTGCGGGATTCAGTCCCGGAAGTTTTCGAACTGGAGCGGTATCCCGAAGTCCTCCCCCTTGCACGCTGCAATCACATCTTGCAGGTCATCCCTTTTCTTTCCGGTGACCCGCAGCTGATCCCCCTGGGTTTGTGACGAGACACCCTTGAGTCCCAGGTCCTTGATGAACTTGTTCAAGCGCTTGGCGTGGTCAGACGAAATGCCGGCTCGGATCGCGATCTTCTGGCGTGCCGTGCCCTTTTGCGCTTCCTCGATCTTGCTGTCTTCGAATGCCTTCAAGGAGACCTGCCGCTTGACCAGCTTCTCGTCGAGCACCTGGTGCAGGGCCCGCAAGCGATCCTCGGTTGACGAACGGAGCACCAGCTCGTTCTCGGTCAGTTCTATGGCCGAATCGGTGTTCTTGAAGTCGAACCGGGTCGTGGCCTCCCGGTTGGCCTGGTCGACCGCGTTGCGGACTTCTTGCATATCGACTTCGGAAACTATGTCGAAAGTGGGCATGCGATGCAGCGTATCGGCCGCATGCCCGACTTCGGGGTTCGAATGGGGGTGCCGGACCCGGCTAACCTCCCAGCCTGCGGGTCGGTGTCCGAGTGGCCAAAGGAAACAGGCTGTAAACCTGTCGGTTGACGCCTACGGAGGTTCGAATCCTCCCCGGCCCACGCAGATGTTGGGGGGAGGGCTCCGGCCTTGCCCTTGCGGCATATACAGATGTCATTACAATGGAGTTTCGAGGTGGTTGCGGGAACTCTCTCTCCAGGGGTCTAACCCGCGCATCGCACGGTCGGGCCGGCGTCGTACTGAAGAAGCGAGACTGAGACCCCAGTGGAAGAACAAGTGAAGATCGACTCTCGAGCTGAGTTGATGGATCGAGTTCAGTCACGCGTGCTCTCGCGGGCACAGAGAGTCGCCATGGCGATCGAGGGCGCCCGCCTTCGCGTGACGCCTCGATTGGCTCTCTCCGAGAGAGTGGAAGCCGACAACGGTGCTCCCGATGATTGGCGCTTCCTCCGCCGCCCCGCCCTCCTGGGCTTTCTCGCCATCGTGTTGGTGTGTGGCGGGGCCTCATTGACCGGTTCCCCCTTCAGGACCGAGTTGGCCGGTACCTGGTTCTTCGGGGACCCCAGCCAGACCAACCCGGGCGAGACGTTCTTGTTGTTGCCCGGCGTCGTGGCCGTCTACGGCGGCATGCTCTTGTTCATCCGGGTCTGGTTCGGCCTGGTCCAGGCCCTGCGCCACCGTCCGGGGGCCCCCATCCGGACCTTGGCCGGCATGCTGGCCCTCTGGATCGTCCCGTTGCTCTTGGTGGCGCCGCTCTTCAGCAAGGACGTCTACTCCTACGCGGCTCAGGGCGAAATGATGAGTCACCACATCAACCCGTACAATTACGGCCCGGGGACCATCGGTTCGGGGCCCTATGTGACCGGAGTAGGCAACCTCTGGCTGAACACGCCCGCCCCCTACGGTCCCTTCTTCCTCATGCTGGCCGGCTGGGCCGCATCGCTGAGCGGTCATAACGCATTGATCACGGTGGAACTGTTGCGCCTCATGTCGGTGGCCGGCGTGGCGCTCATCGCCTACTGCGTCCCGAAGCTGGCCCGGGCCTACGGTCGGGACCCCGGCGCGGCCTTCACCGTGGCGTTGCTGAACCCGCTCACCCTGTTGGCCCTCATCGGAGGAGCGCACAACGATGCCATCATGGTCGGCCTCCTCCTGGCCGGGATAACCGCGGCGAAGCACCGGCACCCGGTAGCGGGGATCGTCTTGTGCACGCTGGCGGCCGCCATCAAGGTCCCAGCTGCGATCGGCATCGTCTACGTGGCGTGGGACTGGGCCGGGCCAGAGGTGACCTCGTGGCGTGCCCGCATACGCCCCCTCCTCAAGGGGGGCGTCATCTCGGTCGCCGTCATGGCCGGGTTGTCGACGGTGTCGGGATTGGGCTGGGGCTGGGTCGCCAACTTGGGCACTCCCGACGCCGTTCGCTCGTGGATGGCTCCGGCCACCGCAATCGGTCTGGTCATCAGCGGGGCGCTGCACGTTGTCCACATCGGCGTGGGCCTCGGTGGTGTCTTGACCGTCACCCGGCTGCTCGGCCTGCTGGCGGCCACCGCCATCGCGGCTTATTGCCTGGTACACAAGGAGGCCTTGGGCTTATTGACCGCCCTTGGGGTGACCGCCCTGGCCTTCGTCCTCCTCGGCCCGGTCGTCCAGCCGTGGTACCTCACCTGGGGCATCGTCCTCATGGCGCCGGTCATCTCGGGACGCTTGCGTACCCTGGCCCTGGGCCTTTCGATCGTTGCCCCGTTCATCGGATTGACCGGTGGGGCCTCTCTCCTCAAGCAACTGCTTGCCACCAATCCGCTCAGCATGGTGGTGGCCGTATTCGTTCTGTGGGGCGTGGTCATGGTGCCGCTGGGACGATGGACCACCTCGTGGCGTCTCGACCGGGCCCGCTTGGGATCGGCGCTGCCGTCCTCGCCCGGAGCAGTAAGCGCCGTCTTCGAGTCCTAGAGTTTCGTCTCGGGGAAGCGCAGGTCAGAGCAGGCGTTGGAGCTCGACCACATCGAGCCATTGCCGATGCTTGCGCCCCACCTCGCGCTCGACACCGACCAGTTCGAAGCCGGCGGCCCGATGGAGGCCAATGGAAGTTTCGTTGTGCCCGGCGATGCGGGCGATGACCGAATGGAACCCGTGGGCGGAGGCCAGTGTCAAGAGCTCGGCCAGGAGCGCCCGTCCGATGCCCCGCCCCCGTTGCGCCCGGTCGACGTAGACGGAATTCTCAGCCGTGGCGGCGTAGCCGGAGCGTTCCCGGAAGGGCGAGAGGGATCCGAACCCGAGCACGATCTCGTTGTGGGCGCCCACGTGCCCATCACCTGAGTCCGGTGGATCCACGGCCACGATGGCGGGATGCACCCCCCGGTGTTCGTGCAGCCACGCCACTTGCTCTTCTTTGGTGCGCGCCACCATGTCGAAGGTGTTGGTACTCCCGAGCACCTCGACGTTGTAGATGGCCCGGATCGCTTCGGCGTCTTCGGGGGAGGCCAATCGGATATGCATGGCCGGATGGTACAGTTAGCCCTTCACCAGCAGTGGAGGCGCAGGCGTCGTGTGTCGTGCTCTGGCTATCATTGACGGTTCGTGGCTGGATGGCCACGGCGCCCCCTTAGCTCAGTCGGTAGAGCACAGCCATGGTAAGGCTGGTGTCGTCAGTTCGATTCTGACAGGGGGCTCGCCCCTGGCGGCGTAGCTCAGTTGGTCAGAGCACACGGCTCATAATCGTGTTGTCGCGGGTTCGAGTCCCGCCGCCGCTACCAGTTCCGGGGCGGTCCCCGGGGCAGCGACAAGGAAGGACTGAAGATGGCAAAGAACGAAAAGAGGGTGCAGGTCACGCTGGCGTGCGAAGTCTGCAAGCGGCGGAACTACATCACCACCAAGAACAAGCTCAACGATCGCGAGCGGATCGAGATGAAGAAGTTCTGCCGGTGGGACCGTCAGCACACCGTGCACAAGGAGACCCGCTGAACGAAGTTCGGCCCGCCGGTGCTACTCTGGCTGGCTGTTCCCCAGGTCAGGGGAATGAACCTTTTGCCGGATGGAAACCCAAGGCAGCCCACTAAGGGCAGTAGCTCAATTGGAAGAGCACCGGTCTCCAAAACCGGCGGTTGAGGGTTCGAGTCCCTCCTGCCCTGCTCTCAGAAGACCCCAAGTACCGACAGACGCAGCCACCCAGACATCGATGTGAGGCACAACCCGTGAATCGCGAAACAAAGCGCATGATGCAGCGCCAGGGACAGATGGAGGCCGATGGGTCTCCGGCTGCCCGGCGCGCGCCCGCCGGTGGACAGGGGACCGGAGGTCGGGGAGCGGCCCGCACGCCGGGCCGGGGTCCTTCGGGACGCAAGCGTACGAGTCCGATGCAGTTCACTCGGGAGATCCGCGACGAGATGCGCCAGGTGGCGTGGCCGTCCCGCTCGGAGCTCATCAATTACACGTCGGTCGTGATCACGACTCTCGCCATCATGATTGGGCTCATTTTCGTGCTCAATCTGGGCTTCGGGAGACTCGTCACGCTTCTCTTCAACAAGTAGCCGAGATGACTGACACCACCAACACCGACGCGGAGGATGCACCTATGACTGTCCACGACACAGCCGAGAGCGAAGTGGGCGAGCCGGACCTGGTGCTCGACGCCACGGCGGACAACGCGGTTGCGGACGAGGCGCCCACATCGGGGAACGAGGGATTGGGCTGGGGCGGTGACGACGAAGACGAAGAGGAAATCGTCCCCGCCGAGAGTCCCTACGACCGCCCCGGTCGCTGGTACGTCGTGCACACCTATTCGGGCTACGAGAACAAGGTTCGCTCCAACATGGGGAACGTCGTGGCCTCGCGCGGCATCGAGGACCGGGTCTTCGAGGTCGTCATCCCCATGGAGGACGTCGTCGAATTCAAGGGGGGGAAGAAGGTCACCGTCCAGAAGAAGGTGTTCCCGGGCTATCTGCTGGTGCGCTGCGATCTCGATGATGACACCTGGGGCGCCATTCGCAACACCCCCGGGGTCACGGGATTCGTCGGGCCCGGCACCAAGCCGACGCCGTTGTCCCGTCGCGAGGTGGAGAACATCCTCCAGGTCAAGGTGGAGGGGGTCGAGGCCACGACCAAGCAGCGCCGTCCCCGCCTCGAATACGAAGTGGACGAAACGGTTCGGGTCAAGGAAGGTCCGTTCGCGGACTTCTCCGGCCAGATCGCGGAGATCAACGAGGACCAGCTCAAGTTGAAGGTGCTGGTGAACATCTTTGGACGCGAGACCCCGGTGGAGCTCGAATTCAGCCAAGTCGCCAAGCTGTAAGCAAACGCAGCTCTAAGCGAACGCACGAAGAAGAACGCACGAAGAAGAACAAGGAGAATAGAGACGATGCCACCAAAGAAGCGCGTGCTCGCCGTGGTGAAGATTCAGCTTGAAGCGGGATCGGCCACGCCCGCTCCGCCAGTTGGGACGGCCCTTGGACCACACGGGGTCCAGACAATGGAGTTCTGCAAGCAGTACAACGCGGCCACCGAGAGCATGCGGGGCACGATCGTGCCTGTCGACATCACGATCTATGAGGACCGTACATTCAGCTTCGTCCTCAAGACGTCGCCGACACCGTTCCTCCTTAGGCAGGCCGCGGGCGTGACAAAGGGGTCGGCCACGACCAGTCGCGAGCAGGTCGGCACCATCACCGAAGCCCAGCTGGCCGACATCGCCCAGGTGAAATTGAAGGACCTCAACACGACGGACCTCGAAGCGGCCAAGAAGCAGGTCGCAGGAACAGCGCGTTCCATGGGGATCAAGGTCGCCGGCTAAGCGACCGCATCACAGGAGAGAGACGATGGCACAGCACGGCAAGTTGTATCGAGACGCATTGGCCCAGGTCGACCGCGAGGCGCTGTATGGCGTTTCCGAGGCGATTGACATCGTCAAGCGGTTGGCCCGCCCCACCTGGGACGAGACGGTGGAGTTGGCCGTTCGCCTCGGGGTCGATCCCCGCAAGGCCGACCAGATCGTGCGTGGCACGTTGTCGCTACCGGCTGGCACGGGCCGCACGGAGCGTGTTGCCGTGTTCGCAGCTGGCGAGGCGGCGAACGAAGCGCGGGCGGCGGGCGCCGATGTGGTGGGCGCCGACGACCTGGTGGCCAAGGTCGCCGGGGGATTCCTCGACTTCGATGTGGCGATCGCCACCCCCGACCTCATGGGTCAGGTGGGAACACTGGGACGTGTCTTGGGCCCGCGTGGTTTGATGCCGAACCCCAAGACAGGCACCGTCACCATGGAGGTCGGCAAGGCCGTGACCGAGTTCAAGGGCGGCCGGGTGGAGTACCGCACCGACAAGGTGGGCAACGTCCACATCCGCATCGGCAAGGCCTCCTTCACGAAGGAGCAGCTGGTGACCAACCTCCGCGCCGTCGTCGAAGAGCTGCAGCGGGCCAAGCCGGCGTCAGCCAAGGGCCGCTACCTCTTGTCGGTGACGGTGGCCACGACCATGGGGCCCGGGGTCCACATCGATCCGGCTCGTACTCGCCTGGTCGACGAGGAGCTGGCTGCCACCGCCTGACATTTCACCCCTCGGTCGGAGTGCATCCGATCGCCGTACTACGCTTGGCAAAACAGCTCATGCCCCAGGGCGAAGAGCACTGAACTAGACGCCAAAGACCTCCGGTGCACCCTCGGGTGCGGAAGGGGCCCATCCGGGCCCGCCTGACGAGGCGACACTTGCGAGACCGGCCTCCTGCCGGCGTCGTTCTGTCGCACATCGGAGATCCTGACCCGTCGCCGGGCGGTTGATCCCGGTGGAGGATACAGATGGTCACGCAGAACGCACAGATGAAGCACAAGGTCGCCGTGGTCGACGAGGTACGCACGCGGATCGGCGATGCCAGCGCATCGATCGTGAGCGAGTATCGAGGGCTCACGGTGACCGAGTTGAAGGAACTGCGCATCACGCTCGCCGCCGTCGGTGGCGACTACCGGATCTTCAAGAACACTCTCGTCCGCCGGGCGATCGACGGTGGGGAATACCAGCCGTTGGAGGAGTACCTGAGCGGCCCGAGCGCGCTGACCTTCGTGCAGGGCGATGTCACCGCCGTCGCCAAGGCTCTCAGGGACTTCGCCCGCGCCAACCCCCTTCTTGTCATTAAGGGAGGCCTGGCCGACGGCTCGCTGTTGTCGTCGTCCGACCTGTCAGCCCTGGCCGACCTGCCTCCTCGCGATGTGCTCTTGGCCCGCATTGCCGGCGCCCTGGCGGCACCGATGCAGCAGATGGCGGGACTCTTGCAGGCCCTGCCGAGGAGCCTGGCCTACGGGCTCTCCGCCCTCATCGAGCAAAGGGAGGCCGGCGGGGAGAAGCTTCCCGACGCGACGCCCGAAGCCGCAGCAGCGCCCGAAGCGCCCACCGAGGCGCCCGAGCCGGACGGGGCAACCACCGCTCCCGAAGCGCCGAGCCGAAGCCGAAAGCCGAAGCCGAAGCCGAGGCACCAGCACAAGCCGAGGCCGTAGCGGAGTCCACCCCGGTTGAGGATGCTGCGTCCGAAGAGGCACCGGCGGCCTACGCAGCCGAGGAACCAGCCGAGTAACAAGAACACCACCCACGTTCGCACTGACAGACCAGACACGACCGAAGGAAAGAAAGGAAGGCCATTACGATGGCAGGGACCCTGACGAAGGAACAGATCCTCGATGGGATTGCCGAATTGACGGTGATCCAACTGAGCGAGCTGCTGAAGGATTTTGAGGAGCGCTTCGGCGTGACGGCGGCCGCTCCGGTAGCCGTGGCCGCCGCTCCGGCAGCAGGTGGCGGCGGCGGCGACGCTGGCGGTGCGGAAGAGGAGAAGGTCGAGTTCGACGTCATCTTGACCAATGCCGGCGACAAGAAGATCCAGGTGATCAAGGAAGTCCGGGCCCTGACCAGCTTGGGGCTCAAGGAAGCGAAGGACCTGGTCGAGGCGGCCCCCAAGCCCGTCCTCGAGAAGGCCAACAAGGACGACGCCGAGAAGGCTCGGGCTGCCCTCGAGGCCGCTGGAGCCACCGTCGAAGTCAAGTAGTCCGCGGTTGCGGCCGGGCGCGGTGCGCCCGGCCGGGACCAGGATTCTTGACGTCGGGGGAGGACACCTCTACCCTGTCGCACGGCTTCTGGCTCCGGCCCTTTAGGCTGTCGCGGCCTAGGGGTTGTGTTCAGGCACGCCCGTAGATAAGATGCAGGGTTGCCGTGCGTCCTTTTGTCCGCTGTTCCCGCAATTCCGTGGGGTCGGCGCGCGCCCTGGCAACCTCCGGACCCTGATCAGGTCCACTTTTAACCCGTCCCTCACGACCCACGA
>CAVTTR010000009.1:0-26545 GCA_963737745.1 uncultured Acidimicrobiaceae bacterium | reverse complement strand
CGAAATAGGTCTCACCCGCCTCTTGAGCTTCCCCTCAAGGACCAGGTTGAACCAGTTCGAGTAGCGCTTGTCAGTCGGCGTCTCGGTGAGGTACGCCATGCCGCCAAGCACGCACGGGGCTTGATAACCGCGTTGCACGTAGCCGGCAAGGTAGGACGCCGTGCCGGCGAACACATCCCAATAGACGAGCTTGCCGGGTGCCATGGTTGCGACCGCGATGCCGCGGCCACCGCTCTCCGCCGCGTCCTTAATGGCGCACATTGCCGGAATCTCGTCCGCGATCCGAGTGATCTCCGCCGCCGTCATCACGAAACCCGAGGACGGCGAGTTGAACATCCCGAGGGCGATGTCGGTACGCTCCGCGACGTACTTGAAGAAATCGAGCGTTCCCGAACCGCCATGCGCCTCCATGACCGGGTTTTGCAGGTAGCAGATGTCAACGCCGACGTCTTGGGCGTGTCGGGTGAGCTCGACCGTGTCCTTGGCACTCATCGCGAGCGTGCAAGCCTGAATGAACGCCGAGGGCTTGACACGGCGGGCTTCGTCGACCGTGACTTCCACGAGCTGCTTACGCTCGTCCATCGTCAGTGCCCACCATTCGGCCAGGCCGCTCGTGATCCAGAGGCCATCGTGGTCCAGGTCGCCGAGGCAGTAGCGGACGATCGTCCGGTAGGCGTCAAAGTCGATGTCGTCACCGCATTCGCCATTGAAGGGCGTGATCAGTGAGTCGGCAACTCCGCGCAGATGCTCTTGCGCCCACTCGCGGGCTTCGTTAGCTCGTGCCATGACAAATGTCTCCTATCTCATGCGGGTGTCAGGTCGAACGACCAGTTGGCCATCGGGCCCATGCGACTGAGGCTGACAGACATCGGTTCTTCGCCGGGCGTCGCCTCCTGGATCCTCATTTCGACCCGAACATGCGACTGGTCGACGTCGATGGTCAGATCGATGGGCTCGAAGTGAAGCGCACCGACCGTGCCTTCGATGCCACCGGTGGCTCCTCGGGCCAGCGAACCCACCAGGCCGGGATGATCGGGATCAAGCAAGCCGTCGACGACGGGCGTGAAAGTGGCGACGATCCGATCTCCTTCAACAGAAATGGCACGGTCGAATCCAGGCGGCAACACCGGCGTGAGCGCGAGCAGCTTGCCGACAGCTTCCGGCCCCTCTCCGAGATCAGCGGCTTTGGCCAGCCGCTCACCGACAATCCACGCCGGCAGAATCCAGCCCTCGTCAGTCGCAACTTGGCCAAGCTTCTTGTCGGTACGGGCCGCGACGGCAGCTTCATTCGCAGCCGCCTTGAGGTGCAGCTGCATCAGGAATTCGCGAGCCACCGCGGCCAAGGCACCGTTCGTGAGCTGACGCAGCCGGAACTCCGGGCGGAACGGGCCGCTGTAGTCGGCGAAGAGTCCGGCCGTTGTGTCGCCTGTGACCGAGTTCGGGATCCCCGCGAGCGGGAGGGCACCCACGTATTGGGCCAGCGGGATCTGTCCGACAGGCTCATGTTCGTCGCTGATCTCAATGGTCCAGTGACAGTGCGGATGTCGATCGGAAGGTATGCGGGGCGGCCGATGGATCGGTCGGATCCTGGCCCGTGGGTTCGTCGCCAGGGCGGTGGCGTCGAAGGTTGGATCCTCAATGGTGTGGCACATGTGGAACACGGCCGCTTCGCCGGCCGGTTCGACCATTAACAGCGCCCCACAGTGCAGGAGCCAGAACTCGCCATAGTTCGCATTGGCAGGATCGACGCTGTAGGCGACATTCATGAACCCGTGGACGAAGCCCATGTCGAGTTGGAGAGCCTTCATGATGGCAGGCACGTCATGGCCCTCGATGCCCATGAGCCGGCGCATCCGGTTGGTGTAGACGGGGCTCGAACCCATCCACTCTTCAATGACGATGGCCGTGCCCGCTTCGGGATCCATGTCGGCCGCCGCCAGGGTGGCGCTCCCACCCGGACTGCCCAACATTCCGCTGAGCATGTATTCGTGAGCTACGGCGAGCAGATGTTCCCGGTTCAGCGATTCAAGGTCAGGGAATCCAGATGTGGGCAACGCGACCTCCCCCTCAGACTGCAGCTACCATATCGCAAACCTGGACGGCCGTCCAGGTTTGGAAAGGGGGTCTTCGTGGAGGACATCCGGAATGTCAGAGCTGAGGACTACGGGGAGGAACTTCGGAACCGTTGGGGCGCGCTCCTGAGCTATCGCTACATAGGCCGGCAGTTCTCATCCATGAACAAGGTGGCCGACAATGCAGTCGCTCTCCGCCATGACATGCGGAACCCGGCGGGAGGCGTCATGGTGGCACCGTTGGCCATCATCTGTCCCGGTGGAGGCTCTGGCTCCGATCTCGAGAGCGTCCCCAATCCAGTCATTCACTCGATCCAGGTCCTGGACGCCGCTCACGACGTTCGAAAGGTTGAAGTCGTGGATGCGCAAGACCTCAAGCGTGGTCGGCAGATGGGTTTTGCCCGCGCCACCATCGTTGATGCGGACGATCATGGCCGGACCATCGCTCTGGTCGAATCGCAGGGCGTGTCGATTGGAGAAGTTCCGCTCGGCTTGCAGCGCTTCGATGACGAGGCAGTGATGAACATCGTGGATTCCCCGGACCTTCCCCCACTGTGGCAGATCTTCGGCGCTTCGCGACGCGACGATGGTCACTGGGTGTTGCCGGAGCTCCGGATGGAGTTGGCATCTCCCGACGCCGCCCTCCACCTAGGTCCGCAACACGTTCTCCTCGAGACGGCCGGGTTCGAGCTGGCGGCTCAAGCCGCTGGCACCGAGAGCCTTCAGGTCGAGGGTGCTCACGTAATGTTCCTTTCGCGAGGCAAGTCCGGGCCATTCCGCGCGGAAGGCACAATCCGTCGCTCGGGCGATGACGCTGGTCGGGTTGCGGTCCAACTCACTCTCTATGACGAGGGGAATGGCGATCGGCCGATCACCGCGAGCACGATGGTGTTCCGGCCCGTGTAGCCCGTCGGGTAAGGCACCCCGCACCCGTCAATGAACGGACCACATATGACCAGCGAACCAACCAGCGAACCGAACCCGCCGTATCGTCGCTCGCTTCTGCGCCAGGAGCGGTCGATCAACACCCGCCGCACGATCGTGCGCGCCGGCGCTCGCCTTTGGGGAACGCAGGGCTTCGAGGCCACCACCGTCGAAGACATCTGCCGGGAAGCCGGCATCGGTCGATCCACGTACTACCTCTACTTTGAGTCCAAGGATGCACTCCTCATCGAACTCGCGCGAGCCACGGCGCGAGGTGTATCGCGTGAAGTGGACGCCTGGGTGAGCGCGGGAAGCGTCGACGACGCCCTCGCCGTTTTCATCACCGGGCTGGTCCGTCGTATGGAAGACGTCCCTCGATCGCTTACCGCACTGGTCATGCGACATGTCGCAGCCGCCAACGTGTCAGCCCGACCGGTGGACGGAGACCCAGTGCTATTCGACGACATCTTGGGCAGTATCGTGCGCGACGCGCAGCGCCGAGGCGAACTCCAACGCAATGTCAACACTCGAGACGTTGGCGAGGCGCTGGCGGCCATGACGTTGGACGCTCTCGAGCGATGGGCGGGCGGCGACGATCGGCGACCGTTGAGGTCCACCCTGGAGTTCCGCATCCATCTTGTTATCGACGCCTTGCGGACGGCTCCCGTCCCAGCACGTGATGGGCCCTAAAGGGCACGTTCAGCCAGACTGTGTGAGTTGGTGCTGCATTCCGGCTGTGTCCCTCACACCCCAGTGTTCGACCAGGGAACCTTCGTGGACGCGGGAAGAAGTCGCAGAGATTGACGTCGATGGGGTTTCCCGAGGCAGGAATCCCCATGAATTCGCCCCCAAGGTCTCCCGGTCATCCGCGCCAGCACGAACACCTTGTCGCCTTCAGAAATGATGTCGTCCACCTGGATCGAGGCCTTGTCGAAGCCAGCATGGAACATCTCGAACAGCCGGCGCAGCCCGGCCTTCGTCGGCTCCAAACCGGGTACCAATTTCGTGTTCGATGAACCCGTCGGAGACGACCTCATCAACGATGGCGGGGTCACCGGCAATGAGCTGCAGGTAGAACCGGCGCAATAGCTCCTTGTTCTTCTGACATCGATCGCCTCCTTTCTAGGACTGGCCGGGATAGTAATTCCTAGATTGCTAGAATTCTAGCGATCTTCGAATCAAGATGCCCCTCCTCCTTCAGTGGCCGGCCCCGGCTGCGTCGTATCGGCCTAGCATCAAGCCGTGGGTGAGGAGGCGATCGTGCGTGTGCCTCCTCATTTTGAGCACGAATTTCCGGGTGCGAGCCGATCGGCCGCCGAGGTGGCAGCCACGCTGGTCGGCACGGCGACTGCGCTCGACGCCGCCATCGAGCGTGCACCACGGCAGGCGGCGAATCTGTCCACGAGCGCATTCCAGACATTGGCAATCCTCGACGGTGCAGGACGTGCTGTGCCCCCCGTCGTCATCGCCGAACGCCTCCTCGTAAGTACTGCCAGCATGACCTCGCTGCTCAACACGCTCGAACGCCGCGGTCTCGTCGAGCGTCGTCCCCATCCCACCGATGGTCGCAAAATCCTTGTCGGGCTCACGCCTCTGGCGCAGCCGATCATCGATTCGCAGCTTCCTGTCATCCACGCCGTCATCACTGAGGCGATCCGTGACGTCCCCGAAGCCGATCGGGAGCCCCTACTCCGGGCGCTCTCGCTCATTAAGACTCGACTGGGGCAGATGGCTCATCGGCCACTTCCGAAGCCAATTGCGGCACGTCGAAAGCCACAGCGTAACACAATCTCACCTGGCTCGGCCTGAGAGGTTCAGGCCACAAAGCACCCCCAACGGGATTCGAACCCGTGCTGCCGCCGTGAAAGGGCGGTGTCCTAGGCCGCTAGACGATGGGGGCCGGTTGGTCGACCGCGCACTTGGAACCAAAGTGCGACGGCTGACCGGACGAAAGACGAAGCGGTAAGCCTATCTGGCGCCGATCGGAAGGCTGGCCTCCGCCGTTCGCCCATCCTCAGCGACCAGAGGAACCACCTCGGGGGCATGGAAGGTACAGGCCAAGAAGCACTGGGTGGCCCCGATGACGAGGATGGTCACTCCGAGGAGGTGCACCTCCACCAGAGCTGCAGGAAGGTGGGTGAAATACTGCGTGTACCCCACCGCGGCCTGCGCCACCATGACCACCAGCAGCATGCGCCCCGCCCGCCGCACCCGTTCGGGTACGTCGGCCATGTGCAGGCCCACGACCAGCCCCACTACCAAGCCGACCAGGAGCATGACCAGGCTGGCGTGGAGCTCGGCCAGATCCCGCAGTGGTACCGGGATGCGTTTGGCGATCACTTGCCCCGATGATTCACCGCCCAGAGGTCCGGCGCCCGTCGTCGCTGTCCCGGCGGCGATCACGAAACCCAGGACGACGAGGACGCCGTAGAACAGTTGGAGGAGGCCCCGTGGCACCAGGAGCCGTCCCGACCCGGGCCTATAGTCCCGGTTCGAGCGGTGGACCAGGACGACGGCGTTTGCCAGGAGGACCATGGTGGCGAAGAAGTGCACCATGACGAGATACGGGTTGAGCTTTGTGTACACGACGATCCCACCCAGGACGGCCTGGGCCAGAATCCCGACGACGAGACCCCCGCTCAGCCAGACCAGGTCACGTCGCCGGGGCCGTCGAAAGAGCGCAGCGAGGAAGGCGCCGGCCACGGCGATCGTCAGGACGACGGTGACCAGGCGATTCCCGAATTCGATGAGCCCGTGGAACTGGACGGCCGGGGTGAGATGACCCACCGAGCACTCCGGCCAGTCGCTGCAGCCGAGGCCGGATCCGGTGAGGCGGACGGCCCCTCCGGTGACGACGATGAGGGTCACCAGGGCCAGCGCCACGATGTTGAGGCGATGGCTGAGGGAGGCGGAGACAGTGAAGGGGCGGTGTCGCGACACTTGTGGCAATCGTACCGGGACCTCCCACTTGGTCCTGAACGGGTGCCTGGTCGTAGGCTGAGCGAAATGTCCGCTCTGGCTCCCCCTGTGCAGGCGTCGCCCTCGGCGAGGTCGACCCTCGGCGCCTACGTGGCCTTGACCAAGCCACGCATCATCGAGCTCTTGCTGGTCACCACCCTGCCCACCATGGTGGTGGCCCGGCGGGGATTGCCGTCGGTCTGGTTGATGTTGGCCACACTGGTGGGAGGAACGCTGGCGGCGGGCGGGGCCAATGCCATCAACATGGTGGTGGACCGGGACATCGACCGGCTGATGAACCGCACGAAGAACCGGCCACTTGTCACCGGGGCCATGTCCCCTCGCGCCGCCCTCATCTTCGCGCTCAGCCTCGAGGTGGGTGCCTTCGTCGAGCTCTGGCTGGCCGTGAACCTCCTGTCGGCCGTGTTGGCCGTGTCGGCGACGCTCTTCTACGTCTTCGTGTACACGTTGTGGCTCAAGCGCCGATCGTCCCAGAACATCGTGGTCGGGGGGGCGGCCGGCGCCGTACCCGTCCTCGTCGGCTGGGCCGCCGTGACCAACAGTCTTTCGTGGGCTCCCATCGTCCTGTTCGGTGTCATCTTCATCTGGACACCGCCGCACTTCTGGGCCTTAGCCGTGCGCTACAAGGAGGACTATGCGGCAGCGGATGTCCCCATGCTGCCCGTCGTGGCCTCGATGAGACGCACCACCCGCGAGATCGTCATGTACACGGTGCTGTTGGTGGCGATCTCTCTGCTGTTCGGCCCGGTAGCTCACCTTGGGCTGATCTACATGATCGTGGCCGGACTTCTCGGCGCCGGTTTCCTCTTCATGACCACCCGCCTGTGGGGACTCGCTCGCACCGAACGTGCCACGGGCCGCGAGGCCATGCGGGTCTTCAGCTACTCCATCACCTACCTCACCGTGTTGTTCGTAGCTATGGCGGGTGACGTACTCATCTCAAACCACATTCACTAGTTTGGCCGTCGCATGACGGACCTCGCGACCGGCCCTCCGCCAAACGCACCACCCTCGTCTGGCTCTGCGTCCGCCTTGCCTCCCCGCAAGCCCCGCAAGATCTTTCTCGTGGCCGGTCTTGTCGCCGCAGCCGCTCTGGGTATCGGCCTCTTCACGAGCATCGGAACGAATAAGAAGACCGGGCCTCCGCACCAGGGGGGTGAGGTGCCCTCGTTTTCCGCTCCCCGCCTCAATGGATCGGGGACCATCGAGGTGCCACAAGACGGAGGGAGCGGCGGCACGCCCGCTGTCTTGTTGTTCTTCGGCGAATGGTGCCAGAGCTGTCACGCCGAGCTCCCGGCCTTGGCGTCCGCCGTTCGCCAGCAGGAGAAGGCGGGTGGAGCATTGGCCAAGGTGCACGTGATCGGCGTGGACAGCGAGGACTCGAAGAGCCTCGGCGAAGGGTTCGTGAAGTCCACCGGGGTCACCTTCCCGGTTGCTCGTGATCCCGACATTGCCATTCTCAGCGGGGCCTTCTACTTCCAGGGCGATCCCTACGCCGTCTTTGTGAAGGGCAATGGCGTGATCAGCGCCATCGTGCCCGGAGCCCTGACGCCGGCCAAGTTCACCGCAGAGGAGAAGAAACTCATTCCCAGCGAAAGCTGAGAGCGGCGGCGAGGGGCGCCGCCGCCGCCCACACGGCAAGCACGACCCATGACTGCAGTGACACGGCGGATCCGGCGCCCAGGGCGGCATGAAGACTGGCTGCCAAGGCATCGGCCGGAAGAAATCGTGCGACCGCGTGCACACCACCGGGCAATTTTGCGACGGGGACCACCATGCCTCCGAGGAGCAACAAGACCAGGTAGAGACCATTCGCCGCGGCCAAGTTGACTTCAGCCTTGAGCACGCCTGCCATGAAGAGGCCAATGCCAGCGAAAGCGACGGTTGCTAACAACGCGGCCCCCACTGCGCCGAAGGCGGCCGCGTCCGAGGAACTTCCGCCCGGGTTCCACCCCAATGCGAAGCCGACGGCGATGAGCACGGCGCCTTGGAGTATCTCGACCAGGACAACGGTAGCGATCTTGGCCCCCAGCAGGCGGGGGCGTCCCAGGGGGGTGGAGCCCAATCGCTTGAGCACCCCGTAGCCGCGCTCGAATCCGGTGGCGATACCCAATGAGACCATCGCCGTGGACATGACCGCCAGGGCCAGGATCCCTGGCACGAAGAAGTCGACCGCCTTCTGGTGCGGCGTGGACACCACATGCACCGTGGAAAAGAAGACGAGGAAGATGACGGGAATCCCCACGGTCAACAGCAGGGTCTCCCCGCGCCGCAGCGTCATGTAGACCTCCGCCTTCGTTTGGGCGCGCAGTGCTCTCACGACGCGTCACTCCGCGCACCCCTGGGACGACGTCCGCGCCGTGTGCCTCGGTTTCGACGTGCCGCGCGATTCCGCCGGAGCAGGCTCCGGGGACTCGAGCGCCGCCGCGCCCACCGCGGCGAGATACACATCTTCTAATGTCCGCCCGGTCACGAGATCGGTCAGCGTGGCTTGGCGCGCCGCCAACCAGGTGGCCAACGTCGCGGTGGCGTCGGGACCCGATGTTCCCGCAATGTCGTAACGACCGGGAGCCCGCTCGGTGACCGTGACCCCCGGTCCGAGGGAGTCCGCCAAGGAGGCAGTGTCGAGACCGGCCGGGGCACCGAAGGTGAGGCCATCGGTTTCCTGCGTCGCGGTCAAGTCCCGAGGCGTCCCTTCGAGAACGGCGCGACCCGACGAAAGAATGACAATGCGATCGGCCATTTTCTCGGCCTCGGCCAGCTCATGGGTGGTGAGCAGCACGCAGACCCCCTGCCGGCGCAGGTCTTCGACGACGGCCCGGATGGCCAAGCGTCCCTCGGGATCCACGCCGGCTGTCGGCTCGTCGAGGAAGGCCACCTGCGGTTGACCGATGAGGGCCAGGGCGAGTGACAGCCGCTGTTGCTCGCCCCCGGAGAGATGGCGCCAAGGAGTGGTGGCGACGGTGCGCAGTCCGACCAGATCGAGAAGCATGTCCGTGGCGAGGGGATCGGGGTAGTACCGCCCGAAGAGGTCGAGGATCCGCCGCGGGCCCAACATCGGGTAGACGCCGCCCCGTTGCAACATGACGCCCATACGGCCGGTCAGCTCGTGATGATCGGCCAGGGGGTCCAGACCGAGCACGGAGATGTGACCGCTGCTTGGGCGCCGGTACCCCTCCAATGCCTCGATGGTCGAGGTCTTTCCGGCTCCGTTCGGGCCGAGCACAACCAGCACCTCACCCGGGTCGGCCCTCAGATTGAGGCCGTTCACCGCTGCCGTCTCGCCGGCCGGGCCGTAGCAAATGGTGAGATCCTGCACGACGACGGCAGGAACCGTGTCGGGTGACATGGCGTCGCAGGCTACTTTGAGCAGCCATGATCGATATCCGCGCGCTGCGGGAAGATCCCACCGGGGTCAAAGCGGCGTTAGCCCGTCGTGGTGTGGAGGAGTCCGAAATCGACGCCGTGATCGCGGCTGACGTGGCCCATCGAGACCGGCTGTCGCGAGCCGAAGCGCTGCGAGCGGAGGTCAAGACGTTGAGCCGGGCCGTGGGCGAGGCCATGAAGGCTGGCGACCTGGCCCGGGCCGAGGACCTGCGCGCCCAGAGCCGACATCTGGGAGAGGAAGAACGGATCGCCGCGGCCGAAGCCGACCAAGAGTGGGAAAAAGTGCATCAGGGCCTGCTCTATCTGCCCAACATCCCGGCGGATGACGCGCCGCTGGGGGACAGCGAAGCCGACAATGTCGAGATCCGGCGCTGGTGGCCCGGGCAGGCAAGCGGCGAGCCCGAGCCGGTGCGGGGCGAGAGCCAGACGGTGCCGCACTGGGAGATCGGTCAGGCCCTGCAATTGCTCGACATGGAGCGGGGCGCCCGCCTGTCCGGCTCCATGTTCCCTCTGTATCGCGGCGCGGGGCGCGGTTGCTGCGGGCCTTGACCGCATTCGCCCTTGATCGACATTCGCCGACGTACGAGGAGATCCGACCCCCGACGGTCGTCTTGACCGAGACCATGGTCTCCACCGGGCACCTTCCCAAGTTCGCCGATGACGCCTACCACCTCGAACGGGACGACCTGTGGGCCATCCCAACGGCGGAGGTCCCTCTGACCTCGATGCATCGGGGGGAAATTCTGGAGGAATCGGTCCTTCCCCTGCGTTTCACCGCCGCCACTGCGTGTTATCGCCGCGAGGCGGGTTCAGCCGGGCGCGACACCCGTGGCCTTCTGCGGGTTCATGAGTTCGACAAGGTCGAGCTCTTCGCGTACACCACGCCCGACCAAGCCCTCGAGGCCCAGGCGGACATTCTCCAGCGCGCTGAGTCGCTGCTCCAAGAGCTTGGACTCTTCTACCGGGTATTGGATCTGTGCACCGGCGACCTCGGCGGACCGTCGGCGCGCACGTTCGATCTCGAGGTGTTCTCACCAGGGGTGGACAAGTGGCTCGAGGTCAGCTCGACGAGCTGGTACCGCGACTACCAGGCCCGTCGGGCTCAGGTTCGCTATCGCCCCGCTGGGGGGGGATCACCCCAACTGGTGCACACCGTCAACGGCTCTGCGTTGGCATGGCCCCGCATTTGGGCCGCTCTGGTCGAGACCGGCCGCCAGGCGGACGGCACCGTGCTGTTGCCTGAGTGTTTGTCGCCATACCTTGGGGGTGACCTTCTCCTCCAGGCTCCCTAGGAGGGCATAGTCAAGGGATGGAGAACATGGTGCTACCAAAGGTCGTATCAAGCGAGATGTGGCAGGCCGAGCGCGACGAACTGCTCAAGGCCGAGAAGGAAGCCACCCGGGCCCTCGATGCGCTCGCAGCCCGAAGACGACGGCTTCCTATGATGCAGTTCGGCGATTACACCTTCGATACACCGACTGGTCCTAAGACGCTGGTCGATCTCTTCGAGAAACGACCCCAACTCGTCGTTTACCAGTTTATGGACCTCGGCCCGGACGAGTTCTGTCCCGGCTGCACCAAGTTCACGGACAACGTCACCGACCTCGAGGCTTTACGCGAGGACGGGGCGAGCTGGGTCACCGTGTCGGACATGCCGCTCGCACAAATAGAGACATATAAGGCCGTGCGGGGTTGGACGCTTCCATTTGTTTCCTCTCGCGGCACCTCGTTTACCGACGACTGCGGTGCGGGCGGCGATTTCATGCTGAGTGTCTTTCTGAGGGATGGTATCGACGTCTTCCGGACGTACAACACCACCTCGCGCGGCGTGGATCGACTTGTCTTCCTCCACAACATCCTTGACCTTTGTCCCTACGGTCGCCAAGAAGACTGGGAAGACTCCCCACCCGGTTGGCCGCAGCACCCCACATACGGATAAGCCTGACGGCCGACTGCCTCATCGGTCCGGGATGGCGACGCGCCGGAGCTTCAACGCGTAAGAGGGCGCGCAAAGCTCGAATTCATGTCCGCTGGGGTCACGGATGTGGAAATAGCGTTCGCCCCACGGAGCATCCGCCGGAGATGTCTCGGGGTGGAATCCGGCGGTGACAGCACGGTCGTACATGGCATCGACGTCGTCGACCCAGAACACGACCCGGCCCCAGTCGCGCCCGCCGCCACCGGCATCCGTGTCGAGTTGAAGGTTGAGGTAACCAGCGCCGGCACGGAAGCTGGTGAACGAGGCGTCCCGGCCCCCGTAGAGCTGGAAGAAGCCCAGAGCTTGGTAGAAGCTCACGGCCGCACCCATGTCCTTTGTCAGCAAGGTGACGGCGCTGATGCTCTCGACTGGCTCTGGTCGGACATCCACACGCGTAGCTTTGCACGGGGTTGGACCGCGGCGACGTGGTGATCACTTGGCAAACTGTGCAGATGGCGAACGTCGACTCGAGTGAGTTTCCAGTGGTCGGTTGGATCTGTGTTGACGCGGCAGACCCTCTAGAGCTCGCGGATTGGTGGAGAGACCTGCTCGGCGGTTCCACCCGGGTCGACGAGGACGGAGACGTGCGTCTCGACTCAGGACCCATCCCACTTCTCTTTTTGAGAGTCGACGATCCAAAGACAGCAAAAAACAGGGTTCACCTCGATCTGCGAGTGACGAACTATGACGAAGCGGTCTCTCGAGCTATCGCTCTCGGAGCAACGCTGGCCGATGACATCTATCGAGGCGAGGCCTGGCAGGTTCTCCGGGACCCTGAGGGAAATGAGTTTTGCATCATCCGGCCGAAATCCGACAGTTAGGCCGGAACCTTCGTCGTTCCCACCCCGGGTGGCTTACCGCAGAGGGGTTTTGGGGCAACGTGGGCTTTGGGGAGGTGCTGCCGCCGGTTCAGGCGGTGACGGCGGCGAAGCGATAGCCAACGCCACGCACTGTGGTGATGAGGACCGGTACGGAAGGGTCAGCCTCAATGCGGGAACGGAGCCGTTTGATGTGTACATCGAGCGTCTTTGTGTCGCCGATGTAGTCGGTTCCCCATACCCGATCGATGAGGATGTCACGGGTGAGGACGCGACCGGCGTTTTCGACGAGAAGACGGAGCAATTCGAACTCCTTGCGCCGCAGATGAACTTCTTCGCCGCGCACAAAAGCGCGCCGCTGGTCGAAGTCCATCTTGATGCCGCTCGACTCCCAGATGCCCTCTCCATCGAGGTCGGCGCTGCTGGTTTGTTCGACCGCGTCAGGACCCCCTGGGGCACGGCGTAGGACGGCGCGCATGCGCGCCACAAGCTCACGAAGTCGGTACGGCTTGGTGACGTAGTCGTCGGCCCCCATCTCGAGGGCAACCACGGTGTCGATTTCGGTCCCCTTGGCGGTCACCATGATGATCGGCACCCGCGAGCGAGCCCGAACGGCGCGACACACGTCAACGCCGGACATCTTGGGCAGCATGAGGTCCAACAGGAGTATGTCGGGGTCGGTTTCGTCGAAGAGGCGAAGCGCCTCTGCGCCATCGCGGGCCACAATGACCCGGAACCCTTCATTGGTGAGCCCGATCACCAATGCGTCGATGAACGACTCTTCGTCCTCAGCCAGGAGGACGCGGATCGGGCCTTCCGTGCCGGCCCGAACCGGAGACTGCTTCTGCTTATTGGGGCTCGGTTTGTTGGGGTTCTGCTTGATTGCGCTCTGCCTACTCGTTGTTGGGCGGGAGCGTGGTTCCGTGCTCATACGAGACGATCCGTGTGGAGCGGGAGAACGAGACTGAAGGTGGATCCCTCGCCTTCGCGTGATTCGACGTCGACCCAACCCTGATGGTTATTGGCTACATGACGCACGATGGAGAGCCCAAGTCCGGTGCCCCCGGTGTCGCGGCTTCTACCATGATCCACGCGATAGAAGCGCTCGAAGATGCGGTCGAGGTCGCGGGCCGGAATACCGATGCCGCTGTCTTGCACTGACAGGCGTACGTAGTCACGTTCCTCGGAGCGCCAGTCGTTGCGGTTGGTGACGTTGTCCACGCCGGACAAGGCTTGCTCCCCTTCGAGTAGAAGGGGTGCGGTGGTGCTCGACGCCACCGTGGTCCACGTGACCTCCGGCGTTGCGGTCTCGGATCGGTGGTGCTCGACGCCACCGTCGGGATTCAGGGCCGCCTCCACTGACTCGGGGAGAACCAGGGCGGTCTGTCCCGTATTGGCCGTACCCCGGCGTACCGTGCCGGTTACCACCACCTTCGAGTCGTCGTAGGAGTAGGTGATGGCGTTCTCGAGAAGGGCGTGCATGGCCGAGACGAGCTGGCGCCGTTCGCCGACCACGGCGATCGGGGGAGAGGGCTCGTGCAGGACGATCTCGATGCCGTGCTGATCGGCGGTCGAGCGGACACGCTCAATGGCGTCGGCCATGACGAGGTTGACCAGGACGGGCTCACGCGATGGTGCCTCTTCGGACTCAATGCGAGAGAGGTCGAGGAGATCGTCGATGATGCGGCTGACCCGGAAGGCCTCGTTGTGGATGCGCCCCGCCAGGCGCTGTGCCACCTCAGCGTCAGGCTCGGCCACCAGAGTCTCGGCCAGCAGTCCCAAGGCACCTATCGGCGTCTTCAGCTCATGGCTCACGTTGGCGACGAAGTCGCGACGGATCTCTTCGAGCCGACGTCGTTCGGAGATGTCCTCAATCAGAGCAATGACGCCGAGTGGTCGTCGGCCGTCGTCGATCTGGCGTGCCCGCACCTGCAATGTGCGGCGAGGCGGGCCGTAAAGGTCGAGAGTCCGCTCAGCCATACCTTCGTGCCACGCACCCTCGAGGAGCTCGGTCACGGCTTGGGCGGCCAGTGCATCGCCGTGTCGACTCACCATGAGCGCATTGGCGCGCCCGTTGCGATAGATGACGTTGCCGTTCTCGTCGCACAGGACGACGCCTTGGGTCAGCGTATCGAGGGAGCGCCTGAGCCGAATGGCGTCAGAACTCGACTCTGCCACCGATTGTGCCGCTCCACCTGTGACGAGCTCGAGGTAGGCCAGAGCCGTTTCGATGTTCGACTCATCTTCGGGCGGGTCGAGGCCCAATCGCGATCCGAGTGCGGTTAGCCGCTGCGAAATCGCCCGGCGTCCCCAGCGCCGCCCCATCTGGGTGGCCACCACAATCGCCACGATGAAGAGGGCCACGACACCCACGATGATGTAAATGCCGCTGGCCGTGCTCAGCGCAATCAACTCCTCGCCACCGATCACGACCCCCAATATGACAGCCCTGGGGCCACGACGGGAACCATGCCGAAGGAGTTGGCTGCTCAGATTAATGAGACACACTGAAAACCACTGAAACCATTCATTAGGCAGTAATGATCAGCCGGAAATCCCGGTCGTTCATGTGCCTGATTGAGGTGATCGATGTTCCTCGTGTATCTCGCCGGCGCCGCGGCGGATGTCCAACTGAACCCGTCGCTGAACTCGCTTCCCGGCGGGGGCACCCTGCAATCCCTGGTGAACGGCTTGGGTGCCTGGGCTCTCGTGGCAGCTCTAGTCGGTCTCGTCATCGGCGCCGCCGCGTGGGCCCTCGGCGTCCACTCTCAGAATTTCCAGCAGTCGATGATCGGCCGAAGAGCCGTTCTTGTATCTGGGTTGGCGGCCCTGCTCATCGGGGCCGCCCCCCAGATCGTCAACTTTTTCTGGAATCAGGGCAGCAACCTTCATTGAGCGGAGGCGCGACCGGGATGCTTGCTCTCTCCATCGTCATGGCCCCAATGGCGAGCACCGCGGTCCGGGCGGCTGGCTGCAGCGGGGTCCAAGTCATAGACCCTCTCTGCTACGCCGCCACCGCCGTGGGCAGTATCGGCGGGTCCGTCGCCGCGGCCGGGATCGATGCCGTGCTCAACGGGCTAAGCCAGTGGGTTGCGAGTGGGGCCGAGTGGTTGTTGTCGCAAATCGGTAATGTGCTCGTCAGCACGACCTCGATCGATCTGGGCGCCGACTGGTTCTCGCAGCACTACAAGGTAATGACGGCGCTGGCCGGTGTTGTGGTGCTGCCGCTGCTCTTGGTGTCGACCATGCAGGCGGTCTTCCGCCAAAACGCCAGTCAGCTCGTGCGCTCCTTTCTCGTGCAGCTTCCTCTGGCTCTGCTCCTCGGTGCGGTGGCGGTACAGATCGTGATTCTCTGCCTGTCGGCAACCGACGCCCTCTGCACCGAAGTAGCCGGTGGCTCAGGCTCGGATGTGAATGCCTTGCTGGCGGGCATGTCGAAGGGTCTTCTCATTGCCGTCGCAGATCCGGGTCTGGCCACGTTCGTGCTCCTGTTGGTCGGCCTCCTGGTTGCGAGCGCTGCGTTCGTGCTGTGGCTGGAACTTCTGGTGCGTGCCGCCGCGGTGTACGTGGCCGTGCTCTTTCTTCCCTTGGCCATGGCCACCCTGGTCTGGCCGTCAGTGGCGCACTGGTGCCGCCGTCTGGTGGAGACCCTGACTGCGCTGATCCTCTCGAAGTTCGTGATCGTGGCCACGTTGAGTCTGGCCGCCAGCGCCGTGGGATCGGGCACCGCCGGAACCGGGGACGCCGGCGCGGGCTTCGCCTCGGTCTTGGCCGGCGGCGCTCTGCTCGTGCTCGCGACCTTCGTCCCGTTTTCCATTCTCCGTCTCATTCCGTTGGTCGAGGCGGGAGCAGTGGGACATCTCGAGGGAGTGCGCCAACGTGCTGTTGCCGGACTCACCCACATGCCGCACAAAGCAGCGACTTTCGCCCTCAAGAAAGGGATGGAAGCGAATGGCGCCGCCAAGTTGGCGGCGCAGGCCGGCGTACCCGGTACTGGTGGCAACCAGGGGACAGGAGGTGCAGGAATGGGCAGGACGCCGAGTGGCACAGGAGGACCGCAGTGGGATGACTCGCTGCCGTTCGGTGGCCTGGTCCCTGAGCATGAGGGTTCACCAGGATCCGAAGAAGAGTTCATGGAGCGCATGCGGGCCGAGCCAAAACCCAAAGGGCCTAAGCCGCTCCTGCCTGCGCCGGCCGAAGTGCGGGCGGCGAAACAAGCCGCAGCCGCAGCGCGGCAGCGGCGGCAGCGGCGGCGACGGCGGCGGCGGTCCGTGGCGGAAGTGCGGTGGATCCGGCAGGCGGGCCATCAGTGAAGGACGGACTGCCGCCCGGCACCTCGCTCATTGGAAAGCCGGGCCCGTATGACCGGCGCTGGGCCTTCGGTGTTGACGCCCGCGGTGGACCGACGATTTGGGGGCTCGACCCCTTGCTCTCGCGCGACCAGAAGCCGCCCGCCGACGAGCCGGCCCCTTCGTGAGTGGTGACAGCGCCCGCTACCGATTCGGGCCACGCGAACGGGGCGGCGCTCTAGCTGGATGGCGGGCCGGACAAATTTTCACCGTCGCAGTGGGATTGGTCGTCGGGGTATTCATTCTTCGGGCACAACCGAATCCAGCGGGGGTGGGAGTGGGCGTCATCATCCTCGTGGGATGCGGGGCCATGGCGACCTGGCCGATCAGTGGACGCACGGGTGAGCAGTGGCTTCCGGTTGTCGTGCGGTGGGGCACACGGCGAGCGGGACGCCATGGCAAGCGAAGAATGGATTCTCTGGCGGGGCTTCGGTTGCTCAGTGTGGGAACTCGCCATATGGGTGTCGTGCATGATCACCGGGGAAGGACTCTGACCGCCGCCCTCTCTTTACGTGGCCAAGGTTTTGCTCTCCTCGGACCCGATGACCAGGATCGCCGAGTGGCGGCCTGGTCGTCAGTGTTGGCGACGTTGGCTCGTGAGGGTTCACAGATTCGACGCGTGCAGTGGTTGGCCGCATCGTTTCCTGATCAGGGCTTTGGCGTGCGTAGTTATCTCGCCACCGCGCAGAGGGCAGACCCCGCCTCGGCCTGCGTGGCCTCGTACGAGGCACTCTTGAACGACATCGACGTCGATGCCTGCACGCACGATGTCGTTCTGACCCTGCAGGTGCGACTCACGAAGTCGGTGGAGAACGGCGCCGCCGTCCTCGAGCGTGAGATCGCCTCACTGACCCGACTGCTGGTCGATGCCGACATTGTGGTCGAGGGCGTCCTGGGCGTGGACGATTTCATCGCCCGCCTGCTCCGTACGTACGAGCCCTTTCCCGAGTCAGCGGACGATGTCGTTGTCTCCCACGACCCTTGGCCCATGGCCCTCGAGGAGGAGTGGACCCGTGTGCGGGTGGACGGGCTGCTGCATGTCACGTTCTGGGTGGCGGAGTGGCCCCGCATCGAAGTGCGGAGCGATTTCCTGGCACCGCTGCTCCTCGGCTCCGCCCGCGCCACTCTGTCCGTCGTCATGGAACCTCTCGGTCCCGAGAAGGCGGTGCGTAAGATCGAAGCGTCGCGAACAGCCGATCTGGCCGATGCCGAGTTGCGGCGTCGCAGTGGCTTCATGTCCACCGCCCGCCATTCGCGCGAATCCGAAGTATTGGCCCGTCGGGAGAGCGAACTAGCCGATGGCCATGCCTCGTTTCGCTATTCGGGTTTCATCACGGTCTCGGCTGTTTCCGAATCCGAACTGGTGGCGGCGTGCGACACGGTGCAACATGCCGCGAGCCAGGCCCGTCTCGTGATCCGGCGGCTTTACGGCGACCAAGCCAGCGCGTATACGTGCACGCTGCCTTTGGCCCGCGGTCTGGCGGGGAGGTGAAGGCTCGTCGTGATCATGCGTCGTCATTTTCGAGACCGGGTGGAACGTGGCCCTCCAAGACGCCAAGACGCACGTCCCACGAAGTGCTCGTAGGACTGGAGCCAAACGGCAGCCGCGACCAAAGGCCGTGCGACCAAGTGACAAAGGTGCCGGCGACCGATGATGGTTTGCTCGATCAGGCCGGCCCGCTCCAACACCTTTATGTGTTTGGAGGTCGCGGCGAGGGAAATGGTCGAGGGCTGGGCGAGCTCTCCGACGGACAACGGGTGCTCGGCTAACCGGTTCAGCATCTCGCGACGGGCGCTATTGGCCAGGGCGCTGAAGACGACATCGAGGGTTGCATTTTCCTCAACCATATGGTTGAGGATATCGTCCCCGCGCCAGCTCACAACGAATGGGTTCAGACTCGAAAAGACCAATTCTCGAGACGAACTCGCTCACCGGACCGGACACGCGAGAATAGGCGGTGCCTTCAACCCGCCTTGCGCCGTCCGTCCTGCCGCTGCCACGCTGATCCATGGAGCATTTTCTCGAAACATGGGGCTATCTCGCGGTATTCGTCCTTAGCTTCATATCCTCGATGGGGCTACCCGTCGGGGCTGAAGTCGCCATCATTTACGGCGGGGTGCTCGCCAGCGGGCAAGTGCCGCATGAGCCCCATCACCTCAATGTCGTGGCGGTCATCGTCGTGGCCGCACTGGCCGAAGTGGTGGGCTCGCTGGCCGGGTATCTGATCGGGTACTTCGGTGGCCGTCCGCTGGTCGACCGATTGGGCAAGTACGTCCTGCTCACGCATAGGGATCTCGACCGAGCAGAGGCCTGGTTCAATCGGCGTGGTGAGCCGTTGGTGCTCTTCGGCCGGTTCGTCCCGCTCCTGCGTTCGTTTGTCTCCTTCGCGGCAGGGCTGGGCGAAATGGCAGTGGCCAAGTTCACCCTCTTCACGATGGTTGGTTGTGTCGTCTGGTGTACTGCACTCACCATTGCCGGCTATGAGCTCGGTAGCAGTTACCGCCACGTCCTCAGTGGCTTCAGCGATGCCGGGTATGTCCTGGCCGCCTTGGCTGTTCTCGCCGTGGTGGCGTTGTTCATCCACCGACTACGCGTTGTGCGAACAGAGAAAGCCGAAGCGGAGCAAGCTTCACGCGTGTAGCTGACTCTTTCGCCGCAAACACGAACACTCCATGAAAAGACCGAGCAATGGCTATCGGGGCAACCGTTCTCTCTCGCAATGGACCGCACGCCACGAGTACCCGCGCATCAGGTCACCACGCGCAACCTCGGGGCCGCGTACCCCTTCATCGCCGAGACCGGTTTAGGCCAGCGCGGCGTCGTCATAGGGGACGACCTCCTCGGAGGATCATTCGTCTTCGACCCCTTCGAGCTCTACGCCCAAGGGATCATCTCGAATCCCAACATGGTGGTGTTTGGCCAGATTGGCCGAGGAAAAAGCGCTTTCGTCAAGACCTTTCTGTGGCGCCAAGCGGTCTTTGGACGTCGCGCCTGGGTGGTTGACCCCAAGGGAGAATACGGCGATCTGGCGGCGGCATGGGGGGTGCGACCAGTGGCGCTCCGACCCGGAGGAACCATCCGACTCAACCCGCTCGATGCGGGACCCGAGAGCCCCGGCGAAGACGGACCCGGCGGCACCGCCCGCCGACAGATGGAACTTCTCACCTCGCTGGCCTGTGCCTGTCTCGCCCGGAATTTGCTACCCCGCGAACGGGCCGCTCTCGGCCTGGCCCTTTCCGAAGCGACCGTGCGGACGCGCAGCCCGACCGTTCCGTCGGTGGTGGAGGCGCTTCTCAGCCCTTCGGCGCAGGCGGCGGCGTCACTACACACCGGGTTGCGTGAACTCCTCGAGGACGGACGCGACGTGGCACTCGAGCTGCGTCGGCTCGTCCATGGAGACCTACGCGGGATGTTCGACGGGCCGACGACGCCCGGACTTGATCTCTCCGCCCCTCTCGTTATTCTCGACCTCTCCGCCCTCTACACCTCCACTGCGCTCGGGGTGTTGATGGCATGCGCCACCGCATGGCTCCAGGCCGCGCTGGCGCGCACTGCCGTGGGTTCAGGCCCGAGCGCACAGGTGTTTCTGGTCGTCGATGAGGCGTGGGCCATCCTCTCCAACCTGGGCGTGGCGCGATGGCTCCAGTCGTCGTGGAAGTTGTCGCGAGCTTTCGGCGTTTCGAATGTGGCCGTGTTGCACCGCGTCTCAGATCTGCACTCCGTCGGCGCATCCGACTCCGAGCAGGTTGCGTTGGCACAAGGACTCCTGGCGGATTCTGGAGACGCGCGTTATCTACGCCCAATCACCGGGAGAGCTCAGTATTGCCTCAGATCTGCTGTCGCTTTCGACGACGGAGGCGGAACTCTTGCCCCAACTTCGTCGGGGTGTCGCTCTGTGGAAGGTGGGCCAGGGTTCCTTCTTGGTTCAGCACCGGTTGAGCGCCACGGAGCGCATGATCGTCAACACCGACACCGCAATGGGTGTCGGCTGATCTTGGTGCCCGCGCTCTCCGATGCAATTCTTCCGCTCGCACTCGCGGGCGTGCTTTTTGCGGGGATCTCCCGGCAAGGCGCCATCACACTTCCTTGGCACCGGAAATCAAACGCTACGGGCGCCCGTTGGGCCACGCGTCGAGACCTGCGGGCGGTACTGATCGAGCACAACGCTTCTCACAGTGGTCGCCTGGCTCTGGGGACGGTACCCGGCATGTTGCATCCGGCCCTGTTGGCGGCGGAGCGAACCCAGTCCGTGGTTGTGGTGGGTCCGACCCAGAGCGGGAAGACGACTGCGTTGGCTATTCCCGCCATCCTGGCGTGGGAGGGACCGGTCGTGGCGGCCAGCGTGAAGGGTGATCTCCTCTTAGCCACCAGAAAGCAACGCAACGAACGCGGACGTGTCTGGTGCATCGATCCGACCGCCTCCACCGGAGGCCGCCCAGCACGTGGTCGCCTCTCACGCCTTGCGGCGACTGGTCCCAGGCACGGCGCGTTGCGGCCGACTTGGCCGAGACGGCGAAGTCCGAGGGCACGACCGCGGACGGCGAATTTTGGTATGCGACAGCGGCCAAACTGCTCGCGCCATTGTTGTTCGCCGCCTCCCGTGACGGCCGAGGGATGGCCGACGTCGTCCGCTGGGTCGACACGCAAGAGGTGAGCGACGTGTCGTTCATCCTCGAACAAGTGGGAGTGCCCGAAGTCCTCGATGCTGCCCGCGCCACGTGGTGTCGCGACGAGCGCACTCGCAGTTCGGTGTACACGACGGCCGAGACGATTCTGGCACCCTTCGTTGGGACGTCGTCGCACACGAGTACGGACGCATTCGAACCGACCGAGCTTCTCGATGGATGCCACACGCTCTACCTCTGTGCACCGGCATACGACCAACGCCGCCTCCGGGGCTACTTCAGCGCGCTGACGCAGCAGGTGTTGTCGAACGCCTTCACAAAAGCGACCCGGAACGGCAAGCCCTTGGATCCGCCACTGCTCGTCGTGCTCGACGAGGCGGCCCACATCGCACCCCTGTCCGAGCTCGACGGTCTGGCGGCGACGTGTGCCTCCCACGGGATTCAACTGGTCACCGTGTGGCAGGACCTGGCCCAGGTACGAGCCCGCTACGGCGCAAAGGCGCCGACGGTGATGAACAACCATCGGGCCAAGCTCTTCTTGCCCGGGATCGCTGATCCGGACACGTTGGAATACGCCAGTCGTCTCGTGGGCGACCAGGAGGTCACGACACCCTCCGTCACCCGTGATGCCCAAGGGGGCCGCTCCACGACTTCGACGACGGGACCGCGCCGCCTCCTCCCACCCGAGGAACTTCGCTGTTTGCGGCGGGGGGAGGCCGTGCTCGTCTATGGCACCCTTCCGCCGGCCCGGCTCCGCCTTCGACCTTGGTGGGACGACCCTAGGACCCGGGTGCATCTTCCGAAGCTTCGCGGAATGGACCAACGAGCTCGCGCGCGCTCGGTGACTCCATCCAGGCCGTCAAGTCGGTGGTGAATTGCTCGTCGAGGAGCGGACCCTGGTCGAGATGGTGGGCCTCTGCGGCCATCCAACGTCGGCCCTCCCGGCGCACCTCGGTCAGCAGTTCGGCGTAGGGCAGAGAACCGGCGCTGGTCGAGCCAAAGCCGAAGACTCGCTCAGAGCCCAGTACGGCATTGGCGCTGGCCCGACCGGGTACCAGTCGCCGGTAGTCGTTGCGCGTCAACTCGCCCTGATACGCCTCGAGTATGTGCAATACCCGCGCCAGAAATTCCTCCCCGAAGGAGTAGAAGACGTTGGGCTTGGGCAGGTCCGCCCAAAGACCCCACATCCACCAGCGCAAGGCGGGGGACAATGACGCCATGGCCTGCTGCACACCCCTGGCCACGGTCTCGTGACCGTGGTGCATGTCGTGTGGGGAAGGCGACACCACAATGGACGCCCCGTGCGAGACCACGATGTCGGGCAGTTCTCGTGCGATCCGCTCGGTCGCGGCGGCAAGGTCATCGTGGAGCGAGATGCCGATGGGGGGTTCGAAGACGACCGGCAAGAATTGGGCGCGTCGCGAGGCCTCCTCGAACTCCGCTCGGCGACGGTCGCAATCTGGTGGGGAACCCAGGCTTACGGTGACGCTGACGATCTGCCAGCCCCGATCCAGGAGATGGAGGAGCGCAGCGGGACAGCCGAGTGCCTCGTCATCGGGGTGCGGCGCAACGTGGACGAGGGTCGGTGACATCACCTCCGAGGCTACGCCCGCCCGCGGCCTATTCGGCCGTTTGTGTCTTGAAGAAGTGAGCGGCGAGGGGGGCGCAGATCGCCAGAATGACTACACACCAGATCAGTGCCGCTACCACTGGGTGCTGCATAGGCCACGCCGGATTCGTACCTGCTGGATTGGGATTGCCGAACAGGTGTCGGGCCGCCGCCGTGACCGCACTGACCGGGTTCCAGTTGGCGATCGCTTGCAGCCAGCCTGGCATGCCCGCGATCGGCACGAGCGAATTGGAGATGAAGGCCAAGGGGAACAAAAAGATGAAGCCGATGGACTGCGCCGATTCGGGCCCCTTGCTCTTGAGGCCGAAGCAGGCCGAGGCCCAGCACAGGGCGTAGCTGAAGAAGAGGGCGATGGCGAAACCGCCGATGACCGACAGGATGCTCGCATCGGGACGCCACCCGACGGCCAGCCCGGTGAGCGCCACGATGATGACGCATACCGTGGCCGAAAGCAGGTCCGACAGCGAACGGCCCACCAAAATGGCGGCTCGCCACATGGGCATGGTGCGGAAGCGGTCGATGACCCCTTCGTGCAGGTCGGTGCTCAGGCCGACGGCCGTGCCCATGGTCGACGTGGTCAGGTTCAGCGTGAGGAGTCCGGCCAGTGCGAAGTCCTTGTAGTTGCCACCGGCTATCGGAATGCCCGAACCGAGGAGATAGATGAAGAGGAGCGTGAACAGGACGGGCTGCACCGTGACGTCGGAAAGCTGCATGGGTTCGCGTGCCACGTGAATGAGGTTGCGTCGTGTCAGCGCCCACACGTCGGAGAGCCGGCTGGTCAAGCTGCTGGCCGAGCTCCGAGGCGCGACATCACGCAACGATGGAATTGCAGCGGTGGTCACAGGGTGGCTCCTTCGAGAGTGCGGGCAATCTCGTCCGCGTCAAGGTTGTCGTCGACGGCCGGATGGCCGGTGAGGGAGAAGAAAACGTCATCGAGTGAGGGAGGTCGCACCTCGATGTTGTCGACGAGAATGTTCGCCGCATCGAGCGCGCGCACGACAATCGTGGCCAGGCCGGGGGAGTTGTCGACGGCGGCGTCGAGCTGGCGGCCGTCGTCACTGCTATGCACCCGTCCTTCGACCAATTGCTGCAAGGCCGCGACGGCGCCTTCGTGTGGCGCGGCCAAGGTGACGACAAGGCGTGCTCCCGTGCTGGCTTCTTTAAGCTGGCGTGGCGTTCCCTCGGCTATAACCCGACCGTGGTCAATGACGATTATCTGGTCGGCCAGCGTGTCGGCCTCCTCGAGGTATTGCGTCGTCAGCAGGAGGGTCACACCTTCGCCCACGAGTTCACGTATGACGTCCCACACCCGCTGGCGGCTGGTGGGGTCGAGTCCGGTCGTCGGCTCGTCGAGGAAGAGCACAGGCGGCCGTGTCATGAGGCCGGCGGCCAGATCGAGGCGTCGGCGCATGCCGCCGGAGTATCCCTTTAGGACCCGGTCGGCGGCGAACGTCAACTCGAAACGATCCAGCAGCTCGGCCGCCCGTTCCCGCGAGGCGGCGCGGCCCATGCGGCTCAGCTCGCCGACGAGGGCCAGGTTCTGGCGCCCCGTGAGGAGGCCGTCGAGGGTGGCATCTTGCGCCGTCACGCCGATGTTGCGGCGGACCTGGGCGCCCTGGGTCCGAATGTCGTAACCAGCCACGGCGGCCCGGCCCCCGTCGGGGGTGGCCAACGTGGTCAAGATCCGCACCGCAGTCGTCTTGCCGGCGCCGTTGGGGCCGAGCACTCCGAGAATGGAGCCGGCGGGGACGGAAAAACTGACGCCGGCCAAGGCCTGGGTTTCCCCGTAGGCCTTGGTGAGTCCCTCTGCCTCGATCATCTTTAGCGGTGGCATATCTTCCTTACCGGTCGGTTAGTCACTTCGGGCATGGTAAGCCGCAAACTTACCGGCCGTCAAGTAATATCGCCTTGTGGCCCAGAAAAACAGCACCGCCTCAGTTGACATCCCCGTGGAGCGGGTTGGCACCCGAGAGCGCATCCTTGACGTGGCCCTCGATCTGTTCATCGAGAAGGGATTCGACAAGACGTCACTGCGGGAAATCGCCGAACAACTCGGGGTGACGAAAGCGGCGCTCTACTACCACTTCGCCAGCAAGGAAGACATTTTGATGGCGCTCCATCTGCGGCTGCACGAGTTCGGCTTTGAGGCGTTGAGCCAGTTGGGTGACGAGCCCACCGTCAAGGGTTGGGCCGAAGCCCTCGACAAGATCATCGACCAGATGCTGGCGCACCGGAAGATATTCCTCCTTCATCAAAGAAACGAAGCCGCATTTGAGGCGCTGCACCGGGAGGAACACGACGCCCACCACGAAGACTTGCGAGCCAGTCTCGAGCGGGTGCTTTCCGATGACCGACTCTCGGTGCGCGAGCGCGTCCGCATGGCCGCCTCGTTCGGTGCCGTTCTGGGTGGGATCTTCGAGTCGGGTGACGCCTTTGGCGACGTCCCCTCTTCCGAGCTCAGCGAGATTCTGCGTGATGCCGTTGGTGACCTTCTCCGCTGAGCGGCCAACGACCGACGCTGCCCAAGGGCATGAGTACAGTGCGAAGCGTGGCCCTCACCCCAGACGACGTCCCTGCCGAGCATCCCTTCACCCTCTCCATCGACGTAGGTGGAACCGGGCTCAAGGCATCGGTACTCAGCAAGACCGGCACCATGGTGGCCGACCGGGTCAGGGTCGACACCACGTACCCGCTGCCTCCCGACGGCGAGGGCGGGCTCGTTCCGGCCCTGACGGCGTTGGTCAAGCCACTTCCCGAGGCCGATCGAATCTCCTGCGGGTTTCCGGGCATGGTGCGTAACGGGGTGGTCCTCAGCGCTCCGCACTTCGTCTGCAAGAAGGGCCCGGGATCGCCGGTGGACAAGAAACTCGTCGAGGCCTGGGCGAAGTTCGATTTGGCCCGTGCGCTTTCGACCGCACTGGGCAAGCCCGCGAAGGTGGCCAACGACGCCGATGTCCAAGGCGCCGCCGTCGTGCAGGGCAAAGGGCTTGAGGTGGTGATCACCCTTGGGACCGGTATGGGGAGCGCCTTCTTCATGGACGGCCATCTGATGCCCCACCTCGAATTGGGCCACCATCCATTCCGCAAGGACGAGTCCTACGACGAGAATCTGGCTGAGCTCGCCCGCAAGAACAAGGGTGACGAGAGCTGGAATAGTCGGATCCGCGAGGCCATCGTCACGATCGACGCCCTGTTCTTCTACGACCATCTCTACATCGGTGGCGGCAATGCCCGTCGGGTCGACCGCGACGAACTGGGCGACGCTCTTAGAGCGCATCACCATCGTCGACAACACGGCCGGCATTTTGGGCGGTATCAAGCTGTGGGAGGTCTGATAAGCGCAAGCAGCTCGACTATCCTCTCCCTGACGCGCGACGCCGGCCTTTCCAGCTTCAACGCCGGACAGAACGATTCAGACTCGAAATCTAAGCTAGGACGATGTCGGCGACGCAGGAGGGGAAGATCGGCGGTTCCAGGGAGCTAGGCTCCGCTGAAATTGCCGAGCGCTCGTAGCTCAACGGACTAGAGCATCTGACTACGGATCAGAAGGTTGGGGGTTCGAATCCCTCCGAGCGCGCTTTTTGGCCTAGACCCGGTCTGACGGGCGTCGTGCGGTTGAAAGGGATCACTGCCGACGAACGGGCTCTCTTGCAACTACCGAGGCCAGCGTTCGCCATCGCTTTCACCGCCGTCAGGATCTCCGTTCGGCTTCGCCCGTCTCGTTCTCGATGTAGGCGCCGGGCCTGTTTGGCGCATGACCCTCACTCCTGACTGGATTGACG
>CAVTTR010000008.1:0-136741 GCA_963737745.1 uncultured Acidimicrobiaceae bacterium | reverse complement strand
GTCTGCCCGTGTCTCGAACCGTTCATGGAGCTCCCCTGAGTTCAAGCTGGATAGACCCTCACCCTTTAGACACTCAAACCATGAATTAACGCATACTGGCGTTGCATCGCCGTGCCCGGTTGAGGCGGGTGACTCAGGTCTTCACGGTTTCCGGCTCACCCCCAAGGATGTTTCCGAGGGGCAGACCCTGCGCCACGAGGCGACTTTCAATTGTCTGTTCGGCAGCGATGGATCGGTCATCGGCCCCGAGAACGAAAGACGCCAGCATGACTTCTTTGGTGTGACCCATCCGGCGAGCGGCCGTATCAACGTCGATGCCAGCGGCAAGCAGCTGGGTGGCTGACACCCGCCGGAAGGAGTGCGTGGTGACGTCGAGGCCGAGCCCTTGCCGAGGCCGGCGATGGCCTGACCCAGTGCTTTGGCGCGCGGAGGAGTCGTGCCGGCGTCGTAGCTCAGCAGCCAGCCCTCGAGTTCGCGGCGCAGCATCTCTCGCATGATGTCGCGGTATCGCTCGATCAGGCCGAGGCCCAGTTGTCCGAGGACGATCGAACGCACCCCATCTTCGGATTTCGGTGGGGCGAGATGCTGCCCACCCTGGCCGGGAACCCATTGACGTTCAATTGTTATGGAGCACGTGGCGGGGTCGATGTCGCTCCACTGCATCCCGCACAGTTCGCCACGTCTTGCTCCCGTCAAGCGGCCATGGCAATCGCCATCACCAGCACCACGTCGCCGTCCGTCTCGTTCTTCTTTGGTGTCGAAGCTGCGGCCACCATTCTTGCGATGTCAGTCAGGGCCAGGGCTTTGCGCTTCGGTCGATGGCGCCCTGGAGCGGTCGCACCCTTGGCGGGGTTGTCCCCACTTAAGTGCCTGTTCGAGCGCGGCAGTCAGGATTGCGTGGGTCTGACGGATGGTGTTGTCACCGAGGCGCTCGGCCAGGACGCCGTAGAGAGTGTCCAGATCGTGAGAGGTGAGCTGCGTGAGCGGCAATGACCCGAGCGTCGCGGGACGCGCGTGGGAGTATCTGTAGCTCTCAATAGTCGATTGTGTACGGCCAACCCTCTGGCAGTGGGCCAGGTATGCCTCGAGCATTTCGCTCACCGTCACCGTCGTTCTCTCCGTCGGTGTCGCAACGGCCAAACCGGCGAGAAACCTCTCCAGTTCCGTCTTTGCTTCCCCGATACCGCCCTTGTCCTTGGGGGCCACTCGAACGACCTTGTGCGCTGACCGGTCTCGCCGGGCACCCGAACCCGGAGCCGAGCGCGCTCGGGGCGACAACCATGCATATTGAGTCACATTTGAGTAATTTCGACCCGATGTTCTGCAAAAGCCCTTATTGACGGTGAGTCGGCCGATAGGCGGGATTCTGTTCAGCCCTTACGGGCCCTGGTGACCATCCATCTACGCGGCCTACCTGGGGATGCGCTCCTTTCGGAGAGCGGACGAGCAGCCCATTTCCCACGCTTGGCCTTGCTCCGGGTGGGGTTTACCAAGCCGATCAGGTTGCCCTGACCGCTGGTGCGCTCTTACCGCACCGTTTCACCCTTACCTGTGCGGGCCCGAAGACCCGCCATCGGCGGTTTGCTTTCTGTTGCACTTTCCTGCGAGTCGCCCCGACTGGCCGTTAGCCAGCACCCTGCTCTTTGGAGTCCCGACCTTCCTCAACACGATCCCGCATCTGCGGTCCGGGCTGCGGCCACCTGGCCGACTCACCGTCTGTACCAGTGTGCCACGAGCGAAGAGGTAGGAGCGGCGCACACCTCATCGCTAGGGTGTCCGTAATGGCAAGTTACGCCCATCAACTCTTCGATCCCGAGGCGCCCCCGCGTGTCGTAACCGATGATCGGGCAGAGGACGAGGGTCGGGCTGGGGTGCTTTCGATTGGCGCCCTCTACGATGAGGTTGAGGACGCCCTTACCTCGGCTTTTCCTCGAAATCGACAGTTGTGGGTCCGGGGCGAGATCCATAGTTTCTCGGACCAGTCGGGGCGCTCCGGGCACTGCTATCTGGACCTGATCGACCCAGACGAGGGGCATCGAAGTCAGGCCCCGCGAGGGAGGGGTGCTCCGGCGCTCCGGGTCAAGTGTTGGAAGGGCACCTGGTTGCCCATGAAACGCGCATTAGCCAAGAACGGCGTGGTGCTCGCCGAGGGCATGGTGGTCATTTTGCGAGGGACGATCGACCTCTACCGGCCCAAGGGCGAATTCGGTTTCATCCTGTCCGAACTCGACGTGACGGCCCTGTTGGGTCGGTTGGCCGCCCAGCGTGCCCAGCTGCTGGTGAAGCTCAATGCGGAGGGTTTACTTGGTCGCAATGCCGAGTGTCCCGTTCCGGAGGTACCGCTCCATGTTGGACTGGTGGCCAGTCCGGGAACGGAGGGCTACCAAGATTTTCTGGGCCAGCTCACTGGTTCGGGCTTCGGATTCAAAGTGCAGATTGTGCCCGTTGCCGTGCAAGGCGGTGATGCACCGCTCAGGGTGGCGAAAGCAGTGAGGGCGTTGTGCCGCACGGATTGCGACTTGATTGTTGTCGTGAGAGGTGGGGGATCCAAGGCGGACTTAGCGTCGTTCGACTCCGAAGTGGTCGCTCGTGCCATCGCGGGAGCCACAAAACCGGTGTGGACCGGAATAGGCCACACCGGAGATGAGTCCGTGGCCGACATCGTGGCAAATCGAGCGTGCATAACTCCGACCGAATGCGGACACCAGATTGTCGTGCGTGTTGGTCAGTGGTGGGACCTGCACATAGGCGCGGCCGCCACCGTGCTCAGTCACCGCGTTCCTTCGCTGTTGGCCGAGGCCGAGGCACGAGATGCAGCGGCACGAGGTCGGTTGACCCGCGCGGCGCGGGGCCAGTTGCGAGTGCACCGAGAGCGCTTGGCTCGTCGGTCCACCGCCGTCGGGCGTTTAGCACCCGAAGGACTGGTGGCACGCCAAAGTGTCCTGCGGACACACGCCGCCAGGCTCGCCCCCCTGTCCTTGGGCCATCTGGCACGCGAAGCCGAACGTGTGCGTTCTTGGCGTCGGTTGCTGACCGCTTATGACGTGGACCGCCAGCTGGAGCGCGGATATACATTGACCCTGAGCGCCTCGGGCGAACTTGTCCGGAGTGTGGCTGACCTCGCCGTGGGCAGCGAAGTGATTACTCGTTTTGCCGACGGGCGGGCTTACTCGCGAGTTGAGTCGGCTGAGCTGCGAGATGATGCCGATGAGAACAATGAGGAGACGTGATGACGACAGTCGAGAATGAGCCGCTCCCGGTGGGGGAGCTGAGCTACACCGACGCGAGCCGGGAGCTCGACTCCATCGTGGAGTTCTTCGAACAACGAGAGGTCGACGTGGACGTGCTGGTATCGCGCCTGGAACGTGCGACAGAGCTGATCGATGAGCTTGACCGAAGACTCCGTCACACACGCGCTCAAGTAGAAGAGCTCGTGCCTCGGCTGGACACGTTGGCAGGAGAAGTGGGTGGTGGCGACGATGAATGACCCCGTCAACGACCAGCGGCTCTACTTCCGACAGCTCCTTTCCGGCCGGGACTTCGCCAAGGGAGATCCGATGGCCCGGCAGATGGTGAACTTCGTCTATCTCATTGGCGACCGAGCGACGGGCGAGGCGGTCATCGTGGATCCGGCCTATGCGGTGCAGGATCTGCTTGACATCGTAGAAGCAGACGGCATGAAACTCACCGGAGTCCTGGCCACGCATTACCATCCCGATCATGTAGGCGGGGAGATGGGGGGATGGGGACTCGAAGGAATCAGCACTTTGTTGGAGACGGTCCAGGTTCCAATTCATCTCCAAAAAGAGGAAGTGCCGTGGGTGGAGCGCACGACCGGCGTGACCGCCTCGCATTTGGTGGGCCACGAAAGCGGCGACCTGGTGCAAGTCGGTGCGGTCGACGTGGAGCTGATCCACACCCCCGGCCACACGCCGGGGAGCCAATGTTTTCTGGTCGATGGTCGCTTGGTCGCGGGTGACACGCTGTTTCTCGAGGGTTGCGGCCGCACTGACCTTCCGGGCTCCGATCCCGTGGCGATGTACGACTCCATCCACAACCGTCTGGCGCATGTCCCCGATGATGCTGTGCTGTTTCCCGGCCACCTGTATTCACGAGACCCGGCGCAGGGTATGGGCGAGACTCGAAAGACCAACTTTGTGTTTCGGCCGCGATCGATCGACGAGTGGCTCGCCATGTTTGGCGGCCTATGAGCGCGGTGGGGTTGCCGTCGAATGGGTCTGTGGTCGTGGTCGGCGCCTCGCTGGCCGGTTGGCGGGCCGTAGAAACGCTGCGGGCCGAAGGTTTTCACGGCGATATCACTTTGGTTGGTGAAGAGCTACACCTGCCGTATGACCGGCCACCGCTCTCCAAACAGATACTGGCGGGCACATGGCCTCCCGAGAAAGCTGTCCTGGCTGATAAGAAGCGCAGCAGCGAACTTCGGGTGCACGAGGTCCTCGGCCATCGCGCCATGCGGCTCGATGCAGAAGGACGCAAAGTTGAGATCGACGATGGCACCATCCTGATGGGGGACGCGGTGGTCATCGCTACGGGAGCAACGCCGAGACACCTCCCGGGCACCGAGAATCTGGGGCATAGGGAAGGCCTCTTCACGCTGCGCACGCTCGACGACGCCGTAGCCCTCCAGAGTGCAGTCGCCGCGGTCCCGTCATGTCGCGTCGTCGTCATTGGTGCCGGATTCATCGGTGCGGAGGTGGCGTCGACCTGTGCCGGGCTCGGTTGCCGGGTCACCGTGCTCGAGGCCATGGAAATCCCGCTGTCGAATATCCTCGGCCCACTGATCGGCGCACATTGCGGAGCTTTGTATGCCCCCCACGGTGTGGACCTTCGAACCGGCGTCGGTGTGACTGCTATTCGTGGCATCGAAGGCGCCACACGTGGCTTGCAGGTAGAACTTGTTGGCGGTGACCTTCTCGAGGCCGACGTGGTGGTCGTGGGTATCGGCGTGGTGCCCGCAATCGGCTGGCTCGAGGGTTCAGGATTGACGCTGGAGAACGGCGTCCTCTGCGATGACCGGCTCTTTGCCGCAGATGGGGTCGTGGCTGCGGGTGACGCGGCTCGTTGGTTGTGGCATCACGACGGCGGTGAAGAGATGATCCGCATCGAACACTGGCAGATTGCGGCCGAAGCAGGCGTCGCCGCGGCGCGCAGCCTCATGGCCGGTCGAGCCGACGCCGAGCCTTTCGCTCCGATCCCGTATTTCTGGTCGGACCAATTTGGTCTTCGTTTCCAGGTTCTCGGAAATCCTGGCGGGAACGACGATCTGGAAATCGTTGATGGTTCGTTCGAGGAAGGAAAGTTCGTGGCTTTGTTCGGCCGAGCCGGGCGCCTGCGCGCGGCGATGGCCATTGGTAGGCCGCGGCGCTTAATGGGATATCGCCCTTTGCTCGCGGCGGGGAGCAGCTGGGATGAGGCGTTGGCACACCAGGCTTCGTAGCGCCCGCCGGTGGTGGTGCGATGACGGGTGCGGTCGAGAATGACTCGAGGCGTCCTGGTTTTGGCGGCTATCCCGGCGCGGCATCTGTTCGGCCCAAACCAACGCAGCGTCGAGGGAGTTGGGCAAAGGTTGGGCACGTCTTCAGTTACAGTAGTTCCAGGCGACCAAAACTACGTAAGACCACAGGGAACCATGCGTCCCGAGACTCGGGCTTCTAGTGGAGACGACGGAGTGGGAAATGATCATCGAGGCCGAATGCGGGCTGATTCGACGTGCCGCATGAAGGGGCTCGCAATGCCTAGACGAAGTGTCCATCGTGTGCGCGGTATCGGGCTTTCACTTCTGGTGACGACGTGCCTGGTCTTGTCGACAGCCGTTCTTCTGCCGGGAATTGCCGGAGCATCGTTCGGTTCACGCATCAATGACACCAAGTACGGCATATCTTTCCGGCTCCCAAGCGAGTGGAGTCAAGTGTCGTTGAGCGGTGACGATGTGGGCGCCTTGATCGGATCCGCTTCCAAAGTGGACCCGACGATAAAAGCCAGCCTTTCCGCCCAGGCCGAGAGTTATGCGAAGAAAGGCTTGAAGTTTTTCGCCGTCGGCCCCGGGGACGAAGCAAACGTGAATATCGGGATCTTCGATACAGCGCTTCCCATTGCGCAGTTGCAGGTGCAGGTGAAACTTGCGCTGGGTTCAATTGGTGGAAAGAACATCCATATCAAAAAGACCCATTTCTCTTTCGGTTCGGCTGTCACGGGGACCTACACGGTGCCCTTAGCTACTGGGAGTTCCGTCTACGGGACACAGGTCTATGCCTCTCACGGCGGGCGCACGTACATCGTCACGTTTTCCGGCGGCAAGAAATCGGTAGAGGCAGCAGCCTCGGTTTCCATGATGCGCACCTGGCAATTCACATAAGGCGTTGTAGGTCGGGCCAGAACGAGGTTGATCGAGTGTGTCCAAGGCCCGGTTTAAAAGGAGATTCCGGAGAGTTCAGGGATTGTCGCTTCGGCCTTCGATCGCGCCGCCAGCCAACGCTCGCGAGAATACGACCGGGTGACGTCGTCGGTACGCGGTTCGACAATGCGTCGAGGAGTGAACGTTTCAGCAATATCGTCCTCTGATTCGTACACGCCGATGGCCAGACCAGCCAGCAATCCGGCGCCCAGCGTGGTTGCTTCCAGCACGGGCGAAATCTCCACCGGTCGCCCGATGGCGTCGGCCAGTGCAGTCACGAAGACCTCGTTGTCCGACATCCCTCCGTCAACGCGCAGCGCATCGATCGGGAGGCCACTGTCGCCTTCGGCCGCTTCCACCAAGTCTGCGCCACGATGAGCCACTCCTTCGAGTACGGCCCGTACGAGTTCGGCCCGACCTGAGCCCCTGGTCAATCCGACAAGGGTGCCCCGCGCCCCGAAGTCCCACACCGGCGTGCCCAGGCCGAGAAGCGCGGGCACAAACCACACGTCCCCCGTTGTCTCACACTCGGCGGCAACGGAGGCTGATGCCGCGGCCGAGGTGAGGATCCCGAGGTCGTCACGCAGCCATTCGACGCAGCTACCGGCGGAGAGCATGACCGCTTCGACGCCCCACGTCACGAGGCCGCCCAGGCGGTACGCCACAATGGGGAAGGTGCCGTGCGTTCCTCGCCCCGCATGGATGGGGGGTTGCCCACGCCCGGTGCACTGATCCAACATGCCGCCGGTGCCGAAGGTGGCTTTGGCCAGCCCATTACGGGTGCACCCCTGCCCGACCAAGGAAGCCTGTTGGTCGCCGGCAATGCCGCAGATCGGAGGCGCCCCTGCGAGTGCGTGGCAGGCTCCGACTGCTCCGGAAGAATCGACGATGCGCGGCAGCATGGACGCGGGTATCCGCAGGACTTCGAGGATGTGCTGATCCCACTCCATGGTCGAAGGATCGATGAGTGCGGTGACGGCTGCATTCGTGGCGTCGGTCACGTGCAACGCATCAGTCCCCGCCGTCGCACCCCCTGAGAGGATCCAAGCCACCCACGTGTCGACCGTGCCGAAACAGAGTTCGCCCGCTTGCGCACGGGCCCGATCGGGGTCGACGGCGTCCAGTATGGCCGCCAGTTTGGTAGCCGAGGCGTTCGGGGCCAGTCGGACGCCGTCGGCCTGTAAGACGAGACACGTACCTACTGTGCGCAGATCCTGCCAACCGATCGCTGGAGAGACCGGCGATCCGGTCGCTCTTTCCCACACGATGGTCGAGGCCCGCTGGTTGGCGATGCCGACGGCCTCCACCGGGCCGGCGTCGTGCAGCGCCGCCTTCGCCACGACGAGAATGGCATCGGCCATCACGGTTGCATCGAATTCCACCAAGCCCGGAGCAGGGGAATCGGGGAGCACCGGGACAGAGTGTGCGTGCTCGACCGTGGCATCGGGGCGCACGACTGCGGCGCGCACTCCAGAGGTGCCGACGTCGACGACAAGGACGCTTCCTCCGTGACCGCTCATGACCAGGGCGAAGGACCGAAGGGAGAGGGCAACCCGAGCTTTCCCGGATTGAGGATGCCGTCGGGATCGAAAGCCTCCTTGAGCCCGAGGAGCACGTCGAAGCCGGAACCGAGAGCGCCGGGAAGGAATCGGGAACGATTGAGACCAATGCCATGGTGGTGGCTGATGGCGGCACCATGGGCCATCGTCGTCATGGTGACCGCGTCCCATGCTTGGCGGTAGTAATGCTCACGCCAAGCTCCATCGCCCTCAGGTCCTTTGCCGCCAAAGGTGAAGTAGAGGCAGGCGCCGTCGGTGTAGGCATGCGACTGATGGGCCGAGGCGGCGAGTGTGCCGTCGATCGCCTGGAGCGAGGAAATAACTTCGTCGAAGAGGGCTGGGAGCACGGCCCACGATCCGGAGATCTCCGCCGTGTCCACCACGATGCCGGACCGCCACAACGGGGCAAGGGCAGAGACGTCGTTGCGGTGTGTGAGCCAACGATCGACCAAGGCCACATCCATGGGGTGAGCACCGGCGGAGGTTCCGCATTCGTCGTCCACGACGGCGAAGGTCGCGGCCAAGAGAGCCGGGTCCGTCTCGTCCAACACGATGAGCACGTTTGTGCCGGGCTCTTCAAAGTTGCGGATGGACTCGGTCTCGTCATAGAGGCGCAGGACGGCCGGTGTCGCTCCGCGTCGCATGATCTTGCGACACGCCTCGAGGCCAGCGGCGAACGTGGAGAATCCGAATGCCCGTCGCTCTTGGCCCGCCGGCCGCGGGTGGATGCGCAACCGGGCTTCGGTTATGACTCCGAGTGTCCCTTCGCTGCCGACGAAGAGTTGGGTGAGGTTAGGTCCGGTGGCGGCTCGGGGGCCATGCCCCTCGGTTTGCACGATGCGCCCGTCGGCCAACACGACCTCGAGCCCTTGGACAATGTCCTCGATTTTGCCGTAGCGGGTCGAATACTGACCAGCGCTACGGCAGGCCAGCCACCCGCCGACGGTGGAGAGATCCATGGATTGGGGCCAGTGCCCGAGCGTGTACCCGGATCCCACTCGACCAAGGTCTCCTTCGAGGTCAGGGCCGAATGTGCCGGCCCGCACGTTGGCAGTGAGCGAAATTTCGTCCACACCGATGAGACCTTGGAGAGCGGTGAGATCCAGCGCCACGCCGCCGAACACCGGAATGGAGCCCCCGCAAACACCACTTCGACCCGCCGCCGGAGTGACCGGGACCTTGGCTTTGTGGCACGTGGACATCACCTCGGAAACCTCGGCCGTGTTGTGCGGGCGGACGACAACTCCGGGACGCTGCGGTACCGCGCCTTCGGCGGCCCATCCGAGGGCCAGGGGCCACCAATCTCGACCGGCCTCCGCCCGGGACGTGTCGTCGGTAAGGACCTCGGCTCCGCTTTGGGCCAATCGGTCGATGAAGTGGTCGGGCAGGCTGACCACCGACCCCGAGAGCCGGTCGGTCACCGCGCCAGGTGCGGCCTCGATCGCCGTCGCCGGTGTCGGACCCGTCAAGGGAGATCGAGTCCCGCCGTGAGCAGTTCCTTCTGACAGGTCTCGATGAAATCGCTGGCCTGTTCGGTTGCCTGCTCCTCGTCCCATCCCAACTCGGGCGCAATCAGTTGGGCTGTGGCATGCGCTGCGGCCATGGTCGGCTGCGCCCGCTGGATCATGGCGCGGGTCCGCCGGGTTAAGACGTCGGTCAGGGTTTGGGCCATTTCCTCCCGGGCTGCATAGACAATTTCGGCGCCGGTGTACGGCAAGCCGGCGATGACCGGCTCGAGCAGTTCTGGCCGATCTTCCGCCAGGGCCAGGACGGCGGCAGAATCGGTTCCGTACCGGCTGAGGAGGTGAGACTGCGGGTGCGCCATGGTCACTGGGTCTTTGGTGGCCGAGGTAGCACCGAGAAGTCGCAGAGACTTGGTCACGCAGGGTCGGCTCTTGAGAGGCTCGCCGAGCTGGTGCACCACGGCGTCCACCGTGTCCTGCGCCATCTTGCGATAGGTCGTGAGCTTCCCGCCGGTCACCGTGACGACGCCATGCGTCGAGGTGCGCACGGTGTGCCGTCGCGAAAGGTCCGAGGTGCGATCCGACAGGTGGCCGCCCTTATCGGGCGGCGCGAGCAAGGGACGTAATCCAGCCCATACTCCCGTGACGTCGGCTCGCGTCAGGCGCGAGGTCGTGACGTTATTCGCTGCCTCTAAGAGGTAGTCAACGTCTTCGGGCGTGCAGGCGGGATCATCGAGATTCCCCTCGTAGTCGGTGTCGGTCGTGCCCACATACACCAGGTTCGTCTGTGGCCATGGAACGACGAATATTGCCCTTTTGTCGTCGGGGACAGGGATGACGGCCGCGATGTCGCACGGCAGTCGCTCCGCCGGGAGCGAAATGTGAATTCCTTTGGCCGGTCGAATGGAACGAGGATGTGCGCCTTCGTCAAGGGCTCGGACGTCGTCGGCCCAGACACCGGTGGCATTGACCACCACGCGGGCCCTGATGGCGAACTCGCTCGATGCGTCCGATGCGTCGGATGCTGAGCGCACCAGAGCGCCGTTGGTGACACCGTGATCATCTGCGGTCAGCCCGACCACCGAGATGTAGTTGGCGATGACGGCGCCGTACTCGATGGCCGCGGTCCGAGCCAGGGTGAGCGTCAAGCGCGCATCGTCGGCCCGAGCGTCAAAGTAGAGGAAGCCGGCCACGAGACGGTCAGTGTTTAGTGTCGGGAGGTGGGCCAGGGCCTGGGCCTTGGTGACTCGTTTATGACGAGCGCCGATGCGCAAGCCCCCGGTCAGGTCGTAGAGCCACAGCGCGACCGAATAGGACCGGGCCACGGTCTTGGAGACCACGCCGTCGCGACCGAAGAGAGGGATGAGGAACGGCAGTGGGCTCACCAGGTGAGGCGCATTCCGCAAGAGTCGCTGCCGTTCGGCCAAGTTCTCGTAAACCAGACGGAATTCGCGCTGCTGGAGATACCGCAGGCCGCCATGGATCATCTTGGAGGACTTCGACGACGTACCCGAGGCAAAGTCGCTCTTCTCGACGAGGGCCGTCTTCAGGCCGCGGCTTGCCGCATCGAGTGCGACCCCTGCTCCGGTGACGCCGCCCCCCACCACCAAGACGTCAAAGCGTTCATCCGCCAGGCGACGCAGCGCATCCTGGCGGCGAAATCGATGCACTTTCTCAGCCTGCCACACGTCGTCGGAGATCCTTGCCCGCCCGAAGTGGCCGTCGCAGTTCCGCCCGACTCATCGCTTCGAGGCCCGCCATCACCGCCATGCGGAACCCGAAACGTTCGTCGCCACTCCATTGGTCAGGCCCCCGGGCGACGCGGGACCGACCTCGCCTCCTAGCCCTCGGGCGTTGCCTCCCACCACTGGCACCACCACTGGTCACCCACGAGGATCCGCAGCTTGGGGTGCCAGCAGTATGAGATGTCCTTGTGCGGCTCGAGGTAGTAGCGGCAGTTTTCGCATTTTTCGTTGCCGGACGGTTTGCCCCTCAGGACGGCATTCTCGGCGAGATGCCGGAACTCGATCTCGAGCTTCTCGTCGATTTCTTTGGGTTCGGGTTCCGGGATCACGTAGTCAGCCACCCCAGAAAGGTAGCGCGCGTGGAGCCTGTTTGACAACGATTGTCAAAACCAGGAGGGGACGCTATGGTGACGACGACATGCAGTCCTCCGATGCGCTGACCGACCTCTTCAGGGCCAATGGGCGAAAGATCACAGCCCAGCGTCAGTGCATATTCCGAGCTCTCGAGGGCGATGTCACGCATCCCTCGGCCGAAAAGGTCTACGAAAAAGTGCGCACAGAGATGCCCAACGTCTCCCTCAAGACGGTGTACCAGACGTTGCATGACCTGGCCGAACTGGGGGAGATCTCCGCTCTGGAACTGGGCACGGGCTCGGCCCGGTTCGACCCGAACGTGGAGTCGAACCACCATCACGTGGTCTGCCGGTCCTGTGGCAAGGTGCGCGATGTGGACGCCGACTTCCCCGGCTTGCACATGCCATCAGATGCCGCACCCGGTTTCAACGTGTTGAGTGCAGAGGTCGTCTTTCGCGGCCTGTGCGACGAGTGTCAAGTAGATCAACAGTAGTCAGAACAATCAGCGAGAAAGAAAGGTACCAACACACCATGTCATCATTGAAGGGCTCTCAGACCGAGGCCAACTTGAAGGAAGCATTCGCCGGCGAGAGCCAGGCCAATCGCCGTTACCTCTACTTCGCGCAGAAGGCCGACGTCGAGGGTTACCCGGACGTGGCCGCCCTGTTCCGCTCGGTTGCCGAAGGTGAGACCGGCCACGCGTTCGGCCACTTCGACTTCCTCAAGGAAGTCGGCGATCCGGTGACCGGAGTCCCGGTCGGTCCGACCTCGGACAACCTCAAGTCGGCCATCGAGGGCGAGACCTACGAGTACACCGAGATGTACCCCGGGTTTGCCAAGACTGCTCGTGACGAGGGTTTGGAAGAAGTGGCGGAATGGCTCGAGACGCTGGCTCGGGCCGAGAAGTCCCACGCTGGTCGATTCACCCAGGGGCTCGAGTCCCTCGCCTAGAGCGCGGCATGCGACTCCTGGTTGACGGTCAGATCGACCTGCAGCGCGAGCGAGACGCGCTGCAGGTCGAGTTGGACCGCTCTGTCCGCGGGAACGTGACGGGGTCATCGATCCTCGGCCAGCCGTCATGACGGCCGCGCTGACTCTGGCCGACGTGCTCGATTTACGGGCTTACGAGCGGGTCCGCGAGGATTATCGAGCCCGTGTCATCGGCCGCAAACGCCTGCGCCGCGTGGCGCTCGGTCCCATCATGACCCTGGTCTTCGAGTCCGTGGACACGGTTCGGTTCCAGATTCAGGAGATGGCTCGGGTGGAGAAGATCCTCTCCGACGAAGCGATTCAGGTCGAGCTCGACATCTACAATCGGCTCCTACCCCAGGTGGGCGAGCTCTCGGCCACGCTTTTCATCGAACTCACCTCCGACGACCTTCTGCGGGAGTGGCTGCCAAAGCTCGTGGGAATTGAGCGACAGCTCGGAATTGCGATTGGTGACGACCTCGTGCCCAGCGTGCCAGAAGAAGCGCATGCCGCTGCCCTGGTGCGCGAGACGATTACACCGGCGGTCCACTACATCAGATTCCCCTTCACCCCGGCCCAGGTGGAGGCCTTCGCCGGGCCAGCGGAAGTCGCCCTCGTGGCCCACCATCTCGAATACGAGGAGCGCACCGAGACTCCCAGAGCCCGTGCGCCAGGAACTGCTGGGCGACCTTCGTGGAACAACAAAGCCGCTTCCTATCGGCTGACCAGGGATAATTCTTTGTGTGCCTCTTTACAGGCCCACCGGCCGTAGGCCATACTCTTCGTTCGCCGGAATTCGGTGCCGGCGCCGCTGGGGAACTCCAGCTGTGCTCCCGACTAGGGCGAGACTGCCCATATCCGACTTTGCGAGGAAGTGTTTCCCATGAGTGCCACCACGTGGCGCAAGCAGGCCAGCTGCCGGGGCCTCGATGTTGAGGCGTTTTACCCCATTTCAGAGGACGAGGCCGATGCGGCCGAAGCCAAGGCTATTTGCGCCGAATGCCCGGTCCGTCAGGCTTGCCTCGAGCACGCCCTGGCTCACCGCGAGCGTGAGGGCGTGTGGGGTGGGACCACCGAGCGGGAGCGTCGGCGCATCGTGCGACAAAGGCGCAAGTCGGCCTGACGCCATTTGACTGGTAGGAACGTCCCCGAGGTGGGTCAGCCCGACGCTGTAGGAGTCGTCGATGTCGAAGCTGAATTCGTTGCTGTCGACTTTTTCGTCGCCGTCTTTGTCGGAGGCGACGTCGTGGTTGAGGCGTTCGTAGCCGACGTACCAAGGGTGCAGGGGACCGGGTTCCAGGGTTCGGGTTGCGTGTTGGTATAGACGTTCCCAGGGATGGTGGTCGTCGTCGTGCCCGAACCGGTCCCACCCGTCTGCGTCGTACCGGGCGTGGTCGTGGTCGTGGTCGTCGTCGTCGTTGTGACGGTCAGATCTGCATTGGCCACCCACAGGTCGAGATTGTTTCCCGTCAGGGTGGGGTCTGGAACGTAGTTCACCTTGCCCTGCAGGGAGGCCGCCAGCGTCTTGGCCGCGGGCAGCCCGCTCGGACCGTAAAAGATCTCCGACGGGTTGCCGGCTGCGATGACGCTTGGCGCATTGTTGATGCCAGTGATCACGAAGCCATCTTGTTTGAGCGCGTCCGCCGTGTCGGTCGCCAAGAGCCCACCGCCCGAAGCGTTCAGAACATTGACCGAGACGGCATTGTTGGCGAGGGGTGGAGCCGTCGTGGTCGTGGTCGTAGCGGGATTCGGTGTCGGCTCGCCAAGTTGGTTGAATGCCGCGATCATCTGGCTGGCGTACGGCTGAGCGGCCAGGAGAACGTCGGCCCCTCCATCCGTTACATAGCTCGTTGTGGGTAGCGTCTCGGTTATTAGGTGAGAGGACTGCAGGCCCCTGAACTCGGTGGCGATGTGGAGGAGATCGCTCTCGCTGAGCGTGTCGTCGATGGCCAAGTTACCGACGGCAGAAGAAATGAAACTGTTGATGGCCAAGGGATTGGTGATCGACGTGTTGACCTTGGCCAGGACGGCCCGGAAGAAGGAATCCTGCCGCTGGATTCGGCTGAAGTCAGAAAGGCCGTCGTACTCCCAGCGCCCGTTGCTGTTTGTGTATTCGAGATGACGGCTGCGGACAAGTTGCAGTGAGGTCGTTCCGTTGATGACTTGGCAGCCTACGGTGGTGATGTCGAGGCCGGTGTAGGTGTCCTTCACCTCGGTGGGAAAGTCCATGGTGACTCCTCCGAGTGCATTCACCATGCCCAAGAAACCGGGGAAACCGACGGAGATGTAGTGGTTGATGGGGATATGAAGGACCGACTCGATTGTTTGGATGAGCAGGTCGGGGCCCGAGTTGAACGCCGCATTGATGCGATTCATGCCTTGGATATCGGTGCTGTTTTTGGGGATGTCAACCCATAGGTCGCGGGGAATGGAGATCACCGTGACCGATTTGGTCGCCGGGACAAAGCGGGCCACCATCGTCACGTCGCTCCGCTGGCCGCCAGCGTTTGCTTCGTCGCCGAAGGCTTTCACTTGGGTCGGATTGTCGACGAAGGCGCGAGAGTCAGAACCGACGAGCAGCACATTGAAGGGTTTGCCCGGCGCGGCCGCCTGCTTGACCAGGTGTTTTGAATGAATTTTGGGGATCTCGTCATAGCGGTACCGGGCATAGAGGAAGATGCCGCCCGCGCCGGCGACGGCGAGGAAGACGATGAACGATAAGGAGTAAATGAGGCGTCGACGCCAGCGATGCTTTCGGCGTTCCTCTTTCTTGCGGGCCTTGCGTAGGTCCGATTGGACGTCGGCTCGTGATTCGAGGGCTTCGGCCGAAGAGGCGACCGGGACTGGATTCGTTGAGGAGGCGACGAGTCTTTTTTCGGGCACCTCCGACGCCGCAGCCTCTGCGGCCGGTTCTGCTCCGACTTCGGTACCCCTGGGGGGAGTTGGATCGGGTGTGGGCGCAGCGGGAGCGGGGTCAACGATCGGGTCGCTCGCCCCATCTTCGCTGACCACAGCCGAGTCATCGGGCAGGTCCGACGTAGGAGCCGCTCCGTCCGTGCCGCCGCCGGTTGCTTGGTTCGCCGTTGGCCCTTCGCTCGGCACATGCTTCCTCGGCGTTTGCTTCGGCGGTGGCGTCTTGAGGGATCGGCTCGTCCGCTGGTGTCTGCGGCGTGTCGGTGGGTAATTCGTCGGCGGAGTCCGGCTCGTTCAGTGCTCCCGCGGCCTCAGATGGACCAGTTGGTGTCGTGTCGGTGGCCTCATCGGGTTCCTCGTCGGGAGTCAAGGGAGAGAAAATACATGGCAGGACCCTCCGATAGCCTTCGCCGGTGGATTTTGATCTCCCGGACGAGCTGATTGAGCTGCAAATTTCGGTGCGTCGCTTGGCTCAAGACAAGGTGCAACCCCGCGCCCGCTCCATCGACACAGAGGGGACCTATCCTCAAGACATCTTCGACGCGTTTCGAGACGCCGGACTGCTCGGTCTCTGCATCCCGACCGAATACGGGGGCTCAGGCGCCGGGATCCTCGGTCTGACCGTCGCCATCGAAGAGGTGGCCAAGTACTCGAACGCCGCTGCTCTCATGCTGCTGCTGACCCGCCTGCCGACGGGCGCCATCATGATTGCCGGTACGGAGGCGCAGAAGAAGCGGTACCTGCCCGGCATCGCCGAGGGCAGCCAGCGTGCGTCCTTCGGACTCTCCGAGCCGCAGGCGGGAAGTGATGTCATGGGTATGCGCACGCGGGGTGTGCCCGACGGTGCGACGCCGGGTGGCTGGATCCTCGACGGCACGAAATGCTGGATGTCGGGCGTGCGTGAGGCCGACTGGTACACCGTGTTCGCCAAGACGAGCGAGCCGACGAGTCGGGCTCACGATTCGATCACCGCCTTCATCGTCGAGCGCACGTGGGACGGGGTCGACGTGGGTCGCACCGATCACAAAATGGGCGTCAAGGGCGTCGATACCGGCGAGCTCATCCTCACCGGCGTGCGCGTGCCGCCCGAGAACGTCATTGGCGAGGTCGGCGGCTTCCGCCTGGCCATGCTGGGTCTCAACGCCATGCGTCCCATCGTGGCGGCTCGGGGCATTGGGCTGGCCGAGGGCGCACTCATGTATGCCACCGAGTACGTCCAGCAGCGCGAGGCCTTCGGGCAGAAGATCGCCGACTTTCAGGGCATCCAGTGGGAGATCGCCAAGTGCGCCGTGGACATTGAGGCGGCTCGCCTCCTGACGTACCGGGCTGCCGTCCTCGCTGACCAGGAGAGATACACCAAAGAGGACGTCCCGTTTCTCTCCATGGCCAAATACCACGCCACCGAGCTTGCCGTGCGGGCCTCCTCTCTGGCCGTCCAGCTTCTGGGTGCTGCGGGGTACATGGAGGATCATCCGACGGAGCAGTGGTATCGCGACGCCAAGCAACTGACGATCGTCGAAGGCACGTCCCAGGTCCAGCTCGGCCTGATTGCGCGCGGCGTCCTCGAGCGGGATTTGTGGTGGAACTGAAGTGGCGATGACGATCACGTGGCCGGACATCTTGAGCCGCCTCGTTCGCCGGGAATCCCTAACCGAGGAAGAGGCCGAAGTCATTTTGGGTTCCGTATTGGCCGGCGAGGCCACGGCGGCCCAGATCGGTGCGTTCCTCACGCTGCTACATGCCAAGGGCGAAACGGTGCCCGAAGTGACGGGACTGGCCCGCGCCATGGTGTCGGCGGCGGTACCCCTCGTCCTCCCCGCCGGCCCCGACAAGGTGGTCGACCTGGTCGGCACGGGGGGAGATCGGCTCAGCAGCATCAATGTGACCACCTTGGCCTCTTTGATAGTCGCCGGATGCGGTGTGACGGTTTGCAAGCACGGGGGGCGTTCGGCCTCGTCGTCGGTGGGCTCCGCCGACGTGCTCGAGTCCCTCGGGGTGGCCATCGAGATCGGTCCGGTCGGCGTGGCCCGCTGCATCGCCGATGCGGGTATCGGCTTTTGTTTTGCGCAGCGCTTTCATCCGGCGATGCGTTACGTGGCGCCTATCCGGCGCGAGCTGGGCGTGCCGACGATCTTCAACTTCCTCGGTCCCCTCACCAACCCGGCCCGCACGCGCCATCAACTGGTGGGAGTCAATGATCCGGCCATGGCAACGACCATGGCACACGTGTTGGGGTCGACGGGCAGCCGGCGCGCCATGATCATTTACGCCGACGATGGGCTCGACGAGCTCAGCGTGACGTCGCCCTCCACCGTGCTCGAGCTCAATGGAGACGGCGCCGGAGCCTTTGAGCTCTCGGAGTGGCGGATCGACCCTGGAACATTGGGGTTCGCCCCCGCCAGCATGGACGACCTTCGAGGGGGAGACGCCGCCTTCAATGCCGCCGCCATCCGCTCAGTGCTCTCGGGTGCAGGGGGACCGAACCGTGATATCGGGGTGCTCAACGCTGCCGCGGCCCTCATGGTGATCGGGCGCGTGGACGCTCTCGCCCCCGGCGTACAACTGGCCAATGAGTCCCTTGATGGGGGCCGAGCCGAGGCAGCGCTCGAAGCGCTCATCGCCACCTCACAAGCCGCCGCCTCCGAGTCCGGAGACTGACTCTTGTCAGGGAAACTGGACTCTCAGGGCTGAGGGCTGAGGTCTGAGGGTTGGCGCGGCGGTGTCAGGGACGCGAGCGCACCTCGGCTCCGGCCGACGGGCGGACCGTCCAGGCCCGCAGGGAACCGTAGTTCTTCACGTTGAGAGCTGGTGAGTCCGGCTCGCAGAGCGCGACGGCGCAACCGCCGAATCCACCACCGGTCATGCGGGCCCCGTAGACGCCCGGAGTTTTTGCCAGCCGATCGACCAGCTCGTCCAGGGCGGGAATGGAGACCCTGAAGTCCTCGGCCAGACTGCGGTGCCCCTCGATCATGAGCGCACCCACACCTCTCAGATTGCCTCGGCCCAAGAGGCGCTCGACTTCTGACACACGCGCGCACTCGGTGATCACATGACGGGCTCGGCGCCGCAACACCGAACCGGGGAGCGCACTCAGGTCGCCGAGCGTGCACAGCCCGAGCGCTTGGCCTATGTGATTTGCGGCCATCTCGCACTCGGCCCGACGGTCGGCGTAGAGCGAGGTGCCGAGGTCGCGACTCACACCGCAGTGCACCACGACAAAGGCCGCCGCGTCGGGGATAGCGACCGCATGGGTCTCGAGCGTGGCGAAGTCGATGGCGAGACCGTGGTCCGCCTGCGCACCGATGATGGCCATGGGGTCGAGCAGGCCGACTCGGGATCCGGCGGCTTCTTCGGCTCTCTGGCAGGACCTGGCCAGCGACAGCGGGTCCTGGTCCAACCCGAGGGCAAGTAAACAGGCCACCGAGAAGGCGGCGCTCGAAGAGAGCCCGGCTCCCACGGGGATGGTGCTTGTTACCTTCATGCTGCCGCCCGAGGCCGGGCGAACCAGGGCGACGAGGGCCGCCACGAGAGCAGCCGCCGCAGGCTGGGTCGGGCTGATCTTTCCCAGTGTGATCTCCCACGGTTCGGCGAATTGGTCGGTGGTCACGCCGACCAGAAAACTTCCCACCTTGGGGGTGAAGCTGACTTCGGTCGCCAGGTCGATGGCCATGGCGAGTGAGAGGCCCTGGTTGTAGTCGGTGTGGTCGCCCATGAGGGTGATCCGTCCCGGTGCACGAGCGATACGCATGGCCCCAGCTTGACCCCTGCGGGTCCCTCGGGGGACGATCCTCGAATGGTGCAATCGTTGAGGACTGGGCCGCTCAACGGAATCAAGATCGTCGAGCTGGCGGGGCTCGGTCCCGCTCCCTACGCCTCCATGATGCTGGCTGACGCCGGGGCGCAGGTCATCCGGCTCGAGCGCGCCCCACCGGGTGCGCCCGAGCGGGCCGACGAGACCGCCGAGTCGTACTGGAACTTCCTCAACCGAAGCCGCATCTCGGTGGGCATCGACTTGAAACACCCAGATGCCGTCGAGCTCGTGCTGACCCTGGTCGAGCAGGCCGACGGGCTGATCGAAGGATTCCGACCTGGCGTGGCCGAGCGTCTCGGGTTGGGTCCCGATGCCTGCCTGGCCCGAAATCGGGCTCTCGTCTATGGCCGCATGACCGGATGGGGTCAGGAGGGGCCCATGGCCCACATGGCCGGTCACGACATTGACTACATCGCCCTCGGTGGCGCCCTGTGGCCCCTTGGTCGAGCGGGGTCGCCGCCCGTTCCCCCGTTGAACCTGGTGGGTGACTTCGGGGGCGGGGGCATGCTGCTCGCCTTCGGTATGGTCTCGGCCCTGTTGGAGTCCTCCCGCTCAGGTGAGGGCCAAGTGGTGGACGTGGCCATGGTCGATGGCGCAGCGTCCCTCATGACCATGGTCCATGCGTTCCACGGGGTCGGCGCCTGGAGCGAGGAGCGTGGTTCGAATGTCCTCGACACGGGAGCTCCCTTCTACGAGGTCTACGAGACCGCTGATGGGAAGTACTTCGCCGTAGGGGCCATCGAGGCCAACTTCTACGACGAGTTGCTTGATGGTCTGGGTTTGGCCGATGACCCCGAGTTCGCCGGGCGTGAGCAGAACGACAAGAGCAACTGGCCGAAGTGGAAGGAACGCTATGCGGCTGTCTTCGCCACCAAGACCCGCGATGAGTGGACGGCAATCTTTGACGGGACTGATGCCTGCGCCGTGGCCGTTCTCTCACCGTGGGAAGCGCACCTGCACCCACACAACGAAGTGCGTGGCACGTTTGTCGAGGTCGATGGCCGAATGCAGGCGGCCCCGACCCCGCGGTTCAGTCGCACCCCGTCGTCCATCAGCAAACCGCCCTCGTTCCCCGGTGCGGACACGGTGTCGGGTCTGCTCGAGTGGGGGATCGACGAGGGGACGGTGGCTGCACTGCGCCAGACAGGTGCACTGAGTTAGGCCGTGGTGTCGGTCACGTTCCGGATGACCTCGGCGTCGGACGGCACAGCAGTCACCGACGTTTTTCAGCGGGCGCGCGCCGAAATGCGGTACCTGCCCCTGCTCCACACCGACGTGGAGGATCGAGCCTTCTTCAGCCAGCAGGTCTTGCCCTCGAGTCAGGTGACGGTGGCCGAGGTCGACGGGGTCCTCGTCGGGTTCTCGGCGGTCAAAGACGGGTGGCTCGACCATCTCTACGTCGCGCCCGAACAACAGGGCCGCGGCATCGGACGTTCGTTGCTCGCCCGAGCCATGGCCGAGCATCCCGAGGGCCTATCGCTCTGGGTATTCGAGGCAAACCATCGAGCCATCGCCTTGTATGCCCGGGCCGGCTTCGAGGAGGTGATCCGCACCGATGGCAGTGGGAACGAGGAGGGACAGCCCGACGTGCGGATGCATTGGGGCGGACGCCGACAGGACGAGGTCACGAGTCCTGATCTGTGATGGCCTGGTGGCGGCTGCCGATCACTCGTGGTCGGCCGTAGGTACGACGATTCGGGTCGGGAGCGCTTGCGACAATTAACCTGACCGGGCCGTATGCTTTCTCGAAAACCATGTCCCGGGGTTCTCGGCGACGGCCGGCCCGGCGAGAGCGGACTCCGTACGCCGGACTCAGCGATGCGGGACCTTAGAGGTTCACGACCGGGCAGGTCAGCGTCCGGGTGATGCCCTCGATCAACTGAACCTGGCTGACCACGAGGCGTCCCAGCTCGTCGACCGAGGAAGCTTCGACCCGCGCGATCACGTCATACGGCCCGGTCACGTCGTCTGCCGCCACCACGCCGGCGATCTCCCCGATCTGACGTGCCACGCTGGCTGCCTTGCCCACTTCGGTCTGAATCAGCACGTACGCATGGACGGCCATGGCACACCGTACATTGATGGGGTGCCGAGGGCCGCCAGGATCGAGCAGTTCCGGGAAATGGCTCGACAGGCCCGAGATGACCTGTTCGACCAGACCAAGCCCATAGGCCGGCTGTCCCTGGTGCAGGTAGCCATGCTGGCCGGTGACACGTTGGTCACGATTTCCCTGGCCGGATCGCTGTTCTTCTCGATCTCGCCCACCGAGGCGAAGAGCAAGGTGTTCTACTACTTGCTCTTCACCCTTGCTCCCTTCGCCATCGTCTCACCCCTGCTCGGGCCGCTCATCGACCGCAGCCGGGGGGCTCGGCGCGCCATGGTGGTGTTCTCGGCCGTTGGTCGTGCGGTCCTCTGCCCGCTCATGGCCCTCCACGTGCACTCACTTTTGCTATTCCCTTTGGCGTTCTTGGTCCTGGTGCTCTCGAAGTTGTATCTCGTCACCCGGGGGGCGCTGGTGCCCGAGGTCGCCGTGATGACGGGGGCCGACCAAAGCGGGGAGCAGACGCAGTACGCCACACTCAACGCCAGGCTGACGTTGCTCGGTACGGTGGCCGGATTCGTCGTCGCGCTCCCGGGGGGACTCATCTGGAAGCTCGGGGGGTCGTCCGCCCTTCTGTGGGTGGACGCGTTCGTCTTTGTCGGCGCCGCCGTGGCGGGGGTTCGGTTACCCACATTCACTCGGCCCCGCTTCGATCAGCCCGAGCAGATGTTCGCGCCGCACGGCTTCGACGACCCTCACGCTCCCGTGGACGACCGCACGTCGGATCTGGCGCGCCTGCAACCGGTCGCCCACCCCGAAGTGCTGTTGGGGCTGTCGGCCATGTCCATCATCCGCGGCCTCCAGGGCTTCCAGATCTTCCTCCTCGCCTTTGGCCTTCGTCGCCTGAAGGTCGGGCTCTACATCTACGGCTTGGCCTTGAGTGCGAGTGGGGCCGGGGCCATCGTCGGCCTCGTGCTCCTCGGACGTCTGCGCAAGCGCCTGAGCGAGCAGCAGCTCCTGCTTTCCGCTCTCTGGCTGATCGCGCTGTCTTCTCTCGGCGCGGCCATCTGGGGAACTTTGGTGGCTCAGGTTCTCCTGGCGTTCATGGTCGGGCTGGCGGGAGCCATCGCACAGCCATCGTTCGACGCCATGACGCAGCGTTATATTCCCCAGGCCTCCCAGGGCCGGGCATTCGCCCGCTTTGCCACCCGCCAACAGCTCATCTGGGTGGTGGGCTCCATCATCCCTGTCATCGTGTCGTTCACGCTGCCGCAGGGCGACGCCGTGATGGCGGCCCTGGCCGGCATCGGCGGGTTGACGTATGTGACCGGTCGACGGGCCATGCGCTGGCCGCGAGCCAACCGTGACGTCCCGGGACATCATCCTCCCGCCAGTAGCTGACGGACGGCCGACACCCTGGCTGCGCGCCCTCGCCCTACCTGAGGTGTGGGTGGCCGGTGTGGCTAGCCCAAACGCTCTTCGAGCGCGTCGATCTCCTTGGTCAGTTCCGCCGGGAGTCGGTCTCCGAACTGCGCGTAGAACTCGCGAATGGACGGAATCTCTGCCTTCCATTCGGTGGGATCGACCCGCAAGAGCTCGGCCATGTCGGCCTCGCTCACGTCCAGGCCGGCCACGTCGATCTCCCCGGCGGTCGGGACGGAACCGATCGGCGTCTCGATGGCATCTGCCTTGCCCACGACCCGATTGAAGACCCATTCGAGCACCCGTGAGTTGTCGCCGTAGCCCGGCCACAGCCACTTGCCCTCGTCGTCCTTGCGGAACCAGTTGACGTAGAAGATCTTGGGGAGGAGCTCCTGATCGGGTGCGGCAGCGCCGATCTCCAACCAGTGGGCGAAGTAGTCGGCCATGTTGTAACCGCAGAACGGCAGCATGGCGAAGGGATCCCGACGGAGGTTGCCGACGGCACCGGCGGCCGCGGCCGTCGTCTCCGAGGCCATGATCGAGCCCAGGAACACCCCGTGGTCCCAATCCCGTGACTGGAAGACCAGCGGCACGACCGAGGCGCGTCGACCACCCATGAGGATGGCCGAGATCGGCACACCCTGAGGATCTTCCCATTCCGGGGCGATCGCCGGGTCCTGGCTGGCCGGGGTGGTGAAGCGCGCATTGGGGTGCGAGGCTGGCGTGCCCGAGGCGGGCGTCCAGTCCTGCCCCTTCCAGTCGATGAGATGCGCCGGCGTCTCATCGGTCATGCCTTCCCACCACACGTCGCCGTCGTCGGTCATGGCGGTATTGGTGAAGATGCAGTTCCCGTCGAGGGTGAGCATGGCGTTGGGATTGGTGTGGCTGTTGGTCCCCGGCGCTACCCCGAAGAAGCCCGATTCGGGGTTGATGGCGTAGAGGCGACCGTCCTGGCCAAATTTCATCCAGCAGATGTCATCGCCCACCGTCTCGACCTTCCACCCCTCGAGCGAGGGAATGAGCATGGCCAGGTTGGTCTTGCCACAGGCGGAGGGGAAGGCACCCGTCACGTAACGGGTTTCGCCCTCGGGCGAGGTCAGCTTCAAGATCAGCATGTGCTCGGCCATCCAGCCTGCGTCGCGGGCCATGACCGAGGCGATGCGCAGGGCCAGGCACTTCTTGCCGAGCAGGGCGTTCCCGCCGTATCCCGAGCCGTACGACGTGATCTCGCGCGTCTCGGGAAAGTGGACGATGTACTTGTTCTCGGCGTCGCAGGGCCATGGGACATCGGCCTGGCCCGGCTCGAGAGGCGCACCGACGGAGTGCACGCAGGGCACGAACTCACCGTCGTCTACCGAGCACCTCGAGTGCGCCGGCGCCCATGCGGGTCATGATCCGCATGGAGACCACCACATAGGGCGAGTCGGTCAGCTCGACGCCGATGTGGGCAATGTCGGAGCCCAGAGGTCCCATGGAGAACGGAACGACGTACATCGTGCGCCCCCGCATGCAGCCGGCCATGAGACCGTAAAGGACGGATCGCATTTCTGCCGGGTCACGCCAGTTGTTGGTGGGGCCGGCGTCGATCTCCTTCTCGGAGCAGATGTACGTGCGGTCCTCCACCCGGGCGACATCGCCGGGGTCGGAGTGGGCCCAGTAGCTGTTCGGCCGCTTGGCGTCCGAAAGCTTGGTGAACGTCCCGGCATCGACGAGCAATTGGCAAAGGCGGTCGTACTCGTCGGCCGAGCCGTCGCACCACTCGATGCGGTCGGGCATGGTGATTGCCGCGACTTCATCCACCCAGGCGAGGAGTTTGGCATTCGTGGATCGGGGCATGGGGTGTTGGCTCTTCTCCTCAGCTCGGCCGGTACGACGGCTTCCAATGCTAGGCATGTGCCGTGAGTTCCCCCAAATCTGGGCACCACCCTCGTCTCGTCGAAGACGAGATGTTGGAGCGTATCCGCCGCACGCTCGGAGGTGGAATCGAGCAAACCGGGCTCCGGGACGATGCGGCGGTGATCACAGTGCCCGGCGGCGGCTCGCTCGTTGTCTCCACAGACAGTGTAGTGGCGGGCGTCCACGTCGACCTCGCTCTCTGTAGCCCCGCCGACGTGGGATGGAAGGCGTTCATGGGGGCGGTCAGCGACCTGGCGGCCATGGGTGCTCGACCGGTGGGTGCGCTGGTGGCCCTGTGCGTCCCCAGGGGCGAGGGCGACGTCACTCTCGGTCTCACCCAAGGCGTGGCCGAGGCTTCCAGGGAGAGTGGTTGCCCGGTCGTGGGAGGTGACCTCTCGGAGGGCGGGGTGCTGACCGTGGTGGTGACCGTCCTGGGCACGGTGGATGACGGAACGGCCGTGGAGAGGGCCGGCGCCCGTCCCGGTGATGCGCTGCTCGTGACCGGGCCTTGCGGGGGTTCTGCCGCCGGATTGAGAGTTCTTCGGGCCAACCCGGCCCATGACGAAATGGAATCGGCGGAGTGGGGGATCGGTCGAGCGGGCGCTGGCCGCGGCCTATCGGCGGCCGGTAGCCCGATTGGCGGAGGGCGAGACGGCCCGTCTGGCCGGGGCCCACGCCATCATCGACGTCTCCGACGGCCTCGCACTCGACCTGCACCGGCTGGCGGACGCTTCGGGCGTCGGATTCGCCTTGGAATCTGTCCCGGTGGCCGAGGGGGCCACGCTCGAAGAGGCGCTCGGAGGGGGAGAGGACTACGAGCTCATTGTGGCCATCGATCCCCAAAAGGTCGGGACGTACGCCGCACGCTGCGCTGCGGCCGGACTGCGACCTCCGCTACCGATCGGGGTAGCCAGCGCCGATCCGTCGGCGCGCCGCCTGGGCGACGAGGAATTGGGCCGCTTCGGCTGGCAGCACGCCGTGGGCTAGGCCGTGTGGCCGTGCCGGGTCAGCTGGCGGCAGAGGCCGGGGTGCGCCGAACGGGCTTGGTCACCTTGCCGGCCCGGATGCAGGACGTGCAGACGTGGAGCCGCTTCGGCGCACCGTTGACGAGGGCGCGCACCCGCTGAATGTTGGGGTCCCAACGACGCTTGGTGCGCCGGTGGGAGTGGCTCACGCTCATGCCGAACGAGGGCTTCTTGCCACAGATATCGCACACTGCTGCCATTGAATAGACCTTCCTGGGGGCGGCCGCGGTGTTCTCACCACGCAGGCCTTCACGAACGGCACAAAGGTTAGCATCCCTTGCCATGACCTCCCTGGCGACCTTGGGCGCAGATGAGCTGCGCGCCGTCATGGGTCGTTACCGGGATGCGCTGCGCACCCATCAGCGCGATATCAATCGCCTCAATGTCTATCCGGTGCCCGATGGCGACACCGGGACGAACATGGCCCTGACACTCGAAGCTGTGGTGACCGAGCTCGAGGGCGTGCCATCTGACTCGGCGTTGCCCGAGGTGTGCCGGGCCATCGGGCACGGCTCGCTGATGGGAGCACGGGGAAACTCGGGCGTGATCCTCTCCCAGTTGCTCCGAGGCATGTGCGAGCGCATGGGCGTGACCGGCGACGCCGGCGTCGACGGAGCGGTATTGGCGGACGCGCTAGCTCACGCGTCGGACTTAGCCCGCCGGGCGGTCGTGCGACCGGTAGAAGGGACGATTCTGACCGTGGCCGCCGCGGCGGCGCTAGGGGCGGCCAGCTGTGCCGGAAGCGACGCGGCGACGCTGGTCGGTGTGGTCGAAGAGGCGCACCGCACCGCAGCCGACGCCTTGGCCAAGACGCCTGAGATGCTGCCCATCTTGGCCCAGGCCGGCGTGGTCGATGCCGGCGGTACGGGGTTCTTGCTCTTGCTCGACGCGTGCTGGTCGATCATCGATGAAGCCCATCTCCTGCCCGAACCTTCGGAGCTTCCGCCGGTTGACCTGAGCCGCCTCGAGGGAGAGAACAGCCGGGCCGGCGCCGGTGGCGCGCTCGAGGGCGGAAGGGGCGACGAGGAGGCGCACGGTGTCGGTGACCTGCGTTACGAGGTCATGTACCTCCTCTACGCGCCCGACGATTCCATGGCGGACTTCAAGGAGGTGTGGGCCGGCATCGGCGACTCCATCGTGGTCGTCGGTGGCGAGGGGCTGTGGAACTGCCACATCCACACCGACGACATCGGGGCCGCCATTGAGGCCGGCGTGGACGCCGGGCGCCCGCAACGCATTCGGGTGACCGATCTGGCCGAGCAGGTGGAAGAGGAACGCTGGGTGCGCGAGGCGTCGAAGTGCCTCAGAGGGGGGACCGGGCGGACATCCAGCGGGCCCGATTCCCACCACGAGCGTGGTCGCCGTGATCACGGGTGAGGGGATCGGCCGCATCTTCCGCTCGCTGGGCGTGCACCACCAGGTGGTCGGGGGGCAATCCATGAACCCGTCCACGCAGGACCTCCTCGAGGCAGTCGAGTTAGTGGCCTCCGACGAGGTGGTGATCCTTCCGAACAACAAGAACATCCGCCCCGTGGCCGAGCAGGTGGATGCCCTCACTGACAAGACGGTGCGCGTCGTGGCGACCGGGAGCATCTTGGAGGGGTTTGCCGCGCTGTTGGCCTACGATCCCGCCGCCGGGGCCGCCACCAACGCCGCCAGCATGGGCGAGTCGGCGGCCCACGTGGTGCCGGCGGAAATCACCCGGGCGGTGCGCGACGCGTCGACCGATGCGGGCGAAGTGCACGAGGGGGACTGGATCGGCCTTTCACGCGACGGCGTCGTATCGATCGCCGACTCGGCCCAGATAGCGATGCGCCTCCTGCTCGAGCGGCTGCTCGAGGATCGCCACGAGCTCGTCACGCTCATTGAGGGGGAGGGCTCCCGCGCCGCCGATACCCGCCAGATCAGCGAATGGCTGAAGGAAGTGCACCCCGAGGTGTCGCTCGAAGTCCATCACGGGGGCCAACCTCTGTACCCCTACTTGCTGGGCCTCGAGTAGGCGGGCGGGGCGAGTGGCATCCCCCCGCACACTCCGCGATCTGAGCCTGCGGCCCGTTTCGGTGCTCAACACGGTCTCTGACCGAAAAGCGGCACAACTCGGGCTCTTGGGCATTGAGTCGGTGCTCGACCTCTTGATGACCTTTCCGCGTAAGGGGCGCTACATCGACCGGACGGCCAAGGCCAGCGTGTCAGGGCTCGACGTCGGGACGGCGGCCGCCGTGCTGGCCGAGGTGGTGCGCGTGCGCTCTGGCGGTGGCGGGGGGGGGTTACAACCGCAATCGCAAGGTGCCCGTCACCGTCGTCGTGCGAGACGAGACCGGAACGATGGAGGTCGCCTTCTTCAACCAGCCCTGGCGGGCCAAGCAGTTGCGCCAGGGGACCGAAGCCATCTTCTGGGGGAAGGTGGGGGACTACCGGGGCACGCGCCAGATGGTCAATCCCGTGGTCGACGTGGTGGCCGGTGTGGAGGACGATGTCATCGGCCGCCAGCGACGGACGCTGCGGATCCTGCCCGTGTACCCGGCTTCGGCCAAGGCCGGTCTTACCAGTTGGGAGATCGGCACCTTCGTGGAGGAAGCGCTCGAACGGGCGGGCGAATTCCTCGACCCACTGGCGGGGGAATGGCTGGCGTCGCTCGGCCTGTCCGACCGCACGACGGCCATGCGCGACATCCACGGGCCAGCGTCGATGGAAGCGGTCGCGCCGGCGCGGCGGCGTTTGACCTTCGACGAGCTGTTCCGCCTGCAGCTGGCGCTGGTGCTGCGCCGACGGGCCTTCGAGCACAACGCACGGGCCCTGCGCCACGACGTGTCGCCCCGCGAGATAACCGGTGGGGTGAGCGGCACCCTCGTGGCCCGCTTCCTGGGTGCGTTGCCCTTCGAGCTGACCAAGGCCCAACGGAGGGCATTGGCGGTGATCGTGGCCGATCTGGCCGGCCCGTTCCCCATGCACCGCTTGCTCCAGGGCGACGTTGGCTCGGGGAAGACGGTGGTGGCACTGGCGGCCTTGCTGGGAGCGGTCCAGAGCGGTTTCCAAGGGGCGTTGATGGTGCCGACCGAGGTGCTGGCCGAGCAACACGCGGTGGCCGTTCGCCAGATGCTCGGTGATCTCGACGTCCGGGTGGAGTTGTTGACGAGCCGGGTCAAGGGCAAGGCGCGGACGCAGATGCTGGCGGAGCTGGCCGGCGGGGAGATTTCGATCGTCGTGGGGACCCACGCCCTTTTGACCCAGGAGGTCGAATTCACGTCGCTCGGCATGGTGGTCATCGACGAGCAACACCGATTCGGGGTCGAGCAGCGGGCCACGCTGCGGGCGAAGGGAGAAGAGGGTGATCCCGACCTGCTGGTCATGACGGCCACGCCCATCCCGCGTACGGCCGCGATGGTCATTTTCGGTGACCTCGACCTCACCGTGCTCGACGAGCTGCCGCCCGGTCGGGTGAAGGTGACGACCAAGTGGTTGCCGCTTCCGGGCGACGAGCACATGGCCTGGGAGCGGGTGCGTGACGAGGTGGCAGTGGGTCACCGGGCGTTCGTGGTCTGTCCGCTGGTCGGCGACTCCCTCCGGGTCGAGGCGCGCTCGGCCACCGAAGAATACGAGCGCTTGCAGGCGGCCGAACTGGCCGGACTCCGGGTCGGGCTTCTCCACGGGCAGATGGCGCCGGCGGCGCGGGAGGAGGCGATGGCACAGTTCCGTCGCGGAGACATCGAAGTGCTGGTGGCCACGACGGTGATCGAGGTGGGCGTCGATGTGCCGGAGGCGACGGTCATGGTGGTCGAAAGCGCCGATCGATTCGGCATTGCCCAGCTGCACCAGCTGCGGGGAAGGGTGGGCCGGGGCAAGCTGGCGAGCTGGTGCTACCTCCTCGGCACTGGCGGCGAGGACGGGTTGGCGGCCGAGCGCCTGGCCGCGGTGGAAAAGACGACCGACGGGTTCGAGTTGGCCGAAGAGGATCTGCGCCTGCGCGGTGAGGGAACGCTTTTGGGGGCCCGTCAACAAGGGCAGACGGACCTGCGCTTGGCCTCGTTGTCGGATGTCGACGACCGGTTCCTCCTCACCGAGGCCCGACGGGTGGCCGAGGTCATCGTCGATGAGGATCCTCAGCTGGAGGCGCATGTTGCTATGGCCGACGAGATCAAGCTGTTCTTGAGCGACGACGAGGGCGAGTACCTCTTTAAGAGTTGAGCCGGCAAGAGTTGAGCCGGTGCCCGGTGATCTACCCTGGCCCGAGTGCGTGTCATCGGAGGTCGGAGCCGGGGCAGGCGACTGGCGGCCAAGTTGCCGGCGGCCGTGCGCCCCACCTCGGATCGGGTGCGTGAGTCGATCTTCGACATTCTCGGCTCGCGAGGCGGCGTCGATGGCCTCAGCGTGGTCGACCTGTTCTGCGGGAGCGGGGCGCTCGGGCTCGAGGCGCTCTCCCGCGGCGCGGTGTCGGCCACGTTCGTCGACCAGGACGCGGGTGCGCTCGAAGCGGTGCGGACCAACCTGGCGTCGGTCGGGCTGAGTGACGAGCCGATCACCATCGTGCGGGCCGCCCTGCCCGGCTGGCTGGCCGGAGCGCCCTCGTTCGATCTGGCCCTCTGCGACCCGCCGTACTCGTTCGAGTCCTGGCCCGAACTGCTCTCGCTTTTGCGGGCTGAGACGGCTGTGCTCGAGTCGGCGTCGCCGGTGACCTTGCCCGAGGGCTGGATGGTCGCAAGAGAACGCCGGTACGGCGGTACGCTCGTGACCGTGGCTCATCGCAGCGGACCCAGCTCGTGAAGGTAGGTCTTTTCCCCGGCTCGTTCGACCCCTTTCATAACGGGCATCTCGAAATCGTGGAGCGGGCCAGCCGCCTCTTCGATGAGGTGGTCGTGGCCGCCCTTCGCAACCCCCAGAAGAGCTTGGCCCTGTTCGATCTCGAAGAGCGCAAGAGCATGCTCGAGGCCGTCACCGCCCATCTCCCGGCGGTACGGATCGTCTCGGTGTCCACCCTGTTGGTGAACGTGGCACGCGACGTCGGGGCCTCGGCCATCGTGCGAGGTCTGCGCGCCGTCTCGGACTTCGAGACCGAAATGCAGATGGCGCAGATGAATCACCACCTCTCGGGAGTCGAGACGATCTTCATTCCGACCAGCTCGCAGTACTCCTTCATTCACTCCAAGCTGGTGCGCGAGGTGGCCCATTTCGGGGGCGACGTTTCGGCCTTCGTCCCCAAGATCGTGGCCGAGCATCTCGATATGAAGTTCAAGGGCGAGAAGGGGGGCGAAGAGTGACGGACCAGTATCTCGATATTGAGGAATCAGAGCAGGACGTGAGCGCCGAAGCGGTCATCTCCCAGGTGCTCGAGATCGTCAACGGCGCCAAGTCGATGCCGCTTTCCTCCTCGGTCATCGTCTCGCGCGAAGAGGTCGTGGGTCTCCTGCGCACCGCCTTGGACCGCCTGCCCGACGAGTTGCGCCAGGCCCGCTGGCTCCTGCGCGAGCGCGAGGAGTTCCTGGCCGAACGGACCCGGGAGGCCGAGACGCTGATGGAGGAGGTGCGGGCGCAGGCCGAGCGCATGGTGCAGCGCACCGAGATCGTGCGCCAGGCCAATTCGGTGGCCCAGCGCATTCTCGATGACGCCAACGACGAGGCCCGCACCATGCGCCACGAGGCCGAGGACTTTTGCGACCAGAAGCTGGCCGGGATGGAGATCGTGCTGGACCGGCTCACCAGGACGGTGCAGTCCGGACGGGCCAAGCTGGCGTCCCCGCCCCCGCCGGCCCCGGTCGCGCAAGAGAACACGCGCCCGGGCGGCCACACGGAGGAGGACGGCTTCTTCGATCAGGACGTGTCCTGATGGCAGCCGACCCGTTCATCGTTCACGTGGCGCGGCTTCGGCGCAATCCCGGTGCGGTGTCGCACGAAGTGCGCCGGGGTCCCGTCGAACTGGCCGGACCCCTCGACGAGATGGGCATCGACCCGGGCCGCAGCGTGGTCCCCCTCGACGCGGAAGCCGAGGTCGACATCACGCTGCGCCCCTTCAGTGGCGGCATCGACGCCGCGGGCACCGTGCGGGCGCCCTGGGTCGGGATATGCCGGCGTTGTGCCGTCCCGGTCGGCGGTGAGCTGACGATCGCGGTGAGCGAGCGCTTCGGCGACGCACCGATCGCTGAAGACGACCTGTACCCGATCGTCGACGACACCATCGACCTGGGCCCGTTGGTACGTGACGCCATCGTGCTCGAGCTCCCGATGGCGCCCCTGTGCCGGGACGACTGCAAGGGTCTGTGCCCGCAGTGCGGGGCCGACCGCAACGAGGCGGAGTGCGGCTGCGTTGTCCCGGTGGACCCCCGTTGGGCTAACCTCGACGTGCTCCGGTAGCTGACCCTGAGCGGTCGGCCCGTCCGGCCCACCCCGATCCGATCGTTGGAGACCCACGATGGCTGTCCCGAAGAAGAAGACCTCCAAGGCCAAAGGGCGTAGTCGCCAGGCCGCCAACTGGGTACTGCGCCGTCCGCCGCGCAGCGTGTGCCCTCACTGCCAGGCCGCCAAGACACCGCACGTGGTGTGCCCCAGCTGTGGGTGGTACAAGGGGCGTCAAGCCGTAGAGGTCGACTGATTTGAGCCGACGGGGCGAGCGTCCGACTACAGCGGCGCTGGCCACATTGCCCGTGGCGATCGACGCCATGGGCGGTGACAAGTCACCGGGGGAGATCGTCGAAGGGGCCCGGCGCGTCGCCGAGGAAAACGGCATTCCCGTGGTACTGGTAGGGCCACCCGACCAGGTGGGCGACACCTTCGGACTGCCCCTGGTGGCCTGTACCGAGGTCATCGCCATGGACGAGGATCCGGCGGGCGGGGTGCGCCGCAAGAAGGATTCGTCCCTCGTGCGGGCCGCTGAACTGGTGCGCGACGGCCAGGCCTCAGCCATGGTGAGCGCGGGCAACACCGGAGCCACCATGGCGGCAGCCCTGCTGCGCATGGGCCGCCTGCCCGGGGTCGTCCGGCCCTGCATCGCCACGCCGTTGCCGCGACTCGGCCGTGCCCCGGCCGTCCTGGTCGACGCCGGCGCCAATGCCGAGTGCACCCCGGCCATGCTCGTGCAGTTCGCCCAGATGGGCGCGGCCTACGCGGCCGCACGCTTCGGCACCATCTCGCCCACCGTCGGGCTGCTCTCGATCGGAGAGGAGCCCACCAAGGGCACGCCCCTGGTCAAGGAGACGCACGCCCTCCTCGCCGCGGGCCGAGCCGCCGCTGGCAACGGCGTTGAAGGAGGCGACGGAGACGGGGACGGCGACGGGGCCAAGTTCGGGTTCGAGTTCGTGGGCAATCTCGAGGGTCGGGATCTGTTGCCCTCACCGGCCGACGTTGTCGTCACCGACGGCTTCACGGGCAACGTGGCCCTCAAGGCTCTCGAGGGCTCCCTGCGCTTTCTCTTCGACGTGGTGACCGGGGTCTTCATGCTCGACGACGCCACCAGAGCGGCGGCCGACGTGCTGTTACCGCACCTGCTGCCACTGGCCTCGCAGTTCGAGCCGGAGAACACCGGCGGCGCCATGTTGCTGGGCCTCGACGGGGTGTGCGTGATCAGCCACGGGTCATCCAATGCGACGGCGATCGTCAATGCGGTGAAGGTGGCCTACGAGTGCGCCACCCTGGGTTTGGCCGACCAGGTGGCGGCGGCGATCCGTCCGCCGCAGGAGGCATAAAAGACCAGTTCAGAGCGGCTATCCGAGTGGTCGAGGCCAAAAAACCGGTAGCATGGCCGTTGCTATCGAACTGCGTACGCAAAGACCCCGACCCAGGAGTGCCAGTGCCTGCCGAAACCCACACCAACCAGGGACCGCTCGACCGTAACGGGGTGTTCGCACTTATCCGTGACCAGCTGGCCGACATCTTGGAGGCCGATCCCTCGACGATCACCGAGGGGGCGTCCTTCGTCGAGGATCTCGACGCTGATTCACTCGCGCTCATCGAGTTGGTCGAGGGGCTGGAAGAAGAATTGGGGGAGCGGACCGTCGGGTTCCGCATCGATGATGAAGACCTTGAAGACCTGCGCACCGTCCGAGACGCTGTTGACTACGTCTACGCCAAGCTCGAGGCGGGGTGACGCTGGCGCCGAAGGGGCGGCCAAGCTTGCCGAGCGCTTGGGCCACGACTTCGGCGACATCAGCCTTCTGCAGCACGCGCTCGCCCATCGCAGCTGGTGCGGCGAGCAGGAGGGCGGTGCGCCTTCCAACGAACGACTCGAGTTCCTGGGCGATGCCGTGCTCGGGCTCGTGGTGGCCCGCTACAGCTACGAGCGTTTCCCCGACTTCCCCGAGGGCATGCTGGCCAAGGTGCGTTCTGCCGTGGTGAACGCACGCGTGCTGGCCCAGGTGGCCGAGCGGCTCGAGGTGGGAGAGGTCTTGCTCCTGGGCCGCGGCGAGGAGACGTCCGGTGGCCGGACGAAGGCCTCCATCCTGGCCGACGCCTTCGAGGCGATTCTGGGTGCGGTCTACCTCGATGCGGGGTGGGACGCCGCCGAGGTCCTCGTTCTCCGTGAGCTCAGCGACGCCATTGCCCGGGCCGCCGAGGAGCCCGACGACTTCGATCACAAGAGCCGCCTGCAAGAAAAGGCGGTCCATGACGGAGGGGCCCCGCCCCGCTATGTGGTGGTCGGGTCGGGACCCGATCACGAACGGGCCTACGCGGCCGAGGTGTTCGTGGGGGGCGTCCGGTTGGGCGTCGGCGTGGGGCGGTCCAAGAAGGATGCCGAACAGGAAGCGGCGCGCAACGCCTGGGAGGGTCTGCAGAATGCCTGAGTTACCCGAAGTAGAGACGCTGCGACAGGACCTTTCTCGGGAGGTGCCGGGCAAGAAGATCAAGACCGTTTCGGTGGCCAACGGCCGCTCGGTGCGCCGGCACCCTTCGGCCAAGCACTTCCGCACCCCGCTCGAGGGTCGCACCATCAAGTCGGTGGGCCGTTTGGGCAAGTACCTGCTGATGACGCTGGACAGCGGCGACACGCTGGTCGTGCATCTTGGGATGAGCGGTCAGCTCCTGCGGGTGAAGTCGAGCAAAGAGCCCAAGCCCAAGCACACCCACGTGGTCATCACCTTCACGCAGGGCGGCGAGCTGCGCTACGTCGATCCGCGCACGTTCGGGGAACTTTTCGTGTCGACGCCGCCCCTCAAGCCCGACGGCACCCCCTTCAGCCCGGTCTCGGGCACGTCGGGCGGCGACGGCGCCGCCATCCGCAAGGCCATTCCCGAACTGGCCCACCTGGGTTTCGACCCGGTCGAGGACCAGATGAGCTGGGACCGCTTCGGGCTCTTGCTCCACCAGCACAAGGCGGGGATCAAGACCATGCTGATGGACCAGAGCTTCACGGCCGGCATCGGCAACCTCTACTCCGACGAGATGCTCTACCAAGCGGGGCTGCGCTACGACCGGGCGGCGAACACGCTGACGGCGACCGAGGTGCGACGGCTGTATCGAGCCATCGTCGAGACTTTGGCCGACGCCATCAAGCACCGCGGCTCTTCGTTGGCCGATGAGCAATATCGCGACCTGTTCGGCGAAATCGGCGACTTCCAGGGCTCACACCAGGTCTATGACCGTGAGGGCCAGCCGTGCCGCCGCTGCCGCAACACCATTGTGCGGGTCAAGACCGGCGGCCGCTCGACCTTCTTCTGCGAGCACTGCCAAGTCTGAGCCGTCCAGGCCGCTAGGGTCGGCCCCGATGTTCCTGAAGTCGCTCAGCATGAAGGGGTTCAAGTCGTTCGCCGACCCCACGGTGCTGGAATTCGAGCCGGGGATCACCGTCGTGGTCGGTCCCAACGGGAGCGGCAAGTCGAACGTGGTCGATGCGGTCACCTGGGTCCTCGGGGCCCAGGGTCCGCGTTCGTTGCGCTCCGCAAAAATGGAGGATGTGATCTTCGCCGGGACCTCCTCGAGGCCGGCGCTGGGGCGGGCCGAGGTCTCTCTGACCATCGACAATGCCTCGGGCAAGCTTCCCATCGACCTGGCCGAAGTCACGATCACCCGCACCCTCTTCCGCTCGGGCGACAGTGAGTACGCCATCAATGGTGCGCCCTGCCGGCTGCTCGACGTCCAGGAGCTGCTTTCGGACTCGGGCGTGGGGCGCCAGCAGCACATGATCATCGGCCAGGGTCAGCTCGACACGGTGTTGAACGCCCGTCCCGAGGACCGCCGGGCCATCATTGAGGAAGCGGCCGGGGTGCTGAAGCACCGGCGTCGGCGCGAGCGGGCCGAGCGGCGGCTCGCCGGCACGGCCGAGAACCTCGAACGCCTGGGGGACCTGGTGCGCGAGGTGCGCCGGCAGATCCGCCCGCTGGAGCGCCAGGCCGCCGCCGCCCGCTCCCACGACAGCGTGGCCAAAGAGCTGCTGACCATCCGCCGCTACCTGGCCGGAGCCGAGCTGGCCGAGCTTTCGGCCCGACGCCGGGCCGCGGCGCACAACCTCACCATCTGTCACGAGGAGGAGCGTGAGCTGCACGCCGCCCTCGAATCGCTCGATGCGGAAGCCTCCACCACGTCGGCCGAGCTCTCCTCGCACCGCGAGGAGGACTTGGCGCGGGCGCTGGGTCGGGTGCAGGGGTTGGTCGAGCGGGCGCGCGGTACGTCGGGCGTGCTCCGTGAGCGGGGCCGCGCCGTCGTGGCTGCCCTGGACGCGGCGGCCGACGTCGACGTCGTCTCCACCCTCGAGGCCGAGGGCGCCCGCCTGGCCAGCGAGATCGCGCTGGTCGCAGAGGAGAGCGCAACTGACCAGGGTGCGGCCGAACTCGAAGCCGAGGCCCGCCAGCTCGAGTCCGAGGAGGATGCGCTCGGCGAGCGGTGGGCCAGCGTGTTGGGCGACGACACCCGCACGCCCGATGACGCCCTGGCCAAGGTGCAGGCCCGCACGGAGCCCCTGGGCCGGGCCGAGGCTCGTGAACGCCAAGACGCGGCTGCTCTCGAAGCCCGGGTCGCCGCGGTCGAGCAGCGTCACGCCGCCACCGCCGTCAAGGCCGACCTGTTGGCGGCTGAATCATCCACGCTGGAGGCCGCAACGGCCACCCTCGAGGCGGATGCCTCCACGGCCCGGACCGCGCTCGAGGCGGCGTCATCGGCCGCCGACACGGCGCAGCGGGTCGCGGATGAGCGGGAGCAGGCGCGCCACCGCAGCGCAGCCCGCGCCGAAGCCCTGGAGAGGGCCTTGCGCGATCTCCAGGGTGCGGGAGGCCGAGAGCTCTTGCGCGGCGTCGACGGCGTGGTCGGCTCGCTATTGGATTTGGTGGAGATCGACGAGGGCTGGGAGGCGGCCTTTGAAGCGGCGGCGGGGGCCGGCGTGGCGGCGGTCGTGGTCGATGGGCGCCAGTCGGCCCATCAGGCCCTGGCCACGCTGCGCGAGCGGGGGTCACGGGGGCCGTGTTGGCGCCCCGAGCCGACGGGCTGGCCGCCGTCCCATCGAATCCCCTCCCCCCTGCTTCACGGGCCCAGAGCGTGCGCAGCCACGTACGGGCCCGTCACGGCCAAGCGATTGCCGAGTCCGTACTCGACGCGCTGATTGGCCATGCCGTCCGGGTCGATGGGTGGGAAGAGGCCATTGACCTTTCCCTCGAGCGCGACGACCTCATTGTGGTGACCCCCGAGGGGGACCGCTTCGCCGCCACCGGATGGCGGGTGCGCTCGTCGACCAGCGTGGTCACGGCGGCGGCCGTGGAGGAGGCGCAGCGGCGCAGCACCGAGGCCGCGGCCCTGGCTGACGCGGCCCGGGCCGAGCTGGCCCGCTGTCGGGCGGCACTGTCCGAGGCGCGCGAAGCGCTGACGCAAGCCGAGCGGACCGTGGATCGTCATGCGTCGGCCCGGGTCGCAGCCGCCACCGAGGCGGAGCGAACCGAGGACGAGATGCGCCGGTTGGGCGATGAGCTGGCGACGGCGCGCCAGTCTCTGATCGAGGCCGGCCAGAGGCTGGCCGCGGTGCAGGCCGAGCGCGAGCGTTTAGTCCAGTCACTCCCCGAGATCGAAGAAGCAGCGGTGGCCTGGCGTGCCTTGGCCGAGCGACGTCGGGCCGTGGCCGAGCGTTTCCAAGAGCACGAGGTGCGCGTGGCCGCCCTGGCCGAGCGCCGCCGGGTGTTGGCCGAGCGCCAGGCCGAGGTGGAGCGCCGCCTGCTCGGTCACGCCGAGGAGCGCGCCACCGCAGCCTCGCGCCGCCAGCGCTTGGAAGCCGAAGGGACCGCACTCACCCGTCTGGAGGGGGTCGTGGCGGCGGAGCAAGCCCGTCTCGAGGGCATCTTCGACACGCTGCGCGGTGACTACCAGGACCAGGTCGATGCCGTGCGGGCCGGGGGGGCTCGCCTGGAACAACTTCGCCAGGATCGCCAGACGACGGAGCAGCGCCTCGATGCGGTTCGCTCGCGCACCCGAGCCCTCGATCTCGAGACGAACGAGGTAACGCTGCGTTCCGAGACGCTCTCTGAGCACATCGGACGCGAGTTGGGAACGGTGCCCGAGGACCTGGTTGGGCTGCCCATGCCCGAGGTGCCCGAGGGCACGAAGCTGCCGGCGCATGCGTCAGAGCTGGAGCGCAAGCTGGCCGCGCTGGGTCCGGTGAACCCCTTGGCGCTCGAAGAGCTCTCCACCTTGGAGGAGCGCCACAAGGAACTCGAGTCCCAGGTCGATGACGTGCGGGGCGCTCGGCGGGAGCTGCACGAGGTCGTCCGCACGCTGGACCACGAGATCATGACCTCCTTCGCTGCGGCCGCGGCCGACGTCAACGAACACTTCTCCAGCCTGGTGGCGCTGCTCTTTCCCGGTGGCACGGGTCGCATGGTGCTGACCGAGCCCGAGGATCTGCTCAATACGGGGGTGGAGATCGAGGTGCGGCCGGCCGGCCGCAACGTGCGCCGGGTGTCGCTGCTTTCGGGCGGCGAGCGCTCGATGGCCGCTCTGGCCTTCCTCTTCGCCGTCTTCCGCAGCCGCCCCTCGCCGTTCTATCTGATGGACGAGGTAGAGGCGGCGCTCGACGACGTCAACTTGCACCGCTTCCTCGGCCTGGTGCGCGAGTTCCGTCATGAGGCACAACTGCTCATCGTCAGCCACCAGAAGCGCACCATGGAGACGGGCGATGCGCTCTATGGCGTGACGATTGCCCCCGGTGGCTCCTCGCAGGTCGTGAGCCAGAAGGTCGAGCGCCAGCTGGAGCGCCAGCCCGAGAGTGAGCCCGCATGACGGCGCTGTACATCGCCCTTGGCATTGTGGTGGTGCTCCTTTTGGTCGCTCTGTTGCTCGTGGCACGGTCGCGCCGGGGTTCGGGGTCATCTTCGGTGGGCCGCGGCCGGTCGGCGGCAGCCCTCGAGAAGCCGCCTCCGAAGTCGAGTCTGAGACCGGGCGGTCCAACGGCCAAGACGGCCAAAGCGGCCAAGACTGCGAAGAAATCCGGCGCGGCCCCGACCAGGCCGACCACTCGTCCACCGACCAAGCCGCAGACCAAGGCCCCTGTCACCGAGCCGCCGCCTGCACCAGCACCGGCCCGTACGGGCGCATCTGCATTGCCCCTGCTCGACACCCCACTCGAGCTCGAGACGCGACCTCCCAGTTATCGGAGCCGCCTCGGCACCGTCCGCGGCATCTTCAGTGGCGCCGTCTCTTCTCTACGCAGCGGCAAGATCGATGCGGCGACGTGGGACTCGCTGGAAGAGGCGCTCATCCGGGCCGACGTGGGGGTGCAGACGACGATGGCATTGCTGGCGGATCTGCGGGTCCGCGTCGACGCCAAGGAGATCGCCAATGGAACCGAGCTCCTGTCCGCTCTGGGTGACGCGATCCGAGCGCTGCTCGATGTGCCCGAGTCCCGTCAGCTTCGTTTCGATGCCACCCCAGGCTCGGTCGACGTGTGGTTAGTGGTCGGGGTGAACGGCGTCGGGAAAACGACGACCATCGGCAAGCTGGCCCGCCAGGAGTCGGTGGCCGGCCGATCGGTTCTTCTGGCTGCGGGTGACACCTTTCGGGCCGCGGCGGCCGATCAGCTGGCTTTGTGGGCGGAACGGTCCGGCGTCGACATCGTCCGCGGCGCCGAGGGTGGCGACCCCAGCGCCATTGTCTTCGATGCGGTACAGCGTGCTGCCGCACGGGGTAACGATCTGGTCTTGGCCGATACCGCCGGACGGCTCCACAACAAGGTCAATCTGGTCGAGGAGCTCAAGAAGATCCGCCGCATCGCCGACCGCGATCCGGGCAACGTGACCGAGGTCCTCCTCGTCCTGGACTCGACCACGGGTCAGAACGCCCTGGCCCAGGCGAAGCAGTTCACGGCGGCGGTGGACGTCACCGGCATCGTGCTCACCAAGTTGGACGGGACGGCCAAGGGTGGGATCGTCGTCGCTGTGCAGCGCGAACTTGGCCTCCCGGTCAAGCTGGTCGGACTGGGTGAGGGCCCCGATGACCTGGTGCCCTTCGATCCCGACGCCTTCGTCGACGCCCTGCTCGGCTTGGACTAACCGGACGAAGTGATGAGCGAAGGCGGGCACCTATCCGCACATCTTGCCGAAGCGGAGGCCCCCGGCCCCGCTAGCCTGAGGTCGCATGTTCGACGCACTCTCTGACCGCCTGGAGCGGATATCGACGCGGCTGCGCGGGAAGGGCCGCATCAGCGAGGCCGACCTCGACGAGGCGCTGGGAGAGATCCGTACCGCCCTGCTCGAAGCCGACGTAGAGCTCTCCGTCGCCCGCCGCTTCTGTGACGGCATCCGCCTGCGTGTCAGCACGGAGTCGCTCTCGGCCAGCCTGACGCCGGGGCAGCAGGTCATCAAGGCGGTCCACGAGGAGCTCGTGGGCGTACTGGGCGGGGAGACTCTCAAGATCTCGTATGCCTCGCGGCCGCCGACGATCGTGTTGATGGCCGGGCTTCAGGGCGCCGGCAAGACCACGGCCTCGGCCAAGTTGGCGCTTTGGTGGAAACAGCAGGGCCGCAACCCGCTCCTCGTCGGGGCCGACCTGCAGCGTCCCGCCGCGGTCGAACAGCTGCGCGTCCTCGGTGGCCAGGCCGGAGTCACGGTCTTCAGCGAGCCCACCGATCCGGTCGCCGTGGCGCGGGCTGGGGTCGAAGAGGCTCGGCGCCTGGGCAAGGACGTCTGCATCATCGACACCGCCGGACGGCTCACGATCGACGCTGAGCTGATGGACGAAATTCGGGGTATCTCGGCCGCCACCGACCCGGATTACACGTTCTTGGTCATCGACGCCATGATCGGCCAGGACGCCGTGACGACCGCCAAGGCCTTTCACGAGACCCTAGAGCTCGATGCGGTCATCCTCTCCAAGCTCGACGGCGACGCCCGTGGTGGAGCGGCCCTCTCGGTGAAGGGTGTGGTGGGCAAGCCAATTGCCTTTGCCAGCACGGGTGAGCGGCTCGCCGACTTCGATCTCTTCCACCCCGACCGCATGGCCGACCGCATTCTGGGCATGGGCGATGTGCTCAGTCTCATTGAACAGGCCGAGCGCACCATGGACCACGACACGGTGGCCAAGGGCGCGGCCCGCCTCATGCAGGGCCACTTCACCCTCGATGACTTCCTCTCCCAGCTCCGGCAGGTCCGCAAGATGGGCTCCCTGGGCGGACTCATGAAACTGATGCCGGGCATGTCCAAGGAAATGCGCCAGGCGGCCGGCCAGATCGATGACGGCGAGATCTCCCGGGTCGAGGCCATCGTGTGCTCCATGACGCCCGCTGAGCGCGACGACGTGACGCTCCTCGATGGCTCCCGGCGCAGCCGCGTCGCCCGCGGCTCGGGGACAACCGTGGCCGAGGTCAATACCCTCCTCAAGCAGTTCAAGGAGATGCAGAAGATGATGAAGGGGATGGCCTCGGGCAATATGCCGAACATTCCCGGCATGGGCGGCATGGGTGGACTGGCCGGAATGGGTGGCAAGGCCGCCCGCAAGCTGGCGGCGCAGGCCGCCGGTGGAGGACGGGGTGTCGGGGGTGCCCCCGGAGGCGATTTCGACATGCTTTCCCAGCTCATGGGGGACTCCGGCGACCTCGGAGCAGAGAACCCGTTGTTTCCCGGGCTGCCCGCACCCTCGGGTGCGCGGCCCATCGTCAGCGGCAACAAAGGCACCAAGAAGAAGAAGAAGGGCGGGCGCGTTACCCCACCGAAAAGCCGGTAGGGCCGCTATCTGCCAGAATGGACGCACAAAGTCCAGATGATGGAGGAATCAGTTCGTGGCAGTGAAGCTCCGCCTGGTGCGGATGGGAAAGAAGAAGCAGCCGACGTACAGGGTCGTCGCTGCGGACAGCCGGTCGCCGCGTGACGGTCGATTCCTCGAGATTGTGGGCACCTACGCCCCTCGGGGTGCCTCGACCACCGAGCCCGACGCCGTGATCAAGATCGACAACGAGAAGGCCGTCAAGTGGTTGGTCAACGGTGCCCAGCCAACCGAGCGCGTGGAGAAGTTGCTCAAGACCTCCGGCGCCTGGGACGAGTTCGCCGCCGCGAGGGCGAAGTGACCAACCTCTACGAGGCCGGTGACATCAACACGGTCGACGGTGACGACGAGCGCGATGTCAACGCGGTCGACAACGGGGCCGCCGATGTCAATGCCATCGACGACGGTGGGGCAGACGACGGTGGGCCCGATGACGGCAACTACTCCGACGACCGGGACGGCGCCGGCAGTCCGAGTGGCGGAACGCCGCTGGCCGTGCTCGAGTATCTCGCCCGCTCTCTTTCGAACGACCCCGACGCGGTCGTCATCGACACCGAAGAGCGGCGTGGTGGGCTGCGCCTGAGCTTGCACGTTGCGCCCGATGACATGGGACGCGTCATCGGACGCCGGGGTCGGACGGCCCAGGCCATCCGCACCCTGGTGAATGTGGCCGGTGCCAAGGATGGCGTGCAAGCCAGCGTTGACATCGTCGACGACTGACGGCTGAAAGTCGGTCGGATCTGCTGAAGATCGGTCGGGTCACCAAGGCCCACGGTCTCCGCGGTGAGGTTGTCGTCCAGCTCTGGACGGATCTGATCGAGCGGCTCGATGTGGGCTCGGTCCTAAGCAGCGAGCGCGGGAATCTCACCGTCGAATGGGCGCGACCGTTCCAGGATCGCTGGATCGTGCAGTTCGAGGGCTATGTCGATCGCTCCCAGGCCGAGCACCTCCGGGGGCTGGAGCTCGAGGCCGAGTCCGTCGACATCCCCGGGAAGCTCTGGGTGCACGAGTTGGTGGGTGCCACGGTCTTTGATGTCAACCGGACCGAACTGGGAACGGTGAGCGCGGTCGAGGCCAATCCGGCGAGCGACCTTTTGGTTCTCGAGACCGGAGGATTGATCCCGCTGCGTTTCATGATCGAGAGCGACGCCGCCGCAGGGACGCTGGTGGTCGACATCCCCGAGGGGCTGCTCGATCCGTGAGGATCGTCGTCTTCACGTTGTTCCCCGAGGCCATCACGTCGTACTGCGCCACCTCGATCCTCGGTCGGGCCCAGGAGGCGGGCGTCCTCGACATCGAGGTGCAGGATCTGCGTGACGGCGCGCTCGATACGCGCCGCACCGTCGATGACAGCCCCTTTGGCGGCGGACCCGGCATGGTGTTGAGGCCCGAACCGGTGTTCCGGGCCGTCGAAGCGGCGCCGGACCCGCCGCGACCGTTGCTGCTGCTGGCACCGGGGGGACGCCCCTTCACCCAGGTCGTCGCGGCCGAATTGGCTGCGCTGCCAGAGGGCTTCTCGCTTCTGTGCGGCCGTTATGAGGGGGTCGACCAGAGGGTGAGCGACCACCTGGTCGACGCAGAGCTCTCGGTTGGCGACTTCGTTCTGGCCGGCGGCGAGCTCGGTGCCTTGGTCGTGGTCGAAACAGTGGCGAGGTTGCTGCCCGACGTGTTGGGCAACGAAGAATCGGCCCTCGACGAGAGCTTCACCAGTGGCCTCCTCGAATATCCCCAGTACACCCGGCCGGCCGAGTTCCGTGGCTGGGAGGTGCCGGCCGTGTTGCGTTCGGGCGATCATGCGGCGGTGGCGGCGTGGCGCCGGTCACAATCCTTGTTGCGCACCGCGGCCCGAAGGCCCGATCTGACTCGAACGCCTGGCGGCGGAGGGCCGCTTGAGCGACGACGACGTGCGGGCCCTGGCCCAGCACGGCTACCATGTTCCGTCCGGCAATGAGCCGACGTGACGTTAGGAAGCCCCTCCCATGCATCCCACTGAAATCATCGATCGCGACAGCCTGCGTACTGACATCCCCGAATTCCGTCCCGGCGACACCGTCAAGGTCCACGTGCGAGTGGTCGAGGGCACCCGGGAGCGGGTCCAGGTCTTCCAGGGCGCCGTCATGAAGCGCCAGGGTGGCGGGGTCCAGGAGACGTTCACCGTGCGCAAGGTGAGCTTCGGCGTCGGCGTCGAGCGGACCTTCCCCGTCCATTCGCCCACCATCGCCACCATTGAGGTCGTGACCCTGGGTGACGTGCGCCGGGCCAAGCTGTATTACCTGCGGGAGCGCCACGGGAAGTCCGCCAAGATCAAGGAGCTTCGGACGGCGAAGCCGTAAGGCCCGCATGAGCGAGGAAGACCTCGAGCGCTACGAAGCCGAGATCGAGCTCGGACTTGTCCAGGAGTATCGAGCTGTCCTGCCCGTCTTCTCCTATGTGATTGAGACAGAGCGTCGCTTCTACCTCGCCAATGAGGTCTCGCTGAAGGTTCGCTCGGACACGACGCCGGCCTGCATTGAGCTCGAACTCCGTGATGCATGGGTCTGGGACATGTACCGCCCGGCCCGCTTCGTGCCCACGGTCAACGTTGTCACCTTCCGGGACGTCAACATCGAGCGCCTGCCCGAGCAGGAGCTCTAGCCCGTTCCCACGTGGTGAAAGTTGAGAAGGGCCTGAGCCGGGAGTTCCGGCACTTCTCGCGTGAACAATCAACCGAACCGTACCGTTAGGTTTCGCTGTGCCCTTTCTGCGACACCGCCCGAGGTCAAGGCCGTAGGCCGACCCCCGAAGCGCAGCGAAGTGGGGTTGACGGCGGGCGGTTTGCGCTCACACTTGCGGAGGATCCCGCCTGCGGGGTCCTCCATGCGCTTTGAGCTTTTCGGGTTGACGGGTGCGTCCGCCCCGGAAAGCACACAACGGCGTTCCGGCAGGCGACCGTTCTTGGACGTGGACCCGCCACGTTGCACCCCCCCGTCCCCGCACGTGCCCAATTGCTCCCTCGCCCTGGGCCGCGCCGGCGAAGACCGAGCGGAGGATTGGTACATCGCCTCGGGCTATCAGATCCTCGAGCGGAACTGGCGCAGTCGTTTGGGTGAGATCGATCTGGTGTGCCGGCGTGCGCACGACGAGGTCATCGTCTTCTGCGAGGTCAAGACCCGGCGCAACGATCGGCTGGGCGAGCCGGCGGAGGCAGTCACCCGTACCAAGCAGCTGCGTCTCCGCCGTCTGGCGGCCGAGTACCTCTCCCGCCACGGTTGCGGTCCCGTTAACGTCCGATTCGACGTGGTGGCGATTCTCGGCCCCACCCTGACCGTGATCGAGGCTGCATTCTGATCGGTCGGCTCCTTGGCAAGGCAGCCATGTGGCTCCATGAGCCGTGCCATCAGGGAGGCGTGCGGGTCGGATGCGAAGCGACGACCGACCCTGCGTAGAGTGGTAGATGTGCTCAACGGCGTCCAAGGAATGGTGGGCGACACCGCGTCTGGTGACCCGGGAGATCCAGGGTGAGCACAATCCCGGGCGTGTCCGGGCCCGAGGCGAGGAGTGGTTTGCCATCCCTTTGGATCATGAGAGCAGCATCCCGGTAGGTACGTCCGTGGTGGTGGCCGACATAGAGCGCGGCCTCCTCGTGGTCTACGCTCCCGACAGTTAGGAGATATCCATGTTGGCATCGACGGGCGAAATCATCGGAATCGTTGTAGCGGTCGTCGTCGGGGGAGGTGGGATCGCCGCCTGGATCATGGCGCGAGCGATCAAAATCGTCCAACAGGGCAGCGTCGGGGTGGTCAAGCGTTTCGGGCAGTTCAAGTCGGTGGACCAGCCGGGATTGCGCGTGCTGCGGCCCTTCGTCGACAAGATGGAGAAGGTCGACATGCGGGAGTTCCCCATGACTGGGGATCAGCAGTCGGTCATCACCAAGGACAATGTCTCCTTGTGGGTCAGCGCCACCATTTTCTGCCAGGTCATCGACGTCAAGTCCGCCCTCTTCGAAATCAACGACTACCGCCTTGCCGTTGACCAGCTTTCGCGCACGGCGCTGCGAGCCGTGTTCGGTGAGCTTTCGCTCGACCAGGCGCTCTCACAGCGTGAGGTCATCAACAGTCGGATGCAGGATCACATGGCCGACGCCACGGTGAAATGGGGGGTCCGACTCAACCGGATCGAGATCCTCGACATCACACCACCGACGAATGTGATCCAGGCCATGTCCGAGCAGAAGGAGGCCGAGCAGCACAAGAAGGCGGCCATCTTGAAGTCGGAGGGTGAGCAACAGGCGGCGATCAACAGTGCGGGCGGTCGTCAGCAAGCGGCCGTGCTCGAGGCCCAAGGAGCGAAGGAAGCCGCCATCTTGCGGGCCGAAGCCGAAATGAAAGTGCTCGAGCTGCAGGCCGAGGGGGAAAAGAAGGCCTTCGTCCTTCGTGGTGAGGGCGAGGCGGCCCGGCTCACCTCGCTCGATACGGCCATTATCAACCCGCGCACTCTCGCCGTCCTCCAGTTGCGCGCACTCCAGGAGATCGCAGCGTCCAACAACGCCAAGGTGGTCGTGCCCTATGAAGCGGCGAGCCTGATGGGATCGGCCGAAGTTCTGCTCAGCACGCTTCGTTCGGCGGCACCGGACTCGGCCAACCCAGCTGGCTCGTCGGAGAGCCAAAACGGCAACAAGATAGCGCCGTAAGCCTCAGGCGAACCGCTCTCCGCACGGGGACTCTTCGCCCGCCATGCCCCATTTCCGACACCCATCGGCGTCACACCAGCCCAGGAGCAAGCGGCCGCCCCGCAGCTCTTGGAAGTGGTGCTGACACACGAACTGCGGCGGGAGTTGCGTCGGTTCACTCTGGCCGTCTCGGATGATGAGCCCCCTTCTGGCCAGGGGCGCCACATCTGAGGGCTTGTTGCAGACGACACACGGACCGAATGCCATGCCGCAGAGTACTCAAGGTCTCGACCGTTCCTCGGCATGCTCGCTCGTCGCCCGATTCCCGATCAACCGCCGATCGTGGGGATGGCGAGCGGTTGAGCCGTTGGGTCCGACTGAGCCATTCGGTCCAGGCCTCCGAGACGCCGAGTCGACGATGCGGAAATGTCATCCTTGCTTCCGTCCTCCATGGAAGTGAGCCTCGACCATGCGTCTCGGAAGAAACGACCTGGAGCAGATACTCGACGTCATCCAGACGGTCGGCCACGCGGAAGTCGCGACGAGTTCCTGGCCTCGACGCTGGAAGGCGTGTTGAAGGTGGTGCCGTGCATGGTCGCGGGCAGTCAACGAGATAGATCCGAGCGTGGACCGATTCGAGAACTGGCACAATCCCTCGTCGTTCCCCATGCCGGAGAACACGGCCGAAGTTCTCCTCGAGCTAGGGGGAGAGCACCCACTGATCCGACATCTGCAAACAACGGGTGACGGTTCGGCCTGGCGAATCAGTGACTTCTCCACACGGGAGGAGTTCCATGCGACGAGGCTGTACCAAGAGCTGTACAAGCCCATGGGCATGGAATACCAGCTGTCGGTGACACTCCCGGCCCCCATGCCGTTGGTCTTCGCCGTTGTGCTCGGCAATGACGACCCGGATTTCTCCGAAGGGGACCGGTTGAAGATGAACACGGTGCGCCCGCATCTCGCCCAGGCGTGGCGCAGTATTCGTGACCAGGAACGCCTACGCGCTCTGGTGGACGCGGCCAGCGATGCGTCGGCTTTGCAAGGTGGGGCGTGATCGTTCTGTGGGACCCTCCCGAAGAGCTCACGGCCGGCACACTCACCACGCTCTACCGCTACTTCGGCCGTCCGACGAGGACCTCGCCGTTCCCGGCGCGGGTGCAGCGATGGTTGAGTGCGCAACGGGCCTATCACGATCTCTCGACCCGATCTCGAATACAACATCCTCTCTCGGCCCAATTGACGGTCGTCGGGTCGTTCTCCAGTTTCTCCCGCCCCACGGGCCCATCCCGGGGCGATAATCGTGCGCGAGTGGGGAGAGCGGGAACGGGTCAGCCTCGAGGCATTGGGGCTGAGCGCACGGGAGGCCGAGGTCGTCGACCTCGTGACGACCGGCATGCCGAATGTGAGATCGCCGAGGAATTGCACCTGGCGCCCGGCACCGTTCGAAAGCATCTGGACAACATCTACAACAAGCTCGGCGTGCGCGGCCGTGCGCACTGACCGCCTTCGTCTTGGATATCGCCGGGCGCTAGGACCGGGGCCGTGGCGGCTGGTTCCCTGGCGTTCATCACCGGCATGGTGCGTACGTGAGGCGTTGCTAAATACGTCGATCGACGTATTTACCCTGGCAGGGACCCCAAGTACGTTCTTCAGAAGGGCTGTGCGTTTCGTGTGAAGTTTCCCTGTTTGCAAGTGCCCCGAAAATTCGGGTGGTCGACATGGCGGAGGTCGCAATCAAATATGGGAAACGATGGACGGTTGGCATGGCCCGACGTGCACCTCGGGGGGATTCTGGCGGCTGAGCAGGGAACGGCAATGGCGACGCGTTCGAAGCTCGGTGCTCGGTTGGTGTTGGCGGTTTCGGGAGCTTCGCGTCGCTCGCTTCGGGGTTGGTGTTGGGGCGCTGGGCCTGTCGGGCTGGAGCAGGCCCAAGCCGCTCCGACCTGCACAGATACTTGGACAAACTCTGCGGGTGGTGACTGGGGAACCGGGGACTTGGTCGACCGGCGTTGTGCCAGGTTCGGGGAGTCCGGGCATCACCGCGCCTGGTACCTACGCAGTCGAGATCACCGCGGCGGACGGAAGCGAGCAGACGGTCGGTCTGGTCTGGGAGCGGGAACGACCACCAGAGTGCAAACCCTCCAGATCGACGTGTCCGTGTCGCTGACCGCCGGGACGACCGCTAACGACGCAGGAGGCGCTCTCGCGAACTCGGCACGTTCACCTCGAGCAGTTCGTTCGACCAGGACCAAGGCACGACTTCGGGTAACCCGGTCAACATTGACGGCACGTCGCTCACGTTCACCGCCTCGGGGCAGTCGAGTTTCAATCTGACCGGCTCCTCGTCGATCACCGGCAATATCGCGGTGGATCAGACCGTCAACCTCACCTCTGGGTCCATCTACTTCTATTCCACCGGCGCTACCATCGCCGGCACGATCACGGTGGCGGGGACAGGCTCGACACTCACTTCGTCCGCCGGCGTAACGAATACCGGGCTGATAGAGGCGGCCGTGTGCGACACCGGCGTGTTGACGCTTGCGGGGTCCTTCGACAATCAGGGCAGCGGGGCGGACGGGCTGTGGCGGACAGCTCGGTCACGGAGACCGGCGCGTTGACCAACGAGGGGACCATCACGGTCGCCTCCGGAGCGACATTCACTGACGGGTACATCCTGACCAACAACTCGGGCACCATCGTAACGCGGGTACGTTCAACGTTTCCGACGAGTTCATCGAGAACGCCGGCACGGCCACGGAACCCCGATTGATGTCAATGCAGCCAATCTCGAGTTCATCGGGTCGGGCAGTCGACGTTCGACCTGACGGGTAGTTGCGAACTCACCGCGGCGTCGCCGCCGATCAAACGATCAATCTCACGTCGGGGGGGATTTACTTCTACACGGTGGGCGCGACGAACGCGGGCACGATCACGGTGGCGGAGACAGGCTCGACACTCCAGGCGGCCCCGTCTGTGGTCAACACCGGGTTGATCGAACTCGATGCGGGCGCCGGTGTGGTGGCCCTCAATGGGACCTTTGACAATCAGGGCAGCGGGGCGGACGGGCTCGTGGCGGACAGCTCGGTCACGCTCACGACGTGACCAATGAGGGGGCCGTCACGATCGGCGCAGCGGCCACGTTCACCGTCGACGGGACATTGAGCACGACCGGCACGATCGACAACGCGGGCACGATCAACGTGCCCGGGATACGTTCAGCCAGGGGCCGGGAACGACCTCGGGGAACCCGGTCAACATCAGCGGCGGCTACTTAGCCTTCACCGGGGCCGGGCAAGCGACGTTCGACCTGACGGGTAGTTGCGAACTCACCGGCAGCGTCGCCGCCGATCAGACGATCAATCTGACCTCGGGGGAGATCTACTTCTACACGGGGGAGCGACTAACGCGGCACGATCACGGTGGCCGGGACCTGATCCACGTTGTACGCCGGGGGCGGGACGGTTGCCAACACGGGGGTGATCGAGGCTAATCCGGGCGATACCGGCGTGGTGATGATCGACTGGCCGTTCGACAATCAAGGAAGCACTCCAGGCGGCGTCGTCGCCGACAGCAACGTCACGGTCGACGGGACCTTCACCAACGAGGGGACTGTCTCGGTCGCGGCTGTGACCACGTTCACCGACGAGTACATCATGACCAACAACGCCGGCACTATCGCCAACGTGGTAACGTTCAACGTGACCAACGAGTTCATCGAGAACGACGGCACGGCGACTGGGAACCCGATCAACGTGGTCGACGCCGCCCTGAACTTTACGGGGACGGGTGGGTCGAGCTTCACGGTCGTCGGCCCGGACGAGAGCACGTTGCGTGGAGACATCGCTTCTGGTCAGACGCTGACGTTGGCTCCGGGCAGCTCGATCTACGCCTATGCAGAGCCCTTGGTCAACTCAGGAGTGATCGATGCCGAGTCGACGACGGCGGCACGTCGATCGTCGGGTCGGTCCAGAACGACGGCATGTTCATCGTCGGGTCGGCCGCCGACCGCGATCGAGAGCGGCTCCTTCACCCAACAGGCACCGGTACAACGCAGGTCCACCTCGGCGATCCGGTCAACTACGGCGCTCATCGTCGCCGGACCACCTCGTTGGATGGCCAGCTTGTCACCTCGACCAGTTTCACCCCGACGACGAACCGGGTTTTCAATCATCAACAGCACCGGCGCCCGAGCGGGACGTTCTCGAGCTATGCCTTCGGGTCCCAGCCGTACACGATCGTGTACACGCCCAACTCTGTGGAGATCACCGGCGCTACCGGGTTGGCGGTCACGACGACCTCGCTCCCATCAGGCAGGTGGCCAGCCCGTACACGGCGACGTTGACCTCGTCGGGTGGGGTTGGTGCGGTGCGCTGGCCGTCACCTCCGGCGCCCTGCCCGCCGGTCTGAGCCTCAACGTCAGCACCGGGCGATCACGGAACACCCACCGCGCCGGCCTGACGACATTCACCGTGACCGCCACCGACTCGAGTACCCCGACGCCCAGATGACTTCGCCCTGCTGTCGATACGTGTGGCCACTTCCGGCCTGGTCGTCACGACGACCTCGTTGCCCGCCGGAGAGGTCAACGACCCCTACCCGGGAGCGACGCTGGCCTCGACTGGGGGACCGCCCCGGTGAGCTGGGCCGTCACCTCCGGCGCTCTCCCCGCCGGGTTGAGCCTCAACGCCGGGACTGGCGCGTCGCGAGACGCCCACCGCAGCGGGGACAAAGACGTTCTCGGTCACCGCCACCGACTCGACCAGCCCGACCGCGGAAACATCGAGGACGAACTTGTCGATGACGGTTGAGGCGGCGTTGGCGGTGACGACCAAGACGCTCCCGGGCGCCAAAACGGCAGCGTCTACCTGGGCGCGACGCTCGCATCGACAGGCGGGACTGCCCCGGTCACCTGGAAGGTCAGCAATGGGGCCCTCCCCGTTGGCCTCACCCTCAACCCGAGCAGCGGGGCGATCACCGGACGCCGACCGGGGCGGGAGCGGTCGCCTCCTTCACCGTGGCCGCCACCGACTCGAGCGCGCCGGCCGCCCGACCGCGAGGCAACCTGTCGATCAAGATCCTCAGCGTGACCCTGGCGATCGTCCCGCCCGCATCGCTACCGGCGGCATCGTCGCTGGCACCTATCGGGGAGCGATGCTCGCCTCGACCGGGGGGACCGCCCCGATCAGCTGGCGGTGACAGCCGGGAAACTCCCGCCGGGCTGACGCTCAATCCGAACAGCGGGGCGATCACCGGGACACCCACCACGGCCGGCACCAAGTCGTTCACGGTGACCACGATGGATTCGACCACCCCGAAGGCCGAAACGGCCATCGTCGCCCTGTCGATCAGTGTCGTCGCCGCTCTGAGCGTCACGACCAAGTCGTTACCCACCGCGCAGGTCGGCACTGTCTATCCCGGGCAACGCTCGCGTCGACGGCCGGACCGCCCCCGTCACCTGGAGGGTCAGCACCGGGCCCTCCCCGCCGGGCTCACCATCAACGCCAATAGCGGGGCGATCACCGGTACTCCCACGGGGCCGGGCGCGCTCGCCTCGTTCACGGTGACGGCGACCGACTCGACTACACCAACCACGTTGACCGCGACCGCCAACCTGTCGATCAGCGTGGCGAGCCAGCCCCTGGCCGTCACCACCACTTCGCTGCCTGGAGGCCAAGTCGGCAACCCCTACCCCGGTGTGACGTTGACCTCGATTGGTGGGACTGCGCCCATCAGCTGAGCCGTCGCCACCGGCACGCTCCCCGCCGGCCTGAGACTGAGCACCGGCGGCGTTCTCAGCGAGACGCCGACCGCGGCGGGGACCGCCACGGTGACGGTGACGGCGACCGACTCGACCACTCCCGCACGCTGACCGCGAAAGCGAAACTGTCGATCTCGGTGCTCGCCGCGCTCGTCGTGACCACCAATTCCCTCCCACGGACAAGTCAAGTCGCATATCCAGGCGCAACGCTCGCTTCGACCGGCGGCTCGGCTCCGATCACCTGGCCGTCACCACCGGGAAACTTCCGCCGGCTTGAGCCTCGTCGCACGTGCGGTCACCGTACGCCGACCACTCCCGGCACCACCGCCTTCACGGTGACCGCGACCGACTCGACTATCCCCACCGCGTGACCGCCAAGCGAAACTGTCGATCACCGTCAACGGTCCCGCCCTTGTCATTCGAGCGGCTCCCTGCCCGCCGGTCTGGTGAACAGCCCCTACAGCGGAGCGACGCTGCCTCGACCGGGGGTACCGCCCCGATCGGCTGGCGGTCACGACCGGCACCCTCCCCGCCGGCTGGCGCTGAACCCGACCAGCGGACGATCACCGGACACCGACGGCGCCGGCGCATCACACCTTCACGGTGACCGCTACGACTCGAGCACACCGACCGCTGAGACGGCGACTGCCACCGTCTCGATCACCGTGACCAGCCCGGCGTTGACCATCACCACCACCGCGTGCCCAACGGCGCCGTCGGGATGGCCTACCCCGCAGCGACGCTCGCCTCGACCAGAGGCTCGGCCCCGATCACCTAGCGTCAGCAGCGGGAAACTTCCCGCTGTCTCAGCTCAGCACGGCCGGCATCACCGGTACACCGACCGCCGGGGACTCACCACCTTCACGGTGACCGCAACTGACTCGACCACGCCCACGCACCTGACGGCCAAAGTCAACCTGTCGATCACGATCGCCGCCGGTTTCTCCGTCAAAGCCATCCCGAGCCCGCCTTACGGACAGGTCGGCGTCGCCTACCAGGAATCACCCCCGCACCACCGGCGCACCGCACCGATCACCTGGACCGCCACGCCCGGCAGCCTCGCCCGGTCTCATCTTCAACACAGCCACCGGCGATCACCGAGACACCGACAAGGGACGTTCCCCTTCACGTTGACGGCCACCGACTTCGGCATACCAGTCCCCCAAACCGCTTCGTCAACCTGTCGATCACCGTGCAAGCCCAGCGCTGGTCATCACGACCACGTCGCTGCCGCCCGCCCAGGAACTCGACTTCTACCCGGCGGCGTTCCTCTACAGCAGCGGCGGTTACAGCTCGATCAGCTGGCGGTGACGGTCGCGTCTTTCCGCGGGGTTCACCCTCAGCAGCTCTGGCGTCATCAGCAGGCTCGTTGTCGCCTCACCCGGCGTGTATCAGTTCACCGTGACCGCACGACTCGAGCACGCCACCTCTGACCGCGAGCTACCCGTCGATCGCCGTGATCGGCACATTGACGATCAGCACCAAGACCCTTCCAGCGGCGAGCTCGCGTGCCCTACACCGGCGACGCTCGCCTCATCGGCACCGCACCGATCACGTGGAGCGTGACGCCCGCAACCTTCCCCCGTCTCAGCCTCAACACGACCACCGAGCGATCACCGCACCCCGACCGCAGTGGGACCAGCATTTCGAGTGTACGCCCACGACTCGGCATCACCGATCCCCAGACCGCCTATACCCAGATGTCGATCGTCATCCAGCAGCTCCAGATCACACCGAGCACCGACACGAGATCATGGAGTTACAAAAATCAGCTGCAGCTCTCCCCACGTTACGTCGCCCTACAAATGGAGTGAGTTGCGCCTGCCCCACAGCGTCACCTTCAACACGTCGACCGGCTGATTTCGGCACCCCCGCCCTCTCGCTTCTACAACATCACCGTCACCGTGACTGACGCACCCGCCAAAGCCACCACTCCCGAGCAGATCTTCGTCACCCACCGTACCCCTCGTAAGCTCACGCGCCTGCGCTGGAGCCACCCTGCGCACGTAGTTCAACGGGTTACGAATGACCGTGTCAACAACCCCAAGCCCTCAAACCACCACAACCTAGCCCCACCACACCCAAACAAACCACACACACCTACCCTACCACCTTCACCGTGAGCGCCAATGCCACCCACTGTGACCCAGATGGCGCCCTTCGGCCAGACGGTGAGCTCAGATGCCCGTGTCGACGCCGACCCCTAACCCACGCAACGGCACCCTGACGTAAGCGCCTCTCTACGCATGCAAGCGACCGTTCCTCGGCATGCTCGCTTCAATTTCTGCCGCCAGTTTGAACGGCGCGGTGGGTCGCCCCGTCTCGGTCGAGGTCCATGTCTCCAACGGCCTCCCGGGATTTACCATCGTGGGCCTGCCCGACGCTGCCGTGCGGGAGTCACGCGACCGTGTGCGGGCCGCCCTCCTCTCGAGTGACCTTCCGTGGCCAATGCGACGGGTCACCGTAAATCTGGCGCCATCGGGCGTCCGTAAAGGCGGTGCCGGGCTCGACCTGGCTATCGCCGTCGGCGTACTGGTCGCCACAGGACAACTCCCGCCTGGCTGTACCGATGGGCTGACGTTCTGCGGCGAGCTCGGGCTGAACGGCTCGCTGCGCCACGTGCCGGGGATGATCGCCCTGGCCGATGCGGCGGCTGATGCGGAAGCTGATGCGGAAGCTGATGCGGGAGCCGCGCTGGTCAGCGAGCGCACAGCGGGTGATGGAGCTGGGGCCCACTTCCGGCGTGCCCGCCGCGGGCTCGTGGTGCCGCTCTGCGACGTCCGGGAGGCAGCCCTGGTACGAGGTGATGCCGCGCTCGGCGTGGCATCGCTGGCCCAACTGACGGAGATTCTGCGCACCGATGGCGACTGGCCTGCGACACCCTCGCCGTCTCCGTCCGTGCCACCGCGGAACAGCCTCGATTTGGCCGACGTGAGAGGGCAGCCCGTCGGGCTTCATGCCCTCGAAGTGGCCGCCGCAGGGCGTCACCATCTGCTCATGGTGGGTCCTCCTGGCTCCGGCAAGACCATGCTGGCGGAACGGCTGCCCGGACTGCTGCCGCCGTTGACACTTGAAGAGGCGCTCACCGTGACCCGGGTCCATTCGGCCGCCGGCAAGCCACTTCCAGACGGGGCGCTGGTGAGCCTGCCGCCGTTCCGGGCGCCGCACCATCGTTCGTCGATCGTGGCGCTCGTAGGCGGTGGTAGCTGGTCGCTGCGTCCCGGTGAGATCAGCTTGGCCACCCACGGCGTGCTTTTTCTCGACGAAATGGGTGAGTTCCCCGTCACCGCCCTCGAAGCGCTTCGCCAACCGCTCGAAGAAGGGGTGATCCGGGTCAGCCGGGCGGGTGGGACCGTCACCTTCCCGGCCCAGTTCCTTCTCGTGGCTGCCATGAATCCCTGCCCATGTGGCGAGGGTGTCTTCCCGGGGGCATGCCTGTGCAGCGTGGCCGATCGGGCTCGCTATACCCGTCGACTCTCGGCTCCCTTGCTCGACCGGTTCGATCTCATCGTGCCGCTGGCGCGACCCGATCCCGGTCAGCTTCTCAGTGCGACCTCCACCGGATCAACCGCGGATTCGGCGGCCCGGGTGGTGGCAGCCCGATCCCGGGCCGCGGACCGAGTCGGGCGACCTGACCCTCCGCTCGCTCCCGGGGCGACCCTTCTGTTGGCATCCAAGCTCCGCGAGGGTGCCCTCACCGCGCGCGGTCTGCACAAGGTTTCGCGGGTGGCACGAACGGTGGCCGATCTCATGGGCATCGAACAAGTGGGCGACGAACATGTGAGCGACGCCCTGGGCCTGCGGATGGCCCGGACCACGGTGACCCCATGAGCGAGGACCTGCCCGAAGAGGCGTTCGCCGCCGCACTGGCCTCGGTGCCCCAGATGGGTCCGGCCACGCTGCGCACGATCTTGGCCGATGACTCCCCTTCGGTTGCCTGGTCACGAGGCTCCTTCGTGGGGGACGTGGCGCGCATTTGGCAGCGGCACGAGGAGAAGGGGATCGAGGTGTGCTGGCGCGGCGGGCCGACGTATCCGCGACGGTTGGTGGAGGACCCTGAGGCCCCAGCCGTCTTGTTCTGTCAGGGCGACCCCATCGCCATCAACCGGTATCCCACGGTGGCGATCGTCGGCACCCGCAGCCCGACCCGCTACGGCATCGGCGTGGCCGCGCAGTTTGGCGCCGATCTCGCCGCCGTCGGGGTGAGCATCGTCTCGGGACTGGCTCTGGGGATCGACGGCGCCGCCCACGAGGGGGCCACGACGGCGGGTGCGCCGCCCATCGCGGTGGTGGCCGGAGGTCTGGACGATCCCTACCCGCGCCGTCACGAGCGACTCTGGGCTCGCGTGGCCGAGCAGGGGGCGGTGTACTCGGAATCCCCGGCCGGCGTGCGCACGGAAAAGTGGCGCTTCCCGGTACGCAACCGGCTCTTGGCCATGCTCAGCGACGTGGTGGTCGTGGTAGAGAGCCGCCATCGGGGCGGTGCCATGTACACGGTGGCCGCAGCGGCAGAACGCGGGACGCCGGTGGGCGCTGTCCCCGGCTCCATCCGTAGTCCGGCATCGGAGGGCACGAACAGCCTCTTGGCCGACGGGTGCTTTCCCGTGTGCACGGTGGCGGACATCTTGACGGCGCTGTCACTGCGTGGGATCGCCATCTCCAACCCGCGCCCCGCAGCCACGGCGGGAGTGGCGGGGGGCGAGACCGCCCCCGCCCCGGTCTCCGAACTCAGCCCGGACGATCGTTCCCTGTTGGAGAAGCTCTCGCCGGATCCGACTTCCCTCGACCAGTTGATCCGCCTGAGCGGGTTGCCGTTCTCGACGCTTTGTGGAGGCCTCGAACGACTCTCCCAAGCAGGATTGGCTGAGGACCTGGGCGGGTGGTGGGTGAGGACGAAATAATGGGGAGGACGTAGTGTGCGACTCGTGGAGGGCCTCTTCTTGAACGCCCCCGACCCCGCGTCCGTTCCATCGGATGTCGACGCCGTCTTCTTGGCCGATGGCCCCCAGGGGGACGCCATTGTTCTGGCGGCTGGGTTGGCGGCCCGGCTGGCCGATCAGCGGCCGGAGCTTCTCGTCGGCGTGCGGCTCAGCCTTGCGCCACAGCCGCACCGCCACCCCACAATTGTTGCCCGCGAGATGACCACCCTCGATCATGTGACCGGCGGCCGAACGATTCTCGCCTTCATGGGACCGTTCGACGAGGCCAACGCGGCGGCCGTCTCCGAGGCGATCACCTTGTGCCGCAACATGTGGTCCGACGGGGTAGGTGTGAGTGAGGGGCCGCGTTACCCCGTGGTCGGGGCCATCAACCGGCCCCTACCCAAGCGGCCAGGAGGACCATTCATCGCGTTGGACCTGACGGCCACGTCGGGTCCGCTCCCCGCCGAGGGGTTACTGAGCCGGTGCGATCTCGCGCTCGTGCGCACTGACACCGCTCTGCCGGACGGGCTTGCGCCGGGGGTCGAGGTGTGCTGGATCCGCGGCGAATAGCCGCCCGTCGCTAGCCCTGCATGGCGATGTGATCGGTACGCACGCGCACCTTGATACGCACCTCGCCCTCCTGGCGCATCGGGTAGGAGTCAACCCCGAGGTATTTCTTGGCCAGGGCATCGATGTGGGCATCGGCTCCGTCTGTGGTGGTCTCCGTGACCGTGCCCCGGAGCGCAACCACGTTGTAGGGGTCGTCGGGATCGATCACCGAGACGGCCACGCGGGGATCACGCTCGATGTGGCGTGCCTTGACACGACCCTTCGCCGTGTTGAAGAGCAGATCGTCTCCGTCGAGGTCGACCCAAAGAGGGGTCACCTGCGGAGAGCCATCGGCACCCAAGGTGGTGAGCGAGGCGAGTACCGGGCGGGCGATGAGCTCGCGAGCTTTGGTTGAAAGCTTGTCGGCCATGTGATGATCCTTTCGCTGAACAGCGGGTCATTTCCGACGATACGGGCCGTAGCGCAGCCTTCGTCACGCGCGGGATGGGCGCGCGCAGGGGGGCTGGCGGCCCGCTTTTTCGACCTGCTGGTGGGCCGCCCGACGCGGCGGTCGTAAGCTGCAGGCGTGGAAAACATCCGGGTGGAAAGCGACAGCATGGGGGAGATTGACGTCCCCGCCGATCGGTACTGGGGCGCGCAGACGCAGCGCTCCCTGCATCACTTCGACATCGGCCGTGAGACGATGCCCGAGCCGCTCATACGGGCCTTTGGGATCCTGAAGGGTGCCTCGGCCAAGGTCAACCGCGATCTGGGCAAGCTCGAGCCGGAACTGGCCGCCCTCATTGAGCAGGCGGCCGACGAGGTGGCGACGGGCAAGCTCGATGACGAATTCCCTCTGCACATTTGGCAGACCGGAAGCGGCACGCAGACCAACATGAACGCCAATGAGGTCATCTCGAACCGGGCCATTCAGCTCGCGGGCGGCGTGATGGGCTCCAAGGTGCCGGTCCATCCCAACGACGACGTGAACATGTCGCAGTCTTCGAACGACACCTTTCCCACAGCCATGCACATCGCGGCGGCCGAAGAGATCGTGCATCGGCTGCTTCCGTCGGTGCGGGCACTGCGGGACGCCCTCTACGAGAAGGAGCTGGCCTACGCCGAAGTCACAAAAATCGGCCGCACCCACCTGATGGATGCGGTGCCACTCACCCTGGGGCAGGAGTTCTCAGGGTATGTGGCCCAACTGACCGCCGACGTGGAGCGGATCGAGTCGACCCTCCCTGGCCTCTATGAGCTGGCGGCGGGCGGTACGGCGGTGGGCACAGGGCTGAACACGCACCCCGAGTTCGGCCATCGGGTGGCAGAGGCTATTGCTGAAATGACCGGCCTGCCGTTCGTGACCGCCCCAAACAAGTTCGCCGCCCTGGCCGCGCACGACGCGCTCATGTTCACCCATGGGGCCTTGCGCACGCTTGCGGTCTCCCTGACCAAAATCGCCGACGACATCCGGTGGCTGGGATCTGGTCCCCGTAGTGGGCTGGGTGAGCTGGCATTGCCCGAGAACGAGCCAGGCTCGTCGATCATGCCGGGCAAGGTCAATCCGACGCAGAGCGAAGCGATGATCATGGTCGGGATCCAAGTGCTCGGCAACGACGCGGCCATCGCCATTGCGGGGAGCCGGGGCAACCTCGAGTTGAATGTCTGTAAGCCCGTCATCATCTACAACGTCATGCAGTCCATCGCATTGATGACCGACGCCTGCCGCGGATTTCGTGAGTTTTGCGTCGAAGGCTTGCAGCCGGACTACCCGCAGATCGCTCGCCACCTGACGAATTCACTCATGTTGGTCACCGCGCTCAACCCGATCATCGGTTACGACAAGTCGGCCCAGGTGGCCAAGAAGGCGCACAAGGAGGGCACGACGCTGCGCGAGGCCGCGCTCGAGCTCGGCTTCCTCAGTGCCGAGCAGTTCGACGCCGCAGTGCGGCCCGAGGAGATGACGCACCCTTGAGGGAGCCCAAGCTGTCGTCGGATGAAGTGGACGACGCCCTGAGCGAACAGAACATCTCGTGGGACCACGTGGGAGACGCGATCCAGACCACGGTCGAATGGCACGACTTCGCCGAAGCGCTGGCCTTTGTGAACAAGGTCGGGGCGGCGGCGGAGGCGGCCAACCACCACCCCGATATCGACATTCGGTGGAACAAGGTCCATCTCGTGCTGACGACGCACGATTCGGGCGGTCTCACCGTGCTCGATCTGGCGCTGGCGGCTGCCATCGATCGGATGCGGCCGCTGCGCTGATTGGGAGGCTCTCCTGGGTGCCCCGTTCGACTTTCTTATTCGAGCATCGCCTGGCGCAGACTGTCCACCACCTCGGACGGCACGCCAATGGCCGAGACGTACTGGGCTGTCGTTCCGTAGCGCTCCTTGAGGTGAGCGAACAGCGACACCATGTTGGAGGGATCGGCGGAGAAGAAGGCGTCGGAATCCGTATCGATCAGGAGCTGACCGTCGGGGAACGTGATGAGCAGCTTGGCCCGCAGGCGGGCCATGGCCGCGCCACTCAACGCGTAGTCGGCTACCACCGTGTCCTCGGGGACGCCCAAAAGCGAGAGGACGAGCGCGGAGAGAAGGCCGGTGCGGTCCTTGCCCGCCGTGCAATGGAAGACGGCGGGCCGGGCTTCGGGGGCGGCCAGGGCCGAGAGCGCCCCCGCGATCTGCGGGGCGGCGTCTTCGAGCATTTGTTGGTATTGCGTCCCGAGGAATCCCGGCGCCGTCGGATCGAACTCTTCGGGGGCGCTCAGCGATTTGATGAAGGGAAAATGGTGGAAGTCCACGGGATGTGCCTCGACATTGAACCGGCTCTGCTCCAGTTCGTGGCCGGTGCGGAGATCGATCACCGTGCGGATACGAAGCTGCCGCAGGACATCCAGATCGGCTTCGGTTAAATCCCCCAAACCGTCGGCCCGGAACATCACGCGCCAGCGGGTGCGCTGTCCGTCGACCGTGGCGTAGCCGCCCAGATCACGGAAGTTCACCGCACCGTCGAGCTCGATGATGCGGTCGAGGGTCACTCGAGCCTCACGGAAGCGTTACTTGACCGGCAGGTCCCACATTGGGAACCAGCGGGTCAGATCCGCTTCGACCGGGAGGTCGACTCCCAACATGGTGCGTATGCGCAGCTCGAGTTCGGTGTCGCGGCGCTCCTTCTCGTTGTCCAATGGCGCGAAGGGGTAGAAGGTGCCCCGCTTGTAGAGGTACACCAGCCAGAACGGACGGGCGTCACTCGCCGCTCCGGGTTCGGGCACGAAGCCGAAGACCGAGCAGAGGAGATGCGGGCCCCACCCCGCCTCCGTGAGCGTGGTGTTCGCCATGTGGGCCTGCGTCACCAGATCGTCCAAGGCCGGCTCGGCCAACAGCAGCCAGCCATAGCCGAACGAGTCCTGCGTCTGGGTGAAACCGTCGCCGACGAGCTGCGCCACTTCTGTTTGCAGATCTTGGGAGGCTTGTCCTGAAGGAGGCTTCCAGCACACGCCGGCGTGGCCCGAGGTGATGAGTCCGCCAGCGCTCTGCAGGGTCAACCCAGCCGTGGGGAGGGCGAAGAGCGCATCGAGGTTGGCCTTCACCGGCTTGGTGCGCCCCAGCAGCGTGTCGAACAGGCCCACGTCGTTATGGGTTCAGTGGGCTTGTCCGAGCTCGTGCTCGAGTTGGTCGAGCTGAGCCAGACGCCGCTCGAGCGTGGGGTGGGTGCGGAAGAGGTTGCCGAAGCTAAACCCGTTGCCGCCCTGTCCCTGCCCCCGCCCCTGGTCCTGCGCGCCCTGCGCCACGGCCGGTACGAAGAAAAAGGCGTTGAATGGTTCGGCGGCACGAAGATCTTTCGTTGGGATGCGACCCATCTCCCCGGAGATCTTGACCAGAGCGGAGGCCAGGAGGGACGGCTGCCCGATCAAGATCGCACCCGAACGATCAGCGGCCAGCTCGCGGTAACGCGACAGCGCCATGGTGAGAAGAAAGCTGATGAAATAGACGACAACGGAGACCAGCAGGACGACCATTTCGATGATGACCAGTTGTCCGCCGCTGTTGTTGTTGTTATTGCTCCGGCCGCCCCCGAAAATCTCGGAGTAGAACATCACCCGGGTCAACAGACCGGCGATCATGCCCAGTCCACTGGCAATCGTCATGACAGCCACGTCGCGGTGGGCGACGTGGGAGATCTCATGGGCCAGCACCGCCTCTACCTCGGGCTCGTCAAGTCGACGGAGGAGTCCCGTCGTGGCGCACACCACGGCAGCCTTGGGGCTCCGTCCGGTGGCGAACGCATTAGGCACGTCGGTCGCGGCAATGGCCACGCGGGGTTTGGGCATGTCGGCCAGAGCGCACAGGCGATCGATGACGCCGTGTAGTTCAGGCGCTTGCTGCGGCGTGACCTCCTTCGCGTGCATGGCGAACATGGCGATCTTGTCGCTGAAGTAGTACTGGCAGAACAAGAGCCCGAAGGCGATGACCAAGATGAGAAGGAGGCTCTTGAGTACGAGGAATAGCACGCCGATCAAGACGCCGTAAAGGACGACGAGGAAGAATCCTGTCATCAACATGCGGGTGGTCAAGCCCCGATCGGCGGGGATGTTGCGGGACAACGCCATCAGCTCGGCGCTCCTCCGCCGGTGCTGCTGCCGCTCTGGTCAGCCACCGGCAATGCCGCCGCCTCCGGAGCCGAGCTTGCTCCGCCGCTTCCCGCGCCGAGCTCTGCTTTCAACGCAGCCAATTCGTTGTCCACCTGTGACGTCGATGTCACCTTGTCGAGTTCTTTCTGGATGTCGTCGACGGGTGTGGATAGGTCGTTCAATGCGCCCGAGGCCAGCAACTCGTCCATGGCGCCGGCGCGGGCCTGCATGCTGGCGATCTTGTCCTGGGCCCGTTGCATGGCGGCGCCCGAATTCCCCATGGAGTCCGAGATCCCCGAGACGGCCTCACCGACTTTGGTCTGCGCCTCCGCCGCGGTGTAACTGGCCTTGAGCGTCTCCTTCTTGGTGCGGAACTGTTCGACCCGCGTCTGGAGCTGCTGGGAGGTGTCGATCAGCTTCTGCTCCTGCTCGCTGATCTGATCGTGCTGCGTCTTGAGCTCGGCCAGCTGCTCACCCAGGGCAGCTCGTCGGGAGAGAGCTTCGCGGGCCAGGTCCTCATTGCCTTGCTGCAACGCCGCCTTGGCTTGCGTCTGCAATTTGTCGGCCTGCTTTTGCAGCCCCTGGGCCTGCAGCTCGAGTCGCTTACGGGCCGTGGCCACGTCGGCCACCCCGCGTCGGACCTTCTGCAGCTGCTCCAATTGCTTCTCGTAGGAGAGATCCAGCGTGTCGCGGGGGTCTTCGGCCTTGTCCAGGACCTTGTTGGCCTTGGCCTGGAAGATCCCACCGATCCGCTTCAACGTGCCTGCCATGTCAACGAGCATAAGGCCCAGCAGCGCAGAAGGGGCAACGGCCGAGTCGAGAGGCCCGTGTCGAGCCTTCGAGGCTCATGCGGGGGTTTCGGGCGGCTGTCGGCCCGGTGGGCCGCCGCTAAGGTCAGTGCCGTGCCAGAAGAGGGACTTTGCCTACTTTCCGTGCATGCCCACCCGGACGACGAGTCCTCCAAAGGGGCGTCGACGGTTGCCCGATACCACGCCGAAGGGGTGCGGACAGTGCTCGTGTGCTGCACCGGGGGAGAGGAGGGCGACATCCTCAATCCGGCCATGGAGAAGCCGGAGGTGCGGGCAGATATCGGAAAGATCCGGATGGCTGAATTGGAGGCGGCCGCCGAGATCATCGGCTACGACGAAACGGTGCTCTTGGGCTATCGCGATTCGGGAATGCCCGGAACGGAGGCCAATGAACGACCCGATTCGTTCGCCCAAGCGCCGCTGGAAGAAGCGGTTGGACGGCTGGTGACGATCATCCGCCGCGTGCGGCCCCAAGTCATCCTGACCTACCCCGATGAGCAGTCGCAGTATCCCCACCCCGATCATCTCCGCGTGCACGAGATCTCCGTGGCAGCCTTTGACGCCGCCGGTGATCCCGACCAATATCCCGAGGCAGGCGAACCGTTCGTCCCCTCGAAGCTCTACTACTCGGTCTGGTCGTCCGAGCGTTTTCGAAAGATCCACGCCAAGTTTCTCGAGTTGGGATTGGAATCACCCTTTGACGAAGCTCGAATGGAGCGCTTCAACCGGGCGGACGATCCCTACACCACGTCCATCGATGTGGCGGGGTTTGAGGATATTCGGACTAGAGCATTGAAGGCGCACGCCACGCAGGTCGATCCCACCTCCAATTTTTGGTTCGGCCTCCCCCCAGAAGTACTCGAGGAGATCCAACCGGTCGACCAGTATTTCCTGGCCAAGAGTCGTGTTGGCATCGCTGACACGACCAAGGCCGACACTCCGACGAAGGAACCTTTTTCAGAGGGCAGGGCGATCGAACAGGACCTCTTTGCCGGCGTTCGCTAGAGTTCGAGCAGTTCTTGAAAACGATTCCCGGAACTCTCGGGGTGGGCCGCTCTGAGTCGATGGGACGCCGAGGTCAGCCGCCGAAGCGAGCCAGTTCACGCAGAGGGCGGTACCCGATGAGCGTCGCACCCACGGCGGAGATTGCCTCGCCGATCCAGGTCTCCTCGCAAATCATGCGGTAGTCGTCCACTCGGGCCTCCCAGTCATCGGTGGCCAGCGAACGCAGCTCGGCGCTGTCGACGGCGGGATGCAGATACATCTCGGTCACGCCGGGCCGCAGGGAGGCGAGATCCTTCTCGAACGTCTGGCGGCTCCCCACCCCCGGAACCTCGCACAGGTGATCGGGGAAGACCGCGCCGGCGTCGGCGGCCACGGCTCGTCCAGGGAAGCCGGCATAGCGCTCCATGCTGGGGCTGATCATCCGCAATGGGAGCCCGAACTCGATGGCCATGTCGAGGTACACATCGAAGAACTCGGGCCGGAGCTGCAGGGTGCTCATGTGTGCATCGAGGTGGCTCACGTCGAAGCCCCAGAGAATGGCCCGTTCGATCTGGGCCCGGCATTCCCGCCGCACCTCGTCGAGGTCAGCGTGATCCCACACGTCTTCCATCGTTCGTGGAAATCCTCCGTCGCCTCCCAACAGCGACGGCGCGTGGGTGATCGGGCCCCAGCGGTAGAGCTCGAACTCGGCATTGACGGTCAGATGGACTCCGACGTCCTCGCCCCGGTAGCGACTGGAGGCCTCGCGGGCCCAGGGGCACGGCACCATCAACGTGGCGCTGGTCACGACTCCGGTGGCGAGACAATCGAAGACGCCAACATTGGCCGAATGGCACGAGCCGAGTTCGTCCGCATTGATGATCAGGAGCTTGGCATCGGCGGAGTAGCCCAGCCTTTGGGCCAACGTCGGCTCAGACACCGCCGGGCCCCTCTGCATCATTGGACCCAGCGGTGCCGCCGGACACCTCGGCATCTTGGGCCCGCGCCGTGGCGGCGAGCTCGTGCTGGAACTCAATCATCGCTGCGGCCAACGCGTCGTCACCGATGGCCAGGATACGAACCGCCAACAGCCCTGCGTTACGTGACCCGTTGATGGCTACTGTGGCCACCGGGACGCCACGCGGCATCTGTACGATCGACAGAAGCGAGTCGAGCCCATCGAGGCGCGACAGGGCCACCGGAACCCCGATCACCGGGAGGGGGGTGACCGCGGCAAGCATGCCGGGCAGGTGGGCCGCCCCACCGGCTCCGGCGATCAGCACCTTGAGGCCACGGGCGGCTGCCTCGTGCCCGTAGGCGTTCATGTCATCGGGAGTCCGATGGGCCGAGATGACGCGCACCTCGTGGGGCAGAGCGAACTGCTCGAGGACATCGACTGCATCGTGCATGACCTCGAGGTCTGAGGAGCTGCCCATGACGACGCCCACGAGAGGGCCAACCGGACCCGGCCGAGCGGCGGTCACGAGGCCATCTCATCGGCGTGGAGGAGCCCACTCGGCAGTCTGAGCCCGGCCGGATGAGGCGTGTGCAGGGCCAAAGCCGCCTTCCAGGCGCGCTGGCGTACGACGTCGGCATCATCTCCGCACACGGTCACGTGTCCTAGTTTGCGTCCGGGCCTGGCCTCTTTGCCATACAGGTGGATGTGAGCCCCTTCCACGCGCAAGCCCAGAGGCAACAGGGCAGTCGGATCGCCTCCGTCGGGGCCACCGAAAACATTGACATTTGCCACCTGCGCGTGTTGGAGGGCGGTCGATCCAAGGGGAAGATCGAGCACTGCCCGGAGATGGTTCTCGAATTGGGAGGTGACCGCACCCTCGATGGTCCAGTGACCCGAGTTATGAGGCCGGGCCGCGATCTCGTTGACCATGAGCACGCCGCCCGACCAGAAGAGCTCGACCGCCAAGACACCGACGGCACCGGCGATCTCGGCAATTTGCCGGCCGACGGCATCGGCGCGCTCGACCACCTCGGGGGGAAGTCGGCCGGGGACGAGAACCTCGCGGCAGACGCCATCGACCTGGGCCGTCTCGGTGGCGGGCCAGGTGACGATCTCCCCGGAGGGACTGCGGGCCACCATGACCGCCAGCTCCGCTTCGAAGGGAACCAGTTCTTCCACCAGAACCCTGCCCGAGACGGGGTCCAGCACCGAAGCGGCCTCGACCCGGTCGTGCACCACCCAGACGCCCTTGCCGTCGTAGCCGCCTCGGGCCGTCTTGAGAACCAGTGGCCATCCATGTTCTTCAGCGAAGCGGACGACGGCTCCGACGCCCTCGACCTCGTTTGCCGCCGCGTCCGGGCGGCTCACGTCCAGCACGATGTGGGCGGGAACCGGGATGCCGTTCTGGACCAGGACGGCTCGCATGTGTGCCTTGTCGACGGCCATCTCCAGCGTCTGGCGGCCAGGTCGAACGACGACGCCATCCTCGACGAGGGAAGAGATGATGGCCAGATCGACCTGCTCGTGGTCGAACGTCACGACGTCAACCCGATCAGCCAACGATCGCAGTTCCGCTTCGACGAGGGGCGACCCCAGCAGCACTTCGGATGCCACAGCGCAGGCAGCGTCGTCGGGCCTCTCGGCCAGCACCGCCACCGAGAGGCCCAGGGCGCTCGCGGCCTCGGCGGCCATGCGCGCCAATTGTCCGGCACCGACCACACCGACGTGGTGGGCGCTCAGGTGGCTAGCCTCGGCCGGATCAGTGTTCCGCACATCTCCGGCACACTAGGCGAGGAGCCCAGCGAGACAATGGCTAAACCTCTAGGCATCGGCAGCATGATCAACGTCGACCATTCTTTGCCTGACACCGTCGACGAGCTGCGGCGTCTCGCCGAAGCCGGATTCGACCATGCCTGGGCCCTTCAGATCTTCGGGCCCGATGCCCTGACCCTTCTGGCCACGGTGGGGGCGATGGTGCCCGGGATCGGCCTCGGTACCGGCGTGGTGCCCATTTACCCACGTCATCCGATGATGCTGGCCCAGCAAGCGCTCACCGTGCAATGGGCCACCGACAACCGCCTCATTTTGGGCGTGGGGCTCTCGCATCAGCTGGTGGTGGAGAACGTGTGGGGCCTCAGTTATGACAAGCCAGCCGGTTACATGAGGGAGTACCTGGCCTCTCTCATGCCCCTCCTCCGCGGTGAAAAGGTCGACATGGTGGGCGAGCGCGTCACGACCCGTGCCTTCACGCCCCTCGAGCTCCGTGGTGCAGCGCCGCCGCCGGTGCTGGTGGCGGCGCTCGGCGAAACCATGCTCAAACTGGCGGGCCGCGTGACCGACGGCACGGTCACCTGGATGACGGGTATCCAGACCATTGCGTCGCACATTTCCCCGGTCATTCGAGCGGCGGCCGAAAAGGAGGGACGTCCCGCCCCCCGCATCGTCGTGGCCCTCCCGGTATCGGTCACGGCGGACATTGAAGGGTCGAGAGAACGGGTAAACGAGGAATTCCGCATTTACCCGAACCTGCCCTCCTACAAAGCTATGTTGGACAAGGAGGGTGCGAGCAGCGCGGCGGACGTTGCGCTGCTCGGCGACGAGGAGGCCGTGGCGGCATCGATCGAAAAACTGGCCGAGGTGGGAGCAACGGACTTCGTGGCCTCCGTCGTTGGCACCCGAGAGGAGAGGGCGCGGACCTATTCGTTATTGAGCGAGCTGGCTCGGGCTGAGTAGGACCGGACCGCTCGAGCTCAGCGGTTGAGCGTCGTGTACTTGAACTCGTTGAGGTCAGGCTGATCGTCGATGAGCGCTACGACGTTCTCTATGGAGCGCCGAGCCAGTGACGCGTCACCCTGGGGTCGACTCATCAACCGCACGAAGACGGCGCGGTCGTCGACGATGAACGTCGGGACACCGAAGACGCTCCATGTCGAGACGGCTTCCTCGTAGGCCTGCTTGATCTGGTCGATCGGCCCACCACCGTCTATTTCGGCCAGCACCTTGTCGCTCGGAACGCCGTGCGCGTCGAGAACGCGGCTCACAACCGCCGGGTCACGGAGGTCGAGCCCTTCGTCATGGCGGGCCGCGAAGAGCGCATGGTGCACGGCGCCGAACTGTTCGGGGTACTGGTCGCGCACGACCACGCCCGCGGCCAAAGCGACCAGCTCGTTCTTCTTGGCCGGATCGTCCCATGCCGGCGTTCCGCCTTCGGGCACGTGGACCTGGGTCAGCGTGAAGGGCAGAAAGCTGACGTCCCAACCGGCACCGTCCGCCAACCCGGCCAGGAGGTGTTCGTGGACATTACGGGCGAAGGGACAGCGGTAGTCCCAGGTGACAGCGAATGGCTTCATAACCTTTTCAACACGTAGCCGTCAGATCCCATTCCCCTGCCCGCCCGAGTCGCCTTTTGGCGTCGGCGGCGGGTCCCCGGAGTGACCCGGTTGAGGATGGGTCGGAGCCCTAGGCCCAGCAGCGAACCGATGGCCGCCCCACCCACCACGTCGCTCGGGTGATGGGCCCGCAAGTGGATACGGCTGGCGGCCACGGCCCCGGCGAAGCCCACATAGGCCGCCGTCTCGGGGGCCGATTCGGCCAGGGCGAAGGCGGTGCAGAACGCGGCCAACGTGTGCCCGCTCGGGAAGCTGCTGCTCGACGGGGTGCGCACCGACGCTTCAAGATGGTCGTCGGGACGCTCACGCTGCACGGCAGACTTGACGGCCCGGTTGACTGCGTAGGAGCTGACGCCGGCCAAACCCAAGGCGGCAATGGCGCGGCGACGGTTCGGGCCGCGGCGCCGGGCCTTGTAGAGCGCCAAGGCCACCCAGACAAGCCCGTAATCGGCCAGATTCGAAACAGTGGCGGCCGCCTGATCGATCTGGGGCTGCCCCCGCAGCGAATCGAAGGCAGCATCGACCGTTTCGTCGAAGCGCGTCACGACGCCAGCGTCACGCTGCGTTGAAGGCGGGGCAGGACGGCTTGAAGTGGCAGAACTGGCAGAGCGGACCCACCCGGGGACGAAAGTCCTCGCTCACGCACGCCCGCTCGATCGCGCCCCAGACCGCAGACGTCCGGATTTTTTGCCCCCGCAGCGTTTGTGCCGTGGGGACGGCGGCGATAGTGAGGGGCTCGCGCAGATGGAGGAGGCGCACTTCGCTGGGCACGCGTCCGAGAAGCCTTTCGCAGAGCAAGGCGTAGGTCTGGACCCCGGTCATGCGGCCGTGTTCGAAGCGCTCCGAGGGCGCTCGCCCGGTTTTGTAGTCGACCACGATCAAGTCGCCCTGGGGGCCTATGTCAAGACGGTCGATGATGCCGCGCAGCCTCATCCCGTCCTGCACGATTTCGACTCCGAGCTCCACCCCGATGGTGCGCGTCACCGTGGGATCCTCGAGGCGGAAATAGTTCTCGATCAGCATCTGTGCGTCGGCCAGGAACGATGCCGCATTTTCGGTCGTCAGGCCCAGCTCGACGAACTCGGGATCGTCGGCTAATTCCTTCCAGGCCAGGGCCAACTCGTGCGCCGCGGCAGCGGGGGTGCGATCGGGCCCCTCGTGATGCCAAAAGAGGCGTTCGAGGGCGGCGTGCACCAGGGTGCCCTTCACGGCGTGCGGGGAGGGCGGTTCGGGGCGGTGCTCGAGGACCGAAAAACGAAAAGCCAACGGGCAGTTCGTGAATGCGGTGACCTTGGATGGCGTCAGAGTGCGGGGAAGATCGAGCGCCATATGAGCCAGGATAGAACGAGGCTGTGACAAAGCCGGTGATTCCACATTCACGGCGCGTGGCGTCCACGTCCCTGAGCCTCGTGCACTAAAAAGAGTCCGTATGGTGATGTGCGATGCCACCGGCTGATCTGCGACGCAATACCCGTTGGGCGGGGCTGCAGGCCGGAGATGCTGTGCAGGTGGTGGGCACCCGCATCCGGGGCGCCTCGTGGTCCTTCGTGGCTCACGTGGCCAACATCGAGACGGGCGAAGAATGGGTGGAGGTGGTGGGTGGCCGCAAGGGGGACCGTGCCGTGCGCTCCTTTCGGCCTGACCAGTTGTATGCCTCCTCCTCACGCCCGGGTCGGGACCCCTCGTTGGCCGAGGCGCCCGGACTTCCGCTGGGCTGACGCTCGAGCTCTGGCGCGAGACATGGGAGAAGCTGTCTCGCCGGAATAAGGGACCGAGTTACTCCACCGAGTAGCCGTCCATCCTCGACAGGACGCGGAGCATCACCTCATCTGCCCCGGCGCCGATGGAATCGAGGCGGGTGTCCCGGTAGAAGCGGGAAGCCCAGTGCTCGGCCATGTACGCAATACCGCCGTGAAACTGCAGGGCCACGTCTGCCACCTCGCGTTGCAAGCGTGAGCCCATCAACTTGCCGACGGTGGCGAATCGAGTGACGTCCTCCCCGCGATCGAGGGCATCCACGGCAGCGCGGGCATAGTGCTTGAGCATGTCATGGCGAGCCCCGAGTTCGGCCAGCACGAATTGCAGATGCTGGTTGGCCAGGAGTGGCTGGCCGAACGCCTGGCGCTGGCGGAGATAGGTCTGTGTGCGTTGGAGCGCCAGCTCGATCGCGCCGACCTGCTTGTACAGCGTGATGAGCCGTTCCGCTTGGAATTGCACCATTTGTTGTTGAAAGCCGCGTCCTATTTCGCCGATGGTGTTGGTCACAGGTACTCGGACATCGACGAAGGCCAGCTCGGCCGTGTCGCTCGACCACATGCCCAGCTTCTCCAGCTTGCGTGAGACGACCACGCCGGGGAGCGACGTCGGCACGACAATGAGCGACATGCCGCGGTAACCGATTTCCTCGCTCGTGCGGGCCAAGAGGCAGAGCCAGTCGGCCTGGGTTCCATTGGTGATGTAGAGCTTCGAGCCGTTGATGACCCACTCGTCTCCGTCACGCACGGCGCGGGTGCGGATGCCAGCAACGTCGCTGCCGGCATCCGGTTCGGTCACGGCGATCGACGCCACCAGCTCGCCGCGGATGGAGGGGGCCAAGTACTGCTCTTTTAAAGCCGCCGTCCCATAACGTGCCAGCGCCGGTGTGGCCATGGACATCTGGACCGCCATCGCCATGGGGACACCGCCGCAGCTGATGCGCCCCATCTCCTCACCCGCCACCAGGGTGAAGGAGGGGTCGGCCGCCATGCCTCCGTAGGCCTCCTCGTACTCCAGGCCGAGCAGACCGACCGCGCCCAACTTGGGGAAGAGGTCGTGGGCGGGAAAGGTGCGAGCTGTTTCCCACTCATCGACGTACGGTTCGATCTCACGTTCGAAGAGATCCCGCAGGGTCTTGCGGAAGACCCTGTGCTCGTCCGTCTCGATCACGACCGAACGCTACCACCGGCCATTTTCTCTCTCCCGGGCTGCGGGCGTGACCCCTACACTGCGGGTTCGTGACGGATGAGTTGGTCCACATCGCCCAGGAGGGCCACGTTCTGTCGCTGACGCTCGACTCTCCGCGCAACCGCAACGCTCTCTCTTCGACGTTGCTCGAACAGCTGGCCCACGGCTTCGACCACGCCGCCACCGATAAGGACGTCCGAGTGGTGGTCCTCGGCGCGACCGGCAGTGTCTTTTGTTCAGGCGCCGACCTTTCCGAGCCAGTGGGGCTCGTGACATCCCGCATGCCGCAGATCCTGAACGCCATCACGACCCTCGCGGTACCCGTGGTGGCCCGGGTCGGAGGACACGCACGCGCCGGAGGGATCGGACTCATCGCGGCGTGCGACCTGGCCGTGGCCACCCAGGGCAGCTCCTTTGCCTTCAGTGAGGTGCGGGTCGGGGTGGCCCCAGCCATGATTCTCGTCCCGGTCCTGCGCGTGGCCGAGCGCAGGTTCGTCGAGCGCGCCACCCTGACCGGCGAGCCATTCACCGCCACGGAGGCGGCACGCGCCGGCCTGCTCACCGCCGTGGTCGACGATGTGGCCGGGCTCGACGCATGGGTGCGCGCCGCAGTGGATTCCTTTCTCAGGTCGGCTCCCGGTGCTGTGGCCGCGACCAAAGTCCTTCTCGGTCAACTCATCGAGCTGTCGTGGTCCGAAGGGCTGGAGGTGGCGCGCCAGCAATCGGCCGCACTGTTCGCCAGAGATGAGGCGGCGGAAGGAATCGACGCATTCCTGCACAAACGCGCCCCGTCGTGGGACGTCACTGCATCATGAACACCGCCATGAGCGCCGCGGCCACGAGCAGGCCCATCAGGACGCGTCTGGTCACGGGGAACGAGGAGTTCGAAGCCAATGCGCGCGCCATGGCGGCACTGGTCGAGCGGGTGCAGACGTTGCACGACGAGGTGTTGGGAGGCGGCGGTCCGCAGTACGTCGAGCGGCATCGAGCCCGGGGCAAGATGATGGTGCGCGAGCGGATCGAGGCCCTCGTCGATGCCGGGACGCCAGTGCTCGAACTGAGCCCACTCGCCGGCCTCGAGACGGACGACCCGCTCGGTGGGGGCATGGTCGTGGCCCTGGCGCAGGTCTCGCACACGCAGTGCCTCGTCATTGCGAACGATCCCACGGTCCGTGGCGGTACGACGAGTCCCACCACGATCAAGAAGCTGTTACGCGCCATGGATGTGGCGGAGGCCAATCGGCTGCCGCTTTTGCTGCTGGTCGAATCGGGCGGGGCCGACCTGCCACGACAAGCCGACGTCTTCGTGCCGGGCGGTGAGCAGTTCCGCCGGCTGACACAACTCTCCGCCCAGGGCATCCCGACCATCTGCGTCGTCTTCGGATCTTCGACGGCCGGTGGGGCCTACCTCCCGGGGATGAGTGACTACACCGTGATGATCGAAGGGCAGGCCCGGGTGTTTTTGGGCGGACCCCCGCTGGTCAAGATGGCGACGGGCGAGGAAGCCGATGAAGAGGAATTAGGGGGCGCACTCATGCACGCCCGTACGTCGGGCTTGTGCGACTACCTGGCACGGGACGAACGGGACGCCATCGGGATAGCTCGCGGAAATTGTGGGCCACCTCCGCTGGTCCCGTCTCGGCCCGGGCCCACGGTGGCCGAGCGAGTCACCCCTCTATCCGGCGGAAGAACTCCTCGGCGTGGCACCGGTCGACGTGCGGGTGCCCTTCGACGTGCGCGAGATCTTGGCCCGCGTGCTCGACGGATCCCGATTCGAAGAGTTCAAGTCCCTCTACGGGGCACAGCTCGTATGCGGCTGGGGCTCGCTCGCCGGGTATCCCGTAGGCGTGGTGGCGAACAACGGCATCCTCTTCTCCGAGGAGGCACAGAAGGGGGCCCAGTTCATCCAGCTTTGCAACCGCAGCGATACACCGATCATCTTCGTGCAGAACATCACGGGATTCATGGTCGGCACCCGCTACGAGCAAGGAGGGATCATCAAGGACGGGGCCAAGTTGATCAACGCCGTCTCCAACTCCACTGTGCCCCACCTGACGCTGATGGTCGGTGCCAGTTACGGAGCCGGGAACTATGCCATGGCGGGACGAGCCTACGATCCACGATTCGTCTTCACCTGGCCCAACCACCGCATCGCGGTCATGGGTCCGAAGCAGCTGGCCGGCGTCCTCTCCATCGTGCGCCGTAACGCTGCCGCAGCGGCGGGTCGTCCGTTCGACCAACCGGCGGACGATGCACTCACGGCGGCCACGGAGGCGCAGATCGAAGAAGAGTCGACCGCGTTCTTCGCCACCGGTCGCCTCTGGGACGACGGCGTCATCGACCCGCGTGACACCCGAACCGTGCTGGGGATCGCCTTGACTGCGGTTCACTCGGCTCCCGTCGCGGGTACCGGCACTTTCGGCGTGGTCCGGCACTAGTGGCCCCCGTCCGACTACGGCGGATCCTGGTGGCCAACCGGGGAGAGATCGCGCGGCGCATCATCCGGGGGGCGCACGACAGGGGTCTCGAGGCCGTGGCGGTGTATACGGCCGAAGACGATGCGGCGCCCTATGTCGGAGAAGCCGACCTGGCGCTGCATCTATCCGGGCGCACACCGGCGGAGACGTACCTGAACCCCGACGCATTGGTGGAGTTAGCCCAGCGGGCCGGGGCGGACGCGCTGCACCCGGGTTACGGATTTCTCTCCGAGAACCCGATCCTGCCCGAGGCCTGCGCCGCAGCCGGGATCCTGTGGATCGGGCCGACTCCCGAGTCCATGCGCGTCATGGGCCACAAGGTACGGGCGAAAGAGACGGTTTCCGCCGCCGGGGTCCCGGTTCTCCCCAGTGTGGTCGTACCATCCGGCGCGGGTTCAGAAGAACTGGAGCGCGCCGCGGCGCAGGTCGGCTACCCCCTGCTGGTCAAGGCGGCCGCGGGCGGTGGCGGGCGTGGCATGCGTCTCGTGTCACAGGTCGGCGAGCTCGTGGAAGCGGTGACCGCTGGCCAACGAGAGGCGGCCGCGGCGTTCGCTTCGGACGAGGTGTTTCTCGAGCGCTACGTCACTTCGCCGCGTCACGTCGAGGTGCAGATCATCGGCGACGCCCTTGGGCACGCGGTGCACCTCTTCGACCGGGAGTGTTCAGTGCAGCGCCGGCACCAAAAGATCGTCGAAGAGGCGCCGGCGGTTCTGGTGGGTGAGGCCACGCGTGAAGGGATGTGGCGCGCCGCGGTCGCCGCCGCCGTCTCGGTGGACTACCGGGGCGTGGGGACGGTCGAGTTCCTCGTGGACGGGGACGAGTTCTACTTCTTGGAGATGAACACCCGCCTCCAGGTCGAGCACGGCGTGACCGAGCTGGTCACGGGTCTCGATCTGGTGGGGTTGCAGTTCGCTGTGGCGGCGGGCGCTCCACTTCCCTTCCAGCAAAAGGACATCACGGTGTCAGGCCATGCCATAGAGGTGCGGCTGTGCGCAGAGCGTCCACGCGAGGATTATCGGCCCACGCCCGGGACGGCGACGCACGTCGCATGGCCCCATGGCATGGGACTGCGCACCGACTCCGCCATCGAATCGGGAAGCACGGTGAGCCCGTCCTACGACTCCTTGGTGGCCAAAATAATGGTGCACGCTCCGACACGGCCGAGCGCCATTGGGCGGCTGGCGCGAGCACTGCGCGCGCTCGAGATGGATGGGCTCGAGACCAACCGCGACCTCCTGGCCGCGATCCTGACCGATCCGATCTTTGTCGACGGGGCCGCCGGTATCGATTATCTCGATGATCGTGACGATTTGCGTCAGGCCATGCTCAGCGATGACGTACGCCACCGACACGCCGCGGCGGCGGCGTTCGCCCTCCTGCACCTTCGGGCCGGGGCGAGCCTGGTCCCTCTTCCCGCCGCCGGGTGGCGCAACGTGGGGACCGCTCGTCACGTTGACATCTTGCGCCACGCGCACGGAGCCTTGTCTTTGCGCTCGGGTGCTCCGGACGACGCAGTTGCAGTTCTCGTGGGTGACGAGTGGGTCGAGATGGGAACAGCGAGCACGACCGTCGGTCCAACAGGGCTCATTGTCGATCTTACGAAAGATGGAGTGCGGCGCCGCCATCGGATCAGGACGACCGCAGCGCGGGCTGAGGTGAACGGGCCCGAGGGTCAGTCAAGTTTCCTCCTCGGTGACGGCGACGACACGGATCAAGGCGGGGGTGCGGCAGGGGAGTGTCGTGCACCGCTACCGGGCGCCATCACCAAGGTCCTGGTGGCCGCCGGCGACGTCGTGGGCGACGGCGCAGGGCTTGTCGTGCTCGAGGCTATGAAGATGGAGCACCTGTTGCGCTCGGGTGGCGCGGGCACGGTCAACCAGGTTCTCTGCGCCGCGGGCGACCAGGTCGACGTCGGTGACGTCCTCGTGATCGTAAAGCCAGCGTGATGAGCGAAGCGCCACGGCCATCGCCCGGCGTGGAGCCAAGGAGTGCGAGCCTGCTGCGGGTGGCCAACTGCAGCGGATTCTTCGGTGACCGCCTCTCCGCCGCGCGCGAGATGGTGGAGGGTGGTCCGATTGATGTGCTCACCGGCGATTGGCTGGCCGAGCTGACGATGTACATCTTGCACAAAACGCGAGAGCGCAGCGGAGGCTACGCCCGCACGTTCGTGCAGCAACTTGAGGCGATCCTGCCGACCTGCATCGAGCGGGGAATCACCATCGTGTCCAACGCCGGCGGCCTCAATCCCGAAGGCCTGGCCGAAGTCGTACGGGAGCTGGCTCGCCGCCAGGGCGTGGCGGTGCGAGTGGCTTCCGTCTCGGGGGATGACATCATCGGCCGCATCCCCTCTCTGGTCGCGGCGGGACACGCGTTCGTACATCTCGACACGGGCGAGCGGCTTGCGCCTGATGCCCCGTTGGTGACGGCCAACGCGTATCTTGGTGCCCGTCCGATCGCCGACGCGCTCGCGGCGGGCGCGCAGATTGTCGTGACGGGACGGGTCACCGACGCATCCCTCACGGTCGGGCCCGCACTGCATGCATTCGGGTGGGGTGATGAGGACCACGATGCCATCGCGGGTGCCGTCGTCGCCGGCCACGTCATTGAATGTGGGGCCCAATGTTGTGGAGGCAACTATGCCTTCTTCGAAGAGATTCCCGACGCCGCACACATCGGGTTTCCCCTGGCCGAGCTCCAGCCCGATGGCTCCTGCGTGATCACGAAGCACCCCGGGACGGGAGGGGCAGTGACGGTCGGCACGGTGACAGCACAGCTGCTCTATGAGATTGGTGGCCCGCGTTACCTCAAGTCCCGATGCAGTGGCCCGCTTCGACACCATGCAGGTGCGTCAAGACGGTCCGGACCGGGTGCGGATCGACGGGGTGAAGGGCGAGCCCCCACCGCCCACCCTCAAGGTCACGGCACATATCGAAGCCGGATGGCGCAATTCGATGACGTTGGCCATCACCGGCGCCCACGTCGAACAGAAGGCTCAGCTGGCGGCGGAGACAGTGTGGGCCGGCATCCCCGGTGGGCGCGGGGCCTTCAGCGAGACGTCCGAGGATCTTTCCGGCGATCTCTCGGGGCGAGGTATGGCGTTCTTGCGACTCGCCGTGCGTGGAAACGACGAGCACGCCGTGGGTCGCTCATTCTCCGGAGCGGTCGTCGAGACCACCTTGGCCAGCTATCCCGGGACGTTTTTCACGTCGGCGCCCGGAGGGGCTCAAGCCGTGGCGCGCTACTGGCCCACCACCATTGCGGCGAATGTGATCGCGCCCCGGATCGAGTGCGAAGGGATGTTGATCCCGGCGACGCCGCGGCCACCCATGATCGACGTGGCACCCCGTGCACAGATACCCGACGCATCGCCATCGCCACCCGCGGTCGCACCTGCGCCCGCTCCCGCGGTCGCAGAAACGTTGATCGCTGTTCCGCTGTGGGTACTGGTCGGCGGTCGTTCGGGCGACAAGGGCGGGGATGCCAACGTCGGTTTGTGGGCCGATTCGGAGCCTGTGGCGCGCTGGCTAGACGAGTGTTTTGACGTGGAGCAACTCAAGATCGCCCTTCCCGAAGCGGCGCCTTTCGAGGTCGATCGGTTTCCGCTGTCCAACCTGTGGGCCGTCAACTTCGTCATCCACGGCATTCTCGGCTGGGGTGTCGCCTCCAACCTGCGACTGGACACGCAAGCGAAGGGTTTGGCCGAACTCCTTCGCTCACGTGAGGTCGTCGTACCCTCGGGACTCGTGACAGGCGGAAAGCCAGCTCAACGCCTCGGTTCGGCGACGATCAGGGGGCGACGCGCACCGGAGTGAACGTACACTCGAGGTGCTTGATCCCGTTGACGAACGTCGAACGCAATCGGTCCGGTTCGCCACAGGCCGCAATATCGGGGAGTCGCTCGAAGAGCGCACGCCAAATGACGGCGATCTCCTGGCGGGCCAGATGGGCGCCCAGACAGAAGTGTGCGCCGGCAGCGCCAAAACCGACGTGCGGGTTGGGAGTGCGTTGGACGTCGAAGGTATACGGATCGTTGAAGACGTCCTCGTCGCGGTTGGCTGAGCTGTAGAACAAGAGCAGTTTGTCGCCGGGGTGCAGTTCCTCTCCCCTGAGCACGGTGTCTTGGGCAACCGTACGCCGCATCCAGATGATCGGAGATCCCCAACGAACGATCTCGTCCACCCCGGTCCCTGAGATCCGGCCCGGATCGGCCTGCCACAGCGCTCGCTGGCCAGGATGGTCGGTCAAGGCTAAAAGACCATGAGTGATGGAATTGCGGGTGGTGACATTCCCCGCCACGACGAGGAGAATGAAGAACGAAGCGATTTCTGCGGCCGACAGCGACTCGCCGTCGATGTTGGTATTCACCAAGGCGGAAGTCAGGTCGTCAGTGGGATTCTTTCGACGAACCTCGGCCAACTCGGACACCAGGGTGGTGAGCTGATTGCATGCCTCCATGAGGACCATCAGTGGATTGGCGTCGGCGGGGACATATTCGGGATCGCTGGCGTCGACGATTGCGTTGCCGGAACCGGCAATGACGTTCGAGACGTAGAGAACTGTGCTGCGGTCGGTCGGGCTGATTCCCATCATGTCGCAGATCGTGCGCAGTGGAAGTTGGGCCGCAATGTCGACGACGAAATCACAGCTGCCACGCTCGGCCACTCCGTCGATGACTTCATGGGCCACCGACTCGATGCGGTTCTCCAGGGTCTTGGTCATCCGGGGGTTGAATGCGGCCGACACGATGCGGCGAAGCTCGGCGTGGCGCGGGTTGTCGGTGTTGACCAAGGAACCCAAGTACTCCAACAGCTCTTCGGGAATATCGGGGAGGCTGGTGGCCCCCTTCCCCGATTGGTAGATCTCGGGATGCCGGCTTACTTCGGCGATGTCGGCATGACGGGTCACGGCGCGGTAGCCGGGTCCTCGGGGAACCATCATGGACAGCTCCGGGGGAACTTCGGGCTCCTCAAAGAACGGGAGAGGACGCTGTCGTCGCAAGAGTTGGAACGCGCCCTCTCGTTCTTCTGGCGGGCGTAGCCAGAAGTGAATATCCGACAAATCAATCTCGTCGATCGCCAAGACTTCACGTGGTTCCATGGAAGTCGTAGAGATATAGCATGCTCTTGCCAGGCCATGTGCGATACCAGAGCGCATCGAAAGCACCGCGTCGGCGCTGGCTCATGCACGACGTTGCGACTGGCGAGAGCGGTGGCGAACATGAGCACCACTGACTTTTCCAGCTCGCCCAATTGGCGCCCAATAGCAACCCAATTCTAACGATATCCCTGATTAGAAAGAAGTAACGCTGTACCCTGTCGAGGGGTCAAATTCCCATTCGGGAAAGATCGCGATCGGGGTGATTCTATGAGTTCTGGAGCTTCTGGGAATACGGCTGCGGAGCAGAGCGGGGGGCGCGGTCCCTTCGGCCGATTCCTCTTCGATCACACGATTGAAGAATATCCACGCGGTGCTCGCCGGGGTGGATATTTGGCGTTGTGCATTCTGGCGACGGTCGTTCTCTATTACGCGTATTTCACGCAGTTCGGCGTGACGCCCAACATCCTCGTCGGTCTCCACATGAAGTTCGCCTTCTTCATCGCCATCATCGTGGCCTCCAATCTTCTCGGGGCGTTCGCCTCACTCCCCATGGGCCGGACGGATCGCTGGGGGCGGACCAACATTGTGATCTACGGCCTCCTCGTCATCGGCTTGCTGACAGCGGTCGGTATCCCCTTGAGCAACGGCAAGTGGCCGTACTTGATTCTCAACTGTCTGATCGGAATAGTCGAAGGCGCGATTCTCGTTGCGACACCGGCGCTCGTGCGCGACTACAGCCCGCAGCTGGGCCGCGCTTCGGCCATGGGTTTTTGGACCATTGGCCCCGTGGCGGGGAGTCTGATCACCTCGCTCGTGGCGGTCCATACGTTGAACCACTTTGGCCAAACCCATTGGAAGAGCCAGTTCGTGATTTCCGGTTGCGCCGCGCTCGCCGTCTTTCTCATCTCGCTGATAGCACTGAAGGACCTTTCGATCGGTCTTCGGGACCAGCTCATGGTGTCAACGCGGGACCGTGTACTCATCGAAGCACGTGCCCGGGGGCTCACGGAAGCAGAACTGCAGGCTGCATCGGAGCATCCGTGGCGACAGATTCTCCACTGGGACCTCATCGGCAGCTCGTTCGGAATTTCAGCCTTCCTTCTGGCCTACTACGCCGCCGCGAGCCTGTTCACGACCTACTACCCGGTGATCTTCAAGAACCCCAATGGCACCAACTTCACCGTGACCCAAGCCAACGGACTGAACACGTGGTTCTGGGTGGCCGACATCGTCGGATTGATCGTCGTGGGATTGCTCTCAGACGCACTGCGCGTGCGTAAACCCTTCATGCTCGTCGGAGCGGTGATCTCGGTGGTGATGCTCATCGTCTTTCTCCGCAACGCTACGCACCCGCATACCGGCTACTACACACTCGCCCTCGAGGCTTCAGCCGTCGCGGTGGGTACCGCTCTGGTCTTTGCCCCATGGATCGCCAGCTTCACCGAGATGGTCGAGGACAAGAACCCGGCACTGGTGGCAACGGGACTGGCCCTTTGGGGTTGGGTCTTGCGTATCACCATTGGGTTGTCCTTCATCATTCTCCCCTTGGTGATCACCAGCGTGAACCCGATTGTGGACAATCTCCCGGTCGCCGACACCGTTATCCACGGTCAGTCCATATCGAACTTCGTGGCCGAACATCCGAAGAGCTTGGCCTTTGCCGCGTCGCACCCCGCGCTCTTGGCCTTGTTGGCCAAGGACCCCGCCGCGGCGGCGGCGGTTGGCACCGACCCCTCGGCCGCCAACATCGCGGCGGCGGAGAAGGCATTCGGGGTGTCAGGTCTGCTCCAACTGTCGAAGTACAAGACGCAGCTCGCCACCCTCGTCGCTCCCTACTCGGCCCAGTTGTCCTACATCGACGCGCACCAGGCTGCCTTGCAGGATCTTCAGAAGGGCTCGGCTGAGGCGCCCCACCAGTGGCAGCACTGGTTCTACGTCGATCTGGCCGGGATGGTCATCTTCATTCCCCTGATATTCCTGAGCCGGGGTCGGTGGCGGCCGTCCGTGGCCCGGCGCGAGGCCGAAGAGCATGAGAACGCGTTGGCGAGTGAGTTGGCTCGTCTCCTCGAACAACAGCCCGTGAGCATTTAGCCCCTCAGCACGTCGACAGGCGCCCTGATCTCGTCACACGAGAGGTGTGACATGACAGGATGAATGGATGGAGACGGTCCTTCGTCTGGTCGGGCTGATCGCGGGAATTCTCATCGTGGGCTCCACCGCGCTGAGCGTGTTCACCGCGTTGGTGGTGCCACGGGTCACCTCTTCCAAGGCGATGCGCACCGTGGCCAAGGTCATCGGCGTGACCGGGCGGCAAATTCTGCCGCGACTCCCGAGCTACGAGGCCCGCGACCGTCTGATGTCATATGTCGGACCCCTGTCCATGGTCACGCTCTTCGTCCTGTGGCTGGGCTCTCTCGTCCTCGGATTTGGCCTCATCACGTGGTGGTCGAGTGGGCTGGACTTCGGTTCCGCCCTGGCCATTTCCGGTTCATCCGTGTTCACATTGGGCATCGCCACCAGCCCGGAGTCGGGCTCGCGCGCCATCGAGATCGTCGCGGCCTGCATCGGTCTCTTGGTGATCGCGCTGGAGATTGCGTACCTGCCCGCGCTCTACAACGCCTTTTCCACGCGCGAGACAGAGGTCACGCTGCTGGCCACCCGCTCGGGCACGCCGGCGTGGGGTCCCGAGATCCTCGCCCGTCACCACATGTTGGACAACATCGACGAGTTGCCCGATCTTTACGCTGGTTGGGAACGTTGGGCCGCGGCCGTTTCCGAGAGCCATGCCAACTATCCCGCCCTGATCTGGTTCCGCTCGCCGGTCTCGACGCGTAACTGGTTGCTGAGTCTGGTGGCCATGATGGATTCGGCCGCTCTGTATCACGCTGTGAGCCCTAACCACACACCTCGTCAGGCCCGGCTCTGTCTCTCCATGGGCACCAACTGCCTGCGTTCCATCGCCGGTGCCTTGCAGATCCCCTACGAGAGCGATCCGCTCCCGACTGGCGGAACCAGGCTGACCAAGGAGGAGTTCACCGACGGCTATGGCCGTCTGCAAGAGGTGCATTTTCAGATGGAGCGCGATCTGGACGAGTCCTGGCGTCATTTCCAGGGCTGGCGTATCAACTACGAGTCGATCGTCGATACCTTGACGAGGTTGGTGATGCCTCCGCCGGCTCCGTGGTTCCTGGCCCGTCCCGAACTGGGGCACGCCGAGTGGCCCACCGTGCGCAACCGCACGCCCGACGACCCCGAAGGCGCCAAGCCCTTCGGGCCGGGCTCGGGTTTCAAGACGCCGCAGATCCGCGAGCCCACCGAGCTCAGCCCGTAAAGCCACCACAGCGGGGTCCGGGGCAGTACAGTATCGCGGGCTTGAAAGACCGCCCAGCCCTCTGCTCGACCCATGACGCTCATCCTCGACCACCAGACCACCGTTGATCACCCGGTCATCGACGACGCCGATGTGGACGCCTTCTTCGACACCGAAGACCTATGGGCCATCATCGTGTGGAACGACGATGTCACCACCTTCCAGACGGTGATCCAGGCCTTCGTGGAGATCTTTCACCATTCGGTGGAGCGGGCCGACCAGTTGGCGTGGACGATCCACCGCACCGGAAAGGCCGTGGCCGCCATCCGTCCCAAAGACGAAGCGGAAGCCGCCGTCCGGGACCTCCATCGCCGCAAGATCTCAGCCTCGCTCGCCCGGGCCTGATCAGTCGAGCCCGGGCGGGGGATTCTGGCGGAGACGGGCCATCAGGCGCTCCTTCACGGCCGGCCACTCGTCCGCCACGATGGAGTAACGGGCCGTGGTGCGCACCGTGTCGTCCGGGGCAGTCCGGTCCGCCCGCAAAAGGCCATCGAGCTGGCCCCCGATCCGTTCGATGGCGGCACGTGAGCGCGCATTACGGACATCGGTCTGGATGCCGACTCGATGCACCTTCCACACCTCGAAGGCATGGCCCAACATCAGTAGCTTGGCCTCGGTGTTGACGGGCGAACGCTGAGCCGAGGCGGCGAGCCAGGTGTACCCGATGTCCACTGCGTCGGGGACACCGTGTCGTTGATGGGCGGATCCGGGAGGCCATTGCCAGAACGCGACTTCGTAGAAGCGGGTCGAGCCGACGACCCGGTCGCCGCCATTGACATTGTCACCCTTGCGTACCGTGGCGAACGCCACCTGCGCGCCCGCAGCTACCTTCTTCAAGGCGTCGGCCACGTAGCTCATTACCTCCTCATGGCCGTCGGGAGTGAACGACCATTCGTAGGTGCTGCGATCTTCCGCGGCCGCTTCGACCAGAGCAGGGATGTGCGCCTCTGTGAGCCGCTCGAGGCGCACGAACCTCCCTTCGAGGATGAAAGGTTCAAGCATGACCGCCGGTGCCGGCGGCCTGTCCGGCTGGAATTACGAAGTCGCTTTGACGCACGAGGAAAAAACCTCCGAGAGCCCCGACCAAAGCAATGATGGCCCCGATGATCGTGAGGTGATTCAGTGTGGTCGAAAATCCGACGTGATAGGCGTGCAGCAGCTCGTTTCGGGCCGCAGGCTGATGGATCTGCGCCGCTGCTTCGTGCACCTCCCCCGACGATTCGGCGGCCACGAGTTGGGCCCCACCCCGGTGCAGCACCGCTTGGCCTAGCGCCGTCCTCCGCAGGATGTTGTCCGTATGGCTCACGATCTGGCTTTGGAACACCGCCCCCAGGATGGCGATGCCGGTAGCAATACCCACTTGGCGGAAAGTGTTATTCGCCCCCGATGCCATCCCGCTGCGCTGCGGCTCGACCACCGAGATGGCCACCGACGCCAGCACGGGGTTCACCATGCCTATCCCGAATCCGCACAAGATGAACCCGGGCAACAGGACGGTCCAGGTCGAATCGGATTGGGTGCGCGCCATGAGGAGCAAGCCGCCAGCGATGAGAAGCATCCCTAAACCCAGCAAGAAGCGCGATTGGATGCGCACGGTGAGGCGACCGGCAAAGGGGGCGACGACGAAGGCCAAGACGGTAAGGGGCAGGAACCGGACTCCGGCGGGGAATGGGGAAAAGCCGAGACTGTCTTGAATGTAGAGCGTGAGGTACAAGAACATGGCGAAGATAGAGGCGGCGATCGTCAACGCCACCAGAGATACGCCCACGAATGCCGGACGTTTGAAGAGGGAGAGATCGAGCATCGGATCGGCGGTGCGTTGCTCGTTGACGAAGAAGACGATCATGAGGACGACGGCGCCCACGATGAAGCTCACGGTGGTCGCGCTGGACCAGCCCTCGTCGTTGCCTCGGACGAGCGCGAACACCAGGAGGAAGAGACTGGCGGAAAACGAGATGAATCCCACCCAGTCAATGGAACGGGCTCGCACATCTTTCGACTTGGCGATCCGGGTCAGCGTCACGAAGATGGCCACGACGCCGATCGGCACATTCACGAAGAAGATCCAACGCCAGCCGATGCCGCTGGTGATGGCGCCTCCTACCAATGGGCCAACGGCCACGGCGCCCCCGATGACACCGCCGTAAATCCCAAAGGCGGTACCGCGATCCCGCCCTTGAAACGCCTGCGCGATGAGAGCGAGGGAGGTGGCGAACATGATGGCGCCTCCCACGCCCTGTACGGCTCGGGCCAGATTCAGCATGAGCGAGTCGGTGGCCAGGCCGCAGACGAGTGAGGCCAACGAGAACAGGGCCAGGCCGCTGGCGAAGACCTCACGACGGCCGTAGATATCGCCGATGACACCGGCCGTGAGGAGGAAGGCGGCCAACGTGAGGGAGTAGGCGTCCACCACCCATTGCAGGTCGGCAAAGGATGAGTGCAGCGAGCGTTGGATATCGGGCAGTGCCACGTTCACGACCGTGATGTCGAGCAACAGCATGAAGATGGCGGTACAGACCGCAATCAGGGTCCACCACTTGCGATCGAGGCTAGGCATCAGCGGAGTGTATCGAGGGGCTGTGACGTCCCCGTACAATGTGTTGTGATCGTCGGTTCCTCCCTCACTGTTGAAATTGGCGATCGGACACTGGTGTCGGATGCGTCGTTTGTCGTGGGCGCCGGCGAAAAGGTCGGCCTCGTGGGCCGAAACGGCACCGGTAAGTCATCGCTCATCTCGGTCGTTGTCGGCGAGCCCACCCCGCAACTGCGACATCGGGGGAACATCCGACTCCTGGGCTCCTTCGGATTCCTCCCGCAGGCGCCGGTGGCCGGGGGCCTGGGGCTCGAACCGACAGGGTTTTCTCATATTTTGTCCGCCCGTGGCCTCGACGTGCTCGATGAGGCAGTCGGAGCGGCCCGGCACGCCATGGCGGAGGACCCCTCGGCGGAGAATATTGAGCTCTTTACCGATCTTCAGGAGAAGTTTCAGGGCAACGGAGGCTATGAGGCGGAGTCGGTAATGGCCCGTCTGGCCGATGGCCTCGGTCTGCGCCAGGAGCTCCTCCTCGAGGACATCGAGTCTCTCTCCGGTGGCCAGCGTCGGCGGGTGGACCTCATGCGCGTGCTGTTCCAAGAACCGGAGTTGATGATCCTCGACGAGCCGACGAACCACCTCGACCGGTCGGCCAAACGATGGCTGATGGACGAGCTGGAGCGCTTTCCCGGCGCCATCCTCGTCGTCAGTCACGATCTCAAGCTGTTGGACCGTTCGATCTCCAAGGTCTTGAACATCTCGAACCAACGCCTGACCGAATGGAAGGGCAACTATTCGAAGTTCGAAGCCCAGCACGAGGCCGACCAATCGCAGAGGGAACGGGCCGCTGCCCTCGAAAAGCGCGAGATCACCCGCCTGTCCACCTTGGCTGACTCCATGCGGGGCCAGACGGCGAAGCGGGCCAAGGTGGCCAAGTCATTGGACAGGAGGGTCGAGCGCATCGAAGGCCAGCGCACCCAGGTGGACAAGCGGGACAAGGCCAGCAAGTTTCGCCTCCCGACGCCGCCGCGCTCAGGGGTGGTCCCACTCGAGGTCTCCAAGTTGTCGGTCGTGTACGGCAAGAACGAAGTCCTCAAGAACGTGAACTTTCACGTCAGTCGGGGCGACCACGTCGTGATCATCGGTCGCAATGGCGCTGGCAAGTCGAGTTTGCTGCGGTGCTTGGCCGGCACCCAGGAGCCGACGAACGGCGTCATCGACTTCGGCGCCAATGTCGCCTTGGGCTATTTCGCCCAGGAGCATGAGCAGATCGATCTTTCACTGACCACGTTGGACAACGTGAGCGACACCGTGCTGTCCACGGAGCGAGAGCGACGGGCTCTTCTGGGCTCGTTCGGACTGCCTTCCAAGGCGGCCGACCAGATGCCCGGCAGCCTGTCGGGCGGGGAGCGGGCCAAGTTGGGGTTGGCCATGCTGTCGGCTGGTGAGACGAACGTACTCCTCCTCGACGAGCCGACCAACAACTTGGATCCGTCGTCCATCACGGCCGTCGGTACGATGCTCGGAGCGTGGCCTGGCACGATCATCGCCGTCAGCCACGAGAGAGGCTTCGTGGAGGCGCTCAAGCCCACCTACTGCTTGCGACTCCCCGAGGAACAGTTCACGCACTGGCGCGACGAGTATCTCGACGACGTCGAGATGCGCTGACGTAAGCGCCTTACGCCACCCAGACTTGGGGTGGGCCAGATGATCCCGGCGTCGAACCCCAATGCCCAGTCTCCCCGTCGCTATGCGCTCCTCCACGAGCCCCAGAAGTAGCGTGAGGACGCTCGCGCAGGCTATCTCCCGAGAGCGGATTGCGGGTTGTATGGGGTGGTGTGGCAACCTTGCCCAAGCAATCGGACAGCAGAGGAGTCAACATGACGATCGCCACCGGCGACCCAATACCAGATGTCAAGGTGTTCACGTTCGGGGAAAGCGGACCGCAGGCCACGACCTCTGGTGAGTTGCTGGGCACCGGCAAGGTCGTGCTCTTCGCCGTACCCGGTGCCTTCACACCCACCTGCTCGGATCACCACCTGCCGGGATTCGTCTTGCGGGCCGACGAGATCAAGGCGAAGGGCGCGGATGCGATCGTCTGTATGTCGGTGAACGACCCCTTCGTCATGGGGGCGTGGGGCAACGACCAAAAGGTAGGGCAGTCGGTGCTCATGGTCTCCGACGGCAACGGAGAATTCACCGACGCCATGGGCCTGGGCATGGATGGAAGCGGTGTCGGACTCGGTGCTCGCTCACAACGCTACGCCGCCATCATTGAGGACGGGATCGTGACCTGGCTCGGGGTGGAGCCGGGGCCCGGCCTGAACGCCAGCTCGGCCGAAGAGGTGCTGGCCGCTCTTTGACGAAGACGGCAGGCTGACCCGTCAGTCCGAGAAGGCCGCCGGGACGTGTGATCTGAGGGCCTGCTCGAACGCCGCAGGATCGTCCGGGGTCACGAATGGGATGATTGGCCGCCCGACCGTGATGTAGAAGCCAATGGATTTGCGCGGGCGTTGCGGGTCGAAGTTGGCCCAGTGCCGAAGGTCACCTGAACCCCAAATCCGTCCCTTCCCCCGCAGAGCGCTCATCGTGAAGCGCTGCACGGATGTGATGGAGGTGTAGGGAATTCTCTTGGTGCCCCACGGGTAATAGCCCTTCACCCGTAGCTCCGTATCGTTGCACTCGAGCCGTCTGTCCTTGTAGGCGCTCATCGCAACATTCGACCACAGGAGCAGGCGTCCCGAAGGGCGGGACTCTTCTGACAGGCTCAGTCGTCAACCGACAGTTGTTGCGCCACGGCGGCGGGCGCCGGAGAAGTCTCGGTCGTGCTGGTGGCCACCGATGTGCCAGGGGTTACTGCCAGATCTGTACACGTGCGGGCGTTGGTCCAGTTCTGTAGGGCTTCGGTGGCCGCGGCTCCGGCGAGAGGCACCGGAAGCTCACCCTCAATGAGCGCCGGCCGCCAGGTGACATCGTCGATGTGGCGGCCCGTGGCGGTAATGACGAGGGAGCCGCTCTGATTGGTCGGCGCGGGCGTGTTGTAAAAGGCGAAGTTTCCGAGCCCGTAGTCCACATAGGCCGAACCCAGGTAGCCGCCCCCCAACAACACGTGGGCATGACTGCCGATGATGATGTCCGCACCTGCCTGCACCAACACGGTCGCCAGTGGTTCTTGCAAAGGGTCGGGGCACGTGTCGAGTTCGACGCCCCAGTGGAGAAAGACGACGACGGTGTCGTCCACCTTGCGTGCCGCTTCCACGGCCGAGACAAGATCGGCCACGTCATACGCGGAGGCCAGACCGGGTTGGGATGCCGTGGCGGTCCAGCTCGATTGCAGATCGTCGTCGATAACTTGGGTGGCGGCGATGATGCCGACATGCTCGCCGTCGATCGTCGTCTGGTAGGGGGTGAAGGCCTCTGCCGGCGTTCTGCCCGATACCGAGAACCGTGTAGTGGGCCGCGGTCCGCGCTGACAGCGCCATCTGAAGGCCGGCGGGACCGCAATCTTCGCCATGGTTGTTGGCCTCGGTCGTCAGAGTGACCCCGGCCGACTGCAGGGCGGTGATGGCGCTGGTCGGGGCATAGAAGTCGAAGCTTTTCGGTTGTGGGTCGGGGCATGTGCCATTGGTGACCGCCGTTTCAAGGTTCACCATGCTGAGGTTGACCCCGGACAAGAGTGACGGCACCCCGGCGCCGAGGGCGGTCGTAGGATCGGCCGCCAGGCGAGCACCGAGCGTGCTCCCGGCAGGGAAGTTGACGTCGCCGCCGAAGGCCATGGTGACGGGCTTCCCGTCGCCTTCCCAATCAGGATCAAGGCGGGGATTCGCCTTGTGGGCTGCCGGATGGGGACGGCGGGCTTGATGCGGGGGGGAGGGGATCGTCGTGCCTCCATGTCCATGTCCACGTCCGAAACCCAACCAAAGGGCGGCTGCGATGGCGGCCAGCAGAATGACCAACACGATGGAGCGGTTTCGGCGTACACGCCGAGAGGCCATGTCAGGACCACGATCGCTCGGTCCAATGGGGCCATGGATGGTCCGCTCGGCGCCGGCCCGTCGAACATCGGGCCGAGACAGCAGGTCACTGCCCTGCGCCATTACAACCTCCTCGGGTAGACGCCTCGTAGGGGGACGCTGTCAGCCTCGCGCAATGTCGGAGCGGGATGGCAGTGGAGGCTTTCGGATGGCCCGCTGTCCGAGGGCACGAACCTCGACGTAGTGTCGGGAGACGCATATCAGGGGAGAAGGTCATGGCGATCGATCTGGCGCACCGTTTCGAGCAGATAAGCGCCAAGGCCTACGAACATCCGGCCGATCGGGCCGCGACGTCGGCGCTTCACTCGGTCCCCTTGCTCGACAAGGTCATCAAGCGGCTGAGCGACCTGGGGCATGAGCGCCGTCTCCGTCAAATGGTCATGGGCAACGCAGTGCGGCTGGGCGCCGACCAGGTACCCGACACCTGGACGCGCTACGTCCAGTGCGCCTCCATTCTGGACATGACGACGGTGCCGGATCTCTACATGATCAACAATCCAACGGTGAACGCAATGGCGATCGGGGCCAAGACGCCGATTGTGGTGGTCAACTCGTCGTTGATCGGATCGTATTCCACCGAAGAGATACAGACTGTGTTGGGACACGAGCTCGGGCATGTGCTGTCCGAGCACAACTACTATTCGACGGCCCTGTTGCTCCTCACGCAATTCATGCAGGGTACCCTTCCAAAGTCACTTCTCCTCGGGCTTCCCATTCGCGGGCTGTACTTCGCTCTGCTCGAATGGTCTCGAGCAGCCGAGCTGTCCTGCGATCGAGCCGCTGCGCTGGTGATGGGTGATCCCCTGGCGCCTTGTCGGGTGCTGATGCGCCTGGCCGGCGGCGCGGTACCCGGAATGAGCCTGGATTCCTTCCTCAAACAAGCGGCCGACTATGAGGACGAGGACGATCTGTTCTCGCGCCACACACGGTTCTGGGCCGAGCTCAGCCTCACGCACCCCATCGCCGTGCGACGAGTCAAGGAATTGACGCAGTGGGTGCAGTCCGGCGAATACGACCGCATTTTGGCCGGCGATTACCCGAGGAGAGGGCACGAGCCGCCGCCCTCGGCCGAGTTCAACGCTGCGGTGGCTCACTACGGCGAGCGATTTTCGACCTTTCTCGACCGCACCGCGGGCAACGTGCAGGACCTGGGCAAGCAGCTCGGCGGCTGGTTGAAACGGTGGCAGACGGACGGCGGAGACGGCGACGGTGGCAACGGCAGCGATTGATGCGCCTGGCTATGCCCAGAGGCTTCGGCACCGTTTGTGCCCTTGTTTTCGTGTCGGCCCTCCTTCTCGGGGGGTGGATCGTCGCCGCGCCATCGGTTGCTGCCACCAGCAGCCCAGCGAAGTTGCCCTTGGTCGATTGGAACTGCACTTCAGGTCGGGTAAAGCCGACTCGTATCGTGCTGGCGTGCGGCGATGGCAACGCAGTGGCGCAGAACCTGACCTGGTCGAAGTGGAGCACCACGTCGGCCAGTGGCACCGGGGTCCTACGTCAGAACAACTGCACCCCTGACTGCGCCGAAGGTACGTTTCACCTCTTTTCCGGCCCGATTCATTCTCTCCAAGACGGTGACCGCCGCCGGTCGGCCTTACTTCACGAGTATCAGAGTCCGATTTTCCGGCGCCGAGCCAGCTGGCCAGCAGACAGAAGTATTGACGGACTGCGATGTACATCCACCCACGGCAAATATTCCGCACTGCCCCTGAACGGAGTCGACGCCCGGACACATCTTTCACGTGAGGGTGGAACTCTGAATCAAGGTATGAAAGAGCGCATCGCCTTCGCCCGTCCCCAGCAGCAAACACTTGCCCAATGGGGCGGCGTGGCCGGACGACGAAACGAGGTGGCGGGCCCAAAATGGAGGCGCCATGATCTGTTCGGAAGGTACCTCGCGATGAGTTCATGGACCGGCATCCGTCCTCGGTAAGGGCGAAGGTGCCGGAGGAGGCGATCATGGATAAAACCTTTCGAGCTGAGTTGCAGAAAAGCCCGAGTAGAGGCGGCTGGACCTACGTTGTGATGGATGGTTCGGCGGAATATTTCGGTACCAGAGGCCTGGTAAAGGTGAAAGGAACGGTAGATGGCCAGCCGTTTACGAGCTCCTTCATGGCCCTCGGTGATGGCACACACAAGTTGCCCATTAAGGCGGATATCCGCAAGAAAATAGGGAAGACGGAGGGCGATACGGTCACGGTGCGTCTCACGGAGCGGCTGGAAAACGGAGTCGGCGCTGCGGGGGCGGTGTCGAAGAGGCGGGAGGAATAGTTCGGGCCGAGCGCAATCCAATTTCGTGAGCTATCTTCCAAAGTAGGTCGCGCCGGGGCGCCCCGGAAGTCCTATGTTCGACGTGTGGAGAAACGGAGAAAATGATGGCTGCCAACAGTGATGATGCGGCTCTGGTGATTCAGATCCTCCGCTGGGGGGCGGAAATCGATCTCAACGAAGCCACCCAAGAGATTTTTGCCGAAGGCTTCGACCCTGAGTCCGCAACTGCGGACGACAAGGCGGTCCGTACGATTTTGGCCTTTGGCGAAACTGTCGCCACTCTGGTCAAACACAAGACCCTCGATAAGCACCTCGTCGAGGATCTGTGGTGGATTGACGGTGTATGGGCACGCGTGGCGCCTGCGGCCAAGAAGGTTCGCGAACGACTGGGCGAGCCGCGGCTCTACGAAAACTTCGAGGCACTCGCAACGGCCTGAATTAGGCTCCGAAGCCTTCCCGGCAGCGTATGCGATGGCGATCGTGGGTTCGGGTGGGTCGACTCCATAGAGGCGGGTGTGAGCTCGTCTGTCCCGACCGGGCCGAAAGCCAGCGCGCTGGCGAGAACGACGTGCGCTACGAGGAGGACCCGGCCGAGTAAGGGACACGGACGTCGTCCCCAGAATGCCGGCTCTGAGAGGCCCCCTAAGGCAAAGATCGGGCCCAGAATCCGAAGCGCCTGGGGTCGGTGTCTCTCCAAGGAGGTGGCGAGTCCAAGCAACGTGATGGGTGCCGACAGAGCGGTGCCCCAGAACACGACGACGGCTGGATTTCGCACGTCGAGTGAGCCTCCGATACCGAGGGGCTCTCCCGCCACGCAGTGTTTCATGGCGACAGCCCCTCCCGCTCCGTCGACCGCGACAAGGGCGACCAGTAGTCGCTTCGCTGTCATCCCCATTTAGGCAGTATGCCTTCTACACGTGGAAACTGGCGAAAGGTCCGATTAGAAGGGTTCGGGGCCGCGTTTCGGGAGTCCAGTAGTGTGTGCGGGCGCTCGACTCTCGAGCGTTTCTGGTAGGGCGAGCCCAGCCGTACGGTGTCAACGAGCCGGGGCGCCTGGACGCCGTGCTTCTCATGGAAGCGGTCGCCGGGGGAGGATGGCGTGGGTTTCGACGGAAACAGGGGAGTGAATGAAGGTCGTCAAGCGGCACCGATGTGGGCAAGGCAGATGAGCAGTCGGCTGTCGTGCTGAGAAGCCGCAAGCAGCATCGCCTCGAACGCCGGGAGGATAACGGACGGCCGTCAGCGATCGATCGGCTGCGGGAACGAGACGGCTTACGGTTAGTACTACTGAGCTGCGCCCAGTTCGTCCTCGTCGTAGACGCCACAATCGTTCTCGTTTCACTGCCCACGATTTCAAAGGACCTCCACTTCAACGCAGGCAACTTGCAGTGGATCATTACCTTCTACGGGCTCACATTCGGCGGATTCCTCATGTTGGGCGGCCGAGCTGCGGACGTGTTGGGCCGAAGACGCATGTTCATGATCGGTCTGGCCACTTTCGCCGTGATGTCCGCCGTTTGCGCTGTATCCCAGTCGCAGCTGATGTTGATCATTGGTCGCGCCGGTCAGGGAATCGGAGCTGCCATGGCCTCCCCAGCGGCGCTCTCTTTGTTGACTGGAACGTTCCCTGAAGGCAAGAAGCGCAATGTCGCGCTTGGCGTATGGTCTGCGGTCGGCGCTTCGGGAGGCGCGGCAGGCAATGTACTGGGCGGCGTGATCACCTCAACCATCGGTTGGCGTTGGATCTTCACCGTCAACATTCCGATATGTGCGATGGTCATCGTCGGATCGTTCGTTCTTCTGCCAGCAGCTCGCGACAAGAAGAGGCAACCACTCGATGCCGCAGGTGCGCTGACCGTCACCATAGGGCTGGGATCGCTGATCTACGCACTGTCTGCCGTGGAAGAGCACGGGCTGGCGAGCCCTGCTGCCTTTCTCCCACTGATACTTTCACTCGCATTCCTCGTGGCCTTCGGCGTAATCGAGTCGCGTATTGCGATGCCTTTGCTGCCGTATTCGCTGCTCAATCGTCCATTGGTCATGGGGAATGTCCTGCTCGTCCTCGGATCCGTTGCGGGCTCTGGCACGTACTACTTCGCGTCCTTGTTCTTTCAACAAGTTCGAGGGCATTCTCCGATGTGGACGGGGTTCGCCTTCGTCCCATGGGCGGCCACCATCGTTATTTGCTCTCTCATTGCCTCTCGCACAAACCATCGGGTTGGAGGGAGGCCAATTGCGACAGCGGGCTTTGTCGTGTCCTCACTTGGATGCATTTTGATCGCGCATGCGCTGACATTGACGAGTGCCTACGCTGAAATGCTTCCGGCCTTGTTCGTGATCGGTATCGGATCTGGATTTATTGGCGTGACGAATACGATCGCTGCCATGAGTGGGGTCGAGAAGAGATATCAAGGGGTGGCGGCCGGACTCACCAATAGCTCACAGCGCCTTGGGTCCGCCATCGGTCTGGCCGTATTGGCAACCGTGGCCACGGGTCACATCAATTCCTTGAGCCGAGTCGGTGTAAGCATCGGAAAGGCCGAGCTATCGGGATACAGGCTCGGTATCTTCATTACCGGAGGGATTGCGTTCGTCGGAGCAATCGGTGCGTTTATTTTCGTGCGAAGTAAGCCGGTAGGCGCGTCAGAAGGAATCCCGCTGGAGCAAGAGAGCGTCATCTTGGAGTCGATAGAGACATCGCTCTGAAATCGATGGTCGAGGAGAAACGCCTCAGGAGCGACTGTCGCCGCCTATTACAACGCCCACTCGGCCCAGAGTTGGGCCTCTGTCTACGTTGTCGGGTTCGGCCTGGCGCTCATGATCTTGTTCGTGAGTCAGCTTCGGACAGTGTTGCGAAACGCCGGGAGAGGACAGACCTTCTGGCCCAACGTTGTTTTTGCCGCTGGCATTCTCCTTGTCGCCGGAATTGTCATCGCTGGTGTATTCGAAGTTGTGTTGATTACCGCTGCGCACAACCATGAGTACGCCATTGTCAAAGTGATGAACTTCGTTGGCGATAATAACGAGTTGGGCTTCATTTTCGGCATGGCTCTTCTGACCTTGGCTACGGGCGCCTCCATTCTCTTGAATCGCTCGGCCAATTCGCTTCCGAAGACATTGGGTTGGTGGTCGTTGCTCGTTGGCGTCGTCAGTTGCCTAGGACCCGTCGCATTCTTCGCCTTCTTGTTCGGCATGCCGATCTGGTTCATCGCGACCGGCTTCGTGATTGTTGGCGATCACAGCTGAGAGCATGGGAAGGTAGATATGGCCGGATCATCCGACGAGGACCTCTGGGCAATGGCGCACGCCGAGCGGACTGCGCTGGCGGAGGATCTGTCGGAACTTACTGCCGAGCAGTGGCAGCACAATACTCTCTGCGAAGAGTGGAACGTCGAGGAGGTCGTTGCCCATCTGACGGCCGCGGCAAGCCTGAATCAGTGGCAATGGGTGCGAAGCATGCTCGGCGCACGTTTCCGTGTTGATGTGCACAACCGCCGCCAGATGGTTGAGCACCGGGGCAACACCCCCGCAGAGACACCCGACCGTTTCCGCGCCATTATCGGCAGCACGACTGCCCCCTCAGGCCACACCGGGGCCTACTTGGGCGAGGTCCTCGTGCACGCCCAAGACATTCGTCAGCCGCTGGGATTGCCGCGGACACCAGACGTAGACGCACTAGCGCCCGTGGCCTCCTTCTTTGCCAGCCGCAACTTCACGGTGGCCAGTCGGACTGCCGTGGCCGGTCTGCGGCTCCGCGCTGACGATGGATCGTTCGCTACGGGCACCGGACCGCTGGTCATCGGATCGACCCTTTCGCTGGTAATGAGCATGGCTGGCCGTAGTGATTACCTCGGCCAGCTCACCGGTCCGGGTGTCTCCATCTTGCGGGCACGCCTCCATGGAACTTCCGCGTAGGAAGGCCGTCGACACCGGAACTGGGCCCGCTCGTGTTGAGGACAGCCACAGGACGACGGGTGATTTGTACCTTTTCAGGTAAAGCTACGTATTGCGTAGCTACGTGGAACGTAGTAAGCCTATAGCCCATGAAACCTCGCCGTCGATCCAACGACCCGCCGACCCTGATCCTCATGAGTCTCGCCGCCGGGCCAAAACACGGACACGCCCTCCTCAAGGACATAGAAGAATTCGCAGGCGTGAAGCTCGGTCCAGGCGCACTCTACGGAGCGATCACCCGGATGGAAGAGCGCGGGCTGATCGAGCCGCTCGAGTCAGACGATCGCCGTCGCCCGTACCAAATCACGGCCGCGGGATCGTCGGCTCTCTCTGACTCGGTGGACCAAATGCGGGAGCTTGCTCGTGTAGGAGAAGCACGCCTCAAGAGCTGTACGGAAACCTCAGCCGAGGCTTGCGTGATGCCGGCCGAGGGATCGAGTTCGAAAGATGGCCCCCCGAGCACGGGCAGCGTGGACGATCCCCGTCTCCGCTGGTATCCCAGGTCGTGGCGAGCCAAATACGGTGACGAACTCACGACCCTGCTCGACGACGAGTACGGCTGCAGGGTGCCTGCTCGGATTCAGCTCAGCCTTGTGAGCGGCGGGCTCCGCCAGTGGGCCAGGCAAACGGGACTGACAGGTGGCGCACTGCCTGCGCCGGACGGAATCCGGGCCGGAGCCCTGACTGTACTCGCCTCTTGGACTTCATTCGTGATCGCCGGCGCCAGCTTCGCAAAGTTCGCTGAGCACTTTGATCAGGCACTGCCTCACAGCGTCGGCGCACATCGCGTGCCTGACGTTGCGTTTACCGTGCTTCAAGCGGTGGCCGCAGTGGCGAGCATCCTGGTGGTCATCGGGGCAATTCTTGCGGTCCCCGCCTTTGTGCGATTTCTGCGAGCCGGAGGTTGGCCCTCTCTACAGGGCCATTTCGTGCGCGCTGTCATTGGTACCGTCGTGACCGTCGCAGTGACGGTACCTCTGGTTGTTTGGGCCAACCACCTCCCTACGAATCAATCCAAAGGCGGTATCCATTGGAACGAGGTGCTGTTCTTGGTGTGGGCGGCTTTCATCGTCATAACTTTGACGTTGTGGGCCTTGGCCGCAATGGCAGCAGGCCGACGAGTCGAGTTCTCCACCGCGATGCTGACCGCAGAAGCGATATTGGCCGGCGCTGTTGCCTTGGCGATGGTGATCATGGTCACTGCCACAGCGGTTTGGTGGGGCGCAATGGCCGAGCATGCGCCCGGCTTCCTGAACGCCAGCCCGGCCGGCGCTCCGGGAACGCCGTGGGACCTTTGGCTCGTTGCAACCTTCGCGCTCATGGTCTTGGGGATGGGTGCCGCAGTGATCGGGGTGCTTCGAGAAGTTCGCCTTTGGATCGGGATGAGAGATCGTTGAATTTCCGTCTCCGCCAGCTCGGCACCCGCAGCTCCACGAGATGCGCTGGAGCGGGTTCGGGCGACCCTCTAACTTCTTAGGCGAGTTCCGACTGGAACTGCGAGCAGGGTGGCGATCAGCACACCAATGAGGGCTGGAGGGAAAGGGGCCGTCGAGCCATGTCTCCCGAGCGCCTCGTACAGCTCGACGGCGACAGGGGATGCCAGTAGGACGGCACCGGGTGCTAGCCCCCCGGTGCCGAATGGAGCTGTCCGCATTGATTGAACTCGGGGACACCCTCAAGATGAAGAGACTGACGAGTGAGGCTTTTGGCAGCGCAACTCTCTCGAAGCTGCGGGGCCACCAATTTCAGGAATCGGTCGGTCTGCATACTCGGTATATAAATGGGGTAAGGCCGCTGGCCACGAGGAGACGGAGGCGCACCTTTGAGCCGTACGGATCTTCGCAATGAGGGGATCATTAAGAAGGACGCCTCGATGGTCGCCGCTCGGCGTCATCGCATCTCCACCCGCACGAAGGTCGATCTGGTATTCGACACGGTGCTCTTTGTCGCTTTCGCGATCGCCTACGCGGAGGACTTTACGGGCCTCAGTCTCCACGAGTGGTTTGGCATCGCGTTCGGCGTAGCGCTCCTTTTCCACTTCTCGTTGCACTGGGAGTGGGCCGTTCGGACGACGAAGGGCATGCTCACGACGTCAGGCCGTCGTCGTGTCATGTGGTTCGTGAACTTGGCACTACTGGGCGATCTGATGCTGTGTATCGGCTCGGGCATCTTGATCACAAATTGGCGTGTTTTCGGAGTCGTATTTAATAGCAACGAATTCTGGAACAACCTTCACGGGACGACAGCTGGCGTCGCTATCGGGTTGATTGGGATCCACGTTGGGCTCGATTGGCGCTGGATCACGAATGCCTTTCGCCGGATGACGAGAAGGTCACCGCAGCACCCGGGAGAGACGATCGATGAGGACTGAGTCGTTGCAGTTGCTCGTTCGGAAGCGTGTCCTCGCCTTCGTTGGCGCGATTGCCACCGTCGCTGTGCTTTGGCTCCTCGCCGTGGTCGCGGTCGATGTGTTTGCATCGTCCTCACCGCTCGGAAATGGCTACCGCCACGTTCCCAAGGGAGTCGTGCGATTACCCGGAGGCGTACTAAAAGGGGTTGGACCCAAGGGTGGGCTTCGCAGCGTGTCGCTGCACGACGTCGGTGGCCCCCCGGTGGATCTCAGTGCATGGCACACCGTCGTGCAATGCCTGATCTTGGTCACCCTTGGGGCACTTGTTGTCGCAGGTCTTGATCGACTCCGTCGTAAGGTGCGCGGATCAGCGGTGTCGGCTCGCAAGCACCCCCCGACGGAGGTCTCAACCACCTGATGGGTGAGCTCGGGATCAGCGGCGGGGACTCGATAACGGTCGCAACCGGCACCGACGATGCCGCCTCCTACATTACCGTCTCGAATACCGGACCGTCGGGCCGGAATCGACGTTGGTGTACCACCATCACCCAGGTGCCGATAGGCGGGTCATGACGGAAAGCCAGCGGGGCCATGACGGCTCAGACCGACGTCTTGTTCACTCCACGTCACGTGGTCGGTCCGTATCAACGAACCAGCGGCGTGTTCCGCAACGGGCGCCCCTTGAGGTGGAACACCCTTCCAATCGAGACCCACGCAGGACTAGGACCGTGCGGTTGCGCCCGCCGGCCAAGTCAAGGCGTCGCGTTGGGCTCATCGTCGGGAGCAGCGCGGTGGTGATCATTCTTGCGGCAAACCTGCGCGGGGTCTTCGGCGCCACCGAGTCCTTCCCGGTACCGCGTCAGGCCACACTGGCTGGCTTGAGCGTGCCCCAGCGCATTGTGGCCATCGCCCAGAGCCAGGTGGGCTACAGCACCGAGCCCGCTAACTCCTACTGCAACAAGTTCAGCGCCTACTGGAACGCCGGCACGCCGGGCTGCCCGAGTGGCGAAAAGTCCGAGGAGTGGTGCGCCGACTTCGCCGCCTGGGCCTGGCAGAAGGCCGAGGTTGCCTTTACCTACGGCTATGGGCCGGGCGAGATCAACGGCGGAGCCGTCAGCTTCTACGAGTGGGGGGTCGCCAACGGCGAGTGGCACCCGGCTTCGAGCGGATATGTTGCTTCGCCTGGCGACGTGGCGGTCTACGGTCTGTCACTCGGGGTGGACCCGTCGGCCGTGCACGTGGCGATCGTCACCGACGATGCGCCCGGGCAGTCCGGACCGGATGTGGTGAATGGGGATGGGGATCGAACCAGGTTCTCGGTCGTCGAGACCGGGACTGACCAAGCGACGGCCGACACTGGTGACGGCGACTCGCAATTGGCCGGCTATGTAAGCCCGCCTTAACGCGCATCCATTGCCTTGCAGTCCGACGAACCGTGGACGGTCTTGCGACATGGTCTGACCTCATCCCGCTCTGCCGGACGCCGGGAGGACCTTTGACACTCCGAGTCTGGGACTTCGGCACTCCTTCGCGCTTGCGAGTCGTCAGGCTGACTGGTAGGCGGTCGAACTCCACGGGTGGGTCAGTCGCGAAGGGACTGACCGTCAACCATCACCTCGGTACGGTTGGGATAGAAGGACAACATCCCTTTCACTTCGGCGGCCTGAGCCATCGGTGTCTCGTAGCTCCATACGATGCCGTCATGGATCTCGCCGTCGAGGTCGGCGGACCAATATGACGCCTCACCCTTGAACGGACAATTGGTGTGGAACGTCGTGGGCCTCAGGAGATCCATCTGCACGTCGTCAGGCGGCAGGTAATAGCGGGAGGGCAGCCCGGTCTCGTCGAGCTTCATGGCCCGGTCGGTGGCGGCGAGCAGACGGCCGCCGAGCCGGACTTCCACATGAGCGACGGTTGGGACGATGCTGATCATGTGGCCTGGCGTCATGAACCAACAGGCTACCGGCGGGTCGCCGAGGACGGCTCGTGGCTGACTTTTCTAAGCGCCGCTCTGACCATTTGTGTGATGACAGTCTTAGCCGGTCCCACACGACGATCCATGTATTTCTACCTTGTATGTATAGATACTTCAGAATCCGATGGGCAGTACATTCACGGCAGACGCTACCCATGGCGAGAGATCGGCGAAACAAAATGACGCTAAGAGTTGTAGGTGCCGGAGTCGGTCGTACGGGTACCCATTCATTGAAGATCGCCCTCGAACAATTGTTGGGCGGCCCGTGCCATCACATGGTCGAGATCCTCGGGGATCCGACCCAAGCTCCGGGCTGGATCGACGCTATCGAAGGCAGACCCGTTGACTGGGCAACGATGCCTGCTGGCTATGTTTCTCTGGTCGACTGGCCCGGTTGTTCATTCTGGCCCGAGCTGTCAGCCGCGAACCCGACGCGCTCGTGCTGCTTTCTGTGCGAGACCCGGAATCTTGGTACCGCAGCGCATCCAACACCATCTTTCAATCGTTTGACAAGGTTCCGCCGGAGTTGGCGCCTTGGATGGCTGCTGTCGTTCAGCTACTGCGTGATCGCTTCAGTGATGCGTTTGAAGACCCCATGGTCATGATGGACGCTTACGAGCGACATAACCAAGCCGTGCGGCAAAGCGTCCCAGGCGATCGCCTTTTGGAATGGTCTCCGACGGACGGGTGGGATCCGATCTGCGAGCGGCTAGGCCTCGAAGTGCCAAGCGAGCCTTTCCCGGTCACGAATACCACTGACGAATTCCGCGCAATGGTTGGTATGCCAGCGATCTCCTGACCGGTTCGACGGCATGAGACGACTCGGTTCGTCTGGTTCAAGCTTGTGCACGAACCTCGACCGCATCGACCCATCTGCCACCGGCCCCCTCCGCAGAAGAGACGCCGCATCTACTGGAGGGCCGCGCCTCGAGCCGGCGATTGGGTGCAGTCTCGCGCTCGGGATCAACCGTGATCTCCACGAAGACAACCTTGTTGCCACGGCCGGCTGCCGGACCTCGTTCTGCAACACGATGAATGCTCCGGTGACGAGCGGGCATTGGGCATCTGGCCATCCAGCCTCCAGAAATTCAGATCGTCGAAGCGGCAGTCATGGGCGGCGGCCTCAAGATGAGGCCTTCAGAGCACGGGCTTGCATCCGCGTCTCTCAGGAGACGTGCTCGACGTCCCGGCCACCCTGGCGTCTCGGGTCCGAACGCTCGCCACCGGTCGTTCCAACAAGAACGATCCCAACGATGCCCATTCGATCGCCATTGCGGCTCTGCGGGCACCGATGCTTCGTGGCGTGGAACGAGCTGACCATGGTGAAGTGCTGCGTCTCTTGGCCAAGCGCAACATGGACATTGGCAGTCATCGGACCCGCGTCATCTGTCGCCTCCACGCCCTCTTGGCCGAGCTTGCGCCTGGTGGAATTGCCAAGGAAATGTACGTATCTGAGGTGGACGTCTTTATGGCCAACCTCTGCCCTGAGACCCCGACCCAGCAGATGCGCTTCGACTTGGCCCTCGAGCTTCTCGACGACGTGCGCCGGCTCGACGCTCAGCTCAAGGAGTCACATCGCCGTATCCGGGTGGCGATTAAGGCCTCTGGAACGTCGCTCACCGAGCTCTATGGAGTGGGCCGATAGTCGCCGCCACGCTTATTGGCTACTCAGTGACGTGATCCGCATTCACGTCGTCCATTCAGGGTGGGGCGTGCCCCATAAGTGCCTGATTCGACGTGTCTCACCCTCCCGGCTGGATGGGGCAGGCAACGAACTCGCGGTAACCGATAAACGGGGGCACTTCAACGAGGTGCCCGGAAGCCTCTATGCGATCGACGAGCGGAGCTTGGCCAGCCGATCATGGTTGAGCGAGTACCAGACCCACTTGCCTCTCCGCTCACCTTGAACAAGGCCCGCCTCGCTGAGAATCTTCATGTGATGCGAAATGGTCGGTTGGCTCTTGCCGAGGGGCTCGATGAACTCGCACACGCACACTTCGCCGTCGGGCGAGGCCGCCAGAATGCTGAGCACCCGGAGCCGAACGGGGTCTGACAGCGCGCTGAACCCGGCGGCCAACTCAGTGGCATCCCCTGCTGTGAGGGGTGCGGCGAGCACCGACGGGCAGCACTGTGTCGGGGTGCTCGCCCCGAGTGTCATGGCCATATTCACCATCACCTTCCCATTGACAAGTGTCGATGTATTGATCATACTCTATGCATCGAGGTTTGTCGATGAATGGAGGCCCTCTCATGTCCCGTGTCCAACTCGCACTCAACGTCAGCGACATCGACGACGCCGTCGAGTTCTACTCCAAGCTCTTCGGCGCCGAGCCGGCCAAACGCCAACCGGGCTATGCCAACTTCGCCATTGTTGACCCGCCGCTCAAGCTCGTCTTGATCGAAGACGACACCGCGCGGGGGCACGGGACCATTGGTGCCCTCAACCATCTCGGTGTTGAGGTTGAGACCACCTACGAGGTTAAGGCCGCCACCGATCGCTTGCTCGAGCAGCAAATGGCGACCGAGGTGGAGGAGCAGACGACGTGTTGCTACGCCGTCCAGGACAAGGTGTGGGTGAGCGATCCCGACGGTGCGCCCTGGGAGTTCTACACCGTCCTGGCCGACGCTCCGGCCGAGACCGGCCTTGCCGGCGACGGGTCCTGCTGCATTCCCGAGAGCACTGGCGTTACACCTATCATGGTGAGTGCTCCCAAGGTCACCTCACCCTGTTGCTGAGCTGAGGTCACGAGGTTGGATGTGAGGGACGCAGTGCTGTGGCGGCGGCTGCTGGCCGAGTTCTTGGGGAGCGCCTTCTTGGCCGCCGTTGTCATCGGTTCGGGCATGGCGGCGCAGAGCCTCTCGCCGGGTAACTCAGGCCTCGAGCTTTTCGAGAACGCAACGGCGACTGCCACCGGGCTCTTCGCCATCATCTTGATGTTCGGCCCGATTTCGGGAGGTCACTTCAACCCGATCGTCTCCTTGGTCGATGCCGGCTTTGGTGGGCTCAAGTGGAGGGATGCCGCAGCCTACCTGCCCTTCCAAGTCCTCGGGTGCGTCAGCGGGGCGATCGTGGCCAACCTGATGTTCTCCGAAGCGGCCATTTCCATCTCGACGAAACACCGAGCATCGGGACCGCACTGGCTCTCCGAGGTGGTGGCGACCATTGGCTTGGTACTCGTGATTTTCGCCCTGGCGCGAACAAGCCGGTCGAATCTTGCACCGGCAGCCGTCGGGGCCTACATCGGGGGGGCGTACTTCTTCACTTCGAGTACAGCGTTCGCCAACCCGGCGATCACCCTGGGCCGCATGTTCTCCAACTCATTCGCCGGCATTGCCCCATCGTCGGTTCCGAGTTTCATCTCGGCCCAAATCGTGGGTGGCGCCTTGGCCTATGGCCTCATCAAGGGTCTTTATCCGGGCCTGACCGGGGTGCAAGCTGCCGATGCAATCCAGCCTCACCACATGGGTTCGCCCTCGGAATTACCAGACACCAAGGAGTTGTCGTGAACAATGTTCCCAACGTCCTCTTCCTGTGTACGCACAATGCCGGACGAAGCCTGGCTGCCCGAGTGCTGCTCGACCACTACGCCCACGGTCGCATCGACGTGCGATCAGCGGGCTCTGAGCCAGCGACCGAACTCAACCCTTCCGTCGTGGCGCTGCTGGTTGAGCGGGGCCTCGATCCCGCCAAGGAGTTCCCAAAGCCGCTGAGCGACGAGGTGGCCCGCCACGCCGACGTGATCGTCACCATGGGATGCGGCGACACCTGCCCCGTGTACCCGGGCAAGCGCTACGTGGACTGGGAGCTTGATGATCCAGCCGGGCAGCCGGTCGAGGTCGTGCGGCCCATTGTCGAAGAGATCGACCGCCGGACGAAAGTCCTGATGCGAGAACTCTTGGGCGAGGAAGCACAATGAGGCGATGGTGACTCATGACTTCAAGCTGGTCATTCGTTCGATGGTCCCCGCCGACTGGCCAAAAGTGCGAGACATCTACGCCGCGGGAATCGCCACCGGGAATGCCACCTTCGAGACGGAACCTCCCGAGTGGGAGGCCTGGGACCTCAGCCATCTCCCCGATCTACGTGTCGTCGCAGTCGATGATGCCAAGGTCGTCGGCTGGGGCGCGGCCAGTCCAGTCTCGGACCGATGTTGCTATTCAGGAGTGGTGGAGAGCGGTGTCTATGTGGACCCGGACTACCAGGGCCGGGGTGTCGGCAAACGATTACTCAAAGTCCTGGTGTCAGCCGCGGAAGCGGCTGGGAACTGGACCGTCCAGACCGGCATCTTCCCCGAGAACACAGCGAGCATGGCACTGCACCAAGCTTGTGGCTTTCGGGTAGTCGGCCGAAGAGAACGCCTGGGTCAACTCGCCGGTCAATGGCGCGATGTCATGCTTCTTGAACGTCGGAGTGACTCGCACTAACAGAGCTTGTGGCGCTGCCCGAAATGTGTGATCTGGGGGTATCCCAATTTTGTTCACGGTCCGGAGGCTCGTCTAGTGGTATGTGGAGGATGCGACCCGTCACAGCCCGGCTCACAGCGGTGTCTAGTTGGCCGCGCGGTTCAAGCTCCCACCGTGACGATTTTGCGCACCGTCCTCTGCCTGGTAGCTGAGGACACGAGGGCCCGTGTTGCACGCTGTTGCACGACGACCCTGCCCGGGCCATCGGAGATGTCGGGCGGATACCGTGCCAGGCCCGTGAACTGGGGTATTCCGGAGAGCGGCCGACCGGGATCGAACCGGCATGATCAGCTTGGAAGGCTGAGGTTCTACCATTGAACTACGGCCGCGAAACGATGGGCAGTCTAGAGCGTCTACCGTCGTCCCTGTGGACGTGCTCTTCGATCGGGTGAACGGTGAACAATTCTTCATTGATCTCGTTGACCGCTTCTACCTGGGTGTTGCCGGCGACCTCTTGCTGCGACCGTTGTATCCGGACGACCTGACGGAGGCGAAGCGTCATCTTGCTTTGTTCCTTATGCAGTACTGGGGGGGTCCGCCGACCTACAACGATCAACGGGGCCATCCGAGGCTGCGCATGCGACATGCTCCATTCGTCATCGGTCCCGCTGAACGAGATGCCTGGTTGCGCCATATGCGCACAGCCGTCGACCAGATGCTCGACCACGGACTCTCGGAGGACGATGCCGAGGAGCTCCGCGCCTATTTCGATATGGCGGCTCACTCCTTGGTCAACGCGCCGTAACCGCAATAGGCCTCGGACAGATTTAGGGAATCCGAGCCGGCACGGGATCGTTGAACGAGACGATACGGGCGATCTTTCCTGCTGCATCTACCCAACCAAATGACCAACCCGAGCTTACGGGTTTCCCCAGTTCGAGACGCTCCCAGGCGTAGCGAAAGTGCGCATGATGCATGTCGACGGCACTGGTGCGGCGTAGGGCGGTGTGACGCCACTGGTCATGGCGGTAGGTGGTGTAGGCATCACTGAGCCCTTGCGCCCCCTCAGCTACCGCACTTGGAGTCACGAGGACGAAGTCTGGGGCAAGGTGCTCGGTCAACCTCGGTATTCGTTCTTGCTCGTCTGGAGCGAAGACGTCCAGCATGAGTTGGTCGATTCGTTCCGCGAGCGTTGCGAAATGGCGATGTCGGGGCACCAAGGCATTTTCGCAGAGGCATGGCATTGGATGCCCATCATCCGAATAGTCCCCGTCGGTGATGAGGCGTTTCTCGTCCCGAGTTCGGTCGATCGCGTGTTCGTCGACGGACCGACAACGAGCTCAGCCCAACGATGAAGACCACCACCACGACAACGCCAATAATCGAGAAGGCAACCGCGAGTGGTCCCTCTCTGTGCCCGTGCACCGAGGTCCGCTGCTCTCCAGATGTCGTGGTGGATGTTGCACCTACCTGCGTGTGCTGAACTTCGAGGACGTGGAAAGTGCCAGTGCTGGCTGCCGTACCACCCATACCCACTATCACCCAAAAGAGCGCCGCGCTGATGCTGACCATCGCAAGTGTTGCGATATTCTTCGTCGGCGAACCCTTTGGTGCGGTGAGACGGCCGATGAGCTTCTTTCAGTCGTAGGCACCGGTCACCTCCGAAGTCGTCTCGCTGATCCACCCTTCGCCTAACAGCGCATAGCAGTAGACGTCGCGTTGCACATCGTTGATCCTCTCCCATCCGAGGAGGAGCGCCTCTCGCGTGAACCCGGCGAATTCGGCCGTGCGTTGCGATGCGAAGTTCCAGGGCTCTATAAACAGATGCAGACGTGGAATGGAGAGAACGTCGAAGGCGAATGCGACCGCTCCCCGCAAGGCCCATCCCGCAAGACCTTTACCGCGAGCGGAAGGGACGACCCAGTAACCGATTGAAGCGCGACCGCTCTCGATCTCGTTCAGCCACAATCCCAACCCCCCGATCGCCAGGCGGGGGTCGGCCGACGCGGAAATGGCAAAGGAGTATCCATGGCCATGGATGGCTAAATGATGTTGTCGTGCGATGAATGAGCGCCCCTCCTCATCGCTGTAGTTCAGGGGGACCGAGGTGACAGCGGGAATGTAGGGATCGGTGGCCGCCTGCCGGATCAGGGAAAGATCGGACGGCAGGAATGGGCGTAAACGGATCGGCCCCTCGTCCAACTCCGGAACGCGCAGGGGAGCCGCGAACAGCGACAGATCGAAAACGCTCATTGGAGGGGGAAGTAGCCCGGGACGAGGTGGTGGCTCGTATCGAGGTATCCCTTGGCCTCGGGCGGTCCGCCGAACCGCCCGTGACTCCATCGCACTTCGACGTGACCCGACACCTCATGAACGAGGCCTGAGGCACGCTCGCGAACCGTGGCCACCCAGCCCACGCGGGGCTGTCCGCCTGGTTGAGGAAAGATTTCGAGCCGTACCAATCGGTAGAGCTGTTTCCAATCCCATGGCGTGGCGATGCGAAGGCGCAGTGAACGCGCCCGCGCTGGACCCAAGTACGAAATAAGGCGCACTTCCCATCCGCAAGAGACGCCAGAGCATGGCCTCGCCGGAGTGCGTGCCCGCCGACAGGGCCGTATGCCAACGTGCAGCGGAAGCTCGAGCCACCTCATCGGAGAGCGCCCGGTAGGCCTCCTTGGACGCACCAGGCCAGCCAGACTTGAGCTTCTCCCCCAGGGCAGCCCGCTGCGCCGACGTCAGGTCGATGGCGCGGGACGGGAGATCTTCGGAGGACAGTTGACGAATGCCGCGCCACCACGCCATTGGGATTTGCTCGGAGGTGCACGGGGAATTCGAGTCCCGGCAGGACGCGGGGCCCGTTTCCGTCTCGAAGGGCTCCGCCTTGCCCGGGCGCAGGCTCGAGCTCCTCACCCTGAAGGGTGAGGCGGACGACGTCAAAGAGTTCCTGATAGTGGGCGGGCGCGACTTCGGCGTACCAGTCACCTCCAGCACCTCGTCGACGCCCAGCGAGCCCGCCAGCCAACAATGAGTCGAAGATATGGGAAGGTGAGGCGTTGAACAAGATGTCCGACATGTACTTGCAGCTGACTAAGTAGACATGATCAATTCGCAGGTCGACGGGGGCCACTTCGTCACCGCTGCCCCTGACGGCCCCCTTCCACTCCACGAGTTCTGGTCGGCGGCCGCGCAGACCATCGCGAGCAGCGAGGAACGTGCGGCCATTCAGCCAGGCTGAGTGAAACTCGGCGTCGTATGCGCCGCCAGCGCGGATTGTACGAAGGAGATCCCAGTTGTCGGGTGAAAGGCTGTGCATCACCGGAGACCGGCTGGTTAAGACGTCATCGAGATCTTCATCGCCCAGCATGCCGAGTCCCGTGCCGAGCTCGGTCACCATGGTGCGCAGATTTGGCACGACCGCATCCTTCCACGCGGACTCCGGCACGTTGGTCCACTTATCGGGTGGGAGACCTCCTGCGTGCAGCCGCTACATCTCGTAGACGATGAACGACGTGGGCCGCCCCACCTGGTCATAGAGCGAACGTGCCCTTCCGTTGTACTCCTGCGTGTGCCAGTAGAGGCGTGCGGCACCGCGTGCCGCAGACATTCGTTTGGTCTCTTCGAGCAATTGTCGACCGAGGTCAGACCCGCGGGCTGCCGGCGACACGAAGAGGTCCTCGAGATAGCACGTGGGTCGCCAGGACCAGGTGGTGGGATGCACGACGCAATGGGCCATCCCAGACCCGTGCCCGTCGGCGTCAACGGCCAGTAGGCCGAACATGTCTTCGGCCCCCCTCGTGAGGCGATCAAATGTGCTCCGGGTGGTTCCCTCGGACAGCGGCGCTCGGTAGAACTCGAGATAGGCGGCCCAAAGGGGTTGCCACTCGTCCCAGTCGTCTTTCCCCAGCTGCCGAATGATATGCACCGTTGCAGTTTCTCACGAGGCATAGCCGAAGGCCCAAGAGAGGTTTCCTCAAAGGCCGGTGACGTGACTGATCAGCGCCTGGTTCGAGTCCTATTATCGCGCTCGGTCGAAAGGAGAGAGCAGGTGGAGCAGGCTTCGCGCGCGATGTGGTTCAGGCTTTCTTTGGTGCTCCTGGGCGTCTTTGGGGCGGCTTTTGCCATCTCGGGATTACTGATCGACCTACCGAAGCCAGCGATAGGGGGCACCTGCGGTCCCGGAAAGTATTCCGAGACGGCGATCGTGGCCCTCGTCGATCCCGGTTCCATCGGTGCCGGATCAGAGCCACCGGCATCCGAAGCCACCAATCGAGCAAAGTGGATGGCGTTCGTTGCGGAGTGTCAGGCCTCCACGGACAGCAGAGCGCTGGGCAGCCTTGTCATTTTGGCGGTCTCCCTCGGGCTGGTACTTGGCGGGACGGTCATGCTGTTGAGAATCCGCAAACGTCCTGTTTCGACTTCTCCCTCCGCCGTCTTTTCTCCGCTGCCACCGCCGATGTCCCCGTTCGTCTCACGGTGATGTGGGAGGGAACGGCGGCTCCCCTCAGTTGGCGGTGCGCCGCCGGAGGGTGCGGCGCCGATGGCCCTCGCGCCGTCCATCGAACTTCTCGCGTACGGCAGCGCGTCGGGCCTGGATCTCGCGGTACGTGAGTCGCTCTGTCGATTCATCCAATCCGAAGCCGGCTTTCACGCTGCTGAGGTCGGGCTTCCATTCGTCCTGACGTTGGAGACCGAGTTGGTGCATGATCTGCTCGCCGTGTTTCTCGGCGAACATCAACGAGATGGTCTCGATCTCGCCGAAGAGGTCGAGGTCGGGAGCCAGAGTTGCGATGGCACCGTCCAAGAAGACCAGATTCTTCACGAACAACATGAGCTCTTTGGGCATGCGCGCACCGAGGGCCAGTAATGCCTTGATCGACCGCTGGAGCTCTCCGACTAACTCGTCGGCGGTGAGGGTTGTTGGATCGATGGCGGGTCGGTCCAGGCCGAGCTGGGCGATAACGGTGTCGATGTCCGCCTCCGGCGGGAGGGCGCCAAGGTCGCGTAGGGCGGTCACTTGCGAGGGTATGTGGCCATTCGATGCGCCGACGATGAAGGAGAGAAGCGCCAGACGCTTGGGCTCAGTGAGTCGTGCCGTGATCCCGAAGTCGAGCAGGGCGATTTTGCCTGACGGCAGGATGAACAGATTCCCGGCGTGCAGGTCGCCGTGGAAGACGCCGTACATCATGGCGCCCTCGAGAAACCCGATCATGCCGCTCCGAACGACCGCGTCGGTATCGATCCCCGCCGCCCGCATGCCATCGACGTCAGAGAAGTTGAACCCACTCAAGCGTTCCATGACAAGCATCCGCCGGGTGACAAGAGTGGGGTGGGGTCGAGGAACAACGAAGTCGCGCTGGCCCAGCTTTGCGAACGTCGATGCAATGTCGAGCATGTTCTCGGCTTCCAACCGGAAGTCGAGTTCCTCCACAATGGTCTCGGCAAAGAGTTCAACCAAAGCCGGGGGGTTGGCCAAGGCAGCAATGGGGATCCGACCCACCAGGTGCGGCGCAAGCCACGACATCACAGCGAGGTCTTGGCGTACTCGCTGTGCCACGGAAGGCCGCTGCACTTTGACCACCACATCTGTCCCGTCAACCAATCGCGCCGCATGGACCTGGGCGATCGATGCCGCGGCGAGTGGAGCATGCTCGATGGAGGCGAACACCTCGGTCAGGGGCAGCCCAAGCTCCTCGGACAACACTCGCTCGACGACGGGCCATGGTTCTGGTGGCACCTTGTCCCGACATGACTTGAACTCCCTCACGAGTTCGGCCGGGAAGATGCCGTCTCCTGACGCCACGATCTGACCCAGCTTTATGTAGGTCGGTCCGAGCCGCTCGGCCGCGATACGAAGTCGTCGCGAGATGCCTGCAATCTTCTCCGAACCGCCCCGACGGCGTTCGCTGAGATACCACAGTCCGAGTGCGCCCCCGAGATGGCGGACCGTCGTTCCCACTCGGGCGCCTGGCGGCACCTTTCGCGGCCGAATCAACTCGGGTAACGCCGCGTGGAGCTCGGCTCGAATCCGGGCCAGACCTGGTTTCCAGGCCAGATTCTCGGGGTCCACTGTCCACGGACCCTCGTCGGTGAAGACCCCGAACTCAGTATCGACGGAGGCCACGAATCGGAGTGTACCGACCCTCTGGCTCGTCTACGACGGCGTAGCCGCGCCTGTCTCTTCCCTTTCGATCGCCTTCGTAGGCCCCGAAGACCCTTCGCGAGAGCCCTTTTGTTAGGCTCCCGACGACTGTTGGCTCTAGGGGAGGACAAGCCATGGATGTTCAGGCGGTTGCCGACAAGCTGGAAATCTATGAATTGCTGGCCCGCTACGCCAGGGGCGTCGATACGCACGATTGGGATCTTTGGCGATCCGTTTTCACCGAGGACGCCGTTGTCGATTACAGCCAATCGGGCGTTCTCTGTGGAAGCCGCGAAGAGGTGGCGGAGTTCTTACAGAAAGGCTTTGAGAACATTCCGTGGGCCACCCATCACATCACCAATGTGGAAATCGAGCTCGACGGCGATCACGCAAAACTAAGGGCTATGTTCTTCAACCCGATGCAGCTCCCCGGCATGGATAGCGAAAGCTCCACGGGCGGGTATTACTTCCACGATTTGGTACGCACCCCTGAAGGATGGAAAAGCAAACACCTCGTCGAACAACCGATGTGGTTCGTGAATCGGCCGCCAAGCGCTTAATGACCGGGCTGATTGGCACGGTAATATGCAACGCCGGTAGTGAGCCGGATCACTGCCGTATCGACTAGCCCTCCATGTCCTTTGGGGCGGCTGGAAGGATCGCTACCGATTTCGTGGGATCATCGGGGTCGAGGATAACTCGCAGGCGGTTGTGAGCATCCGGAGGGTCTCCGGGAGCCTCGGCGGTGATCACCGGCTCGATATTCGTTGGTTGGAAGATGTCCTTGAGGCCGAGGGCGATGCCGGAGGCAATCGCGCCGATCGCTGAGCGCCGACGCCATGCGTCGAAGCGCCGAGGCGGTAGATCCTCCGGTGTCGTCAGAGAGACCTCGTCATTCTCGCCCGGTTCGATGTCCCCATGATCGCAGCATCTGCGACCGACCGTTACATCGGGGGGTGCAATACCCATTACAGCTGGGTCTACTGTTCGCGCCCGGCCGAGTTTCCCAGGTGCCATTGCGAGCAAAAGTCACATGCATAGGCCTGCAAAATCGCGCCTGATTCGATGTGTCTCACGTTGGCGGCGCGCAGGGCGTCCTGCTGTGAGCGAAATACCGCCTTGGGGCCGCCGTCGGACCGCCAATGCGATCCCAGGGAAAGCGGCCGAGCTTGAGGGCGTCGGCCACCCCCGCTTCGCCTCCCATTATTCCGTCGGCTCATAACCCCATTTTGGCGGTAATTCTCCGTTCCCATGTCACTTCGGCCATTCTCGGCAGGTCGTAGGGGTGACCTCGTGTGTTGTGCCCCGACGCACCATGATCCGACGGAGGGGGAAAAGGGGTCGAATCTGGCGCGCCGGGGCGCCAGAAGCCTACGAGAATCGCGTCCAAATCTGGACGATGCATCCAACCAGACCACGGCGACCTGACTCTGCGCAGATCGACACCTCCCACACTACGAGCGCTTACTAAACATATTGGGCCTAATGTAGGGCCTGCTCTACTAGGAAGGATTGAAAGAATGCCCATAGACTTAGGGCTATTTTTTCAAGTCGGTCGCGAAATTCGCTTATATCGTTTCATTCTGGCATTATGGCTTAATGGCAAAAACGGTAATAGTTAAGCTGACGGACGATATCGATGGTGGGGACGCCGAGGAAACCGTGTATTTCTCGCTGGATGGCAAGTCTTACGAGATTGATGTAAATAGCGAAAATGCGAGCCGTGTACGTGCCGCATTTGAGCCCTTTATCGCAAAAGGGCGGGCGAGTGGTAGTACTGCGTCCCGCACTCGCGCCGTCCGTCCCACCACGAATTCCAGCGAGAAAACGTTGTTTTCTCAGCTGAGCAGCGACGAGAAATCTCGCTTTCGAGTATGGGCAAATATGGCCACAGCACGACGAATCAGCGATAGCCGTGTAAACAGCTGGGTTGCGGCAGGCAAGCCGTAGGTTTGTACGTCGCTCGCTAAATGAGCCAGCGGGACCGCCAAAGATTGAATGTGAGTTTCACGTGAAGCGCGGCGAGCGCTCCGCACAGTCGCTAGGCGAAGGTCAGCTGGCCGAAGGTATTGCAGAGGCCCAAGGCTTCAATGAGCAAGAAGGCCGAAATGATGGTCACGACGACTGGCCTTCGCCAACGTCGATTGCCTCGCGCCATCGCTGGTGCCATGTACCAGCCGGGAAGTGCCGCTCCAGCGAACTGAGTCAGATGGAAGCTGAGGGGGACAGCGTCCTCGCTCAGCGGGGCGTGGGGATCCGCGGCCAGGGCGAGGCAACAGAGTTCTTCATCGCTCAGCGGCATCTCGACATACGAGATGTCGGCCGCCGCCGCGACGTCGCTCGGCGGGACGTAGAGGTGATGACGAATGGACACGTGGAGCTCCCTTCAACGATTCAGACTGCGCCTTAGGGTACAGACCAACTCGCTCAATGGGGCGTCGGACGGAACCGGCACACGAATCGATTCCCTGAGCTCCCGCCATCAGGTTGCCTGACCTGCGGGAAAACAGGCCAGGCAACCCGACGATCCTAATTGGAATCGACCACCTCGTCTCTAAGAAGATCGATGAAGGAAGTCGCCCTATTGGGGGGGTCCTGACGACAACTGCACCGACGCTGAGTGAGTCTGGCCTGAGGAATCCGTCCAGCCAATGGTCACCTTGTCGCCAGGGTGGTAGGGCAGAAGGAAATTCGTGAGCGCACTGGGCGACGCCACCGTCTGGCCGTTGAAAGACGAAATGGTGTCACCTGCGGCGAGACCGCTTTCCTGTGCCGGCCCACTTGTGACAACGGAACAGATCAAGGCTCCCGAAGAAGATGTACTACCCCGGACCCACTGCCGAAGTTGCCACCGAACCCTCCGCCGAAGCCGGAGCTTCCACTGCTGTCACATGATGTCTGCGCAACCTCTACGCCGAGGAAGGCGGTCGCACCGATGTGGACAGCAGAGGAGGCAGTCCCTGCCTCGATCTGCTTGGCGATGGTGATCGCCTCATTGATCGGGATGGCATAACCCTGGTTGCCGGACGACTGACCCGAGGCCTGGAACGAGAATCCGGCTGAGGCGGCAGTGTCAATGCCGATAACCGCTCCTGAGGTGTTCACGAGCGAGCCGCCCGAATCTCCTGCCTGAATGTCTGCGTTGGTCTCGATGAGGCCGGTCAGTTGCTCGGACGATCCATCGCCTTCGTCACTGGCCGTGATGGACTGGTTGAGCGCGGTGACCGTCCCTCCGGCAGCGCTCGGCGTTCCCCCGGTGCCGCCGGCGTTTCCGATGCCCACGACACCTTGGCCAACCGACACGTTCGAAGAGTTGCCGATGGTCGCAGTCTGCAACCCCGACGCGCCGTGGAGTTGAAGAACGGCAATGTCCTTCGTGCGGCTGTAACCCACCACGCTGGCCGAGTATGTCTTGCCGTTGCCGACGTCCGTCACGCTGATGGTGGTCGCACCGTCGATGACGTGGTTATTGGTCAAGATCTCTCCTGAAGAGGTCAGGACGATACCGGTGCCCGCAGCTTCTTCTCCCTGATATCCGAGCGTGGTGTTGATATCCACCAAGCCGGGGTCGACCTTGCTCGCGATGGCAGAGACGTCACCCGGTCCCGAGGACCCGGACGAACTGGAGCCGTTTGAGCCGGTGCCGGAAGAACCGAAACCGGACGACCCGAAACCGGACGACCCTGATCCAGACCGTGACCCGCCGGACCCGGAACCGTTCGATGACGGGGGAGTGGCGGTCGAGGACGAGGCTGAGACGGAGTTCGAATTGCTCGTCCAGGCCACATGGCCGATGCCGGCTCCCGCGGCCAGGGCAACGACGGCAGCGGCACCGATGACCGCAGCCATGCGTCGGCGGTTGCCGGTAGGCCGCGGGGAGCCCGGCTGGGGTGCCGCAACCCAGTTAGGAGGCCCAGAATTGGGCGGTGGACCCCCGTAGCCGGATCCCGAAGGGGAACCCAGCTGGGGGTTCCCCGCTAAGGCTCCGAGGGCATACGTGCCATAGGGAACTCCGTCGGGAGGGGTCGGAGCGGGCATTGCGGTCGCGGGTTCTTCACCCTGGGCGTTCTGATACGGCTGAGGAATCTGTACTGCCTCGGGACACGCGCCGCCGACCGGCGGCAGTGCGATCCCGGTCCGGTCCCGGTCCCAGGCACTGGTGCGCCGGGGGGCGGAAGCGGGGGCGTGTGCTGTTGAGCGTCCGGGTTGCTGTGCTGTTCGAAATCTTGGTCCGTCATCGTGTCTCCTTCGGCTGTGGTCTCGCTCTAGTGGACCCTGCCATTAGGCAGCATTGAACCGTGCGGATCTGTATGCCAGGTCAAGGAAAGGTATGAGAAGAATAAATGTTCACTGTGCGAGACCTACCCCTGGGACATCAGAGGGTTGCGGGCCCCGGGTCGTCGCGCCGGGACATAGGACACAAGAGCTGCGGGATGCGGATGGGCTCGTCAAGCGTCCAAACCTCGCGGGGCGTAGAGGCCGAGTCGTTGCTGCTCAATGCTGAGACAGCGGTCCTCGACGTAGAGCAAGCCGGCGCTTTCGGCGATGGTGCGGGTTTCTTCGGACATGATCCCGAGCTGGAGCCACAAGGCGGTTGCGCCGGCGGCGACCGCCTGACGTGCGATCTCGGGCGTTTGCGCCGATGGGCGAAATACGTTGACCATCCCGAGCGGACCAGGGACCGCGACCAGAGAGCGGTAGACGGTTTCCCCGAAAAGCTCGTCGGCATGCGGGTTGACGGGAATGATGTGCCATCCGCGTGACTGCATCTGGGCCGGCACACGGTGGGCTGCCTTCGCCGGATCGTTACTGGCGCCGACGACGGTAATGGTGGCGTACGTACGCAGTAGCTGCTCGACGAGCTCGTCCATGTCGTTCACGGCTCCACCTTAATTTCGGTCCACCCGGTACCCGGCGGTTGGATGTGAGGGGCGAGAGAAGTGTCCCTGATCGCGCGACCTCGGCCGATAGAGTTCGCGTCGTTCCCCCGACGCAAAGGACACGCAATGGTGGCTCTCGTTCTCGTTTTGACTTTCGTCGTTCTCTTGCTTGGAATACTGGTTGCGGGTCTGCTCAGAAGTCATGCCGACATCCTCAAAGCGCTCCATGACCTCGGCGCGGGAGTAGGCGATCCCTCTGCCACTGAACCGGATCAGCGTGGGCACCACCAAGGAGTCGACTCCGTCGGCGCGCTCCGTCGCCATTCCGTTCACCCTGGGCCCCCCACTTCCAGCCGAGCGGGACGCCGTGTCGGCTCCGACGGTCGCCGGTGTCACGCCCAAGGGCGACGCGTTGGCCGTGGCGGTTACCGGCCATGACACGCTTACTCTCATCGCCTTCCTGTCCTCCGGCTGCGCCACCTGCGCCGGTTTTTGGGACGCGTTCCAGAAGCCGGACGAGCTTGGCCTCCCCGATGGAACACGCCTTCTGGTGGTCACCAAAGGTCCCGAGTACGAGATCCCGGCGGAAGTCGACGCAAAGGCACGCGAGGGCCTGCTCACCATCATGTCGACCGAAGCATGGGGGGATTACGAAGTGCCCGGCTCCCCCTTCTTTGTTCTCGTCGACGGAGGTTCGGCCCGCCGCATCGGCGAGGGAGTGGCTCATCATTTCAGCCAGGTGGTTGAGCTGGTGCGACGGGCCCAGGTCGATGTGCGGCCGTTCGGCCTGGCCAGTCGGAGCCAGGTGTTTGCCGAAGGTCTCGACGGGCCGACCCGGGAATCGGCCAATGATGAAGAGCTATTGGCCGCGGGGATCCATCCCGGCCATCGCAGCCTCTATCCGAGATCCTTGTCGGATGTCTTCACTCCGGATCCCACCACACATGTTCCAGACGACCACGATGCACTGAAGACTGACCCGGTCGAAAGAGTCGGTTAGCGATGGCCATGTTGCGTGCTCACGGCATCATCGCCGCGCTGCCCGACGGCTTCGAGGGGCGCATCTTCCGACGTGCCCATCTCGAAGGTGAGGTGTCATATCCGGTTGCGCACTTTGCAACATTTCCCCTCCCCCAGGACGTGGGCGATTTCGGCAGTGGTGCTGTGACCCTCATGGGGCCGAATGACATATTCGCCGCCCTCTTCGAATACGGACCCGAGAGCATCGGGAAAGCGCTGTTCGCCCGGCAGGGAATGCAACGGTCTTTGTGCGCCGACGATTTTCGATCAACCGTCCTGCGGCGTGCAGTCGGAGGGCAGTCCGGAACGCAGTGGTTCTTCACCGAAGCCGGGCGACCCTTCACGTTCTACGCTGTCCTCGGGAGTCATGCTCGACGCGACGCCTTGGTGCCGCGTGTCAACACGCTTCTCGCCGCGCTCTCGGTCAGCCCCCTACCGCTCACGACAAGCGTGCGGACCGCCTCTTGGAACTGATCGGACCGTACCTGATCGGCTGCGCGCTCCTGTTCGTCGCAGGAGTGATGAAGGCGCTCCGTCCCGGCGATACGGCCCGGGCTCTCGCTCAACTGACGCCGAAGCGAATCACTGCTTTGGTCGACGTACGGCGGATGCGAGGCATCATCCGGATAGTGGCAACCCTCGAGGCGGGGCTCGGTCTAGTGGCGGCTGTCTTGCCACGGCCGTTATTGGCGGCGTTCGTTGCGGGTTCTTATATCGTCTTCGCCGGAGTCGTGGCGTACGCCCGGGCGCGGGGCGGCCCACTCGCGAGTTGTGGTTGTTTCGGCACTCCTGAAACCCCCGCCACGCTGCTTCACGTTCTCGTCGACCTGTTCGTGGCATTGGCCGCGGTGTGGGTGGCTGCGGCCACATCCTCGGCGACAACCATTGCCACCGTCGTCAGTCACCAACCGTTGCACGGGGTGCCGATATTTTTGGCGTCCGCTGTCGGCGCGTGGCTGACCTACCTGACCCTGTCCATGCTTGGCCGCCTCGAGGCCGTTCGTCAGGCCGTTGACGTGTTCGGGAAGCGTTGAGGGCGATGAGTCTTTCGACGACGCTCGTGGAGCGAACGTCCACCTTTCTCGGCACTCGACTTTCCCGACGGGGCTTCATCAACCGCTCGGCTTTCGCCGGTAGCGCAGTAGTCATAGGCGCCGGCATGGACCTTGCCCTCAAACCAGGCAGCGCCTACGGCGCCATTTGCTCGTGCGGCGATTCCAGATGCGGATGTGGCACCCCGTGTTGCTCCGGATTCACAGATTTCTGCTGTTCGGTGAATGGGGGATACAACTACTGCCCGAGCAACACGGTGATGGGGGGTTGGTGGAAGGCGGATAACTCCTCTTTCTGTGGCGGTCCCCGCTACTACATGGACTGCAATGCCACCTGTCAGTGCACCACCGGCTGTTCGAGCGGATTCCCATTCTGCGAAACCCAATGCGACGGGACGAATTGCGGCTGCGGTCCGGAGGGCTGCAGCTCGTACATGACCGGGTGCTTGCAGTTTCGTTATGGCCAGTGCAATCAGGATGTCAGCTGCATGGGCCGGATCGTGTGCCGAGTGGTGTCCTGCGTGCCCCCGTGGGAAGTCGATCCCACGTGTACAACGGCGGTCGCTGTCGACAATTCGACGGCCGAACAGACGGTGGCCTGTTGGACCACGGCGCCTCCGTCACCCCCGTGCTCCTCAGTTGCGACGAACTGCCAGGTGGTCGCCATGGCTTCGAGTGCGGATGGCGCGGGGTACGCCATTCTCACGTCGTTTGGCAAGCTGTTCGCCTACGGCGACTTCGCCAGCGGCGGCGACGAGTCGACCACTCAGCTCAACAAGCCGATCGTGTCCATGGCCGCCACCCCGACGGGAAAGGGTTATTGGTTCGTCGGGGCCGACGGCGGCATCTTCACCTTCGGCGATGCGGTGTTCTACGGCTCCATGGGCGGAAAGACACTCAACAAGCCGATCGTGTCCATGGCCGCCACCCCGACGGGAAAGGGTTATTGGTTCGTCGGGGCCGACGGCGGCATCTTCACCTTCGGCGATGCGGTGTTCTACGGCTCCATGGGCGGAAAGACACTCAACAAGCCGATCGTGTCCATGGCCGCCACCCCGACGGGAAAGGGTTATTGGTTTGTCGGGGCCGACGGCGGCATCTTCACCTTCGGCGATGCGGTGTTCTACGGCTCCATGGGCGGAAAGACACTCAACAAGCCGATCGTGTCCATGGCCGCCACCCCGACGGGAAAGGGTTATTGGTTCGTCGGGGCCGACGGCGGCATCTTCACCTTCGGCGATGCGGTGTTCTACGGCTCCATGGGCGGAAAGACACTCAACAAGCCGATCGTGTCCATGGCCGCCACCCCGACGGGAAAGGGTTATTGGTTTGTCGGGGCCGACGGCGGCATCTTCACCTTCGGCGATGCGGTGTTCTACGGCTCGGGCGCCTGAGAAGAGGAGTCACATGACCGCCTGCATCATTCTTGCCACTCTTGTCGTCACCGCCGCCGCCGCTGTTCGCTCGACCTGGTCGCCGTGCGGACTCTCCATGCTGGCTTCGATCACACCGCTGGCCGAGTTGGGTCGTGGGCACCGTTTCCGCTCGACCGCTTGGTGGTATGTGGCCGGGAGCGCTCTCGGGGGAGTGACTGTAGGGCTCTGTGTCGCTGCGGCAACGGTGGGAGTCGATGCACTCTCGTTGTCTTCACGCCAGGTGGCCGTCGTGGCGCTGGTAGCGAGTGCGATTGCGGTGATGTCGGACACCGGGGTAGCGGGATTCCACGTTCCGGTGCACCACCGCCAGGTGAACGAACGCTGGCTCGATACCTTTCGTCCCTGGGCCTACGGGGCTGGGTTCGGATGGCAAATTGGGACCGGCCTGGCGACCTACATCATGACGGCCGCCGTCTATCTGATGCTCGTGCTGAGCGCCCTCACCGGGCAGCCCTGGGTCGGTGTCGCGTGTGGGGCCTTATTCGGCCTGGTGCGAGGGCTGTCGGTCTGTCTCGGTCGACATATCACGAGCACAGAAACGCTGACGGAGTTCCATCGGCACTTCTTTACGTGGGGTCCGACGGCGCGACGCATCACGGTGGCGGTGGAACTCATGGCGACGGGGCTCTTCGCCGCATTGCTTTCGCCCTGGGCTCTCGTGGCGCTTGGAAGCGGCATCCTTCTGTGGGGCATGCGGCGGCTCCGTCGCCGCATCGCACGTTCGATCCCCGTCGGCACGGTCAGTTCGCCAGCAGAGAGTCGAAGCGATGTGACGGTGGGGGATGATCGATAGCGCCCCTGCCTGTGAGCCGCCGCATCGCTCGCCTGTCAGGGAGCCAACGCGTTCCAAACGATGGCCGAAACGGCATTGACGGTATCGATGCCGTACGACTCGGTTGCATTGCCATCGGTGAGCACAGCGATGTAGTAGTCGCGCCCGTCTCCGTCAACCCATCCCGTCGTATTGATCTGCCATCCATTCACCACGGCGAACCCGTTCTTCAGGGCCACAGTGACCCCGCGGGGAACACCTCCCGTTGCGCCCCAATCCTGGGTTGGGTTGATGTGCTCCATCAGATTGAGGACGTAGCTTCGCGAGGCCATCCGAGAGCAACCCATTCGGTTGCGCCAGGGTGCGGATCATGGCCAGGCGGTCGATAGCGGTCGTCGTGGTGGTGCCCCAGATGCCATCGGTTGCTGGGACGGTTGACGTCATCCCGGCCGAGCGCTCGAATGCGCCGACGGCCGCCGGTCCGAGCCGGGTCCACAGGGCGTCTGCCGCACTATCGAGGCTGTCCTCAATCATGGGCACGGCAAGAGCTTGTTCGGCCGGCGTGAGGGATCGACCGGCCGCCTGCGTCTGGGTGAGAAGGGTGGCCAAAATGTCCACCTTCAGGGTGCTCGCCGTGTGCTCGACGACGCCGGGACGGAACTGCAGGACGTGTCCGGTGCGGACGTCCTCGACCGCCACCGTCACGTTGTCGCTCCGGGTTGAGACGTAGCGCGCGATGGCGGGAACCATTTCGCTCGCCGCATCTGGACCGTAGGCGATCCAGTAACCGCCTGCCTCGACGGCCAGCCCGACAGCCGAGGCTCCTTGGGTGGTCGCCCCGGCATCTGACCCCTCGAACGAAGCGTCACCGAAGGTGAACACGCCGCCGTCGGCCGCCACCAACCAGTAGCCACGGCCGTCCGGTGTCGCCGCCATCCCCACGATGGGCGCGTTGAGGGTCAGATTGCCTAATGACCCCTCGAACGATGCGTCACCGAAGGTGAACACCCCGCCGTCGGCCGCCACCAACCAGTAGCCACGGCCGTCCGGTGTCCCCGCCATCCCCACGATGGGCGCGTTGAGGGTCAGATTGCCTAATGACCCCTCGAACGATGCGTCACCGAAGGTGAACACCCCGCCGTCGGCCGCCACCAACCAATAGCCACGCCCGTCCGGTGTCCCCGCCATCCCCACGATGGGCGCGTTGAGGGTCACACTTCCCAACGACCCCTCGAAAGCTGCGTCACCGAAGGTGAACACCCCGCCGTCGGCCGCCACCAACCAATAGCCCCGCCCGTCCGGAGTCCCCGCCATCACCCACGATGGGCGCGTTCAGGGTCACACTTCCCAACGACCCCTCGAAAGCTGCGTCACCGAACGTGAACACCCCGCCGTCGGCCGCCACCAACCAATAGCCACGCCCGTCCGGAGTGCCTGCGATGCCCACGATCGGCGCATTGAGACCAGGTAGCGAGGTCCCAGCCACAGCCGAAGACGCTTCTCCGAAGGCCGTCACGGCGTCGGGGCCGGCCGAGCCCGTCTCGGCATGGTCGGCGCTGGTCGGTGGGGACCCCTGTGCCGCAGCAACTGCGACCACGCTGGGGCTTGGGAACGGCCACGAACCAATGGTCAGGGCACTCACCAGGACTCCGAAAGCGAACACGATTTGACCAGCTCGTCGGTTCAAACCGCGCTTCGCTTGATGCACTGGCAGACCATATCTGCCGTCCACGAGAATGGGGCACCGAGCGAGAGTTGTGAGCTCGTCGACACTCGCGATTGTGGTCTCACCATCGGTAGCCCTCTAGGCTCGCCAAGAAATCCGCCAGACCGAGGAGGCGTGGATGTCGAGCAGGGACCTCCTGATGGACGCATTCGAGAGGATCCGCGACGCCGTGCATCCCGCGGTCAACGGCCTCTCGTTTGAAGAGTTGACTTTCCGTCTCGATGCCGAGTCCAATTCCATTGCTTGGCTCGTGTGGCATCTGACCCGCATTCAAGATGACCACCTGGCCGAGCTTGCCGGACGTGGGCAGGTCTGGACGGAAGACGGATGGGTGGATCGGTTTGGGCTTCCACTGGCTCCCGCCGATACCGGGTATGGGCATGGTCCTGACGAATCAGCGCAGGTGGCCGCGGACGGGGCGCTCCTGCTCGGCTACTTCGAAGACGTCCATACGCATTCGCTGCAGTATGTCGGGTCGCTTGACGAATCGGACCTCTCCCGGGTCGTGGATTCGAATTGGGATCCCCCGGTGACGGTGGGTATCCGTCTGGTAAGCGTGATCGCTGATGACCTGCAGCACATCGGTCAGGCGGCGTACGTTCGAGGAATCCTCCAGCGCCGTTGAGCGCTTCACGAATCCTTCCATGATCACTCCCGACGAAAAGGACTGGACCTGGGTCCTGCACCGAGCGTGCCCCGAATGCGGATTCGACACCGGCAGCTGTCAACGGGACAATATCCCGGACCTCCTGCGCGCCAATGGGTCGGACTGGTGCGTCCTACTCGAACGTGGCTCGATACGACCCGGCCGACCGAATGACTTCACGTGGTCGACGCTCGAGTATGCCTGCCACGTTCGCGACGTCTATGCGCGTTATGCCACCCGGATCGAATTGATGTTGCGCGAGGACGACCCGCTGTATCAAAACTGGGACCAAGACGCTTCGGCGACCGCTGATCGTTACGAACTACAGGATCCAGCGACGGTTGTTTCTGCTCTCACGACCCACGCTGAAGCGCTGGCTGCTCTTCTCGCCGGATTGTCAGTCGATGGTTGGGAACGTCCTGGGCGCCGAAGCGATGGTGCTGCGTTCACCGTCGAATCACTTTCTCGCTACATGATCCATGACCCCATCCATCACATTTGGGATGTGATGGAGCCTCAGAGCGGATAGGCGCCAGGGGCGTGCGCGCCGTAGAGTGCTTCGAGGAGCGAAGGCTTCTGGCCAAGCCAACCGAGATGGAGCAGTCTCGTCGACTTCAGGGCGTCAGTAGGAGCAGTTCGGTCACGTCGCCTGGGGTCCTCGTCCTCTCACGGTAGTAACGACCGGTGAACGGGGGCCCCAGGCGTGTCCGATGAAGCGATCGGTTATGCCGCCACGTCCGCGGACCGGTCGATCGATGCCCGACGGATCTTGTCGGCGACGGAGGGAGCCAGGTGCAGAATCGAACGGAACTCGCTCGCCGAACTGACCAACACTCCGAGGTCGGTCGCGGCCTTCGCCGTCGCTGACCGGGGTGAACCGTTGAGGAGGGCTATCTCCCCGAGGAACTCACCGCTTCCGACCTCAGCCACCTTGGCAACGCCATCGTCGGTCGCACGTGAAACTTCCGCCGTGCCGCTGTCGATGATGATGAACTCGTGGGCTGGGCTTCCTTCCTGCATGAGCACCTGATCCTTGGGGACCTGCAGGTAGGTCGTCAAGGAACGAATCTTCCGCAATTCGGCCTTCGTGCAGTCAGCAAAAAGCTCAAGTTCTCCGATATCAACTACGCGTGGTGCGTTCATGGATGGCTCCTTCAGTACTGGGACTCAACATCCCGACATGTAGAAGTATACCAGTTGTCATCTGAAATTCAAAACAATAACTACGTTTCCATCAGCTAAAGAGATGGCACCAAATCTCAATTCCTGTCGATCGACTCGAAAAAGCTCGTGGGGATTGTCGCCCCAGGGGGAAGTTATTAGCGCGTTTACCTGGACTTTTAGTTCACGCTGGTTCAGCAGGTGCGGAGCTCATGACGTAAGGAACGCCCGTCCGCAACTTGGTTGCAGAATGGGAGCAGTTGTTCACAGACCACTGGGGAACCGTCGAAACGGCTGGGTTGGTGGGCCGCGAGGGCGTCAGGGCACCCGCTCCGTGCCACTGAGCGACCTCTGCACTCCACGGGAACGAACCGACTGACGGGTCAGGAACCGTGACTCCGGTGGGGCGGCGCAATGGCAGTTGCGCATAGGTGGTCAACCTCTCGCCCACGTTGTGTCGTTTGGCCAGGTTTTAGGAGGCGCTCTCCTCGACTTGGGAGCCTTCGCCTTCGCCTTCGCTTTCGGTGTCGGAGGTCGTCACGGGTGGATCTTGATCGGGTCGATACGTGGCGGCCAGGAGACCAGCAGTGGAGACCAGTCCCAAGGCAGCGGCCCCCAAGGCAAGGCCCACGCCGGAGCGCGACTTGCGTCCGAGAAGCCTGTCCAGTGACCAACGACCGTGCCCGAGACCGGCCAGAGCGGTGGCGGCGAGGGCCACGAACGCCGTGTACTCCCACCCGCCCTTGAAAACGAAGAAGCCCTTGCCCTTGTGATCGGTAGCTGCGGCGGTGGCCATCAGACCGACGACGGCCGCGCTCGGCAGGGGATTGGCCGCCCCGAGCGTGATGAGCGTCCCGGCCCCGATCTCAGTGGCGGCGGCCATCCGGGCGTGCACGGCCGCCGGGCGGAGTCCGAGCGAATCGAACCAACGGGTGGTGCCCTCGAGGCCGCCTTGGCCAAAGATCTTGTTGTATCCGTGGGCGATCAACATCGGCCCGATAGCCGCCCGTAGCGCGAGCGAGGCGAAGTCTCTTTCTCCAGCGCTCATGTGCGCCCCCTTTTCGTAATGATCTGCATGAGACCGAAACGCTAGCGCCCGGGCCGACAGAGGAAATCAAGACAGAGCCATGGGTGCCTCCGCCATGATGCCTTGCCGCGTCGTCGCCGCGCAGCCACAGCGGGGGAGACGTGACACTGAGAATGGATGTGGAGCGGCGACTCGGTCTGGCGGTCCGCCGTCCCCGGGTGGCGCCACCCGGGGACGAGATCTCTTCGCTGGCTCCGGGCTGGCCTCGCCACCTCGAATTGGTCCGCCGGCGTCGCTGTCTAGTCCACGTGTCACGATCTCGTGAGTTCTGGCGTCATATACATTGACCCACGAGCGTGGTGAAAAGTGACGAGAGGATTCCAATGTCAGTTCAGCTCAATGTCGTGTTGTATCCGGTGAAGGACCTGGACAAGGCGAAGGCTGTCTTTACGGCCGTGTTCGGGGTCGAACCCCACGTCGACTCGCCGTACTACACCGGATTCTCCGTGAGTGGAATTGAGATCGGCCTCGTGCCTAATGGTCACCAAGACCAGGGCATGACGGGACCGGTTCCATTTTTCGACGTCGAGGACATTGCGGCGACACTCGACGCTCTCCAGGCCGCCGGGGCGCGGGTGGTGCAAGAACCGACTGATGTCAGTTCAGGATTGCTCGTGGCCAAGGTGCGAGATGCCGACGACAACGAGATTGGACTACGTCAGACCCCCGCGGGCGCATAACCAGACCGGTCAGGCAAGTCGTCGCTGGACCCACCAAAAGCAAAGGCCGGCCAACCCGATAGCCAGGACGAGGTAAAGCGCTAGTTCGATCCACTGGATCATTGGAGCACGCTCACTGCCGAATGGCGCCCGACGCTTTCGTCGTGAACCCTTCCCATATGGGCGAGGACGAGGTCTTCGAGCCCCACCGCCTCGAGGGGAGTGACCGAGAGAGTGCGCATAGCATTGGTCGGTGCAGTTCAGCCCTGAATTGCGGGAAGACGTGGCCGCAGGCGACATCACCTTGTCCTTCAGGCTGTGGCGACGTCCGAAAGTCAAGGTCGGAGGCCGCTACCCAGTTGGACCGGCCAGCATCGAAATCGATGCCATCGAGCTCGTGCCATTTTCCAGCGTGACTAAGGCCGACGTACTGCGGGCCGGTGAACGCAACCGGGAGGAGCTACGTCAGCGAGCGGCCCACGCTGGCCCTATCGGCGACGACACTCTTGTCTACCGCGTGGAGTTCCACGTGGTGCGAGAGTCCCCGCGTCCTTAAACCCCGGCCAGGTCCTTCGAGGAGGTCTGGTATGCAAGAGTGAACGAAAGCACGCGCACCTGAGTGATCCTCGCAGGAGGGACCAATGGTAAAGCCGATCCCCGACAGTTACCCCCGAGTCACGCCCTACCTGATCGTCGACGATGCCAACGCGGCCATCGACTTCTACATCTCGGTTCTTGGTGCGGAAGAACGGATGAGAATGCCCGGCCCGGATGAGAGGGTTGGCCACGCCGAATTATCCATCGGCGATTCGATGATCATGCTGGCGGACGAGTTCCCAGATATGGGAGTCCGCGGTCCGAAGTCGATAGGCGGCTCACCGGTGACAATCCATGTCTATGTGGAGGACGTCGATGCCACGGTGGCGCTTGCCGTCGCCTCTGGCGCTACCATCTCGCGGCCCGTGGAGGACAAGTTCTATGGGGATCGCGGCGGAGAGTTCCTCGACCCCTACGGTCACCGATGGAGCATCGCCTCCCACGTCGAGGACCTCTCTCCTGAGGAGATGCAGCGACGCATGGGAGAGATGCCGGGCTGAGCGGTCGCCGCGAGTGATTGGGTGTGCTCAGTGGGGGTGGGAACTGAGAATGCAGAACTCATTACCCTCTGGATCAGCCAGGACAACCCACGACACCTCTCCCTGACCTACGTCTACCCGCGTCGCTCCAAGTGCGAGCATCCGCTCTACCTCTCTGTCGCTGTCGTCGGGTCGGAAATCGAGGTGGAGTCGGTTCTTCATCGTCTTTGCTTCAGGGACGGTGGCAAAGAGGAGTCCAGGCAGCTGCTCCGGCGCTGGTCGAATCTCAAACTCGTTTGGATCCTCGTTTACGACGACCCATCCGAGTGCCTCCCGCCACCAACGTCCGAGAGCAACCGGATCTCGCGCGTCGATACTCGTCTGTTCCCAGCCCAAGCCCATGCCCTCAACGTAGACGCCTCGTTCCGGGCGTCGGACGACATCGGTCTCCGAGGCAAATCGAGCGACGACTGTGTAGTATCCGAAAGGTCTACACGAGCCGAGGGGGAACCATGACCACGACCCAATCCGACCTTCGCTACATCGACTCTGACGGGCACATTCTCGAGCATCCCACCGCGATGCCCGATTATGCCCCCAAGGAGTTCCGCGACCGGATCTGGCACATAGAGACCGATGTCGACGGCAACGAATTCCTGCACTACAACGGGGAGGTCCGGCCGGCCAACGGGATGGCGGCGGCCGGTACCGCGGGAATGTCCGACGAAGATCGGGCCCGCGCCTTCCGGGGGGAGTTGCGCTACACCGAGGTGCGGCCGGCGGCGTATAACGCCAAAGCTCGCCTCGGGCGACATGGACGAGGACGGCATCGACCTGGCCGTCCTCTACCCGACGAGCATGTTGGGCCTGCAGGGGATTACCGACGTGCCGTTCACGGTGGCCCAATCACATGCCTACAACCTCTGGGCTTCGGATCACACCCAGGAGGGCGAGGGCAGGCTCTTTGCCGCCGGGGCTGTTCCGGCTATGCACACCCCCGAACACGTCCAAGGTGTGGCCGATGAAATCCGTGCCGTGGCCGAAATGCCGGGCATGGTTTCGGTCTTCATGCGTCCCAACCCTGCGGTTGAGTGGAAGCACTTCAACGACCCGGTTTATGACCCCATCTGGCAGGCCAGCGCGGATACCGGGCTCCCGATCGCCTTGCATCCGTTCCTCGTTCCAGATCTCCCCGGTGCGTGCGAGGGGCTGCACCTTCCGAGCGGAGTGCTCTTCAGCCAGGCCCTGGCCAACCCGGTCGACGTCATGGACTCGGTCATGTGGATCACCGCCGGCGGCGTCTGCGAGCGCTTCCCGGAGGCCAAGTTCATCTTCCTCGAGGCCAACGGCGGGTGGATCGTGCCCTGGCTCGAGCGCCTCGATCACCACTGCCGCAAGTTCCAATGGGAGGTACCGGACCTGAAGTTGCTCCCCTCGGAGTATTTCCGGCGCCAGTGCTGGATCAGCTTTGACCCTGACGAGTCCATGCTCGGCTTCACGGCACGGTCTCCGCTGGTGGGCGCTGACCGCATCATCTGGGCCTCTGACTATCCGCACCCCGATGCCAAGTTCCCCGGCGTCACCCTCGAACTGGCCGAAGCGATGGAGGGCCTCACGGCGGCGCAGCAGCACGCCATCACCTCGGAAAGTGCCATGGCCCTCTACGGGATCAGCTGAGAGCCCATCGACCCCCGGCGATCTGACCCGCCGGGGGACGGGAGATAGACGAAGGGCCCCTGTCGCATCCCTTGGGGGGGTGAGACAGGGGCCCTTTCGTCTACCGCTGAGCTATTTCAACTCCAGGAGAGGCTCTTCAGTTCCGTGAATGCCTCGAAGCCGTGGTGGCCCCACTCCCGGCCAACGCCGCTCTGCTTGAAGCCACCGAAGGCGCCGGTCTGCCCGATGCCGAACATGCTGTGACCTCCCCAGCCCGGGCCCTGGCCGTTGCCGGGACCGAGGTCGGCGAGCGGAACGCCGCCAACGCCCGTGGCGTTCATGAAGCCGGCGCGTATCTGCCGGGCCACGTTGAATGCCCGCGAGGTATTCGCCGCGACGACACCGCCTCCAAGCCCGTAAATCGAGTCGTTGGCGATGCGGATCGCATCGCGATCCTGACCTGAGTAGGGGACCACGGTCATGACCGGCCCGAAGATCTCCTCCTGGGCGATGCGCATGTCGTTGGTACCGATCAGGACGGTGGGCTCGTAGAAGTACCCCTTGTCGAGGCCGGGAGGACGCCTGGCGCCGCAGACCACCTCGGCGCCCTCGTCGATGCCCGACTGCACGAGCGATTCGACCTTGTCGCGCTGGGCCGCACTGATGAGCGGTCCGAGGGTGACGGTGGGGTCGGTGGCGGGACCGATCTTGACTTCCTTGTACGCCGCCAGCACGCCCTCCTTGTAGGCGTCGAGGAACTTCTCGGGCAGCAGGAGACGTGTCTGGATCACGCAGCCCTGACCGGCGTTCGAAAGTACCGCCCCGAAGCCGATGGTGCGGACATAGTCCTCGTCGACATCGTCGAGGACGACCATGGCGGACTTGCCCCCGAGCTCAAGGTGCAGTCGCTTCATGGTTTCGGCCCCGGCGGCCATGATCCGCTTTCCGGTCGCGGTCGACCCGGTCATGGTGATCATGTCGACGAGCGGGCTGGTGGTCAGTTGCTCGCCCACTTCTACGTGACCGGTCACGACATTGAACACTCCGTCGGGCAGGCCTGCTTCCTCAGCCGCCTCTGCGATGAGGAAGGCGTTGAGCGGCGTCCACGGGTGTGGCTTGAGCACGACGGTGCAGCCCGCACCCAGTGCGGGAGCGCACTTGACCGCGTTCAGAAAGAACGGCACGTTGAACGGCGTGATCGCGCCGACGACACCCACGGGCTCGCGGACGAGCGCATGCCCACCCATTCCCCTCGGGCCTCCGGTCGGCGGGTCGACCTCTGCCCACTGATAGCCGCTCTCGGCCAGGGCGGCGTTGGTCTCGAACAGTGGGATCGACCCTGAGGCCTGGACGTAGTCGATCATGAACCCGGCGCAGCCCACTTCGGCCACGATGATCTCGCGGAGCTCATCTTGGCGACGCCGCAGGATCTCGGCCATCTTCCGGAGGTAGCCACCACGCTCGGCCGGCTTCATCGAAGGCCATGGCCCTTCGTCGAAGGCACGGCGCGCGGCCTCGATGGCTCGGACTGCGTCCTTGGCCGACGCTTCGGGCACGATCCCGACGACCTCTTCGGTGGCCGGGTTGAGCACCTCGATCTCTTTGCCGCCGGCCTCGCCCTTTTCCCACTTCCCGTCGATGAAGAGGTCGAAGTTCCACTGCTTGGTCATCGCATGAATCCTTTCGTTAAGGGGAAAAGCCCAGCTATGCGCTCGGAACGAGCCCGATTCCCGCCGCCTCGTTTTGCCTACGCCATTCGTCCTTCGACATGCGGGTGGTGTCGACGTTGGCGGCGAGTGCACGCAGTGCGCCGACGTTGGATTGATCCTTGGGTATATGGGTGAACGGGTCCCAGTCGAAGAACTTCAGGGCGTTCTTCCAGGTGATCTTGTCGATGTTCTCGTCCGTCGTACCCGCCTCCTGCAGCTCGCGCCACAACAGCTCGGGCGATTCCGGCCAGGTGGTGTCGGTGTGCGGGTAGTCGCACTCCCAGGCGAGGATATCGACGCCGATGCGGTGTTGCGCCGCCAGTCCGGACGGATCGGTGATGAAGCAGGCCAAGAAGTGGTCGCGGAAGACCTCCGACGGCAGCTTGCCCCCGAAGTCGTTGTGGATCCAGCTCTGGTTCTTGAAGTGACGGTCCGCCCGTTCGAGGTAGAACGGGATCCACCCGATGCCCCCCTCGGACAAGGCGACCCGAAGTGCGGGGTACTTGCGCAGGGTCGGGCCGAAGAGGAGGTCTTGGGCGACCAACATGGTGACCTGAGTCGGGAGCACGATGGTGTGGTCGATGGGCGCTTCGGGAGCCAGTGTAATGAGACCGGAGGCGCCGCCGATGTGCAGGCAGAGCACCATGTTCTCATCGATGATCGCCTCGAGCATCGGATCCCAATGACCCGAGAGGAAGCTCGGGTACCCCTGGGAGTGCGGCGCCTCCAGGAAGCTGATGGCCCGGCACCCCTTCTTCGCGATGCGGTGCACCTCCTTCACGGCCAGGTCGATGTCCCACATCGGTACGATCCCCAGCGGGATGAACCGGCCCGGGTAGGTGCCGCACCACTCGTCGATGTGCCAGTCGTTATAGGCCTGGAGCATGACGAGTGAGATGTCCTTGTCGCCGCCCTCGGTGAAGGTGCGGGCGTTGAACCCCGCCATGGTCGGGAAGCACATGGACGCCAGCACACCGTTGACGTTCATGTCACGCACCCGCTCGTGGATGTCGAAGCAGCCCGGTCGGAGCTCGGAGAAGCTGCCGGGGTTGAAGCCCCACTCCTCGTGGGGCCACCCGACGGTGGCGGCCATGCCGAACGGCGTGGTGGTCGCCTGACCCTGAAAGACCCACTGATCGAGCCCTTGATCGTTCTTGACGATCTTGGGGGCCTGATCCATGTATTTGGCGGGCAGGTGTTGGTCGTACATGCCCGGCGGCTCAATCGAGTGGTCGTCGACGCTGATGAGGATCATGTCGTCCATGTCCATGGTGTTCTCCATTCGTACGGCGCCGGCCGCCGCCTCTGGTGGAATCTAGTGCGGTTCCTAGTGGACGGCCAGCGAGTTCACTCTGGTCCCCCCCTGGGGAACGTGACCACTATCTCACGAAATCACGTTAGCGGGCCCATCGGCCGCACACGGGTGGACAGCTAGCGGACGCTGCCGAGCCAGGAGCGTGAGCCGGGTCCGGTTTTGTTACTGATTGACCGTGTAGCCGCCGTTCACGGGGTATGTCTGACCGGTGATCCACTCGGACCGGGGGCTGGCGAGGAATGTGGCCATCGCCGCAATGTCGTCGGGACGCCCGAAGCGGCGAATGATGTAATTGCTCATCTGCTTCTTGAACCGCTCGGCCTCTTCGGGAGTTCTCTCCGCTGTCGCCATCTCGCCGCTCGCGATGCTGGCCAGCGCGATGTTGTTGACGGTGACCCCAAACCGCCCGACGTCTCGGGCAAGTGAGCGGGTGAATCCGGCGGCGCCGGACTTGGCGGCCGAGTAGGCGGCCATACGCGGCTCACCCCAGCGCCCCGCGTCGGAGACGATCGTGATCACACGGCCCCAGCCCTTGCTGATCATCCCCGGTAGTACAGCGCGGGTGCAGTTCATGACGCCGAATAGGTTGACGGAGAAGTAGCGGTTCCAATCGGCGGGCTCGGACTCGGCGAACGGGGCGAAGTTGAAGCCCTCGGGACCTGCGTTTCCGGCGTTGTTGGCGAGGATGTCGATGCCAGAATCGCCTACGGCCTTCACGACGGCGTCGTAGTCGCTTACGTCGAACGGCGCCGCCGTGGCGATGGCACCGAGTGCCCCGAGCTCGTCGACCACCTCGTTGGCCCGTTCGGCCACGAAGTCGTTGACGACGACCTCGGCGCCGGCTTCGGCGTAGGCATGGGCGATCCCACGCCCAACCCCTTGGCCACCACCGGTAACCAGGGCCTTGTGGCCCGTTAGATCGAGCTCGTATGACATTTACGCCTCCCCAAGTAGTCCTGATGCATGCATGGCTTCTATCTCTTCTGCTGTGTAGCCGGCCTCGGCCAGTACCGCGTCGGTGTCAGCGCCGGCGCTGGCCGGCGGGGTGGTGACAGTAGTGGCACGTGGGCCGTCGGACCCGTTGATGCGAATCGGGTTGGCGGGTACGGGGTGCCCGCCCACATCGACGACGCTGCCCCGGGCGCGAACCTGCGGATCGTCGACGAAGGTCGATCCCTCGTGTACGAAGCTGATGGTCACACCATTGGGACCGAGGCTCGGCCACCCACTCGCTGGCCGGTCGGGTGGCAAAGGCCTCGGCAAAGCGGAGCCGCACCGCCTCGTAGTCATCGCTGGCCGGACGACCAGACTCAGCGAGGTCGTTCAGACCGAGTCCTTGGCACAGTGCAGTCCACGTTCGTGGCTCGTCGGCCGCCGTGGTCACCCACCGCCCGTCCGCGCATTGGTACATGTTGCGGGCCGGTGAGATCGGGATAGTCCAACCGGAGTCGGAGAGGTGGCCCTCCACCCCGCTCAGTAGCCAGGTCGCCGACTCGGAGAGGCTGACGTCGATATGTGCCCCTTTCCCGGTGCGCTCGCGGTCGAATAGAGCGGTCGTAATGGCAGTCACCGCCATCAGTCCGCCCGTCGGCACGGCAATCACGGTCTGCGGGTGCCACGGGAGGTGGTTCAGCGCCGAGAGGAGGCCCGAGTGCGCGATGTACGTGAGGTCGTGGCCGGGCCAGGTGGCGTAGGGACCGTCTTGGCCGAAACCAGTGATCGAGGCCCAAATCAGTCTTGGATGCTCCGCTGTCGCCTTCTTCGGACCGTACCCGCGCTCATCGAGCGATCCTGGGCGAGCGTTGTCGACGACGACATCGGCCTGTGCCACGAGCCGGCGCAGGACTGCCTCATAGTCGGGATGGCGAAAATCGAGTGCAGCCGATCGCTTCCCACGTCCGATGCCGGCACTTCCTCCGAACATGTTCGGATTCGACCCCGGGGCGTCGATACGCACGACGTCGGCGCCGAGATCAGCGAGCAACACGGTGCAATAAGCCCCGGGCGGGAACCGCGTTAGGTCGACGACCTTGATTCCGGTCAGCGCACTCATGCCACCCCCACCTCCACTCCTAGAACGAACGCTCGGGCTCCACCCGCCACGGCGCCCGGGCGCTCCGCCCGGAGCGGCTGCAACCGCGTGGAACGGGGATGACATTTGCACGTCCCCCAACTCTCTGCAATTCGGATCGGTTTCCCCGAGCAGAACAGGCGTCGAACGGTGGTTCATTTCAGGGAGATGAGGGGTCGTCGCGCTCAAGGCGCTGTCTCGGCGACAAAAGCGAGCAATGCCACGGGTCGACCCGGCAGTGCGCTTCTCTGACTATACCGGCGGCAGGGCGGGCTCGTCGTAACGGATCACCAGATCGTTGTTACGGGAATTGCCAACGCCCTTAATCACCACGCTCGCGTTCTCGATATTACGTAATGTTCCTGTTCCGCCAACGATTGGAATCGTTGCATTCTTGCTGAGGTCAACCGGCGTGCGAGTGATGACGAGCATGGAGTCTCGCAGCGACAACGCTCCGTCGCAGACCCCGGTCGTTTCGCTGGTCAGCGTGCAGGTGATGAAGTCTGATCCGCTCGCCTTCTTGGCATGATGCACATGGTTCCCGACATAGTCGGCGTCGGTGAAGGTATAGAAGTCCCCCCGGAACCAGAGTGGTCCCGTCGGCAATATTCGTACCGTCGGGGTTGAAGTAGGACGCCGACGTGTGTTTGGAAAAGAAGTGCAACGTGGTCCGAGAGCCCGGCGTCGGAGCAGCCGAAGCCGGGCTCGCCAGAGCGAGAGCCCACGCGCCGCCGGCAGAGATCGCGAGCCATGTCATCAATATTTTGATAAGGGGGGGTTGCCTTCCCATGTGCCTTCCCATGGACCGCCTCCGATGGTTGTTGCCTTTCACCGATTCTCTAACACGATTACCCGTTACCTGGTCACGCCGGCGGGCTCTTCCTCCCGATTCGTCCTCGCTTGACCTTCGCCAGTTTTCTCGTCTCCGCTCGGCGCGTCCGATGGTGACGGTGCGTCGGCCGGCCCTATGGGTGATTCGGGGGTTGACATGATCTTGGGCTACCCGGACCCGGGCCGTCGAAACGGACGCTGCCTCAGGGGGTGCCGAGTGCCGTGGACGCCTTGGCCCGGGCAGCGGCCAGGATCTGTGCTCGGTCCGACGCCGGAAGGAAACGATTGCTGATGGTCCGGTCAAGGTCGGCGGTGAACGTTCGCATGTATCCGCTGACACTGTGGTAGTGCGCCAGGAGGGTGGCGGAGTTCAGCGGGGTCTCCACACCTTCGAGCGTGCAGAGCCCTTCCGGCGTGTCGCTGGACTCGTAGCGCGCCAGGGCGTCGTCGAGGAACGGTGAGCGGACACCGCCCGTCGCGTTGCCATTGGCGTCAAGGACGGGCGTTGACACCACGCCCTTGGAGGCGAGGTTCATCAGAGGGCCGTGGGGTGGCTTCGTACCGTGTTCCACCTCGGCATAAAGGTTCATGAGTGCGGCCTGCTCGAAGTACTGCAGCGGGAAGGTTGTCGACGTCCCGTCGCAGCCGGGTTCACCCGAAGCGTGCGACGCGCCAGGGATTTCGTAGAGTTGGTACTGGTCACCCGGCGTGTCGCTATCGGGACGGCGGACCGAGGCTCCCCCGGGGTTGACGTAGGTAGCGATCTGGAAACCCAGCACGTCGGTCTGGGTCTCGACGTCGACGATCGGCGAGGTTGTTTTCTTCGCGAAGGCATGGAACTCGAATTTCGGCAGTACAAGGACACCTGAATTGAGTGGAGTGAAGCTCGCGTCGTGGCCCATGATCAAGAAGCCGTTATAGAGGTACCCGCCCCCGGTTCGCTTGGCGATCGGGTTGATCGAATCGGCGTACGTCACCGAGTCAACCGCGCTCTGGGAGTAACCGGCCTGGTAGACGTATTTCACCAAGAGCGGATGAAGTGGGCTCTGCGACGCGCCCGAGCGGACCAGCTGGGCGACATGCGTGAGGATGTCCCACTCCACTCCATTCGAGGGCAGACTCACCTTTGCGTAGCGCACGGGATCGAATGACTGCAGCGCAGCAACCGATGAGTTGCGCACTGTTACCCCGATCCACGCATCTCCGTTCTTGATGAGCTGCGGTCCAATCTCGTCCCACGCCGCATCGAGATCGGTCTTGCCGCTTGTGTTGAACGGCTCGACCACCACGCGCCCGCTGAACTGCGACGCCTTCTTCGGCACGCGCACAAGCAGCCGGGTGGTGTACGGCAGCGTCTGCCCGGTCGGCGTCGCGACCGCCGTGGTGGACCCCGAAAACAGGCGGGCCGTTCCTGACATCAGGTACTCGCGCTCCACATATCCCGTACCGACGAGTTCGCTCGCTTTGGACTCGTTCGGGACTCCGTTTCCACTGGTCCCGAGGGGCGTGATCTGCACATCGGGCGCACGCTGCGCTACCGATACAGATGCAACCGATGCAGACGCAATTGAGGCGGCGAGCCCTGTCATCGCGACCGATGCCGCGAGCACGAAGAGCACTCGCAGAACGCGTATCACCAGTCCCTCGCCTTGACCGCCGGAACTCACACCATGCACCATGCCCCCTCTGATCGCCATCGGTAGTACACGGAGACGACGTGAGCGCCTTGTCTACCAAACCAAGAGGAGCGTACAGCGCCGCTCTCACACTTCGTCCCCGAACGACGGCACCCTTAGGGACGTTTGGCTTGTCCGATGAACCCCGTGGCGCAGTGCTAGCACCACCATTGATTTCGTAGTACCACTGTTGTCCCATTTCACCCCTCGTCCCACACTGATGAGGGGCCATCTTCAGTCGAAAGGCCCTCGAGAAAGGGAAACAGACGATGGAATACGTGATGCTCCTTTCGTGGAAGCCGGGCTTGACCCGAGACCAGAGAGACGAGGCGCTGATTAATCGTGCCAGCTGGAAGTACCCCACCGAAGCCGAAGTCATTGGCGAGTTTTGGACAGCAGCGAGTGACCCCGCTCTGGTCGTCATCCTCCGGACCGACGACTACGCCGCCTTGTTCGAGATTGGCCTTACATGGGGACACGTATTCGACATCACCACTCTGCCCGCCGTGAGTGCTGAAGAAGGGCTGAAGATTGGTCCCGACGTCATGGGGCGCCGCCAGTTCTAACCCGGCGTCTTGCGCCTGCGAACAACAAGTGGAAGTGGCGGGAATCGAAATCGCGGCCTTACTTGGGTGCTCTCGTCAGTGGGTCAATCAGATGGCTCAAGAGGAAGCAAGTTTTCCGACTCCAGAGGCCGAACTGTCCGGGGGCTGCGTATGGTCCTGGGAGGCGATTGAGCAGTGGGCTAAGGCGACGGGACGAAAGATCGTGGGGATGGCCCCTCAGTAACGTCGTCGTTTCGACCATGTCGGAGTGGGTAGCAGGGAGAAATGTTTCCTTCTCTGAAGGGCCGGGGTGGCACGCCGAAAGGCAAGAGGGGTTCGGCCATCTTTACGATGGCGCTTATCGTCGGCTTCGGAGGGCTCCTAACGTCTTGTGGCGATAATCCGATTGGTAGCGGTCCCACGACTTCGAGCACCGTTCATCTGCCCGGAGTGAAGAACCACGCTCCGGGGTCCCAACGACCTTCGCAAACCAAGGGGACTCTGCCTCCTTCAACCGGCGTAACGACGACCACCGCTGGGCCATCCGCTGGGGGGTAAGGAAAATCTTCACCACTTGACCTAAGCCAACCTCGGCGCGTGTTCCCTGCAACGCTTCGTGCCCGTAAAAGAAACTGGGCGTTGCTTCCGACCCCAATTGAGGAACAAGCTTGAGAGGGGCTCGGGCCCTTATGGGCGACGGCACAATCTGGACTCGAAATCGGTGATGGCGACAGGCCAGTATGACCTAAACGAGGCGCTGAGCCTCTTGGTAGCGAACCTGATGGCGGACGACCCCGATGCTCTCCAGACATTCGAGGCGTGGTGCGTTCGAAACAGCGGCGGGATCCGATTCGAGGCCCTACTTGGGGATGAGGAGGGCTTGTAGCGCTAACTCAGTAGTAGTTACCCGCGCTAGGCGCCGCCAGGAGTCTCTCTTCGAGCCGGCAAAGGTAGTTATACCGCCGCTCATCGCTGGGAGCGAAACGCCCGCAGTCGGATCTCGCCCCACACAGTTGGTTCAGTTCGTACCGTATGAAGTTCAGATCTCCGTCATAGTCCTGGAGGTTGGTCGACTGGCGCATGCTTGCTATATACCCAGAGAATCATGATGCAAACCCCTAGTTGCAATGAGGTGGGCTGGGTTGTCCATGGGCCCCGAGCTGAGCAGACGGTCCGTGGGGGGTACCGCGGGCGCCGGCTGAGAATCAGAGCCCCCGCAACCGCTCGGGCGGTCCGGGGGCGTGGTCGCTGCCATTGAGTGAGAGAAGCGACGGGTCATTTGTATCCACTTGAATCGCTATCGAAACACGATTCCCAGAGCACGCGAGCAAGCGAGGCAACGATCTGCGATAGTTGATTCTCACCCTGTGGGCAGAGGAACGACGCGACGCCCTTCGGGGCGCCTCGTCGCGTATGGCGAGCTCGGCCGTTTACCCAGGACCGGCGTTCGTTAT